>NZ_CP051155.1:1200000-2400000 GCF_012277275.1 Gephyromycinifex aptenodytis | reverse complement strand
GGGCGACTCACTGGGTTCAGCCCTTACTCGTGCCCGTCGGTTTTCAACCGACCTCGGGGTTTCGCCGAGCGATCTCGGTGGACAGCGCCGTGGCGAAGCCGCACCACAGCGCGTACGGCAGCAGCAGATTGCGATGCGTGCTCGAAGCCTTGCCGGCGCGCCGGGCCAGGTCGGCCGAGCTTGCGGTGAGCGCCGCCGCCCCGGCAGCCGCCACCCACGGGGCACGGGCCCGGAAGAAGAAGACGCTCCAGGCAGCGTTGAGGCCGAGGTTCGTCGCCAACGCACTCCAGTACGCGGTGGCCTCCGCCGACCGGTCGTCGTCTTGGAGCGCCGTGACGGCAGAACCTGAGGTCCCGGCGATGGTGGCGAAAAGCGCCGTCCACACGATCGGGAAGGCTGCAGCTGGGGGCCGCCAGGAAGGGGTGTCCAGCGAGCGGTACCAGGAACTCTTCGGATCTGAGGCGATGGAGCCGATCACCGCGGCAGCGCCGGTGGCGGTCGTGGCGATGAGCAGATTGCGTCGACCCCGGGAGGGCTTGACGGTGCTCAACGCCGTGCGGACGGCATCGTCGAAGCCGGTGAGTCCGCCCTCCGGTTCAGGCACGTACTGAGCGATGTCGTTCTCCTTGCAGACCACCTCATGCACGAGGCTGCTGACCAAGGGGCGCGCCAACCCGGCCGAGATCGGGGTGACCAGACCCACCCAACTGCTGGCCAGACGCGGAGTCAGCACCGGCACCGTGACGATCGGGCGCTTGGGCAGACCGGCGACCTTGGCGTAGCGGTCGATCATCTCGGTATAGCGCAGCACCTCGGGGCCACCGATGTCGAAGGTGCGGTTGACCTCGGCCGGCAGATCGGCCACGCCCACCAGGTAGTGCACGACGTCGGCGATGGCGATGGGTTGGATGCGGTTGCGCAGCCATTTCGGCCCCAACATCGCCGGGAGACGCTCGGTCAGGTGGCGCAGCATCTGGAAGGACGCCGACTCGTCTCCGATGACGATGGCCGCCTGCAGGCAAGCCGCCGGCACCTCAGAGTCCAGGAAGACCTGGCCGACCTCGACCCGCGAGGCCAGGTGCGGGGAGAGTTCTTCGCCGTCGGGGTGCAACCCACCCAGGTAGGCGATCCGCCCCACCTTGGCGCGCGTGGCTGCTTGCGCGAAGCCCTGGGCGAGTTCCTTGTCGCGACGAACGAAGTCGCCCTCGTTGTCCATGGAATGCAGCAGGTAGTAGGCCACATCCACACCGGCGAGCGCCTTGTCGAGGTCTTCGCTGCTCGTGGCGTCGCCTTCGCAGACTTCCACCCGCGTGCGCCATGGAATGTCAGCCAGCTTGTCGGCGGAGCGGGTCAACACCCGCACCTGCCATCCGGCTTCGAGCAGGGGCTCGACGAGTTCCCCGCCGATGTAGCCGGTCACTCCGGTGACCAGAGCCAAGCCGCGCTTTGTCGAAGTGATCCGCTGAGGGGTCTGGGTCGCATTTTCGCTCACCCTCACACTTTCGCAGCACCCCAGAGGTCCCGCAATTGATAGGAAACGGCTTCAGCCGAGGCGATCGAGAATGGCGGGCAGCAGAAAGAGCATGGAGGAGGACCACAGGCAATGCACGAGGATCGGGCCCAAGACGCCGCCGGTGACCCGGCGTTGCAGACCGCACAGCAGCCCGAGCATCGCGGCCGCCAGCACCAGCAGGGGGATCCCGGTGCCTACTGTGGTCAGGGTGTAGACAACGGTGGAGATAACCACCGGCAAGCGCCGTCCGATGGCCGCGAAGAGCGCACCGCGGAAGAACAGTTCCTCGCCAATGCCGTTGACCATGGTGATGGCCCACACCAGTGACAGCGAGCCGACCCGGGCGTAGTCCAGGAGCTCGTCCACCGGCCCCCGCAGGACCGGGATCTGGGCGACGAGGATGGAACCGGCCAGAAAGACCGCGATGATCACCGCGGCAAGCGCGAGGGACTGGATGACCGGCAGACCGATCTCTTTTTCGCGCGTCCAGGCTCGTCCGATATGCAGCGGCCCGGAAAGGAAAGACCCGACGGCCCAGACGGCCGCCAGGGCGAGCGTGGCCCAGTAGAAGCGGTTGTCGCCGGCGGGGATGCTCAGGCTGTACCAAAGCAGCACGGAGCCGACGAGCAACGTCACGGTAGCGACGATTCGGCGCCGCAGGAATTCCTGCGGGGTCTGTTGATGGTCTCGAGGAACGGGCTCGAGTAGAGAGGCGCGCCCGAATGCCACGAGTTCACCGACCGGGTTGATCACCGAATACCGCCCGCGGGGAGAGCAGGCGCCGGGTCGGGTAGGGCGCATCCAACTGCATACATGGCTTCACTTTCCCAGCCCTGCCGGTTGCCTGCAACGCGGAGGCTGACGACGTACTTCTCAATCTTGAACTGCCTCGCGGTGGCGGGCCAAGGCGTCCCGACGCGCCTGCGCGTGATCGACGATCGGAGCGGGGTAGTCGCAGGTGAGGTTGGGAGTTGACGCGCCGGGCTCATGGCAGGCCGCCCCGGCCAGATGCCGCAGTTCGGGCACGTAGCGGCGCACGTACTCCCCGTGCGGGTCGAACTTCTTGCCCTGAGTGGTGGGGTTGAAGATCCGGAAGTAGGGGGCGGCGTCCGTGCCGGTGCCAGCGACCCATTGCCAGTTGTGGTTATTCGAGGCGGGGTCGCCATCGCGCAGGTACTCCATGAAATGGGCGGCGCCGTACTGCCAACGTACGTGCAGATCCTTGACCAGGAAGCTGGCGGCGACCATCCGCACCCGGTTATGCATCCAGCCCTCAGCGCGAAGCTGACGCATACCGGCATCGACGATCGGGAACCCGGTGCGACCCTGCTTCCACGCTTGCAGCGCGGCGGCGGCTTGCGGGTCGCTGTCCGGGTCGTCGTAGACCATCCCTGACATCACCGCGCGCAGGTCCGACCACAACGAATCGGGTCGGTGCCAGAGCACGTCAGCATGGAACTCCCGCCAGGCGAGCTCGTTGCTGAAGACCTGGGCGCCGCGACCGGCAGCCTGCGGCGAGGCTGCCATGTCTGCCAACAGGGTGCGCGGGTGGATCGTGCCGAACTTCAAGTGCATCGATAGCTGCGAAGTGGTGTCCAGGTCTGGACGGTCTCGCTCATCCGCGTAGCGGGGCAGGTCCTCCTCCAGGAATTGCGCCCAGCGGGCCAACGCCGCCGGCTCCCCCGCGGCCGGAAGCTGCACCTCGCAGGCCGGTTCATCCGGGAGAGATTCGGATTCCACGCCGGTGACCCAGCGCAGCCCGGCCGGCCGCAGCGCGGGGCCAGGCCAGCCGTGTTCTCGCCACGCCCGAGCGAAGGGGGTGAAGACCTTGTACGGCTGACCTTGCCCAGTGAGCACGCTCCCGGGGCCGACCGCATAGGGGGTGCCCGTGGCGACCAAAGGCACGTCCAGCGCCTCCCGAACCCGCTCGTCCCGGGCCCGGCCGTAGGGTTCTGACTCAGCGCTGATGTGCACCGAACTGGCGCCCACCTGCGCCACCAGTTCGGGGATGATCTGTTCGGGGTCCCCGGTGCGCAGCACCAGTGCACCGTCGCAGGACTCGTTCAGGGCGCTCAGGGACCGCAGCAGGATGATCGTGCGGACCGCGCCAGCGTTGGCCAACAGAGCGGGATCGAGGCAGAACACCGGCAGCACCGGGCCCTCCTCGTGGGCGCGGACTAACGACGGCAGGTCGTTGAGTCGCAGGTCGCGTCGCAACCACAGCAGGCTCGGCATGGGTGGACCCTAACCTGCACCCGACGCGGCGGTAATCGACGAACCGGGGGTACCGGCCGTGGCCACCCCGGCTACGCAGGCGGCGAAAAGGCCCGGCGCGGTGGCGGCCGCCGGCACGAGAAGCCGACGTACCGGAGCCAACCTGGTCGCCTGCACCAAGGCCGCGGTCGGGAGGCTGCTGCGCAGCGTGATGGCCCGCCAGTGCGCTTCGTAACGCTGCGGCTGATCATGATGGATGGCCTGTACGGCAGCGGCTGCTTGCGCGAAACCGAGGCTCAGCCCCTCACCGGTGATGGCATCGACGTAACCGGCCGCGTCCCCGATGAGCAGCGCCCGGCCCGCCACGCGACGACGGGCGCGCACCCCGAACGGTCCCGCGCCGCGCACCTGCCCCACCGGCTGCAGCTGGCGTAACCGCTCGGCCAGAGCGGGAAATTGCTGCAGGTGTTCCTCGAACGAGCCGCGGCGTGCCGTGAGGAGGGCGAGGCCGATCTGGCCCGGCAGGGGCGTCACGTAGGCCTCTGCGTGTTCGCCCCAATGCACCTCCACATGGTCGGTCCACGGTTCGGTGCGGTAATGCTGGCGCAGGCCGCGCCGGCATCCCCGTCGCGGCATCTCCAACCCGAGCCAGCGACGCTGCGGCGAATGCAGGCCATCGGCGATCAACGCGTATCGGGCCCGCACCGGCTCGGCGTCTTCTTCTGCTCGGGGTGGCACCAACACTTCGGACTCGTCCTGGCGCAGCGCCCCGGCGGCCCATCCGAACCATTCGACGCCGGCGTCGCGGGCCGCGTCGACCAGCGCCGCGTGCAAGGTGGTGCGCCGAACCCCGAGGCCGGGCGGAGACAGCGCCGCTTGCGCGCAGTGCTGCCCGCGCAGGTAGCGGATCCCTCGGATCGGGGATCCGGACGGAAACACTCCCAGCCGGGCCAAGGTCGCCAACCCCGCCGGCATGATCCCTTCACCGCAGGCCTTGTCGATAGGTGGCAGGCGCGGTTCGATGACCGCAACGCTCAACCCGTAGCTACGGGACTGCAGCGCAGCGACAAGCCCGACCGGACCGCCACCGATCACGACGACATCCCATGGCGCGCGCACCCCGTTCACTCCTGGTCTTCGCTCTGGTCGACCTCCAGTGCCGAGGTGTCGACGCGAGCGGCGGGGGCCTGTGCCAGCGCGGCGTTCTCCACCTGAATCCGCCTGCGTAGGAGTGCCGCGTTGCACGTCGAGAACACCAGGGCGGTGATCCAGGCGCCGTGTACCAGCGGCAAGGCAAAACCCTCCAGCACGACGGCAACATAGTTCGGGTGCCGCAGCACGCCGTAGGGTCCGCGTTCGATCAACGGAAGACCCGGCACGACGATGACCCGGGTGTTCCACCGCCTGCCCAGGGTGGCGATGCACCACCAGCGCAGGGCTTGCGCGGCCACGACCAAAACCAGCATGCACCAACCCCACCAGGGGAAGGCGCGCCCCAAGAACCACACCTCGATCAGGGCAGCCAGCAGGAAACCACTGTGCAGCGCAACCATCGCCGGGTAGTGCTGGCGGCCGTACTCCTGACCGCCACGGGCCAGCGCCCAGGCAGCGTTGCGGCGCGAGAGGATCAGTTCGGCAACCCGTTCCAGGCCGACGAGCACGATGAGCACGGTGAACCACGCGGCGCTGTTCATGCCTGCAACAACACCATCTCAAGGCAGAAACCCGGCCCCATCGCGAGCATCATCCCCAACGATTCCGGTTGCGGCGGTCGGGTTCGCAACGTGTCAGCCAGGACATGCAGCACCGAAGCGGAGGACAGGTTGCCGATGGCGGCCAGGGAATCCCAGGTGAGGGCGAGGGCTTCGCGCTCTACCTGAAGGGCGGTCGCCAACGCCTCCAGAACCTTCGGCCCTCCCGGGTGGGCGACCCAGAACGAGATGTCATCTCGGCTCAGGCCGTGCTCGGCCAGGAAGGAGTCGACGTCACCGCGCACCTGCGCTTCGACCAGAGCGGGCACCTCAACCCCCAGGACGATGCGCAGCCCACTGGAGCCCACATCCCAACCCATGGCCCGCTCGGTACCGGGGTACAACCGGCTGCGGGTGGCCAGCACCCGCAGCGTGGGGCTGTTCGAGTCGTCTCGGTAGGCCGCGGAGCCGCCACCATGGTCGGAGCCGGCCAAGACGACCGCCGCGGCGCCGTCACCGAACAGGCCGCTGGCGATGAGGTTGGCGGTCGAGCGGTCATCGCGTTGCACGGTCAGACTGCACATTTCAGCGGCCACCAACACGGCAACGTCCTCGGGGTGACCCAGGAGGTGGTCGTGCAGCCGAGCGATTCCAGCGGCGCCTGCCACGCAACCCAGCCCGACCAGGGGCATCCGTTTGACGTCCAGCCGCAGCCCGGCCTGCGCCGCGATCCGTGCGTCCAGGGAGGGAACAGCCAACCCGGTCACCGTCGCGGAGGCGATGAGGTCGACGTCGGCCGGGCCCAGCCCCGCAGCTTGCAAAGCCTCCAGCAGTGCCTGCGTACCCAGTTCTACGGCAGCTTCGATGAAGGCGTCATTGGTCTCGGTGAACGACCCCAGCTCCCGGTAGCGCTCCAGGGGCAGCACCAGGTGACGTCGGGAGACTCCGGCATTGGCGTGCAGGCGACTCAACAACCGCCGGTCGGCGCCGCTGACGCCGATCACCTCAGCGACCGCGTCCGTGATCTCCTCCTGCGGATAGCTGTGGGCGGGCAAAGCGCCGCGCACTGCCAGGACCGTGCTTGCGCGGGGACGTAGGCTCGCGACGTGCTCCGACATCTGGCTGGTTCGTGCCATCTCGGGCCGACGGTCGCGGTGACGTTGCTCGCCGCTGCGCTGGGCGCCGGTAGCGACCTGAAGCCCGTCCGACTCCTGCTCGTGGCAGCCGCAGTCTTCTTCGGGCAGTTGACGATCGGCTGGGGCAACGACCTTCTCGACCTGCCCCGGGACCGCGCTGCCGGTCGGCGCGACAAGCCGTTGACCGACGGTCGACTCCAGCCCCAGGTGGTCCGCTCGGCCATCGGCGTCGCGGCGCTCGGCCTGCTGTTGTGCTCGGTGCCGCTCGGTTACAGGTCGGCGCTCGTCCATATCGTCCTCGTCGTGGGATCGGGCTGGGCGTACAACCTGTGGCTCAAGCGCACCCTCGCGTCCTTTGTCCCGTACGCAGTCGCGTTCGGGGCACTGCCGGCAGTGATCACCCTAACCAGGAACCCCCCGTTGTGCCCCCCGGAATGGATGGTGCTGACCGGCGCCCTGCTGGGGGTGGGCGCTCACGCGCTCAACGTTCTTCCCGACCTCGACGACGACGCCGCCACCGGGGTTAGGGGGCTACCGCACGCTCTCGGGGAGCGCGGGCTGCGCCTTTTGGCGTCGCTGGCGCTGCTCGGCGGGGTGGTGTGCACGGTCCTGGGCGCGAGACTGCGCAGCGACCTTGCGCTGATTGTGCTGGGCCTTTCTGCGGTGCTGGCCGTTACTACGGTGCGCGCCAGCGGCCGCACCCCGTTCATCGCGGCGGTGGGGATCGCGTTCCTTCTGGTCTGGGTGCTGCTGCTGGGTGCCTGATGCACTGCACTGCTGGAGTTCGGCGCCGGCATCGGTCGACCGTTCGCTCATCCGGGTGCGGCGGCGATCGCAAACGCCCCGCAACACCCGTGTGGTGTGGCGGGGCGGGGCGTTTGGGGTTCGCCTTCGGCCGGCGTTGGCGCCGGTAACTAGGCCACTGCTACAGCCGTGACCCAGGGGCCTTCCTTACAGGTCGCCGGGCGAACCGGGCGCGGACGGGGACCCAAGGACGCCGACGCCGTTCCTCGGCGTCGGCGCTTGCCTGGGCTCCCGTCCGCTGCCCTGGGTCGGTGAGTTACCCCTGGTGCGCTAGTTGGCCATCGCGTGAGCTGACATCCCGGCGGCGACCGGGGTGTGCCTGGCTCGACCCGCGACCGCAGAAGGATGCAGCGCTGCCGTGACCAGTCCGCACTTGCGAGCCCACCGGGCTGCCACCGGATCTGCGAAGGCCGCCACGAGTTCTGGGCTGGCCAGGACCAACGCGGTTGCCAGGTGGATCGCCGCGGAGGAGTCCAGCCGCGGGCATTCTCGGCGTAGGTACGCCGCTTGCTCGATGATCGCCGGGGTCACTTCGAGCAGGACCATGGGTGGGCGCTCGCCGGTGAGTTTTGCGTGGTCGATGAGCAGATGTTGCGAGCTGAGCAGTCGCGTCGCGTGGCTTGTCAGCTCGGCCAGCACCGGGCAGCCTTCTTGCCAGCGGCGCAGGGCGGCGGCGTCGAGGTAACAAATCATCAGAAGACCTGTCCGTTCACTGAGATGGCCAAACCGTCGTCGATGAGGCGGCCGACCAGCGGATCACCGGCCAGCGGGGTGAGCATCGCTACCGGTCGACCACGGTCGGTGATGACAATGGGCTCCCCGTTGGCGGCACGTTCGACATAAGCTGACAAGTGCGCCTTGAAGTCCCGGACTCCTACCTTCTTGCGATCACTCGAGGTTGCTTCCCTCTGGATTGAAAGGGGCACGTTTGTTGTTCCTCTCGCCGATGGCAAACCCGTGACGGGGGACGTCGCGGCGGCCGTTGGATAGGTCCCTGACGCGCCGGATTGCAGCGCCGTCAGTTCTGGCTGGCTTTTCATGACGCCTCGTTGAGCCATTGAGCGCGATCGACGAGGCGGTCGACCGCAGAAATCGCCTCGCGTGGAGTGCGGGCCAGTTCATCGAAGCCGACCCAGACTGCGTAACTGTGGCCGGGGGGAGTCCACAACAGCGTCATTCCCGCCCGGTCTACGGCCGCCGGACACACCCCATCCCCCGGCTTCATAGGCGGTAGGCAGGTGTGCTCGGCAAGGCCGAGGGCATACCGGCACAGGCCGGCGAAGTCGTCGTGGCGTGCCCGGATTGCCTCAACAATCCGCCCGGAGGCGCAGGCGACCGGATCCAGCTTCGCGGCGAACACTTTGTCGACCTCGAGCAGGCGGGATCCGGTGAGGCAAATCAACTCCATGACGTCCCAGACCAGTTCGTAAGTGCGCGCGCCTTCCCACTCATGGAGGGCCCAGGTCAGCAGTTCGGCTGAGGCGACGCCCGGCTGGATGGCGGCAGGCGGGCAAGGGCGCAGCATGCCCATTCCCCGCAGACTTCCCTGCGACATCACGATCCCCGGCAGCGGCGCCATCGCCTCGATCTGAACACCGACCGGGACCACGCTAGGCATCCCCGTCAATTCAGGAGAGCCGCAGTGTCGCGGCGCCGCGATGACGGCGGTTCGCCCGGCGCTGGTACAGGCATGCACGACAGGACCGATCTCCAGATGGTCGAGCGCTGATTCAAGCGACATCGAGCCACCGCCCAGCGCGAGTCGTGCCGCAGCGTCGAGGACGGACTCTCCCGCCGCTGCGCTCAAGGTGGTGCGGGCATTGGTGCCGCGCAGATGATCCTCGATCATGACAACCCCTGTCGTTAGGTAAGGCAACCCTAACTTGATGCGCCGTTCTTGTGAACCCGGGATCACGGACAAACTGCGCAGCGCCACTCTGATGTGGTATCCCAACACTTCGAGACCGCTCGGGGCCCTTGTGGCGCTGGTGAACACGAGGAAATGTTGGCGCCCGCCGACAGCGCACCTAGCGTTGATCCAGTGAGGTACCGACCCCCAGCGCCACTGCGAGTCAACCCCCTGGACACCAGCGACCGGGCCGCGGTGCGCGCCCTGATGGATCTGAAGGCGTACGTCTTTCAGTTCCCTCGGGTGAGCGAGGACGACATCGACGCCACGATCGCCAGGTACACCGAGCCGGGTAATCGGGTCAGCGTCGTGCAGGAGCAACAGCGCCCGGTCGCATCGTTCTACAGTTTCGACACGTCGCTGTCGGTGCCCGGCGGGGCGGCGGTGCCCGCCGACGCGATCAGCGGCGTGGTGGTGCTGCCGACCCATAAGCGGCGCGGGTTGTTGAGCGGGTGGATCCGCGCTGACATCGAGGCAGCGCATGAGCGTGGAGCGGTCGCGTGTGCGCTGTACGCCTCAGAGGCGGGCATCTACGGTCGGTTCGGTTTCGGTATCTCCACTGGGGTGGCCACGGCCACCCTTGATGTGCGGCGCGGCACGTTCCAGCCCGCTGGTACCGGTTCGGTGCACATCGTCACCGGCGCAGAGGCGCTGGAGGTGTTGCCACAGGTAGCCCGGCAGGCGCAACTGGCGAACGCCGGATCGATCGAGCCGCTGGCGGCGGTGTGGCGGGCCGCGACGCAGCAGACTCCCGGACTGCCGCAGGAGGATCGTCAGCGGTGGTTCGCGGTGCACCACGACGAGGCAGGTAACCCTGACGGTGTGCTGGGGTACACGCTGGCCGACCACTGGGAGTCGGGACGCGGCGGTTCGACCGTCACGCTGCACACCCTGTACGCGGCGAGTTCGCTCGCCGAGCGGCAGCTGTGGGCGCACGCGGCCTCGATCGACTTCACCACAACAGTCGTGTGCTCGATGGCCACTGCCGACATCGGCCTGCCGTGGTGGGTGAGTGACCCGCGCGCGGTGACGTTCGGGCCGATCTGGGACGGGGAGTGGACTCGCATCCTCGACGTGCCTGCCGCGTTGTCGGCGCGTCGCTACCCGAACGCGGCAGCGGTGACGGTGCAGGTGCTGGACGACCTCGGGCCCGCTCAAGGCCGGTACCGTCTCGAGGTCGACCCCAGCGGTGTTGGGGTGTGCACCCGCTGCGAGTCGAGTGTGGACGAGCCGGACCTGACCCTTGGGGTCGCGGCGTTGAGTTCGCTGTGGCTGGCCGGCGGCGCCGGGGTGCCGTCCCTGACCACCCTCGTCGACACCGGCCGGGTACACCTACGCGACCCGCACGCACTGCCCGCCCTGGCCGCCTTGTTCAGTTGGCCGACCCCTGCCCGCGCCCTCACCCACTTCTGAGCCGCGCAGGGGCACGGCCGTTGTCTCAGTCGTCCTGCGTGCGCCGGGTCAGGCTCGACAGGAGGCTGGTGTCCAAGGTGCGCAGGAGTTCGCTGGCGACGGCGTAGACCTCGGCGGCGCCAGCGTTGGTCAACGCGGCTTCACTGATGCCGCCGCAGGTCAGGGCCACGCACCGGATACCGGCGCGGGTAGCCGCCTGCACATCCCACACGGTGTCGCCCACCGCCACCGTTCGCTTCGGGTCCAGGCCTGCCGCCTCCATCGCCACCTGCATGATCTCGGGCGCCGGTTTGGCCGTCTCGACATCGCCGGAGGTCGTCACGCCATCCAGGACGTCCTGATCCACCCCGATCGCGGGCAGCATCCAGTCCAGGTCGTCCTTGTCGCCACTGGTTGCGATGACGACGCGAAGACCCGCTTCCCGGCACGCCCGCAGCAGGTCCGCGGCGTGCGGAAACGCCTGCACGTCGTCCCGGAACGGCTGGTAGAAGTCCGAGTGCGCCTGGCTGATCGCCTCGTCCGCAGCTCCGGTGAGGTGCTCCACCAGGTCGCCGCTGGCGATCCCGATGGCGCCGTGCACCGCCTGCATCGTCACGTCATGGTGGCCGTGCGCACGCAGCGCGCGAATCCACGCCACCACATGCAGATAGTTCGTGTCGAGCAAGGTGCCGTCGACATCGAAAATGACGCCGGGGTGCAGTTCGTCAGCCATGACATATCCTCCCGTGCCGCCCGCAGACGGCCCGATAGCGAGCGGGTTCCTCTTCTCCCGTTGCCCGATCCGCCCCCGATGTACGCCCCGGCGGGCGATCGACCGCCGAGGCGCACTGTATGCGATACACCGGGACGGCAGAGCTTCGTGCTGCAAGGGGCTCGCTCAGTGCCGGGCGATGTGCCCGGCGAGGCGAGTGAGCGCTTCATCGATGGCGCTGGTCTCCCCCGCAAAACTCAGCCGGACGAAACGGCTGCCGTCCAGCGGGCTGGGTGAGGCCGCACCCACCGGCGCGAAGTCCACACCGGGCGTGATCGCGACACCGGTCGCGTCGAGCACTTCGGCGCACCACCGGGTGGAGTCGCCGGTCACGTGGGAGATGTCGGCGTAGACATAGAACGCGCCGTCCGGTGGCGCGACCGCGGTGACGCCAAGCTCCGGCAGACGCCGCAGCAGCACCTCACGGTTGCGGGCGTAACGCTGCACATGCGACTCGCACTCGGCCCGGGCTTGCGGGGTGAACGCTGCCAGCGCCGCCGCCTGCGAGATCGCCGGTGCGCACAGGTTGAGGTTGCCCAGCAGCAACTCCACCGGACGCACATACACCTCGGGCAGCACCAGCCAACCCAGTCGCCACCCCGTCATCGAGAAGTACTTACTGAACGAGCCCACCAGCGCCGCCGAGCGGGAGAACTGCCACGCGCACGCAGCCGACCGCTCATAGGTGATGCCGTGATAGATCTCGTCGCTGATGAGCAGCGTCCCGTGCTCCTGGCACCAGGTGGCGATCTGCGCCAGGCGTTCCTCCTCGACCAGGGTGCCGGTGGGGTTGGCCGGGGAGGCCAGGATCAGACCCTTAGGCGTATCCCCCGCAGCTGCGAGCTGATCGAGCATCGCCACGGTGGGGGCGTACCGCTGCTGCGGGCCGCAATCCAGCTCCAGCACCCGCACGCCCAGCGCCGCGAGGGTGTTCCGGTAGGCCGGGTACCCCGGGCGGGCCATCGCGACCACATCCCCCGGGTCGAACGCGGCCAGGAACAACGCCGTGAATCCCCCAGATGAGCCGGTGGTGACGACGACCTGGTCCGGGTCGATGCTCAGGTCGTACCGCTGCCCGTAGTGGTCGGCGATCGCGGCGCGCAACTGCGGGGTACCAACGGCGTCGGTGTAGCCCAACACCTCTGTTTCCAGCGCGGCGGCCGCCGCCGCGCGGACCGCTGCCGGCGCGGGTGTCGAGGGCTGCCCAACGCACAGCGGGATGACGTCGCCGTGGGTCGCAGCCCGCCGACCTGCCGCTTTGAGCACCTCCATGACGTGGAAGGGCTCGACCTGGCCACGCAAGGACAGGGCAGGAAAAGTCATGGCAGTCATCCTCCCCGACTACAGGGCGCTCCGGGAGGATGACTGCCGATCAGATCCGGGCTCAGATCTCCTTGTGCCAGGACTCGGTCACGTAGGAGGTCTCCCAGCCCAGGGAGCGGTACAACTGGTCGGCCTGGGTCGGTGAATCGTCGTCGACCTCGAGCCCGACCCGGTTGTCGCCACGGTTCGCGGCGACGTTGATGATCGTGGCCAGCAGCGCCTTGGCGACGCCGCGACCGCGCGCCTGACGGTGCACCCCGATGTATTCGACGTAGGCGCCGGTTTCCCCTGAAGCGTCCGGGGTCAGCATCGTGGCGACGATGGCACCGCCGGTGATCTTTTTGCCATCGACCTCGACTGAGGCGAGCCACCAGTTGTCCCAGGAGTGACCGGGGTCCTCCTGCAGACGGTGTGCAAACTCGGGGAAGCTCTCCCGGTAGGAGTTGAAGTGGTCGGCGAACGAGGCCTCCAGGACCCAGTGCACTGCCTGGATGTCGGCAGCCACCGGCAGGCCGTTGTTGCGGACCCGAATCCGGCGCACTTCGACACCCTCGCGAACCTTGGGCAAGGTCTCCAGGTCGGTGTCGGTCTCGGTGATGGGCCGGTTCATCTGCAGCCAGCGCCGGGTGGGCGTGTAACCGGATTTATCCAACCAGCGCCGCTGCCGTGGGTCGTCGGCGTAGCTGCCGGAATCGAGCTGTGTGCCCTCCAGGCCGCGCAGCTTCGCAAACCCGATGGCCGCTTGCTCGATCCAATCGAACAGGGCTTGCGCGAGGCCGTCGGCGACCTCCTCCGCCAAGGCGGGATCGACGGTGACATGCACCAGCGTGCGCCCGGCTGCCCGGTCGTGCGCAGCAGCCCAGCCCCGCAGTTCCCCCTCGGGGTCGAAGACGACGATCTGGCGCCGGGTCCACGAACCAGCCTCGGTGACTTCCGAGAGCACGGTAGACACCGAAGGCGTCCCACCGCCCGTGGCAGCCCGCGTCACGGCAGCGCGCAGCATCGCCAGCGGCGCTATATCGCGTTCATCGGGTTCTCGTGCGGTCCACCCGTCAGGTAGTGCGGGTGGGGACATCGTCCAGTCGCTCATACCTCGACGGTAAGGGCGCCAAGACCCAGCGCTTGCATCCTCCCACCTCCGACGGTGGGACATTTCACAGGATTTTCCTCACCGGCGACACCCGAAGACGCAGTCCGCCAAGCCGCATCGTCTCCCTCGGCTGCAATGCTCGAGTAGGGCGTTCTGCGCCGGTCAGCACTATCTGGCGTATCGCCCACCGACCCCGGCAACGGCCTTTCAGGGCTAGCGCCGGCGCTCGTTCGGGCTTGCGCAGGATGATGGGACACCAGCGATCTGGAGGCGAGATGGGACGACGTATTGATCCCGGCGAGGTGTTCCTGCACCTCGCGGTGGTGTTCGCGTTCTTCGGCGCGATCGCTCTTTTAGTGCGCCAAATCATCCCGGGTCTGGTCCTGCTGGCGCTGGCAGCCGGGGTCGGGGCGCTCGCCCGCGCCAACGCCCGGGATTTGCCTGAGCAGCCGGCCACACCCGAGCACCAGGAGTGCAGCGCGCTGACGGGCCCGGTGCAGGACGAACTGCCGGCGTCAACGCGCGCCGCCCCGAACCACACCGCACCGCACCTGCCACCAGCCGTACCGGCACAGGTGGATCGGCCGTGGGCGCCGTGCACCCACCAGATCGACCTCGCCGTCGGCGCCCGCCATCGCCAGGCCCGGCATCGAGGGCTGCAGCGGTCACCGGCGCCGAAGCAGGCGGTGCTCGTCCCCGACCTGTCCCACCCTGATGGACCATCCGTGGCGGTCATCGGCGGCGGTGAATTCATCGGCGATCTGCCCGCGCAGGAAGCTCTGCCCTATCTGGGGGAACTCACCCGGCTGAGCGACCACGGGTGCGCCGTAAGCGTGCCCATCGACCCCGACCTCACGCTCGTCTGGTTGCCGCCTCCGGCGGGTGTGAGCCCCGCCAACCTCGTCCCGCGCGGGGCTGTGGTTCGTCTGCCGCACGGGGAGCCGGTACCGGTGCGGGAGGTCGAGGATCATCGCGACGCCCTGAACGACTACTTGCAGCCTGGGGGTGAAGTCTGGCTCGCCCTGACCCTGCACAACGCCGCTGGGGTCGACGGCGCCCAGGTCGTGCGCGTCGATCTCGACCAGCGCCCACTAGGTGTCCTCAGCGGCAGCGACGCCGAGAGTATGCAGCCGCTGGTCGCCTTCTGCCACGCACGCCAGCTCACCCCGGTAGCCGTGGCCAGTGCCCGCGGTTCCTCGCTGAAGGCCGAGGTGGTCCTGCACTGTGTGCGGGCTCAGGACGCCGACGAACTGTGGCTGCGTTCCCTGGGGCCGCAGCTGCGTTGACCAAGCCGGCGGCAGCGCGCCGCGCGGGCGCTACCCCATCCCGAACATGGGCAGGAAGAACCACCCCAGCAGCATGACCGCCATGATCAGGGCTGCCATCTTCGTGAAGCGCTGTGACATAAGCCTCTCCTTCACCTCAACGGCGCGACTATCGGGCGCCCGCTGCCTGCCTCCGTCAGCGGCGATGCGGCTCTACCGTCCCAACCTACGCACCCGGTACTGCTCCGGGGCGGAGCAGACAAGGCCCAGTGTTACTTCCCGGCCCGACGCTGCTGGCCTACCCGGCAGGAAGGCAACGTCTCGAAGCGGTAGCCCTGCGCGGCCAGCCGCGGCAGGGCTTCGGCCAGCGCCTGCACGGTTTGCGCGCGCGGCCCGCCCCCGTCATGCATGAGAACGACGCTTCCCGGCCGAGTCGAGCTCATGGTCTCGGTGAGGATGGCCGCGGCGCCGGGGCGACGCCAGTCCATCGTGTCGACGTTCCACAGCACGACCCGCTTACCCTCGGTGCGCGCGATCGAGGCGACCGTGCTGTTGGTGGCGCCGCCGGGTGGACGCATGCATGTCGTACGCCCGATGAGCGCGTCTGTTCGGCGCAGTTCTCGGCGGATCTGTTCGCTGGGCAGAGTCGTCAACGCAGGGTGGGAGTAGGTGTGGCTGCCAACGGCGTGCCCGGCGGCTCGAACCCGACGCACCAGTGCCGCCTTCCCAGTGCCCTGCGCCTGGTCACCGACCATGAAGAACGTCGCCTTGGCGTCGTGCTTCTTCAGCAACGCCAACACCTTGGGGGTGGTGACGCGGTTGGGTCCGTCGTCAAAGGTCAAGTAGACGACCTTGTTGCTGGTACGGGAGCGGGTGGGCGACGAGGAACTACGTCGAGTCGGCGCGGCAGTGGCACCAGCTTTGGCGCGCGGGACCGTCCTGGTTCGCGGTCGTTGCGCGCCCGCCCGGGACGGCTTCGCGACAGCCGACAGCGTCGCGGCGCTCTTCGGCTTCGCCCCCGCCTGAGCCGTACTCCGCCGTGCCGGTTTCCTCTCCGGCGCTGATGTGGGGGTGGCCGCCACGGGACCTCTCGGGCGAACCGGCGCGGCCTCGGCATTTCCGGCCACAACCGGGACGAAGACGACCAGAGCCAAGGCTCCCGCAGCCAGAACACTGCGCGGGCCACGTAGGGCAGACATGAACGATCCCCTCACCAGGTGCGACAGGGCGGTGGCAGCCGCCCCGGCAGGCCCGTCGCGCGGCCTGCCGTCCTACCCAACCACGTCAGCACTCCGCGCAACCCTTGGGCAGCGCTATGACTACCGCCACCCCGAGCTGCGCGTGCGTTGGGGCGGGAACCGGCGCATGGCCGCCCACGCCTCTCCGGAACGACGTCTTCGCCACGGGCGGCACAGACCTGTATTCAGCGCAGGGGCACCGCGGCCACCGACCCGCCGAATCGATTCGGCAGCGCGCGCATCCGGTGGCTGGAGACGGCTGCGCTGCCGGACACGATGACCTTCGAGCGCTCAACGACCGTCGGGCGCTCACCACGTCGGCAGAACCACGCCGCGGAGCCGCTCCCATCACGGCCGGCGCCCGACCGTTGCGGATCGTAGGACGATGGGTACATGAGCACTGCGGCAAGAAAGTGGCCGGCGCGGGTCTACCGCGACGGCAACGAGCCCGACCCACGATTCTCCCTGGCCAACGAGCGCACGTTCCTGGCTTGGATTCGTACCTCCCTGGCGCTCCTGGTGGCCGCCGCAGCCCTCGATGTCGTGCCGTTGTCGCTGCCGGAGGTGGTGCAACAGATCGCTGCCGTGGGACTGGCCCTGTCCGGGGCCGCCGCAGCCGCACAAGCCTGGTTCGGTTGGGCACGCACCGAACGCGCCTTACGCCACGGCGGGCCGCTGCCCAGCAACCCGATGACGTTGCCGCTGGTGGCAGTGCTCATGGCGATCGCGGTGGTGCTGCTGCTGGCCGCGCTCGGCGTCGGCGGATGAAACCGCGCACCCGTGGCCCTGTCGATGACGGCCTGCAGCAAGAACGGACCATCCTGGCCTGGGACCGCACCGGCCTGGCGTTGATCGCCGCCGCAGTCGGCGTCGGGCGGCACGCCCTGGGTCAGTTGGGCGCGCTCATCATCGTCCCGTGCGCGATCGTGGCCACCTGCGGAATGTGGATCGTGCTGGTCTCGTGGCGCCAGCAACGCCTCGCCAGCGATTCCGCCGTCGACCCCGGTTTCTTCGTGGTCCGCGACGGGCGGCTTTTCGCCGGAGTCGCTGCCCTGATGGGGCTGCTGTGCCTCTTCGAGGCCGTTGCGGCGGTGGCTGAAATGCTCACCCATCACGGCTGAACCCACCGGCGTGGCTGCGGCGAGTCAGGGACCGCGGAATCAACCGAATGGTGGAGGTGCGGCGGTGGGAAACGCCTGCCCAGATTCCTAACGTTGTGAGCAAGCCTGAACGAAGGAGTCGAGACATGCTCACCACGTTGTACCGAAGTGCCGTCGCCTGGACCGGGATCGGTCTTGCCGGAGGACTCGCCTACCGAGAGATCACCCGCAGCCACGCCTTCACCGGCACCACCCAGCTCGCGCTCGTGCACACCCACGCGCTGGCCCTGGGAACCACGATCATGCTCGTCCTACTCGCCCTGGCTGCCGCCTTCGACCTCGGGCAGGATCGCCGGTTCGGCTGGGGCGTGCACACCTGGAACCTCGGGTTGGCGCTGACGACAACGATGCTGGCCGTCAAGGGCACCCTGCAGATCCTCAACCCAGCCGCTGCTGACTCTGCTGCGTTCGCCGGCATCGCCGGGCTGGGCCACATCGCGCTCACTGCAGCGTTCATCCTGCTCCTGCTCAGCGTCGGCACCCAGGTCCGCGCGCGCAGCGCGGCCACCGGCGCGGCCCTGTCTGCACAACCGACAGGAGCCCTGGCATGAGCACGGCCCAACACTCAGCTCCTACCCTCACCGGACGCTCTCGGTGGATCGCCCTCGGTGTCCTTGCCGCAGCTCTGGCGATGATCATCCTCGACGGTTCCATCGTCGGGATCGCGCTGCCGCGCATCATCACCGACCTGAACCTGGACCTGACCGACGCGCAGTGGGTGAACAGCCTCTACTCGATGATCTTCGCCGCGCTGCTGCTCAGCTTCGGCTCCCTGGGCGATCACCGTGGCCGCCGTAACGTCCTGGTCGTCGGGGTGCTCCTCTTCACCGGCGCCAGCGTCGCCGCTGCGCTGGCAACCGGCGCAGGCTCCCTCATCGCCGCACGCGCCGTGCAAGGCATCGGCGGGGCGATGGTTCTGCCCGCGACCTTGTCCACGGTCAACGCCACCTTCCGTGGCCGCGACCGGGCCGTCGCCTTCGGCATCTGGGGTGCGGTCATGTCCGGCGCCGCCGCCGTCGGCCCACTGCTCGGCGGCTGGCTGACGACATCGTGGAGCTGGCGCTGGATCTTCTGGGTGAACCTGCCGATCGGCCTGGCCGTCATCACCGGCGCGCTGTTGGTCGTCCCGAACACCCACGGCGCCAAGAGCGGACCCGGCATCGACGTCGACGGGCTGCTGACCAGCAGCATCGGCCTCGGCTTGCTCGTCTTCGGCCTCATCGAAGGCACCAGCCTGGGCTGGTGGACCCCGCGCACGGAGTTCTCCCTGTTCGGCATCACCTGGCCCAGCAACGCACCGGTCTCGGTAGTGCCGGTCGCCATCGGGCTCGGTCTGGCGTTCATCGTTCTGTTCTGGCTGTGGGAGCGCCACCGCGCCGGCAACGGCCGTGCGGCGCTGTTGGACCTGCGGCTGTGGAGCATCCCCACCTTCACCTGGGGCAACCTGGCCGCGACAATGGTCGCCGCCGGTGAGTTCGCCCTCGTGTTCATCCTGCCGCTTTACCTGGTCAACGCGGCAGGTCTGAGCGTCATGGGTGCCGGTTTCGTTCTCGCCACGATGGCGCTCGGGGCGTTCATCTCCGGCGCCAGCGCCCGTCACCTCGCTGAACGCACCACCCCGACCCGGGTGGTCATCCTCGGTCTGGGCCTGGAAGTGGTCGGGGTCATCGCGGCCCTGTTCGCGATGGGCCCGCACCGTCCGGCGTGGATCATCGCGGCGGTGCTGGCGGTGTACGGAATCGGCCTGGGTCTGGCCTCGGCACAGCTCACCTCGACGGTGCTGCGTGACGTTCCCCCGGCCCAGTCAGGTGCAGGTTCTGCCACCCAGAGCACCTTCCGGCAGGTCGGCGCCGCCCTCGGAGCGGCGAGCGCCGGAACCTGCCTGGCGATCGCTCTCGACGGTTTGCTCCCCGGCCGGCTGAGCGCCATTGCGGGCCTGCCCGCCACAGCCGCCGCCCATCTGGCCACCGCCACCCGCGACAGCGCCGGCGGCATCATCGAGGGCATTCGGGCCTCCGGGGTGAGCGGCGAATTCGGTAACCTCGGCCCGGCCGTGGCCGACGTGCTGGCGACAACCTTCACCGATGCAGCCCGGGTCTCTCTTCTTACCGCCGGTGTCTTCCTGGCGCTCGGCTTGATCGGGGCGTTGCGCGTGGACCGGGTCGCCCGCACCAACGCCGACGCAGCGGCGCAGGCCACTGCTGCCGGCGCTTCATCGTCCTCGGCCGTGTCAGCCCCGGCGCAAGGATGATTCCCGCAGAATCACTCGCAACGATGATCGACGTGAGTGACGAACCAGCGGAAGGGCAGGTGCCGCAGATGGCGGTCCGCAGCCGGCACGGCGCCGACCCGAAGGCTGAAGGTGACCCCGAACGGGTACTTGCGGCGCTCGCCGCGGTACAACACCTGCTCTTCCTCGGGCTGCTTGCCCTGTGCACCGTCCTGGCCGTCACCGACGGCGCAGCGCCGCTGTGGGTCGCCGCGGGCGTCGCTGTCACCCTCGCCTGGTACGCCCTGGGCCTGCACCTGGGCTCGCGTGCCCCCGGCCGCGGCGTGTGGTGGCTGCTCGGCCTGACCGCGTGCTGGTTACTACTCGTCACAACCTCACCGAGCTTCGTCTGGCTCGGATTCCCGCTGTGGCTGCTAGCCGGACACTTCCTTTCCCTGGCCTGGGGGGTGGCGTTCGTCGCTGCCGTGCTCGCCGTCGTGCTGAGCGCGCCTCTGGGCCACGGGCACGACCTGACCGTGGCCGCAGTACTGGGCCCCACCGTCGGCGCCGTCTTCGCGCTGACCCTGTCCCGAGGCGAGCACCACCTGATGCGCGACAGCCTGGAGCGGGCCCACCTGGTGCGCTCCCTGCTGCGAGCCCAGTCAGAAAGTGAAGAACTGCAGGCTGAACTCGTCGCCACCCAGCGAGAATCGGGCGTCCTGGCCGAACGTGCCCGCCTATCGCGGGACATCCACGACACCCTGGCCCAAGGGTTTTCCTCGATCGTGCTGCTGGCGCGCGCCGGCCGCCTGCAGGATGAGCAGTCGGCGCTGGAGACGCTGGCCCGCATCGAACGGGTCGCCGGAGACAACCTCGATGAAGCCCGGCGGGTGGTCGGCGCGTTGGCCCCCCGCGACCTGGACTCCGGGCTCGTCGCGGCGCTTCACCGTCAGGTCAACGCCCTCGCGCCCGAACTCGTCGGGGAGCTGCGCCTGGATGGCGATGTCTCGAGCATTCCGACCACGCTTGAGGTGACGCTGCTGCGCACCGTGCAGGGCGCACTGGCGAATGTGCGCTCACACGCTGCTGCTTCCCGGGTGGTCATCACCCTCTCCCGCACGGACGACTCCGTGCTGCTGGACGTCGTCGATGACGGGTGCGGTTTCGATGCTGAGAGTTGGTGGGGGAACGCACCCCGCGACATCAGCCAGGGTGGTTACGGTCTGCGGGCGATCCGCACCCGGCTTCGAGAGTTGAGCGGCGACCTCGAAGTGAGCTCGAGTCCTGGTGAAGGAACTGCCTTGTCGGCGTGGTTGCCGCTGGCTGCCGCCGGTGAGGAGGACGCATGAACCACGCACCGATACGAGTCCTGATCGTCGATGACCACCCGGTCGTGCGTGCCGGGTTGGTCGCACTCATTGACGCCCAACCTGCCGTGCACGTGGTCGGGCAGGCGTGCAACGGGCAGGAGGCGCTCGCCCTGGCAGACGCGCTGAACCCCGACGTGCTGCTCTGCGACCTGCGCCTGGGCCCCGGGCTGGACGGGGTGGAGGTTGTGCGCGAGCTGCGACGGCGGCCGCAAGCGCCGGAGGTCGTCATCCTGACCACCTACGACGAAGACGCCG
The DNA here is from genome assembly GCF_012277275.1 of Gephyromycinifex aptenodytis. Classification (GTDB taxonomy): domain Bacteria; phylum Actinomycetota; class Actinomycetes; order Actinomycetales; family Dermatophilaceae; genus Gephyromycinifex; species Gephyromycinifex aptenodytis. The sequence continues at coordinate 2,378,659 of NZ_CP051155.1, read as the reverse complement.
ACATCGTGCGGGCCGTGGAAGCCGGCGCTGCCGGATATCTGCTCAAAGACGCCGACACCGGCGCGATCATTGCCGCCATCCAAGCGGCGGTGCATGGAGAACCCGGCTACGAGCCGGCGCTGCAGCAGCGGGTCGTCAACGCGATGCGCACCCGCCATTCAGGCCTGTCAGAACGCGAACTCGAGGTGCTGCGCCTCGTCGCCCAGGGCCGCTCGAACAAGCAGATCGCCGGGGAGCTCTTCGTCGGTGAAGCGACGGTGAAAACCCACCTGAACCACGCGTTCACCAAGCTCGAAGTGGACAACCGCACCGCCGCCGTGGCCCGCGCCCGCCAAGCCGGCCTGCTGTAGACCAGCGTCGCCCGAGGGGCATGGCTAGCGGGTGCACGACTTCGAAAAGCGGCCGAGAAACGCCTCTGGACGTCCCGACCACGATGGCCGGAACGTCCAGGAGGGTCGAACGAGGCTGGTTCTCAGAAGGCGAACCGCAAGACCAGCAGCGCGCCGGCGGCCAACGCGGCCGCCGCGGGCAGCGTGATGACCCAGGCCATCGCGATCGGGCGCATGAGACCCCAGTTGGCGGCCTTGTTCACGTACCCGATACCGAGCACGGCACCGATGAGGATGTGCGTGCTGGAGACCGGGAGCCCGGCCGCCGAGGCACTCATGACCACTGCTGCGGCCGACAGCTCGGCGGCGAACCCGGAGGCCGGGTGCATCTTGGTCAGGTTGGTACCCACGGTTGCGATCACCCGGCGGCCGACGAACCACAGACCGGCGATGAGCGCCACGCCGAAGGCGACCATGGCTGCTGTCGGCACCACGGCTTCCTCCCCGATCTGGCCGTTCTTCATCGTCTCCAGGACTGCGGCGAACGGGCCGATGGCGTTCGCGATGTCGTTGCTGCCGTGGCTGAATGCGAACCCGGAGGCGGTGAAGACCTGCATCCAGCTGAACATGACGAACGTCGAGCGGCTCAGCGAGTCACCGCGCAGGGTGCGGGCGAAGATGAACATGGCCATCCACACCGTGGCCCCGACCATGGCCATGATCAGGACGTTGTGCAGGGCGCTCAGGCCGAGGTCGAGGTTCTCCAGACCCTTGAACAGCAGCATGGCCGAGATGACGACCGCCCCGATCGCTGCCAGCGCTGGGACCCAGTTCTGCAGGGCCTGGTGGCTGTCGATCTCGACGGCACGACGGTCGATGTCCTGCAGCTCGCGGTAGTAGTCGGACTCGAGATCGTCAGGCTCAAGGGTTCCGTCCTCGTCGCCGCGGCTGCGCAGCGCAGCCGCATCCCGAGCCATCGCGCCGGTGTAGGAGATCTGCTGGATCTCAGAGAGGCGCTCGAAGGACTCCTTGTGGCGGTCCCGGTGCGCGAGGCGTTCCGCCTTGATGCGGCGCAGTTGCTCCTCGGCCTCATCGTTGAAGGTGAGGATCTTGCTCTTGATCAGGCGGAACAGCAGGTAGGAGGCGATCCCGCCGAGCAGCGGGGACAGCACCCAGGAGATAGCGATCTGCACGACCTGATCCCACTGGACCATGCCCAGGGCATCGCTGCCGGTGGTGAGCCACCCGAGGGTGACCGCCGCACCCACGATGCCGCCGATGATCGAGTGCGTCGTGGAGACGGGCCACCCGCTGCGGGAGGCGATGAGCAGCCAGACCGCGGCCGCGAAGAGCGCCGCCATCATGATGAAGATGAAGTCTTGCGGGTCGATCGGGGTACCGGACAGGTCGACGATCCCCTTGCGGATCGTGTCGGTGACCTGACCGCCGGCGATGATCGCGCCGGAGACCTCGAAGACGGACGCCACGAGCAACGCCTGCTGGATGGTCAGCGTCCCGGCCCCGACCGAGGTGCCGAATGAATTGGCTACGTCGTTACCCCCGATGTTGAACGCCATGAACAGGCCGAAGGCGACGGCGAGGATGAGGATCACGCGACTGGCGTCGTTGGCGACGTAACCGAAAGCCCACCAGGTGAACAGGGCCAGAGTGACCGCCATGGCGGTACCGAAGCCGAGGTTGAGCGACCGGTCGAGAGCTGTGGATGATGAGCCGGTATCCGTCGCGGGCGGGCTCGAGACGGTGGAGGAGGCCATTGAGAACCTTCCGGGAGGATTGACGAGGTCGACCCGGAGGTTCGCAGGCCACGATGGCCTTGGTAGAACTCTCAGATTACTCGCAGAAGAAGAACAGCTGAAGCACAGAAGACGACAGGGTCATTTTCCCCGCGCGATGTCCGAGCGTTCCGTTAGGCACCCTCAGGCAGAACTCGGGGAGGCCAGGAGTTCGCCGTGCGGCAGGAAGAACCAGGCCTGTGGGTCCTGCCCCCACTCTTGCCAGGAGACGGCGATCTGCTCGATCTGCTCTGCAGTCAGCCCCAGGTCGGCTGCACGGCGGGTGAAGGTGGAGTTGCGGACTCGCTCCGCCTGCGAGTTGCCCCACCATCGTGTGCTGTCTGTCGTGGCGTAGGTCCAGGTGGATGAGGTGGCGGACGCCACCCGCAGACCAGCGTCCTGGGCCCATGCGCGCAGGCGACGGCCCGCATCGGGTTCCGCTCCGGCATTACGGGCGCCGGTGCAGTAAATGGTGTGCCAGCGTTGCAGACCGTCCGAGGGTGGATACCAGGCCATCGCGCCGTAATCAGCGTCTCGCACGGCAATGATCCCGCCCGGTGCGCAGTAGCGCGCCATCGCCTTCAGGGCAGCGACCGGGTCGGGCACATGCTGGAGCACTTGGTGGGCGTGCACGATGTCGAAGGAACCGGGTTCGACATTCAGGTCGCTCAGGTCGCCTACGGCGAAGCGGGTCCGCTGGTCTCCTCGCTGCGCGGCCGTTGCCGTTGCTGCCTCGATGGCGGCTGCTGCGGAGTCGATGCCGAGCACGTAGCCCACGTGTCCGACGCGCTCCGCGAGGTCCAGCGTGATGGAACCAGGACCGCAGCCCAGGTCAAGGAGGCGCACCCCGGGGCGGACTCGATCGAGGAAGTAGGCGCAACTGTTCGCGGCCGTCCGCGTTGCGTGTGAGGCAAGGACGCTGGGTTGATGGCCGTGACTGTATTGGGCCGCGCTGTCTGCGTTTCGCGACATGCTCATGCCGAGACCCTAGAGGGGCGGTCAGCAGAGGAGATGCCGATCTTGTGATGCGATACGTCAATCAGGTCTTGCGCTGCACCAACCGCCAATCCGCAGTTCAATTCGGCTGGGTTCCGAGCGACTCCGATGACCGGCAAGCACGGACGAAAGCGGTCCGCTGCTCACGCGATCGAGCAATCGCGACACTCAGGCGCCGCGTGGGGCGTACATGATGAACGCGACACCGACGAGGCAGATGAGCGCGCCGGCGATGTCGTACCGGTCGGGACGGAAGCCGTCCAGGACCACGCCCCATAACAACGACCCGACGACGAAGACTCCGCCGTAGGCGGCAAGGATGCGCCCGAAGTGCGCGTCGGGTTGCAGGGTGGCCACGAACCCATAGGCGCCCAGAGCGATGATCCCCGCCCCGATCCACAGCCAGCCTCGATGCTCCCGTACGCCTTGCCACACCAGCCAGGCCCCGCCGATCTCAGCGAAGGCGGCCACGACGAACAGGGCGATGGAGCGCAGCGCAAGCATGCTCGATCCTGACACGGGCTAGGCACCGGTGCTGCTCGGATCCGGCTGGGCACCGCTCACAGGATGGGCAGCGCGCCCTCAACAGGAGATGTCGCGGGTGCGGAAACGCCACAGCGCCAAGCCCAGGCCCACCACGACGTATGCGCCTGCCAGGGACAAACCTTTGGCCATCGTCTCGGTGAAGACCGGTTCGCGGAAGAAGTCTGCGAACGCCGTCCAGTACTGGGTGATCAGGTATGGGTGCAGCCAGGACAGTTGCTCCAACGCGCCGAGGATCTGCATCGCCATCGTCACCACGACGACAGCGATCATCGCTGCGATGGGCGCCTCGGTCAGGCACGAGATGAGCACCCCGATCGCCAACACAGCCGCCAAGACGCCGGTGGCATAAAGCGCCGCGCCGAGCACCCGCAGGAGTGCCTGCCCGTAGGACAACTCGATGCCCGACAGCGTCAACACCGGGCCGGCCCCGAACAGCACCAACCCGATGAGCACGCCCGTACCGACGATGACGAGCACCCCGAGCAGGACGCCCAGCAGCGCAGCCAGGTACTTGGCCAGCAGCAACCGACTGCGCCCCACCGGCACAGTCAATACGTACCGCAGGGTGCCTGCGCCCGCTTCACCGGCGATCGCGTCACCGCTGAGCGCGGCCACCGCCAGCGGTAGAAACAGCGGCATCTCCACGGTCAGGGAGGTCAAGGCGACGAAGATGCCGTTGAGGGTGATGTCGGCGAAGAACGCTGGGCCGCCCTGGCCGGGGTCCGGGGCGTTGTACCAGACGGTGATCCCCAGCAGGATCGGCACGGCGGCCAGGATGAGCAAGCCCACCTGGTTGCGACGCCGCCCAGCGATGAGAGAGAACTCCGAGCGAACGAGCCGCCCGAAGGCGGCCACCCGGTTGGGGCGACGACGGGAGCCTGCGGTGGGCGGTGTCGGCTGCGTCGGCGCCGTGGCGTCAGCGGTATCAACTACTGACATCGAAGCCCTCCCCGGTCAGCGAGACGAACAGGTCTTCCAGGCGCGGGCGGTGCACGTCGAACCCGCGCACCCGAACCCCTGCCGTCACGAGCGCGACAACAAGCTCTTCCGGGGCGCCCTGCCCCACGGGCGCGGTCGCGACCTCGCCGAGGACCACCGGGTCGGCCAGACCACAGTCGAGCATCACGGCGGCGGCGCGTTGGGCATCCGGTGAGGTGACGCTGACCCGGGTGGGCGCCAGGTCGAGGATCTGCGCCACGGTCCCTTGGGCGACGAGATTCCCTTGACGCATGACCCCCAGGTGGGTGCACACCTGCTCGATCTCCGAGAGCAGGTGGCTGGATACGAAGATGGTGACGCCTTCATCGGCCAGGGCACGGATGAGGTTGCGAATTTCGCGCGTGCCTTGCGGGTCGAGGCCGTTCGTGGGCTCGTCCAGGATGAGCAGGTCACGTTCACCGAGCAGCGCGGCGGCGATTGCCAAGCGTTGCCGCATCCCCAGCGAGTACGCCCGGTAGCGCTTGTCGGCGGCGGCCAGCAGTCCGACCCGAGTCAGGGCCGCGTCGACTCGCGTGCGCGAGGTGCGCGAGTCGGCCCAAGCATCGACCGCGTCGAGTCGGTGCAGGTTGGCCCGACCGGTCAGGTGGGTGTGGAAAGCGGGCCCTTCGACGAGGGCACCGACCCGGGTAAGCACATCCCTGGAGCCCGGTACCGGTTCGCCAAGCAGGTCGATCTTTCCAGCGCTGGAGCTGATGAGGCCGAGCAGCATCCGGATCGTGGTCGTCTTACCCGAACCGTTGGGGCCGAGGAAGCCGTAAATGGCGCCGCGCGGCACATCCAGGTCGATGCCGTCGACGACGCGGGCCGAACCGAAGTTCTTGGTCAGGCCGCGGGTGCGGATCGCGAGCGTGGCTGCGGGCGACGGATCGGTCGCGGCCACGGTCGCGGTTGCGAGGTCGGTCGCGGTCACTGCCCGGGCGTCTTCGTCAGCGCTGCGGCCAGTGCGCCTGAGTCGACGGCGCCCATGGCGACCCGCCCATCGTCGGTGAGGATCATCGAGAACAAGGTTCCTTCGAGGACCCGCCCGCTACCCCACGCCCCGGAGGTCGTCGGCAGCGAAGCGATGATCGCGGCCGGGTCGAGGTCGGCGGCCCCGTGCGGGCCGCGATCGCTGGCCGGCGCCGCGTCGGCTTCGAGCAGGTCGGCGGGCGCCTTCATGACGTAGACGCTCTCCCAGCCCTGCCCGGACACCTGCACCGGGGAGGCGTCGGCCTTGGTGTGCCCGGCACCTCCGGAGTGTTCGGAGTGTTCGCCCGTCAACTCGTGCGTGTCGGCCTCCTGCACGCTGGTGCCAGAAGGTGCGGTGAAGGTGAACATGCGGTCTTCAACCGGACCCATCGAGAGGCTGGAGTAGCCGATCTCGTAGGCGGGGGCGCTGAGTTTGCGGGAGTACACCTGAACCCGCAACGGGATCATCGTCTGGCCGTCGACGGCCAGACGCACGTTCTTGACCAGGGTGTTGGTGCTCTTGGGTGTCAGCACGAGTTCGTAGACATCGCGGCCGGCCACCCGCGCAATCGAGTTGGTGCTCACCGTCGAATACTTCTCTGCCGAGTCGAGGACCAGCTGCGAAGCCTGCTGCGGCGTTTCCGGCATCGCGGTGGGCTTCGGGTGCGCCGAGCTGAGGTCGGTTGCGTGCTCGGCATCAGCGAGGTTGTAGTGGACGGCCTCCTTTTCGGTGCTCGACCAGATCCAGGCGTCTTCACCGTTGCGGATGACGTTGGTTTCGGAGGCGTCGCCGAGCTTGGCCAAACGCATCTTGTCGGGCCCGCCGTACCAGACCCGCATCGTGTGCGAGCCGCTGACCAGTGAGGTCAGTTCGGCGGAGTCCCCGACGCCGGGCAGCTCCGGCAGGCCCAGGTCGGCGGTGGCGACCACGGTCCCGGCCAGTGGCGGCATCGTCGCCTGCTGCATCCCGGTGAGGATGTCCTGGGCGCTCTTGGGCTCCAGACCTGAGGAGGCGTCAGCGATGCCGGCGTAGCCGATACCACCGGCGAGCGCGACAGCAGCAGCGGTGGGCAGGGCCCACCCTCGCGAAACGCGCGGGCGACGTGCAGTCTTCTCGGTCATGACCCCATCGTGCGCCACCGACCTGACATCGACCTGAAGAGCTTCGCGGGCGTCCCCGTGCCAGGCTGAGCAGATGCGACTACTCGTGGTGGAGGACGAGCCGGGGATGGTGCGCGCCCTGCGACGAGGCTTGGCGGCGGAGGGGTTCCTCGTCGAGGTGGCCCGCGACGGGCCGACGGGGCTGGACATGGCTCGCTTCGGTGACTTCGATGCGGTGTTGCTCGATGTGATGCTGCCCGGCCTGTCGGGCTATGAGGTGGTGCGGACTTTGCGGGCGGAGGAGAACTGGGTTCCGGTTCTCATGGTCTCGGCCAAGGACGGTGAGTATGACCAGGCTGACGGGCTGGACTGCGGCGCCGATGACTACCTGACCAAGCCGTTCTCATTCGTGGTGCTGCTCGCCCGGTTGCGTTCGCTGCTGCGGCGCGCTCCCGCGCCGCGCCCGACGATCATGACGGCGGGCGGGGTGAGCTTCGATCCGGCTTCGCACGAGGTGCAGGTGGAGGGCGCCAGTGTGGCGCTCTCGGCGCGTGAGGCGCTTCTGCTGGAGTACCTGATCCGCGCTTTCCCGCACCCGGTGAGCAAGGAGCGGCTGCTCGAGAACATCTGGGCCGAATCCAGCGGAGACCCCAATGTCGTGGAGGTCTTCATCGGCCATTTGCGGCGCAAGATCGGACGCGAACGGATCACGACGGTGCGTGGCGTCGGGTACCGCCTCAGCCATGACGGGGTCGCTCGTGCGCGTTGAAGCGTGGGGTCTGCGGGCTCGGGTCGTCGCCATCACGGCTGGGCTGCTCACGCTGGTCCTGCTGCTGGGCGCGGTCGCCATCGCGGCCGCTGCCGCAGCGGCACAGCGGCGCACCCTGGACACCGACCTGCACCAGGTGGCCGAGCAGGTGGCGACTCTTGTCGCCGAGAACCGACTTCCGGCGACGCTGCCGGTTTCGGGGGCCCGGATCGTGCAGGTCGTCGGGCCGGACATGTCGGTGACTGCGGCCTCCCCCGCCGCCGACCGGTTGGTGCCGTTGCTCGCACCGGAGGAGCTTGCGCAGGCTCGCGAGGGCACGGCCGTGCAGGTACCGGCCGGCCGGATGGCTGAGGGCGGCACATTGCGCGCCGTCGCGGTGCCCGCGGGTTTGCCCAGGCGGGGCATCACGGTGATCGCGGCCTCACCGGTGCAGGCGTTGAGCCACACCCAGTGGGGGTTGTGGCTCGCGTTGGCTGCCGGGATTCCGGTGTTGGTGGGCGCTGGGGCGCTGCTGACGTGGCGGGCGGTGGGGACCTCGTTGCGGCCGGTGGATGATTTACGGCTCGGCGCTGAACGTATCGGGGCTGGTGGGGAGCCGGGCGGGCGGCTGCCGGTGCCGGGCTCGCAGGACGAGATCCGGGCGTTGGCGCTGACGTTGAACGGCATGCTTGATCGTTTGGATGAGGCGGCGACCAGCCAGCGCCGGTTCGTTGCTGACGCGGCGCACGAGTTGCGAAGCCCAGTGGCGAGCTTGCGCATGCAGATCGAGGTGGAGGCGCGGCTCGGCGACGACTCGTTGGCGCGCGAGGTGCTGCCGGAGATCGACCGTCTGGCCCGGTTGATCGACGATTTGCTGTTGTTGGCGCGCACGAGTGGCGCGGGACCCTCTGGCCGTCGGGAACCGGTGGATCTGGGACAGGTGGTCGGGCAGGTCACCCAGCGCTACTCGCAGGTGCGAGTGCCGCTGCAGGTGCACGCCGAGGTGGGGCTCGTCGCGGTGATTGAGCGCAGCGGGTTGGAGCGGGCGTTGAGCAACCTCATCGACAACGCGGTGCGTCACGCCGAGCGGGTTGTGCTGGTCACGCTGTCTCGGGACGGCGAGCAGGCGGTGATCGAGGTCGTCGATGACGGCGCGGGCATCGCGGCGGCTGACCGGGAGCGTGTTTTCGACCGGTTTGTGCGCCTGGATGAGGCGCGGGATCGAGATGCGGGGGGCAGCGGGATCGGTTTGCCGATCGCGCGGGAACTCCTGCGGCGTGAGGGCGGTGATGTTGTGCTCGAGGATGCCAACCCAGGCGTGCGGGCGCGGATCACACTGCCGCTGAGTCAGTGAGCAGGCAGTGCGCACCGCGGCCCGGGTCCAGCGGGAACGTGCCATCCAGGTACGTGTCCTGGGTCCAGCACCCCCAGCAGCACCTTGACGTGGTCGATCTCCGACACCGCGCCGACATCTTTCCTCGGTGGCCCGGGAACTGCGCAAGCCCCGCCCTCGGGAAGGCACCTGAGCAGGGTCACCCCCCACACCCAGACCCACCGGCAGACGACGGCGGCCCCCACGCTGCTGCTGTGGGGGCCGCCGTCGCTGCGCTGCGCATCTGCGCAGATGCCGTTACTTCTTGGCGTACTTGGCCAGAACTTGCGGGAAGCTGCCCGGCTGGGTGACCAGGGCGGACATGTCCTCCCCTGCCACGTCGACGCCGTTGATCTTCACGGCCGGGGTGCCGGTGATTCCGCTTCGAGAGCTCGACTCATCCGACATCTTCACGTAGTTCAGGTAGGTGCCCTTTTGCACGCAGGAGTTGAATTGCTCCAGCTTCTCCCCGCTCAGGCCTGCCTTCTCGGCCAACTGCGCGTAGATGCCCTCGGGGAAACCGTCGCCCTCGCGTTCCGGCTGTGCAGAGAAGATGCCGTGCGCGACCGTGAAGTACACGCCTTGATCCGCAGCACAGAAGGCCGCGTTCGCCGCCGTGTGCGAGGGTCCCTTTTCTCCCAGGCCCATGTTCTCGTCAAGGAACTTCATGTGGTGCTCGACCAGGGAGATCTCCCCTTTAGCGGCCAACTCGTCGATCGCTTGCCCGTTGGTCTTCGACAGTTGCCCGCAGATGGGGCACTGGAAGTCCGAATACACATCGACCTTCGGCGCGCCCTGTTTGACCTGCACGTTCGGGTAAGGGTTGAGGCCCTCACCCTGGGCAAGACCGCCAGCGGGAATGCCCTGACTCTGGGAGGTGGAGGGACCGGCGGACTTGCCCGCGTACACAGTCCACGCGATACCGGCCAGAACGGCGATCGCCAGGGCGATGGCGATCCCCCACTTCACCCGGCTTCGGTCCTTGGGGGTGGCCGCGGCGATCTTGCGTGCCCGTTCTTCGTTGCTCATGTGTGAAGCCCTCACCTGAAAGAAGCTGAAAAGAAAACTGCCCGAGCGCTGTTCCCGCTCAGCCCAGGCAGACTCAACTCATCGAGCCTAATGGACGTGGCTGGAAAGCCGCCTGCGCCGCCCTGGGAAGCCGCCCAGAGATGCCGTTGCGAGCTAGACCTGCTCGGCTTCGATCTGGGCGTACCGCTCCTGCAACCGGGTGCGGATCTCCTCGGGGGTCATGGTGCGGCGGCGCCGTTCGCCACGCGCGACTGCCACCCCACCGGCGACCAGACCTGCCATCCCAGCAACGCCGAGGCTGCGCAACACGATGGTTCGTACCCGAATGCTCTTCACCTTCGACAGGGTACGGGCCGTGCCAGGTACGCTCCCGGCGTGCGACGAACACTGCACCTCCCTCTCCCTGCAGGCACCCCGGGTGTGACGCTGGATGAAGCCGTCGACCTGGCCCGCACCGGTGACATCTGGTTGTTCCGTGGCCGTTCACGCGCGGACCGCGCCATCCGAGCCCTGACGAATGCGCCCGTCAACCACGTCGCGATGGCTGTCGTGCTGGACGATCTGCCGCCGCTGCTGTGGCATGCCGAACTCGGCAAGGGCCTGCTGGATGTGTGGGCGGGCAAGCACCAACGCGGGGTGCAACTGCACGACCTACGCGAGGCCGTCCTGCAATGGACGGGGCGCTACGGCCAAGAGGCGTGGTTTCGCCAACTCACCCCCGAGGTGAGCCGGCAGCAGGAAGATGCCGTGCTGCGCACCATCGCCCGCTGGGACGGCACCCCCTTCCCGGGCACGACCACGTTGACGGCCCGCTGGATGCGCGGACGCGCCGGGGCGATGGCAGAACCACGCCAGAACGCCCGCTACCTGCGGGCCAAGGCACGTCAGGTAATCACCGGAGAAGAAAGCTCACCGCAGACGCCCACCTCGGGGATGAGCCCCCGCGAGGCCTACTGCGCCGAGGTCGTGGCTGTGACATACCAGGCGATGGGCCTGCTCAACCCGCGCCTACCCAGCATCTACTACGACCCGGGCGTCTTCTGGTCCGGCGACGAACTCGCCCTCACCGCCCCGGCAGCCCTCGGCGACGAGATCCTGGTGCGCGCCCCGACCCCCGCGCCGCCGACGGAGCCCGAACCGCCTGCCGCCAACCCACGCCGAGGCTGGCGCCTCCGCAAACGCACCCGTCGCAGCGAATGCGACTCCAAAGATTGAGCTCGCCGCCCGCGCCCGAGCCCCAGCAACCCGGTCTGGGAACTCCGCCATTCGAAAAGGAATTGGCTGTAAGACGTGCTGCCCTCTAGCGCAATGAATTTCGGCTATTCGGGGCGTTTCGGTTCGCGGGTCAGGCCGCGGCTAGCAGGAAACGAAACCAAAAAGAAGCGGGGCGAGGCCGCTCTGGTCACAGTTCGGAGCGCGATCTCTCCTTAGGGTGAATTGCGTGAAGCCCTTCCTGCGAAGCCGAACCGCTGCCCTGTCCGCCGTCCTCGCCCTCGCCGCGACGCCCGCTGTGGCGCTTCCCGCCCAGGCGAGCCCTGACTCCCTGCGCGCCGAGAAGGCCGATGAACGCCTCGCCGGCGCAGACCGATTCGCCACCGCCGCCGCCGTTTCCCGGTACGCGCACCCGAGCGGTTCGCGGATCGTGTTCCTTGCTGCGGGACAGGACTACCCCGACGCGCTCGCTGCCGGTCCCGCCGCGCACGCCTCAGGTGCTCCCATCCTGCTCACCGGGCGCGACCTGCTTCCCCCCGCCACCGCCACCGAGCTGGCCCGGCTACACCCGGACCGGGTGTACGTACTCGGCGGCCCCGCCGTCGTCAGCGACAAGGTCGGCTTCGATGCGCGCAACGCAGCAAAAGCGAGCCTGGTCTACCGGGTGGACGGCAAGGACCGCTACGCCACCGCCGCCCGGGTCACCGAGGTGTTCCCCCCGTCAGCGGACACCGTCTACCTCGCCTCAGGTGAGGGCTTCGCTGACGCACTCTCTGGTGGGGTGGCCGCCGCGAAGGCCCGTGGCTCGGTGCTGCTCACCGGCAAGAGAACCCTGCCGGAGGTGACCAAGGAACGTCTGAGCGAGCTGGCCCCCAGCTCGATCGTCGTCCTCGGCGGCACCGGCGCCATCGACGAAGCCACCTTCGCCGCAATCGGCAAGGCCGCGCCGAAAGCCACCGTCACCCGCGTCGCCGGCCTCGACCGCTACGACACCGCCCGACAGGTCGCAGCCCGTTTCTGGCCCAAGGGCTCCCGCAGCGCCTTCATCGCATCTGGCGCCATATTCCCCGACGCGCTCAGCGGGGTCCCTGCCGCGGCCGCGGCGGACGGACCGATCCTGCTCACCGGCGCCTCCTGCCACCCGGCAGCGACGGCGAACGCAATCCGCTCCCTGAAGACGACCTCCAACGTCACCCTCGGTGGGAGGGCCGTCGCCTACGCAGGGGCCCGGGTGTGCACCACCGGCGCAGCCAAACCCCTCAACGCCACGCCACCACCCGGGCCGAACGCACGCACCGCGCGGACCGTGAACTGCGCCGACTTCCCCCACCAGAAAGCCGCCCAGCAATGGTTCGACTACTGGTACCCCCGCGTCGGCGACAAGTACCGACTCGACCGCGACAACGACCGTGTCGCCTGCGAACTGCTGCCCTGACCGGCGCGCAGAACAACGACATGGGCGGGCGATACCGACTCGGTACCGCCCGCCCATGTCTGCCTCAAACGCGGCTCAGCTGAACTTGGCCATGCCCCGCTCCAGCGCGTCGATGATGTACGGGCGCAACTGCTCGGCCGTGATGATCCGGTCCACCGAACCCACCCGTAGCGCCCGATCGATGGTGTGGATCCCGTCGAACTCGTCGGCGACCTCACCCAACTTCTCCGAGCGCACCGCCGCCGTCACCTCGGCCAGCCGCGAGCGCGACCCGGCAGCCCCCGGCCCGGAGGCGCGGCTTGCTTCCTCAGCGGCAGCCACCACCCGAGGATCGGTGGCGGTGCGCTTCTTGACGTCACGGGCGAACACCGTCGCCGCAGCGGGCGCGCCGCCGATCACCGAGGCGTAGGAACCTTCCACCGCCGCGATCTCCATCGCCTCGTTGAGCTGCTTGGAGAACACGACGAACGCACCGCCGTGGTAGCGCGAGACGACCACGAACACGATCGGTCCGTCGAAGTTCGTCACGGCCCGCCCGATCTCTGCGCCGTACTCCAGCTGCCAGTTACGCATCGACTCCGGCGAACCGTCGAAGCCGGACAGGTTCGCCAACACCACCAGCGGCCGATTGCCACTTGCGGCGTTGATCGCCCGCGCGCTTTTGCGCGAAGCCTGCGGGAACAACGTGCCGCTGGTCCATGCGGGAGGGCCGTAGGAGGGCACGAAGCCCTTACGCGGCACCGTGCGTGACTCCAACCCGAGCATGCACACCGGGATCCCACCGATGGTGGCGTCCCACACGATCGAGGTGTCGCTGTCCTGCCAGTGACGCCAACGTTCCAGCGGGGAATCGTCGGTATCGGTCACGGCCCGCATCACCGAACGCATGTCGAACGGACGCTTTCGTTCGGGGTTGGTGGCCCGGTCGAACACGTCACCCACCGTGGTGAAGGTGGAGTTCGGGATCTGCTCGTGCGGTGCAGTGCGCACGTCGCGGTCCCGGACATCCTGCGTCGGGCGTCGCCTGGGGAAGCGCTCCCCCGGCACCACGTAGGCGTAGTCGTAGTGGTGCAGCAACAACTCACACGCCGACTCGAAGCTGGGCGCCCAGTACTGCGCCTGGCCGTTGGGGCCCATGATTCGGTCGTAACCGCCGATGCCGAAGTTGTCGTCGGCGGAGACCGCGCCCGAGAAGTCCAGGGCCTGCTTACCGGTCAGAACCATCGCGCTGGCCGGAGTCATGATCAGGACGCCCTTGGTGTGCATGAGCATCGTCGCTTCGGCGTTCCAATACGGCTGACCGCCGACGTTGATCCCGGTGACGATGATGTTGATCTCGCCGCCGGCCTGGGTGTGCTCGATGATTCGCCGCAGCGTCAAGGAGATCCAGTCCATGTTCTCGGTGCCGGAATCCAGGGCGATGAGCGCCCCGGAAGAGACCGCGTACCACTCCACCGGGAGGCGATGCTGGGCCGCGTAGTCCAACGCGGCGTTGATCCGGCGGCACTCAGGCTCGGCGAGGTTGCCCAGTCCTTGCGTCGGGTCGGACAGGATCGCGACCCGACGCAACCCCTCCGGGACGAGGTCGGTGTAGTTGACGATCTCGCCGACCACCAGGTGCGCCCGGTTCTGGGCGGGTTCCCGATCGACCGGTACCAGACGACCCTCACCATCGAGGTCCATCTCGGTGAACTGCCCGCGTGGGAACGGTGAGGCTTCGCCCTGCCCCGGAGTGAGCATGCGGATGATCTCGTAGGGATACGGAGAGCCGAATCGTGCTGCGGTAAGGACCTTTTGGGCATAGGCCGTCAGCGGGCGGATCGGGTCGGGTCCCGGGTCGCCCAGACGGGCTGAAATCCCGCGCCCACCGATGCCTTCCACATAGAGCACCTTGTCGACCAACCCGGAACCGTCTTCAGCCGGGACCCGCACATGCAGCACGAGCTTCTCCAGGCCCGCGCCGCGCGCCAGTCGCTCATAGAAAGAGGCCAAGGAGTGCCATTCGGCTGCGGGGATGTTCCAGGTGGGACGCACGGTGAGGATGAGTCGGTTGGCAACCGGGCGCTCCCGCGGCGGGTAGGTCGCCAGCGCCGCGCGCATCGCGGCCAACGCTTCAAGGCCGGTCCGGCCCAAGCGCGGATAAGTGACGGCACCGCTTTGTTCGTTCGTCACCGGGACAAGGTCACGAACTTCGGCCAGCGCGAACAAACGCCGGTCCTTCGGGTTCTCCTTGGCGACCCCCAAGAACAGGTAGACCTCCTCGGGAGAGGGCAGCCGTTCCAGGTCGAAGTTCGACAACCGCCAGATCTCCAGGCGTTTGGCCAACATCGGGTGCAGGTTGCGGTAAAGCGCATCCTCGACGAAGCGCCCGCCCTGCTGGCGGTAGGTGAGGTGCTGGGTGCGCCGGTTCTCCTTGCCCACCCCCGACAGGCTCGTCACCGTGACGTCGAATCGGTGCAGAACACGACCGAACTCGCTGGCAGCCAATAGCGCGTCGACCTCGGCGATCATGTCGGCGATGGGCATGCACACGCCTTCGCGCCACGCCACCACATCGACGGTCACCGCCACCGACTCGGGCACGCCCTGGAGGTGGCGGCGCACTGCCCCGGCGAAAGCAGGCAGGTCACTCAACGCTGCGAACCCCGCGACGAGGTGCACCTGGCGCCCCTCGTGCTCGTAGTCAGCGGCGACGAACTGGCTACCCTGCTCGGCCCAGAGGTCCAGGCCGCGCAGGTCACGGTTGCGGTAGAAGCGCCGCAGGTAGGCCTCCAACAGCGCGACACGGAAGTCGGGATCGACCTGGACGTCCTGGCGCCACGCTTCGAGCAGCAGGCCGCGCATGGGGTGCGGGTTCTTCACCAGTTGTTCCACCCGATCGTCGCGATCGAGGCGGTGCGGGTCACTGCGCAAGGCCGCAAGCTGCTCGGCCGCCTCCCGGCGCTCCTCCTCCACGACGGCGTTCAACGCCGGCTCATCGAAAAGGGCGTAGATGGTGTCGTGGGCCAGGCCGGCCACGGCGAGCTCGCGGCCTTGCGCGGCGGCGGCGAGACGTTCCAGCCGCTCCCGGTCCGCGGGCGCAAGGAACGCCTGAAACTCTTCGTGGTGCTGCAGACGCCGTTCGAGCACGACAAGGATCGCCGGTACCAGAGCCGGCACCCGCGAGAACGACCGGAACATCCACAGCATCGCCGATTCGAGCTGGCTGCTGTGTTCCAACCCCGAGACGTCATACCGGGCCAGGGCTCTCTCCAACCGGACCCGGTAGCGCGCGGGCAGTCCGGCGCGGTCAGCATCGAGCCACTGCAGGAAGGCGATGAAGTACTCCTGAGTGTTGACCCCACCCAGGGCTTCGGGTTCGGCGGAGAACTCGGCCTCGGTGCGCGGTCGGTAAAGCCCCGCGATGTCGGCATACAGATCCAGCAGCGCGTCCTCGTGGGCCAGCAGATTCCGATCGTCAGCAGGTGCCTGGGCCGCCAGTTCCTTCTGACGCGCCAGGAGACACTTCAGCCCGGCCGGGTCGAGGTCGTAACCGAGCAGGTAGTCGGCAAGCCGGGAGTACACCCAGGCAGCCCCACACCGGCCAGGACTCTCGGTAGCCACCAGCGGTGTCAGGTCCAGCCTGTTCGGCTCGTCCTCGAGGCCAGCCGACAGGGCGGCGGGGGTGAACTCGCCGTTGGCGCGGATCCGCATCAGTGGCGCGCCTCGTTCGACCTGGCTGTTCGGCAACACCGCGATCGAGGTGATGACCCCGTCGAAGGCAGCGGTGACGGTGGAGACCATCTTCATCGACTCCAGGGTCGCCAGCGGGGTGCCCGCCGTGACCTCATCGCCCACCGAGACCAAGAGTGATTCCACCAGCGCTGGCCAGCCGGTGCGCACCACGATCCCGTCCTCGCGGGTGACCGTGTGCGCGATCCCGTCCACTTCCAACCGGAACGCTGCGCCCTGCTCGATGGCGACGATGCGACGTTTACGCCCGCCCGCGACCAGCCGTCGCTCGAACTGCCCCAGCGCTTCCACGTCGACGGGAACACCTAGCCCATCGACTTCGACCCGGTAAGAGGAGGGCCCGGTGCGGTCGACGCGAACCTGATGGTCGACACCGCGGTAGGCGAGCAGCATGCGTGAACCCACAGCTTCCGGACGTCCCGGGCGTCCCCGAGCGGCACTGGCCAAGAACGCGGCACGCACCAATCTCAGGTCGGCCTCGTACGCCTCCACCGCGGCAGAGACGAGCGCGACCGGGTCCGGCTCGGGAACCAACGCGCCACGTTCGAGGTGCTCTTCGTACCAGCCGAGCGGAACGGCACCGGCGCGCAGGTCAGGATGGCCCAGTAGGGAGAGCAGACCGGAACGGTTACTCACACCCTGTTCCAGCACGACAACGAAACGCTCGATGACGCGCATCAGGCGGTCCAACGCCTGGTCGCGGTCGCGCCCCCAGGCGCCGACGCCGGCGATCAACGGGTCACTGTCCGGACCGGTCTGGACGATGTCACCTTCGCGCATGCTGGCGTCGATGCGCACCCCGGTGCTCGCGGGCAGGCTGAGCATCTGCAAGACACCACCGGAGCGGGCGTACCCGTTCTCCGGGTCGTGGGCCAGCACCCGCACTTCGACGGTGTGCCCATCCGAACGTGGACTGCTCGCCGGTAGCCCCTCCCCGCGCAGCAGCCCCAGGCGCAGCGCGATCAAGTCGGTGCCGAAACCCTCCTCGGACAGGGCGTGCTCGGCGCGGGCCAGGACGTCCAGGCCGAGGAAGCCGAACTCCTGACCCCGCAGCGCGATCTGGGCGACTCCCGCACCCCGGTAATTCAGCGAGATCGCCAGCGCCCGGACCGCCTCATCGATTGCGCTGGCCGTCTCCTGGGCAACCCCGGGGGCGGGGTGTTCGGCGAACACCAGGTGCTGGCCGCGGCGCACGCTGACATCGCGCAACCCCAACGTCATCACCGTGCCGTCGCCATCAGCGAGGAAGTCAGCTTCGATCAGACGCGCACCGGTGAGTTCGGCGCCCTGCTCCTGCCACACCGGCACCCCGGCCGCCTGGGCTGCGGCTGCGAAGGCAGCTCCGGGGGCGAGCGCCCGAATCGTTTCCGAGCAGGGTGCAGCCACGTCGATGCCGACCTTTTCGCATTCGGCGACGAAGTCCGCGACGTTGCACGGCATCGAACCGATCCACACCGCGTCGACCTCGGCAGCCACCAGGGCCGCGACCACATCGGCGGGGTCGCAGTGTTGGCCCTCGTCCACGGGCAGCGCCAGGGTTTCGTCTGCTTCGCGGGCGTACCACGCCCGCGATTTGGGGCCGATGTGCACTGCGAGCCTGGTCACGCTCTCGCCGGTGCGGCGAACGTCGCCGACAGCAGCGATGACACGGGCGGCAGCTTCACCGCGGTCGATGATGGCCAGACGAACAGCAGCACTCACGAGGGATATCCGTTCAGTCGAAAAGGGCAGGAGCGATCAGGCAGGTCGGCACCTGGTGTGGCAGCACCTGATACCGGCAAAATCCGATAGCAACGGGTGTGGAGCATCAACCCGAATAATCGAACACGCAGCGCAGCGTATCCACGCCGAGCGCGGCCGATATCGTCGGCATGGGTACGCCTCGGTAACCTTCGGGCGCGGCGGGAGGCTATTCTTCATCGCCCGCCCGCGATATTCGAACACCTCGCCGCGCGAGTGCATCGGCCCAGGCAGAGCCGTTGCAGGTAGCTGCTGGGTGGCTGAATGTCAGCCTTTCGACGAGGTCGAACTATCACCGCCACGGCTCTCCCATTCCGCTGCCTGAGCACACAATGTCGAGCACCCTAGAGCCGCCGGACGCGGTTACGGAGAAGTAACTAGCAGAAAATAGCGCGGCCAATTCCGTCGGCGGTGATAAGTGACCGGTCAGTAGAAATCAACCAATAGCGGTAGCGCTTCGCCGCGGGCCCCGTTTTCCGGCAAGGCGCACCGGGCTGACCGCAGCACCCCGGTACCAGCAGCGCACAGCTGGAAAGCCGGCTCGGCTACTGCGCGACTCCACGCTGCCAACCCCACCACGCCTCCAAGGACGGCTCTTCGGTGAGCGCGACCACGGCGCAGGCATCGCCGACAGCGACCTGGTCGATTCCTCGGGCCAGGTCACGAGTGCGCCGGATGCGCACCCCGGCATCGAAATCGCAGGGCGCGTGGGCGCACAATTGCGCCAGGCTCGCCCCGGTGAGGATGACGGGCCGATCGACCTGCACTTGGAACCGGGCTCGGGCAAGCGCAGCCGCCGGGGGCGGACCGGCCACCACCCGCAAGTCGGTACTGGGCCACCCGCCGCCGGTGAGTAGTGCGCCATCGCGCAACCACACCCGCGCGTCGCTGCCACGCACCAGGTCGCTGACGCAGCGCATCACCTGGGCCGGTGAGTACCCGCGATCATCCAGCGTGACCACGATGTCCGGGTACTCCCAGACCAGACCGGGATCACGCGCCCCCGGTTCGGTGATCAGGTGAGCGCAGCGCAACGTCTCGGCGTTCTTCTCGCGCCGCGCCTGCTCACGCTGCTGCTCGCTCAGTCCCACCTCACGCCCGGCGATGTCGGGCCCGTCATGCCAGGCCACGGCGGCCGGCTCGTAACGCAGGTCGGCGCCGGCCAACCAGAGTCGGTTGGCCAGTTCCCAATCCTCCCCGCCGTACCCGACGAAGGAGGCATCGAAGCCGCCTACCCGGGCGAACAGTTCCGCCGGCATGGCCAGCACCGCGGAGATGACGAACCGATAGGAACGCTCATCGGCAGCACGCAGGTTGTCGCTGTCGGCATAGCCCTGCGCGAGCCACGCGGGTTCGGCCAGCACCGACGGGTCACCGGCCTGGGCTGGGGCGCCCGCACTTTGACGCGCCAGCCACGCCACCACCTGCGCACTGGACAGGCCCCGCAGGTCGGCGTGCCGCCGCCGCCCCACCACGAGCGCGCCACTGCTGGCCACCCGCGCTGTCATGGTCGCCACATAGTCCGGCTCGGGGATGGTGTCGCCATCCAGGAAACACACCACCTGGCCGCTTGCCACGGCCGCGCCCAGGTTGCGGGCGGCCGCCGCCCGAAAACCGCGATCTTCTTGCCGCACCAACCGGCTCGCATACGGCCGTGACCCCAGCTGCGGGGGTTGCGGGGAGCCGTCGTCGGCGACGATGACCTCCATGCAGGCGGTCGGGTACGTCTGAGCCGCCAACGCGGCCAACACGATGTCCAGGCTTGTTTGGTCTGCGTAGTAAGGGATCACGATCGAGGTCGTGACGGGTGTGGCGTTCACTGCGCCCACCTGCGCAAGATGGCCGCATAGGCAGCCGCCGCTTCGGCCGAGGTCGGCCCGACCTGCGTACCGGGCGGCAGCCAGGTCAAGGCCGGGTCTTGCAGAGCCGCCTGGAGCGCCTCCCGCAGGCTCGGTGGCGACCCGGCCGGGGCATCCGGGCCGTACTCGAGGACCGACTGCGGATTGCGGGCCTGAAGCTCAGCGACATAGGCGCTGCTGGGCACCAGCGGGCGCCGACCAGCAGCGATCCACGACCCGATCGAGCCTGAGGCTGACAGGTGTTCGTGCGGCGCCACCGGAACAGCGATCGAGCGCAACCGGTCGGTGAGCTGATCGTCAGGCACGTAGCCGCTGATCTCGAACGTGCGGCCCAGCACCTCGGCCCGCGCGGTGAGCTCCTCGACCAGATCCTCATGCCCGGGCGAGGGCCGACCCAGTGCCAGCAACCCCACATCGGCTGGACAACTGGCGCAGGCCTCCAACGCCAGGTCGTGGCCTTTGCCGGGATACAGGAAGCCGAGCACACCGATCTGGCGCGGACGCACCGCCGCTGCCCGCGCGGCAGCGCCTGCCACATCGGCCAGCGGCAGGACGTCGATCGGCAACGGAACGACCTCGATGCGAACCGGTTTCACCCCGGCGAGCTCGCACGCGGCACGCAAGAGCCCCGCCTCATGTTCTGAGGCGACGATCACCCCGACGCTGGCGGCGGCCATCCGGGCGTAGGCCTGGGCGCGGCGGGGGTGGTTGGTCGGCCCGTCGGAGGGCTGGGGTAGATCGTGCAGGGTCAGCGAACAGGCCCGCTGCGCCGCGATGGCGAGCACCGCCTCGGCGGCTTCCTGCGGACCGGAACCGAAAAGCCGGTCGGTGACATGCAGATGGAGCAGCCCGTCGGTGGGCAGTTCAGCGCTAGCCGGGGCGTCCTGGGTGCGGATGACCTCATAGGGGTGCATCGCCGCGATCCCGGCACCATGCCGGGTGACCCCGTGCTGCGGCGGACCGACGACCAGATGGCGAATGGGGTTCACGCCAGCCCCAACGCCTTGATGGTGCGCGCGTGGCGCTGTAACCCCTCCTGGACGAACCCCGGGTGCTGACGGTAGAACTCGAGCTGGGCGGCGTGCACCTGCTGCGGCTGCAGTACCGCGCCGCCGCAGTGCCACTGGGGACGGGGATCGACGTCCAGCCCTAACGCCTGCAGGACCGGCTCCTCTAGTGGGGTCAGGATCGAGGACAGCAACACCCGGCCCGGATCCTCGGCATCCTCCGGCAACCCCAGGGCATGCTGAACCCGCCTGGCGGTCTCCAACAGCCAGGTGTTGCCGGGGTGGTTGATGGTGTGGCAGAGGTCGACCGACAGGGTGTTCAGGACATCGGAGACGACGAGCGTCTCGTGCGCCTGCTCCCGCTGGGCCAGGCTCTCCCGAGATTCCTGCACCAGGGCGGCACAGGCCTGACTGAACGCCTGCGGGTCCAGGCGCGTGGCGGCTGGGCGCCCCGCCTCAGCCTGAATGATGGTGCGCAGGTCGTGGTACGGCACCAGCGGGGGGTCGCCGAGGTCGGGCTGGCGCACAAGCACCTGGTAGGGGTACAGCCCGGCGAAGAACAGCACCGGCCAACGCAGCACCCTTGCCCGCTGCGGTAACCCGCTGGCAACCTGAGCCGTCCCCAACGGCAGTCCGCGATAGTTGTGTGCCACTGGTTGGGCCAGCAGGACGTCCGCGCGTTCCAGCAGCCGTGCCAGATGCGGCAGGTCCTCCGCCTCGATTTCGTGCACCGGCGGCATCCGCACAGTACGCACTGCGGCGCTGGGGGAATCAGTCAGCAGCAGGCGCAGCGCCTCGGCCTGGCAGTTGCCCCACACGAGCACCAACGGACGCTCGTCTTGGGGAATCTCGTGGATTCCGTAGAAGGTCCCATAGTGCAATGTCCGCCCGTCCGGTTCGCCCGCCGAAGCCGTCGCCGGGGGTGGCGGTGGCGTGGGCCCGGGCTGGTCGTCACGGAGCGGGGGGGCGGGGGGGCTCGGCATGTGGTAAGCATGGGCCGAAGCACCGCTCACCGCATCTGCAGCAGGAACGCCGGCCTCGGCCCCGGACGCGGGAGGACGCCCGTCATGGGCCCGTTCAGGAGGTCAGCCCGTGACGACCCATCACGCCCGCCTACGTATCGCTCTCGTCAGTTCCCCGCGCTTCCCCATCCGTGAGCCGTTCGTGGGTGGCCTTGAGTCCCACGTCTGGCATCTGTACCGGCGGCTGCGAGCGGCGGGCCTGGAGGTCACGCTCTTCGCTCCGAAAGGTTCCGACGGGGTCGACCCGGGATCGACCTTCCCCACCGGCATCTGGACCCCGAGCGCCATCGCCGCCGGAGACCCCTCGATGCCTTCGCTGAGCTTCCTGCACGAGAGCACCGCGATGCTGGCCACGATGGATGCCTTCGCCGGGCCCTTGGCCGGGCAGTTCGATGTCGTGCACGTGCACGCCCCCCATCACACGCCGATCGTCATGGCGCCCTACCTGAAGATGCCGACGCTGGTCACGCTGCACACGCCACCGACCGCCTGGATGGAGGCGGCGATCGCGACCACTCGCGGCCGAGGTGTCACCTTCGCTGCGGTCAGCGGCTACATTGCAGACGCGTGGTCGGTCATCCCGGATCGACCGCACGTGATCCTCAATGGGGTGGACCTGAACGCCTGGCCCGCCGGCCCCGGCGGCGGGGGCTTGGTCTGGTCCGGACGCATCACCCCGGAGAAAGCTCCGCACCTGGCTATCGAGGCCGCGCGCCTGGCAGGCATGCCGTTGCGCCTGGCTGGTCCGGTCAGCGACGAGTCCTACTACCGCGAGGTCATCCGGCCGCAATTGGGCGAGGGCATCGAGCATGTCGGGCACCTCGGTCGGCGCGAACTGGCCCGCCTGCTCGGATCTGCGAGCGCCTGCCTGGTCACTCCCGACTGGGATGAACCCTTCGGGCTGGTCGTGGCGGAATCGCTGGCCTGCGGTACCCCGGTGGTCGCGTTCGAGCGCGGCGGCATCCCCGAAGTTATGGGAACCCAGGCCAACGGGGTCCTGGTCACGCCCGGGTCAGCCAGGGAGATGGCCGAAGCGATTCCGCGCGCGCTGAGGCTGGACCGCTGCGCCATCCGCCGCGACGCGCAGGTGCGCCTGGGTGAGGACCGCATGGCCGAGCAGTACCTGCAGCTCTACAAGGTGCTGCGGCGACGCCACACGCTAGCCAACCGCCCCGGAAGCCTCACCGGCGCTCTGCACCCCCAGCGGGGTCAGGTGCCATCCCGTGTCGTCGGAGTAAACCAGTCCGCGCTGCGCGAAGGCCTCCAACCACCCCTGCATGGGGAACCATCCCCAGCGTGAGGCGAAGATCTTGGCGTTGCGGATGATCGACCCCAGATGCTGCACCGGCGGCGAGGCCGACGGGTGATGCTGGTGGTAGGCATCGGCGCCGCCGAGCCAGATCATGTCGCCATCGGCGGCACGGACCAACTCCGCGAAGTCGGTGTCCTCAGCGCCGTAACCGACGTAGCTCTCGCAAAAACCGCCGAGGGATTCCCAGTCCTGGGCAGCCACCGCGAAGGACAGCGACCAGAACAGGCGCAGGTCCTGCGCCGGCCAGGCCTGATCTGGAGGCGGAGCGGGCCGGGCCGGGTGCGGCTGCCCCAACTGCCCCAAGCGCGCCACGTCGTAGCTGACCTGGCCGGGCTCACGCGGCGGCAGATAGGTGACGGGTCCGCACCACAGCCGCGGACCGGCCCCGCGCGCCGGCAGTTCAGCGTCCAGGCCGCCGCGCAGCGCTTCGCGGTAGCGCGCGATGAGCTGCGGACCCGGAATGCAGTCCACGTCGAGCAGCACCAGATACTCGCAGCCCGTTTCCCGCGCCGCGGCCACCCCCGCGTTGCGGCCTGCCGCCAGCGGGAGTTCTTCCTCAGGCGCGACCGGGAGGTCGACAACCTGCCAGCGCAGCGGTGAGCCACCCACAGTGGCGGCGACGACATCGTGGATCTGGGGGTCGCCCAGCGAGACCACGATGAAGCGATCTGGCAGTTGCCCTCCGGCGAGCAGGCCCGAAATCAGCCCGCGCAGATGTTCATGGCGCCCCCGGACCAGGGTGATCAGGGCAAGCGACTGCGCACCGGGGGAATCCTCGGCCGACAGCGGCCCAGCCGTAGGTAGCTCAGCCAGGGAGGGCGGCTCGCCAACGGACAGTCCGGTGGCGCGCGGCTCGCGGGCGTGGTGGCTCGAGGCTGCCTCGGACCCGCTCGACAAGCGCGCGGCGACCTGCCCGATCACCTCGGCGGCGCGGCGCGCGCCATCCCCGAAACTCCATCGCCGCCAACCCTGCCCCCCGATTCCCGCGGCATGCTCCAGCAACCCGGCCCACCGGTGCGGTTCGGGCCAGCCGCCGGCCACCCCGACGGCGATGCCGTCGTGCTCCAGGGCGCGGCGAGTGTGCTCCTGCTCGGCGAACGGACGTTCACTGGCCACCACGACGGCGGGCCGACCGGCCGCAGCTACCTCGGCGACGGCGTTCTGCCCGCCATGGGTGACGACGACGTCCGCGTCCAGCAGCGCGCGCCACACTCCGGGCGCGCCCAGCTCCGGGTCGGGGCGCGACCACACCCAACCTGGCGTTGCGGCCTGGGCTGCGGACACCTCGGCGGCGGTGATGTCTTCGCCTCCGCGGCCCCACAGCAGGCTCACCCGGCGCACGGGTTCAGCGCGTGCGACCGGCGGGGTCAGCGGCCAGCCGTCAAACCGGGAGATGGCCCCGACATGGGTCGTCTTGTCCAACCATTGCGCGGGCCAGGCTTCGGGCAGATGCCCAGGCCAGGGCGCCACCAGCGCCGAAGCGGCGTCGTAGGCGGCCAGATGCGCGCGGTCGGTGCGTTCCCCTCGCATCGCCATCACGATCACCGGGGCGCCTAGCAACCGGGCCAGGAGCGTGACCTCCACCGAGACGTCCACGACGAACGCCTCGGGGTTGTTGGCTTGGATCCAGGCCGCGATCCGGGCCATCCGTTCCCGCAGCCCGGCATCGTGCAGCGGCACCCAATGCAGCACCCCACCCGCGGTGGGATCGGCCGGGTGGCCCTGGTCGTCGCGCGGCAGTTCGATCCAGTCCCCGCGCCAGTTCGCCGGCCGGGGCATCGACCCAAAGCCGGTGACCTCCAGGTGCGCTGCGATCTGGGTGGCACGCGTCAGGTGACCCGCGCCGTGATGGTGCACGTAGTAACCGATCATCAGTCCTCCGCCAGGAAGGTATAGAGCCGAGCGTGCCGACGGGCGACCTCGGCCTGCTCCGCCAGCCGCTGCGCGGCGAACTCAGGACGCGGACCATCGGCCGGGCTCTGACCGGCAGCCGTAGCGGCCTCGACCGCCCGCACCAGCGACCCTGGCAGCTGCGCGCGCCGGTAGACGAGGCACGGCCGCTGACTGGCCATCGGCAGGTCCGGTGCGAGCACGGGAGTACCCAGGTCGTGGCACATCTCCAACCAGCCCGAATGGGTCCCGGAGGCGTACGGCAACACCGCCAGGTCCAGGTGTGCGATCGAGTCGAAGAGGGCGTCGTCCTCCAGCGGGTCGTGCACGATCACCTCGACTCCGGCCCGGTCGGCGGCACCCTCCAACAGTGCCCGAACACCGGCGTCGTAGCGGGCGAAGTCAGGCTCCAGGGCCTCCCGATGGATCCAGATCTGCAGGCGCACCCCCGGGCGTACCGCGGCCAGCAGCCCGCGCAGCACCGGGACGGCTGCCACGTTGGGACGCAACGATTTCAGGTGCACCCCCAGCAGCACCTCACCGTCGTCGAGGCGGCTCGGGCGGGGCGCGGCCAGGCGTTGCGGGGGCACGATGTGCGGGTGTGGCAGCACGCTGGGGCGACGGCCCCAGCGCTGTTGCACCACGTCGGCCACCGGCTCGCTGAGGGTGATGAGAGCATCGGCGGCCGGCACGATCACGTCCAGGCGGGCCAGGTGTTGCGCGTCATCAGGCACGTGCGGGTTGGACAAGTCATGCACGGTGTGCACCAAGGCGATGTCGTGCATCTTGCAGGCAGCCGTGAACTGGGCCAACTCGGCCGGACTGCGGTGCTCGAAGCCGAAATGCAGGTGGATGACGTCGACCTGCTCCGCGTGTTCGTGCACCCAGGCGGGCTCGAGGGCAGGGTGGGGCCACCATTGCCCCGGCGAAGCTCCTGGCACCGGCGGGTCCGCCAGGAACTCCACCGGCGCCGTTGTTGCCTGGCTGTTCCGCCCTGACTCGGCCGATTCAGCTTCTCCTGGCAGCACGCGCAAACGCTGCACGTACGGGTGGGAGGCGGGGATGTGCTGCACGCGCACCGGAGCCGATGAGTCCCGACGGGACGCAGCGGTGGTGGCATCGGTCACGCCGCGTCCCAGTCCGGGCCGTCAGAACCGGCCGGATACTCCTGCATCGGCACTTTGCCCTCTTCCCATGCCTGCAGAACCGGCGCCAGCACCCGCCAGCATTCCTCGGCCAGGTCCGCACGGATCGACAACAGCGGATCCCCGTCGAGCACCCCGGCCAGGATCTCCCCGTACGGGGTGATGGAAGCCTCCTCGATACGCGCGTCCAGCACGGTCTGGTCGAAGCAGAACGAGTTGCGGGCGCCGTTAGTCGCCACTTCGACCAGCACCTGATCGGGCTTCATGTCGATGATGATGCGGTTGCGCGGGGCGGTATTGCCGAAACCTTCCATGAGGTGATCGACCGCTTTGAAGGTCACCACGATCCGGCGCCGATCCTGGCTCAACGCTTTACCGCTGCGCAGTGTGAACGGCACCCCTGCCCACCGGGAGTTGCGGATCTCCAGGTCTACCTCGGCCAGCGTCTCGGTCTCGTTGTCCGGGTCCACGCCCTCTTCATCGACGTAGGCGGGAACGTCCTTGCCTTCGATGGAGCCCGCGCTGTAACGAGCGCGCCGGGAGGCGGCCGCCCCGTCTGCGCCGCGCACCTGGGTGGCGCGCAGGGTGTGCGACATCAGGTCGTGCAGCTCGACCGGGTCCATCCGGGTCGGCTCTTCCATCGTCGTCATCGCAAAGACCAGCAGCAGGTGCGACTGGATCATGTCCACCAGCGCGCCGGCCGTGTCGTAGTACCCGGCACGGCCCTCCAGGGCGAGCTTTTCGTCGGCCACGATGTCGACCCGTTCGATGTTCTGGTTGTTCCAGACCGGCTGGAACAACCTGTTGGCGAACCGGAACCCGAGGATGTTCAGCACCGTGGAATCGCCGAAGAAGTGGTCGATCCGGTGGATGCGCTCCTCAGGCAGGACCCCGGCCAGCACTCGGTTGAATTCGCGTGCCGACTCCAGTCCCTCGCCGAAGGGTTTCTCCAAACCCAGCCGCAGACCTTCCGGCAGCGGCAGATCGGCCAGTTGGGCGACCACCTTCATCGTCACCGAGGGGGGCAGCGCGAAGTACAGGACGGCGTCCGGGGGCAGGTCGGCGACGAACCCGGGCAACTGGTCGGGGTCGGTGACGTCGCATTCGAGGTAACGGGCGGCCTGCACGGTGCGCTCGGTGCAGTCCGCTTCGACGCCGGCCTCGCTCAGGCTGGTGCGCACGATGTCGTTCCACCCCTCGAAGGGACGCCGACCCACCCCGACGACGTTGACCCGGCGAGCAGGTTCAGCCGCGAGTAGCGAACCCAACCCGGGCAGCAACAGCCTGCTGACCAGGTCGCTGGTGGCACCGAGAATGACGAGGGTAGGAACGCGATCAGCTGCTTCCTGCTGACGCTTGGTTGAACGATCAGGCACGAGGACGTCCTCTCACGGCGGGGCCCGGCAATCGCCGGGGGTTCATCTCACCCCTCCCATGCCCGATCTCGGCCGTCATGAACCGGGGAGTTCATCCCTCGGCTTGGCTACTGCCGCGTGATCAGGAAGTCGGGCTCGCCGTGGCGCCGTCGCTCTGCTCACCGGTGGACCCTGAAGGAGTTGCCGGTGCCGGTGCGCTGATCTGAGTGTCGACCTCGCGATGCGGGAAAGCCCTCGCGGCAGCCTCCTCCAGCGCAGTCTTAGCTTCCTGGCTCTTGGCCGCGCCCTGCACCGTGACCGAAGTGGCCTCGACCCGAACGTCCACGTCGTCCACGTCTTTGGCACCGGCCAGCAACGGGAGCAGCCCCGCGAAGTCGGCGACCCGCTGCCCCTGGGACACCTCGACCTTGTCGATGATCTCGGCGCCGTTCGCTCGGGCCTTGACGACCTGCAGCAGCGAGGCCTTGGTCGGCTCATCGGGGACGGTGGCTTGCACCGTGATCCCCTCAGCGTTGCGGGTCAGCTGCACCGGACCTTGGCTCTGAGCCTCGGCTGCGGCGTCGCTGTCTTGCGGGGCTGAGGAAGGGCTCGCCGATTCCGAGGCCGAAGACGAGGCCGTGGCGGCACCTGTCGGCGAGGGCGTCTCGGAGTTGGTGAGAAGTCGGCTCAGACCGAAGATGAGCAGCGCCAGCAACACCAGTGCCAGCAACCACAGCCATGGTTTGGGGGTGCGCCGCGGTTCCTTACCGACAGCGGTGGCACCGGACTCATCGGGTCGAGACATGCGCTGCTCCTGCGGGTCGTGCACCGCGACGACCCGCGGTGAAGAGGGGTTGAGCCGAAAGGCCCGATTTCATGTCAGCAGCCAGTGCCCTTGCGGTCAAACCGAATCGCCGAGCATACGCCGCGAGATATGGGCGCAGTTGCAGAAAAACGCCCCGCCCCCCGGGAAAGCACTCGGCTTTCACAAGGAGACGGGGCGTTTTGGCCGTAGCGGCCGAGGCGGTGCCTCAGCGACGGCTACCGGTGACCTTGCCAACGATCCACAGCAGCAGCACAGCGCCGATAATCGCCGTCAAGAGGCTGAAGATGATGCCGCCGCTGGCCGCGTTGAAGCCGACCAGGGTCATCAGGTAGCCACCGAGCAGACCGCCGACGATGCCGACGATGACATTCATCAGCCAGCCCTGCTGAGCATCGGTGCCCATGATCTTGCTTGCGATCCAGCCCGCAAGGCCGCCGATGATGATCCAACCGATAAAGCCCATGCTCAAAGTCACGAGTATTTCTCTCCTAGGTGCGCTATTGCGCTCGCCGTTGCTCCCAGCGCGGGACGCGCTCGAAGCCTACTAACTCTAGCCAGAAGAACACACGTTCACGAGTTTCCGTTCCCCCGCCCCCGAAAAAGGCCAGCGATTGCCCATCTCGAGGCGTTGAGCGCTACGTCGCGGAGCTCTCGTCGTCGGTCCCTGCGGGCGGCTCGGCGAGCTCCTGCGGATGCGTGCGCGGGTCGACGCGCGCGCCCGACAGATACGCCGCCCGAGACAGGGTGTTGCTGGCCACCGAGGAGACGACGAGCAGAGCCACCAGCGTGACGACCAACTGCACCAAGGCCCATACGTCGAACCCGTGTAGGCGCGCCGAGTGGATATAGGCGGCGATGACGATGAGCGGCAAGCCCACCCCGGTAGCCGGGGATAGCACGTTGATGCGACTCAGGGCGTCATTGGTGCGAAGCATCGCTGCCGCCGAGAGCAGCACGAACAGCGCACCGAGCACACAGGCGACCGAGATGATTACGTCGAGCACAATGTCGATCATCGACGCCCCCTGGTGAGAATGCGGGACAGTGAGATCGTGGCCAGGATCCCCAGCACTGAGGCGAGCATGACGACATCGGCCGCGACGGAGGATCCGGCCAAGATGCCGAAGACGACGACGATTCCGACGCTGGAGAAGTAGACCAGGTCGCCGACCACGGCACGGCTGCCGTCGTCCTGGGCGGTGACCACGCGCACCAGACCGAGCACGACGGCCAGGGCGAGCATCCCGATGGTCACCCACATGGCCAGGAACATCATGCGCGGCCCTCCTCTTCGGCTCGGCGTCCACGGGTGGCCCGCAACAATCGGCTCTCCATGTCACGCAATCCCGCTAGGGATTCCTCCCGGGAGTCGCCGAGGATGCACTGCACGTACAGCGTGGGCGGCGCCCCGTGCCGGGAGGAAGCAGTGCCCACGACGAGCGTGCCGGGAGTGATGGTGATGCAGGAGGCCATCAGCGAGATCTCGATGTCGGAACGGCACCGCAGCGGCAACTCGACGATGGCGGGCGGCGGGAACCCGGCGGGGGCCACCGTGAACCGGGCGACTTGAGCCGAGCCGACGAGCACCTCTTTGAGGACGAATGCTGCGTAGGCCGCGGTCGCGACGGGGTGGAATCTCATGGCAGCACCGCCTGGATGTAGGGCTGCAGATCGACCAGGCCGTCGGCAGCTCGCTGAATCACCGGCATGATCGGCCCAGCGCCGAAGAACATCAGCACCGAGATGGTGATCAAGGTGTAGCCCGGCATGGCCAGCGATGTCGAGACGCGCACATCATCGGTGATGTCGATGAGCGGGCCCCGGCCCGTGGTCGGGTGATCAGGTCGGTAGCGCTCCATCGGACGACCCCAGAACACCCCGTTCCACAGCCGCTGCAGAGCAAGCAGGGAAATGATCGAGGCCAGCACGATTGCGCTGATAAGGGTCCAGCCGACCCAGGTGCCGTCGGCGCTGGCGGCCTGGACGAGCCCGACTTTGCCCCACAGACCGCTGGTGGGTGGCAGACCGACCAGGGAGAACAGCCCGAGGGCGAAAGCGACCGCGACCCAGGGATCACGCGCGACCAGGCCTTGCAGCCGGTCGAGGCGCCCGGTGCCGTAGGTTTCCTCGATCGCCCCGGCCAGCAGCAGCAGCGCGCCCATCGTCACGATGTGGTGCA
The DNA here is from genome assembly GCF_012277275.1 of Gephyromycinifex aptenodytis. Lineage (GTDB taxonomy): Bacteria > Actinomycetota > Actinomycetes > Actinomycetales > Dermatophilaceae > Gephyromycinifex > Gephyromycinifex aptenodytis. The sequence continues at coordinate 2,348,084 of NZ_CP051155.1, read as the reverse complement.
CCAGGTAGAACAGGCTGGCCGACAGCGACAGCGCCCCGAGCACTACCAGTCCGATGAGGATGTGCCCGACGCCGCTGACCATCTGATAAGCCAGGATCGAGCGGATACGCGACTCCCCGAAGGTGGCGAGGGCGCCGAGCAACATCGTGGCGACGACCAGGATGACCAGCACCGGCATCCACGGGGCGGGCCGGCCGTCGTAGACCACCGAGTACACCCGGAAGATGGCGTACAGCCCGACCTTGGTGTGCAGCGCGGAGAACAGCGCCATGATCCCGGCCGAGGTCGCCGGGTAGGAACGGGGCAGCCAGCCGTGCACCGGGGCGATTCCGGCTTTGACCGACAGCGCGGCCAGCACCACCAAGAACGCCAGGGCGGCCCGCGGGTTCTCGTTGGCGACTCCGGCCAGCGCGGCCAGGGTCACCGTGCCGGTCACGGCGTAGACATAGCCGACCCCGATCAGCAGCACGGTGCTGGTCAGCAGGTTGACCAGGACGAACATCCGGCCCACTCCAAGGCGGCGCCAGGTGCCTGCCAAGGCCAGCAGCGCATACGAGGGCAGCAGCATGACCTCGATCCACACGAATAGGTTGAACAGGTCCCCGGTGAGCAAGGCGCCGTCGACACCCGCGGTGAGCATGAGCACCAGGCTGGGCACGAACCGGTAGCGGTCCTCCCCGGTGCCGATGAGGAAGGTGCCCACGACGAAGGTCGTCCCGGCGGTGACCACAAGCATCAGTGCGGTGAGGGTGTCTGAGACGAACGGGATCGCCACTCCCGGCAGGAACCCTCCCACCTGGTGGGCCAGAACCGGGGTGTGGGTGTGCTCCACCAGCAGCAGGGCGCCACCGCCGGCGATGAGAGCGGGGACACCGAGCAGCAGGAGCCGGTCGGTGATCGCGTGCCGTACGACGACCAGGAAGCCGGCGGAGAACAGGGGGATGGCGACGAAGAGAGTCAGGAAGGCGGGGTTCATCAGTTGTGTGTCTCCCCGGTCGCCGGCGTGCGGCGGGTGTCGTCGTTGTGACCCAGGACCGCCAGCATGAGCATGAAGACCGTCACGGCCAAGGTGATGACGATGGCCGTCAGCACGAAGGCCATCGGCAACGGGTCACCGGCCAGCGCGGGATCGGTGCGATCGGCCAACGGTTCACCGCGCCAGGCAGGCACACCGGTCGTCAACAGAATGAGGTTGGCCGCGTGGCTGATCAGGGTGATCCCGAAGACGGCCCGGACCATGCTCCGTTGGAGAAGCAGATACACCCCGCCTGCAACGAGGACACCGATGGTGGCAGCGAGGATCATCGTGTCTCCTCCTTCGAGGGCGCTTTGGTATCGCGTCCGACTTCGCGAGGTAGCCGGTCGTGGGCGAGAAAAGCGGTTCCGACCCCGACACGACGCTTGGCCTCTTTAGGTCTGGCCGGCGGGCGTTCGCCGCGCACGCTGGACAACGGCCCGGGCAGCTCACCTTCGACGATCTCATCCACCCGTTCGCGGGTGCCCTCGTCGCTAGAACTCTCACTAGTTCCGAGCAGGTTGAAGGCGACCATGATCAGGCCGAGCACAGCGATGTAGACGCCTGCGTCGAAGATCATCGCGCTGGTCAGGTGAACGTGACCGACGTGACCGTGGATGGGTTCGAGGAAGGAGCCGCGCAGGACCAGCCCGCCCAGGCCGGTAAGGATCGCAAGCATGATTCCGCCACCGATGAGGAACAAGGGCAGACGCGGCGGGCCCATCTGACGGTCACGGGATGTGGACAGGTACATCAGACCGACGATCGAGGAAGCCACCAAGGCGGCGATGAACCCGCCGCCGGGCGCGCTGTGGCCGCGCCAGAAGAGAACCGCAGAGACCAGGATGAGCAGCGGCCCCACCACGCGCACCATGAGCTGCAGCCCGAGCACGTTGCCCCAGGCCTCGTTGATCGCCCGGTAAGCGGGAGTGTGCTCGGCGCGCAGCGCCGGACCGGGCGTGGCGACGCGGCGCAGGCGAGCACGCGGACTGGCCGGGGCGGGCGTCGGTAGCGGCGCCAAGTCGCGGTGCAGCACGGTGGACAGCACCGCGATGAGCGCGATGCCGGTCATCCCCAGCACAGCGAGTTCGCCGAGGGTGTCGAAGGCCCGGAATTCCACCAGGATGACGTTGACGATGTTGGACCCGCCGCTGACCTCAGGGGAATCCCTCAGATACCACTGCGCGAGTTCGGAGCGAGGGCGACGACCCGAGAAGGCCCACGTGCCGGCGCCGGCCGCCAGGCCGACGATCACCGCGAAGATGCCCGTTCCGAGCCGCCGCGCCGGAGGCGTCGGGCCGAAGGAGGTGGGCAGCTTCTGCAGCACGAGCATGATGACGATGACGGTCAGGACCTCGACCAGCAGCTGGGTCAGGGCAACGTCCGGGGCGCCCAGGGCAAGGATCTGCGTCGTGGCCAGGACACCGACGGTGGACAGCGCGATGACGGCAGCCAGCCGGGCCCGAGCTGCGCAAGCCAACAGCACGGCGCCGCTGATGAGCACGAAGATCACCAGGTCGATGGGCTGACTCAAACCCGGGACCGGCGCCGGTAGACCGTCGTCGCGGATCAGGAACGCAACTCCCGGCAGAAGCACGAACGCGAACAGGGCCAGGATCGGCGCCAGGTGCCGTGAGGGGTTGTCTCCCTCGACGAGGCGGGCGGTGGCCAGACCGGCGCGGCGCAACCAACCGGCCAGGGCCGCGATGACCTCGGCGCCGTCGAAGGGGAAGCTCGAGCGCTCCAAGCTGGCGAAGAGTCGTTTGCGGGTGAGGATGATCCCGGCGCCCACGGTGAAGATCGCCAGGGTGACCAGGAGCTCCGCGGTGATCCCGTGCCATAGCGCCAGGTGCGGGTGGGCGTGGCTGTCGAACAGGGCGGCGCGCACCGCGTGCTTCAAGGGGTTGTCCAACACTCCGGCCATCAGCCCCAGCGGGACGCTGGCCAGGATCGGCAGCGATGCCGGCAGGAGCATGAGCGCCTCAGGCCGGTGGACCGGGCGTTCGGCCGGGTCGGTCGTGCCGTCGAGGTAGGCCCCGAAGACGATCTTGGTGCAGTAGGCGAAGGTGAGGATGCTGGCGAAGCCGGCGACGAGCAAGGCAGCCCAGCCGGCCCAGGCCGGACCCGGGGCGCCGTGCAGGGCCCCCAGCAGCGATTCCTTACTGACGAAGCCCAACAACGGCGGGATACCGGCCATGGAGGCGGCGCCCAACGCCGTGACCGCAAAGGACAGCGGCATCGCCTTGGCCAGTGGCGGCAAGCGGCGCAGGTCTCGGGTGTGGACGGCGTGGTCGATCACCCCGACCATCATGAACAGACCCGATTTGAACAGGGCGTGCGCGATGGTGTGCAGCACTGCCGCCGTCAGCGCGGCCTGGGTGCCGACACCGATCGTCGCCACGATCAAACCCAACTGGCTGACGGTCGAGTACGCCATCAGCTTCTTCAGGTCCAACTGCTGCAGGGCGAACCAAGCGCCCAGCGTCGCGGTGAACAAGCCCACGGTGATCAGGCAGATGTTCCACACCGGCGTGGCGTGGAAGGCCGGGCTGAAGCGCATGAGCAGGAAGATCCCCGCCTTGACCACGGCGGCGGCGTGCAGGTACGCGCTCACCGGGGTGGAGGCTGCCATCGCGTCCGGGAGCCAGACGTGGAAAGGGAACTGCGCCGACTTGGTGAACCCGGCGATGAGAACCAGGCTCGCCACCGCGGCGGTGAACCCGGGATCGGTGCCCCAGATGGGGTCGGCCAGGGCTGCGCTCAGCGTCGTCGTACCGGTGCGGGCCACGATCAAGGCCACCGCCACCAGCAGGGTCAACCCACCGACGAAGGTGAGGAAGAGCGTACGAAGCGAGGCGAGCTGCCCGCCCCGGCCGCCTTGGGCGACGAGCAGGAAGGAGGCCAGGGAGGTCAACTCCCAGCAGATGAACAGCAAGAAGAGGTCGTCAGCCAGAACCAGACCCACCATCGAGGCCGTGAACGAGGCCATGACCAGGAAGAAACCCCGGTGCTGCGGCCCGGCTTCCAGGTAGCGACTGGAATAGGAAAGGACGACCGCGCCGATGATGAGCGCGATGAAGGTGAAGACGACACCGAGTCCATCTGCGCGCAACGACAGCGCCACACCGAGGCTGGGGACCCACGGCATCGACCAGCGGGCGATCCCGCCGTTGAGGACTTCCGTGGCTGCCGGCAGGAACACAACGGCGGCCGCCAGATATACGGCCGCCAGCACCCACCCGGTGTTGCGACGAAGCGTCGCGGTCAGCACCGGCGTGGCGATCACACCGGCCACCAGCAACAGCACGGTGTACGGGAGCGTCATCGAGGTCATGTAACTCCTGGACGTCAGGGCGAGGGCGCACGAATCATGCTGCCGACCAGCCTTCCCGGCTCACCGCGCCCTAATGTACGGCAGCCGCACCCCTACCGGGACGCCTGAGACTTTGCCGTTCCGTGACCGTGTCGTCGCCCAGCCATAATTTAAGGCGGCAAGACTGGTTCAGATGAAGTACGCGCCTGGGCAATCCTCTTCTCCTGCACCCTTTGTCATCGTCGTGATGATCGCCGGGGCGCTGGCTGCCGTCGTTGCCACGCTCGCGCACGCCACCGCGCTGGCTCTGCTTCCCAGCGCGCTGTTGGCTGTTATCGGCGCGGCGTTCGTGCCGCGTCACTCCTGGGTGGCCGGTATCGGCCACGGTCGCCACAGCATCCCCGCCCGAGTGGTGGCGGCGGCGGCGGTCCTGGCTTACGGCACCCTCGTGGTGGCCGCGGGAAGTTCGGGAGACCCGGCCGCCTACCTGGGTATCGCGGTGGCGTTGCTGTGGACGGCGGTCTGTCTGCCGGCGTTGGACCTCATGCGTCGCGGCGTCTTCGGGCTGGTGGTGCTGCTGACCCCGGTCGTACTCATCCCTTCGGCCCTGGCTGCTTCCAGCCAGGTTGGAGGCCTGGACGAGCTGCCCTCGGCGAGTGTCGTCGGCGAGACCGTGATCGCGCTGGCGGCCAGCAGCGGACCGGTTCTGCTCACCCTCGGGGTGATGATGGTCCTGGGTAGCCTCGTGGACCTGTTGTCCTGCGCAGCCACGGTGCGCGAATCGAGCACCTTGGCCGGGTTGACGGCCATTCTGGGCGGCGTGGCGGCCCTGCTGGTCGGGGCCGCGGGCTTCGCCGCTTGCGATGGGCTCGTCTCCGGGGCCAGCCAGCTCGGCGGTGCCGCCTTGGCGGTGGGCCTGCTCGGCTTGCTCGGTCTCTACGTCGGCGTGCCGCGGGCACTGCGAGGCACCGAAGTGCACCGGCTGGGTCCTGTTGTCCTCTTCGGTGCGTTGACGGTGGTTCTCCTGGGCGCGCTTCGGGTGCAGCAGGCCGCGGGACCGGGTGCGTTGGCGGTGGCTCCCACCCTGACCATGCTCGGGGTGCTCGTCGGCGCGGTGGCGGGCCTGTTCCTGGCCGGCAGTCTCATCAGCGCCCGCGGGCATCAGCACCTGTTGGACGCGCTCCGTTTCCGCGCTCGTCAACGCCTGGAAACACTGCGAACAGCCCGTGAGCTCGCACGCAACGAGATTGGGTCACAGGGGGGGCCGCACGTAGCATGGGCGAGTGGACTGGCAAGAGTACGACGCAGCTCTTTTCGACCTCGACGGCGTGCTCACGCCGACGGCGGTGGTACACATGCGGGCGTGGGCCGACATGTTCAACGCCTATCTCACCGAGCGTGGTGATCAGACCCCCTACACCGACGAGGACTACTTCACCTACGTCGACGGCAAGCCCCGCTATGACGGGGTCCGCGACTTCCTCGCCTCGCGCAACATCACTGTGCCCGAAGGCCAGCCCAGCGACGACCCCTCCGAGCACACCGTGTGCGGTCTGGGTAACCGCAAGAACGACGCTTTCAACGCAGTTCTGGAGCGTGACGGGGTCAGCCCCTATCCGGGCTCGCTCGCCCTGGTCGAGCATCTGCATGAACGCGGCACCGCGATGGCTGTGGTGTCCAGTTCGAAGAACGCCCCGGCAGTGCTGGCCGCAGCGGGGATGGCCGACTTCTTCCCGGTCATCGTCGATGGTCGCGTGGCCGCGCTAGAGGGGATCCCCGGCAAACCGGCCCCCGATACATTCCTGGCGGCTGCGCACCGTCTGGGCGTCACCAAGGAGCGCGCAGTCGTCCTTGAAGACGCCACCTCAGGAGTGCAGGCCGGCCGTGCCGGTGACTTCGGCCTCGTGATCGGTGTTGACCGCGGTGCAGGCGCCGCAGCCTTGACCGCTGCCGGTGCTGATGTCGTCGTGTCCGACCTGGATGAGTTGCTTCCGTGAAGGCTGCCACCTCCGATCACGACCCGCTTGACCGCAACCGATTCCCGGCCGACCCGTGGCGGCTGGTAGAACGCTTCCCCAAGGCTCGCGAACTCGGCGTAAGCGAAACGATCTTCGCGGTCGGCAACGGCTACCTCGGAATGCGGGCAAACCCCCCTGAGGGCCGGGACGCGCACACCCATGGCACGTTCATCAACGGCTTCCACGAGACCTGGCCGATCCACCACGCCGAGAAGGCGTTCGGATTCGCCACCACCGGTCAGACCTTGGTGAACGCCCCTGACGCCAAGCTCATGAAGCTCTACGTCGACGACGAGCCGCTGCTGCTCGCCGTGGACGACCTGGAGTCCTACGAGCGCAGCATCGACTTCCGCGACGGGGTGTTGCGCCGCGACGTCATCTGGCGCACCCCCTCGGGTAAGCGCGTCAGTGTGCAGACCACCCGGATGGTCTCCTTCACCCAGCGGCACTTGGCGATCTTCACGATCATGGTGACGATGCTTGACGGCGACGCCCCGATCGTGGTGTCCAGCCAGATCCTGAACCGCCAGGACGGGTTCGATGAGTACCACGCCAAGGACGAGGCGATGGGCGAAGGTTTCGACCCTCGAAAGTCGACCCATTTCACCTCCCGTGTGCTGGAGCCGCAGGGACATTGGAACAGCGAACGCCGGATGATCCTGGGCTACCGCTGCGCTTCCTCCCGAATGACCTTGGCCGTCGGGGCCGATCACCGGATCATCACCGACAACGACTACGAAGAGCTCATCGAGACCACGCCAGACCTGGGCAAAAAGGTCTTTCGGATCGACGCCAAGCAGGGCCAGCCGGTGTTCATCACCAAGGCCGTGGCCTATCACACCTCCCGCGGAGTGCCGGTGCGTGAGCTGTTCGACCGTTGCCGCCGCACCCTGGATCGGGTGCGTGCTGACGGCGTGCAGCACTACCACGAGGAGCAGGCGCTCTGGCTGGACGACTACTGGAAGCGCTGCGACGTCGAGATCGACGGCGAACCAGAACTGCAGCAGGCCGTGCGTTGGAACCTGTTCCAGCTTGCGCAGGCCTCCGCCCGGGCCGATCAGCTCGGTGTGCCCGCCAAGGGGGTAACCGGGTCCGGCTATGAGGGCCACTACTTCTGGGACTCGGAGATCTACGTCGTCCCGTTCTTGGCCTACACCTCACCCACCACGGCCCGCAATGTGTTGCGGTTCCGGGTGAACATGCTCGACGCGGCGCGTCGGCGAGCCCGCGAACTCGCTACTCGCGGTGCGCTTTTCCCGTGGCGCACGATCAACGGCGAGGAGGCCTCGGCCTACTACGCAGCCGGCACCGCGCAGTACCACATCGACGCAGACATCGCTTATGCGGTCTCCCGCTACGTCGACGCCAGCGGCGACCAGAACTTCCTGGAGCGAGACGGCGTGGCGATCCTCGTCGAGACCGCTCGGATGTGGGCCGACCTGGGTTTCTGGCACGAGAACTCAGAACGCACCTTCAACATCCACGGGGTCACCGGCCCCGATGAATACACCACGGTCGTCAACAACAACCTGTTCACGAACGTGATGGCCCGCTTCAACCTCGAGCGCGCGGCGGCGGCGCTGCGCGACATGGAGCGAAACCATCCGGAGTCCTACCAGCGGGCCGTCGCTCGCCTGGAGATCCAGGAAGCGGAGATCGATGAGTGGGAGAACTGCGCCGCCCACATGACGATCCCGTTCGATGAACACTTCGGTATTCACCCCCAGGACCAACACTTCCTGGAGCGCGAGCTGTGGGACCTGTCCACGACTCCCCCCGAGCAGTTTCCGCTGCTGCTGCACTATCACCCGTTGGTCATCTACCGCTTCCAGGTTCTCAAACAGGCGGACGTGGTGCTGGCGATGTTCCTGCAGGGTGACCGGTTCACGCTGGAGGAGAAGCGCGCCAACTTCGAGTACTACGACCCGATCACCACCGGTGACTCCACGCTGTCGGCCGTTGTTCAAGCGATCGTGGCTGCCGAGGTGGGCCACCACGGGATGGCCGAGTACTACTTCCGCCAAGGCCTGTACGTGGACCTGGCCGACCTGCACCGCAACACCTCCGACGGCGTGCACATCGCCTCAGCAGGTGGGGTGTGGAATGCCCTGGTCTACGGCTTCGCAGGGATGCGCGACTACAGCGGTCGGTTGAGCTTCGATCCTCGTCTTCCGGATTCGTGGAACAAGCTGACCTTCCGCCTCTCGGTCCGCGGATCTCGCGTGCGCATCGACGTCGAACAGGCGGCCATCACCTTCACCTTGGAAGAAGGCGAGGAGGTGCCCTTCTCGGTGCGGGGAACCCCCTACACGGTCACCAGTGACGAACCGGTGCGGGTGCCCTTGGACGGGCACGGGCCGCGGTTGGCGTACCGCATCGAACGCAGCCCCGCCGCTTTGAGCACGCGCCGCGAAGACGGCTCGATCATGACGGCAGGCAACGTCGACCTGGCCTCGCCGCACTTCTAGGGGTTACAACTGCGCGGCCAGCCGGGTCGCCTGGTCGATGGCGCGTTTCGCGTCGAGTTCGGCAGCGACGTCGGCCCCGCCGATGATGTGCGCGTTGATGCCGCGCACGGTGAGCTCCTCGAACAGGTCTCGCCGTGATTCCTGGCCGGCGCACACCACGACGGTGTCGACGTCCAGAACTCGGACCGATTCGGGTTCTCCGGCGCTGATGGCCAGGCCGCCGTCAGCGAAGCGGTCGTAGCGAACCCCGGGCATCCGGTGCACGCCCTTGGCCTGCAGCGAGGCTCGGTGCACCCAGCCGGTCGTCTTGGCCAGCCCCTTACCGATCGGGGTGCTCTTGCGTTGTAGCAGGTAGACCGTGCGGGGGCTTGGCGCCGGGTCGGGTTTGCCGAGTCCGCCGGGGGCCTCCTCAGGGGCAACCACACCCCATTCCCGCTTCCAGGTGTCGATGTCAGTGCTCTGGACCTGATCGTGGGTGAGGTATTCGCTGACGTCGATACCGATACCGCCGGCACCCACGACGGCGACCCGCTCCCCTGCAGTGCGCCGCCCGGACAGCAGGTCGGCGTAGCTGATGACGGCCCCGTCATCGAAGCCTTCGATGTCGAGTTCGCGGGGCAGGACACCGGTGGCGAGCACGACTTCGTCGTACCCCCCGGCCGCGATCAGGTCCGCATCTGCCTCGGTCTGCAAGTGCAGCCGTACCCCGGTGACCTCGATCTGCTTCTCGAAATAGCGGATGGTCTCGGCGAACTCTTCTTTGCCCGGGATCCGCATCGCCAGCCAGAACTGCCCGCCGATGTGGTCCGAGCCCTCGAACAGATCGACCTCATGGCCGCGCCGAGCCAGGGTGGTCGCGGCGGCCAACCCGGCAGGGCCTGCACCCACGACGGCAATCCGGCGCCGCACGCTCACGTCCGGCAACAGCAGGGTGCGTTCGTGTCCGGCGCGAGGGTTGACCAGGCACGAGACCGGTTTGCGGGCGAAGGTGTGGTCTAGGCATGCCTGGTTGCAGGCGATACAGGTGTTGATCTCCTCGGCGCGGCCCGATTGCGCCTTGATCGGCAGCTCCGGGTCGGCCAGGAAGGGCCGGGCCATCGAGACCAATGCCAGGTCGGTGTCGGCGAGGATCTGTTCGGCCAGCTCGGGGGTGTTGATCCGGTTGGAGGCCGCGACCGGGATGGAGACATGTGCCGCCACCTTGGCGCTGGTGTCGACGAAAGCACCGCGCGGGACGGAAGTGACGATCGTGGGAACCCGGGCTTCATGCCACCCGATACCGGTGTTGATGAAGCTGGCGCCGGCATCCTCCACGGCGCGGGCCAGGTCGAGCACTTCGCGCCATTCCTGACCGCCGGGAACCAGATCGAGCATGGAGAGCCGGTAGGCGATGATGAAGTCCGAACCGACGGCCTCCCGAGTCTGGCGGACGATCTCCACCGCGAGCCGGCGGCGGTTCTGCGCGGAGCCGCCCCAGGCGTCGCGGCGCCGGTTGGTGCGGGTGGCCAGGAACTGGTTGATGAAGTACCCCTCGGAGCCCATGATCTCAACGCCGTCATAACCGGCGCTGGCCGCGAGCTCGGCCGAGCGGGCAAAGGCGGCGATGGTGCGCTGCACTCCCAGCCGGGGCAGCGGGATCGGCGTGAAGGGGTTGATGGGCGCCTTCACCCGCGACGCCGAGACCTGCAGCGGGTGGTAGGAGTACCGGCCTGCGTGCAGGAGCTGCAGCAGGATCTTGGCTCCTTCGGCTTGCACGGCGCCGGTGAGTTCACGGTGGCCCCGAGTGTGTTTGGTGGTGAACATCCCGGCCGCACCCGGGTAGAGCAGCCCGGCGCGGGTGGGCGAGTAGCCGCCGGTGATGATGGTGCCCACCCCACCGCGGGCACGTTCAACGAAGAAAGCGGTCAAATCGGGCAGCGACTTGGCCCCGTCCTCCAGCCCGGTGTGCATCGAACCCATGACGAGTCGGTTACGCAGGCTGATCCGTCCGAGATCCAAGGGGGAGAACAAGTGCGGGTACGGGGTGGTCACAGCTGTCTCCTCGACTCACGTGGCACGTCGGGTGACGGTAACACCCGATACCGGCGGGTAACAGGACTGCGAGGTGCCGAATGCACCTCACCGGCGAGGCGCGTGGCGGTGTGGACAACTCACCAGCTCAAGGCGGCCCGGCGCGCCAGGTGTCCGACGTGGATTACCGAGGGCGGCGACCAACCCATGAACCCGAGAATCACGATTCACGGAGCACATGCTTTCCCGACAGACCCGGATGGCTAACCATCCGGCGCATCCAGTGTTAGCTCGCCTGGGGTTACAGGAACTCCAGCGGGTCGAACTCCTCGATCGGGATGATCCGCACCCGCGGTAGCCGGGCGGTGAAGGCCTGCACTTCGTACTCGAGGTCGTAGAACTCAAGGCCGCGCTCAACGAGCTCGCGGTAGGCGCTACTGCGGAACTCTCCGAAGCCGACGACGGCGACATCGCGTCCGTCGCAGATGTCTGCGAGTTGCTCGATGAAGTCCCCATCGTGGCTGACGAGCATGACATCGGCTTCGCGGCGGCGAAGTTCCACCAGTGTGCGCTGGATGGCGATGTCGACGACCTTCTCGTCGGCTCGACCGCTCAGCGGCACCGGACGATAACCGAGAGCGATGAGCGCCTGGACGAAGGGCATCGGCAATTCGTAGTGGGCGGCGAGGAAGAACAGGCCCTTGACGGGCTGCTGCCACTTCTCTTCGGCGAAGGTCAGTACCCGATCCCAGCGTGGGCGTTCGTCTGAGCGGGGTTTGCGGTTGAGGATGCCGGTGCCGAGCGTGGCGTCGATGTTCTCACCGTCGACGAGAACGTACGTGGTTCGTTCATCGTCCATAGGGTCCTCCTCGGCCTGGGCTAGCCCGACCCTACAAGGTGCAGCCTCAGCCCGACTCAGGCACACGCAGGTGCGGCGCGGATCGGGGCAGCTGTGCCGCCTCGACCTTCGGTAGGTGCGACCCCACGTCATGCCAGGCAGCCGCGGCGCTCACATCGGTGGCGCTGACATCCTCAGCGATGGACTCCACGCTGGCGGCCAGGCTGGTCAGCGCCTTGCCCAGCCCCCGCAGTTGCGCACCCCAGGACTGGGTGAATTCTGCTACCCCGCTTTGGATCTCACCGTGCTCGGGGCCTGCTTGCGGCAGTTGTTGACGGTGAACGACGTCGGCTTGAGCGCGCAGATGGGAGCCGGCGTGGTGCAAGTCGCCGATGTCCACACTGAAGAAAGCAGTCATATCGCGCACGGTAGAAGGATCGGTCCTGCGAGGTCCGGGAACTTCCACAGGGTGTGGGCGCTGCGCTTGTACGCTGCGAGGGGGCCGCAGCACTTGCCCCTTCGCCACAGACCGGGAGTGCTTCATGCAGTTGGAACCGCGTGGGATGGACCAGGTTCGACGCCTCGTCGACAAGGGGGTCGATATCCCGAACCCATGGACGTTGGATATCGGCCCTGAGGTCAACGTCGAACGCATCAGCGGGAACGGCGTGACCATCCATCCTGGATGCCGGATTCGCGGCGCCTCGACCGTCATCTCGGCCGGTGTCGAACTCGGGCGAGAGGGCCCGGTAACGATTGAGGATGTGCGGTTGGGCCCGAACGTGGCACTCAAGGGTGGCTATGCCGCCAAGGCGACGTTCCTGCAAGGAGCCAACCTCGGCCTGGGACACCACGTCCGCGAGGGGACGCTGTTGGAAGAAGAAGCCAGCGGCGCGCACTGCGTCGGATTGAAACAGACGATTCTGTTCCCGTTCGTCACCCTCGGCAGCTTGATCAACTTCTGCGATGCGTTCATGGCCGGCGGCACCAGCCGCAGCGACCACAGTGAGATCGGCTCCTCTTACATCCACTTCAACTTCACACCCAGCGGCGACAAGACCACACCGTCACTGTTCGGCGACGTGCCTCGGGGCGTGCTGCTGCGGCAACGCCCCATCTTCCTGGGCGGCCAAGGTGGGGCGGTCGGCCCGGTGGAGGTCGCCTACGGGACGGTGGTCGGTGCGGGCTCGGTCATTCGCCGGGATGTTCTCACCGAGGACACCCTGACCCTGGTCGGTGCCCCGCCGAGCATGAACCGGCCCTTCGCCGCTGACGACTACCGCAACCTGGTGCGGGTCCTGGCCAAAAACGTGGGGTATCTGGCCCAGTTGAACGCGTTGGAGCAGTGGTATCGCCATGTGCGCGTTCACTTCTTCGCGACGCAGGAACTCGGGCCACTGGTGGCTGAGGGGGCCCACGAGGTGATTTCGGCGGCCCGTAAGGAGCGCTGCTCCCGGCTGGGCAAGCTCGTGGCCAAGCTGCCGGGACGCGACCAGACCCAGATGGTGGTGCGGGATCGCCTCGAAGACCTCATCGAGGTGGTGCGCCATAACGAGACCCCGCCGGACATGCAGGTGGTGGAGTCCTTCGCTGCTACCGCCGAAGCCGGGGTCGGCTACCTGGAGGCCATTCGCGGGCTGAGCGATGAGCAGGTCGCGGCGGTGCGTAGTTGGCTCGGCGCCGTAGTCGCCGAGGCCTGGAGCGACGCCGCTGTCATCGTGCCGGAACTGGGGCGCTACCGCACCCAGGAGTGAGCGGCCGCTGCGAGCACAGGTCGGCGCGGCCGGTTTGGCGTCTGCCAGGTGCGTGTCAGGCCGGTGCGCTGGTAGTCCCACCCATCTCTGAGGGGGCGTGGACGGGGCGGCGTGCACGGCGAGGGCCCACACCACTGCCAGATGTGGCCACCCTCACGCATGCCAGGGTTTGCGGAGTGCTTGCTCCAGCAAGCAAGATGAAGGTGGGCGCGGTCTATGCGTCTTCCCCGCTATCGCACCCCCGTGCGCCAGGAGCCTGCCATGTCCCCCACCGCGGACCACAGCACCAACTCCACCACCCCGGCTCTGAGCACCGCCGACGCCGGCACCACCAGCACCGCTCGCAAGAGTGCCGCCAAGAAGAGCGCTGCGCAGAAGCAGACTGCGACTAAGAGGCAGGCGGCGAAGAAGACCAGCGCGGCTTCGCAGAACGCCGCCAAGAAGCAGGCGAGCAAACGCACCGCTGCGGCCAAGACACCTGCCAAGCAGAGGACGGCCGCTCCCGCGCAGTTGGCCACCTCCGCCCGCGTCAAGGTCCATGAGCTCAGCCAGGAAGCCGAGACCCACGCGGGAAAGCTCGCTGTCGAAGCGCGGCGCACCGCTTTGGATTCCGGCTTCGCGATGCTCGGCATCACCGACCTGGCCATCGAACGGTTGCGGCTCATGCAGCAGCAGATGGAAGAGCTGCGAGCCGAACTCACCTCCCGCAGCGTCGTAGGCGAGTTCAAGCGGATCTCCGGGCGCGTTGTGTCTCTGCCTAACGACGTCATCTCGAGCGGGTTGGAAACAGCGGAGAAAGCCGAGGAACAGTTCGACAACCTCGCCGCCCGGGGCCGCAACCTGGTGGAACGGGTCAGCCACGACGAGGCCGTGGCAGAGCTGTTCGATCAGGGACGCGCCACCGTCTCGCGTGGCAAGTCGCTGGTGACCGTCACCCGCAAGGGAGCCAAGAAGAGCACCGAGGCAGCCCAAGACGCCCTCACCGCGGTGGAGGCCGACGTGGTCGAGACGGTCGGCGAGGCCATCGACCGGGTCGAGCAGGAGGTCAGCTCCGGCGCGCAGACTACGGCCGCTTCAGCCAAGGCCGCCACCAAGCGCGCCGCCACAACGGCCCGTACACGCGCCGCTGCCACCAAGTCCCAAGCGAAGGGGTTGGCGACCTCGGCGAGTAAGACTCTCGAGGCTGCCGCACAGGCCAGCGAGCACCTCGCATCCCAGGTCGGGCAACCGGAGAACGCCACAGCCCCCACCTCCCCGGTGGGCAGGTCGCGGGAGATACGGCGGCGCGTCTGGGGGTTGTGGCGGGGCAGGAGGTGTCCCGCGAGGATGTCGAGGCGTGGTTTTCGCAGCGGCCGACGGCTCCCTCGGGTGAGGTGTTGGGGGCGAAGGTCCGCGAGGACGGGTTGCACGGGTGGGACTTGACGGTCTCGGCTCCGAAGTCGGTGTCGTTGTTGTGGGCGTTGGGGTCGCGCAGCGAGCACGAGGCGGTGGCGGCGGCGCATGAGGCCGCGACGGATGCCGCGTTGGCGTATTTGGGGGAGCACGCGACGTACACGCGTCAGCGGGTGCCGGGTGTCGAGGGCGTGGGTGTGGTGCGGGCGGACGGGTTGGCCGGGGTGCGGTACGACCACCGCACGAGCCGTGCGCAGGATCCGCACCTGCACACGCACGTGTTGGTCTCGAACAAGGTGTTGGCGCCGGATGGGTCGTGGAAGACGATCGACGGGACGTCGCTGATGCACGAGCTGCGGGCGGCGGGGACGGTCTACCAGGCGGCGCTGCGGGCCGAGCTGACGAGGTCGCTGGGGGTGGCGTGGCAGTGGGTGGACCCGGCTACGGGGTTGTCGGAGCTGGCGAACGTGAAGCGGGCCGATATCGAGGCGTGGAGTCAGCGGCATAGCCAGATCGACGCGTGGTTGTCCGAGCAGGGCGTGAGGTCCACGGCAGCGGCTCAGCAGGCGGCGCAGAAGGCCACCCGTAGCGCCAAGGAGACGGGCAAGAGCACGACCGAGCTGCGGGTGCAGTGGATGGCCGATGAGCGTGCGCGGGGCGTGGACCTGCGGGGCGTGTACGGGCCGCACGTGGCCGCGGAGGGTGAGCTGGGGCAGCGGGATGCCGAGCCGATCCCGAGGACCGTGCTGGATGAGCTGGCTGCGCGTCGTTCGACGTGGACCCGCGCCGATGCGGTGGAGGTCATCGCGTCGTTGATGCCGCCGGATGCCGACCCGGCGACGCTGGTGGAGCGGGTCGAGGCGTTGGCGGAGGAGACGATCGGTGAGGCGATCAGCCTGGAGGCGCCGGCGCGGACGATCGCGCGGCGGGACGGGCTGGTCATGATGGATGCCGAGCGCCGGCCCCTGAGCGATCGGGAGGGGACCGCGCGGTGGACGACCACGGGCACGATCGAGCGTGAGGCGGGTGCCGTGGGTCGTGCGGGCGCGGTCGCTGACCTGGGCGTGGATGAGCGTTGGGTCGTGGCGACGGGTCTGTCGGGGGAGCAGGAGAGGGCCGTTCGTGCTCTGGTGTCCTCCCCGTCGCGGGCGTCGGTGCTGGTGGCACCGGCCGGTGCGGGCAAGACTCATTCGCTGCACGCCGCGCGGCGGGCGTGGGAGGCCGGTGGGCACGAGGTCGTCGCGCTGGCCCCGACGGGCGCGGCTGCCGACGTGATGGTCGGTGAGGGTGTGGCGTCGGCGGCGGCGACGGTCGCGACCGCGTTGGGGCAGGCGAACCGGCAGGCGCACGTGTGGGCGCCGGGGACCGTGGTCGTGGTGGACGAGGCCGGGATGATCGGGTCTGCCGATCTCGCGCGGCTCATAGAGCAGGCCGAGACCGATGGGGCGCGCATGGTCCTGGTCGGTGACCCGGCCCAACTCCAGGCACCGGGTACGGCCGGGGGGTTGCTCGGGCTGTTGGCCGAGTCGCTGCCCGACACCGTGGAGTTGGAGCAGGTGTGGCGGCAGCGTGACGAGGCCGAGCGGGCCGCGACGTTGGCCGTGCGTGATGGTGAAGCCTCCGAGGTCGGGGCCGCCGTGGAGTGGTACCGGGAGAACGACCGTCTGGCCGTGGGGTCGAGTGCGTCCATGGTGGAGGCGGCGTGGGCCGGGTGGAGCGCTGACATGGAGTCCGGCAGGGACTCGCTGCTCATGGCGCCCACGTGGGAGGTCGCCGAAGGGTTGTCTGCGCGGGCTCAGGCCTGGCTCATTGAGTCCGGGACCGTGGACCCCAGTCAGGGGTCGGTCGTGCTCGGGGACGCCTCCCACCCTGGGCCGGGTGAGCGGGCCTACGTCGGTGACGTGCTGGTGACGCGCCGCAACGACTATTCGCTGGTCACGAGCCGTGGCGCGCCGGTGCGTACGTCGAACCGGTGGGTCGTGGAAGCCATCGACGAGCGCGGCGACGCCCGTGTGCGCCGTCTGGGTGGGGACCAGGACGGTGAGCGGGTCACGCTCCCGGGGCGCTACCTGGGTGAGCACGCCCGGCTCGGGTACGGCGTGACGATCCACTCCGCGCAGGGCGCGACCGTGAGCAGCGCGCATGCCCTGTTCGATGCCGGGCGTACGGACCGGTCCGCGGCGTACGTGGGTCTGACCCGTGGTCGGGAATCGAACCGGGTCTACGTCATCGACGACGCGACGGCCGCGGTCGAGGTCGGCGCGAGCCGCGCCCACGCTGACGCGAGTGATGCGTTCGTGGACGGTGAGAGCGTCGAGCGGTGGGTCGGGACACCGGACCAGGCCGCTGACCGGCTGGCCGACATCGTCGGGCGGGACCGTCGTGACCACGCAGCTCACACCGTGTTGCGGCGAGCGGTGCGAGATGAGGCCGCACGTCAGGCCACCGAGTACGGGATGGAGGCTGCCGTGGAGCATGCCGAGCTCGGGCGAACCACCCCGGCTGGTCGCGTGCTCGCCGCCGAGCAGGAACAGGCCGAGCGGATGAGTCGGTCCCGGGCGTACATCCGCGCCCAGGCAGAGCAGCGCCGTGCACGCGGCACCGAGCGGGCTGTACTCGAACGCGCCCCGCGAGGCGACGGTCAGCAGTCGCTCAGTGTGGCCGAGCAGATCAAGGCTCGCGCCGCTGAGAAGCGGGCGGCTCTCGACGGGGACCAGACGGGCGGCCGGGCACCTATCGACGAGGAAGCCGTGCGCGCCGTGCGCAGTGTCGCCCCATCGTTCCCGGGCGACCTGAGCGAGTACATCGCCGAGACGAGCAAGCTTCTCGCGCAGGAGCTCGAGAAACTCGAGAACGAGCCAACGTCCACCATCACGGAGTACGGCTACGACGGGCCGGGCCGCAGCGGCGCCCACCACCACGGGCCCGGCTGGGGCGGCAGGAGCCACAACGGGCCAGGACTGGGCCTGTAACCGAATCCGGACAGACAGCGTCTGGTCGGAAAACCGAGCTACTAACGTTCCGAAAGAACGCGTCGGGGCACGGCGGACAGCGGCATCTGTGACCCAGTGAATCCTCCGCCTAACACCCCGACGCATCGGCATCCAGGGTCCAGACGTGCCGGGAAGAGGATGTGCCCACACCACACCGCGTCCGTATTTTAGCCCAACGGAGGGCGACTGGCGTTCCAAGGTTCAGCTAGTGAGGAATATCACCCACCGGGGGTATGCCCACGCATGTTCTGATGTGCTCATGAGACGTGACACAGGGGTGCGTCTCACAACAGGGGAGCTGTCATGAAGTGTGCAGTCATCGCATCCGCCTCGCTACTACTGGCCGGCACGGCCCCACAGGTAGCGCCAGCGCCCACCGTTCCGTGGGACCCAGGGACAGCGAAAATCAGCATCACCAACCTCAACGAAGCTCGCGCCAAGGCCATGGTGGTCAAGCAGTCGCTGCCAGCGACGCCGAAGAACCTGTCCCGCCCTATGGAGGACCAGGCAGCCAAGGAGATCGCTTCGATTCGCGCCACAGCCGAGCGCGACCAAGACATCGACACCTTCACGGCATCCAAGGTTGCTGTAAAGGTCACGCAGGTGAAAACCTCGAACGGAAATGCCGAGGTCAAGTATCGGATCGACACGGTTCTCAATCGCAGCGCTGCCGCAGTTTCAGAGGGGGCGCCCGCGACCATGGAGGCCGCGACAGACCGCACCGCACGATTTGCTGCTGAGAACGGACGCTGGGTCCTGACCGAAGACGAGGTGCAGGGTCAAGAGGCGAAGACCCGCAGCGTCACGGAAGAACCCGCTCAGGCAGGGATGGAAGATGTCATCGAAGCTGCGGCTGCGGGACCGAGCGCCACGACCGGACCGCTCGCAACACCCTCGGATGATGTTCGCGATGCTGAGGTAGGAGCTACTTCCTCTGAAGATGCGCAGCACATGTCACCGCGTGCTGCCGCCGCTTACTTCAACCGATCCAAAGGCGTGGAATATGCAAGGAAGTACGCCAAATCGCACAACTCGTCCTACCACACCTTCGACAACGACTGCACCAATTTCATCTCCCAGATCATGCGTCATGGCGGCTGGTCCATGCATGGATCTAACCGGACCAGCACCAAGGACTGATACTACAAGTGGGGAGTCACCGCGCGCCCGAGCCACAGCTGGACCTGGGCGCAAAAGTTCCACGAGTACGCCAGGGGCGGATCAAACAGGGTCGTCGCTAAGGGCAAGCTGACAAGCCTGTCTGTCGGAGATGTCGTTCAGGGTGATCTAGCGGGGAAGGGAGAAATCAACCACTCCATGTTCATCACGAAGAAGGACAGTAAGGGTGAGCTTTACCTCACCTATCACACGAGCGACACAGTGGACCGTCCTTTTAGCGCCATTCGGCGCCAGTACCCGAACGCCAAGTGGTACTTCCAGGGACCGAAGTGAGCCGCCGGGCGCTCATCGTCGCCGCAGTCATTGCAGTAGTGGCAGGTGGAGGATTCGCCCTCTGGCGGACCACTCTGCCGGGCGCTTCCAACCGAGAGAGTGCCGTCACCCGCTACATGTCGGCGGTATCGACCGGTGACGAGAAGGAACTCGCCTCGATCATGCTCCCGGCCGCCGTGCACGACGGGCATCCAGACCTGGTCGGCATCGGAGGTAAGAAGCGGTCGGCGCCGGTCGTCATCACCTCGATCGATGCGAGGCCGGACCTGGGTGAGAACTACATCGCAAACGTCTCCGGCACTGAGAACGGCTCTCCGTTCCATACGTCGCTGACGCTGCATGACATGGGTGGACGATGGTTCGTAGGCGCAGAGACTGCACCAGAAGCGAACCACTGAGATCACCGCTCACCTGGCCACTGCTCAGAGCGCGCTGAAGATGATCGAGGCCGCGCCCCCGCAGATCGAGACCCGCATCGAGCGGGTCGAGGTGCCCGTCGTGGAACGCGTCGAGGTGCCCCAGCGGGTCGAGGTGCCCGTCATCGAGCGGGTCGAGGTGACACCCCGGTGGGTGTGGCCGACCGTGGTCGTGGCGTTGCTCGTCGTCCTGGTCTCCTTGACGGCGGGGTGGGCCCTCAGCCAGCGCGCGCAGGCAGCCCCGAGCCCGCGAGCCACGACGAGCACCCCGCTCCCGGATGGGGCCGGGCCCGCAGTGAGCTTCCCCCCCATGCAGGAGACCGCCACAGAGCCGCCGGCCCCTGAGCCGAGCGGACCCATCCCCATCGAGGTGGGCCCGCCGCCGACGAGGGGGTGAGTTCGCTCAGTCCTGGACGGGCGTGCCCCATCGTTTGTGCGCGGTGGCCTGGCCCGCGCGACGGCGAGCCGCGGCCAGGCGGCGGTTTTCCTCCTCGAGGAGGCCGCGCAGGTCGGGGTCGGTGAGGTGGTCGAGGCCGTAGCGCCACAGCGCGCGCCCGAGGACGGACTCAGAGACGCCCATCTCGGCGGCTGCCTGACGTACCCGCTGGCGTTCGGCCTCGGTGAACCGGGTCCAGATCTTCTGTTCCAGGGGTGCGTCGTCGTCCACGTGCCCAGCTTAGGAGGCGGTTCTACCCATCACGGCCAGGCGCGAACAGTCGGCGATGGTGACCAGGCGCGGCGGTTCGTGGGTGGTGAGCAGGCGGGCGTGGTCGAAGTCGCAGGGCAGCGGCTGAGCACACCGCCAAGGCGCAGGCTCAGGACGCCGCGAAAAAGGCCGACGTCGAGAAGAAGGCCGCCCAGGATTGAGCGCACTGACCCGGGCGGCGCCCCACCCGGTCTCCGGGGGGGCGCCGCTGGGGTGACCGGCGCAGTTGCGTGCCGCCTGCGCTAGCTGATCGGTGCCGGCCGGGGTGCCTGCTCAGGCGATCGCTGAGAAGGACCGCAGGCGCAGGCTGTTGCCGACGACGAAGACCGACGAGCAGGCCATTGCCGCGCCGGCGATCATCGGATTCAGCAAACCTGCGGCCGCCAGCGGGATCGCCGCCACGTTGTAAGCGAAGGCCCAGAACAGGTTGCCCTTGATGATCCCCAGCGTGCGTCGGGCCAGCCGGATGGCGTCCGCCGCCAACCGCAGATCGCCTCGCACCAGAGTCAGATCGCTGGCTTCGATGGCCACGTCGGTGCCGGTCCCCATCGCCAGACCGAGATCGGCTTTGGCTAGGGCCGCGGCGTCGTTGACGCCGTCGCCGACCATCGCAACCACCTTGCCCTGCTGCTGCAGCCTGGTGACGACATCCACCTTCTGCTGCGGCAACACCTCAGCGATGACTTCCTCGATGCCGACCTGCGCGGCTACCGCCTGAGCCGCGAGTTCGTTGTCCCCGGTCAACAGGATCGGGTGCAGACCCAGGTCACGCAGACGGGTGATCGCTTCGCGACTGGTCGCCTTGATCTCGTCGGCCACCACGATCACGCCGCGTACTGCCCCGCCCCAGCCGATGACGACGGCAGTGCCGCCGCCCTGCTGCGCCTGCGCCATAGCCTCGCTCAGACCCGCCGGCATCGGGGCCGGTTCGAGCAGCGCCGGGCGCCCGAGCAGGACCGTGACCTTCCCGGCAGCCTCCTGGATGTCACCGCGCACTCCGAGCCCCTGCTCATTCCTGAAGTTTGTGACCTGTGCCAGCTCGCTGAACTCATCGCGGCCGCTTTGCGCGATGGCGCGGGCGATGGGGTGTTCGGAGGCGTCTTCGACGGCTGCTGCGTAACGCAGCACCTGCTCGCGGCTCTCTCCCGGCGCCGGGACGACTTCTCGCACGTGCATCGTGCCGGTGGTGACGGTGCCGGTCTTGTCCAGTAATACGGTGTCGACCCGGCGGGTCGATTCCAGCACCTGCGGTCCCTTGATGAGAATCCCGAGCTGGGCTCCCCTGCCAGTGCCGACCATGAGCGCGGTCGGCGTAGCCAGCCCGAGGGCGCACGGACAGGCGATGATCAGCACCGCGACAGCCGCCCCGAAGGTCGCGGCCGCATCCGCGCCGGCGCCGAGCCAGAAGCCGAGCGTCGCGACCGACAAGGCGATGACAACCGGCACGAACACCCCCGAGACGGTGTCGGCCAGGCGTTGCACCTGAGCCTTGCCGTTCTGGGCGTCTTCGACCATGCGCGCCATCTGGGCCAGTTGGGTGTCCGCGCCGACGCGGGTGGCGCGCACGATGAGTCGGCCGCCTGCGTTCACGGTGGCGCCGACGACGCTGTCGCCGGGCCCGACATCGATCGGCAACGACTCACCGGTGAGCATCGAGACATCCAGGCTGCTGGTGCCTTCCTCGATGACGCCGTCCGTGGCGATCTTCTCTCCGGGGCGCACCACGAACCGGTCTTCGACGACCAACGCGGCGGCCTCGATACGTTCCTCCACCGGGCCCTCCGGTCCATCGCGCAGCACGGCGACATCCTTGGCCCCCAGGTCCAGAAGCGCGCGCAGCGCCGAGGAAGCTGAGCGTTTAGCGGCGGCCTCGAAGTAGCGTCCGGCCAGGATGAAGGTGGTCACCCCGGCGGCGGCTTCCAGGTAGATGTGACTGGCGGGGTCTCCGCGCTGAACACTGAACTCGAAGGCGTGCCGCATCCCGGGTACGCCGGCGGTTCCGAAGAACAGGGCGTACAGCGACCAGAGGAATGCGGCCAGGGTGCCCACGCTGATGAGGGTGTCCATCGTCGCGGCCCCGTGTCGCAGGTTTGTCCAGGCCGCCTTGTGGAACGGGAAGGCGCCCCACACCACGACGGGGGCGGCCAGGGTCAGCGAGAGCCACTGCCAGTTGGTGAACTGCCAGGCGGGCACCATCGCCAGCGCGATGACGGGGATGGCCAGCGCCGCGCAGATGAGCACCCGGTTACGCAGCTCTTGAACGTGACGTGCCCCTGCTTGGGCCACCGCCTCTTGCTCGCCGGTTCCTGATGAGGGCGCCGCGCTCGCGGCCCCGGGCGCGCGCGGCGGGGTGGGCGGCGGCGGCAAGGTCGCACCGTAGCCTGCCTGCTCTACCGTCGAGACCAGGTCGCTGGGGTTGACCTGCTGGTCATAGGTGACCTTCGCCTTTTCGGTGGCGTAGTTGACCGTGGCGCTGACCCCAGGAAGCTTGTTCAGCTTCTTCTCGATGCGGTTGGCGCACGAGGCACAAGTCATCCCCGTGATCGACAACTCCAGGTTGGCGGTGGGTGCGGTAGTCGCGTCAGCCGCGACCGGTGTCGTTGTCATGTTCCTCCCGGGCAGGGCGGGACCGGCCAAGCCCGAAGGGGGCTCGAATTGACGTGCCGGGGTCAGTGCCCGCCCATGGTGTGGGTCGATGTCGCTGGGGTACTGCTGTTGCTACCTGGCAACTGCGGGTGGACCGCGGCGCCCAGGGCTGCCGCGGCTCCACCGATGATGAGCAGGGCGATGAAGAAAGCGGTAAGTCTGGCCGCGACACTCACCGGAGGGTGTACCCGGCTTCGTCGACGGCCGCGGCGACCTTCTCGCGCGGAATCTCCTGGTCACTGTCGAAGGTCAACGAGCCCGAATCGAGTTCGACCTGAACGTTGCTCACCCCGTCAATGGCGCCGACCTCTTCCTTGACTGCGTTGACGCAGTGGCCGCAGGTCATTCCGGTGACGGTGTAGGTGGCGCTCGCCATGATGCTTCTCCTTTGAATCGGGTGATGGGGTTCTATCTGCGAGCCTTCAGGATCGGACGAGGCGAGTGATGGCCTGGATGGCCTCAGCTACCTTCTCTTCCGCAGCTTCATCGCCCTCGCGGGCGGCCGCTACGACACACTTGCCCAAGTGCTCATCCAGCAAGCCGAGCGCGACGGCCTGCAAGGCCTTCGTGACCGCGCTGACCTGGGTGAGTATGTCGATGCAGTAGGCCTCTTCGTCGACCATCCGCTGTAGGCCACGGACCTGCCCCTCAACGCGGCGCAACCGGTTGAGGTAGGCATCCTTCTCGTGGATGTACCCGTGCTGAAGCTCGCAGTCGCTCACATTTAGTGAACGGCGATACCCCCCTGCGGTATTCCGGCTAGGCGCGCTGTGCACATGTCTCAGCGCACCCACTTCCCGGCCCGCATGACCCGGCCTACCCTCAGCTGGGCGTCCAACACGACGAGGTCAGCCCGTGCCCCGGGCGCCAGGCGGCCCAGATCGGGTCGACGCAGCACGTCCGCCGGTGTGCTGGTGGCGGCCGTGATCGCCTCGTGCAAGCCGATTCCCGCGGTGCCGGTGGCGTAGCGCACTGCCCGGTCAAGGGTCAGGGTGCTTCCGGCGATGGCTCCGCCGTCGACGAGGCGAGCGATACCGTCCTGCACCCGTACCTGCAGCGGACCCAGCTCATAGTCCCCATCTGCGGAACCTGCCGCCGCCATCGCGTCGGTGACCAGGACGAAACGCCCCTGCGCCCGACGGGCCGCCTCACGCAGCATCGCGGGGTGCACATGCACTCCGTCGGCGATGAGCTCGATGCTCACCTGCGGCTGTTCCAGTAACGCGACGATGAGACCGGGTTCGCGGTGGTGGATCGGGCGCTCCGCGTTGAACAGGTGCGTGGCCACGCTGGCTCCGGCCTCGATCGCCTGCACGGCCCGTTCGTAGGTGGCATGGCTGTGCCCGGGCGCCACGATCACCCCGTTCTCGACGAACCGCCGCGTCGCTTCGATGCCGCCCTGCCGTTCCACGGCGAGGGTCACCATGGCGATGGCGCCGCCACCGGCGGCCAAGAGTCGGTCGATGTCCTCCGGTTCGGGATCGCGCAGCAGGCTTTCCTGGTGGGCTCCCCGATGCAGGTGGGACAGCCACGGCCCTTCCAGGTGAATACCGAGCAGTTCGCCCCGCAACACCATCGGTGCCAGGTCGCGCACCTGCCGTTCAAGGTTGTCGATCGTGTCGGTGACAAGGCTGGCCATCATGGAGGTCGTGCCCTGCGCCAGGTGTGTCTCCAGGACCGCGCGCGCCGCGTCTGGGCCGTCGGTGAAGGCGGCTCCCCCGCCACCGTGGGCGTGCATGTCGACGAACCCGGGAGCCAGCGTGACATCACCCAGATCTTGCGCACCTTCTACCTGGCCGGCGCCCACCTCGACGATGGAGTCGCCGACCCAGGAGACCCAGCCCGGCTCCAGCACCCGCTCGGGGGTGATGACCCGCGCCGCGCTCACGCTGGAGGTGGGGATGGTTCGCTGACTCACCTCAACGCCCCTGGATGAGGTGCTTGTGGTTGTAGACGTCGTTGAAGTAGTCGGCCAAGGTCAACTGTGAGGCTGCGGCCTTGTCGACGAAGACCGTCACGTGTGGGTGCATCTGCAGAATCGTTCCCGGCCACATCGCCGAGACACTGCCTTCGACCACCTGGCGGATCGCCTCCGCCTTGGCCTCGCCCGAGGCGATGAGCACCAGATGCCGGGCCGCCATGATCGTGGCGATCCCTTGGGTGAGGCAATGCAACGGCACCTGGTCGACATCTCCGCCGAAGAACCGGGCGTTGTCCTGGCGCGTCTGACGGGTCAGGCACTTGATGCGGGTGCGCGAGGCCAAGGAGGAACCCGGCTCGTTGAAGGCGATGTGGCCGTCGGTGCCGACCCCAAGGATCTGCAGGTCCACCCCACCGGCCTCGACGATCGCCCGCTCATAGGCCGCGCACGCCGCGTCCAGATCTTCGGCCAGTCCGTCCGGGCCGTGGACGTTGTCAGCGTCGATATCCACCTTGGCCACGAAGTCGCGCAGGATGACGTTCTGGTAGCGCTCCGGATGCTCACTGGGCAGACCGACGTACTCATCAAGCATGAACGCCCGGGCCTTGGCCAGCGAGAGTCGGCCGGCGCTTACCCGGCGCCCCAGTTCCTCGTAGATCCCTACCGGACTCGACCCGGTAGCGATGCCCAACACTGCGTCTGGGCTACGGCTGAACAGCGCCTCAACGGTGTCGGCTGCACGTGAGGCAGCTTGGGCAACGTCGGAACAGATGACGACCTCCATGAGGCCATCCTCGCGCACGCAGGCGCCGGTGCGTACACCGGCGCCTGCGTGGCAGGTTTACCTGCCGGGGTCAGGCCGAATCGCGCCTTATTCGGCGGCGGTCGCGCCCCGAGAACGTCCGCCGTCGTTGCGGGTCACCTGCTCGCGGTAACGCTCGGCGGCACTGCGCGGCTTGGGAACCGGTGCGCTCACGGTGCTGCGCACCACCTCGCTGCGCACGGTGCGCACCATGTACAACCAGGTCAGGCCCAACCCGAGCAGGAACGACAGAACAAGCAGCCAGCCGGTCATGGGGTCTCCTCCAATTCACGTGCGTGCGCTTGGGTACGAGCACCGCCGTGCTCGTCGTCGTAGTCGTCCCGGTCTGCTTGGGCCTCAGCCTCGGCCAGGGCTTCCTCGGGGCTGCGGGCCGGTACGAAGCGCACCGCGAGCAGCCAGGCGACGAACATCCCGATGGCGAACGCCATCAGGTACCAGAACCAGGCGAGCACAAACTCAAGAATCATGTCGGTCTCCTTAGCGCGCGTTGATCTCGACGCGCCGGTTCGCGAGGCGACCAGCGTCCGTGGAGTTGTCGGCCACCGGCTTGCTGGAACCGTAGCCACGAGCCGTCAATTGGTCAGCGGGCACCCCGGCCGCGATGAGGATCTCGCGCACGGCCTCGGCCCGTTGGGTGGACAGCTTCTTGTTGTAGCTCTCTGAACCGGAGGAGTCGGAGTGCCCCGCGACCTCGATCGAGGTGAAGGAGCAGGTAGCGAGACGTTTGCCCAGCTCGGTGATTCGCTGCTGAGATGGAGCGTCCAGCTTGGCGCCGTCCAGCGCGAAGATCACGGGCTGCTGCTTGAGGGCTTCGGCCACCTCGCCGCGCATGGCTTCGCACTCCGGGGTCAGCGGCGTCGCAGGGGCCTGCGACGTCGGGTCGGCCCCGCCGGCCAGGCTGAGATTGTCGGTGAGTTGCAGCCCCGGGTAAGACTGCCCAGCCGCGTAGACGGTCGAGGTCAGGGCCTGCTGGTCGGGGGCGGTGCCGCGCAGCGCGACGGTCGATGAACCGACGCTCATCCCGAAGTCGTCGATACCGCGGGCGGCCGACAGGACAGTGCCGATACCGGTAAGGGGCGGGGTGCTCACGCCTTCCTGCACGCTCACTTCGTCGATGACCCTCCCATCACCGGCGGCGGCGCGAACAGAGTCCAGAAGGCCCTGCTCGGCGGCCTTGTCCGGCACCTTGCCCCTGACGACGATCCGCTTACCGTCGCGGGTGACCTCCACGGCGTCTGGGTCGGCAGCCTGCGTGGTGGCGGCTGCGACCGGTGCGTCCGTCTGCTTGTTCGCCTGTGAGTCTGAGCGCGATCCGCCTGCGAACCAGAAGGTTCCCAACAGGGCCAACACCAACGGCACCACGAGCAGGGCGGCTAAGAGCCACCCACCGGGCGGCCTGCGGTATCGCGCGGATACCCGGGTTGTCTCTGGGGTGCTTGACCCCGAGCGGGGAAGGCGATTCATCAGCGAAGACCTCGATCTTGTTACGGCAGGGGCTCCCCGCAATCTATGCGCCTGCGCCCCTCAGCGCCTCTTAGAGGGCGGGCGTGGCGCGGATGGGACAATGGAGCGCGCCCAATCCTGCGAGCGCTCCCCTGACACCCGAAAGCCGGCAAGATTGCGCAGCCTCTCTCAGATCCTTACTGCCACAAGGCAACTGTGGCCGTATTACCTGGGCATTCTCGTCTGCTCGGTCTTGGTCGCCCTCGCTGGCCTAGTCACCCCGTTCCTGATCAAACTGGCCACCGATGTGGTCGTCGCTGAGACCAGCGGGTCCGGGGTCGATGATGTGACGCGCACCGTCCTCTGGATTGCTTCGGGGTTACTAGTGGCCGAGGTCGCTGGTGGGCTCATCCAGAACTTCGGCGGCTATCTGGGCGATGTGATGGCAGCCCGAATGCGAGAGATCCTCTCCACCCGGTATTACGCCAAGCTCCTGGAGCTGCCCACCCGGTATTACGACGAGCAGGTCACCGGCACGATCATCAGTCGGCTCACGCGCTCCATCACCGAGGTGACGACCTTCCTCAACAGCTTCTCCAACAACTTTTTCCCGATGTTGCTGACGGTAGTGGCGGTGCTGGCTGTCAGCGCTGTCTATTACTGGCCGTTGGCGGTGCTGTTGGCGATCATCTTCCCGGCCTATTTCTGGTTGACCGCGTTGACGAGCACCCGTTGGCAACGCTTGGAGATCGAGAAGAACGAGCAGATCGACCTCGCCGGGGGCCGCTTTGCCGAGGTTGTCGGTCAGATCCGGGTGGTGAAAAGCTTTGTGCAAGAAGCGCGCGAGCTGGGGGTGTTCTCGCGCCGGTTCCGCGCCACGGTCGATACAACCCGGCATCAGTCCCGCTACTGGCACTTCATGGATGCCGCCCGCCGGGCGGTACTCGGCGCCATCTTCTTTGCCATCTACGCGATCCTGTTCGTGCGAGCAGCCAACGGGCAGATGTCCATCGGCGACATGGTGCTGCTCATCCAGCTCGTGGCGATGGCCCGTCAACCGGTGACGATGATGAGTTACCTGGTCGACACCGCACAGCGGGCGATGGCCGGAAGCCGCGAGTACTTCGCCGTCATGAACGAAGCTTCAGACCGGGATGAGCATCTACCGGTGCCCGCCGAACAGAGCGCGGTCACGCCCAGCGCTGCGCTGGTGCGGCCCCTGCCCCCATCCGCTTCCGCTGCCGCTGCGCTTCCTCAGATGCTGCAGTTCGAGCACGTCAGCTTCGCTTATGAGGACGGCAACGAGGTTCTGCACGACGTCTCCTTCAGCGTTGCGCACGGGAGCCGGGTGGCGCTGGTCAGTGAGTCCGGTGGCGGTAAGACCACCCTGGTCAATCTGCTGCTCGGGTTCTACCGCGCCACCTCCGGGCGCATCCTGCTGGCCGGGTATGACGTGCAGGACCTGCCACGTTCGCTGCTGCGAGCCCATGTCGGGGTGGTCTTTCAGGATGCCTCGCTGTTCTCCGGCACGATCGGGGAGAACATCGCGTACGCGCGGCCTCAGGCCAGCGAGGAGGAGGTCGTCGCGGCGGCGAAGCGGGCTTATGCGCACCCGTTCGTGCGCCAGTTCAGGGCCGGTTACGACTCGACGATCGGCGAGCGCGGATTGAAGCTTTCCGGCGGACAGAAGCAGCGCATCGCGGTGGCCCGGGCCATTCTCAAAGACGCACCGATCCTGGTGCTCGATGAGGCGACCAGCGCCTTGGACACCAAGTCCGAGCGTCTGGTGCAGCGCGGTCTGGATGAGTTGATGGTCGGGAGAACCTCGCTCATCATCGCCCACCGGCTCTCGACGATCTCGACCGTCGATCAGATCGTCACGCTGCGTGAGGGCCGCGTCGATGAGATTGGCAGCCCGCAGGAATTGGCGAACAGCGGTGGTATCTATTCGGAGCTTCTCGGCCTGCAGGCCTCGGCCAGCAGGCAGGACCGCAAGCGTCTTAAGGAGTACGGATTCACCGCCTAGCTTGCTGCTCGAACTGGCCGGTCACCTTCGTACGCTTGCGACCTGCGCTTATGCGAAGCAACCTACCTTCAAGTAAGGGTTTCCTTAGCGCGTGACCTAGGCCACGATGGGGAAATGTTCACTTTGGAAGACGTCGATCTGCATGACGACCTTGAATTCATCCGCGAGCACGCGGCCCGGTTCCTGCCCACGCAGGCGGGCGCGGTCGAAGCAGACACGGCTCCGGAGGCCGACGCTTCGAACCACCCGCAGGATTACTTCATCGCGCGCTGACCCCTGGCCCTACGGCGCCCACCCGCCGGGGTGGGCGCCGTAGGCGATTCCGGGCTCAGTCGCGCTGCTTGATCAGGGCGGATACGTCCCGGAAACGGGGATGCCGACTGGTCGTCAGCCACTCGAAGGCGACCATTTCCGCTGAGACGATGGTGGCGCCGGCCGCGGCCAGTCTGCTCATGGCCAGGGCCCGATCCGATTCGAACCGCGACCCGCAGGCATCGGCCACCACGCGTACCCGCAGCCCCGCTTCGAGCAGCCCGAGGGCGCTCTGCAGGAGACAGACATGGGCCTCGCAGCCGGCGATGACCATTTCGTCCCGTCCTTCGTAGCGGCGCTGCAGTTCTGCGGCCAGCCCGTCCGCGCAAGCGCCGAAGTGGTCCTTGGCCAGCGCGGCTTCACACCAGCGGGCGATCTGTTCCACGTTGGGGCCGAGCTTGTCCGGGCTCTGTTCGGTGCCGAGCACTGGCACCCCCAGCAGCGTGGCCACCTCAGCGAGGAAGGCTGCGCGAGCGAGCACGTGCTCGGCGTTGTCAATCGCGGGCATCAGCCGGCCTTGGTAATCCACGAGTACGAGAACGCTGGTGTCTGCACTCATGAGCAACGGAGATTGCATGCGGATCCCTATCCTTCGGCGGTGACCTCTCAGAGTATCTTCTGCTCCTCCTAGATTAGGCAATACAGGCCTACGATCACTCGCTACGGTTATCTCGGTATCTAAATTCTTCTAGCTTTTTTCATACACTTTGTTAGAAGAGGGGATCGGCTCACGGCACCCGCACTCCCCTTCGGCCGCTGTGACTACGCTGAGGCCCGGCGCGCCGATGGAACGCCACCCAGCCGCCCTGGGGTCAACGGGCCTGTGGGTGGGCACCTCTAAGGTGCACCTATGGTCGCCAGGCATTGGATCCTCCGGCTACCCGACGACGAGATCGTCCGGGTAGCCGGCGGTGCGGCCTACCGGGAAGGCGTGGCGCGGGTGCGCGCCGGGGCCGTGCACGATGTCGAGATCGGCGAGGTCGTGCATGCCCGGGTGGAGCACGACGACTGGTTTGTGACGATGCTGCGGCCCGGTCGGCCGGGAACCACCACCTGGCTAGGCACCTGCACCTGCCCCGTCGGCAGCGACTGTGCCCACGCAGTGGCCCTGTTGATCGCTGCGCGCAGCATCCTGCGCGAGCGCGAGGCCCGCGAGCAGGACAGTCCCGCCCTGGAGTTTCACTCCCAACGCGAACAACCCATTGCACCCGCTGCGCTCCCGGCCCCCGGGGAGCCCCGACTGGCGCTGAGCGCGACCTTCACCACCGACCACGCAACCTGGCTGGAGTGGGCCTGGGTCTATCCGCCGCCGGGCAGGCCGGGCGATGAAACACCCACCGAGGAAGCCCGCGTCATCCAGGTGGCAGACCGCACGATGGCTTCGCGAACGGCCTCCCGCGACGCTGCCGCCGAACAAGCTCTCCTGGATGAGTTGTACGCCGGTCCGCTGCAGAACCGTCGCGATATGTGCGTCCCCGTCGCCGGTCGCCCCCGACTCATCTCGCCGGTCTCGCTGCGGGGGATGGGAACAGCGACATTCGTCGAACATGTGCTGCCCGGGTTACAGGACCATCCCGACATCGACGTGCAGCTGATCGGCGAACCGGCCCAGTACGGCGCCGCAGTCACCGAACCCGTGGTGCACGTCAGCCTCGATGACACCGCCGACAACGACTGGTTCGACCTGTCGGTGATGGTCACCGTCGATGGCGAGAATGTGCAGCTCGCCGACTTGGTCCGCGCGCTCACCTTGGGCCGCAAACGTCTGCTGCTGCCTTCGGGCACCCACTTCCCCCTCGATTCACCCACCCTGGATGAGCTGCGCGAGGTGCTGGCCCAGGCCAAAGACCTCACCGACCCCGAGCGGGGGTCGATGCAGGTATCGCTCTATCACGTCGGGCTGTGGGATCAACTCGTCGCCTTAGGCGTGATCCGGCGCCAGTCCGAGACTTTCTCCCGGCGGCTGGCGGCGCTGCGCCGTGGAATCGATGAGAGCGACGGCGGCGATCTGCAGCCAGAGGCGCCCCCCGCGGGGTTGCGCGCCGAGCTTCGTCCCTACCAACTACAGGGCCTGACCTGGATGTCGGCACTGTGGGACGCGGGCCTAGGCGGGGTACTGGCCGACGACATGGGTCTTGGCAAGACTGTGCAGGTCCTGGGGCTGCTGCAACGGGCTCGCGAACGCGGGGAACTCACCTCGCCGGCGCTGGTGGTCGCCCCGACGAGCGTGGTCGACACCTGGGCACAGGAGGCGGCCCGATTCACCCCGCAACTGCGGGTGATCACGGTGAACGCCAGCGAGAAGAAGCGTGGCGGGCCCGCTCTGGCCGAGTTGGCCGAGCAGGCCGACATCATCGTCACCTCCTACACGCTGCTACGTCTGGGCGAGGCTGCCTACTGCGCGATCCCCTGGCAGGCCGTGATCCTGGATGAGGCGCAGTTCGTCAAGAATCACCGCGCCAAGACCTACCAGGCGGTGCGGCGCCTGCGCCGCGAGGTCACCTTCGCCATCACCGGCACCCCGTTGGAAAACACGCTGATGGACCTGTGGGCGATCCTGTCGCTGAGCAGCCCCGGGTTGTTTCCCGACCCGGAGGCCTTCACCGCCGACTACCGCATCCCCATCGAGGCTGGTCAGGACACGGTGCGGCTGGCGGCCTTCCGTCGCACGATCCGACCGTTCCTGTTGCGGCGAACCAAGGCGCTCGTGGCCGCCGATCTGCCACCCAAGCAGGAGCAGACCGTCCTGGTGCCGATGAGCCCCACGCACCGACGCATCTACGACGTCCACCTGCAGCGGGAGCGTCAACGGGTGCTGCGACTGCTGGGTGACTTCGACCGCAACCGGGTGGCGGTGCTGTCGGCGCTGACGACCCTGCGCCAGATGGCGTTGGACCCCTCGCTGGTCGACCCGGCCTACCCCTCGCAGGCGGGCACCGCCAAGCTCGATGAACTCGTGGCTCGCTGCACGGAACTGCGCGATGAGGGGCACCGGGCGTTGGTCTTCAGCCAGTTCACGCGCTACCTGAAGAAGGCCGAAGCCGCTCTGAACCAAGCCGGCATCGCCACCGTGTACCTGGACGGCAGCACCCGCGACCGACCCCAGCGGATCCGCGAATTCACGGACGGATCAGCCACGGCCTTCCTCATCAGCCTCAAAGCCGGTGGCTTCGGATTGACCCTGACCGCAGCCGATTACGTTTTCGTCCTGGACCCGTGGTGGAACCCCGCCGCCGAAGAGCAGGCCATCGACCGCACGCACCGGATCGGCCAGACGCGGCCCGTCATGGTGTACCGACTGGTCACCGCGGACTCCATCGAGGAGAAGGTGCAAGCCATGCAGGAACGCAAACGAGACCTGTTCGCCCGGGTCGTCGACGACGACGCCGCCTTCAGCTCGGCGATGACCGCCACCGACCTGCGCGAATTGCTGGCGGGAACTGGCTGACTGGCTGGCTGAGCGCCCGCGAACCCCTCACGAGTCGGCACCCCATCTCGGGCTTCGCTACCGGCGCTCCACACGGTAGGAACCGAAACCATCGGCAGCCGTGACGAACGCGCGACCCCTCGCGCCGCAGGAACGCCGAGCCTTCACCCCAGCAGGCGCCGCCACCAGGTGGGCTCGACTTCCCCGGGTGCCAACGTCTTCACCTTCACGTCCCCCATCAGGCTGTGCACGTGCAGGACGACCCGACGTCGAGGAGCGGCGGCGTGCTGGCCGGGTTCGTTGCGCTGGTTGCCGAGAATGGTGAGGCCCCGGATCACGACTTCCACGTCGGGCGGGACGATGAGTTTCAGGTCACCCATCAGGCTGTAGGCGTCCATTTCGATCTCAGACGCCGTGAACTCGGCCTCTCGCAGATCGAGAAGGATGTCGCCGAGCATCGCGACGGCCTTCGTTTTGGCACCAAGGGTGAAGCGCCCGCTGCGGCGCACATCACCCAGGACGGAGACCATCATCGGCGGGGCCGGAACGGGCGAAAGCACCGGCGGGCTCGGCTGCGCACCGATGACCGGCAGGTCCACCTGCCGCATGGCTTCCAAATCGCCAGCCGGGCGCAGACGCTCGGAAGGGACGACGTCTTGGGGGTCCTGCGGGTCTACCGGCTTGTCGAAGGACATACCTCCACCGTAGGCGCGCGGCATCCGGCGACCAGGGACTCGGGGCAGCATTCAGGGCAGAAATCAGGGTTTACCCCAAGTGGCGCACCGAGCCCGGTCGCCGGGCGGGGCGATAGAGACCCGACCAGGGCCGGGTAGCGTCGCTGACATGACAGACCACCAGCTCCTTGTTCTCAATCGCGCCGACCTGGAGAGCCTGTCGTGGACCTGGGATGAGGTCATTGACGTTCTGGAGGCTGCCTACCTGGAGAAGTCCCGCGGTCTTGTGCAGAACCCTCCCAAGCCGAAGGTCGCACCGCGAGAAGGTATTGCCTTCGCACACGCGATGCCGGCTTATTTAGGCGGTTCGGACCAACTCGGGGTCAAGTGGGTGGCCGGTTACTCCCAGAACCACACCCGCGGACTGCCGTTCCTGCACGGGGTCATGCTGCTGTGCGACGCGGAAACCGGCCGCCCGACAGCGCTCTTGGACGGCGGCTGGATCACCGAGATCCGCACCCCGGGCGTCTCGGGTGTCACCTTGCGTCACACGCCTGCCGAACCTGCCCGCGTGGTCTTCATCGGCTGCGGACTGCAGGCGCTACGCCACCTCGAGGTCGCCTTGGAACGCTTCCCCGGTATCGAGGAGGTCGTTGCGTACTCCACCCGGGAGGAGGCCGCGCGGCGCTTGTTGGAGCGGGCCGGGGATCGCCGGACCCGAATCGAGCACGACGCGACCCGGGCCACCGAGGGCGCAGACCTGGTCATCACCACCGTCACCCGTGACATGGAACCGCGCCTGGACTGCGCGAACGTGGCGTCGGAGGCGGTCCTGCTGCCCGTCGACTACGACCACGCCTTGAGCGCAGCCGCGGTGAGCGCCTCCGACTTCTATTGCGTCGACGACCTACAGCAGTACGGATCGGTGGCAGGCACGGATTACTTCTTCGGCTACCCCACCCCCGACACCGATCTTGCGGCCGTTGTGGCCGGCCAGCACGAGATCCCCAGCGCCGGGCGGCGCACCATCCTCAATATGGGCATCGCGATGAACGATGTGGCATTAGCTGGCCTCGTCCTCCAGCGCGCCCAGCAGGCCGGGGTCGGCACCCCCATCGACTGGCAGTAGCCGAGCGGTCGAGCATGCCGAGCTACCCAAACAGGCCTGCCGACTGATCAGAGAACCTATCGCGAGGAGCCTATTCGTCAGTCTACGTTTAAAGCTAGCGTTATTTATAGCCGCCAAGCGTCGGCGAGCACCGATCCAGAGCGCGGAGCAGCAGCTGACCGATGGGTCTCGCTGACCACCGCTAGCCGTATCTATGCTCTCTGCAATAAATACGAATATTGCCTGATCCGGCCGGGCCATTTCACCTTCACGACTTACCCGGAGCTCTGCTCACCCGGCAGGCAGAAGCCGGGCAAGCAGCGTGCGGATGGTGTGGCGCAGGGTCGTGGGCAACTCCTCGGCACTGGCGCGCCCGACACCCACTCGCACCAGATCCATGTACATGGTCGAGTACAGGGCATAGGCCGCGAAAGCGCGCTCATCCTCGCCGTGGGCGGGGCGCACAATCGCCAGGATCTCGGCGATGGCGGCTTGGAGCTGTTCGACCTGACCCAGGTCGCTGTCGCGGGTTGGGTTTGCCCCGAACAGCAGTTCACGCTGGTAAGCCACCACGATCTCCGGGTGCGCCAGGCCGGTCTCTGCCAACGGGTGCAGCAGGGCGATGATCGCCTCCACCGGATCGGCGCCGTGGTGGGCCATCGCCACCCCGCGCTCGCACCCTCGAGTGAGGCGCTCATTCAGCACGGTGACCAACAGGTCGGCCTTGGTGCGGGCATAGCGGAACAGCGTTCCGTTCGAGACGTCAGCGCGCTCGGCGATCTCGCTTGTGGTGACCGCGTCGTAACCCTTCTCGGTGAAGAGCTCGGTGGCCGCAGCCAGGATCGCTTCGGCCTTGACCCGCTTGTTCCGCTCCCGCCGCCCTTCGGTGGCTGCCGGGACGCTCATCGCTACCTCGATCCGGAGTGCACTCTCGAATTTCCTGTTTGCTCCTGCAATTGCGGCCATCGTAGCTGCTCGACGCACTTGCCCGAATCGGAGTATGCTCCGTTTTAGATCGCGCTCCGTTTCGTCGGTGCGCATCCTGGGCGCGCACCGCATCGGTGCCACCCCGACCCGTGGAAGGAAACGCATCGTGTACTACAGCAGCGGCAACTACGAAGCCTTCGCTCGGCCGCGCAAGCCCGCGGGCGTGGACGACAAATCCGCCTACCTCGTCGGGGCCGGTCTGGCCTCCCTGGCGGCGGCCGTCTTCCTCATCCGAGATGGGCAGATGGCACCGGAACGCATCACCATCCTGGAGGCCTCTCCCCTACCCGGCGGCGCCTGCGACGGCATCGAGGACCCGAACCGGGGCTTCCTCATCCGAGGCGGCCGGGAGATGGAGAACCACTTCGAGTGCTTGTGGGATCTCTTCCGCTCCATCCCCTCGATGGAGACCCCCGACGCCAGCGTGCTCGACGAGTTCTACTGGCTGAACAAGGAAGACCCGAATTACTCGCTCATGCGCGCCACCAAGGAGCGCGGGCGCGACGGTGAGACCAACGGTGAGTTCACGCTGAGCACCAAGGCGCAGAAGGACCTGGCGCGGCTCTTCTTCACCCGCAACGAAGACCTCGAAGACAAGAAGATCACCGACGTTTTGGGTGAGGACTTCCTGGAGTCCAACTTCTGGCTGTACTGGCGCACCATGTTCGCCTTCGAAGACTGGCACAGCGCCCTGGAGATGAAGCTGTACCTGCAGCGCTTCATCCACCACATCGGTGGCCTGCCCGACTTCAGCGCGTTGAAGTTCACCAAGTACAACCAGTACGAGTCGCTCATCCTGCCGATGGTGAACTGGCTGCAGGAGCGGGGCGTGGTCTTCCAGTACGACACCCGCGTCACGAACGTCTTGGTGCGTCACTCTGCGCCGCGCCAGGGTCAGGAAGCGACCACCAAAACCGCACACCGCATCGAGTGGATCCGCGACGGCCAGGCCGGCGGGATCGACATCACCGAGAACGATCTGGTCTTCGTCACCAACGGCTCCTGCGTGGAGAACTCACGTTGGGGCGACCACCACACCGTGCCCGAGCTCGACCCCGTCGTGCACGAGGGCGGCTCGTGGGCGCTGTGGCGCAACCTGGCCCGCCAGGACCCCTCCTTCGGGCGTCCGGACAAGTACTGCACCACCACGCATCTGACGAACTGGGAGTCGGCGAGCCTGACCACGCTGGATGACCGGATCGCGCCCTACCTGGAGAAGATCTGCAAGCGTGACCCGTTCTCCGGGCGCGTCGTCACCGGCGGCATCGTCACCGCGCGGGACTCCTCCTGGCTGATG
Source organism: Gephyromycinifex aptenodytis (assembly GCF_012277275.1). GTDB lineage: Bacteria > Actinomycetota > Actinomycetes > Actinomycetales > Dermatophilaceae > Gephyromycinifex > Gephyromycinifex aptenodytis. The sequence continues at coordinate 2,311,045 of NZ_CP051155.1, read as the reverse complement.
TCCTGGACCATCAACCGGCAACCGCACTTCGCGAGCCAACCGGCGGACAAGCTCGTCGTGTGGATTTACGGTCTGTTCACCGACCGTCCGGGCGACTACGTCCACAAGCCGATGCGGGAGTGCACCGGCGAGGAGATCACTGCCGAGTGGCTTTACCACATCGGTGTTCCACTGGCCGACATTCCCGATATGGCCGCGAACTCGGCCGTCTGCATGCCGTGCATGATGCCGTTCATCACGAGCTTCTTCCTGCCGCGGCGCAAGGGTGACCGCCCCGACGTCGTCCCGCAGGGGTCCACCAACCTCGCCTTCCTCGGTCAGTTCGCCGAGACCCCGCGCGACACCATCTTCACCACGGAGTATTCGGTGCGCACCGGCATGGAGGCGGTCTACACCCTGCTCGGCGTCGACCGGGGCGTGCCCGAGGTGTGGGGCAGCGTCTACGACATCCGCGACCTGCTCAACGCCACGGCCCGAATGCGCGACGGCAAGAAGGTCCCCCTGCCCTCGATGCTGCGCAAACGCCTGGCCCGCACCGTGCTCGGCGATCTGCTGGAACGCAACGGCGTGATCTGAACACGGAAATGACCAAGCCGGGCGGGGGTGTGAAACCCCCGCCCGGCTTGGTCTGTGTTCGCCTATTCGATGCCTATTCGACGGCGCCGGTCGAGACGGGGCTGTCCCCGTTACCGGGGTCTTTCTCCTCAGCAGGGCCGGCAGCCTTCTCGTCGGCTTCGGTGTCGCCCTGGGCGGCCTCGCTGGTGTCGTCCCCCGTCGACTCGGGGTCGATGTCGTTCTCTTCTGTCTGGGAGTAGTCGGGGGCGTCGGCCTGCCCGACCGTTCCCATCTCGGCAGCGGTGGTGTCGTCGTTCTGACTCATAGCGGCTCCTGTCTCACGAGTTCTCCGGTCAAGATAGGGCCTAACCATTCGTGCGGCGACCGGAGCCGGCTGGGCCGTGGATTCGCTTCGGCTGCAGCGCAACCAGTCTCAGGAGGTTGCGAGCATCGAGGCGTAGTCCTCGTGGCGCTCGATCCAGGAAGCCACGAACCAGCACTGCGGCCGTACCGAGCGGCCATGTACGCGCAGGTGATCCAGCGCCCCACGCACCAGGGCCGAACCGACGCCCTTGCCCTCGAAGGCAGGGTCGGTCTCGGTGTGCGTCATGGTGGCGACGTCGCCGTCCAGCACGTATTCGGCGAATCCGACCAGCTCCGAGCCGACTCGAGCTTCGTACCGGTTCTTCTCGGGTGCATGCGTCACACGAACGTCAAGGGTTTCCGTCATCTCGACCTCTTTCAATCGTGGGCAGGTCAGCTCCCTACCCACGGTAGGACCGGCCGGGCCGGCACGCCGCCCCCACCGGGCCCACGGTGGCCCGTACTGGCCTGTTCTGGTTCAGTCCGGCAACCCGTGACCGGCTTGGGCTCCTTCATCCACTTGGTCGTGTGGCTCGCCGCCGCGGCGGGCGCGGATGGCGTAACCGGCCGCGACGACCCCCACCCACGCCAGTCCGTACAAGGGCGTGAACCGACTGCTCTCCTGAGTGGTCATGACGAAAACGACGAACCCCAGAAAGGCGAGCACGATGTAGTTGCTGTACGGGTAGAACGGCATCCGGAAGCCGAGCTGGGCCACTGCCTGCGGGCCTATCCTGCGCCGGAACAGCATCTGGGTGATGAGGATCATCGACCAGTTCAGGATCCCGGCCATCAGCGCGACCGGCACCAGCACAGCGAACACCTTGCCCGGCATGAGGAACACCAGCACCACCGCTAACGCCGTCACGGCTGAGGAGACCAGCACCCCGACGTAGGGGGCGCCGCTGCGGTTCAACCGGGCCAGGAACCGGGGGGCGTCGCCACGCAACGCCAAGCTGTAGAGCATCCGGCCGTTGCTGTAGAGACCGCTGTTGTACGCCGAGACCGCCGCGGTGAGCACGACGAGGTTGAGGATGCCGGCGGCGGCCGGAATGCCGAGGTTGTCGAAGATGAGCACGAAAGGGCTGTGTTCGTCGTCGAGCTGATTCCACGGAACCAGAGCGAAGATCACGAACAGCGCACCGATGTAGAAGATGAGGATTCGGTAGACGACCTGATTGATCGCCTTGGGGATCGTGGTTCGCGGGTCGGCGGCCTCCCCCGCGGTGGTGCCGATCAGCTCGACCCCGCCGAAGGCGAACATGACGACGACGAGGGCGCTGAGCATCCCCCATAGTCCGTTGGGTAGGAACCCGCCGTGGGACCACAGGTTGCTCACCCCGGTGGCCGGTCGCGGGCCGAAACCGGCCATGATCGCCAGTCCGAGCACGATCATCGCGATGATCGCCACGACCTTGATAATCGCGAACCAGAACTCGAACTCTCCGTAGGCCTTGACGTTGACCAGGTTGATCAGCGTGATGAGCACGAGGAAGACCGCGGCGGTGACACCCGGAGCGATCTGCGGGAACCAGAAGTTGACGTAGATCCCAACCACGGACAGCTCCGCCATGGAGACGAAGATGTAGTTGAACCAGTAGTTCCACCCGGAGAAGAACCCGGGGAAGCGCCCCCAGTTCTTCGTCGCGTAATAACTGAAAGCCCCGGAGACCGGTGTGTGCCAAGACATCTCACCCAGGGCGCGCATGATGAAGAAGATCGCCAGGCCGCCGATGGCGTAGGTGAGCAGGACGGCCGGTCCGGCGATTCGTGCGCTGGTGGCCGAGCCGTAGAACAGGCCGGTACCAATGGCGCCGCCCAGCGCGATCATCTGGATGTGCCGATTTTCCAGGTCGCGGCGCAGCCCCGTGTTCAGTGCCGGTTCTCGTGCTGGCTGCGGCCTACCTGGGGGATGTTGCTGCGTGCTCATGTGTGATCTCTTCAGTCGACGGGGCGGAGCTTGGCGGTGAAGTGGCGCAGCACCTTGGGCTCCCAGATGATCTCGTACCCCTTCACCTGATCTGCCCGGGCCTGGATGTGACCGAGCGCTTCGGCGATGACATCCAGGTGGGCTTGGGTGTAGGTGCGGCGGGGAATCGCCAGACGAGTGAACTCCAGGGGGGCCTGCTGCTGTTCACCCGTCTCAGGGTCTCGGTCCATCAGGAACGATCCGATGTCACAGCTGCGGATCCCCGCCTCGACGTAGAGCTCGACGGCCAGAGCGTGGCCCGGGTACTGATGCCAGGGGATGTGCGGCAGCAGACGGCCCGCATCGACGAAGACGGCGTGCCCACCGGCGGGACGCTGATAGGGGATGCCGTACTCGTCCAGGCGCGCCGCAAGGTAGGCGACCTGCCCGACCCGGTAACGCAGGTAGTCCTCGTCCAGGCCCTCGACCAGACCGACAGCCAAGGCAGCCAGGTCACGCCCGGACAGCCCGCCGTAGGTGACGTAGCCCTCCCCGGAGATGACCAGCGACTTCACGTCCGGGACGTGCTCACCCTCTTCGCGCACACCGAGCAGGCCGCCCATGTTGGTGATGGCGTCTTTCTTGGCGCTCATGGTGAAGATGTCGGCGTAGGAGAAGAACTCGCGCGTGATGTCCCGCGTGGAGACCTCGGCGTAGCCTGCTTCCCGCTCCTTGATGAAGAAGGCGTTCTCGGCGAACCGGGCCGCGTCGATGACTACCGGCAAGCCGTGTCTCTTGGCGATGGCCGCGGTGGCTTTCATGTTCGCCATCGAGACCGGTTGACCACCGACGGAGTTGTTCGTGATGGTCATGACGATGCCGGCGATGTTCTCGGCGCCACGCTCGTCGATGTGACGCTCCAGGGCCTCTAGGTCCATGTCGCCTTTAAAGGGCGCGTCCAGGCCGGAGTCGAGACCCTCAGGGCAGACGCAGTCGATCGGGTGGCCGCCGGCGAGCGCCACATGCGCCCGGGTGGTGTCGAAGAAGGTGTTGGAGATGACGAATTGGCCCCGCTCCTCAATGAGGACGGGGAAGAGCACCTTCTCGGCGGCCCGCCCCTGGTGCACCGGCTGGATCCACTCGTAGCCGAAGATGTCGCGGGCGTTGTCCAAGAGTTGGTAGTAACTGCGCCCACCGGAGTAGGACTCGTCCCCGCGCAACATGGCCGCCCACTGCGAGTCGCTCATGGCCCCGGTGCCGCTGTCGGTCTGCAGGTCGATGTAGACGTCTTCGGCCCGCAGACTGAAGCCGTTGTAGTGGGCCTGGGCGATCTTTTCGCGACGTTCCTGCTCCGTGGTGATGCGGATGGGTTCGACCATCTTGATCTTGAACGGCTCCGGGATGTACTTCATCGCGTCTCCTCGGCCTGGATGGCGCGGGGCACGGTGCGCTCCGGTCAGCAGGTCTGCTCGTGAGTGGTGAGGCCGCCCACGCTACTGGCAGGGGAGCGCCACCGGACCTGCCACCTGTGCGGGTCGGCGGCTGGCGGGGTCGCCGGTGGGCGATGCGACCGTCTGCTGCGGGGCTCTACCGTTGCCGTGAACTACGCACGCACGCAGCGGCTACGCCGCAATCACATCGAACAAAGTACGAGCGTGCCCGTATTGCGCAGCCCATCGCTGCTCTCCGTACGACCAATGCCACCACTCCCACGGATAGGGAGCAAAACCCTGGTCGGTGAGTACCTGCGCCAGCAATCGGCGCAATGCCGCCACCACTTGCTGTTCGGGTGGTGCATCCGCGGGAAGGTCCTCGAATGCGCGCACGTGGGCCTCTTCTTCGAACACATCGAAGTCCGAGCCCATGGCAAGAGGCACACCCCGGTAGGTCAGGGTGAGATCTACGGCTCCACCCGTAGGGTGTGGCGGGATGCGGTTGGGAGAATCTGGGGCAGATACATATCCGTCCAGGCTGCCTCCCCGCATCTTTTCGTAGTGCTGGAGCAACTCGCCCTGAAACTGGAGCGTGCGCCAACCGTCGAGGACAACCAAGTCGAACTCCGGCGGTAGCGAAGCCCGAGCCGCCAGGATTTTCTCCGTGACTGACGCTCTCAGCGCCATCTGCGGCGGATTGGTCGCAAAGTTCATTTCCTCGTAGACGTGACGCGTGGGGATACCGCTGGGGATGGTGATGAGAGGGTCGTTATTCTCACCCGCGACCACAGCATCGAGCGCGTCCTCCCCCGCGGGAATGGGCAACGGGCGACATTGCGGGATGACCTCGAGTAGGGCGGGATCCGGCGCCGACAACAACTGTTTCATTCCGTTACCGAGGACCGATCTGCATCAAGGGTCTCCTTGTACTCCCCGAGCAGAGCATCGAGAGCACGGTCACGAGGCACCTTGGCCGAAACAGCAAACAGAATCCCACCGATGATGAGCCACATCGCAAGGATGATGTATTCAGCGGGCCACACCAGGGCCATGTTCGTGTTGGGCAGCAGAGTCAGCACGATGATGGCTGCGGCGCCGAGAGCGCCGACCGCAGGCACCCAGGAAGCGTTGAACCGGCGCTTGGATGCCAGGTGTGGGTACTTCTTGGGCAGTGCGTATTTAGCGGTGACGACGAGGATCCACACGAGTCCGAGATAGATACCGCCGGTGTCGAGGAACCAGACGACAGCCCCCTTGCCCAGCCATCCCAGAGCAAGAGTGACCGTGGCAACGAACACGAGCGCCCGACGCGGCACGCCCGAACCCGCGTGCACCTCAGCCAGGCTCGCGGGCAGCAGACCAGCACGACCCATCGCCACCACGATGCGGGAGGTCGCGATGAACAGGCCGAGGAAGCTGGTCAGGAGACCGAGAATGGCAACGGCGAACGCACCCCAGCCAAGCAGAGGGAAGCCGGCGACACGGAAGGCATCAATAGTGCCGAGGTCCATCTGGGCGACTTGCTCCCACGGCAGCACCCAGGCGCTGGACAGCAACACCAGCGAGTAGAAAGCTCCCGCGGTGAGGACCGTGAGGACGACCGCGCTGGCGATTTTCTTAGGCGGAAGATTGGCGTCCTCGGCAAGGACCGCGACGAGACCGAAGCCGGCCATGTATGTCATTCCTGGAACGACGAAGCGAAGCGTGTCGGCCACCGCGTTCTGGTCGGGTCGGTACGGCGGCCAGAAGTTCGACGGCGATCCCGCGCCAAGCCCCACGGTGATCAGCGCCAGGCCAATGACCATCATCGTCGCGAAGAGGATCACTTGGACCTGCCCGCCCACTTCGACGCCGAACCAGTTGAGCGCGAAGATCAACAGCGTGAGGATGACCCCGGCAAGCAGGACCGGTGCCGTCACTGCTTCACCCGCGATCGAATACAGCGGATATTGATCCATGACTGGCATAAACTTACCCAGCAGCAACCCGAACGCCGTCACATAGAACGCCGTGCTCGACATATAGGCCCCGATGAGCAGCCATCCCGTGACGAAACCGAAGGCGCGGCCCAGAATCGTGTACGCGTAGACAACCTCCCCCCCGGCTCGGGGAAACAGCGAGGTGAGCTCCGAGTACGCCAGTGCGACGCACGCCGCAAGGGCTGTGCCCAACAGCAGGCCGAAAATCATGCCGCCCGCGCCGTACTTGGTGAAGAATGCCGAGTTCGTGTAGATCCAACTCGACCCGATGACGCCGGCGACTCCCAACGCCAGCAGCTGGAAGAACCCCAGCGATTTTTTGAGGTCAGCCATCCGGTCCTCCTGGGTTGTGCAGAGCTCGAGTGAAGGGGTTCTCCCTCTCCTTCCCGTAGAGGATGACATCTAAGGAGCCGGAGTCGGGTGAAAGAGCCCAGCGTGTTCATCGGGCGCTGTGATCTCACTGAAGCGACTGCACCGTCACTGCGCAGCCGACCAGGAGAAGTGTGTTTCGTGGGTCGGCGTTAGACCCCTGAAGCAAGGTTTCGATGCGCCACGGGTCGTATTAACTGCCGATCGCCGAGGTATCCGCCTTGTCCATCGTCGATGGATTCCTCGTTGCCATCGCCGTAGGTGAGGCTTGCGTTCGCCTGCCGCGGGAGTTGACTATCGCGCAGCGACAGTTGCTCTACCACCTCCGGGCAACGACGAAGGGCTGACGCCCGTTTGGGAGCCAGCCCTTCATGTCCTGCCAGGTTGTCGCAGACCCCACTGGGTGAGATTCACGAACAACCTTTGGTGCGCGAGGGGGGAGTTGAACCCCCACGCCCTTTCGGGCACACGGACCTGAACCGTGCGCGTCTGCCTATTCCGCCACTCGCGCGCGCCAGGTAAGCGTGCCAGACAGGGGCCCGATGTGCCAAACCGGGGTCGGAACCACGTCCCAGCGCGACGGGCGCGCAGCGTCGTTGACGGCCCGCGAGAATGCTCAACGCGAGCGAGTGACTGCGACGTGAACTGCGCGAACAGGTCCGGTCCGGGCTGCTGGCGTCGCGCTCAGCTCTTGCTGCCCTCGGCCGGGGAACGTGCCAGCAAACGTTTCAGGACGCTGCCGTAGGCCGCGGTAGCAACCGCGGCGACCACCGGATCCAGAGCGGCAGGAAGGCCGGCTATCCCGATCTCCTGGGTCCACACCAGCTCTGAACCCCCCGACCTCCCGCGCAGCTCAGCCTCGATACGGCCCCGGATCATCCGCCCGGTCTTGACGACCTCGGCGCGGGCCGGTTCTCCCGGGGCAGGCGCGTCGAAGGCGCGCACCTGCATGACATCGTCCACGCCGATTGGACCGATCCCGGTGCGGGCGATGAAACAGTCGCCGGGTTGCAGTTGGCGGCCCCCCGTCCCGTCCCCGCTCAACCGGGTCAAGGGGATGAGCTCGCTATGGGCGTCAAGATCCCAGAGGCGACGCCACGCCTCGGCAGTGTCCAGGTCAGTGTTCAGACGAATCGTGAAACGGGCCATGGAGCGAAGTGTGACACCAGCGCCCCGAGCCGGCGCGGCCACGACATACCCGCCACCCCCTGCGGACACCCGCCACTACATCCATCGTTCTATCCACCACCATGTCCACCGCCGTCCCCGCAGCCACTGCCAGGCCAACACCGGCCGATACGGGCGGGCACCGGATGAAGTGGCAGCGCTCTGCGGCGGCAAGCGCGGAGCGAACCGGCACAGCGACTCACCAGTAAGGCCCCCACAATCGGCACTAAACCGGATTCAGTTCATACACAGGCCGCTTCCCGATGCCTCACAGCGAGCCCGCGACACTCTCCCCATACGCGGCGACGTGCGCGTCTGCGCCGACTATCCCGATACGCTGGAGATCTGGCATGGGAGGAGGTGCTCGTCATGGGACTGTTCGATCGCGTCGAGAAGAAACTCGAACGTGTCGTCAATGGTGTGTTCGCCCGCGCCTTCAAAGCAGAAGTCCAGCCCGTCGAAATCGCTTCCGCGATGCGGCGTGCCATGGACGAACGGGCAGCCGTCATCGGTAAGACCCGCATTGTCGTCCCCAACGTGTTCACCATCGAGTTGGCGTCCGACGACTATGACCGTCTCGTGCAGTACAACGACATGCTCGTCACCGAGCTCACCGCCTCTGTACAGGAACATGCCGATTCGCAGGGGTACACCCCCGGCGGCCCGATCGCGGTCGAGTTCTCCAACAGCAGCGACCTGGAGACCGGGGTGTTCCGTGTCCGGCCCAGCACAGCGACGAACCCCCGGCTGGGAAAGAGCGGCTACCGGCCCCGCAACGAACCGTTCACTCCGCAGGCCAGCGCCCCGGCTGAAGGCAACGTCGGGCTGGCCGGTCATGCCGCAGCAGCAGCCGCCGGCGCTGTTGCCGGAACCGCCGCCGCCGGCCGAGCCCACGCCTGGGCTCAGGACCAGCCCGAGGTTCCCGGCTACCCGCCCGTGAAACCGAAATCGCAGCAACCGGCGTCCTCCGGTGGCTCTTACCGGCCACCGGTCAGTAGCCCTGAGGAACGCGAACGCAACGTGCAACGCCAGCGCGACCTTGCGGCCTGGCCCGAGGACGACGAGCCGGCCGGGTTCGCACCCGATGAGCCGATGGCGCCGCAGCAGGCCGCCCCCGATCTACCCGCCCGGCCCGCCCCAGCCCCGCAGCCGCAGGTGGCGGCCACACCGCCGCCGCGACCGCGCACCCCGCGGCCCTGGCTGGAACTGGGCCAGGATTCCTATCCGTTACATGCAGCCATCACCATCCTGGGTCGCGACCACAGCGCCGACATCACCCTGGACGACCCGGGCATCAGCCGCCGCCACTGCGAAATCCGGGTCACCTACGACGGTCCGCATCTGGTGGCCAGCATCCGCGACCTCGGTTCCACCAACGGAACCTTCGTCAACGGGGAACGCATCACGACGGCGCGACTGGATGAGGGAGACCGCGTGACGCTCGGACGCACCAGCCTCGTAACCCACTTCGGGGAGCGCTGAGATGAGCGAACTCACCCTCACGGCCGTGCGTTTCGGTCTGCTGGCGATGTTATGGCTGTTCGTCTTCAGCATCGTCGGTGTGATCCGCAGTGACCTGTTCGGAACCCGCATCGTCCAGCGCGGCCACGGTGGCCGCTCGCGGGTGACTCCCACCCGTAACGCGCCACGCCCGCGGGGTCGGCGAACCTTCTCCGTCCTTGCCGTTGTCGAGGGCAGCCTGCGCGGCACCACCGTGCCACTCAAAGAATCGGGGGTGTTGCTGGGCCGTAACCCCGAATGCACCTTGGTGCTGGATGACGACTTCGCCTCGGGGCGGCACGCCCGCATCTACTTCGCTGAGAAAAGTTGGTACGTCGAGGACCTCGACTCCACCAACGGCACCTACGTCGGCGGCGAACGCATCGACGTCCCCACCCCGCTGCGGGAAGGCACCCAACTACGCATCGGCACCACGGTGCTGGAGCTGGGTCGGTAACGCATGCCGCTAGCCGTCCATTTCGCGGCCCGCACCGACGTCGGTCTGGTGCGCAGCCGAAACGAAGACTCCGGGTATGCCGGACCCCACCTGCTCGCGGTCGCCGACGGCATGGGTGGCCATGCCGGGGGGAACGTCGCCAGCTCGCTCATCCTGTCCCGCCTGGCGCCCTTGGACGGCGACAGCCACGGCGCCGACGATGCCCTGGAACTCCTAGCCGAAACCCTCGCCGGGGCGAACCGTTCGCTGGCCGAGGCGATGAACGCCGAAGCCGAACTCAAGGGGATGGGTACCACGCTGACCGCCCTGATGCGGTGCGGCTCTAGCGGTCTGGCGATGGTGCACATCGGTGACTCGCGCGGCTACCTGCTGCGGGAGGGCAAGTTCACCCAGATCACCAAGGATCACTCCTTCGTCCAGAGCCTGGTCGACTCCGGACGCATCACCCAGGAAGAAGCCGAGCACCACCCGCAACGCTCCCTGGTCACCCGGGTGCTGACCGGCGCTCCGGAGGACGAGCCCGACTTGTCGATGCGCCAGGCCAAGCTTGGCGATCGTTACCTCATCTGCTCAGACGGACTGTCGGACTATGTCGGTCGCGAAACGATCAGCGAGGTCGTCACTGAAGTCGGCGACCCGGACGAGGTCGCCAAACGACTGGTCGACCTGGCCCTTCGCGCTGGCGCCCCCGACAACGTCACGGTCGTCATCGCCGACATCGTCAGCCCGGCGACCAGCCCGGCGACCCAGCCGATCGTGGTGGGCGCCGTCGCCGAACGCCGCGCCGGAGCGACCCAACCGATCGCGCTCTCCCCTGCCTCCAAGGCCGCTGCCCTGCGCCGGGAAGCCACCGGCGCCGCAGTAGAAGAAGACGATGAGGACGACGGCGAACGGCAGCGACCCTGGTGGCGCTGGATGGTCGTGTTCCTGGTGGTTGCGCTGGCAGCAGCAGGGGCCACGTTCGCCGCCTACGACTGGAGCCAACGACAGCTCTACGTCGGTCCCGCGAACGGCTACGTGGCCCTGTACCGCGGAATACCGCAGGACCTGGGACCGATTCAGTTGCACAGCATCACAAAGATCAGCGCGATACGACTTGACGACCTGCCCTACCTGGAACGTCAACGCGTCGATGCCGCCGTAACCGTCTCGGATGCGGCAGAGGCTGAAGAGCTCCTGGACGGTCTTCGGCAACGGGCAGACGCCTGCCGTCTGCAGCGCAGCCAAGGCATGGCCTGCGGGTCGGGGTCGCTATGAGCACCGTCACCCAATTCGTGCCCAGAACCCGACGTAACGTCGAGCTGCTCCTGGTGCTGCTCGCCTGCGCGATCGTCATGGTGGCCTACCTCGCGGTGGGCCTGGCCGTGAACGGGCAGGTCCCCCTCGACCTCATCACCCAGGGCGCCTGGCTCCTGGGGCTCACGGTGGCTTTCCACGTGGTCCTGCGCTGGCGCGCTGCCTACGCCGACCCGCTGCTGCTGCCGATCGCTGCCTTACTCAACGGCCTGGGACTGGTGATGATTCACCGTCTCGACCTGGCCAAGGGCACCGAAAGCGCGATGGCCTCCCGACAACTCATGTGGAGCGCGCTCGGGATGGTCGTGGCCTGTCTGGTGCTGGTGCTGCTGCGCGATCACCGACAACTGCGCCGCTACACCTACACCACGATGGCGGCCGGTCTGGTCTTCCTGCTGCTGCCGCTGGTGCCCTTCCTGGGGCGTTCGGTCTACGGCGCACGCATCTGGATCAACATCGGCCCGTTCTCCTTCCAACCCGGTGAGATCGCCAAGATCCTGCTGACGATCTTCTTCGCCGGATACCTCGTGCAGACCCGGGACGCGTTGGCTTTGGTGGGTCGCTCCGTGCTCGGGTTCCCGCTGCCGCGCGGGCGCGACCTGGGCCCGATCCTCATCGCCTGGATCGCCAGCCTGCTGGTGTTGGTCCTGGAACGCGACCTGGGCTCCTCACTGCTGTTCTTCGGCCTGTTCGTCGCGATGCTCTATGTGGCCACCGAACGCATCAGTTGGATCGCCATCGGGATGCTGCTCTTCGGCGGCGGGGCCTACCTGGCCTACCTGCTCTTCGATCACGTTCAGCAGCGCGTCATGTTCTGGCTCAACCCCTGGTCTGAGACCGCGCTGGCGCAAAGCGATCAGCTGGTACGGGGGCTGATGGGGATGGGCGCCGGGGGAATCCTGGGCACCGGCCTGGGCTCTGGACACCCCTACCTGACCTATTTCGCCGAGAGCGACTTCATCATCCCCAGCTTCGCCGAAGAACTCGGCCTCGCCGGGCTGTTCGCCATCCTGCTGCTCTACGCCCTGCTGGTGGAGCGGGGGCTGCGCACCGCGCTGGGTACCCGGGACGGCTTCGGCAAGCTGTTGGCAACCGGCCTATCGTTCTCGATCGCTTTGCAGGTCTTCGTCGTCGTCGGTGGCGTCACCCGGGTCATCCCCCTGACCGGGCTCACCACGCCGTTCCTATCCCAGGGCGGCTCCTCACTGCTGGCCAACTGGACCATCGTGGCGATCCTGCTGCGCATCAGTGACCACGCGCGGCGACCGATGCCGGCTCCGGTGAAAGTGACGATGCCCGATTCAGCCCCGACCCCCACGACCCCCCGGCCGGCGGTGAAGCCATGAACAACCCCATCCGCCGGTTGGCGCTCGTCATGGCCTGCATGTTCGCCTCGTTACTCATCGCCTCCACCTGGATCCAGTTCTTCCAGGCCGGCGAACTGCGCGACAAGCCCGGAAACCGCCGCACCCTGCTGGCGACCTACAGCCGCGAGCGCGGATCGATCCTCGTCGACGGCGAAGCGATCGCCCGCTCGGAGAAGGTCGACGACGAATTTCAATACCAGCGCTCCTACCCCGGCGGTCCGGCCTACGGTCACATCACCGGCTACTACTCGTTCCTGTACGGCTCCGGCGGCGGTCTGGAGAACTCAGCCGACGAGCTGCTCACCGGGGACGCGCCGCGGCTGTTCTTCCGGCGGTTGGGGGACCTCATCACCGCTCGCGACCCCAGTGGGGTCAACCTCGAACTGACCATCGACCCGCGCGCGCAGAAAGCCGCCGAGCGGGGGCTGGGCAACCAGCGCGGCGCCGTCGTGGCGTTGGATCCCCGGTCTGGGGCGATCCTGGCCATGGTCAGCCATCCCGAATACGACCCCAACCGGTTGTCCGGCCATGACGCTGATGAAGTCACCAAGGCCTGGAACCAGCTCAACAAGGCCAGCGGCAAGCCGATGATCAACCGCGCCATCGGTGGGGATCTCTACCCGCCGGGTTCGGTGTTCAAGGTCATCACGGCGGCTGCAGCACTCTCCAGCGGTGAATACACCGAGCAGAGTTCATTGCCGGGCCCAGCCAAGCTGCGGCTGCCGCAGACCAATGTCGACCTGCCCAACGCTGGCGGCGGCTCCTGCAACGGCGGTCAGACCGACCTCGGGTTGGCCCTGGAACGCTCCTGCAACACCGCGTTCGGCTGGTTGGGCATGCAGTTGGGTGCCGACGCGATGCGCGAGCAGGCACGCAAGTTCGGTTTCGGGCAGCAGCTCAACATGCCGATGCCGGTGACACCCAGTTCGGTCCCCGAGCAGATCAACGAGCCGCAGGAGGCCCTGACCGCGATCGGTCAGTACGACGTGCGGGTCACTCCGATGCAGGTCGCGATGGTCGCAGCGGCCGTCGGCAACGAAGGCAAGCTCATGAAGCCCTACCTCATCCGGCAAACCCGAGGCGCTGATCTTGACGTTCTGGATCAAACTCGCCCTGAACAACTCGGCCGCGCGGTCGACAAGGGAACTGCAGCGACGTTGACCCACATGATGGAGCGGGTCGTGGAGTCAGGAACCGGCACCCGCGCCCAGATCGATGGGGTGCGCGTCGCCGGTAAATCGGGGACCGCCGAGCATGGGGAGGGCCGTAATCCGCACGCCTGGTTCATGGCCTTCGCGCCCGCGCAGAACCCAACCATCGCCGTGGCCGTTGTCGTAGAAGACGGCGGTAATGCCGGAAGTGAAGCGGCCGGGGGACGGGTTTCCGCCCCGATCGCACGTGACGTGATGAAAGCAGTGATCGCCCCATGAAATTCACCACCGGAGCCGTCTTCGGCAACCGCTACACCCTCGGGGACCGGATTGCCGTGGGGGGGATGAGCGAGGTCTGGCAGGCAACCGACCAGGTGCTGGGCCGCCTCGTGGCGATCAAACTACTCAGCCCGGCGCTGGCTCAACAACCAGGTTTCGAGCAACGGTTCCGAGAAGAGGCCCGCAACACGGCGGCGCTGTCCCACCCGAACATCGCGACCGTCTACGACTACGGCGAAAACGATGGCGCGTCATGGCTGGTGATGGAACTCGTCCATGGCAAGCCGTTGTCGGCGATCATCGCCGATGAGGGCCCGCAGAGCCCCGAACGCACCTCGGCGATCATCGGTCAGGCAGCGCTGGCTTTGCACGCGGCCCACGAGGCCGGTGTGGTGCACCGCGACGTCAAACCCGCCAACATCATCGTGCGCCCCGACGGCACCGTGAAGCTCACCGACTTCGGTATTTCTCGCGCCACCGACGCAGTCCCGATCACGCGCACCGGTGAGGTGATGGGGACCGCCCAGTACATCTCCCCGGAGCAGGCCACCGGGCAAAGTGTGGGCCCGCGCAGCGACATCTACAGCCTTGGTTGCGTCGCGCACGAGATGCTCACCGGGGTGCGGGTCTTCGATGAGGGCTCCCCGGTGGCCACGGCCATGGCCCACGTCAGTAACCCGCCGGCTCAACTGCCCGCGCAGGTTCCCGCCCACATCGCCAACGTCATCATGGCTTGCCTGGCCAAGGACCCGGCGCAGCGCCCGGGTAGCGCCCGTGAGGTTGCCGACGCGCTGCGAGGGGCGGCCACTGGCGGGTTCGCTCGCACTCAGGCGATCCCCACCGGCGGCGCCACCCAGGTGATGGGGGCGGCGGCCACAGCGAAGATCCCCTCTCGCCAGGAGCCGCCCACTCGCGGCGCTGGCGTTATCGAAGCTGAGGAAGAGCAGAGACGCAGCAGCCCGTTGCCGTGGATCCTGGGTCTGCTTGTTGTGCTGGCGCTGGCCGGCTGGCTGCTGGCGCAAGCCGGAGTCTTCGACCGCACGCCCGCCCCGGCACCTGCCCCCTCAGCCACCAGCAGCAGCACTCCGACGGAGACGCCGAGCAGCATGGAAGAGAGCACTCCGACGCAGGTGAACGTGAGCGTGAGCGCTGATGACTACAAGGGCCGAATGTTCGATGAGGCGGCTCAAGCATTGCGCGGCCTGGGATTGGGGGTCCGCCGCGAGAACGTCGACTCCGACCAACCGGCAGGGACAGTGCTCGGTGTAGACCCCAGCGGCGATGTGGCGCCCGGCCAGACCATCACGTTGACGGTTTCTCGCGGCCCGGCTCAGCCCGCGCCAGAGCCCACCAGCGAGCCGCAGCAACAGCAGCCGACGCAAACTCCGGAACCCACCACTGAGCAGCCCGACCCCCAGGGTGGGGACAGCGGGGAAAGCCCCAGCCAGGGCGGTCAGCAATCCACGCCCGGTTCCACCGGCGCGGCAGCGGCTCCCGGGCCGGGCGGGGCGCCTGGGGCTGCCGGAGGCGGCCCGGCAGGGGCCGTCGCCGGTGTCGCTCAGGACCCGTCCGTTCCCGAACACAACGATGACACCGCCGAGAACGAGCACAGCGCAGAGGAGAACCAGCGGTGAGCGAGCCACGTCGGCTGTTGGCCGACCGCTACGAAGTCGGTGATCTCATCGGCCGCGGCGGCATGGCCGATGTCCACCTCGGCTATGACACCCGTCTCGGGCGTGAGGTCGCGATCAAGATCCTGCGTTCGGAGTTGGCGCGGGACCCTTCATTCCTCATGCGTTTCCGGCGCGAGGCGCAGTCGGCGGCCAGCCTCAACCACCCCTCCATCGTGGCGGTCTTCGATTCCGGCGAGGAGCACACCAGCGAACCTGGGGGCGCGCAGGTCACGGTGCCGTTCATCGTCATGGAGTACGTGCGCGGGCAAACGCTGCGGGAGATCATCGCCGAGCAGGGACCGATGGAACCGCATGAGGCTGCTCGCCTCATGACCCAGGTGCTGCGCGCGCTGGACTACAGCCACGAGCACGGGATCATCCACCGCGACGTCAAGCCGGCGAATGTCATGGTGAGCGGGGGCTTGAACGCCAAGGTGATGGACTTCGGCATTGCTCGCGCCATCGCGGACACGGCTGCGACGATGACCAACACCAGCATTGTCGTCGGGACCGCGCAATACCTTTCACCAGAACAAGCCCAGGGGCGCGATGTCGAAGCGGGCTCTGACCTGTACTCGGCCGGATGCCTGCTGTATGAACTGCTCACCGGTCGGCCACCGTTCATCGGCGACTCCCCGGTGGCCATCGCCTTCCAACATGTGGGTGAACCGCCACAGCCGCCTTCGGTGCACGCCCCGCAAGTTCCCCCCGAGCTCGATGTTGTGGTGTTGCACGCCCTGGCCAAGGACCCGGCGGTGCGTTATCAGTCGGGGGCCGACTTCGCCGCCGACCTGGACGCCGTGATGGAGGGCGACCCCACTCTTGCTGCAAAGGCCGCGGTTGCCGCAGGCACGATGGCCCCGCCCACGCCCAAAGAACCTGAGACGGGCCCGGTCCCGCGGATCGTCGATCCTGCCGAGGTAGCCGGTGACGGCGCGTCGGGACACCGGCCGAAGTGGCCCTACCTCGTGGGGTTGCTCGCACTGCTGGGCATCATCCTCGGGGTGCTCTTCTCAAACGGGTTCTTCGATTCGGCGCCCGCGGTGATCGCGGTGCCCAATGTCGTGGACAAGAGCGAGAAGGAAGCCAAGGCTGCGTTGACCGCAGCCGGTTTCCAGGTAGCCACGACCCCGGTGAAGGATCGCGCCAAGGCAGGCACGGTCGTCGCCCAGCAGCCGGCGGCGCAGGCGCAGGCACCGCCCCAGTCGGTGGTGCGGCTGTCCATCTCCTCCGGTCCGGGCATGGTGGCCGTGCCTGACCTGCGCAATTACGAGCAGGGGCCGGCTAATGAACGCCTGCGCGCGCTGGGCCTGCAGATGGGCGATGTCACCACGGTGGACAGCTACACCGTCGACCAGGGCAAGGTCGTCAGCACCGACCCCAAGATCGGCACGAAGGTCGCCGAAGGGACTGTGGTCAAGCTGGCTCTCAGTTCCGGCAAGGTCGCGGTGCCCAACGTTCTGGGCATGAGCGAACGGAAGGCCGCCGACACGTTGAGCGAGGTGGGGCTGCGCTACACACCTGTCTACGTCGACAGCACCAAGAAGCCGGGCACGGTTGTGGAGCAGAACTACGTCAAGGGCACCAAGGTGCCGGTTGGGGATTCCATCCAATTGGCGATCGCCCGCCAGGCCCCTAAGAGCCCACCCACCCAGACGGTGACCGTCACCCCGACGCCCGCACCGGCGCCGGCCCCATCGCGGGGCGACAGTGGCGACAACAGCAGCGACGGCTCTGGGCCTGACGACGGCGCTGGGCCTGACGACGACGCTGGGCCTGGCGAGGGCGCTGGCGGCGCGTCGCCGAGCCCCGGCAATTCGGCACCCACGGTGCCGCGAGCCCCGGACAAGCCATAAAGCTTGGTCGAGTTCGGGCTCACCCCGGGTTGTCTACCTGCGTCCGCAAGTAGGCCACCCGGGGTGCGCGGGCCTGACGCTCATTGCGGACGCGCGAAAGACCAACGGCTACTCAGGTGAGAACCGAGGAGTTGTCCCTCGGCGCCAGCCGAGCCTGAGCAGTCTGCGTGGATGCCTCGGGCAGCGCTACGCTGCCGACTCGGGGTGCGTCCGCATCCGTTCACCCCATCGGGCTGAGGAGGCCAAAACGTGAGTCGGATCCTCGTCGTCGACAACTACGACAGTTTCGTGTTCACCATCGTGGGTTACCTGCGCCAGCTCGGCGCGCAGTGTGACGTGGTCCGAAATGACGTCGTGGATCTCGCGGCGTTGGCTGACTACGACGGTGTGCTGGTCTCTCCGGGGCCGGGGACCCCGTACGAGGCCGGTGCCTCGATGCAGGTCATCGAGGCGTGCGCCGCCGACGCCCGTCCGATGCTCGGGGTCTGCCTGGGTCATCAGGCGTTGGGCGCTGTTTTCGGGGCTCACGTCGGGCGCGCCGAGCAGCTGCTGCACGGTAAGACTTCTGCGGTGGAGCACGACGGCACCGGCGTGCTGGCCGGGCTGCCCTCTCCTTTCACCGCGACGCGCTACCACTCCCTGGTGGTCGAGCTGGCCCAGCTGCCCCCGCAGCTGCTGGCCAACGCCTGGACCGGCGACGTCATCATGGGTATTCGGCACGCGGAGCTGCCGCTGCACGGGGTGCAGTTCCACCCTGAGAGTGTCCTGACCCAGGGCGGGCACCAGTTGCTGGCGCAGTGGCTGCACTTGTGCGGCGACGACCAAGCGGTAGCCGCCGCCCAGGGTTTGGCACCCCTGGTTCGCGCCGAGCGCTGAGGCTTCAGCGCGCCCGCCGCGCATGTTGCAGTTCGACGCTGCCTTCGTAGGCGGGCATTGCCACCTCTTGCAGCGTGCTGACCTGGTAGCCCAGGCCGAGGCGAGCAACGTAGTCGCGGTAGGTGGCCACACTGGGATCGTCCACCAACCCCTGCTGCAACTGTTCGACGTCCCCGATCGCGGTGATGACGAACGGCGGAGAGTACACCCGCCCTTGCAGGATCAAGGTGTTGCCGACGCATCGCACGGCGCTGGTGGAGATGACGCGCTGATCCTGGATCATCATCGCTTCAGCCCCGGCGGACCACAGCGCATTGACCACGCCTTGCACGTCTTGCTGGTGCACCACGACGTCGTCGACGGTGTAGCCCTCCGGCAACGAATCGCCCTTGTACGGCGAGTCATCGAGTTCGACTCGCACCGCCGGTCCGTTCACCGCCGTCATCCCGGCCGGGGCCGACAGCGCCTCGCGCTGGGAGCGAAGCGCGCTCAGTTGGGGACCGTCCTGGGTGCTGGCCTGGATCTGGTCGATCTCTGCGCGCACTGCGGCCACCCGCGAGGCCTGACGATCGACCTTGGCGGCTTCGGAGCGGATGATTCCGGGCAGGTCCGTTCCCGTGGTCCGAAGGTCGGTCCCGCGCGCGGTGCTAGCCCCGGCCGCGAACATCAAACCGGCCAGCGCCGCAGTCAGCGGAACCAGCAACGACCATGGCCCTGAACGATGTTCCCGTCTCACACGCATCTCCCCTTGCGGACGGCCTGCCAATCAGTTCCAGTATGAGGCTCTACCCTGGTAGGACCAGCACCGCACCGTGCCGATGAGCGGCAACGGTGCCCGACGACGTTCGAGGAGTCCCAGGTGGCCAGCACGAAACGCGCCAAGAAGCCACGGCGAGACGACGCGCCGGTCGCGCGGAACATGGCTCCAAACCCTTCCTGGTACGTGCCGGTCATGCTGGGGCTGATGATCCTGGGCCTGCTGTGGATCGTCACTTTCTACCTCTCTGCCGGTGCGTATCCGGTGCGCTCGTGGGCTAACTGGAACCTCGGTGCCGGCTTCGGCCTGATCATCGCCGGGTTCCTCATGACGACGAACTGGCGGTGAGCTCCGGCCTCCTGAAGGGGGCCGGGACCAGCGCAAATCCTGTTGGCTATCGGCCGACGCTGTTCCCCCGGGTGCCTGTGGGCGCACGGCGCAGCGTCGGCCTTCTCCGTTATCCACCGCAAGTTATCCACAGGTCGCCCGCCCCTTGTGCACATTAACGCCAGTTATCCACAGGCTTATCCCCACCTGGGGATGAATCACAACCGTGTAATCACGGGGTTGTCGTTCGCGCTCCGCCAGCCAGGTAGGCCGCCGCGCCGACCTACACCCCGTACCGCAACCCCAGGTAGGCATCGAGTACGAGGGCGTACTTGAGGACAGCTGCCCCGAGGATGACGCACCCGATGAAGATCAGGCCGGGCCAGGACCAGCGGCGGCGCTGCGCGGGGCCCGTCCACACCAGCACCGCAGCACAGGCCAGACCGACCAGGAGCCCACCGAGATGGGCTTGCCAGGCGATATTGGGGTAGATCAGCGGCAGCGCCAGGTTGATGGCCACCAGGAAGAGCATTCCCCGCACAGAGCTACCGGTACGCACCAGGACGACAATGGCCGCACCGAAGAGACCGAAGACGGCCCCGGAAGCGCCCACCATGGTCTGGGTCCAGGCGGCGAACGAGCCGTGGCTGACCGGGGCAGCGGCCAACAGCAGATAGCCGACCGAGCCGCCGACGGCGCTGAGCAGGTATAGAGCGATGAACCGGGCCCGGCCCAATAGGGGCTCCAGGAATTGGCCCATGACATACAGCCCGGCAAGGTTGAAGATCAGGTGCATCACGTCGGTCTCACTGTGCAAAAACGCCGACGTCAGGAAGCGCCACGGCTGGGCGAGACCGAGTTGCGCGGAAAATTCCCCCATTTCGCTGACCTGCGGAAAGATGCGTTGCAGCAGGTAGATCACGGCGCATAACGCCATCAGGGTGAACGTCACTCGGGTGCCAGGGGTCACCACCCCGCCGAAGCGGGAACGCTGGACCGCCGTTGGCTGAGCCTGTTGCATGCAGTCGCGGCAGTGAAAACCCACCGGCGCGGGTATCTGACACTCCGGGCAGGTGGGGCGTCCACACCGCTGGCAGGCCAAGTAGCTGATCCGCTCAGGGTGGCGGGGGCAGACGGGGGCGGTGCGAGCCGGGACCTCACTCACCAGCGCAGCTCCTTCGTACAGGCCGCCGGGAGAGGCGCCGCCGAGCGTGCGCCCACCAACTCGTGGTGGGCGCACGCATCGATCAGGCACAACGCCCTAGGGGCATCAGTTCTGGACGGTGACCTTCTCGATCACGACGTCCTCGACCGGGCGGTCCATGGCACCGGTGGGAACGGCGGCGATAGCGTCGACGACCTCGCGCGAGGGGCCGTCAGCGACCTCACCGAAGATGGTGTGCTTGCCGGTCAGGTGCGGCGTCGGGGCAACAGTGATGAAGAACTGCGAGCCGTTGGTGCCACGCCCGCCGCGCTTGCCGGCGTTCGCCATGGCGAGCAGGTAGGGCTTGGAGTAGTCCTTGTCGGGGCTGATCTCATCGTCGAACTGGTAGCCGGGGCCACCAATGCCCTGACCCAGGGGGCAGCCACCCTGGATCATGAAGCCGGGGATGACGCGGTGGAAGATGAGCCCGTCGTAGAACGGGGTGGGGTTGGTACGGCCGGCGTCGTCCTTGTACTCACGTTCGCCGGTGGCGAGGCCGACGAAGCTCTCGACCGTCTTGGGTGCGTGGTCCGGGAAGAGGACGAGGTTGATGTCGCCCTTGTTCGTGTGAAGAGTCACGTTGGTCATGTGCGTCATCCTCGCACGGGCCCCCGACACGGCGCCCCTCGCAACAGGACCGAAGGGCGGATTCTGGGATTCACCGGACTCGATTCGCCCACTGAAGGGGTCCTGGCCTGCACCGATGCGTGCCCTTGCCCACATCGGTCGCTGCCTAGGGGTAAAACAGGCCGACACGGGTATGGGATAAGTCAGCGGTCCCCCGTCCGCCGACAGTTCGGCCCCCTTGTTGGGCAGGCCGGGGTTGAGAAGGCAGGATGGGTCATAGACCGACAGCCACGCCAAGGAGGACCACGTGTTTGATCGCAAGAAGAAGAAGGTCGTCGTACCAACGGTCGAGACCAAGACGATCAGCGTTCCGACGGCCGCGGGCCTGAAGGACAAGATCGTGCCGGCCGTTACCGGTGCCGCCGCTATCGCCAAGGACCGTTCCAGCGACTACGTCCACACTGCAGGGGAGTGGGCAAAGCCGCACCTGGAGCAGAGCCGCGAGCTTGCCGAGTCCCGCGTGGGCGAAGCCAAGAGTCTCCTGGACGGGAGCCTGCCGAAGTTGACTGCTGCTCTCACGTCCGCCAGCGCGGGCACCGAAGAGGCGCGTCAGCGCGCTGCAGATGCTGCTCTGGTGCTCAAGGGCGACGCCGTCATCAAGCAGAAGAAGAAGGGTGGGTTCATCGGCAAGGTGTTCAGCACCCTGGGCCTGCTGGCTCTGGCCGGTGCCGCCGCTGCGCTGGTGGCCAAGAAGGCTTCCGAGCCCAAGGACGACCCGTGGGCTCGCCCGCTGACCGACCCCTATGTCGCGCCGGCAACCGGACGCGAGTCCTCCGTCGTGGCCGGCCCCGGCGCCGAGCCTGTCGACTCCTCCTTCTCCAAGGCCGCGGCCGAGAACGGTGAGGCGTCTTCTTCAGACTCCCTGATCGGCGATGTCCCCGCGGACACCCCGACCACGCCGCCGAGTGACAGCACCACCCAGCGCATCGACCTCACCGGCGACGGCGAGCGTCGCGACTGACCTCAGCTCTCAGCAAGCAGGCCCCGTCCGGTTCTCCGGGCGGGGCCTGCTTGCTGTTCCAGCGCGCTCAGCGTTCATGAACGGTGATGTCGAAGGCGTACTGGTCGGCGCGGTAGCAGTGATCGCCGAACTCCACAGCGACTCCTTGGGCGTCATAGGCCTTGCGCGTCATCGTCAGCAACGGCTCTGCTTTGCTCAACTCCAGCAGCCGGCGTTCGGCCGGCCGGGCGCTGCGAGCGCCGATGCTCTGGTGGGCAACGACAGGTTGGCGTCCCCGGTTGCGCAGCAGCTCGTAAAGTCCGTGTTCGGTCAGTTCCTCGGCGTTGAGGTCAGCGTGCTCGGGCGGCAGCCAGTTGTGCAGGATGGCCAACGGGGTCGACCCGGCATAGCGCAACCGCTCGATGTGCACGATCGGGGTGTCCGGAGCCAGGCCCAGCGCCACCGCCGCAGTCTCATCGAGCGCGGCGGCCTCCAAGCTCAGCACCTGAGTGGATGGGGTGCGCCCGGCGCGGACGAGGTCGTCATACAGGCTGGTGAGTTCATCGCGGCGGTGCACCACCTGGTTGGCCACGGTCGTTCCGATGCCCCGGCGGCGCACGAGCAGCCCACGAGAGACAAGTTCGGAGATTGCCCGGCGCACGGTCGGGCGAGACAGCTTCAGCCGTTCAGCCAGAGCGAGTTCGTTCTCGAACGGGTCGCCGGGCTTGAGGGTGCCGTCTTCGACCATGTCGGTGAGCTGTTGGGCGAGCTGATGGTAGAGCGGCACCGGGCTCGACCGGTCGATGACGATGGGCAGTTGAACAGCCATGTAACGAGGTTAGCTCAGCCAATCGTCCGATCAAGCGGACGAAGTTACCAATACCCTATTTGTTCTGACAAATGGCCCTATCGGGATGATGGGCAGGGTTGAAGCCAGCCAACATCGAAGGCGACCTAGGGGCACCCCGCCTGAATTTTGCTCACCACCGGCGGTGACTGGAACTCCTCAGGGGCGAGAGGCGGTTACTCCCACTGAGACAGGCGATACTGCCTGCCAGAGTTCGGGATTTCGGCGCGCAGCGTCGAGTCTCCCCACAGCTAGCCGCAGAGTATTTGTTCAAATGTATTGACAATGTGTCCGCATTGTCCATAGTTTTCACCCAGACGGTCACGACGACGTGGCCGCGTGACGCAGGAGCCCCCGGGCTCGGATCACGAGGAGTTTCGCAATGAAGCACGGACTCAAGATGACGACCATCGCAGCGATTGCCGTCGTCATGGCCGGCTGCGGCACCACCGCGGCCCCGCAAGCCCCCGCAAGCGGTGAGGGCTCCAACGGCGCCGCCGCGCCGGCCGGGGAAACGGTGACCTATGAACCCTCCGACGTCGTCAAACCAAAGGACGGCAAAACTCTCAAGATCGGGGTCGCCTTCCCCGTTCTCGACCAGTTCCTGCAGAACGTCGCCGACGGGATGACCGCTCGGGCCAAGGAAGCCGGTGTGGAGCTCAACATCGTCTCGGCGCAAGAGAAGACCGAGGTTCAGCTCGGGCAGGTTGAGAACTTCGTCAGCCAGGGCGTCGACGGCATCATCATCCTGCCCCAGGACACCGACGCGGCCGACCCGATGGTTCAGGCCGTCACCGACGCGAAAATCCCGCTGGTCATGGTCAACCGCCGCCCCTCCTCCCTGCCGGCAGAGGTGCCCTACGTCGGCTCGGAGTCCATCGTGGCGGGAGAACTGCAGATGGAGGCCCTGGCCGAACTCGTGGGCAAGAAGGGCAACGTCGCCATCCTGCAGGGCGACCCCAGCCAGGAGTCCACCCAGATGCGCACCAAGGGCTGCAAGGACGTAGTTGCCAAGTACCCCGAGATGAAGGTCATCCGGGAGCAGGCCGGTAACTGGTACCGCGACAAGGGCCTGGCGATCACCGAGAACTGGATCCAGTCCGGGGACAAGATCGACGTCATCTGCTCCAACAACGACGAGATGGCACTGGGCGCCATCTCCGCGTTGAAGGCCGCCAACAAGCTCGACGCGGTCAAGGTCGGCGGCGTCGATGCCACCAAGGACGCCCTGAACTCAATGAAGAAGGGTGATCTGGCGGTCACCGTCTTCCAGGACGCCAAGGGCCAGGGCGCCGGCGGTGTCGACAGTGTCATCCGCCTGTACAACGGCGAAAAGGTTCCGTCCTTCGTCAACGTGCCCTACCAGCTTGTCACCCCCGAAAACATGGCTCAGTTCACCGACTGATGCGCTTGTGGGCGGGCGCCCTGCGCGCCCGCCCACAAGCTCCACCGGCACGCATCATCGCCTGCCGTTCTGTTCGAGCAGCCTCCCAGTACGTGAGGAACCATGTCCGAGAACGCACCTGCTCACCTCCCACCGGCGGATTCGCAATCCGAAGCTCTCCTTCGCATGGAGGGCATCTCCAAGCAGTTTCCCGGGGTGAAGGCCCTGGACGATGTCGACCTGGTGGTGCGCGCCGGCAACGTGCACTCCTTGATGGGCGAGAACGGCGCGGGGAAGTCCACGCTGATGAAAATCCTGGCGGGGATCCATGCCCCCAGCTCGGGTCGCATCCTTTTCGAGGGCGAGGAAGTCACGATCTCCAGCCCCAAGGACGCCATCGAGATGGGTATTTCGATGATCCACCAGGAACTCTCCCCGGTGCCGGAAATGATGGTGGCCGAGAACATCTACCTCGGCCGCGAACCGCGCAACAAGCTCGGCCTCATCTCCTACGCGACGATGATTGCGCGCACCCGCGAACTGTTCCAGCGGTGGGGGATCGCCATCAACCCCAAAGCGCAGATGAAGTCGCTGTCGGTGGCCCAAACCCAGATGGTGGAGATCGCCAAAGCGATGAGCACCCAGGCCAAGGTCATCATCATGGACGAGCCCACCTCGGCGATCCCGCAACGCGAAGTAGAGCACCTGCATCGGATGATCGATGAACTGCGCAGCAGCGGGGTGGCCATCGTCTACATCACCCACAAGATGGATGAGGTCTTCGCGATCTCCGACGAGATCACCGTCTTTCGAGACGGCCGGCATGTGGCGACCAAACCGGCGGGTGAACTGGATCGAGACACCCTCATCCAGTTGATGGTGGGCCGGGAACTGACCGCCCTGTTCCCCAAGCTGCAGGCCCAGATCGGCGAGGTCGTCCTGTCGGTGAAGAACCTGAACCGCGGCGAACTCGTGAAAGACGTCTCCTTCGATTTGCGCCGGGGCGAAATCCTGGGCATCGCGGGGCTGATGGGCGCAGGCCGCACCGAAGTGTTGGAGACACTGTTCGGGATCACCCCCGCCGACTCCGGGGAGATCTGGGTCAACGGGAAACCCCTGAACATCAAGCAACCCAAGGACGCCATCACCGCGAACATCGGTCTGCTCACCGAGGACCGCAAGCAGACCGGGGTGATGGGCGTGCTGTCGGTGCGCGACAACATGATCATGGCGGCGCTGCCCACCTACAGCCCGCGCGGGCTGCTGCAGACCGGCAGGATCAACCAGGTGTGCCAGGGGCAGCGTGAGGCGCTGGCGTTGAAGACCCCATCGTTGGATCAGCTCATCAGCAACCTCTCCGGCGGCAACCAGCAGAAGGTGCTCATTTCGCGTTGGCTGCTGACCGTGCCCGACATCCTTATGATCGACGAGCCCACCCGCGGTATCGATGTCGGCGCCAAGTCCGAGATCCACCGGCTCATGTCCACTCTGGCCCAGGAGGGCAAGGCCATCATCATGGTCTCCTCCGAGATGCCCGAAGTCCTCGGCATGAGCGACCGGCTGCTGGTGATGCACGAGGGACGAATCTCCGGCGAACTCTCGCGGGCTGAGGCGACCCAAGAAAAAATCATGAATCTGGCCACCGGCACGCGCGACGCGGCCTGAGCAGAGAGAACCTCATGTCTACCTCAAGTGGCACCACGGCCAAGGCCAGCTTCGATACCGGCGCCTTCATCAAGAAGTACGCCATCATCTTCATCCTCATCGCCTTCATCGTGCTGCTGGCGATCGCCACCGGCGGCAGCTTCCTACAGACCCGCAACCTGTTCAACGTGGTGGTTCAGGTGGCGCCGATCGCGATCATCGCGCTCGGGATGACGTTCGTCATCATCACCAATGGCATCGACCTGTCGGTCGGCTCCACCGTGGCACTCTCGGCGGTGGTCGCCTGCAGCCTGGCCCAGGTGGTGAGCCCCACCTCGATGTACCCGAACCTGCCGGCGTTGCCGATCCTGCTCCCGGTGGTCATCGGGATCCTCGTAGGTGCCGCCACCGGTCTGGTCAACGGCTTCCTCATCTCGTTCTTCAAGATCGCCCCGTTCATCGCCACGTTGGGGATGATGACTGCCGCCCGCGGCGTGGCGTTGATGTACACCGACGGTCGACCCATCTCGCGGCTGGCGGCGGGTTACAACTTCATCGGCCAGGGCAGCATCCTGGGCATCCCGGTGCCGATCCTGTTGCTCATCCTGTGCGCGGTCCTTGCCCATGTGCTGCTCACCTACACCCGCTTCGGGCGCCACACCTACGCCATCGGCGGAAACGAGCAGGCCGCGCGGGTCTCCGGGATCAACATCGGGCGAGTCCGGTTGTGGATCTTCACCCTCACCGGCGCGCTGGCCGGGCTGGCCGGTGTCATCCTCTCAGCCCGGATCGGCTCGGGTAACCCCCAGCTGGGCACGATGATGGAGTTGGATGTCATCACCGCCACCGTCATCGGCGGAACGAGCTTCAACGGCGGTGTCGGCACCATCTGGGGCACCATCGTCGGCGCGCTCATCATCGGTGTCATCAACAACGGCATGGACCTGATGAACGTCTCGCCGTTCATGCAACTGGTGGTCAAGGGCGCCATCATCGTCGTCGCGATCATCATCGACGAACGCAAGAACCGCTGACCGCTGCATCAACGAAAGTCGGGCTCCCGCCAGTTGGCGGGGGCCCGACTTCGGTTCAGGTGCGGTGGCTGCGGGTGCTCAGTGGCCCACGAGCGCGGAGCGCACCAGCGTCAGGTAGGTGCCTGCAGACGCCGCAGCGAGCACCCCGGCGGCAACCATGCCGCCCACGGACTGCAACTTCAGTCCGAGGAACAGCGCCGCCGCCGCGGCCATCGCCAGGGCAAGAACGACTAGCAGGGTTCGGGTGACCTCATCCATCGGCGAGACGACCTTGGCGTCGTCGGGCAGGATCGCGGTGTCCAACTGCGTGCTCATTGGGGCTCCTTTCAATACCGCCGGTCGGCACGCGTCGGTGCGGGCCGTTCAAGGCAGGTTCACGGGTGGTGATCAGGGATGGTGCAGGTGTTCACGTTCGGCGCGGTGGGCGCCGTTGACGGGTGTGACCGGTGACCCAGGTCAGGAAGTGCGCTGTGCAGCGCTGCTGCGCCCGGGTTCGGTCATGCCTTGGGTCCTTCTTCTTGCCGGCAGAAGGCTGGCCGTGAGGAGCACCCGCCTGTGCACGGTCGTTGTGCGCCTCTTTAGAGCCGCCCCGTGCAGGTGAATCAGCACGACCGGCCTCAGATATTGCTCAGGTGATATATACCACTATAGGAACGGATTCTCGGCCCAGCAAATCGCCTGTAGCCCAATCGGTTTGGCTCCTAACCCGGGTCCTGTTTCGGGGGTGCGCCGGCCGGGTCAGGCCTGGCCACAGCCTGCCGTTGCGGTACCGGCAGGGCCGGCATCGATGAATGGGCAGCCCTCCTCCCCCACCCCTGCGGAAGCTGCACCCCGGTTGGGCGAAGCGTCCGGGTCGCAGGGGCTCGCAGCGTCCAGACAGGGCAACCCGGGAACCCGGTTGGGCCAGTTCATTCCAGACCGGTTCATTCCGGCTCAGTTCACGCCGGGCGTAGTTCAGTCAGGCAACGGTCGTGCCGATAGGAAGTCATGTCTGTCTTCCCCTCTGCCTGTGACCTTTTCGCTCCTCATCGGCGCTTCACCCGGGCAGTCCTCACTGCTGCGTGTGCACTGACACTGGCTGGCTGCTCGGGCGGGACGCCAACCTCGGCGGGTTCCTCTGCCCCAGCCAGTCCCACAACCAACGCGGCGGGGTCCACGGCGGGCACACCCGACCCGTCGAGCACCACCGTGGATGACAAAGGCGGGGTCGGCGCCCACAAAGACCTGACCGCGCCGGCGTGCGCGGCAGACGCAAACGGCGTTTGGGGTTTCTCCGGGAAGGTCGACAACTCTACGAAAACCGCGCAGGACTACACCGTCGAGGTCTCCGTCGTGGACCCGAACGGGTGGAGTGTGCTCGGCTCGACCAGCGTGACCGCCTCGGTTGAACCCGGCCAGACGGCGCCCGTCGTGGCCAAGGGTTTCCACCGGGAGAGCCCGGCCGAGGCCGCTAAGCATCAGTGCGTCACCCGGGTCGTCAGGCACCAGGGGTAACGCGATAGTGGCCCCACCTGGTGCGGTCTGCGTCACGTGGGGGTGGTTGCTCTCAGAACGGGCCCCGGTAATCCGATAGGTGGAAGAAGCCGGTCGGGCCTATTCACGTCATGTCCTCCTGACCGGTCCCCCCCTGATAACACGGAGGAAGGGACATGTTGCCTTTCCGCGCCCTGGGCCGCGCCGCTCTCTCCTGGATGCTGTCGATCCTCATCGTCATGGTGTCCGCCGCAGTGCCCGCCTCCGCGGTTTCCTCCGCTTCTAGCGCTTTGAGCGCAGCGGCAGCAGTTCCTGCCGCTGCCTCACCCGATAACCGGATCGACCTCAGCGTCAGCGCCTCCCCGTCGACGATCACGACACCCGGCACCAAGGTGACCTGGACGTACACGGTGACTAACTCCGCCGGCCAGCCTGCCTACCAAAGGTCTATGACGGACACTGCGTGCGGGCCGATCACCGGACAGTCCGGGCTGCAGACCGACGGGATCCGCTACTGGATCCCCGCGAACTCGACCGCGACCTACACCTGCACCAGCAATGTCGATGCCACCCGCACCGGTACCGCCACCGCCGCCTTCACCACCCTGGCCGCCGACGGCGCCCGCACCACTTCCGAAGCCACCGCCACCTCCACCGTCACCCTCAACGGAGCCTGCTCAGACATTTGGTATAGCGGGAAGCCTGATTCGGGCATTAACGCAACCACTGGGGCCATTGGCAACGTCGTCGCCGGAGCAGACGGCCTCAAACCCAAACTGTGGGCAACCGAAATTGAACCGTATAAATCGAAGAATCAATATGACCACATCCGCGCCCTGGGCGTCGATCCCCGGACACAAAAGCTGTACTACATTTCCTCGAAAACTTTGACGAGCAACAATGACGGGTTGTTCCGGATAGATGCCGATGGAACCAACAACATTCAGATCATCGGGCCCTCCGATGCCACCCATACTGATCGTCTCACCGTGGCACCCGACGGAGCTGTCTGGAGTTGGGACGAAAACAACGACCTCTACCGTCTACCAGCGGGGGGAAAATCGTGGGAACTCATCGGGAAGCCAGCTGGGCCATGGGCATGGACCTATGCCGAACGTGGAGACCTGGCCTTTGACGGTGCTGGAAACTTGTGGCTTCTCGGAACGGACGTGTGGGGAGTTCACCAACTTTCCGTGATCCCGGCGAGTGACCTCACGCCACTTAAAGAACCCAGACCGGCCACCCTCATAGAGGTGAAGCCATCTAAGACGCGGTGGTATGGGGGTATCGCTTTCGGCCCTGACGGCCGTTTGTACGCTGGCATGATTCCTCCAGCAGGAGGGGACAATATCGTCGATGTCATCGAAATCGCGACTGGGGTAGGAAAACCTTTCGCCGGTGGTGAAGCCAATGTCGGGTCACGCCTCGTTGACCTCGCCTCGTGTGCCCTACCCAAGGGCGACCTGATCGTGTCGAAGACGGCGCAAACAGCGAACCCGGCCGTCAAGGACGGCGATGTCATCAAGTACACGGTGACCGTACGCAATGTGGGGGCTGCTGCGGCTGTGCAGGCGGCTCTCAAGGACGCCGTTCCCGCCGACACGACCTACGTCCCAGGCTCGACGACCCTCAACGGCGCCCAGGTGCCAGATGTTCGCGGCATGCCGTTCCAGGCCGGCAGCCCGATCGAGGGCGCGGCCACCACCGTCGACGGCCTCATCCCCGGCGGTGACACCGCGACGATCATCTTCCAGGCCAAGGTCAACGCGGGCACAGTGGCCAAGGGCGTCAAAACCATCACCAACCAGGCCACCGTCACCTCCAGTGCGGGCACGGTCTCCAGTGATGACCCCAGCTACCCGACCGGCACGAACGAAAAGGCCGACCCGACACTCACCCCGGTCGACCAAACCAAGGTTGCGCTGACCAAGACCGCTTCGGTGGACAGGGTCGAAGGCAAGGGCAACGTCACCTACACGTACACGCTCACCAACCCCGGCGGCGACGCCTTGGAGAACGTCACGCTCGGCGACGCCGCAACCACGACAAAGTCGGGCGCTGCAGCTCCGCTGCCTAACCACGCCTGCGCCGCGCCAACCCGAACAGGTGGCGACACCAACTCCAACAACCTGCTGGAGCCGAGCGAGACGTGGACCTACACCTGCGAACAGCCGCTGGCGTTCACGGCAGGGGACACCAACCCGACGACGATCACGAATAAGGCCACCGTCACCGCCCGCGGCGGGGTCACCCGCAGCAACGTCACCGCCACCGCGAGCAAGAGCGTGGAGGTGGTACCCACGCCATACGCACCCCAGGTCGTCAAAACCGCTGGGGCGCTCAGCAGCCCGGACGCCACCACCGGGGAGTACACCGCCACGTACACGGTGCGCGTCAGCAACCCCAGCCAACTCGCTGGCAGCTACGGCCCACTGCTGGACACCCCCGCTTTCGACCCAACGCTGAAAGTGCTCGGGGCATCGTGGAACGGCCAACAAACCGGCTCCGCGGACGGCACCGGGCCGTTCACGCTCGCGCCTTCAGGCACAGCCCTGCCCGCAGGCGGGTCCCACACCTACACCGTGACGGTGCGTTTCGCTCCCACCACCTTGCAGCGGGCCACCGCCTGCAATAACACACCCGGAAAGGGACTGCACAACACGGCTTCCCTGCCGGAGGGGCAAGAGAAGAGCAGCACCGAGGACAACAGCGCCTGCCTGGCCCCGCCGCCCGCGCCGGTGACCGGTCTGACCCTGGAGAAGAAGGCCGGAACCCCGCTGGATGCTGACGGTGACGGCGTCATCGACGCCGGCGACACCCTGGCGTACACGTTCACCGTCACCAATACCAGCCCCGCGCTCGCGCTCCGTGACGTCAAACTCACCGACCCGGCGCTCACAGCTCAAGGCGTGACCCTGACCTGTCCGTCGCCGCTGGCTGCGGGTGCGCGAGCAACCTGTACCGCCTCCAAGCCGTACGTCCTCACCCAAGCCGACCTCGACGCCGGGTCCGTGACGAACACGGCAACCGCCACAGCGACGGCCCCACACCTGCCCACCGTGGCCAGCGAACCCAGCTCGACGACGGTGCCACTGCTGCGCGTGCCCACCCTCGGCCTGGTTAAGCGGGTAGAGAAAGTCGAGGACGTCAACCAAGACGGGGTCATCGACCCAGGCGACACCATCCGCTACGGCTTCACCGTCACCAACCGAGGCAACGTCACCCTGGACGGCGTCACCGTCACCGACCCCAAATTGAGCAGCACCCCCCTGACGTGTGCGGCAGGCACGCTCGCGCCTGGGACAAGCACCACGTGCACCTCCGGGCCGTACGTCATCACCCGCGCCGACCAGGACGCCGGGTCCGTGGCCAACACGGCCACCGCCAACGCCACCTCAAACCAGGGCCCTGCGCCGACGGTGACGTCGACGACGAGTACTCCCGTCGCCCCGATCGGCAAGCTCGTCGTGAAGAAGAGCGCGGGCAGCGTCTCGGCGATCGACCCTGCCACCGGGCAGGCCAGCGTCGGTTACACCGTCACGGTGAGCAACGTCGGCGGTAGCCCGATCAGGTACGGGGCCCTGAGCGACACCCCCAGCTTCGCCTCACAATTGACCATCGACCGCGCCACCTGGACCGGACCAAGCAGCGGAAACGCCACCGGCGCAGGGCCGTACACGCTGTCTTCGGGCAGCTACCTCGGCCCGGGCGCCAGCCACACCTACGCCGTGCGGGTCACGTTCCACTACACGACCACGAGCCCCGCCACGGCGTGCGGCGCCGCACCGGGCACCGGCCTGTACAACGCCGTCACCCTGGCCAAAGCCGACACCAGCGACCCGGACGTCGACGCGAGGGCGGGCGCGGTCTGCGCTACCCCGCCCGCGCCGCCCACGACGGGCCTCACGCTGGACAAGAAGGTCATCTCTGTCATCGATAACGACCGCAACAACCGCACCAGCGTGGGCGACACAATCTCCTACCGGTTCCAGGTAACCAACACGGGCAGCACCACCCTGTCCTCCATCTCCATCGCAGACCCCAAACTGAGCAGCGCGAACATCGGCATCACCTGCCCGACAACGACGCTTTCACCCGGGGGCACGACAACCTGCACCTCAGGTGATTACACGGTCAGCGGGGGCGATCTCGCCGACGGCGCAGTGACCAACTCCGCCACAGTCAGTGGCAACCCGCCGAACCTGACTCCGGTGACGAGTCAAGCGTCGACAACCACGACACCGGTGAGCAGCGCGGCAATCAAGCTCGTCAAGGAGGCCAGTGCCATCACCGACGGTGATAACAACGGCCACGATGCCGGGGACACGATTGACTACACCTTCACCGTAACGAACAACGGGACGACCGCCTTAAGCAACGTCACCGTCAGCGATCCGCGACTCTCCCCGGGCGCTCCAGCCTGCACGATTGCTTCTCTGGCTGCTGGCACGACTGCGAACTGCCCTGCCGTCACCTACACCCTCACCCAGTCCGATGTGGATGCCGGCCAGGTGCGCAATGAGGCACGCGTTACTGGGACTGCCGCCGACGGCGGCCTTGCTCCGCAACACACAGATTCCACGAAGACTCCCATCACACCTCGGGCCGCGACCCTGAACCTCGTCAAAACCGCTGGCGACATCACCGACGCGAATGATGACCATAAAGAGGACGCGGGTGACACCATCACCTACACCTTCCTCGTGACGAACACTGGCGCGCAGACCGTACAGAACGTGCGCATCGCTGACACGAAACTGGGTGTGACGTCCTTGGCGTGCGGTGCGGGGTCTCTGGCGCCCGGGGCACAGACGTCCTGCTCTGCCACTTACACCCTCACCCAGGCCGATGTGGACTCCCCCGACGTGAGGAATACGGCGACCGCAACGGCAACGACGCCGATCGGGGCCACGGTCTCTGCCGACAGTGCTCAGGTCGTCACCAAGCTGCATGCCGAGTCGCGTATCGCCCTGCACAAGATGGGCCCAGCTCGGGTAACCGGGGCAAAAGCCGGCGACACACTCACTTACACGTTCAAAGTCACAAACACGGGAAGCACAACGTTGACCCAGGTAGCGGTGGCCGACCCAGCCGTCACGAATGTGCGCTGCCCAGACACGGTGCTAATGCCCAACCAGAGCACGACCTGCTCGGGCGACGCCTACGTCCTCACCCAGGCCGACGTCGACGCCGGATCGCGAACGAACACGGCAACCGTCTCGGCGCTTGATCCCTCGAATGAGAACGTCACCTCCAGCGACACCGTATCGACCGAGCTGGCGGGCGTCTCGGAGATCACCCTGGATAAGAAGACGGTCGCGAATGGCACGAACACCGTGACGGACACCGACGGCAACGGTACCGACCTAGGTGACACGATCCGGTACGCGTTCACGGTGAAGAACACCGGCACCACTACGGTCCAACCGGTCACGATCACCGACCCCACGCTCGGGGTGAACAAGGCCGTCTGCGCTTCAACGTTGGCCCCGGGCCAGGAAGCGACCTGCGAGTTCGAGCCGTATCGGCTCACCCAGCCCGACGTTGACTTCAACTCGGTGACCAATACGGCCACTGCCGAGGGAACCACCCTGCGCGGGGCCCCGGTCGTTTCGAAGCCGGCATCGGTCACGGTCGAGTACGACCCGCCGGTCGCCGCGGCTGCGTTCGCGCTGGACAAGGTGCCCGGTGAGGTGGCCGACGCCAACGGCAACGGACGCCAGGACGCAGGTGACAGCGTCAGCTACACCTTCAACGTCACCAACACCGGGCCGTTGACGATTCACGGGCTGCGGATCAGTGACCCGCTCCTGGGGTCATCGTTTGCCTGCGGCACGAAAAGTATCGGTCCGGGTCAGTCGCTGAACTGCACCTCACCGACCCCGTACACCCTCACCCAGGCCGACATCGACCGCGGTTTGGTGACGAACACCGCCACAGTCACCGGCCTGGACCCCAAGAACCGCCCGGTGCCCGCCACCGAGCCCTCACACCCCACCGACACGGCCGTCGTCACGTTGGCTCCTTCTGCGGGAGTCGAGCTCATCAAGACCGTCACACCGATCACCGACCTCGATGGCAACGGCCCGGACGCCGGCGACACCGTGAACTACACGTTCGAGGTGCGCAACACTGGCGCGCTCACGCTAGCGCCGCTGACGATCACCGACACGAAACTCGGGCTGAGCGACGCTCCGTGCGCGCCCAGCCTGGCCCCCGGCGCCTCCGCCGTGTGCTCGACGAAGGCCACCTACACTCTCAAGCAATCCGACGTCGACACCCGGCGCCTGGAGAACACCGCCACGGTCACCGGCTTGGACCCCAAGTCCAAGAAGGTGCAGGCCGACGCCTCAGCGGGCGTCGACATCGCCAACGTCGGAGCCATCTCGCTGGACAAACGCGGTAGCGACGTCACCGACCTCGACGACAACGGCCCCGACGCCGGCGACCAGATCAGCTACTCGTTCACCGTCAAAAACATCTCCAACGTCACCCTGACCGACATCGCCCTCACCGACCCTCACCTCGGCGGTGTGACCTGTAAGGCGACGTCTCTCGCACCGGGCGCCTCGACCACCTGCACCGCAAATCCGTACACCCTGACTCAAGCCAATGTGGATGCCGGGCGAGTCGATAACGCCGCTTCGGTCAGCGCCCGCGCCCCCGGCGGGGCGATGGCGGTCGCCACAGACACCGACACGGTCACCTTCACCGCCCGTGCAGGTGTGGCTATAACGAAGAAGGTCACCGCGCGCGGCGACAGCAACAGCAACGGCGCCACCGACGCCGGGGACGTGTTGACGTACACGATCAGCGTGCGCAACAGCGGCGCGGTCACGGTGACGTCGTTCCTCGTCAGCGACCCGCTGCTGTCCAACATCTCGTGCGAGACCGGTCCGATCAGCCCCGGGGCGAGCAAGACGTGTACCGGTACGTACACGGTGACGCTGGAGGACCAGCGCGCCGGTAAACGCGACAACACCGCCACAGTGCAGGCCACCGCCGCCGGTAACCGGCCGTTGGCCAAGGACGCCACCGTGAGCACCCCCGTAGCGACTGTGGCCAACCTCGACGTTGTCAAGACGGCCGGTACGGTCACCGCCGTCGACCCCATCACCGGGCAGGGCAGCGCCACCTACACCGTCAAGGTCGTCAACTCCGGGGGCACCCCCGCTGACTACACCCTGACCGACACCCCCGCTTTCGCCAGCAACATCGTCATCGACTCGGCGACCTGGAGCGGGCCGACGTCCGGCTCTGCCCAGACGACCGGGCCGTGGACGCTGGCCCGCAGTGTCGTCCCCGGTGAAAGCACACACGAGTACGCCGTGACGGTGCTCTTCCACTACAGCGACACCACCACCGCAGGCGCAGACGGCCTGAAGAACACGGTGGCGCTCGCCCAGGATCAAGAACAGGGGCCGACCTCCAACAACACGGCCACACCGGCGCCGCCCGCAGCGCCTCGACCAGGCATCACCCTGAGCAAGAGCGTCGCCTCAACCACCGACCCCGACGGCAACGGCCGCGCCTCAGCAGGCGATGCGATCACGTACACCCTGAACGTGCGCAACACCGGAACCACGCAGCTCACCGGCATCACCGTCACCGACGAGATGCTCGGTACGGTGACCTGCCCGGCGACGACGCTGGCCCCCGGCGCCTCCACCACCTGCTCGGCGCATCCTCACGTCATCAGCCAGGCTGAGCAGACGGCGGGCGCAGTGACGAACACGGCAACTGCGACCGGCACCCCCCCGACCACGGTCGCCGGCGGCGCCGCTGTGACCGACGACGCGGCCTCGACAAAGCCGCTGAGCACCGCGGACATCACCGTGACGAAGACGCACGGCACCGTCGTCGACGCGAACGGCAGTAAGCGGGTCGATGCTGGTGACAGCGTCACCTACACCTTCACCGTGAGAAACTCCGGCTCGGTGCCGTTACGTAACGTCACGATCACCGACCCCAAACTCTCGGTCAGGGCCCTGTCGTGCGTGCCGGGAACGCTGGCCCCTGGTGCGAGCGCCACCTGCCAGAACCAGCCAGCCCCCTACCTGCTGACGCAGGCCGACATCGACGCGGGCACGGTCACCAACACCGCTACAGCCACCGGTACCCCCACTGACGACGGCGCGGCACCGACCGGCACCACCAGCGACACCCTGAACCTGGGCACGCTGGAGTCCGCCCTGAGCCTGGTCAAGACCAGCGGCGGCATCGCTGATGTCAACAACAGCGGCGGCGTGGACGCCGGCGACCGGATCACGTACACGTTCACCCTCAAGAACACCGGCGCCACCACCGTGTACGCACCGACGATCACGGACTCCAGAATCACCGCTGAGGCGTTCCGGTGTGGCGACGCCCGACTGGCCCCCGGCGCCACCACGTCGTGCACGGCCGACTACACCCTGACCCAGGGCGACGTCGACGCGAAGGCCGTCACCAACACGGCAACCGCGTCCGCGAAGGCTGCCTCTGCCACCGGCCCGTCGGTGACAAGCGAAGCCTCACGCGTGGCGACGCCCATCGAGGCGGTCACCGCCCTGACCCTGGACAAGACGGCCGGTGCCGTCACCGACGCCAACAGCAACCGACGCCAGGATGCCGGTGACACCATCGCGTACACCTTCACGGTGACGAACACCGGCGCCACCACGCTGACGCGATACACCGTGAGCGACCCGCGGCTGAGCGCTACCGAGCAGCAAAGCCTGACGGGCTGCCAGCAGGAACTCGCGCCCAAGGCTCAGGCGACCTGCACGGCGACACATACGCTGACCCAGGCCGAGATCGACGCCGGTTCGGTGACGAACGCCGCGAGCGTCAGTGTCGCCGGAGCGAACCCGCCACAGACCGCCACCGACTCGGTGACGACCGAGCTCACCCCGACCAGCGGGATCAGCGTCACCGGGGGGTTGGGCACGGTTCCGGCCGACCCTGTCGCCGGAACACGCGTCCCGGTGACGATCACGGTGGAAAACACCGGATCGACCACCATGACCGACATCAACGTCACCGACAGCACCCTCGGGCTGAACGGGTACGTGTGTTCACCCGGCCCGCTCGCGCCAGCTGCCTCGATCACCTGCACCTTGCCGGACTACGTCCTCACTCAGGCTGACATCGACGCCGGCACGGTTACGGCCAACCCGATCGTGTCCGGCACCCCCGCGACGGGCGAGCGAGTGCAGACGACACTGTCAACGAGCGCCACCATCACCCCGGCCGCTCCGGCGGTGAAACTCGCCAAGGAGTCTGGCGGCCTCACCGACGCCAACAGCAACGGCTACGCCGACGTCGGTGAAAACGTCACCTACACGTTCACCGTCACCAACACCGGCCCGGTCACCCTGACAACGGTCACCATCACCGACCGGTTGCTGAGCAACGACTCGTTCACCTGCGCGACGAACCTCGCGCCGGGTGCCACGGCAACCTGCCCCGGCCCGAGGTCATACCCGTTGACCCAGGCCGACCTGGAAACCGGCACCCTCACCAACAGCGCCACCGCAACCGCCACCGACACCAAGAACCGAAAAGCAGAGGCGAGCGCGACGACGACGGTGCCCCTGGCTGTGACGAACTCGCTCACGCTTGCCAAGAGCAGCACGGGCGTCAACGACAGCAACGGTAACGGGCGGGCCGACGCCGGAGAGGTCGTCCCCTACACCTTCACTGTGACGAACACTGGGCAGCAGACGCTCACCAACGTGGTCATCAATGACGCAGCCCTCGGTGTCAAGGGCGTCGTCTGCGTCCAGAGCCTCGCCCCGGGAGCCAGCGCGACCTGCACCACCGGCGCTACCTCCGGCATGGCTTCACGCACGCTCACCCAGGCCGATATCGACGCCGGGCGGGTGACGAACACCGCCACCGCTACCGCCACTACCCGCGCCGGATCGCAGAAATCCGACAGTGACGCCGAAACCGTCGAGTTGACCCGCGTGGCCGCGCTCAAGGTCACCTCTGCGGTGACCAGCCCGCAGAACCCGAAGGCCGGGGACACCGTCACCATCACGGTGACCGTGACCAACACCGGTAACACGACGGTCAACGGGCTCAGCGGCACAACGACACTGCCTGATGGCCGCACCGTGACCTGCACCCCGAACCCGACTCAGCTAGCGCCGGGGGAGAACGCGATCTGCACCATCAACTACGTGCTGACCCAGGGTGACGTTGATGCCGGACACGCCGACCTGAGCACGACCATCACCGGCACCGACCCCAACGGTGACGTGCAGACCGGCACGACGAGCACGAACGTGACCTTCACGTCCACGTCGGCTCTGGCCTTGGACAAGACCGCAGGCGCAGTGCAGGACGCTGACGGCAGCACGACCCACTCCGCCGGAGACATGGTTCCGTACACGTTCACCGTGACCAACACGGGCACCACGAGCCTGTCTGGGGTGACCATCACCGATGCCGCCCTCGGCTTGACCGGTTACGCCTGCGGCAAGGGCGTGCTCGCCCCAGGGAAATCCGCCACCTGCGGCCCGATCACCGGCGCCATCACCCAAGCAGATCTGGACGCCGGCAAGGTCGTCAACACCGCAACCGCGACTGCGACCAACCCCTCGACGGGCGCCGCGGTCGACAGCGAACCCGAAACGGTGGAGACGCTGCTGCACCCGACGGCTGCCTTCACCCTGGTCAAGCAGTCCTCGGCCATCGCCGACACCAACGGCAGCGGCCGCGCCGACCCCGGCGACCAGATCACGTACACCTTCACGGTGAAGAACACCGGCGCGCAAACCCTGAAGAGCGTGACGGTCACCGACACCAAGCTCGGCGTCTCGCAGGAGTGTGCCGCCACCCTCGCCCCTGGTGCGAGCGCCACCTGCAGCGCGCCCGCCTACAGGCTCACCCAGAACGACGTCGACGCCGGGTCGGTGACGAACACCGCCACGGCCAGCGCGACACCGGCCACCGGGGGCGCCCCGATCAGCTTCACCAGCAACGGCTCGACGCCCTCGACCACTACCCCGATCGAGGCGTTGGCCGCGCTCACCCTGAGCAAGCGCGCCGGCGCGATCATCGACAAGGGTGCCGCCGGGCACAGCGCCGGCGACACGGTCAGCTACTCCTTCACGGTGACGAACACGAGCAACGTCACCCTGAACAGCATCACCGTCACCGACCCCCTGCTGACCGGTGGGGTGAGCTGTCAGGCGAGCACGTTGGCGCCTAAGGCCAGCACCACGTGCAGCTCGAGCACGCTGAGCATCACTCAGGCGCAGGTCGACGCGCGCCGTATCGACAACACGGCCACCGTGACCGGCACAACGCCACAAAACGCCCAGGTGACCGCGACCGGGTTCGCCCGGGTCGACCTGGCCCCGCAGATCGCGATGACGTTGGCGAAGGCGGCGACCTGTGACGTCGGCGCCGCTGGCGACACCGGCCGCTGCGACCTCAACGACCCGATCGAATACGCCTTCACGGTGACAAACACCGGCTCGGCGAGCCTGGATTCGGTCCAGGTCGACGACCCGACGCTGAGCCTCGTGGACTTCGTATGCGGCAGCGGGCCGCTGGCCGTCGGCGCCACCCGTACCTGCACGTCGCCGGTCACGCCACGGGTCACCCAACAGCACCTCGACGCAGGGACGCTGAGCAACACCGCCACCGCCACCGCGACCTCAGGTGCGAACACGACCAGTGCCCCCGCGACAGCGACGCTGACCTTTGACGCCCCGGCCGGGGTCTCGTTGACCAAGTCGATGCGCACCATCACCGATAAGGACAACAACCAGGCGTACTCCGCCGGCGATGAGGTTAGCTACACGTTCACCGTGACCAACACCGGCAAGCGCACCCTGCGCACCGCGACAATCCGTGACGTCAAACTCAGACTCACCGACTTCCGTTGCGCCACCGACCTGGCGCCGGGGGCTAGCGCGAGTTGCTCCTCGCCTGCGTACACGATCACCCAGGCCGACATCAATGCCGGTTCGTTGACGAACGAGGCAACGGTCCAGGCGAGCCTGCCCACATCAGGACAGACGAGCGGGTCCGGCTCGGCAACGATCCCGTTGACGGACTTCCCACCGCTGCGCCTGACCAAGACGGCCACCCTGACCAAGGACCTCAATGGCGACGGCGTGGCCGGTCTCGGCGACGAACTCAGCTACAGCTTCACGGTGAGCAACACCGGCCCCAAACCGGTGACGAACCCGCACGTCGGTGACGAGATGCTCTCCGCGCGAGGGATTGCGGTGACCTGCCCGATCGGCGTCCTCGCGTCAGGCAATACCGTGTCCTGCGCGGCACCGAAACCCCTGGTCATCACCCAGGCCGACCTAGCCAATCCCACCCTGGAGAACACCGCTACGGCGCGGGCCTGGACCGGGGAGGATGAGCAGTTCCTCACCCTGCCCGCTTTAGCCCAGTCGAGCACGCCGCTGGGGTACGGCCGGTTGAGCTTGACCAAGACCGCAGTCCTGCAACGCGACGGGATGCACCCCGGCGTGGCGGACGAAGGCGACGTCGTGTTCTTCACCTTCATCGTCGCCAACCCGGGCACGGTGCCGGTCACCGGTGTCTCCATCGCCGACCAGGCGCTGGCGGAAGCGAACGTGGCGATCACCTGCCCGACCGACACCGTCAAGCCGGGCGGGTCGGTGACGTGCACCTCCGCTGACTACACCGTCACCGCTGCCGACATCGCCGGTGGAGTGCTGAAGAACACTGCAGCAGCCCACGGCAGCGCGGCCTCCCAACCCGTGACGAGCCCGGCTGCCACATCAACCTCCAGCGCAGGAACCACTGCGCAACCGAGATTGAGCATCGACAAGTTCGCTCGACGTGCCGCCGAGCGGGTCAACACGGCTCTGGTGGCAGGTGAGCAGGTGACGTACTCCTTCCGTGTGACCAACACCGGGAACGTCACGATCAACGACGTCAAGGTCACTGACTCCCTCCTGGGAGAGGATGCCGTGACGTGTGAGGCGAGCAGCCTGAAGCCGGGTAAGCAGACAACATGTTCCGCTGAGGTGTACACCGTCACGGCGCAGGACGTGCAGCGCACCTATGTGCTCAACAGCGCAACCGCGACCGGCGCCCCGGCGCAAGGCCCGCAGGTGCAAGCAACCGCCGCCGACACGGTTCGCATCCCCGCTGAGGACACCGGTCTGAAGGTGACCAAGACCGCGGAGCTGACGAAGGATTCCGGCTTCCCCGGATTGGCTGACCCCGGTGACGAGATCACGTACCGCTTCCTCATCACCAACACCAGCAGCGCACCCGCCACAGTCAGGGTCAACGACCCGATGCTCGCAGCCGCCAAAGTGGACATCACATGCGAGAGGGGCTCGCTGGAGCCGCAGGAAAGCACGACGTGCACGGCGAGCCCGTACCCGGTCCCAGCGGATCAGGCGCAAGGCCAGGGGGTCACCACGCTGGCGAACCTGGCCTATGCCACCTCGACCACCGACGGCGGCAACGACGCCTCCGGCTCCGATGGTGCCGTGACCCCGGTCGCGCCCAAACCAGAGGCCAGCCTGGGACTTGGTATGGGTTACACACCGGTGGACTCCAACGGCAACGGCCAACTCGACGTGGGTGAAGGCGTCATCTTCGACTACGTCGTGACAAACACCGGGAACGTTCCCCTGGAGAACGTCGGGGTCTCCGACCCTCGTCTGCAGCAGGCCGG
Organism: Gephyromycinifex aptenodytis; assembly: GCF_012277275.1. Lineage (GTDB taxonomy): Bacteria > Actinomycetota > Actinomycetes > Actinomycetales > Dermatophilaceae > Gephyromycinifex > Gephyromycinifex aptenodytis. The sequence continues at coordinate 2,268,912 of NZ_CP051155.1, read as the reverse complement.
AATCGGAATCACCTGCAACGACACCACCCTGGCACCCGGCGCGCACACCTCCTGCCAGGCCAACGGTGCCTACACGGTCACGGCCGACGACATCAGCGCCGGGTACATCATCTCAACCGGCACGGCGGTGGGAACGTCGCAGTACACGGGCCTAGCCTCGCCGAAACCGCAGGTTGAGACGATCCGGGTTCCGCTCAAGGCTGGGGTTACCGCCCCGGGTGGGGGCACCCCCGGCGCTCCGGTGCCGCCCACTCCCAGTGGGCCTTCGAACCCGACCGACGACCCGACGGGCCCAATCACTCCCACCCCGGGCCCGAGCAGCCCAGTCCCCGGGCCGACGGTGATACCCATCCCCCACCCGAACGCTCCGAAGCCCACGAGCCCGCGCCCACCCAAGCGGCCGAGCCCGACCAAGACACCGAAACCGACACCGAAACCGAACGCGCCGCGTCCGCCCGGCGCGCCCAAACCCACTTCGGGCACCCACAGCCACCCCCATTCCCACAAGGGACCGAACAGCGCACCTGCGCCGTGGGGACCGAAGCCCGGTTGGACACCGGGTTCGCACCACAGCGCCAGCAACCCCGGCGGTTGGCCGTGGCGTCCGGGAGCAGCGCAGTCTGGGGGCGAGACCCCTCGCAAGGGCAAGGGCTACCCGGTCTGCGTAGGTGACTGCAGTCGAACACGCGAACAGGGCTACACCCAGGCCAATGACCCGAACTGGCAGGCAGGTCCGGGCTACGAGCAGGGCGTCGGCGCCGCAGGTGATGCCCAACGCGCCGGCACCTACGGGCAGTGTCTGGATCCGGCCCGCCGCGCCGACAGCTCGAACGGCACAGCAGTGCCGCAACTACCGCTGCTGTTGTTCAGCTCCCTGGCCGCACTCGGGCTCATCGCCGGTCTGTGGCGTCGCTCCCGCGACGAAGACGAAGAGGACGAACCCGGCATCAGCGCGGCCTAACCACGCCGGGCAGCCCAGCCGCCGCACATACCGGCAGCGGACTGGGCGCCCGGCCGGGCCACAGTGTTGCCACCCGTCGTCGACCCATGCCGCGGCATTCACCCCGGGACTGGCGCGCGGCCCAGTTCGCCTGCACCCCGACTGTCGAGGCAGCCCAGGCCGCATGGGCACCGACCGTGAACTGGCCGATTTCCTCCCAGCGGCGCACAGGGGTGCACACGCCAGAGGCCCTCTCCCGCCTCGGGAAAGGGCCTCTGAATGTTGCGTTGTGGAGACTAGGGGGCTCGAACCCCTGACCCCTGCCTTGCAAAGGCAGTGCTCTACCAGCTGAGCTAAGTCCCCGTGTTCAGTTAGTCGCTCCTGCAGCCAGGGGCGCCACCGTGTGCCGCCACCCGTCACCCGGGTGGGTGTTCATCAGCGTGGAGCGGGATCTGTCGCCTCGGCCCACAGTGCCTGCTCGGCCTGCCGCGCACGAATACGCTGCTGGACCATCGCTGCACCTAATCCTGCTACGACGAGCGCGAGAACCCGCTTCATGGGCGAACCCCTCCATCTCGACGAATGCAACGAACACTAAGCCGCGAACGACTCACTGCCACCATGTTACCTGCTGCCAGACATCGACCGCCAAACGCCGCCCCGACATGGCGAAGGGGCCGCCTGTAATGGGCGGCCCCTCACAGCTCACGGGTGGGCCTAACAGGACTTGAACCTGTGGCCTCTTCCTTATCAGGGAAGCGCTCTAACCGTCTGAGCTATAGGCCCGTGACCGGCGAAATGTCGGCGCGGAGACCAACGGTACCGCACCAAACGCCGGTGTCCAAAACCGACCCCGAAGCCACTGTCGACCCCACAGGAACAGGGTCGAACCGCTCCTGCGAGCCCAGCCTCAGACGTCAGTCATCGTTGACTGCACACCGCCGACCAGCGCTGCACAAATGTTGTAGATGACCGCAGTCAGCGTTGCCATGGCCGTCATCAGGATGGTGTTGGCCACCCCGAGCACGATCGCCAACGAGATGACCCGCATGAAGCTCAACAACTCCAAGACGTTGATGCTTCGTTCGGCGTTCGTGGAAGCGGCCAACTCGTTCAAGGTGTCGTTCAGCGTAGAGAAGACACCCATGCCCTGCAGCATCATCCACAGCGCCGCGACGACCACGACAGCCGCGATCCCCATCGAGACCGACAGCAGGAACGAGATCTTCATGACCGAGAACGGGTCGATCCGCGAAAACGTCAGCTTGACCCGGCGCGGTTCGTCACCGCGCGGAGCCGAGGGACTCACCCGCGGCGTCACCGCCGTGGGTACTCCCGACCCTGGCCGAGGCCGAGGGGCAGGGGTTGCGCCACCCGACTTCGTCGGTGCCCCCGAGGTGGGCCTGCCTCCGGTCGTGCTCACTGCGCACCTCCGTCATCGGGCCGACCCTGCTCGTCGGCGCCCTGTGCGTTGTCATCGTCGTTGTCGCCCAACGCATCCTGAGATTCCTGCACCGACGGTAGCTCACTGGATGGACTCTTCAGCTCATCCTCACTGGGCTCAACGGTTTCTCCGTCCGCATCCGCCAGCGGCTCGATCTCGCCCTCGACGACAGCCTCTGTCGTGGCCGATGACTCGGTATTGCGAGCAACGGCGACGATCGCATCGCCAGCGTCGGGCTTGGCGAACTGCACGCCCATCGTGTTTCGTCCCGTGCGGCGCACCTCATCCACCCGAGACCGGACGACCTTGCCCTTCTCCATGACGACCATGACCTCATCGGTGTCGGCTACCGTGAGCGCACCCACGAGGTCACCCCCGCGCTCAGAGATCGCCGCGACCCGAACCCCGAGGCCCGCGCGGCCCTTAGCCGGGTAGTCCGATGCCGGGGTGCGCTTGGCCAAGCCATTCTCGAAGACGACGAATACGTCCGGATCGCCGCCCTCTGGAATGAGGTTCATCGACAGCAGGTCGTCACCGGCGCGGAACTTCATGCCCGTCACACCGCTGGTGGCCCGACCCATCGGCCGCAGGATCTCGTCCGTGGCGTGGAACCTGGCCGACTGTCCCTTACGCGAGCACAACAGCAGGTCATCGGTGGGCGAGCAGACCCGCGCCCCCACCAGCTCGTCGCCGTCGCGCAGATTGATCGCGATCAGACCGCCGCTACGCGGAGAATCGAAATCGGACAGGCGGGTCTTCTTCACCAAGCCGCCCCGGGTCGCCAACACCAGGTAGGGCTTGACGTCGTAGTTCTGGATTGCCAACACCTGAGCGATGTGCTCATCGGGACCGAATGCCATCAGGTTGGCCACGTGCTGACCGCGTCCGTCGCGGCCGCCCTCAGGCACCTCGTAGGCCTTGGCCCGATACACCCGACCCAGGTTGGTGAAGAACAACAACCAGTGGTGGGTGGTGGTGACGAAGAAGTGCTCGACGATGTCGTCGCCGCGCAGGGCCGCCCCGCGCACGCCCTTCCCGCCGCGGCGCTGGCTGCGGTACTCATCAGCCCGGGTCCGCTTGGCGTAGCCACCCCGGGTGATGGTCAGCACGACCCTCTCGTTGGGGATGAGGTCTTCCATCGAGACGTCACCGTCAAACGGCACGATCTCGGTGCGCCGGTCATCGCCATAACGATCCACGATGTCGTTCAGCTCGGTGGAGACGATGTCCCGCTGGCGCTGCGGCTTAGCCAGGATGTCCTCGTAGTCGAGGATCTTGGCCTCGAGCGCGTCGTGATCGTCGATGATCTTCTGACGTTCCAGCGCAGCGAGCTTGCGCAACTGCATGTCCAGAATCGCCCGCGCCTGCACATCATCAATCGAAAGCAGATCCTTCAACCCCGCCTGAGCTGCCTCGGCCGACGGTGAGCGACGAATCAAGGCGATGACCTCATCAAGGGCGTCCAGCGCCTTGAGTAGGCCGCGCAGGATATGGATCTCTTTCTCCGCCTGGCGTAGCCGGTAGGCGGTGCGCCGTTGGATGACCTCGATCTGGTGGTCGACCCAGTACCGCACGAAAGCGTTGATTGGCAGGGTGCGCGGCACCCCGTCGACCAGGGCGAGCATGTTGGCGCTGAACGAGGTCTGCAGCGCGGTGTGTTTGTAGAGGTTGTTCAACACCACCTTGGCCACTGCATCGCGTTTGAGCACTATGACCAGCCGCTGACCGGTACGCCCGGAGGTCTCGTCGTTGAGGTCGGCGATGCCGGCCAGACGTCCTTCCTTGGCTAGTTCAGCGATCTTCTTGGCCAAGGTGTCGGGGTTGACCTGGTAGGGCAGTTCGGTGATGACCAGGCAGGTTCGCCCGTTGATCTCCTCGATCTCGACCCGCGCCCGCATGACGATGGAACCGCGCCCGGTGCGGTAGGCGTCCTCGATGCCCTTGCGGCCCATGATGAGACCGGCGGTCGGGAAGTCGGGACCCTTGATGATCGACAGGCACGCCTCCAGGCGTTCCTCGCGCGTCGCATCGGGGTGAGACAACACCCACTGGGCCGCTTCGGCGACCTCACGCAGGTTGTGTGGCGGGATCTGGGTGGCCATCCCGACCGCGATCCCGGAACTGCCGTTCACCAGCAGGTTCGGGAAGCGGGATGGAAGTACCGTCGGCTCTTGGTTCTTGCCGTCGTAGTTGTCCTTGAAGTCGACAGTGTCCTCGCGGATGTCGCGCACCATCTCCATGGCCAACGGCATCATCTTGCACTCGGTGTACCGACTAGCGGCGGCTCCGTCATCGCCGGCGTTACCGAAGTTGCCCTGACCGTCCACGAGCGGGTTGCGCATCGCCCACGGCTGTACGAGACGCACGAGAGCGTCATAGATCGCCGAGTCACCGTGCGGGTGATACTGCGCCATCACGTCACCGACGATGCGCGCGCACTTGTTGTAGCCACGGTCGGGGCGGAACCCACCGTCGTACATCGCGTAGACGATGCGCCGGTGTACTGGCTTCAACCCGTCGCGTACATCAGGCAGCGCACGGCTGACGATGACGCTCATCGCGTATTCGATGTAGCTGCGCTGCATCTCCGCGTTGAGGTCGACGGGCTCTACCCTGTCGGTCTCCGGGGGAGTCGTCATGTCGGTCACGCGTGTGTCCTTCTCGTCGTCGTGGGCCTGGCGCATGCCGCGCGCGGCTGCACAGTGTTCAGGCGGCGGCTCATATGTCGAGGAAGCGCGCGTCGCGGGCGTTGCGCTGAATGAAGTTGCGTCGGGATTCCACGTCCTCACCCATCAGCACCGAGAAGACCTCGTCGGAGGCCGCGGCGTCATCGAGGGTCACCTGCAGCAGCACCCGGTGATCGGGGTCCATCGTGGTCTCCCACAACTCCTGAGCATTCATCTCACCCAGACCCTTGTAGCGCTGCACGCCGCTGTCCTTGGGAAGGCGCTTACCTGCAGCGAGTCCCTCAGTGATGCGGTCGTCGCGCTCCCGGTCGGAGAAGACGAACTCGTGCGGGTGGTTGCTCCACTTGATCCGGTACAACGGCGGCTGAGCCAGGTAGACGTAACCGACCTCGATGAGCGGGCGCATGAACCGGAACAACAACGTCAGCAGCAGGGTACGAATGTGCATGCCGTCGACGTCGGCGTCGGCCATCAGGATAATTTTGTGATACCTGGCCTTGCTCAGGTCGAAGTCCTCGCCCACCCCGGTGCCGAAACCCGAGACCAGGTTCTGCACCGTCTCGCTGGAGAGCACCTTGTCGATGCGGGCCTTCTCAACGTTGAGGATCTTGCCTCGGATCGGCAGGATCGCCTGGTTGAACGGGTTACGGCCGTCCTTGGCCGAGCCACCGGCGGAGTCACCCTCGACGATGTAGATCTCGGAGACCACCGGGTCCTTGCTCTGGCAGTCACGAAGCTTGCCGGGTAGCCCCCCGGACTCCATGAGGCCCTTGCGACGAGTGGCTTCGCGTGCCTTGCGGGCAGCCATCCGCGCCGCGCTGGCGTTGATCGCCTTGCGGACGATCTCCTTGCCTTCGCTGGGGTGGCGCTCCAACCAGTCCCCGAGCTGATCGTTGACGGCCCCTTGGACGAAACCCTTGACCTCGGAGTTACCCAGCTTCGTCTTGGTCTGACCCTCGAACTGGGGATCGCCGAGCTTGACCGAGATGACTGCCGTCAGGCCCTCACGGACGTCGTCACCGGTGAGGTTGTCGTCCTTGTCCTTCAGCAGGTTCTGGGCACGCGCGAACCGGTTGATGAGGTTGGTCAACGCCGCGCGGAAACCCTCTTCGTGGGTTCCCCCTTCATGGGTGTTGATCGTGTTCGCGTAGGTGTGGACCGATTCGGAATACCCGTTCGTCCACTGCATCGCTACTTCGAGGGAGAGGGCACGCTCGGTGTCTTCCAGTTCGAAGTCGATTATCTCCTCGTGCACCTTCTCGGTGCGTTTGCTCGCGTTCAGGTGGGTGACGTAGTCGACGAGGCCATCCTCGTAGCGGTAGGTGACGCTGCGTCCCTTGGCCTGGCCCTTGCCGTCGGTGACGACCTCACCGGCCCGCGCCTCTTCGGCCGCGGTGGCCTCCGCATCGGCGGGAGCGGCTTGGACGGCGCCCCCTTCCTCGTCCTCCAGCTCACCCTCAGCCAACACGACGGCTTGCTCGCGCTCGTCGGTCAGCGCGATCGTCAGGCCCTTGTTGAGGAAGGCCATCTGCTGGAAACGGGCCCGGATGGTGTCGAAGTCGAAATCGACTGCGTCGAAGATGTCCCGGCTGGGCCAGAAGGTGATGGTGGTCCCGGTCTCCGAGGACTCCTCCATCTTCTCCAGCGGAGCGATCGGTACCCCGTTGCTGAACGCCATCCGGAAGACGTGGCCCTTCTGGCGAACCTCCGCTTCCAGCCGCGTCGACAGCGCGTTGACCACGGAGGATCCCACACCGTGCAGACCACCGGAGACCTTGTAACCGCCGCCGCCGAACTTGCCGCCGGCGTGCAACTGGGTCAGGACCAGCTCCACCGCCGAGACACCCTCGGTGGCATGCATGTCGGTGGGGATACCGCGGCCGTTGTCGCGCACCCGAACCCCGCCGTCGGCCAACAACGTGACGTCTACCCGGTCGGCGTAACCAGCCAGCGCCTCATCGACGGAGTTATCGACGATCTCCCACACGAGGTGGTGCAAACCGCGTTCACCGGTGGACCCGATGTACATACCGGGTCGTTTCCGCACAGCCTCGAGCCCTTCAAGGACCGTGATCGCTGTGGCGTCGTACACCGGATCATCTGCCTCCCCTGTCTTCATCGACCGGGCGCTCGGGTCGCCGGGGCCGTTGGGGTGATCCTCTGGCGTCGTCGACACGCTTCTCCTTCGTCTGTACTCCGCAACGACGCGAGCACAGGGGGCATCCGAGGGACACCACCGACGTCACGTCGAATGACGCCTCAGTCTACGCCCCGCTCACCGCAGAACCTGGCTGCCTGGGCCCTGTGCCGCCATCGTGACCACCGATCAGACCTGCGGACGACTCCCGGTACGTCGACCAACCCCCAATGGCCCTGAGAGCCGTAGCCGCGGTTCCGCTTCGTGGAGTTCCCGTCGACACTGTTTCGGGGTGACCGGCGAGCTCGTACGCAGCCTCGGCGCAGGCCCGCTGATCGGCCCGGAATCCGGCCTCAGCCGTAGGTATCGCGCGGCCCCGGACCGGTGCTGCGCCGAGGACCGCGACTCCACGACGGGGCAGCCGGGCCGACCACCCGCAGTTCAGTCACAACCCCCTGGCCTGCTTCTTCACCCAGGCGTTGCAGCAGGTTGGGGGCCATCAGGCGCAACTGGGTAGCCCAGGCCGTGGAATCGGCGCGGACGATGAGAACCCCATCCTCAAAGGTCACCGGCGTGCAGTGGCGTGCCACATCCAACCCCACGATGGCCGGCCAGCGACCCATCACGGCCCCGGCCGCCACATCGACCTTCCATCCCCGATCCAGCAGCAGCCGATCCATACCGTCCCCCAACAGCAGCGGATCACGCCCGTCGGCATTGCTACCGCTGAAGACCGCCTCGGTACGACGGCGCCGTCTCGGCACCGGCCGGGAGCCGGGCCGCAGACCCTTGGCACGGGCAGCTTCGCGGGCCCGTGCCAACGCGGCCGCTGCAGCCCGATCGCTTTCGTCCCCATCGGGCGCGCTGATTGTGGGGACCACCGGCAGCTCAACACCGGGCTCGACCGGTACGGCATCCACAACCGGTTCGTGCTGCCCCGGCACGGGCTGCCCGCCCCGGCCTGCGTGCCCCGACGGACCCGAGCCGCCCGGACGCTTCTGTGCCATGCCTTCAGTCTCCCGGCCGGGCAGGTGGCGGCGCGACCTGGCTGACGCCGTTGTTGGCCACATCCTGCGCGGCGGGCTGCCGGGAGGATGCCTCGGCATCGTCTGCGACAGCTTCGGCAGGCTCCGCAGAGTCGAGCGGGCCAGGTTCCGCAGCCTCTGGCTCGACGAACTCAGTCTCGGCACCCGCACGCCCGGAACCCTCGAAGCCGGCCGCGGCGGCCGGCTGGCCATCTCCTGCGCCCTGGTCCGGTTCAGCCGGTCCTACGGCCTTGTCCATTTGCACTGGGGATCCCACCTGACTGCCTGCCGGGCGGGGTTGCTCGCCAGCCTCTGCCAGGGATGCTTCGTCGTCGGCCGGGTCAACCTCACCTTGACGCACCGCAAACCGGGCACCGTGCAACGCCAGCGGGATGTCCTGCGGCACGGCAGCTGTGATGATGACCTGTTCGCCGTCCAGCAGCAGCCCGGCCAGGCGCTCGCGGCGCCCCACGTCCAGCTCGGCGAACACATCATCCAGGATCAAGACGGGATCATCACCCAGGTCGTGGCGCAGCAGGTGATAGGCCCCCAACTTGAGGGCCAACGCGAACGACCACGATTCACCGTGCGAGGCATACCCCTTGGCCGGCAGGTCGCCCAGCAGGAGCACCAGATCATCGCGGTGCGGGCCTACCAGGCTGACACCTCGCTCAAGTTCTGCGCGGCGCCGGTTGCCCATCGCTTGCAGGATCAGTTCGCGCAACTCCTCCATGGAGGGCACCTCACCAGCAGCGATACTCTCCGCGGCATCCTCATCCAGTGAGGAACGGTAGGAGGCCAGCGCCTCGTTCGCGGTCGCGCTGACGGCCTGGTAGTTCTGCCTCAGTAGCGGTCGCAGGTCCCGCAGGAGTCGCAACCGGGCATACAACAGCTGGGCGCCGACCGTGGCCAGGTGGTCATCCCAGACCTCCAGCGTCGCCGGAGCCGACTGCGGATCTACCCGCACCGGGGCGGAGCGACGCGACTTCAGTGGCGAAGCGCTCTTGAGCAACGCGTTCCGCTGCCGAAGGATCTTGTCGTAATCCGAGCGAACCCCGGCCCAACGAGGCTGGCGAGAGACCAGCAGATCGTCCAGGAAACGTCGCCGATCAGTGGGATCCCCCTTGACCAGCGCCAAGTCCTCCGGGGCGAACAGCACCGTGCGCAGCGCCCCCAGCACCTCCCGAGGCCGGGTGAACGCGCCTCGGTTGAGCCGAGCCCTGTTCGCCCGCCCCGGGTTGACCTCGATCTCGATGAGGGTCTCGCGGTCATCGCGAACGACTAGACCCCGCACGACAGCGTGCTCGGCCCCGAAGCGGACCAGTGGGCCGTCTTGAGAGACCCGATGCGAACTGTGGGAGGCCAGGTAGCCGACCGCTTCCACGAGGTTGGTCTTACCGACCCCGTTCAAGCCCACCAGCGTGCTCACCCCCGGGGAGAAGGACACTTCCGCAGTCCGGTAACTGCGGAAGTCTCCCAAGCTCAGGTGACGCAGGTACACCTAGCCGGGGAACCGCACTGGCATGAGCACGTAGCGGTAGGAGGAGTCCGGCTCTCCGTCCGCTTCGGCCTGGCCCGACAACACGGCCGGTCGGCTGCTCTGAGTGAAGGAAAGCCGCGTGTAGCTGGTACCGACCGCGTGCAGACCGTCAAGCAGGTAGTGCGGGTTGAAGGCGATCTCGATCTCCGGACCGGTCAGGGTCGCCTCCACGGCCTCACTGGCCTGGGCATCATCGCCGGCGCCGGCATCGATACCGACCTGACCGTCGATGAACCGCAACCGGACCGGGGTGTTGCGTTCGGCCACCAGTGAGACGCGCTTGACGGCCTCGACCAGGGAGCCGGTCTCCACCACAGCGGTGGTGTCCACCGAGGAGGGGAAGATCGAGGACACCTTGGGGTACTCACCATCGAGCAGCCGAGTCGTCGTCCGGCGCTGACCGGCTTCAAAACCGACCAGACCGTCGCCGCCTGCGGCGTAACCCAGAGCCAAGTCCACCGATGCTGCGGCGCCCAACGACTTCGCGGTGTCGGACAAGGTGCGGGCCGGCACCAGCACCACAGTCGAAATGTCGGTGTTGGCCGGGTTCCAGGTCACCTCCCGCATTGCCAGGCGGTAGCGGTCGGTCGCGAGCAGAGTGATCTTGTCGCCCTCGACCTCCATCCGCACGCCGGTCAGGATCGGCAGGGTGTCGCTGCGGTCGGCAGCGATGCTGACCTGCGCCACGGCCTGGGTGAAGACATCGCCGGGGATGGTGCCGCTGGGTTCGGGTGAGGTGGGCAGCGTCGGGTACTCATCGCTGGGCATCTGCAGCAGGCTGAACCGGCTGGAGCCGCACGTGAGCTGAACCTTGTTGCCCTCGGTGACGACATCGATAGGGCGGTTCGGCAGGTTGCGGGAGATGTCGGCGAGCAACCGGCCCAGCACGAGCACCTGGCCGCCATCGCTGACATCGGCGGCAACCGTGACCCGCGCGGAGACCTCGTAGTCGAAGGCTGACAGCGTGATCGTGCCTGAGGGGTCGGCGTCGATGAGCACGCCTGCGAGCACGGGAACTGGAGGCCGCGCAGGAAGCCCCTTGGCTGCCCACGTCACCGCCTCGGCCAGAACGTCTCGATCGACACGGAACTTCACGGTCACCCGCCCCTTCTCCAACTCGACGGTCTGTGACCGTTCGCTCCATCGTCCCAGGGGACGTGCGCAGTAGCGCGGTCTCCGACTGTAGTCCCCGGGCGAGCGCCAACCAATCCGCCACTACGGAGGCGCCGTGACAATTCAGCGGCAAATCCTCAGGTACTGCCTAAAGCTGCCGATAGAGCGCTGCCCGTAGTTGTGGGTGGCACCTGCTCGTCCCCACCTGTTCATCCACAACGTACGTGGGGTGGGATATCTAGATGGATAGGTCTCATCGTTGTCATAGGGCCTGTGGATCCTGTGCACTCACGACAAACATGCTGGTCACACCGCCTTTTGCGTTGTGGACAACTCGTGGACGTTTTGGTGGACGCAGGACGGGGGCTTGTGGACGGACGATCGTCGTAAACAGGCTCCCCGGCTTCTCCACCTGTTGTCCACAGCTGCGGCCGTGGCATCGCCGCAGGACACTGCGTGCTGTGCACAGGGGGTGTGGACGGACGTCTGAATGGTAGTTATCCACAGGCTTTTCCCCACCTGTGGAGGCATCGTTGCACGTCAGTGACCTGATCCTCATCGAGCGACCTGGACGGACGTCGGTTTTCCCCAGGTGTGGATAGTTGTGTGGACAGGTGTCTTGAACACCCTTGCAACTCGGGTGAATTGGACATCTCCCCTTGTCAGAGACCTGCCTGCTGGGCATCCGAAGGCGAGATCAGGCCCAACACCGGCCCGTCAAGCCCCACCGCAGGCCAGAGAAAGGCCTTGCCCGTAGGGCAGCCGGTGAAGCTGAACATTGCGGAAACACGGCCCGCGGTATCGGCAATGTAGGACCGATTAAGCGCCCTCGGTGCAGCTTCTCAGCTCTCCTGAGTCGCCGAAAGAGAACTTTTCCCCAGCGTTGACCCCGGTATGTGGATTACGAGGACTGGGAGCGGATACGGGTGGTGAGTTCCGTGACCTGGTTGTACACCGATCGCCGCTCCGCCATGAGCTGGCGGATCTTGCGGTCAGCGTGCATCACCGTAGTGTGATCGCGTCCGCCGAATTGTTGGCCGATCTTCGGCAAGGACAACTCGGTCAGTTCCCGGCATAGATACATAGCGATCTGCCTGGCGGTCACCAGCACCCGCGAGCGCGAGGACCCGCACAAGTCGTCAAGGGACAACCCGAAGTAGGCGGCTGTCTGACCCATGATCATCGACGCCGTGATTTGGCTGCCGGCCGCGTCGGGGATGAGGTCCTTCAGAACGATCTCGGCCAAGCTCAGCTCAGCCGGCTGGCGGTTCAAGCTCGCGAACGCCGTCACCCGGATCAGGGCCCCTTCAAGCTCACGGATGTTGGTCGAGATGCGGCTGGCAATGAACTCCAACACCTCATCGGGTAGCGACAGCTTCTCTTGCACAGCCTTCTTGCGCAGGATCGCGATGCGCGTCTCAAGGTCGGGAGGCTGCACATCCGTGAGCAGGCCCCACTCGAACCGGCTGCGCATACGCTCTTCAAAACCGGACAACTGCTTGGGCGGCACATCGGAGGTGATGACCACCTGCTTGTTCGCGTTGTGCAAGGTGTTGAAGGTGTGAAAGAACTCTTCCTGCGTCTGCATCTTTCCCTGCAGGAATTGGATGTCGTCGATGAGCAGAACATCGACCTCGCGATAGCGGCGCTGGAAGCTGGCGGCCTTGTCGTCGCGGATGCTGTTGATGAAGTCGTTCGTGAACTCTTCGGAGTTGACGTACTTCACCTGCACATGCGGGTAGAGGTTGCGCGCATAGTGGCCGATTGCGTGCAGCAGATGCGTCTTGCCCAACCCCGAATCGCCATAGACGAACAACGGGTTGTAGGCCTTGGCCGGCGCCTCCGCCACGGCGACGGCGGCGGCATGAGCGAACCGGTTGCTGGAACCGATGACGAAAGTCTCGAAGGTGTACTTCGGGTTCAACCGTGCAGGAGTGTCATTACGTCGGGTGCTGGCTGGAGCAGGCGAACGGGTATAGGCGACATCCTCAGGCTCGGAGGAGTGCGCCATCGCAGGCTCAGAATCGGGGGAGGTATCCGGATAGCCCTCCAACACGGGCTGCTCAGCGGCGGTGAACCGCTCCCGCAAGGACGGATCGACCGTCACCGCAAGGCGAACCTCGTGACCGACCCGTTCGGCCAGCACCGCAGTGAGCGCATCGCGTACCCGCGTCTCGACGATCTCTTTGGTGAAGTCGTCCGGTACGGCGATGAGGGCGGTGGTCTCCAACACCCCGACCAGGGTGGCCTGACGCAGGAACGCACGTTGCGGGGCAGGAATCCCGGCGCGATCGAGCGCTCGAAGAGCCGCCGACCATATTTGGACCGACTCATCCTCTCCATCGGCGGGAGGAGTCGGGCGGTCTGCGGAGAGGCCAGGCATAGGCAAACCATACGCATGCGCCGGGGCCCATGAAGACCTGTCGCCGACAGTTGTCCACAGGGATGCGCACAGGTTGTGGATGAATTGGCAAAGGAGACATTAGGTCCGCGACCCGACTCCGGATCGAGGGCCTGTTCAGTCTTCGGCCTGTGTCCCATCCCGACTGGGGACGACGGCACCGACGCTAACGCCCGCGGCCCACCGACGGCAAGCCGAACGACGTAATCCATACCAAGGCAAGGCAATTCACACGGAAGTAGGCGCTGGTCGACCGGCTCCCAGGGTGACTGTGCGCAGACGGGCCGAGACGGTTCGAGGTCGTCTTGAGTACATACCGGCCTCGGCAGCGGCCCAAAACATTGCGCGCAGTTTGACCCATCGGGCAGCGCCCTCGTACCGTTGACCCTTGGCCGCCCTCACGGCCGTTTTCGCGTGTCCGTCATCGTAGGAAGTGAAGAGCCAATTCTTCGCCTCTACGAGGCGGGTCGGCGATCACGGCTGTGGATCGCCATCGTCATCTTGAACGGACCACCCAGCACGTAGCGCCGCCGCGAGGCGGCGCGGTAACGGAGATCATCGTGAGCAAGCGGACCTTCCAGCCCAACAACCGTCGTCGTGCCAAGACCCACGGCTTCCGGCTGCGCATGTCCACGCGCGCCGGCCGCAGCATTATGAGCTCCCGTCGCCTCAAGGGCCGCGCCAAGCTCTCGGCCTGAGCGGGTGCTGCCGTCAGTTCACCGACTGCGTGACCATCGCGATTTCGCGGCTGCGTCACGGGGTCGGCGAGCGGGCAGCCCCCTCCTGGTCGTACATGCCCACCCGTGTGCTGCTGGAACGGTAGCGCGGGTGGGTTTCGTCGTGTCTCGCAAAGTCGGTAACTCCGTCGTGCGTAACCGGGTCAAACGACGTCTGCGGGCCCTCATGGCAGCTCACCTCGAAGAACTACCCGCTGGGTATGACATCGTGGTGCGAGCTAATCCAGCTGCGGCTCAAGCCGATTACCTCACCCTCGGGTCGAGCCTGGCCAAGTTGTTGCCGCGTGTCCTGCAGCGGCCTCAGCATTTCGAGGTCGGGCCATGAGCGGGCAGTTGCCCGAGGTTGGCAACCCCGACCACGTGCAGCCGAATCGCCCCGGGCAACTCGCCCGGTGGGCAGCAGCGCCGATCGTGTGGTTCATTCGTTTCTACCAGGTAGCTATCTCGCCGTTGACCCCGCCGAGCTGTCGCTTCTATCCGAGCTGCTCGGCCTACGGGCTAGAGGCGGTGCGGCGTTTCGGACCTGTGCGAGGTAGCTGGTTGGCAGCCTGCCGACTCGGGCGATGCCATCCGTGGAACCCTGGGGGCGTCGACCACGTTCCCCAGCGCGGGCCGCAAGGTCGACCTGTGCGCCACAATGAGGCGGGCGCTTCCGCCTGAAAGAACCGGCGGTGCTCGCACGACAGCGATCACCGCGCCGCCACCGCAGCGCGGTGAACCGCCAGACGAGAAGGAAGACATGGAACGAGGCTTGTGGGGAACACTGCTGTGGCCGATCGAGTGGGCCGTGGAGTGGGTGCTCGTGGCCTTCCACAGCGGGTTCACGGCCCTTGGCCTTCCCGCCGCGTCCGGTTGGACGTGGGCTCTGGCGATCGCCGGGCTCGTTGTCGTGGTGCGAATCATCCTGATCCCGCTATTCGTCAAGCAGATCCAAAGCTCGCGGCGGATGCAGCTCATCCAGCCCGAACTGCAGAAGATCCAAAAGAAGTACAAGGGCCGCAAGGATCCGGAATCGCAGCAGGCGATGACCCAGGAGACGATGCAGCTCTACAAGCGGACGGGCACCAACCCGTTCAGTTCGTGCCTGCCGATCCTCATGCAGATGCCGATCTTCTTCGGGTTGTTCTACGTGCTCAACAACCTGGGCAGGGTGGCCAGCGGCGAGGTGCAAAGCGCAGGCCCGCTGGGGCCTGACCTGGCAGCCCAGGCTGAGAGCTCCGACATCTTCGGGGCAGTGCTGTCCTCGACGTTCATGTACTCCGACAGTGTCTCGGCCAAGATCGTCACCGTCGTGCTCATCGCCTTGATGTCTGCCTCGACGTTCATCACCCAGCACCAGTTGATGCGCAAGAACATGCCTGCCAGCGCGCTGGACAACCCATTCGCGCAGCAGCAGAAGATCATGTTGTACCTGTTCCCGGTGATCTTTGCGGTCTCGGGCGTGAACTTCCCCATCGGCGTGCTCATCTACTGGTTCACCACGAACGTGTGGACCATGGGCCAGCAGTTCTACGTGATCAACCGGATGCCTGCGCCTGGTTCCCCGGCCGAACAGGCCCTGGAGGCTCGCCGCGCCCGCCGTGGCAAAGCCCACAAGAAGTTCACCGTCCCAGGCCTGCACCACAACGAGGACGACGACGCCGCTGGCGACGAGGGCACCGGGAGCACCGCCGCGCCGCGCGACGGCAGCGCCGTGCAGCAACGTCCTGTCAGCGGGCAGCGCCCCCAGCCGAAGCGCCGCAAGAAGCGCAGGTAGGCGATTCTGACGTGCGGGTCCACCAGGCCCGCTTGCATCGAGGAGAGACATGAGCGACAACACGCAGGTCGAGGTGTCGGCCGCGCCCGACGAGATCGACGCAGAAGCAGCACCTGTGGCACCCAGCCGCAAAGACCGCGCCGCAGCCTTGGAGCGCGAGGGCGAGGTCGCTGCCGACTTCCTCGAACGTCTTCTGGACATCGCTGACCTGGACGGCGACCTGGACGTGGACATCGATGGCGATCGGGCCATCGTGGCCATCGTGGACTCCGAGGAGGGTCGGGTTCCCCGTCGGCTCGTCGGCCCCGAGGGCCGCGTGCTGGAGGCACTGCAGGAGCTGAGTCGGATGGCGGTGCAGGCGGAGACCGGCGAACGCAGCCGGTTGATGCTGGACGTCGCAGGTTACCGCGCACAGCGCCGCCAAGCCGTCATCGAGGTCGCTCGGGTAGCCATCGAGAAGGTTAAGCAGACCCAGCAGCCCGAGCCACTGGAACCGATGACCGCTTTCGAACGCAAGGTTGCCCACGACGAGGTGCTGCGAGCCGGGCTCACGTCGGAGTCCGAAGGAGTGGACCCGCGCCGCCACGTCGTCGTTCTGCCCGTGTGACGGACATGGATGAGGTAGTTCGCAACGGAGGGCAGTCGGAACAGAGCCGCGCCCCCGGCTGCCCGCCGCCGCCCGCTGTGGCGGAGCGAATCTACGGGTCAGCCCTGCCGATGGCCCAGTCCTACGCAGCGCATCTGGCCGATACCGGTGTCACACACGGGCTGATCGGACCACGTGAAGTCGAACGCTTGTGGGAACGTCATATCCTCAACTGCGCCGTTGTCAGTGAACTGATTCCGCAGTCGGCCCATCTGGTTGATGTCGGCTCCGGAGCAGGTCTGCCCGGATTGGCGGTGGCGATCGCCCGCCCGGATCTACAGATAGACCTGGTTGAGCCGATGGCGCGCCGGGTGGCCTGGCTGGAGGAGGTCATCACCGACCTAGGACTGAGCCACGTGCAGGTCCATCGGGGTCGAGCTGAGGAAGTCGCTGTCGTCGGTGACGTCGTCACGGCGCGTGCGGTATCGCGTTTAGCGACGCTGTCGGGTTGGATGGCGCCGCTGGTTCGGCCGGGCGGACTGATGCTCGCACTCAAGGGAGCCTCTGCCCAAGAAGAGTTAGAGCGGGATCGGGGTGCTGCGGGCCGGGTCGGTTGGGCTGAGTTGACGGTCCTTCAGGTCGGCACGGACTTACTGGAACAGCCGACGACCGTGATCAGAGGTGTACGCGTCGAAACCCGGTCCAGTCGGCGGACGGCACGGCGCCCACGTCGTTAAGGCTCACCCGAGGCCTAGTTGCTGTGATGTGCGGCCAAACTAGGGCTGGGCACCGGCCGGTGTGTGGGCCGATGCCCGGGTCGGACGTCTGAGCGACTAACGTAGGACGTCAGTCTCAGCCACGAGCAAGGATGTCGGGTGACACACGCAGCGCACAATCTCGGATGGCCCATAGCGGCCCGCCGGGTCGCCTCCACACCGTTGGGATGGCCGACTGTTTCACGTGAAACATGCGCCGATGCGGACGACTCAACTGCCGTCCAGGCGCCGGTAGCCTCCCCAGCGCAAGCGGGCCACAGCACAGGCCGGGGTACATCTGGTGAGCCGGGCGTTGCTGGGTCGACCCAGGAGCAGGCAGCGACAGAGCAGCAACCTGCGCGCGTGGCGGAGCCGATCTCCTACTCCGCAGCGGAAGCGCACGTCGGTCCCAGCTCGAATGACACCCCGGGGGCGCCCGAGCATGCCACATCCGCCGAAGATGACCAGGCCCCCGTGGTGGTGACTCCCACTGCAGCCGAGCACACAATCCCGGCTTCGTCTTTGACTCCACACCTCAGTTCGGAGACTGCAGAGCTAGCTGCGCAGACAAGTGAACCGGTCATCGCGACACTTGGCTCGACTGATGAAAAGCCGCTGGTCAGCGAGTATGCGAACGCGTCCGACGGCGAATCCCTGGCCGCAGTGGGCGCCAGCCGGCTGGATGAGAATGCCGACGCTGGTGCCGATGAGGCGCACACCCAACCGGTCGATGCCCGAACCGATTTTGCCAAGGGAGCCCGAACCGAGCACCACGCGGAGCCTGACGATCGCCGTCGGGCGCCACAGCGCATCCCGATGCCTGCGGGTGCGCCCTTCCCGCGGCCGGCCAAGACCCGGGTCATCACCATCGCCAATCAAAAGGGGGGCGTCGGTAAGACAACGACGGCAGTCAACCTCGCTGCTGCCCTGGCGGTTGGCGGCCTGCGGGTGCTCGTCATCGATACCGACCCGCAGGGAAATGCGAGCACGGCGCTGGGTATAGAACACCGTGCTGGGGTTCCCTCGGTGTACGAGGTCCTGGTCGACGACGTTCCTATCGCTGAGGTGGTGCAGGAATCACCGGACATCCCTGGTCTGTACTGCGTACCAGCCACTATCGACCTCGCTGGCGCAGAGATTGAACTGGTGTCCTTCGTGGCGCGCGAAATGCGACTACAGCGTGCCGTGCGCGCGTATCTGGCCGATGACGCGCCGGTGGATTACATCCTCATCGACTGCCCGCCGAGCCTCGGGCTGCTAACGATCAATGCCTTCGTGGCTGCTCAGGAAGTGTTGATCCCGATCCAGTGCGAGTACTACGCGCTCGAAGGACTCTCGATGCTGCTGCGCAATATTGAGATGATCCAGCGACATCTCAATCCTGACGTCCGGGTTTCTACGATCTTGTTAACGATGTATGACGCCCGAACCAGGCTCTCGGCCCAGGTGGCCGACGAGGTGCGCAGCCACTTCCCGGAATCGGTGCTGGGGGCGACGGTCCCCCGCTCTGTGCGGGTGTCCGAAGCGCCCAGCCACGGACAGACTGTGTTGACCTACGACCCGATGTGCACCGGGGCGCGAGCGTATTTGCATGCTGCGGCCGAGGTTGCTGCCCGGGCATAGCGGTGAGAACCACCAGCATCGTGCGCGCGTTTCGCGGTTGACAGGTGTTGGCCGACCCAACATCGCACACCAGATGTTCGGTGAGCCCGAGCAAGGAGTAGCGGTCCCCGACGTAGGCTCGGGGCCATCAGACAAGCGTGAGAGGGCGTGATGGCGTGGCAGAGCGACGTCGGGGGTTGGGCCGCGGGTTAGGAGCCCTTATCCCGGATGCTCCCCAGCAGGACCGGGAACGGGGTACGTACCCAACCGATGTGTTCTTCCGCGATGTTCCACGTGAAACATCAGCCCCGGAAGCGCGCACCCGGACGGCGGAGCAGGTGATGCCAGAGCTCACCCCGGTGCCGGGCGCGCGTTTCGCGCACTTGTCGGTGACAGAGATCAAGACCAACCCGCGGCAGCCCCGGACCGTCTTCGATGAAGACGAATTGTTCGAGCTGGTCTCGAGCATCAAAGAGATCGGTGTCCTGCAACCAGTTGTTGTCCGCCCGATGGATGATGGCTATGAACTCGTCATGGGTGAGCGCCGGTTGCGCGCTGCAACCGAGGCCGGCCTGACGCATATCCCGGCCATCGTTCGCGAGACCAGCGACGAGGCGATGCTTCGCGATGCCCTGCTGGAGAACCTGCATCGCAGCCAGCTAAACCCGTTGGAAGAGGCGGCTGCCTACCAGCAGCTGCTGGAGGACTTCGGGTGCACCCACGAGCAGTTGGCCGAACGGTTGGCCCGTTCCCGCCCACAGATCACCAACTCCGTGCGCCTGCTCCGGTTGCCCCCGTTGGTGGCGCGGCGGGTCGCGGCAGGCGTCCTCTCCGCAGGCCATGCACGCGCACTGCTTGGTTTGGATGATCCCGCGTCCATGGAGCGGCTGGCGCAGCGCATCGTGGCCGAGGGCTTGTCCGTGCGGAGCGTGGAGGAAATTGTCGCTCTGGGTGAGGGTGGGCCGGTACGTACCCGGACGTCCCGAACCAAGACGCCGACCCCCGAGTTGGAAGACCTGGCGGCGCGGCTCTCTGATCGTTGGGATACCCGGGTGGCCATCAACATGGGCCGTAAACGGGGCAAGCTCACGGTGGAGTTCGCCTCAGTGGATGATCTCAACCGCATCCTGGACGCTATCGGTGCTCCAGAAGATGCCGAGAAGTTGAACGCCGAAGGGAATGGTCTGTCCGCGGCTGGCTGATGTTTCACGTGAAACGGGGACCAGCCGCCCCTCAAGGCGGCTGATACACCAGCCCCTGACCAACTCGTGGCAGAGCGGATAAATCCACCCACCAGCTGGGGATAGATGACAAAAAGGCCGGCCCCGCAGGGCCGGCCTTTTGTGTGCGGTGCTCAGTTGATGAAGGGCTCCAGTTCGCGGAGCAGCTTCGGCTTGGGCTGCGCCCCGACGATGCTCTTCACCAAGTCGCCGCCCTGGTAGATGTTCAAAGCAGGGATGCCGGTGATGCCGTATCGAGCCGTCGTGGCCGGGTTCTCGTCGGTGTTGAGCTTGACGATGGTCAGCTTCTCGCCGTATTCAGCGGCGATCTCTTCCAAGATCGGGGCAATGGCTTTGCAGGGACCGCACCACGCGGCCCAGAAGTCGACGAGGACGGGCTTGCTGCTCTTGAGGACATCGTCACTGAAGGTGGCGTCCGTGGTGTCTTTGATGGCTCCCATGAGGGATCCTTTCTCGGTACGAAAATGGACAAGCTCGGCGCGAACCTATCGCACCCAGGATGCGTGCAGCTGTGCGGGTGTTCCGGCGATCAGGTCAGCGGGCGACGGATGGCGATTCGGCTTCCAGGTCAGCCAGGTAGCGCTCGGCATCCAACGCAGCCGCGCAGCCGCTGCCCGCGGCAGTGATGGCTTGGCGATAAGTGTGGTCCACCAAGTCACCGCAGGCAAAGACACCTGGCAGGTTGGTGGCGCTACCACGACCGTTGACCAGCACGTAGCCCTCGCCGTCCACCTGCACCTGGTCCCGAACCAGCTCGCTGCGCGGGTCGTGACCGATAGCGATGAACACTCCCGTCACATCGAGGCGGCGCTCTTGGCCTGTTGTGGTGTCGGTAAGCGTGACCCCTGAGACCTTGGCATCGCCGTGGATCGCAGTGACCTGAGAGTTCCACGCGAATTGGATCTTTTCATCCGAGTGCGCCCGGGCCGCCATGATCTTGGAAGCTCGCAGCTCGTCGCGGCGGTGCACGATCGTCACAGAGCGAGCGAAGCGGGTCAGGAAGGTCGCCTCTTCCACTGCGGAATCCCCGCCGCCGACGACAACGATGTCCTGATCGCGGAAGAAGAAGCCATCGCAGGTGGCGCACCAGGACACTCCGTGACCGGAGAGACGCTTCTCTTCAGGTAGCCCAAGCTCACGATAGGCAGAACCCATGGCCAGGATGACCGTGCGAGCGCGGTAGGTACGGCCGGAACCATCAACCAGGGTCTTCACCTCGTCGTCAAGGGTCATCTCCACGACGTCATCGGCGATGAGCTCTGCGCCGAATCGTTGCGCCTGGGCCTTCATGTTGTCCATGAGATCGGGGCCCATGATGGCGTCGGGGAAGCCGGGGAAGTTCTCTACCTCGGTGGTGTTGATCAGCGCTCCACCCGCGGTGATCGAACCGGTGATGACGACCGGTTTAAGATCGGCTCGCGCAGCATAGATAGCCGCGGTGTACCCAGCAGGGCCAGAGCCCACGATGATGACGTCATGCAGGTCAGAGGTCACGAAAGTCCTTCAAGACGGGCCCGGTCCGCTCAGGGCGTATCAGGGTCGGTTTGGGCGTTGCGATTGTCATTGACAAAGGGAAAGCACCAATGACAACCGCCCAGCCTGCCGGCTTGTTCCGTTCGGCCTCGGGCGAGGAACTCAGCGAAGGGTGGCAGGCCCGTAGAGGATGTCCCCACCCGAGCTGCAGGCGCGTTTGACGACCGCAACCCGGGATCCAGGGTCTGAACCGGTGACGATGACCGCGGCCGGCGCACCTTCGAAGGTCGCCAGATCCACATGGACGGCTGCAGTTTCGCTGATTCCGGTGGCGCGCAGGCAGTGCCGCAGGCCTTCGCCGGTACGCAGGGGGCTGGAGGGCAGCGCGACGTCAGAGGCGCCGTGGTCCACCGCTGCGACAGCAGCCGCCTGATCGTGCAGCGAGCTTGCCGTGTAGAGAGTGCCGCTGGCGAGGACGATCGGCTCGCCGGGCGTGGGTGGGTTGCCCGGAGGCGTGGTGGCCGAGTGCGAGCTGGACGCGCCGGGCACACTGGCCGGGCTGTATGCCGCTGCGGCCGGACTGGAATCTCGGTGCATCAGTTCAGTGGTCAGGTTTCGCAGCGGTTCGGCGGAGTCCAGCTGGTTCACCACCGTCCAACCCGCTATGCCGATGAGAGCCCCGGCGACCCCGATCCCGGCGAACAGTCGCTTATGTCCGCGTCGCCGGTTTTCGAAGCAGGGGTCGAAGCGCAGGGTGGGCGAAGAGTCCTGTCGAGCACGTTCTTCGTCGGCCAAGGTTGAGGAGATCCGGGCGACCAGGTCATCCGACTGATGTTCCGGGTCGGGCAAGCCAGACAAAAGGGACTGGATGCCGGTGGGGTCGTCGTCCCCGTCATGTTTACCCATTCAGCACCCTCCCCTCCATGGCCGTCTTGGTGCTCGAAGCCGACCCACCATGAGGTAGACGCCCGAGGCTAGAGGAAGGTTCCTACCCTGAACTGCGGCGACGACGCACAGGACATCTCCGGTGAGACTCAGGAGAGGCTGATCTCACTGATCGTTGCCCGGAAGCGGTCACCATCTTCGGCCGCCGAGGAGACCATCACGATGATGTAGCGGCCCTTGCCCTGGGCCTGCTTGGGGATGTCGATCTCCTGGGTGCCGGTCACGCCCTGCAGGCTCGCGACCTCGGTGGCGTCCTTCAGGGAGCGTGAGGAGTTGATCGACACCGTGACGTCCTGTGGGTTCTCCGCCAGCGTCAGGCTGATGTGGGAGGGCGCCGCGTCCTTAGGCAGCGTGAAGGCTAGACCCACGCTGTCCTTGAGGGTCTGGTAATCCGCAGCCTTGTAGCCCTCCGAGGTCCACGCTGTCTCGGGGTCGCCGTCGTAGGCGCGTGGCGCCTGTCCGTCGTTCTCTTTATTGTCGCCCTGGGGGTCCATGGCACGCGCCGAAACAATAGCGATCGGGGCGGCAGAGGTGGGCGAGGTCGCCGGGCTCGAACTGGTCGCTGCAGCGGCGGGACTGGAGGTCACGGCGCGTGAGGTCGGCCGGGCGGCGGGCGTTGCCTCGGTGGTCGCACTGTCGAAGGCGCTGGTCAGCGAAGGGATGGCGATAGCGAGCGCGAGCAGGATGCTGCCACCGACGATCCCCAGCACAAGCTTGGCGTGGCTACCCTCTACCGCCAACGGCGCGGGCGCCAGCAGCGGGGCGGGCGGCTCGGCCAGGGCAGGTGATTCCTCCAATGCCTCCGGCAGGTCCAGGTAGCCGGGGTCGCGACGACGGGCCGCGATCTCCCGGCGCGCTTCAGCGGCCCGGGCCGCCCGCTCGTGGGCCTTCTGCTCGCGATGGGTGGGACGACGCTCCACAGTGGGACTGGCGCTGCCGACAGCCCCGCCCGCGATGGCAGAGCCTGCGCTGGCGGCAGAAGAAGCAGCAGTCCGATGCGGGGCCCGCGGTATCTCGGTAGCCGGCGCGCTCGCTCTGGGGCTCACATGGTGCACCAGCGTGTGTGACCAGGGCGAAAGGTGACGAATGAGTTCTTCGGTGGTCCTGGGGCCGGTGCTGCGGTTGAGCGTGCGACGACACAACGCATCCAGGTCGGCCGGAACCGCGACGGCGATCTCGGCCGGAGCCGCCACCCCACCGGCGAGTCGCGGAGCGGCCTCCAGTCCGGGCATCGAGCCCCGAAGCGGCCACCGGGTGGTCATCGCGGCGTAGAGCACCGCTACCACGCCGAGAGTGTCCAGGCGGTCCGCCTCGGACGGGTCGGGCTGGGTCGTGCCTTCCACAGCGGCAGCCGTTGCCAAACCGGCGATCTTGATCAGTCCGGCGTTGCTGCGGCGCACGGCGTGCGGCGTCAGATGCAAATGGTGCAGCCCGTTGCGCCGGGCCACCTCCAGAGCGCTGGCGACTTCACCAGCGATGCGACGGGCCTCCTCAGGAGGCAGCGGGCCATCCTGCAACAGGTCAGCCACGCTCGTCGTCTCCGCCAGGGACTCCTCGACGATCCAGGCGATGTCGCCGCGTGAGCCAACATCGAGTACCCGCACCAGGCGTGGGTCGTTCACCACGGCGCTACTGCGGGCGGCATCCAGTACCGCCTGCGCCCGGGGGAAGGACATGGGGAAAAGGGTCACTGACACATCGCGTTGCAGCGTGCTGTCGGTGGCGGCCCAAACCTCGATGACCCCCAGCGTGGCGCGGCGCTCACGCAGGGCATACCGGCCCGCCACGAGACGCCCGGTTCCTACCCCTTGCACGAGTGCCCCCTTAGCGCAGAGCGTTTCACGGCCCCGAATGTCGTTGTGCCTGTTTTGACTTCTCACCACGTGGTGGCGAGGCCTGGTGCAAAGACAAGTCTATGCGCGCGGGGCGCCTCGGCCGCTCGCGCCGCGCAGACGGCGCAACACCGGCCCGAGGAATTCCTCGAGTTCACTGATCCGCATCCGGCGTGCGGCCGCGATGTACATGACGATGAACACGGTTCCGCCCACCGCGAGCGCGACGACGGAGGCGAACCACATTCCATCAGCCGGGCCGCCCATAACCGCAGGTAGGTAGGTACGGGAGAGCCAGGCGATCAACGCGGCGACCAGTGCGGCCGGCAGGGATGCGACGAAGGCGCGAACCCAGGTGCGCACCGACACCGCGTAGGAAAGACCCCCCAGGTGCCTGCTCAACCAGATGAGCGCCACCGCGGCCGCCACGATGTTGCTCAAGGCCTGACCACCGGCGACACCGATCGCGCGGAACTGAGCCGCAACCAGATAGCTGGACAACGCGACCGCCGCTCCGACACCGGTGTTGAGCAGCTGCAGCATGAAAGGCGTCTTAGCGTCCTCGTAGGCGAAGAAAGCGCGTTGGGCGACGTAGAACGCGCCGTAGGCGGGCAGGCCGATCATCATCGCCATCATCACGTAGCCGATGGCATTGGTCGTTTCGCTGCTGCTGCCGACGAAGATCGTCGCGGTCAACGCGGTCCCCAACGCCAACGTGCCGGCCATGACCGGGATGACCGTGGCTCCCACGATGCCCAGGCCGTGCAGCACATCGTGGCGTACCGAGTCGGTGTCCTGGTTCGCAGCCGCCTTGGACATCGAGGTGAACAGGGCCGTGACCACCGAGACGGTGATGAGCCCGTGCGGTGTCATGAACAGCATGAATGCGCTGTCGTAGGCGAGCTTGCCGGTGTTGCCGCCCTCGACTGCTGAGGTGAGCACCTTGGATTGGACGACGAGCCCAAGCTGGCTGATGACCAGTGCAGCGAAAGTCCACATCGCGACCCGGCTGGCGCTGCCCAAACCGACGCCCCGGAAGCCGGTGCGCGGCCGGTAGCGGAACCCGCTGCGCCACAACGGAACGAGAAGGATCAAGGCCTGCAGGGCCACCCCGACGGTCAACGAACCGGCCAGCAGCCACACCATCGGTGGCGTGAATTGGTCGGGGTGACCGAGCTGGTGGCCGTACAGGTACAGGAAGCTGCCCAGCCCGAGGATCCAGACGATGTTGCACAGCACCGGTGCCCAGGAGAACCAGCCGAAGGCTTCGCGGGCGTTGAGGACCTGGCCGAGGATGGCGTACAGCCCGTAGAAGAAGATCGCCGGTAGCGCGATGTAGGCGAAAGCGACTGCCAGCTCGCGCCCGCCGGGTGGGAAGGCGGAGTCGGAGAACAGCCGAACCAACCAGGGTGCTGCGGGGACGGCGAGCAGGGTGACGACGCCCAAGCCGATCAGTGCCAGAGTGAGCAGCTTGTCGATGAACTCTCGCCCGCCGTCCTCCTGCTTCTGGGCTTTGGTGATCTGCGGGACGAGCACGGCGTTGAGCACACCGCCGGCCAACAGCAGGAACACCGTGTTCGGCAAGGTGTTGGCGATGCTCCAGGCATCACCGGCTACCGATCGGCCGAAGATCATGACGATCATGGCCTGGCGCACCACACCGAGGATTCGCGAGACGAAGCTGCCTGCCGCCATCACCGCGCTATTGCGTGCGAGGCTGCGGTTCTTCGTCGCCGTCATGGTCGCCTCATCTCCTGCGGGGCAGCGCGGATCGCCGCCCGATCATCCATCGACGTCGTCATCGTAGTGAGCCGTCGGCCGTTGCCGTGCACGCCCCGCGCCCGCAGGCTCTGCAACGTCGCTGACTCAGGGTGTGCGGCCCCCTGTCGAGGTGCTCTCAACGGCTCGAAGTTCGGCGGCACTGACCCTGCGCTCGCCGGCCCGGATGGCCCGGAACAGTCCCGCGACGAAAATGAGTCCGACAACGGCTCCCACCCCGAGAACGAGCCAGCCGTTCGTGGGCCGGACGCGCACATGCACGGTGCTGACATCACCGAGGGGTTGGCCAGAGGGTGTCTGCAGATAGGTGCGGATCGGCACGATCCCGGCAGCTACGGCTTCTACATTGAGCCGCACCGTGGTTCGGCTCTTGGGTCGGATTCGCAGCGGGCCAGGGTCGGACAGGATCCGCAACCGGGGGTGACGGCCCCGGACCTGGGTCACCAAGCGCACATCGTGCACCTCGACATTGAGGTCGTTGACCACCGTGACCTGCAGGGCGCCATGTTCGGCGAAGAAGTTGACGGTGCTGGGGGCCACGGTGACCCCTTCGGTAAGGGTGTTGAGCCGCTGCTCGAGGTCGTTGGTCACCTGCTGCCAAGCGGGCACCTGCCCACGCCAGCGGGTGGAGGTGAGCACGGCGGGCAACCCCCGGCCGGGAACCATGGGGCTCTCCAGCACTCCTGCGATGGCTTCTGCGCGGGAGCCGAGAGCGCGCACCTTGGCCACGGAGTCGTGGGTCAGCGGGGAAGGCGGCGTGGCCGCTGGCGTGGCCGGCACGCTCACGCCGGGGGTCGTGCCTGCTGCGGCGCTTCGGTCCAACAACTGCCCCGCGGGAGTGCTGGTGACCCACGGTGCAGCGTTCACTGCGGCCAGAAGCGTTCGTAAGGTGGCCGGGTCTGGGTTGAAGCCGCGCTCGGGCAGGGCCAGCACAGTGCGGGCCCGCCCGGGTGATTCCTGCAACAGCGCGACGGAGTCGGCCAGGGCTTGCTGGCTCAGTGCTGCCCCGGACTGGGCCTGTGAAGTGGCCGAGAGCAACCCGGACAGGGTGTCGTCGACGGCGAGCACGTGTCGCCCGGAGTCCGTCCGTACGGCCTGGCCAGTGGCTGCGCCGGCAGAATCGATGCGTGAGGTCGGGATGAGCAGCGTGGGTTCGTGCTCGCCGGGGAAGGCGCCGGCGACCGTGCGGCGAGTCGATTCCCGGGTGGAGCCGGCCAACCAGGCCAGGACCGGTGGCTCGCCGCCCAGGGAGGTGGCCGACCCGGTGGGTCCGGCAGCGCTCTGGAGGGTCTGGGCCAGGAGCGCGGGATCGCTGACCGCTAACGCTGAAAGGTCCGGGTCGTGTCGCGGGAGCAACCACAGGCCTTGATCACCGCGATTACCCAGCGCGTCCATCAGCGGGCTCGACGCCGGCTCCGGTGTCGAGGCGGCGGCGGTCGCTGGGCCGGATCCCGGTGCGGGGGTGCTCGTGGTTGGGTCTTTGGCGGACGTCGGGTCGATCAGTGCCGGGTCCAGCAGCCACGTCACCTGCTCGTCGGCGGCGCCTTCCAAGGCGCGCATCCCGGGTGAGTTGACGTCGGTGGCTGCTTGCCAGGCAGCTTGGACTTCCGGAGCGGTCCCGGTGACCAGCCGCGGGTCGGGGCTCATCGTCAGCGGTAAAGCGATAGCCAGCCGCAGCGGCTCATATTCCTTGCGGACCTGGAAGGGCACGAAGGTGGCGATGACCTGGCTTGCCCCGGCAGTGGTGAGCTGAATGCTCAACGGCAGGGCGCCGTAGGGACCGGGCATCCTGATTCGCTCGGCAGGTATGCGGATGGCGACGGGGCTGCTCTGGCCTGCAGCAAGGCCAGCCACCTCGGTGGAAACCACCGAGGGGTAGGAGGTCGCGGGGCGGGCCGCGTGCGCGGCTACCTCGGCGCGGGTGCGCAGCGGGCGGGTGCCCAGGCGCAGGTTGACGGCCGTCTTCGGTGTCGGCTGGCGGCTGGGATTGCTGATGAGGAGACGAACGATGAGGTCGTGGCCCGGGGATGCGATCGAGGGGCTGACACCGACCAGACCGGCGTGCAGGGACTCACGCTGAGCAGGCTGGGCCGAACCCGGCGTGTCCCGGCTCACTGCGGCGGGAGTTGTCGCGACGGGGGGGTGCTGGGCGCCGAAGCGGGCGGTGGAGGCGCTTAGCGTGGCCCCACTGGCTGCTGCCGGAAGGGGAAACCCAGCGACAACGAAGATGAACGCCACGAACACCCGCATCAGGAACGGGCTGGAGCCGGCGTGAGTCATCCGTCCCCGGCCAGCCTCTCCCAGGCGAGTTGGGCGATGCGACGTTCGTTGGGGAACGTCAGGTGCTCCTGCACATCGTCCAGGGGTACCCAGGCCACGTCGATGGCTTCCTTGTCGGGGTCGTTTTCGATCGTCAGATGCCCCCCGATCGCTTCCAGCAGGTAGTGGTGAACCACCTTGTGGACCCGTCGGTCGTGGGTGGAGAACCAGTAGTCGATGGTGCCGAGGGTGGTCAGGACACGCCCGTTGATGCCCGTCTCTTCGGCTACTTCGCGCTCAGCGGTCTGAACCAGGGTCTCGTCGTTCTCCTGATGACCCTTGGGCAGACACCACTCGACACGTCCGGCGCGGTTGCGTCGGGCAATGATCGCTATTCGAGCCTTGCCCTCAACCACGTCAACGACGATGCCACCCGCTGAGGTTTCGAGCACCGCAGGCAGCCGCCGCGTAGGGCGGCCGGGGCGCGGTGTCATGGTCATTACGTCACTGTATGGGAACCGGGCGCGGGGTACGTCGATGCTCGCCGGGGCCGGCGTGGGTCTGCGGTGAGTGCGGTCGCTTCGGGCACGTAATCGATGGTGCGGCCGGGTGCCGGGTCGCCGCGCAGGACGTCCTTCAGCCGCCTGGCCTACCCTTGGGCCTCGTGTCACATCCTCCTCGCATCGGACCCCTGCTTGCTGAGGCCCTCGCCCAGCTTGCCCCGTCCCTGCCGTTGTTGCTCGAGCTCGGCGCCAGATTCACCGACGCAGGCCACGAGATAGCGCTGGTCGGTGGCCCGGTGCGGGACGCCTTCCTCGGCCGGGCCAGCCTCGATCTGGACCTGACGACCTCGGCGTTGCCCGAGGACAGCGAACAGATCCTGTCCGGCTGGGGCGATACGACCTGGGATATGGGACGCGAGTTCGGCACGATCGGCGCCCGGAAGGGCTCCACGATCGTGGAGGTGACGACTTACCGCGCGGATGCCTACGACGGTGAGTCACGCAAACCCGTCGTCGCTTTCGGTGACAGCCTGCTGGGGGATCTGGTGCGCCGGGACTTCACGGTCAACGCGATGGCGCTGCGCCTGCCTGATCTGGAGTTCGTGGATCCGCATGAGGGTTTGACCGATCTGGCCGCGCGTCGGCTGCGCACCCCTGGCACACCGGAGATCTCGTTTGCGGATGACCCGCTGCGGATGATGCGCGCCGCCCGGTTCGCGGCCCAGCTGGGCGTGCAGGTGGCTCCCGAGGTGCGCTCGGCGATGAGCGCCATGGCCAATTCGTTGTCGATCGTGTCGGCGGAGCGGATTCGCGACGAGTTCAGCAAGCTCATGCTGGCCGATGACCCGGTGCCGGGCCTGCGGCTGCTGGTCGAGACGGGCCTGGCACAGGTCATGCTGCCGGAACTGCCGGCGCTGCAGCTGGAGACGGATGAACATCACCGACACAAGGACGTCTATGAGCACTCCTTGACGGTGCTGCGCCAGGCCATCGAACTGGAAGGCAAGCCCGGTAGTGAGCCGGAGCAGGTACCCGGTCCCGATCTGATGCTGCGTCTGGCGGCGCTGCTGCACGACATCGGCAAGCCGGCGACTCGGCGTTTCGAGCCCGGCGGCGGGGTCAGTTTCCACCACCACGAGGTCGTCGGCGCCAAGATGACGGCCAAACGGCTGCGTGCTCTGCGCTATGACAAGGACACCATCAAGGGTGTTTCACGGCTGGTGGAGTTGCACCTGCGCTTTCACGGCTACGGCTCCGGTGAGTGGACTGACTCGGCGGTGCGTCGCTACATCACCGACGCCGGGCCGCTCCTGCAGCGCCTGCACCGGCTCACCCGCGCTGACTGCACCACGCGCAACCGGCGCAAGGCGGAACTGCTGCGGCGCACTTACGACTCGCTTGAAGAGCGGATCGCGGTCCTGTGTGAGCAGGAGGAACTGGCCAAGGTGCGCCCGGAGCTGGACGGTAACGAGATCGGCGCCGTGCTCGGCATCGCGCCCGGCCCTCTGGTCGGTCGCGCCTACAAGTACCTGCTGTCGGTGCGTCTGGACCAAGGCGTGCTGGGCAAGGAAGCGGCCACCGCGGTGCTGCAGCAGTGGTGGTCACAGCAGCCAGAGTCCGGCGCCACGGACCAGAGGTGAACCGGCGCTGGTCCGGGAGCAGGACCCGGACCAGCGGTGATGCGATGTTTCACGTGAATCAGCGGCTCAGGCGGCCCTGAGGTCTCGGCGCTCGAAGGTCACGACCGCGATGACCGCCAGGAGCAGCGCGCCGGCGCCCAGCCCGCCCAGGCCTGTCCAGTCGAAGCCGGTTTGCAGCGGATGGCTGCCCAGTCCCCATTCGAACGGTGAGAGGTCCGGGATCCAGTCGGCGATGCGCCCGCCCAGGTTTCGGGCCAAGTACCCAAGGACAGCCACCGAGGAGGCGACGGCCAGCGCGAGGCCGCGGCGCCCGGTGGCGGCTCCCAGCGCTAGCGCCAGCATCCCGTGCAGCAGAGCGATCATGCCCAGGCCGGCGGCTGCCGCCAGGATGCCGAGGCCGGACAGCTCCAGCTGGGAGGGGCCGTTGAGCAACGCCACCGCCAGGGCCGTGCACAACGCCATGGTCGCGATGAACAGGATGAGAACCAGAACCCGGGAGAGCACCACAGTGCGGCGCCCGGCGGCATGGGCCAGGGTGAGTTCCAGGGCGCCGCTCTCCTCAGCCCCGGCGATGGAGCGGGCACCTAAACCGATGGCGGCGATGAGCATGATCAGCAGCCCGAGCATGGAGAAGACGGTTTGTTCGGTGTACCCGGCCGGATTGGACATGGTCAGGGCATCCAGACCGAACCCGTCCAGCATCTCTGGGGGCAGAGCCTCGAGCTTGGCGCTGAGTAGGTCACTCTGCTTCATCGAGGGGTAGAGCGGCAGGTAGAGCAGGCAGATCACGACCATTGCCAGGCTCCAGCCGAGCAGGCCGCGAGCGCAGTCTTGGAAATAGCGGCTGACCAGCGGCGACAGGTTCATCGTGTCCTCGGATCATGAGTCTCGGTGCTGGTTGCTGCGGTCAGGTCAGCCGGGGTCGGATTGTCGTCGTGCTCGCCGGCGTAGAGCCGCATCACGGCGGTCTCCAGATCGGGGCGTTGTGCGCTCAGGTCGAGCACGGTGTGTCGGGCCAGTAGTTTCAGGGCGGCGTCCGGAGTGCCGGGGAGGTCCAGGAGGAGTTCGTCGTCGTGGCCGGGGACCCGCTCCACTGAACGCACTCCGGCTGCATCGCGCAGCTGGAGTAGCTCCTGGTCACTGGGGGCAGCGCCTAGCTGCACGCGCATGCTCGAACCGAGGCGGCCGCGTAGCTCTGGCACGGTGGCAGCAACCTCCAGGCGCCCGTCACGCAAGACCCCAACCCGGTCGGCGATGTGTTCGATCTCGGACAGGACATGGCTGGACAGGAAAACGGTCTGGCCGCCTTGGCGAGCCTCGATCAACATGAGTTGGAACTCTTGCTGAACCAGCGGATCCAGCCCCGAGGTCGGCTCGTCCAGGATGAGCAGTTCGGGGCGGTGGGCGAAAGCTTGAACGAGTCCGACCTTCTGCTTGTTGCCTTTGGACAGTCCGCGCACTGCTCTGCTGGGGTCGAGCCCGAGCCGTTCGGCATAGGGGCGCCAGTCGTAGCGCGAGCCTGGCCCGGCGGCACTGATCTCGGCGTAGTGGTTGAGCAGGGTCGCCACGTTCATGCGCCCCTGCAGATGCAACTCGCCCGGTAGGTAGCCGATATGGCTACGGATCCGAGCTCCGCCCGTGCGGGGGTCCTCGCCAAGCACCCGCACGTAGCCGGCGCTGGCTCGGATGATGTCGAGCAAGATCCGCATCGTCGTGGTCTTCCCGGCGCCGTTGGGCCCGATGAAGCCGTAGATCTCGCCATGTGCGACCTCGACGTCGATGCCGCGTAGGGCGACGTGCGGGCCGTAACTCTTGTGCAACTCGCGGATCTCGATGGCGGGCATCTCAGTCTTCCTGCCTTTCTCGGGTTGCGGCGCGGTCGACGTCGTCGGTCACCAGATCGGGGTTGATCAGGCCTTGGGTGTACAGCTCCAGTGCTAGGCGGCTGTATTTGGTCAGGACGTCCGCGTCGAACAGGGCGGTTCCGCCCAGGCGCCGGGCCAGCGGCTGTTGGAAGACGAGCGCACCCAGGCCGTAGGCGGTCAGTACGGCGGCGCGCCCGGCCGGGTCGAGGCTGGGTTTGATGTTGTCCGCTTTCTCCCCGAGCGCGAGTTGATCCTCGACGCCTGCGGCTATCCGTTCGAAGAGCTCACCTGCCAGGTCGCCGCCGTCGATCAGGACGCGGATCAGGTAGGCCGCAGGGGCCTGGAACTGCGGTGAGTCCGCGAGGAGGGCCGACAGAGATAGCGGGGACATGGCCGACAGCGCGGCGGATTTGTGAATGCTCATCAGGTCGAGCAAGTGGGCGTCGCAGGCGGTGCGCAGGCCGTCTTTGCTGCCGAAGTGGTGCAGCACCAAAGCGGGCGAGACCTGGGCGTGGGCGGCGATGGCGCGCACGGTCGTTCGTTCGTAGCCCAGTTGGGCGAACAGCTCCAGCCCGGCGTTGCGGATCCGAGCGTGAGCCGTTAGGTCTGAACCCATGTTCAGTAGGCTAAACCTGTGTTCAGCGCCGGGGCAAGGAAAATGTGCCCGCCGTAGACCCCGGTGTGGCAGCGAAAAGTCGTCATTTCGGCCGGCGTCGCAGCCCGGCGCCCGAGATGTTCCCAGGCCAGCGCGTCATACTGGCCGCACCGGCGGGGGCCGGTGTGGTTTTCGTGCGACGGAAGAGGAACGGCGTGGGTTCATCGACCAGACGGGTGCAAGTTGTCACTCGACCCCCCCGAAAGCGAGGGTGGCGGCGATTGACCTCGCCCCTTTTCTGGATGTGGGCGATCCTGGCGGGCCTGCTGTTGGCTACGGCAACCTTCGCCGTGGCCTACGCCCTGGTGGAGGTCCCCGACCCGAACGAGGCGGCTCAGACCCAGACCTCGATCATCTATTACGCCGACGGCAAGACTGAGATCGACCGGATCAGCGCGCTGAACCGCGAGGCCGTCAAGCTCTCCCAAGTGCCCGTGCATGTGCGCAAAGCGTTCATCGCCGCTGAAGACCGCACCTTCTATGACAACCCGGGCATTTCTCCCAGTGGCATCGCCCGGGCTGTCTGGGCCGCGGTCCGGGGCGGGCAGACCCAGGGTGGCTCGACGATCACGCAGCAGTACGTGAAGAACTACTTCCTCACCCAGGATCAGACGCTCACCCGAAAAGGCCGGGAACTCATCATCTCGCTGAAGATCGAGCGGGAGCAGAGCAAGGATCAAATCCTGGAGAACTACCTCAACACGATCTATTTCGGGCGGGGCGCGCACGGCATCCAGGCAGCTTCCCGGGCCTACTTCGGTAAAGACGTCAGCAAGCTCAGCCTGGAGGAGGGTGCCCTGCTCACCTCGGTGGTGCGGGGACCGTCGCTGTACGACCCGGGCTTGGGTGCCAAACAGAAGAAGAACCTGCAGGCGCGGATGGAGTACGTCTATGACGGGATGCTCCAGCAGGGTTGGCTGACTGCCGCCGAACGCAAAAAGACCGAGTTCCCGAAGGTCATCACGCAAAAGCGGCGCACCGCGAGCCCGGGGACCTCGGGGTACATCACGCAGGCAGTGAAGAACGAACTTGTGGAAAAGGTGGGCCTGACCCCCGAACAGGTGGACATTGGTGGGCTGCGCATCACGACCACCATCCAGAAGAAGGATCAGAACGCTGCCGTGGAAGCGGTGCACAAGGAACGCCCGAGCGGGGGGCGTGCGGACAACCTGCGGGTGGGGCTGGTCGCTCTCAAGCCCGGCGACGGCGCGATTCTGGCGTTGTACGGCGGGGACAACCAGTTGACCGCGCCGTACAGCGCCGCGACGCAGGCCCAGTTGCAGGGCGGTTCCACCTTCAAGATCTTTGCCCTGGTCGCCGCGCTGCAGCAGGACATCAGCACGCACACCACCTTCGACGGTTCCAGCCCCCGGTATTTCGAGGAGTTCAAGGGCGGGGGCAACGACTCGGGACGGGTACAGAACTTCGGCAATCACAGTTACGGCTGGCAAGACCTGCGCACCGCCACGGCCAAGTCGACGAACACGGTCTTTGCTGAGCTGAACCTCAAGGTCGGACCGCAGGCGACGATGGATGCTGCGGTGGCGCTGGGGGTGCCCGCCTCCACAGCGGGTCTGGCGCCGAACGCGGCAAACGTCTTCGGCACCGCCTCGCCGCGAGTGATCGACATGGCCAATGCATACGCGACTCTGGCCGCGGGTGGCATCCGGGCCGAGCCGTATCTCATTCGCAGCGTCACCAGCGTCGACGGGCGGTTCAGCGGTTATGTCGGGACCGCTTCCACCACCCGGGTCATCAGCCCCGAGGTCGCCGCCGACGCGGTGGATGCCATGCAGCAGGTCGTCAAGCGCGGCACGGCGCAGAGGGCGAGCCGGCTCGGGCGGCCCGTGGCCGGTAAGACGGGCACCACCGATGAGAACCGGGCAGTCTGGTTCGACGGGTTCACCCCGGAGGTGGCCACAGCGGTGGCGATGTATCTGCCTGACGAGGAGGGCAACGCCCAACCGATGCGCGGCATCGGCGGGTTCGGCGAGGTCACCGGTGGCTCCTATCCGGTCGACATCTGGACCCGGTTCATGCGCAACATCACCGACGGCACTCCCGAGACCGATTTCCCGTCGCGCGCCGGAATCGGGGATGAGAAGGCACAGCCGCCGGAACCGACCTACGAGGAGCAACCCCAAGAGGAACCGGAGTGGGTGCCGCAGCCGCAGGAGCAACCCACGTCTGAGGAGCCGAGCCCGGAATGGAGTCCCACCGATATCCCGCAGGACCCCGCCCAGCCCGAGGGCGAGACGCCTGAGGGCGGCGACATCCCCGAAGAAGCCCCGCCCGCTGAACCGGCGCCGCAGGATGAGCAAGCACCGCAAGAGGATTCCGAGACGCAGGCAGCGGCGAATCAGCGTGCAGGACAAGCCGCCAAGGCGGCCCCCACCCCGGCTGCTGGGAACAGAACTACGAGCAGCGCGCCGTAACCTTGCTGTATGAGCCCCCACGACGCGACAGGCGCCCCCTCTCGCGACCCCTTGGTGGCCGCTGCCAGCGAGGTCATTGGGGGCCCGCTCGGGCGGTACGCCCAGATCCGCACCGTGCCGCGCGGTGGCACCTCTCCCCGCTCTGGTCTGCGGGTGCTGCCCTGGGCGCCGATCGCCGGGATTCTCACCGTGGCTGCCACCCTGCTGCTTGCCGGCGGCCTGGTGCAGAAACGACACTGCCTGGAGAACGGTTGGGGCGCGCCGGGCGTCTTCTGGAAGTCTTGCTATTCGGACCTGCCCTCCGCTACCGGTGAGGCCCTGGCCGGCCAGCCGATGGGCACCGCGCTGCTGCTGCGCCTCATCGATCTGCTCACCCCGGTGGGGCCGTCGTTTTCTCATGAGCAGGGCATGTATCTGGGTTGGGCGCTGACGGCGGCGCTGTTGCTGGTGGCGCTGGTTGTTCTCACCACTCTGACGTGCCGCTCAGCTCCCTGGAATGCGGCGCATGTCGCGTTGAGCCCGCTGATCATTCTCGTGGTTCTGGTGGCCCCTGACCTATGGGGAGTCACGTTGACCTCGGTGGCGTTGTGGCTGTGGAGCCGCGACCACCCGGTGTCCGCCGGAGTGCTGATGGGCGCGGCCATCGCAGCGCGTACCTATCCCGTGCTCATCCTCGTGGTGATCGGGCTCTTGGCGGCGCGCGCAGGCGTGGCGGGCAGGTGGGCCGTCATGGCTGGTTGGGCGCTCATTTCCGGAACCGTCATCAGCCTGGCCGGGGCGCTGCTGCTGCATCTGGATCCGACCGGGGCTTACCGGCTCTGGGTTGCCGGCGAGGCCGGCCTGGGTTCCATGTGGTATCTGGCGACGTTGGGGGAACGGCCGCTGCAGATCGGGATTCTCACAGTGCTGACCGCCCTGGGTTGGGTGTTGGCTCTGGCCGTCGGAGTGGCGTTAACCTTCTCGGCCCGGCACCGGCCGACGGTGGCCGAAGTGTCGCTGGTTGTGCTGGCGATCGTGCTCGTCACCGGCAAGTCCTTCCCGGTGCAGGCCTCGTTGTGGCTGCTACCGCTGGTCGCACTGGCAGGTTTGCGCTGGCGCGACCACCTGGTCTGGGTGACCACCGAGGGGATGTACTTCGTCGTTCTGTGGCTATACCTGGGCGGCCGTGACCAGGCGCAACCCTCGATGTCGGGGGCCTGGTTCGGGTTGTTCCTCCTGTTGCGAATTCTGGGGGTGTTGTGGCTGGCCTTCGCCGCCGCCCGCGCGGCGCTGGAACGCCCGGCGCGAGCCAAGGGCAGGCTGCGGGTGAGCGCGGAGGCAGATGAGCCGGATGAGGTCGCGGGCCCGATGACCGGGGAGCCGGACGCCATCGTCGTCTCCTACCGCTGAGGCGGATCAGGGCAGATGCTGGTGGCGAGCGGGTCCCGCTGACCACGGCTGTCGGTGCGGGGACTGTTTACGGCTGACCCCGTCGCCACCCCTGCTGGATGGGTGTCTCAGCAGCTCACAAAACCGCTACGAATTGCTCGTAGATGCCTGACCCTGCGACGGGCACGCATGGGGCCCTCGCCAGGCGTGCCCTACTCGAGCCCAGCGTGTACTCGAACTCGGTCAGTACTGCTCGGCCAACGCCGCTGCGGCGGGATCGGAGCCTGCCTCGCGGGCGAGGTCCTGCCCATCCGCCCTGTGGGCTGATTCGGCACCGTGCGCGTCCTGCCGATACTCTTGATCTCGTTCATCCGGCACGTCGACCTGAGCCTGTGGTTGAGCACGAGTCCGCAGCCCAGGTCAGCAGGGGGTCCATGCCCTCTTCTTCCGCTTGCGGTGGCGGTGCCGGTGACGCTCGCAACCCTCCTGTCACGGAGAGACCGTGACCGCACAGACCGAAGGAGGTGGGTTCTCGCATGCGTCAGTACGAACTCATGATCATCCTCGACCCTGAGGTTGACGACCGTCAGGTCGCCCCCACACTCGAGCGGTTCCTCAATGTCATCAAGAATGACAAGGGCACCGTCGAGAACATCGACATGATGGGCCGGCGCCGTCTGGCCTACGACATCAAGAAGAAGTCCGAGGGCGTTTACATCGTCGTCAACTTCACTGCCGAGCCGAGCACCGCCAAGGAGCTCGACCGTCAGCTTGGTTTGAGCGAGCAGGTGCTTCGCACCAAGCTGCTCCGCCCCGACGCGGCCTGATCCGCTTCGGATAACCCCTCACAGACAGGAGCGAGTCCATGGCAGGCGAAACCGTCATCACCGTGATCGGCAACCTGGTTGCCGACCCGGAACTCCGGTTCACCCCCTCGGGTGCTGCCGTCGCCAACTTCCGCGTCGCGTCAACACCGCGAACGTTCGATCGTCAGACGAACGAATGGAAGGACGGCGAGGCGCTGTTCCTGTCGTGCTCGGCCTGGCGTGACATGGCCGAGAATGTCGCCGAGTCGCTGCAACGCGGCGCGCGCGTCATCGTCAGTGGTCGTCTTCGCTCCCGCTCTTACGAAACAAAAGAGGGCGAGAAGCGCACCGTCATCGAGCTGGAGGTCGACGAGATCGGCCCCTCGCTTCGGTATGCCACCGCGAAGGTCAACAAGACCTCTCGTGGCGGCGGTGGCGGTGGCGGCTTCTCCGGCGGCGGCGGTGGCGGCCAGGGGGGTGGCGGCTTCTCCGGCGGCGGCCAGCAAGGCGGCGGTTACGGCGGCGCACCAGGTGGGGCAGCCCGCCCGGACGCTGACCCGTGGGCGACCGGCCCGGCCGGTGGCGGCGGCCAGCAGAGCGGTGGGGCTCCCGGGTGGGGTAACGCCCCCTCCTACGACGAACCTCCGTTCTGATCTCATCGGCATCACTCTCTGAGGGCGCTTCTGCGCACCTCAACCTCGAATCCTGCGGGATTCGCATCACCGACCCATCCCGGAGCACCCACTCCGGGCTCTCACAGACGAGGAGAGCACCACGATGGCCAAGCCCGTTGTGCGCAAGCCCAAGAAAAAGGCCAACCCGCTCAAGGCAGCAAAGATCGAGAACATCGATTACAAGGACATCAACCTGCTGCGTAAGTTCATCTCCGACCGCGGCAAGATCCGCGCTCGCCGTGTGACCGGTGTTTCTGTCCAGGAGCAGCGCCTCATCGCCAAGGCTGTTAAGAACGCCCGCGAGATGGCCCTGCTGCCCTACTCCAGCTCGGCTCGCTGAGTCCGACCCACCACCAGCGAGAAGGAGCAAGCATCATGAAGTTGATTCTCACCAATGAGGTGTCGGGTCTCGGTTCTGCCGGCGACATCGTCGAGGTCAAGGACGGCTACGGTCGTAACTTCCTCATCCCGCGCGGTCTGGCGACCCCCTGGACCAAGGGCGGTCAGAAGCAGGTCGAGGCGATCCAGAAGGGCCGCGAGGCTCGTGCGATCGCGTCGCTGGAAGACGCCAAGGGCGTTAAAGGCCAGCTCGAGTCGCGTGTGCTGCGCATCAAGGCGCACGCGAGCGCAAATGGTCGTCTGTTCGGCGCCATCACCCCGGCCGACGTCGCGAACGCGGCGGAGACCTCGGGTGTGAAGATCGACCGTCGCACGGTCGAGTTCGCGGCTCCGATCAAGGCCACCGGCGACTACCAAGCCACGGTGAAGCTGCACCCCGAGGTGCAGGCCACCGTCAAGCTGTCTGTCTCCGCCGGCTGAGATATCAGCGCCTAGCGCTGCGAAAGGGGCGGCATCTTCATTGCGAAGATGCCGCCCCTTTCCTCGTTCCGGCACTGCCATAGCTCCCCGCACCATGTTAGATTGTCGTATCAAAGTGGCGAGGAGGCCTGGCTATGCGGATTGGAATCGCGGGCACCGGACGGATCGGTGCCTACCACGCAAAGACCTTGACGGGTGTGGATGCGGTAAGCGAGCTCGTGTTGGCCGATGCCAACGCTGTCGCGGCCAGGGACGTGGCCACGCAGCTGGGGGTCCGGGCTGTCGATGACGTGGATGCGCTGCTCGATGCCGGGCTGGACGGGCTGGTCATCGCCACCCCGACGACGACGCACGAGGCTCTCATTCGAGCGAGTGTGGCGGCCGGCATACCGACTTTCTGCGAGAAACCGGTGGCTGCGAGCCTGGAAGCCGCGTTGTCCTTGCTAGAGGTAGAAAAAGCCAGCACCGTGCCGATTCACATCGGCTTCCAGCGCCGCTTCGACGTCGGCTATATGCGGGTGCAGCAGGCTGTGGAGCAGGGCGAATTGGGATTCATCCACACCGTTCGGGCAATGACCCTGGACACCGCCCCGCCGCCGCCGGAGTACGTGCGCGCCTCGGGTGGTCTGTTCCGGGACTGCAGCATCCACGACTTCGACATCATCCGGTTCGTCACCAATCAAGAGGTGCGCACCGCTTACGCGGCCGGCGCCAACAAGGGCGCGGACTATATCGCTGAGGCTGACGACATCGACACCGGCGCTGGGGTGTTCGTCCTTGAAGACGGAACGCTAGTTACCTTCTCCGCCACCCGGCACAACGCCTTCGGTCATGACGTGCGCATGGAGGTGCTGGGCTCCACCGGGGATCTGGCGGTGGGGCTGGATGATTCGTTGGCGCTGACCTCGGCGCAGGAGGGCGTGCAGTTCCCGCCCGGACCGCGGGTAGTGAACTTCATGGACCGCTTCCTGCCCGCCTATCAGCGTGAACTCACCGCCTTCACTGAGGTTGCTGCGGGGAAGCGGCCTTCTCCGTGCACCGTCTTCGACGGGGTGCAGGCGCTGCGGATGGCCCAGGCCTGCGACCTTTCCCGCCGCGAGGGCCGCGTTGTCCAGATGACGGAGATCCCGCAAGCAACACAGTGACCCCCGGCGAGCCGTCGCTCACGCCCCGTCATTCCCCGCGAGCCGTCACTGAAAAGTGACGGCTCGCGGGGTTTAGGCGGCGAGCCGTCAGTGCCTAGTGACGGCTCGCGAAGGGGCAGGGGTGGGGTCAGGCCATCCCGGTGACGAGCCAGGCGTCGGTCCGGGCCCGTCGATCGAGAAGGAACGCCCGCAT
This sequence comes from Gephyromycinifex aptenodytis, assembly GCF_012277275.1. Taxonomy (GTDB): domain Bacteria; phylum Actinomycetota; class Actinomycetes; order Actinomycetales; family Dermatophilaceae; genus Gephyromycinifex; species Gephyromycinifex aptenodytis. Next base: position 2,228,557 of record NZ_CP051155.1, on the reverse strand, counting down.
CGCCATGAAAGCCAGGAAGCCAACCCACAGGGCTGCCAGGGCAGCACCGTCGCCCGCGGCCACAATGGGCACCTTCGCCCCGGCCAGAATGCCGATGACGGGTATGTAGGCCACGAGTAGTGCCACCTGCGCCCAGGCGAGCCAGCGGGCGTCGCCGGCGCCGATGAGTACCCCGTCGAGCACGAACGCATGGGCTGCGATGGGTTGCCCGAGAGCGATCACCAGCAGCGCTACCGTGAGCGCGGAACGGACTGCGGGGTCGGTGGTGAACAGCACGGGCAGGAACGGGGCGGCGATTGCCAGCAGCAGCCCGAGCGCCACTCCCAGCCAGCGCCCCCAGCGCGTCATCAGGGCCGTCATTTCGCGGGTTCCCTCCGTGTCGCCTGCTCCCAGGGCCCGTCCGGTAAGGGCCTGCGCCGCGATGGCCAGCGCGTCAAGAGCGAACACCAGGAAGCTCCAGATGGTGGACGACACCTGGTAGGCGGCCAGCGGAACTTCGCCGTAGGTGGCGGCGATCCATGTCGTCAGCAGCAACACACCACGAAGCGCCAGGGTGCGTACGAGAAGGGGGATCCCTCCGGCGGCGGCGTGCAGAATGCCCGCGGGGTGCGGGCGCAGCGGAGCCTTCAGCGCACGCGCCCGCTGCAGCACGATCAGCCCAAGCCCCAGGGCCATGCCGGTCTGCGCGATCACTGTGCCCCAGGCCGACCCCGCGATCCCCAGCTCCAGGCCGTAGACGAGGACGAAGTTGAGAACGATGTTGGAGCCGAACGCCGCCACGGAAGCCACGAACGGGGTTTTCGTATCTTGCAGACCTCGCAGCACCCCGGTGAGGGCGAGTACGGCCAGCATGGAGGGGACGCCATAGGCGGAGATCTGTAGGTACAGCACGGCCTGCTCAGCGGCTGCCGGCGAGGCGTCAAACGCGGCCGTGAGCGGCACCGCCGCCATCCGCAGCACCAGCCCGCTGCACGCTCCCAGGATGAGGGAGAGCCATAGCCCGTCGATGCCCGCGGCCAGCGCCCCACTGGTGGAGCCGGAGCCCAGCCGACGTGAGACTAACGCGGTAGTGCCGTAGGCGAGGAAGACGAAGATCCCGGTGGCCGTGAGCAGGATGGCGCTGGCCACGGCGAGCCCCGCCAGCGGGGTGGTGCCGAGATGTCCGATGATGGCGGTGTCGGCGAGCAGGAAGAGGGGTTCGGCGATGAGCGTGAGGAAGGCCGGGATGGCCAGACGCCGAACCTGTCGGGCGGTGTCGTCGTTGCTCACGGGTTGAGCGCTGGTGCCGGAAGGCGGCAGTGCACGGCTTCGATGACGCGGTGCGGAAGTCGGGGCGCCAACTCCTGCAAGGTATCGAGCACCCATAACCGGGCCGGGTCTCCGCTACGTCCGTAATCGATCAGGGCGGGGGCTATGGCGGATCGGACGAGGGGATTGCGATCAGCGAGATTAGGCACGATGCAGTTCAACAGAAGACGGGTGTCGGTGGCCATTCGGCGGCGGTGTTGAGCCCGGATCGCCGCCCGTCGCAGGCGTGGATTGTTAGCCAACGCCCAGGAGCGCACCAGGCCGGTCTCCGTGTCGGGATGATGGGCCAGAGCTAGGGAGACACCGCGAGTGGTGATGGCGTCGACGCACTCAGCGCTGGGTGATTGCAGAAGGAGTTTCCGATACACGGCCATTGAACAGGGTTGCCCTGCCCAGTGCCGGTAACGGGGGTGCCACAGCACCCCGATGGCGGCACACAATTCCTCGCTGTGCTGGGGGTTGTTCCACAGTTCGAGGATGGCTTGCTCCCACTCCTCCCGAGTGGCGAGCGGAACCGCTCCAACGAGGCGGTTGATGACCCGTATCGCTGAGGAACTGCCGATCATGGGGACCTGACCAGAGTGGTTTCGTGGCCGTCCGCTGCGCTTGGTGGTCTTGAGCTGGCGCATTTCCCCCTGCAGCGCGGCAACCAGGGCTGAGACCGCAGCGGAGCGAATGACCATGTACTACAGGCTAACTCGTTTATTGCGCAATGGACTAGCGGGACCGATCCGGCGGGGTTGGCCAGGCGGGTGACCCAGCGCGGTGCTCGTGCGGCGCATCTAGCGGGCGTCCACATTCTGAGCACCGGTATGGGGTCGCGATGCGGCTTGGTCGAGGTGGGCCGCTGACCGGGATGACTGATTCGTCCACCCTGCTCGCCCCTTTTGGGCGGACGACCGTCAAGATCGGCCCTGATGCGGGTCAACAAGGGTCAAAAAGCACACCCTGTGAGTGTGGAGCGACCCCGGAGAGGTCTTGGGTCACGTGGTGAGACTCTCGAAAGTTTCTTCCCCGTTTTGCATCTGTGCTGATCAGAGGGCTGTGCCCGCACTTTTCCCCCTGTTATCCCCAGGCTCATCCACAGGATGTGGAACTTCTCCACCGCGTCGTCCACACACTGTCCCCAGTCTGTCCACAACGCTCGTTTGTGGACGGGTGACTTGGGCGCCTAGCGTGAGTCGACACCGCTCGATGAGCTTGCCGCAGGGCCGGAATCGTTGTCGGGAGTCAATGGGAATGTAGGGACTTGCTCCGGGCCATGGGGTGAGCGTGCACAGCTAATGAGGGGGATCCATGTCGCTCGCGAGGGTCGACAGATCGGATTTCGAGGGTCCCTTGCAGTCGGTTTCCGAGGCTGTGGACGATCGCCTGCCGCCGCAGGACGTCAACGCCGAGCAAAGCGTGCTCGGCGGCATGATGCTTTCCAAGGACGCCATCGCCGACTGCATCGAGGTGCTGCGGGGGGTTGATTTCTACCGCCCGGCCCACGAGCTGGTGTACGACGCGATCCTCGACCTGTACGGACGCGGTGAACCAGCCGATGCGATCACCGTGGCCGATGAGCTGACCAAGCGCGGCGACCTGACCCGGGTTGGTGGCCAGTCCTACCTGCACCAACTCATTTCCGCGGTGCCCACGGCGGCCAACGCCGGCTACTACGCGCAGATCGTCGCGGAGCGGGCGGTGCTGCGCCGGCTTGTCGACGCGGGCACCCGCATCGTGCAGATGGGCTACGGCACTGGCGGCGGCGACGTGGAGGAGATCGTCAACGCTGCCCAGGCTGAGGTGTACGCCGTGGCTGACAAGCGCGGCGGTGAGGATTACCACCTGCTTGGTGAGTTGCTGGAGGCCACCGCAGACGAGATCGAGCAAGCCTCTGGCGCAACCGGGGAGATGGTCGGGGTTCCCACCGGATTCACCGATCTTGATGAACTCACCAACGGCTTGCACGGCGGTCAGATGGTCGTCATCGCTGCCCGGCCCGCGATGGGTAAGGCGTTGGCACTCGACACCCCCCTGCCCACGCCGACGGGGTGGACGACGATGGGGCAGGTCCAGGTCGGTGATGAGGTTCTCGGCGCTGACGGCCGAGCTATTGCCGTCGTGGCGGCGACGCCGGTCATGACGGGCCGACCCTGCTACGAGGTCGGCTTCTCTGACGGGTCGCGGATCATCGCTGACGAACAACACCTGTGGCTTACCCAGGCGCGAGCCGAGGCCGGATCGCTGGGCGCGCTCGCGGTGCGCACCACGGCCGACATCGCGGCGAGTCTTCGCGCCGGCGATGGGCAGCCGAACCACAGCGTGTCCCTCAGCGCTGCGTTGGACCTCGATGATGTCGAGTTGCCGGTTGGTCCCTACACGTTGGGGGCGTGGCTGGGCGACGGCGATGCATCCTCGGCCACGATCACCAGCGTCGAGCCCGAGGTGTTGGCGGGGATTCGGGCTGAGGGCTATGCCGCGACGCCGCTGGGCGGCGCTGCGCAATACGCTTTGGGGCTGGGGTCGAGACCCGCCTCACCCGACGCCGAAGTGGGAACGGCCACCTCGGCCCGTCAATTGGTTTCGGTAGGCGCGCCCGCCGGTGCGGCCACGCCGACCTCTGGCGCTGACCGCCCCTCGGCGGAACCGTCGGTGGGGCGCGAGCCAGACGCAGTGGGTGCGGCGCTGCGCGGGCTCGGGGTACTTCCCGACAAGCACATTCCGGCGACCTATCTTCGTGCGGCTCAGCCCGCGCGCCGGGCGTTACTGGCAGGGTTGGCGGACACCGCGGGCACGCTCACGACTTCGGGCAGTGCGCAGTTCACGACGACCAGCCCGCGGCTGGCCGCGGACCTGCACGAACTCATCGTCGGCCTGGGGTGCGCTTGCTCGGTCGCTGAGCAGCCGGTGCGCAGTCAGGACGCCCAGAGCGCCACGGCGTACACGTTGAGCTTCACCAGCGCTGAACCGGTGTTCACGGTGCAGCGAAAAGCGGGCGCGCACGCCGCCCACGCGGGCCGTGGTCAAGGTGCTGGGCGATTCATCACCTCGGTACGACCGGTCGCTTCGGTCCCGGTGCGCTGCATCCAGGTGGCGGCACGCGACCACCTCTACCTCGCGGGCCGCGCGATGATCCCGACCCACAACTCGACGTTGGCCTTGGATATCGCTCGCGCCGCCGCGATCAAGCATGGCCAGACCGCGGTCGTGTTCTCGTTGGAAATGAGCCGCAGCGAGATCACGATGCGTCTGCTCAGCGCCGAGGCGGGCATCCAGTTGCAGCACATGCGTAAGGGCACGATGCGTGATGAGGACTGGAGCAAGCTGGCCCGCACCATGGGGGAGGTCAGTGAGGCGCCGCTGTTCATCGACGACTCGCCGAATATGTCGCTGATGGAGATCCGCGCCAAGTGCCGACGGTTGAAGCAGAAGCATGGGCTTCGACTGGTCATCATCGACTACCTGCAGCTGATGAGCTCGGGTAAGCGTGTTGAGTCGCGTCAGCAGGAGGTTTCGGAGTTCTCCCGCGCGTTGAAGTTGTTGGCCAAGGAACTCGAGGTTCCGGTGGTGGCGCTCTCTCAGCTCAACCGTGGCCCGGAACAACGCACCGACAAGAAACCGCAGATCAGCGACCTGCGTGAGTCGGGTTGTCTGGTGGCAGAGACGCGGATCTTGCGGGCCGACACCGGCGCGGAAACCACTATCGGGGAACTGGTCGCCTCGGGTGAGAAGGACGTTCCGGTGTGGGCGTTGGATGAGTCGCTGCGGTATGTGACCCGGCCCATGACGCACGCCTTTTCCACGGGGGTCAAGCCGGTGTACCGGTTGCGCTTGGCTTCGGGTAAAACGGTGCGGGCCACCGAGAACCACCCGTTCTTGGGCTACGACGGCTGGGTCCGCCTGGGCGAGTTGCTGTGTGGGGATCGGGTGGCGGTGCCGCGGCATGTCGGCGCCCCCGCGCACGTGGATGAGTCCTGGGCGGATGAGGATGTGCGCACGGCAGCGTTGTTGTGCGGTGAGCACCCGGCAGCGACCTTCCCGGCGGCCCTGTTCGCATTGCCCAAGAGGCAGATCGCGTTGTTCATCCGTGAGGTGATGACGCTGGTCGGTGGCGTGATGCTCTCTAGTGACCGGCCGGGCGGCGAGATCTTCTGCTTCGCTGCGGATCGGCGCCGCCTGGACAAGTTGTCGCTGTTGTTGCTGCGGTTCGGTGTCTCGTGTGTGGTTACCGGCGACGACGAGCAGGGGTGGATGCTGGACATCGTCGACGTGGACTCCCAGCGCCGGTTCTTGCAGGAGATCGGTATCGGTGGGCCGGCGGCGCCGGACGCGGCACGGCTGCTGACGATCGTGCGTGATGTGACGGCGGCGCCGCAGCCGGGGCCGGGGCAGTTGCCGTTGTGGCAGGACGTCGCTTCGGTGATCGCCCCTGAGCCCGAGCCGGATTCTGAGACCTCTGCGGGGACCCTGCGTCAGGTCGCGGCGGTGTTGGAACGCGAGGACGTTGATCTGGCGGCGGTGAACGACGTGGAGTGGGAGGTCGTTGTCGGGGTCGAGTACGACGGCGAGGAGGAAGTCTTCGACGCCACCGTGCTGGGCACCCACAACTTCATCGCCAACGGCATCGCCGTGCACAACTCCATCGAGCAGGACGCCGACCTGGTGATGCTGCTGCATCGCGAGTCCGTCTACGAGCAGGACTCACCGCGTGAGGGCGAGGCCGACATCATCGTCGCCAAGCACCGTAACGGCCCCACCAAGACGATCACGGTCGCCTTCCAGGGCCACTACTCCCGCTTCATGAACATGGCGGCCAGTTACTGAGGTGCTGTTGTCACTGCTGTCGAGACGCAGCGAACTTTGAACGAATCGCGCCTACTTTGAACGAAGAACGCCTATAAGTCACATTTCGGGAACCCAGAGCCAGCGAAATGTGACTTTTGAGCACGCCGGTTTCATTGAGAATAATCCGCAACTCCCTTCTGTGGGCCTCGCGCGTGGAGAAACCGCAGGTCACCGGGGGTCCTATTGCGGATTATTCTCATTTCCCAGGTTGGCAAGGCGTAGAACCTGTAAATGATCACTGTTCGTGCCTGAGTCGGGGGGCGGCCGCCCAAGACGACTCGGAGGCCCGCTGGCAGGTCGCCCTGATGGGCGTCGCTCTGCCGGGCCTGCCCAGCGCACCGTTAGTGAGAGCTGGTGCGGGACGCATCAAATCGACTTCAGGGGCTCGATGAGCCAATGCGGATCGGTGGGTCGATTCCCCCTCTACCGGGGGCAGCATCGGCGACGACCTGTGCTTTCCCTGCCGCCACCGCTGGGGGTGAAGGTCACATCGCGACGGCAGTGTCGGTGTAGAGCTCTGCGGGCATCGCAGTGTCGAGGCGCCAGGTGATCGCAATAGGTCGCTCGCCGTGGTGCGACACGTAGCGCGCCCGCCCCAGGAAAAGGTACGGCGCGGTCCCGAACTCGGTGGACTTCTCTCGCCGCACGAACAGCAGCACCGTGGACGTGCCCGAAAGGTACCGCTGCCCAGTCGGGGAGGCGAGTGTCGTGCCGGACTGTGACTCCCAGTGGAACAGCGTCGGCGAGATCGGATAGTCGGCGTACATCGTCGTTGGGGAGTAGGCCGCCTCCGACTTCTTGAGCGTCACGAAGAACGCATCCACGGGACCGGCGGGGGAATCGCCGACGTGCAGCACGCCCTCCCGGAACGAGCTCGCCACCCTGCCGAGGTGGGCGTGGCCCAAGCCTGCGAGTACCTCGTCCTGCTGATAGCTCGCGTGCACCACGAACGGCAGCGCCGCCAACGGACCGGCGGAACTGTGCACTGGTCGTCGGGTCTGGTCGGCGGCGATTGCGATCGTCTCGCGACATTCCTGCGCCACGGTCGTCACCGCGCGGGCCTGGGCGAGCCCTTCGTCGTACGAAGCATGTCCGCCGGTGCGATAGAGGGTGAAGTAGAGCATCTTCGCAAAAGCCTGGCCCCGAGGGCAAAGACCCGCATATGACGTGTCCAGTCGGAGGAGCCGGTCGTAGACCGCTGCACGTTCAGGGTCATCGACGTGGGTGAGAGCCCGGACCCGCTTGCGCAGCGACTCCTCAAGCGGGGATTCGGGGGTCGTGAGCAGGCCGGCCTTGCGCCGCAGGAGGGTGAAGCTGCGGTCGGAGCGAACCACGTCGGACAGCTCGAGTCCCGATTCCGTGAGGAACTCGCGCAGCGAGTCGGAGGGGTGGGCACGCAACTCGTTGACCAGTTGGGGCATCCTCATCGCGAGGTTGGTCTTGATCGAGGTGAGCACCGCGTCCTGGGTGAGACGGTCGAGCACGATTTGGCACCCGGGCGGCAGGAAGGGAAATCCCTGGGTGACATCCCGCTCTAAGCCCTTGCGCGTTGAGCGGGTGAGCGCCCGGAACCGCAGGTCGAGGCGGAACTCTGCACGGTGCTGTCCAACAAAATCGAGGACGGTGAGCACAGCCTTGTCCGGATGGACACGCAGGCCACGTCCGAGCTGCTGGAGGAACAGCGTGATGCTCTCGGTCGGGCGCAGGAAGAGGACGGTGTCCACGGCGGGGATGTCCACGCCCTCGTTGAACAGGTCCGCGGTGAAGATCGCCTGGATCCGCCCGGTGCTGAGGTCTTCGATCGCGTTGTGCCGCTGGGTTTCCCGTGACTGCCCGCTCAGCGCCACGGCCTCCAGGCCAGCCTCGCGGAAGACCCGCGTCATGTAGTGCGCGTGCGCGACGCTGACGCAGAAGCCCAGTGCCTTCATCCGGGCTGGGTCGGCGATCTTGTCGCGGACCTGGGTGAGCACGATACGGGCGCGCGCGTCGTTGCCGGTGTAGACGCCCTCGAGCTCGTGCTCGTCGTAGCGGCCGCGGGTCCAAGAGAGGCGGGTGAGGTCGGTGCCGTCGTGGATGCCGAAATAGTGGAACGGCGTGAGCAGGTCGGCCTCTATCGCGTCCCAGAGGCGCAGTTCGGCGGCGGTCCGCCCGCCGAAGAAAGACCGCACGTCGGTGCCGTCACCACGCTCGGGCGTCGCGGTCAGGCCAAGCAGCTCGCGAGGCTGGAGGTGGTCGAGGATGCGCCGGTAAGTGCTCGCCGCGGCGTGATGGAACTCATCGATCACGACCACGTCGAAGGCGTCTGCGGGGATGTGCTGCACGCCGTACCGGCTTAGGGACTGGATACTCGCGAAAACATGGTTCCAGCGCTCGGGCCGCGCACCGCCGAAGTAGGCCTCGCCAAAATTACTGTCGCCCAACACCTCTCGGTAGGTGCGCAGCGACTGGTCGAGGATCTCGGCGCGGTGCGCCACGAACAAGAGGCTCGGCTTGTCGGTGCCGCACAGACGCTGGTAGTCCAGAGCCGCCATAACCGTCTTGCCCGTACCGGTGGCCGCCACGACGAGGTTGCGGTGCCGTTCGTGCAGATCGCGCTCGGCCTGGAGTGCTTCCAGGATCGCCTCCTGGAATGGAAATGGGCGTACCTGCAGGCCGGACAGTGAGATCCGGGTGCGGGGCTTGTTGCCGCCGCCGGCGATGCGCAGGGCGTCATCAAGCCGGTCGCGATCTGCAAGGACGCGCGGGTCGTAGGGTTGAAAGGTGTCCGAGCTCCAGTAGGTGTTGAACGTCGCCTCGAACTTCTGCAGCAGGGTCGGGGTTGCGACGCGGCTTAGACGGACATTCCACTCGGCGCCGTCCAAGAGGGCGCTCGCGGACAAGTTGGAGGAGCCGACATAGGCGGTGTCCAGGCCGGTGTGGCGCCTGAACAGCCAGGCCTTGGCGTGCAGACGCGTTCGCTGGGCGTCGTACTGGATGCGGATGTCCGCGCCGTACTTATCGGCCAGGCGGTCGAGGGCCCGGCGCTCTGTGCCGCCCATGTAGGTCGTGGTCACGATCCGGAAGGGGACTCCTCGTGCCTTGATCTCGGCGAGGGACTTCTCCAGGGTGCGGACGCCGTGCCACTTGACGAAAGCGATGAGCAGGTCGACCTCGTCGGCGGTCGCGAGCTCACGTCGGATCTCGGCGCCCAGGCTCGGGTCGCTTGCGGCGTTGGTGAGGAGGGCGGCGTCGGACAGCGGGGTGCTGGGGCGGTCCGTCGAACGGGTCGGCTGGCCGGGCTGCGGGGGAGCGACGAGGCTCAAGAGCTGACGCGGGTTTTGCTCGGGCGTCTCGTCTTGCGCGTCAAGGACCTCCAGGAGGCGTGCGACCAGGTCAACCTGCTGCTCTGGGGTGCGCGCGCTGAGGGCGCGATGGACCGCTTGGGAGACGTGGCGGCCCAATACGGTGGTCCGGTCGGCCTTGTCGATGTTGTTGAAGTCTGGTGTGTCGGTCACGCACGCGAGCCGCTTGAGGAGCCTCGCGGTGACGACGTCCTCGTAGAGCCCCGGCGGGAGTTGCGAACCGCTCACACTGGCAGCTTGGCACGAACACCGGCGTCCTAAGCGGCGGCGCGCCTCTGGCTGCTAGCCGTAACCACACCACCCGCCTCGTCGCGTCGTTCCTGGGGTACGCGGGGGCGCCTAGGTCTGTGCAGGCGCCGCCATCTACTCCGCTGTGTTACACCGCTCCGAGCGCGCTGAGTCGCGCGGCAGGCCCCAGGTCGGTCACCAGAAGACTGCTAGGCCCGGACCGCAGCGCGGTCTGCTCTCCTACCTTCTGCTGGTCGGCAAGGTCGAGCGCATCGAGGCCTGAGGTCGAGCAGGCAGCGAGGGGTCGGAACGGGCGGAGCTCAACTCTCCCAATATTTACCCCCGGGGGTATATTGACCGGAGTGCTGACCACCGAAAAGCACTGTTCGGTAGCCACGTTCCGTGCCGTCGGACGGCACGTGGTCGCCATCGATGACTCCTTCGACGACGCCCGGGAGGCCGGGCCCCGACTCACCTGACCCCCCACCGAGAGGACAGTCCCTCAATGACGCAGCCCAAGAGAATCACCTCCGAACAGGCCCGTATCTGGCTCACACAGGCTGACGCGCCCACGATCGTGGACGTGCGCACCCCGGCTGAGTTCGCCGCCGAGCACTTGGCGGGTTCGGTGAACATTCCCCTGGACCTCGTGCAGCAGCACGCCGAGCAGATCGCTCGTGCTGCCACCGGCGAGGTGCTGCTCGTGTGCCGCACCGACAATCGCGCCACCCAGGCAGCGGACCTTCTCGCGCCGAACTTGGGCGAGCGGATCCACGTGCTGGTCGGAGGCATCAGCAGCTGGGCCGAGAGGGGTGGAGAGGTGACGCAGGGCAACGGCCGAACCTGGGCGATGGACCGCCAGGTGCGAGCAACGGCCGGCGCGCTCGCGTTGACTGGGGTTCTGGCCTCGACGGTGGTCCCGAAGGCGAAGTGGCTGGCCGGTGGTATCGGCGCGGGGCTGCTCTACTCCGGTGCCAGCGGCACCTGCGCGATGGCCTCCGCTTTGGCGAAGGCGCCGTGGAACACCCGCGGCACGCCGTCCTTGGCGCAAGCTACCGCCGCTCTAGCCTCGAAGGGAGCCTGACATGTGCCGCGCAGTCACCTGCCGCACCTGCGGTAAAACCACCTGGGCCGGCTGCGGTCAGCACGTCGACCAGGTCAAAGTAGGCGTCCCCGCCGCTCAGTGGTGTCCCGGCCACCCCGACCAAGAGAAGAAGGGCTTCTTCGCCCGTCTCCTGGGCCGATAAAGCAGACCCGGTGGGGCGCTCTTCGGGGTGGCCCACCGGCGCTGTTGTCGACAATGGGTGCGGCGGATCGCTGCTGGTCTTGGGCTTCGAGCGTTCTCCGCGACGTATCGCGGACGTGCTGCCGCGAGGTTCGTGGCGAGCACTGACAAGACGCCGATGATGCGGTGGCGATCAAAGGTCCGGCGCAACGTGCACGCACCCCGTGACATCCACCAGGGCCGCCGACCTGCGTCCGCTAGCCTGCCGCCTTAGATGCGGACGACCTCTTTGCGGTGTTGGCGCCGCTGAGGATGTCGAGGAAAGCCTGGGCGCGGGGTCCAGGCCGTCGCGAACGGTTTCGAGCCATGGGATTGTGCCGGTAATAGCCATTCGGTCCCGTGACGTTGCTCACGAATAGCACCACCTTGGCAAGCCCGGTAGTGGAGACTCGGAGAACGGATCGCCGCGGCCCCAAGGAGCGCCATGACCCTCACAGACATGCTCACCGAGAGCGTCACCAGGTTTGGCGACGCCATCGCCCTCAGTGACAGCCGCCGGGAGGTCTCATACTCCGAGCTCGTGCGCCGCACCGTCGACGTCGCCGCCGCGCTCGCGGCGAAAGGTCTGCAACCCGGTGACCGGGTCGCGCTGGCCCTGCCGAACGTCATCGAATTCGCCTATCTCTATTACGGCATCACGCGCGCCGGCGGCATCGTCGTTCCGTTCAACCCGATGCTGCGACCACACGAGATCGTCACGCTCCTCAAGGACGCGGACCCGATGCTCGTCGTCGCCTGGGCGGGGTTGACCTCGGTCGAGAACGCCGCCGAGACCGCCGGTGTCGAACTCTGCAGCATCGATGCCGCCACCTTCGCCCAGGCCTTCCCCCCAGCGCAGGACGCGGCCGTCGACCCGGCCCGCGGCGCCGCGGTGCCGCAACAGGATGACGACGTCGCGGTGCTGCTCTACACCTCCGGCACCACCGGAGAACCCAAGGGCGCCATGCTCACCCACGACAACCTCGTCACCAACGCCCGCGTTGACCAGGGGCTCGTGGACATGAACGACCGCGACGTCCTGCTCGGTGCGCTGCCCCTGTTCCACTCCTTCGGCCAGACCTGCTGCCTCAACCTGCCGCTGCTCTCAGGCAGTCACGTGGTGCTGCTCCCGCAGTTCAACCCGCGTGAGGCGCTGGCCGTCGTCGGCAGCAAGCACGTCACAGTGTTCCTCGCCGTCCCGGGCATGTACGCCGCTCTGCTGCAGATGCTCACCCGCGCCGGTCAGGAGTTCGACCTGAGCTCCCTGCGCATGACCATCTCCAGCGGCGCCCCGCTGCCGGTCGAGCTGCTGCATCAGATCGAGGAGCACTTCGGCGTCGTCATGCTCGAGGGTTACGGGCTGTCGGAGACCTCCCCGACGGCGACGCTCAACGTTCCGGGTCGCCGTCGTCCCGGCACCGTGGGACCAGCGCTGCCCGGGGTCGAACTGCGCATCCTCGACCCCGAGACCGGCGCCGAGGTGGGCATCGGCACGGTCGGCGAGGTCGCGATCCGCGGCCACAACGTCATGCGCGGCTACTGGAGGGCGCCCGAGGCGACCGCGGCGGTGCTCTCCGAAGAGGGCTGGCTGCGCACCGGTGACCTGGGCACCCTTGACGAGGACGGATTCCTCACCATCGTCGACCGCAAGAAAGACCTCGTCATCGTCGGCGGTGAGAACGTCTACCCCCGGGAGGTGGAAGAGGTGCTGTACGAGCATCCTGCCGTCGCGGAATGCGCCGTCCTCGGCGTCCCCGACCTGCGCCGCGGTGAGATCGTGGTGGCCGCCGTCGTCCTCAAGGAGGGCCAGGAGGCGAGCGAGGCGGAGTTGCGCGCCCACATCAAAGCCCAGCTGGCCGGGTTCAAGGTGCCCCGCGCGATCTGGTTCCCGCAGTCCCTACCCAAGGGCGGCACCAATAAGATCGTCAAACGCGAGATCGAGATCCCCGAGCACATCGGTGGACGCTGACCGGGACCTGCCCAGCGCCCGATTCCTGCACGCTGACGCGGCGAACCCCTGCGCTGCTGAATCCGCGGCAGAAGTGAGCAGACAAGAAAGTCCGGTCCGGTGATCCAGGGTCATGACGCCTTCGGGCTCGACACCGACGGCCGCCGCCTCGCTCGTCTGCTCGGCCAAGCCCGCCCTCATCGCCGCACCCTTCACGCTGCAAGGCTGACCCGCAGCGACGGAGCCTCCGTTCGAACGAGGAGAGCGTCATGCACATCCCCGCACCACACACTCATCGGTCCCGGTTCACCGCCTCGTTGACTGAGCAGGGTCCCGTTGCGGCCGACGAGGTGTGGGACCGGTACGTCGTCCCGTCTCGTTGGACGAGCTGGGCGCCCCACCTCACCGCAGTGAACGCGAGCGAGCCGACCATCCACCCCGGCACGACCGGAAGTGTCACGGCCGCCGGCGTCGTCCGCGCCTCTTTCGTTGTCGACGAGGTGGATGCTGCCCGCCGGCGCTGGTCGTGGACGGTTCGGCTGGGCCCGATCGTCCTGCACCTCGTGCACCGCGTTCTCGACCCGGGGTCGCTCGCCGATGCTGGGCCCGGGCGCTCGCAGGTGCAGCCGGGATGCACCACCCAGGTCGAGATCACCGGACCCCGCCTCGTGGTGCTGCCCTACCTGCCCGTCATGTCGTTCGCCCTACGCCGGCTGGTCTCCGCCGACCTCTCAGCATCGGGGCCGAGCAGGTGAAGACCAGGCGCGACGCATCCCGGGCCGCCCACGCCGCCAGCAGCAGGGCCGAGGGGACCAGCTGTGAGCTGCAACGGAAGGTCGCTGCCCGGGAAGCCCACGGCGGGGAAGGCCGCATCCGCGCCGCCCGCTTCCCCGCCCGTAAGTCATTGGAGGAGTTCGACTTCGAACACGCCAGAGAGCCAGCGCGGCTGACTATTCAGGTAGTCGCAATGGCCGTCTAGTCAGTTCTCCAACCAGATAGAGCAAGGCCTACCCAGCCGTGGGCCTGGATGGAAGACTCAACCGCATGGATGAGAACGGTGACTATGCAGGCTTCCCCCGCAACGACATGCGAGTGTGCACGCGATGTGGAGCGGTCGTCTCGAAGGCACACGAGCGCCAGCATGACGAGTTCCACCGCGCCCTGGAGCAGGCGACAAACCGTTCGGGCCAGGAAGGCTGACGGGCGACCTTTAGACGCCCCGCGACCGCACGCTTGCGTCACCCCTACCACCCGGGCCCTACGCATTACGCTGCTGGGTCTGCCCCGTCCTCGGTGAGATACGGTGGCGGGCCTCGTATGAGGTGAGGTGGCACCGCGATGGAGGTTGCGTCGGGGCGGACGTTGAGAGCGACTAGCGGTGAGTAGAGACCGACCCTTCCTAGCGGAACAGTCGGCTTACCCCCTGGACATATGCTGCGGCACCCAGGGGGTCGCTCTTTGTTCCGGGCAGGTCGATGGTGACAGTCTGGGCGTCGAGTCGGGTGACGAGGTCTTCACCGTGGGTGATGTAGCGGCGGTAGGTGTGGCTGACCAGGTCGGGGAGCCATAGAAGGTGCTCGACGGTGGGTGAGACGTGCTTCACCTGGTAGTGACGGTCGATCAGTCCCGCTCTGCGGGCGTCTTTGACGGTGTGCTGGTCGCGGGCAGTGTCTTCGCGACGGCCCTGCTTCTCTAGGACCATCATGTGGGTCGCGGGGAGCTTGATCCCTGCGGACTAGCGTTTGCGCGGTGCGGGTCGTCTGCGATCTGGTCGGCGGCCAACCCACCCAGGGCGGCGAGCAGCGCGGTGAGGCTGGCGGCCCGCATGCCGATCGCTTCCCCCTCGTCGTGAGGGGTGTGCCGGACAGCGATCACGCACGGGTCCGAGTACTTGGCCAGGTAGTCCGTCATCTGCCCGACCACATCGGTGGACGCTGACCGGGCCCTGCGCCGCTGAAGCTGCGGCACGAGTGAGCAGAGGCTCGGCTCGGAGGTATATCCGGCGGCGTCGCCTGGAGTCACCGCCCCGGCGAGGCCTCCTGCTCTGCAGGTCCCTCATGCCGGGCGCGGATGGCGGTGAGGTCCAGGGCGTGCGCGTCCAGGGCGATGTCCTCCTCGGACACCGGCGTCCATGTGCGCGTGGGCACGGCGCGACGCTGCTCGTCAATCCCGACGAACACCGTGCGGCAGTACGTTGTCAGTTCCATCTCGCCGTTCGCCGGATCACCGGAGCGCACATGCACACCGATGTGCATCGACGTGCGCCCCGTGTGCAGCAGACGCGCTTCCACCTCGACGACGTGCCCGATGCGCAGAGGCCGGTAGAAGCGCACACCGCCGGTGAAGATCGCGACGTTGGCCGGGTTGCCCGACCATGACGTCGCGAGCACGTGGGCGGCCTCGTCGATCCAGCGCATGACAATCCCGCCGTGCACCTTGCCGCCCCAGTTGACGTCGGTCGGCGCAGCGAGAAACCGCATCGTGATGACGGGGGCGGTTCCCGCATCCGAGTACACCTGCTGCTTCATCGCGGCCTCGATCTCGGCGCGCACCTCGGCCCGGCGCCGAGCCCACGCCTGAAGGAGACGACCCGCTTCGTCCGTCGGGACCAGCGGCCGCACAGCCTGTGATCGGCCAGAGTCGTCCACCGACACGAACAGGATGAGGCAGTGTGACGCCGCCTCGAGCGCGCCCGTGCTCGGCGGACCGCTGAACGCCTCGACAAGGATGTGCATCGACGATCGGCCCGTGTGGATGACCCGCGCCCGCACCTCGACGAGATGCCCCACCTCGATCGGGCGGGAGAACCGGATGTTGCCGACGTAGGCAGTGACCGCGTAGGTGCCACTCCAGCGGGCCGCAACCGCGTACCCGGCTTTGTCGATCCACTCAAGGACGCGGCCGGCACTGACGACACCGGACTGGCCTGCGTCGGTCGGGGATGCGAGAAAGCGGAGGGTGATCTCAGAGCGATCCGTCGACATGCCGGCCAGCCTGTCATGTTTCCCGTGAAACCAACGGCGAGATGGTCGCCGCCACGACGCCGGTGCTGCAGTGGCGATCAGAGCCGTCAGCTGGTTGTCCAGGTCGGCTGGCTGTCCAGAAACCCCTCACCGCCGCCAAGGCCGCCCACCACGGGCCGGCCGCTTAGAGGCGGACGAGCATCTTGCCGGTGTTAGCGCCGGCCAGCATGTCGATGAAGGCCTGGGGTGCGGACTGCAGGCCGTCGCGGACGGTTTCATCCCACTGGATCTCGCCCTGCGTGAGCCAGGCGCCCACGCGCGCGGTGAACTCGGGGCGCACCTGCTCGGCGTACTTGCCGACGATGAAGCCGCGCAAGGTGAGGCGTTTACCGATGGCGAGCGCCAGGTTGCGTGGCGCGCAAGTCGGTTCGGTGGCGTTGTACTGCGAGATCGCTCCGCACATCGCGACGCGCCCGTCGGTGCGCAGGTGGGTGATGGCGGCCTCCAGGTGGTCCCCGCCGACGTTGTCGAAATACACGTCGATCCCGTCGGGGGCTGCCGCGCCGAGCTGCTCACTCAGTGAACCGTCGCGGTAGTTGAGCGCGGCGTCGAACCCCAGCTCACGCAGGCGAGCAACCTTCTCCGGAGAACCAGCCGAACCGATGACTCGTGAGGCGCCGCTCAAGCGGGCGATCTGCCCTACCAGCGACCCGACAGCTCCGGCAGCACCAGAGACGAAAACGACGTCACCGGGCACCATCTCGGCGGCGTACAACAACCCCGCGTAGGCCGTCATCCCCGGCATCCCGAGAACCCCCAGGTAGGCGCTGTCCGCGACCTGGCTGGTGTCCACGGCGCGCACCGAAGCCGCAGGCAGCACAGCGTGCTCACGCCACCCCAACGCGTGCAGCACGCTCGCCCCGACCGGGACCTCCTCACTGCGGGAAGCGATCACTGTGCCGACCGCGCCACCATCCAGCGGCGCACCGACCTGAAACGGCGGCACATACGACTTGGCGTCGTTCATCCGTCCGCGCATGTACGGATCCACCGACATCACCGTGTTGGCCACGAGCACCTGGCCCGGTGCGAGCTCAGGTAGGTCGGTGTGCACGAGCCGGAAGTTCTCCGGGCCGGGGGCTCCGTGCGGGCGCGAAGCCAGGTGGATTTCGCGGGTACGGGTCGGGACGGTCTTGTTCTGCGTCATGTGTTCTCTCCTGTGAGGTCGAGCCTCGCGGGCGAGGCTCGCGGGCGGGTGGCAATACGCGCGGCTAGTCGAAGCGGTGCCGGGGCACCTCAGCATCGCCACGCCAGCCCGCGCCCGCTGACGTGGGCAGTCGGTGTCGTTATTCGGTTGTGGTGGGGCCGTAGGCCTGCAGGAGCCGCCCAGTCAGGGAACGCAGCGTGGCCGCTTCCTCGTCGTTGAGGTTGAGTTTGCAGGCGACGTCACGCTGGGCTTGGGTGGCGGGGCCAGCCAGGGCGAAGCCGTCGTCGGTGAGGTGGATCGTGACCCGCCGTTCGTCGCTGCTGCAGCGTCGCCGCTCGATGAGTCCCATCGCCTGCAGGCGTTTGAGCAGGGGGGACAGCGTGCTGGCGTCCAGGTAGAGCCGGGTCGCCAGATCCGCCACGCACATCCCGTCGTGTTCCCACAGCACGAGCAGCGTGACGAACTGCGGGTAGGTCAACCCCAGCTTCGCCAGGCTGGGCCGGTAGGCGTTCGTCATTGCTCGGGAAGCGGCGTACAGCGCGAAACAGAGCTGCTTCTCGAGTGCGGGCGTGCCGGTCACCACCGGATTGCGCCCGTGTCGAGTCTCACCGTTTGCTGCCCCAGCCACAGCTGTCAGCCCAGCGCCGGGTAGTCGGTGTAGCCGCGGGCCCCGCCGCCGTAGAACGTTGCCGGGTCCGGTTCGTTGAGGTCAGCGCCGAGCTCCCAGCGGCGCGCCAGGTCCGGGTTGGCCAGGAACGGTCGGCCGACGGCCACCAGGTCTGCCAGGCCGCTCGCGACCAGCAGTGAGGCTTCCTCGCGGCTGGTCACCGTGCCGAAACCGGAGTTCAGGACGACATTGCCGCGGAAGCGACGCCGCAGGTCCGCGGTCAGACGCGAGGCAGGGTCGGCCAAGATGCTCAGGTAAGCCAGTCCGAGCGGGGCGATGCCCTCCACCAGGGCCGTATACGTCGCCAGGGTCTCTTCGGGGTCGGTTTCAAGGGCGCCCTTTATGTTGTGCTCCGGTGAGATGCGGATGCCGACCCGGTCGGCCCCGATCTCTTCCGCGACGGCACGGGCGACCTCGACGACGAGCCGCGCCCGCGCCTGCGGGCTGCCGCCGTAGTCATCGTCGCGTTCGTTGGACGTCGGCGCGAGGAACTGGTGCAGCAGGTATCCGTTGGCGGCGTGGATCTCCACCCCGTCGAGCCCGGCTTGGCGGGCACAGCGAGCAGCGTGCACGAAGTCCTCGACAATGCCAGCAAGCTCCTCGGTCTTCAGCGCTCGTGGTGTCGGCATCGGCTGCGCACCGCCCCGGGTCATGATCGTGCCTGGGGCGGCGATAGCGCTGGGCGCCACTGATTCCAGGCCGCCCTTGTTGTCGGGGTGGGCGATGCGCCCGGCGTGCATGAGTTGCACGACGATCCGTCCGCCGCGTTTGTGCACCGCGTCAGCGACCAGGCGCCACCCGGCGACCTGTTCGGGTGAATGAATCCCGGGAGTGTTCAGGTAGCCCTGACCAACGGCGCTGGGCTGGGTGCCCTCAGCGACGATGAATCCGGCGCCCGCTCGCTGCGCGTAGTACTCGGCGTTGAGCTCGGTGGGCGCCATCCCCTCACCTGCACGGTTGCGGGTGAGCGGGGCCATGACGATGCGGTTGGGAGCCTCGAAGGCTCCGACGCGCAGCGGGCTGAACAAAGTACTCACGTGCACTCCCTGGGGTGGGCGGCTGATGCTCGAACATTCGCACACAAATAGTTGGGGCACAAACTAGATGACTGCGCAGCGCTGTTTGGGGGCCTTCGATCATGGGCCGGTTGAGTGGCCGGATGCCGATCAGTCACCCCGTCGCGGCTGTCGGGGGTACCGGATCCCCGGTGCGGGCGCGCCAGGCAGTCAAGGGAACCGGTGTCGTGATGGCGGTCCTGCTGTCGGTGGGCCACCCTAGGATCGGCGCATGAAACAGGTGGTGGGTGCGGGGCTGTTGTGCTCGGCCTTCGCTCCGCTTGTCTTCATCCTCACGCTGCTTCGCCTGGAGGATCTGGGGCGTGTTGGGTGGGTCTTGTTGGCGGGCTGTGTCGCGGCGGCCGGGCTGCTGCTGGTGGTGCTGCGTTCGCTAGCGCAGGTCCAGGTGCACCGCGTCCAGACCGCCGGGGTGAAGCGCGCCGATGAGAGCGTTATCGGCTTCACCTCGACGTACTTGATGCCGATCGTCGTCGCCCTGTTCGGCCCGACACCGGCCACCACACTGTGGGCGACCCTGGCGTTGCTGGCCCTGATGTCCCTGATCTATGTGCGGGCCGGGCTCTACCACCTCAATCCCACCTTGGCGCTGCTCGGCTACCGGCTGTACGAAGTCACCGAAGACAGTGGCGCCATCACGATGCTGCTCACCAAACGCCACCGGATCCCCCAGCAGGGCGAGGTGGAATGGCGTCACCTCGGTGAGGGCGTCGCGATCCAACTGGGGAGGACCAGGTGAACACCGAGAAGGCGCGGGAACTCCTGGCTGCGGCCAGCGAGAAACAGTCGGCAGCTGCCGTGGCCGGCAACTTCGTCATCCGGGGCGGCACGCTGGCCGACGCGCAGGTGACGCGGTTCGACCTCGACAACGGACTGGCGGCCGAGGTCGCCAGCGACGTGGCGGGCGCGGCAGCGGCGCTCGCCGAGAAACAGTTCCTGGCCTACGACCCCTCCTACCAGACGGACTCCGGCCAAGTGCTCGTCGAGGCGCTGGAAGACATCCCGGAGTTGGCGGCCCTGGATGAAGTGGTGCGCGGCGGCGACGTCGGCTTCGACACCGGTGACAGCGAAAGCGCTTCGGTGCTGGCGATGGCGCACATCATCGGGTCTGGTGCGGCTCGGATCGTCGCCTACCGGATGAAAGGCCCCGGGATCGCGACCCGCCGCGCCCGCGCGATCCCGCTGCTGCCCCGCGACGGCGTCTACCGCCGGGTTGACGGCGACATCCTTTACTACGAGCCGCGATTCGACGTGTACACCTGCGGCGGCCACGCCCTGTTCACGACCGTGTCGCTGATCCATACCAAACTGCAGGCCGACCGCAAAGCCCGCCACATGGCGAGAAAGACCTTGAAGCAGGTGACGAAAGACATCGCCATCGACGGCTACCCCGACCTGGAAGCGGCCGTGATGGACGACCCAACCATGCGCGCCAAGATGGCGGCGATCGCCCGTCTCATCGAGAACGACCCCGACTACAGGGCGAACCTGACCACCGACAAACTCGTCACCTTCGTCCAGGCCTACCCGGACTACAACATCCCCCTGGCGCAGGTGCAGGGCCGGACAGTCCTCGCCTTTGACCCCTCACCCCAACACCGCCACCAAATCCCGCGTCTACTCGCCGACGACTACCTACACAGCTACCTGACCAACCGACGCTACGAAGCCGGCTCCAAACAACGAGTGCAGGCCGAGTGAGGGTCATCCCTGATCACGATCGCGCAGGGCCAGGGCAGTAGTCGGAACAGACGGGCAGTGGGGCGAGGCAGGCCCGCCGGAGCTTTGAAGCTGGGCTATCCCTGTCTTACAAGTGGCTGATGTGCCCACACAGAGTCAATTTTGCTGGGGGTAGCAACGGCGTAAATCTCCTCCCCGACACGATTCACAACTCCTGGGCGGATAAGGCGCGTCTCCAGGGCTTTGACGAGACCTGCTTGCACAACATGCCCCAGGCGTCCGAAGCCGAATGTCATGCTCACGCTTCGGAGCAGCTCACCTTGAGTGCAGCGGCCACTGTTCTCAGCGAGCGCGAGACGAAAAGCGTTAGCGATCTCTTCGGGTGAGATCTCATGGACCCTGCGGTGCGGTCGATCGCTGGTGCGAACGCCTTGATACGACTGCGGATCCACGTCGCTTGGCCAGATGAACACCTCACCGCCGACGCGGGTGCGGGGTAGGTCTTTCGGTATGGCCGCCACGATCATTTTCCGCCGGGCGGGGTGCAGTCGACTCATGCCAAAGCGCCGCGCGATGATCGTCGCTGCGCGCCCGATAGCTACCGGCCCTTCGGCCGCAGCTACATCTCGCCATTGCGCTCCAACGCGCGTAACACATACCCGGTCGGGCAATCTTTCAATGACCGCCTTAGGTCCGCGGAATTCTTCATGTGCGGGTCGGAACCGGCTCACCACCACGCCACCGACTGCGACCGATTCGGTCACCTGCTGAACCGCCCGTTGTTGCTGGACAGCGGCTGCGGCTGCGGCTGCTCGCGTAGGTGTCGCTGTGCCGGGTGTGGGTGGATTCCCGGCCGGCGGGTCAGGTGAGTGCACGCTCTTAGGCTCCAGTGGCAAGCCAGCAGCCAATGAAGCGATCGTTTCGGCAATAGCCTCCGGGGAGCCTTGCCACTCATTGCGATACACCTGGTGGACTGCGCCCCAACCCATATAGTCCCGAAGAACGGTGTAGGGAACGTCATCGCGATCTGCAACCGAGGGGCGCTCCGCCCACTCAGTGGTGTCGAGGATCACCGCCACCCATAGTCGGCCCTCGCGACGAACCGCCAGATCGACCTTGAACAACGACAATCCCACGTCCTCACGCACGGTCAGCCCCTGGGAGCGCAGACGCCGGGCAAGATCGGCCCGGCACGGCTCAGGCGCTGCGGCCCGAGCCGCAACCGGTTGCTGCCCATGCTCGGCCGCCAGCAAGTACTCCCGCAGATGAGCGGGTCCCTTCGAGACTCGACTGGAGCGGTCGATGTCCGTGGGGTCGAAGGAGGCGAAGAAAACGTTCCGCTTGCGCGCCCGGGTGATGGCCACGTTGAGTCGTCGCTCACCACCGGCGCGTGACAGCAAGCCGAAGTTCGAGGGTAGCCGCCCGGATTCATCCAGCGAATGCGTCAAGGAGAAGAGGATGTGATCGCGTTCGTCACCTTGGATATGCTCAAGTGCCTTGACGATCAGCGGTTCTCGCTCTCGCTCAAGTGCCTCAGCTACCAAAGGGGACGGGCTGTCTTCGAGGAGATCAAGAATTGCATCACATTGCGCAGCGTTGAAGGTGACAACACCGATCGACGCCCGCGGGTCCTCGCCGAGCAGCCGCTCGATCTCGTGGAAGACGTACTCGGCCTCGACGCGATTCATCTTGGTCTTCGACCCGCGGGTTTTTTCGTACCGGCCCGGCACCCGACGAAAGGTGACGCCGGACTCGACTCCTTCGCTTGGTGGAGTGGGGAAACTCGCCAGCTGACCGTCGTAGTAGCGCGAGTTGGAGAACGCCACCAATCCCTCAGAGCGGCTGCGATAGTGCCAGGACAACGACAGCACTGGGACTCCAGCCCGTACCGCTTCCAGCAGGATCGACTCTTCTTGCAGGTCGTCTTCCTCGGCGTTGTCTGCGGTGATAGCGCTGGAAGGAGGCATCTGTTGCGGATCACCGACGATCACGACAGCCTTCCCGCGCCCCATCGCGCCGACCGCCGCCTCAACCCTTATCTGGGAGGCCTCATCGAAGACAACGAGGTCAAACAGTGCGCCACTGGCCGGGAGGTGCTGTGAGACTGCGGAGGGACTCGCCAAAACACATGGGGTCACAGATAGAGCCGCGTCGGTGTGGGTGGCGAGGAAGTCACGGACGCTGTCAGAGTTCGCAACCCGTAGCTCTCGACGCAAACGGGAGAGGGGATCGCTCCCTCGCCAGTCGTGCCCCGGATCGGGTAAACCAACCCCGTTGATAACTTCGGACAGCGACTGCCGAAGTGCTTGTGCAGATTCCCGGTAGGCCGCCACCTGTCGTGCGCGTAGCTGGCCATCGAAGGCAGAACTGTCCACCTCCTCGTTGAGTAGGGCGGCTGGGTGCGCCGCCAGACGGTCAACGTGCAGGCGGTGCCGGCGCCGGAGCCCTTCCGAGCCCACACCAGCATTGCTTGGGTGTCGGGACAACGCCTGAGCCAGGTGCTCACGCATACTTGCAACTGTCAGATCTGAGGCGCGCAGATCCAAGCACCGCTGCGCTAGCCCGGCCTCGGCCAGCCGGCGTTGAACGACCTCGAGCGCCGCATCCTTTTCAGCGACGAAGAGTGCCCGGCGCCCGGAAGCCACCGCATCAGCCAGGATGTTGGCGATCGTCTGAGACTTGCCGGTGCCAGGGGGTCCCTGCAGTACAAAGGTTCGGCCCTCATGTGCCCAGCGCACGGCGCGGAGCTGCGACCCGTCCACAGGGATGGGCAGGGACAACTCATATTCATCGCGATGCGAAGACACGGGTTCAGGGACTGGATCCACGAACGGACCGTCGCCCTGCATGAGGTGGTGCACAAGGGGGTTGCCTGAAAGCGCAGCGCTATTGCTGCGCAAGTCGCGCCACAGGCGCATCGTGGAGTACCGCACCGCCACGATGCGCATGTCCGGCACAACCTCATACGGAAACCGCCGCCGAGTGAGCGCACGTCGCAGGTCCTCGATTACCCACGGGACATCAATGCCTGCGTGGTCGGCCCGCGGACGCACAAGCGCGCCCGGGGCGAAACCGTCCCTTCGGCGCAGATACTCCACGAGACACTCGTTGAGGCGAGGCTGCGAACCCGCCTCCATTCGGATAGACCACGGGCCGCGTCTACCGCCCTCGATGACGATGGGGATGAGGAACAGCGGTGCTAACTGATCCCCCACCCGCAAGGCTCCCACTGTCAGATAAAGCGGGCTCGCTCCTGATTCCTCGTTAACAATCTGGGCCCGCCTCCGTAGCTTCGTTAGCGCCTGATGCATGGGCGCCGCAGCGAGGTCGGCGAATACTGTTCCCTCTGAACTGAGCATGGAGCGGCGCAGCCGGGAGTTCAGGTCAGCGGGGCCTTCGACGCGAAGGTCGGCGCAGCCCAAGCCCTGAAGGTCAACATCGTCGAGGTCGTCCCAGCCACGCACGACGATCTCGAAACCGTCGGCCATGATGTTCTCCACCTCGGCCAGGTCCGGCTCATCGACCAATACCCGTACCCCGTGCTCGCCCAGAGAGATAAGCAGGTTGCGCCGGGACAAATCGAGTAGGTCGCCCTGCCAGCGCGCCATCACTTCTGGAGCCGGGAGGCCGTCCGGATCTGTGCTCTCACTTGCTGGTTTGATGCCGCGTGGTGCCTGCCCCTGGGCCGTTGTAAGAGGTGACGGCACAGCTACCCCGAACATGGGGAGGAGCTCCCCGACGGATTCCACGAGCTTGCCCGGTTCAGCAAGCCCCCCGTGGCTGAGCGCCCGGGCGAACCGCTGTCGTGCCAGACCGGCGACCCGGCGGCAGGCGTTGGGGTCGTCGACGGAGAAAGCGCTGGTGTGCTCCGCGACGACACGCAGCAGGAATACCGGATCTTGCATCGGGTCAGCAGCGTTCGTGACTCCCAGGCTGCCGCGGTACAGCTCTGGCCACCCTCCAGGTACGTCCTGCGGTGCAGCCGCGGCCACAACCGGGCCCAAGGCATGCGTCACGGCAGCTACCGCCGCGGTGACGATGTCACCGTTTGAACTTCCCGACATGGCACCCCTACTCGTCTCTTATCCCGGTCGGCCGAACGGTGCAGACGCGTAGTAATTCCGCCAGTCCTCTTGTGCTCGCAGGATCGGCGCCGATCGATAAGTAGGCAGCCCAGAAGAGAGCTGAAGAGAGTGGGAGCGATGGCGGACCTGGATCGTCGCGCGATCGCGCGCGAAATTGGTGCACTCGCCGATGATGTCGCGACGGCAGGGGCCGCTTTTGCGCGCATGCAGGCCCGTCTCGTCGCCCTTCGGGCGCTGTTCGAGACGCCCCCCACGCCCGAGGTGATGTCATCGTCGCTACCGGATACCGAGGACGTGCTGTCGCCACAAGACACACAGCCGCTTCCCTGCGTGCAGGCGCGGAGCGGCCCGGATCCGGAAGCCGACTTCCCTGCCGAAGAGGTTGGGGCGAAACAAGAGACAGTCGATGCGCCACCGCAGCAGACCTTCGAGGCGTGGACGAACACGCCGCCGCCGTCGACGGAGGGGTCTGCTCCGGTCCTCCCAGATTTGCCGGAGATCGAATTGCCGGACCTATACCCGTGGCAAATGGAGGCGCTCGAGGCGTGGCGCCGTGCCGATCGGGTCGGTGTTGTGGAGGCGGTCACGGGCGCAGGCAAAACACGGGTCGGTCTTGCGGCGCTCGCGGAGGCGCTGATGGATGGGCTGCGTGTGGTCGTGATGACGCCGACGCAGGGTCTCGTGTCGCAGTGGGAAGCTCAAGTTCGCGAACTGTTCCCCGGGGTGCGAGTGTCGACCGACGCAACTCGTTCCCCGGGCTGGCACGTGCTGGTTGACACGGTGCAGACCCTGGCCCACAAGAACCCGCTATGGCCGGACGAGCGGGCACTACTCGTGGCTGACGAAGCGCACCGGTACGGCGCCCCAACCTTCGCGTGGGCGCTGCGCCCAAACTTCAGTCAACGTCTGGGCCTTTCTGCGACGTTTGAGCGTGGCGACGAAGGCGACACGGATGTGCTCCTGCCGTACTTCAACGGTGTGTGTTTCCGTCTCGGGTACGAGCGTGCGCTGGCCGAGGAACTGATCGCTCCATTCCGAGTTGCCCAATTGGGGGTGCCGCTCTCGCCGCCGGAGCGAGCTGAATACGACGCCGTCTCAGACGGCTTGAAGCGTGCATGGCGGGTGCTGGCCGGAAACCTGGGCGGTGATTCGCCCAGCTTTGTGGAGGTGCTGATGTATGCCCAGCAGCTCAACCACCAGCACGATCATCCCGCCGCGTCAAGCGCTCGTGCCTTCCTTGCCGCGTTCGCGCGTCGCCGCGACGTGCTGGCCAGGGTCGCGGCGAAGGTCGCTGCACTCGACTCGCTCGCACCAGCTGTCATTGCCTCCGGCGGCACGATCGTGTTCACCGGTACTACCGCATCCGCTACTGAGGCGGCCGAGGTCCTCAACCGCGCCGGTTGCGAGAGTGCCGCTGTGCACGGTGAACTCGGCCGGGACGAACGCGAAGAGCGACTTGAGCTGCTCAGAAGTGGCCAGACTCGCAGCATCAGCGCGCCACGCATTCTGGATGAGGGGGTCGACATCCCCGATGCGGACTTGGGCATCATTCTGGGCGCCAGTAAGACGCGACGACAGATGATTCAGCGACTGGGCCGTGTGGTGCGAAAGAAGAGCGACGGGCGTTATGCACGCCTGGTCATCTTGTACGCGATCGAAACCTCTGAAGACCCTGGCGTAGAGGAAGTTCCGCCGCACCTTGAGGAGATCATCGCCAACGCCCAAGCCGCCATCCATCTGAGGCTGCCCGAAAACATTGATGAGGCGCTCGCCTTCCTCCGCGGCACGCCCATGTGGGAGATGCCCCCGCAGGAAGGAGTCGGCCACCAGCCACCGTGCGTTGCCTGCGCCGAGTCATGAGGGCCCTCTGATGCCGCAACCCGGGCCCAACCCTGAGCTGAAGGGCCCCGCCACGAGGCGCGCCGAGGCTGGCATCAGTCGGTTGTTAGTGGGCTTGCGACCAGGCGCACAGTCCGAGCGTCGCACCGTGATTGAGCGCTCCTTTGGCCTTCCTCGCCGGCAGAAGTCGCGTCTGTCCGTGTTTGCATACGACGGTGTGATCGCTGTAGCCAGCCATATCCACGAGGATCTGGTCCCAGTGCCGGTACTGCACCGTGTGGCCCTCACCGGGGTAGACCGTGGCCTTGGCAACGTTGGGCAGCGCCGCCTGCCACGCCTTCATCGCAGCCACCGGCACCACCTCGTCCGCGCCGCCCCAGTACAGGTACGCCGGGGCAGTGATTTTCTTGGTGTCCGCAACCGCCTCGGCACCGCACGGCAGAGCGCCCTCGTGGCTGAGCGCGCTGGGGTCACCCAGTTGGCCGCCGAGGTAGAAAGAGCGCGTCCCGTCCGCGTACGCCCGGTCTTGCCAGCCCGGCACGAGCAGAACGGGTGAACCTGGCACGGCCCACCACAGCAGGGGGTTGTGAGTCCAGTGAGCGTTGGCCGCATTGCGCTGCTTAACGCTCTGCTCGCAACCACGCGGCGCTGAACGGGTCGGGAGCGTCATCGGGCTCGCCGCAGCCGCATGCACCGAGATGACCCGCTCCGGCATCGCCGCAGCAAGGTGTGCCGCGTACGCGCCGCCACCGGAGATCGCCATGATGACGAACTCATCGACATCGAGGTGGTCCAGGACGGACCGGACCTCTGACACGTAGTCGTCGTAGCCAAGGGCGGGGTCGAAGGCTGACTGACCGAAACCGTTGCGTTCAATTGAGATCACCCGCAGACCGAGCTGTTGCCGCGTGCTGCGCGCGAACTCGGTGAGCTGGAAGGACTCCAGGCTGGTGCCCTGGCCCCCGATGAAGACGACCACCCGCTGGCCGGGGGTGCCCTCGTCGATGTAGTAGGTCGTGCGATCGCCTCGCGTCAGAGAGTGGACCTGGGCGCCGATGTGATCGAAGTCGTTCTGCAACCTCGATGGCGGATGGTGCTTGCCCTCACCGGCAGGAGTCGCATCGGTTGCCGAGGCATTCACCGCCCCGAGGCCCAGCGTGAGTCCGGTAGCCACGATCGTGGACAAGGTCAGCGCGCGGGCAGGTCGCATGGCGAACTCCGATCATCGGTGATGGTGCCCGCGAGTCTTGCGGCGATCCCGTTGGCTGTCAACGAAAGTGCGGAGACCGTCGCCGCCGCTGCCCGCTCAGTTGAGGCCGCCCAAGACGGTCCGCGGGGGGTTTCCTGCAGCGGCAGCGGCCCCCGAAAACCACGTGCTGATCACTCGGCTGGGGAGCAGGTGACTTTCCCGACTGGTGAGCACTGCTTTGAAACTGAATGCGGATTCGGCAAAGTGGGTGCCGGGCGGCACCGACGTCCACGGAAGAATTTGGGAGGGACGTCGATGTCTCGCACAGCGTTGCTCGTCGATTACGGCGGGGTGCTCACCGAGTCACTGCACGACGCATTCGCGACGTTCGCCGCCCAGATCGGGCTTCCTGCAGACCTGCCGTTACGCCTGCTGTCCACCGACGAAGCGGCGCGGGCCGCGTTCGTCGCGCACGAATGTGGCCGGGCCAGCGACGAAGAGTTCGAAGCCGCCTACGCCGACGCCCTGGGCCGCCACGGCGCCGACGTCGACGCGCACGGCCTCATCGCCCGGGTTCTCGGCGGGCTAGGCCTCGACCACGAAATGCTCGACCTCGTCGCGCGCGTACGCGCCAGCGGGGTCCCCGTCGCCCTGGTCACGAACTCCCTCGGGCGTGACGCCTACCGGGGGGTCGACCTGAACGCCATCGCCGACACCGTCGTCATCTCCGGCGTCGAAGGAGTGCGCAAACCCTCTCGCGCTATCTACCAGCTGGCCTGCGAGCGCCTCGGTGTCGCCCCCACCGACTGCGTCATGGTCGACGACCTGCGCGCCAACCTCGACGGCGCCGCCAGGCTCGGCATCGTCGGAGTGCTGCACCGCGACGCCGCGAGCACAGCCGCCGAGCTCGCCGTCCACTTCGACAACCCCGGCCTGGTCCGGCCCGACGCACAGAGCGCCGGATGACGTCCGACCTGCACCTACCCCGCCTGGTCGACCCCGCGCGCCTGCGTGAACCATCCACCCGGCGCGGCGAACGCAGCCGAGCAGTCCTCGTCGCGGCCGCCCGACGCGTCTTCGAACGCGACGGCTACCTTGAGGCGCGCCTCGTCGACATCGCCGCCGAAGCCGGATGCGCCATCGGCAGCTTCTACACCTACTTCGACAGCAAGGACGCCGCGTTCGACGCTGTCATTCACGAAGTTGAAGACGAGATCCTGCACCCCGGGCCCAAGCCGGCAGACACCGGCGACCCCGTCGCCGTCATCCGCGCTGGCAACTACGCCTACCTGGCCGCCTACCGTCGCCACGCCCGCATCGTCAGCCTGCTGGACCAGGCGGCACTCGTTGAACCACGCTGGCGCGAGCTGCGGGCACGCCGCCGCGCCGTCTTCGTCGAACGCAATGCCCGCTCCATCTGTGACCTGCAACAACGCGGCCTGGCCGACCCCGATCTGGACGCCGACCTCGCCGCCTCCGCCCTGTCCAGCATGGTCTCGCGCCTGGCGGTGCACGCGCTGGCAGAAGCCGACGGCACCGTGAGCGACGCCGACCTGAACCTGCTCGCCGACACCGCGACCCGTCTGTGGACCAATGCCCTGGGTCTGACGCGCCCCGACCTGCCCACCCCCACCGGCAAGCCGCCTCTGCCGGCCCCGGGCCGCCCCGGCGCCGAAGGAGAGTCATGAGAGCCCGGCGAATCCACGAACTCGGCGAACCCCGCGACGTGCTGCGCCGTTCGGACCACCTGTTCCCCAGCCGGTCTCGACCAGATCGGCGTGCAGCGATTGGCCGCCCCAGCCGACTTGTCCGACGTGCTGGCGGGCCGCGGCCAGTACCAACGCAGACCCGAACGGTTACGCCTGGACGAGGTCGCCGACGGGACCGCCCGCCTCGGGGCTGGGGGTGAGGCCCGGGTAGTTCGCCGGCCCGTACGCGTCGCCGCCCGTCCATGACCTTGCCGCCACCCCGCGAGTTCGCCGTTTCACGTGGAACCTTCAGGAGAGATCTGTGAGCACCGTTTTCATCGCCAACCGGGGCGAGATCGCCGTCCGCCTAGAACGAGCGGCAGCTGAACTCGGTATGCGCAGCGTCGCCGTATTCACCCGCGCTGAACGCGACGCTCCCCACACCCGCCTCGCCGACGAAGCGCACCTGCTGCCCGGTGAAGGAGCGGCAGCGTACCTGTCGATCCCGGCCCTCGTCGAGGTGGCGACCGCCTCCGGGTGCGACATCGTCGCTCCCGGCTACGGCTTCCTGTCCGAGAACGCCCAGTTCGCCGCCGCGTGTGAGCAGGCGGGCCTGGCTTTCGCCGGACCCACCCCCGCCCAACTCGACCTCTTCGGTGACAAGTCCCGCGCTCGCGACCTGGCCCGCGAACACGGGGTTCCCGTCTTGCCCGCGACCACCGGCCCGACCACGCTGGAGCAGGCGCACACGTTCTTCGCCGAACACGGCGGCGAGGGGGTCGTCGTCAAAGCCATCGCCGGGGGCGGTGGTCGCGGGATGCGCGTCGTCACCGACGCCGCCGAGCTGCCGCAGGCCTATGACCGTGCCTCCTCGGAGGCGTTGCGGGCCTTCGGTAACGGCGACGTCTACCTTGAGCGGCTCGTCGGCGCCGCCCGCCACATCGAAGCGCAGGTCCTCGGCGACGGCACCGGCGCCGTCGTCCACCTACACGACCGGGACTGCTCGCTGCAGCGACGCCACCAGAAACTCATCGAGATCGCCCCCGCGCCCGGCCTACCGGAATCGACACGCACCGCGCTGCTGGACGCGGCCCTACGGATGGCCCGCGCCCAGCACTACCGGGGCCTGGGCACGTTCGAGTTCCTCCTGGACGTCGCCACCGGCGAGTTCGTGTTCATCGAAGCCAACCCCCGGCTGCAGGTCGAGCACACCGTCACAGAGGAAGTGACCGGCCTGGACCTGGTCGCGCTCTCACTGCGCGTCGCGGCCGGAGCCACCCTGGCCGACCTGCACGTCAGTCAAGAGCGGATCCCGACCCCGCGCGGGGTGGCCGTGCAAGCCCGAGTCAACGCCGAGACGCTGCTGCTCGACGGTTCGGTGCGCCCCGCCCACGGCCGTCTCGAACCGTTGGCGCTGCCAGCCGGGCCGGGGGTGCGCGTCGACACCGGCGTCGAACCGGGAACCCTGATCGGTTCCGACTTCGACTCCCTACTGGCCAAGGTCATCACGCACACGACCGGTCGCGCCTCCGGGCTGCCCGAGAACAGCACGGACTCCACGGCGCTGCTGCCGACGGCGCTGGAGAAGACCCGGCGCGCGTTGGCTGGGCTTTCCACCGGCGTGGTAGCCACGAACGCCGGTCTGCTGTCGGCGATCCTGGCCCACCCCGACGTGCGCGCCGGGGTGGCCACGACCCGCTTCGTCGACCAGCACCTCACCGAACTGCTGCCCGCCGCCCAGACCGGTGCGGACTCCCCGACGGGCCAGGACGCGCAGGTGGCGGCCGGGGTCATCGCCACCCCGCTAAGCGGCACCCTCATCGAATTGGCGGTCGCCCCTGGGCAGAGCGTGACGCGCGGACAGGTGGTCGCCGTCGTCGAAGCGATGAAGATGGAGCACCCGCTGCTGGCCGACGCCGCAGGCACCGTCACTGACGCGCGCGGCCACGCAGGCGACGCCGTCGAGGCAGGAACGGTGCTCGTTCGCATCGACCCCGACCCCGACGCGGGCAGCGAAGACGACGCCGACGTCGAGCAGGACCTGGACGAGGTCCGCGCCGACCTGCACGCTCTACGCGAACGCAAAACGTTCACCGCGGACCAGGCGCGCCCGGACGCCATCGCCAAACGGCACGGCATCGGCATGCGCACCGCCCGCGAGAACCTGGAACACCTCCTGGACCCCGACAGTCTCATCGAGTACGGCGGGTTGGCCGTCGCGGCGCAGCGCCGCCGCAAATCGATGGAAGAACTCATTGCGACGACCCCCGCCGACGGGATCGTCACCGGCGTGGGGCGCATCGGATCCCAGGAGTTCGGCCCGGACGCCAGCCGGGTCGCCGTGCTGGCCTACGACTACACCGTCCTGGCCGGGACGCAGGGCTACCTGAACCACAAGAAGACCGACCGCCTGCTGCACCTGGCCTACGAGCAACGGCTACCCGTGGTGCTGTTTGCCGAAGGCGGCGGCGGCAGGCCCGGCGACACCGACACCACCGTCGCCTCCGGGCTGGATGTGCCCACCTTCACCGCGATGGGGCGCCTGTCCGGGCGGGTGCCGACCGTGGGCATCGCTGCCGGGCGCTGCTTCGCCGGTAACGCGGCGCTGTTGGGATGCTGCGACGTCGTCATCGCCACCGCGAACTCCAGCATCGGCATGGGCGGCCCAGCGATGATCGCCGGGGGCGGGCTGGGCTCGTTCGCCCCCGAAGAGGTCGGACCTATCGAGGTGCAGAGCGGCAACGGTGTCGTCGACGTGGCCGTCGCCGACGAAGCCGAAGCGGTGCAGGTCGCCCGGCGCTACCTGTCCTACACCCAAGGTCCGGTCGCCGACTGGGCCGAACACGATCAGCGTCGCCTGCGCTTCGTCGTTCCCGAGAACCGAGTGCGCGCCTACGACGTGCGAGAAGCGATTCATCTGCTCGCCGACGTCGACTCCGTCCTGGAATTGCGGGCCGGGTTCGGGCAAGGCATCATCACCACCTTCGCCCGAATCGAGGGGCGTCCGCTGGGGATCGTCGCGAACAATCCGCGCCATCTCGGCGGAGCTCTGGACCGCGACGCCGCCGACAAACTCGCCCGGTTCCTGCGTCTGTGCGACGCCTACGGGCTGCCCGTCGTCTCTCTGTGCGACACCCCCGGGTTCATGGTCGGGCCGGATGCGGAACGCACCGCAACCGTGCGGCATTTCGCGCGGCTGTTCGTCCTGGGCGCCCACCTGCGCATCCCCGTGCTGACCGTCGTGCTGCGCAAGGCGTACGGGCTGGGCGCGATGGCGATGGCGGCCGGTTCGTTCGCCACCGGCCCGGCCACCGTGTCCTGGCCGACCGGTGAGGTCGGCGGGATGGGCCTGGAAGGGGCCGTCCGGCTCGGGTTCGCCAAAGAGCTCGCCGCCGTAGCCGACCCGGTCGCGCGGCAGGAACTCTTCGAGAAGCTGCTGGCCGACCTGTACGAGCGTGGCCGCGCCGCCAACGCCGCCGCCGTCGTCGAGATCGACGACGTCATCGACCCCATCGACACCCGCCGCTGGATCACCACCGCGCTTCCGCCGCGTCTGCCCCTGGGCGGCGCCGGCTTCATCGACACCTGGTGAGCGCACGCGCAGCCTCACCGCCCAGAACGACCCCGCGCACCCACTGAAGGAGAGACCCATGGACCTGAGCACATACGTCGAGGATCTGCGCCGACGCCAGGCTGCCCACCGGCCCGCCGGGACACCGCACGAGGTTTCCTACCCGCTGCCGCCGGAGACCACCCTGCCCGGCTACGTCGAGCATTGGGCCCAGGAACGGGCCGACAAGGTCGCCTTTGTCTACGGCGAGGCGAGCCTGACCTGGGCGCAACTCGACGAGCAGAGTCGCCGCGTCGCGGGCGGGCTCGTCGCCGCCGGTGTTGAACCGGGCGATCGCGTCGGCCTGCACCTGCCCAACGGGTTGGAGTTCGTCACCGCCTTCATCGCGGTGCTGCGCGCCGGGGCCGTCATCGTGCCGGTCAACCCGCTGCTGCAGCGCGCCGAACTCACCCATGAACTCACCGACGCCGGGATCACCGCCCTGGTCTCTCTGGGCGCGCTCGCCTCCCAGATCGTTCCGGCGGCGCAAGCCTCGAACGTCACCTGCTACGTCCACGTCGGTGAGCCCGCCGTGGCGATTCCCGCGCAGATGAACCCGACCGGCTGGGCGCAGGTCGTGGGTGCCGAATCGTTCCCCGAGGACCGCGGCGACCTGACGGCCCTTGCCTCGCTGAACTACACCTCCGGCACCTCCGGCCTACCCAAGGGCTGCGAACACACCCAGGCCAACAAGCTTTACACCGGTGCTACCGCGCTGGCCTCCAGCGGGCAGAAGTTCGACGGCTCTTTCGTCTCACTGTGCTTCATTCCCGTGTTCTGGATCGCCGGGGAAGACATCGGCATCCTCATGCCGGTGGTCTCCGGCGGGACGGGAGTGCTCATGGCCCGCTGGGACGCCGACACGGCCCTGGACGCCATCGAGAAACACCAGGTGACCACCATGGTCGGCACCGTCGAGACCTACCTGGACCTGCTGAACCGCGACGACCTGCCCCAGCGGGACCTGAGCAGTCTCGTCGACCCGTTGGCGATGTCGTTCGTACGGCGGCTCACCCCGGCGGTGCGTGCAACCTGGGCGCAGGCCGTCGGAAGCCACTCGGTGCTTCGTGAGGCGGCCTACGGGATGACCGAGACCCACACCTGCGACGTTGTGCCGTACGGCTTCCACGAGAATGACGCCGACCTGCTCGCCGAACCGGTCTTCTGCGGGCTGCCGGTGCCCGGCACCGACATCGCCGTGGTCGACCCGATCACCCTGGAGCCGCGCCCGCTGGGGGAGCCCGGCGAGATCCTTGTGCGCAGCCCCTCCGTCCTGGTCCGGTACCGCAACAACGACGAAGCGACCACGCGCCAACTCATCGACGGCTGGCTGCGCACCGGGGACAACGGCTTCATCGACGAGATCGGAGCGCTGCATTACCTGGGCCGCGACAAGGAACTCATCAAGGTCAGCGGAATGAGCGTCTTCCCGGCCGAAGTCGAAATGCTCCTGGCCGCGCACCCTGACGTGGTTACCGCCGCAGTGGTCCCGGCCGACGACCCGCGCCACGGTCAGCGTCCGATCGCCTTCGTCCAGACCACGCCCGGAGCCCAGCTATCCGCCGAAGACCTGCACGCTTGGGCGCGCGAGAACATGGCCTCCTACAAGGTGCCGACCATCGAGATCGTCGAGCAACTGCCGATGACCCCGACGGGCAAGATCCGCAAGGTCGATCTGAGTTCTCGCGCTCAGGAGATCGCCGACGAGGGCTGAGCCGGGCCTGCTGGCAGAAGTTCGGCAGGCTGCGGGACGAGGCGGGTCAGCTGTTCGCGCCCAGTGCGCCCAGGTGGCGGGTCACCTCTCCGGGGTCGGCCGGCGCAGCCAACCTCCGTCGCCGCCCAGTGGGATTCGCCCGGCAACCCCGGAGCGCAGCCGCGCAGTGGGGCGACACCGGTCGCCCCACTGGCGCGCCGCTCAGTTGCCGCCGCTCAGTTCGTCGCGCCGCTGCAGGAAGTTCACGATGTCCAGCGCGATCGCCTCGGGATCGGTCTGAGCGATGTGGCTGCCGCCCGGGCATTCGATCAGAGTGCGCTCAGGGTGTCCCTGCACGAGGGTTCGGATGGATTCGGCCGCGTCGGCGTACAAGCCGTCGCTGGGCTGCACGAACAAGATGGGCAACGAGAGCCGGTCGTAGATATCGATCGAGTAGAAGACGTCGGCCTCGCTGCTGACCTGACCCAGGATGCGGATGACCTCAGGGTCGGGGCGGCGCTGCCAGGAGCCGTCGCCGCTACGCCGAATCGAGCGGGTCAGGCCCGAGCGGACATGGTCGATACCCGTTTCATGGGTCATCCAGTCTTCGACGACGCGTGCGACGGATTTGTCGAAGAATTCTTCGAAGTCGGTTTGGTCGTTACCGCCGACTCCCAACCCGAAACGTTCCGCGAGAATGTCGACGACTTCTGGTCCGGTGATTGTTGCCAACCATTCGACGGCTTCGTCCCGCGGCAGCGAGACAGGCCCATCGATGATGACGAGGCCGCTGGCCAGCTCTGGCCAGGTGGCTGCCGCAGCGGCCGCGAAATACCCGCCGAAATCGTGCCCCACGAGGACCGGCTCGGTGAGGCCCAAGGCCTCGATGACGATCGGCAGGTCACGCCAGATCTGCTCTGCCTCAGTGAGTTCCGCTTCGCTCTGGCCGTGGCCGCGCAGGTCCAAAGAAACGACGCGGGCCTTGCCGTGCAGCGCCTGGGCCAGCTCCTCCCACATATCGGCCGAATACCCGACGCCGTGCAAGCACAGGATGTCGGGCCCGTCGCTGGGGTGGTCGATGACCGCGAGGTCGCCGGTGGGGGTAGCAACGGTCGTGCACAAGGGCTGCAGCATGAGCTAAGAGTAGGGTCTCTCACCTAGGATGCCAACGGCGTGATGTACCAGTGGGTCTTTTGCAAGCTGGGCGTTCCGACGCACTTTTTCGCCCAACGGCTGCGCCCCATGCGAGCGGGACTATTCGAGCAGGCGTGGCAGGCCATGACCTCTTAGCCAATACCCCGACAACCCCCCGTCGCGGCCACCCCCGACCTGATCCAAGTGGCTACCCCCGGGGGGGCAGACGGCCGCGCCACCCAGCGCCGCCGCTGTGGGTAGGAGTCAATGAAGCACCTGCGACGATCCCGACGGCTAAGCTGGCAGCGCTGGTTCTCCCCGCCTCGGCGGGGAGTCGCAAGAGGGAACCCGGTGCGAATCCGGGACTGCCCCGCAGCGGTGAGTGGGAACGAACGCCGTCATGAGCACTGGGAACGACCACCTGGGAAGCGACGGCCAGTAGAAACCCGAGCTGGATCTCCGGCCCGGCAGCGCCCACAAGTCCGAAGACCTGCCAGTGCGTCGCACGCCGTGCAGCGCGCCCTGCAGTCGTCGCCTCGTGGGAAGGCGGCCCCAGCACTCGCGGCTAATGCTGTCCGCGAAGGCCAGTGGCCGATCAACCCCCGAGTCGCTTTCGGGAGGTCTCATGTCGAACATTCACCACCGCGTCCCGTCGGTGTGCTCGCACGCCCCGGCGTCCAGCAGGCCTCGGTTTGCCTCTCTGAGGTAAAGCGCCTGCCCGGCCGCTGCGTACTAACGCGCTTCGGCCTACCCGACGCCCCGGGGCGGGGCTGAGATTCACCCATTCCTCCGGCCCCGTCCCGGGGTCCCGCCGCGCTCAGTCCCCCGCTCGGGACCCCAAGCGCTCTGGACCTGGTGAGAAGAGACCGGCATGAGAACGACCGCGCCTGCGCAGCAGAGGCCACAGATCGCCCACGACCAAGGGCGCTCCCGATGACCCGGCTCGTGACGAACCTGGTCGAAGAGCGCGGCTGGCTGCGCATCCACCGAGTCGGCCGAATGCTCATCGCCGACTGTGAACAGCCTTGCCGTGCCTACCAACTCAGCCCGAACGGCGCACTGATGACGGGCGTTGTACGCCGGGTCTGCCTACATGAAGAGTGCGTGCAGACCCCGCCGAACTCACCGCAGACCCTGCCGGAGCGCACCGTTGCCCGGCTGCTGGGCTGGGAACCGGAGGAAGTGCTGGTGCGCCGCGTGAACGGCAATGTGGCACGGGCGGGGTTGGCCTACCGGCACGGACCCTCGCTACGAGTGTTCGTGGTGGCGATAGCCGCGCCGTTGCCCTTGCCGCAGCAGGGACCCCGCGAAAGTGGGGCGCCGGAGTGCGAGCGCGGGTCGGGGCAGGGAGAATCAGAGCCGACCCCCGCCCCGCTCGTAGGTCTGCACGTGTTTGTCGTGCTCGACCGCCCACCCCGCCACGAGGTCGCAGACGTGCTTGACTGCATAGCCCGAGAAGCAGCACTTGAAGCCGACGACCCGTCGTCGACGCATGAAGCCGGTGACACTGCGAAGCAACCTCGAGAAGCCCTCACGGTGACGTTGCTGCACCCTGAACACCATCGAGGAACACCCAGCTCGCACGCCGAGTCGCCGAACGAAGCGCTCCAGGGAATCGGCCTGGCGGTGAACGAGGCCAGTTGTGATGCTCGTGCGCTCAGGTCGGCCTTTGGCGCACGGCCATGCTCGGAGGTCTCGTGAGGGTGTGGCGTCCGGGCCGCGTGCCCGCCGATGCTCCCCCGCTGGGGCAGCGCGCCATCCCCACCGCCGGGATCGCTGACGGTGACGCCCTGGTGAAGCGGCTCATTCGAGGCGGAGGCCGCTGGCTCATCCCCTCCAGCCTTGGATCGATCCTCACCAGTGCACTCGGGCTGCTCGTGCCCTTGGCGGTGGGCCGCTCGATCGACAGCGGTCTGGTCGCAGGGGATGTCCTCGCCGCCGCCGGCTGGTGCGTCTTGATCCTGGTGTTGTACGGCCTGCGCTGTATCGCCACCGGCTTACGGCTGTCCGGGGACGTCGGCGCCTGCGTGGTCCAGCACGACCTGCGTCTGGCGCTCATCGACCGGCTCCTGGACCCACGCGGTCTCGGCGGCCCCGCCCGGCTGCCCGGCGACCTCGTCAGCGTCGCCTCCACGGACGTGCCGGCGACCTCGCGCGGGATGACGACGGTCACGACCCTGCCTGGACATGCCGTGACGGTGGGTGGCTCGATCATCGCCCTTGCCGTGCTGGACTGGCGGCTCGCAGCAGTCGTCGCCGTGTCGGTGCCGATCATTGTGTTCGTCTCGGTGCGCGGTATCCGCCCGATCCGGCCCTACACCCGGGTGGAACGCACGGCCGAGGCTGCTGCCTCCGGATCGGCGGCCGATTTCGTTGCCGGGCTGCGGGTCGTGCAAGGCCTGCGGGCCCAAGACCAGGCCGTCACCCGCTTCGCTGCCGTTGGAGACCGGGCGCTCGCGGCCACGCTGCGCACCAGGATCGTCCGCGGCGCGTACGCGGCCGGCGTGAACGTCGTCGTCGGATTCTTCATCGTGGGGCTGACCGTGTTGGCCGCCTACCTGGGGCTGGCCGGTCAACTCACCGTGGGCGATGTCGCCGCCGTTGCCGGTCTGGCGCAGACGATGGGGCCGCCACTGCGCAGCATCGGTATCGACACGGCTGCGGTGTTCAGTGCCTCCCAGGCCTCGGCCGATCGGGTCATCGGCGTGCTAGAGACCCCGCCGGCGTTGACTCAGGGCAGCTGCGAGGACCAGCCCGAGTCCCGCCGCCTGCAGCTGCGCGATGTCACGCTGGCCGGCCGGTTGGAACAGCCCGTCGACCTGGATCTGGAAGTGCGCGGGCTGGTGGCAGTGCTCTCGCCCGGTCTCGTCGCGGAGGCGCTCGCGGACCTGTTGGCACGCCGGAAGTCACCCCAGAGCGGTCAGCTGTATTGGGGCGAGGTCGATTTGGCTCAACTGAGGATCGAGACGCAACGGCGGCTGATCCTTGCGCCCCCGCATCAGGTGGATCTGTTCGACGGCACGCTGCGCACCAATATCTGCGGCTACGAATCCCCGGCCGACACCGCCGCTCTCGGCGATGACCTCGATCCGCCGCCGGATGGGCCGACCGGTGATCAGCGGCTTGCTGCCGTCCTGGCTGCGACGACCTGCGACGAGGTGGCCCGCACCCAACGCGATGGGCTCGATACCCGCGTCGGCCCCGAAGGCCGCACACTATCCGGCGGTCAACGGCAACGAGTCGCTTTGGCCCGAGCGTTATATCGCTCCGCTGATCTGCTTGTTCTGCACGAACCCACCACTAACGTCGATGCCGTGACCACGGCCCGCATCGCCAACCAACTGCGGCAGGCCCGCGGGGGAGGACCCACCCTGCTGCTCACGACGACACCGGAACTCCTTGCGGCGGCAGATGAGGTGGTGCAGTTGGACGAGAACGGCTCCGTGCTGCGCCGCGGGCGACACAGCGAGTTGTTGAGCGAGCCCGACTACGTCCAGGCCTTGACATGAGTGAGGACACCACGGCCCCAGGCCTTCCCCTGGCCTCGACCGGGCGAGCGGTGACGCTGGCCTGGCGGGCCGGCAAAGGACGCGGGCATTACCTGGTGATGGCGGTGCTCGCGATGACGGCCGCCGCCCTGCTGGATCTGGTGCTACCCCACCAAGCAGGACGAGTCGTCGACGCGGTCAGCGCCGGTGACGGCCTGCACATGCTGCCGCTGGCAGCCACGCTCATGCTCGGCTCCGTCGTATTGGGCGGGATCGCCGGTGGGGTCGGGTTGGCCGCAGCGCCAGGGTTCTTCGCTGCTGCCCTAGCCCGGCTGCGCGAGGACCTCGTGCGCTCGGCGTTGCGGCTACCGCACCCGGTGGTCGACCGGGTGGGAACCGCCGATCTGGTGGCGCGCGTTGGGGACGACGTCGCGCGGGCACGGGAAGCCTCGATGATCGTGGCGCCCCGGCTGGTATCCACCTCGGTCAGCATCATCATCTCCACCGCCGGGATCGGAGTTGCGAATCCGGCCTTCCTGCTCGCCATCGCGCTGGGGGCGGTGGGCTACATCTTCGTGGTGCGCTGGTATTGGCCGCGCGCCTCCGCGGCCTACGTCACCGAGCGCACCGCCTCGGCGGTCCACGCCGGGAACGTGCTGACCACGGTGCAGGGCCTGGAGACGGTGCAGGCGTTCGGCATGCAGGCCGAACGGGCGGCGACGGTCTCGGCCGGATCCTGGGCGCTGGTGCAAGCGCGCTTGCGGGGGCGGCGCCTGATCAGTGTGCTCACGGTGTGGCTGCTGTTCATCGAGGCCGTCACCATCGTGGCGCTGCTCGGGATCGGGATTGTCCTGGCCCGTTCCGGCTCGGTCACCGTGGGTGAGACCACGGCAGCCATCCTCATCCTGTTGCGTCTCTTCGGCCCCATCCGTTTCGTACTGTTTTTCCTCGACGACTTCCAGGCCGCGCTCATCGCGCTACGCCGTATCACCGGCGTGATCGACTTCGCGCCCGCAGTCTCGGTGGAGGCCGAGGGCAAACCCGAGGAGCGCGTCGAGGTCGACCGCTCGCAGACCCCTCTGGCTCCCGGTGAGATCCGCATCGAGAACGTGTCATTCGCCTACGACGACGGCCCCCCGGTGCTGGACGGAGTGAACCTCACGGTGGCTCCCGCTGAGGTCGTCGCGCTCGTCGGTGCCTCCGGGGCCGGGAAGTCGACACTATCGGCGCTGATCGCGGGGCTACTGGAACCACAGACCGGTGCGGTGCGCGTCGGTGTGGCACCCCAACGCGACCCTGAATTACCCGATGTGGTGCTGCTCTCTCAAGACGTGCACACCTTCAGCGGGCCATTGCGTGCAGACGTGCTGCTTGCGCTGCCCGGGGGCTTGGAGGAGCGCGACGCGGAGCGCCGGTTGCAGGACGCGCTGCAACGGGTGGGTGCCACCGACTGGGTCGGGGCACTGCCCAAGGGTGCGGACACGATCGTGGGCCGCCTCGGGACGCGGTTGACCGCGGCCCAAGCACAGCAGCTCGCCCTGGCGCGCATTCTGGTCGCCGACCCGCCGGTCGTCGTGCTCGACGAAGCCACCGCCGAGGCTGGCAGCGCCGGGGCGAGTGTTCTGGACCGCGCCGCCGCTGAAGTGGTGCGTGGCCGAAGCGCGATCGTCGTCGCGCACCGGCTCAGCCAAGCGGTCATCGCCGACCGCATCGTCGTCATGGCGCAGGGCCGTATCGTCGACGCGGGCACCCCTGCAGAGCTCATCGACCGCCCCGGCCCCTTCCACGACCTGTGGCAGGCCTGGACGACAACCCGCTGAGCGCTGCGCGCCAGACTGCGACTCCATACCCAGGCGCTGACGCCTGGGGGCCTGCGTGCGTGCCGCCCGTCTCAACTGCGCATATGTGCTTTGTTGCGCAGGTCAGGGCGTAACGGAGATCACCTGTAGCGGGCGGGACCTTAGGCCGAGGACCACGCGAGGTGCGCGTGCCAGACTGACGCTGCCTGGACCGCCTCGCCCAGGCGTCCCACAAGAAGCGAAGCCGGTGAGATTCCGGCACTGTCCCGCAACGGTGATGCCCCACGAAGGGGATGAGTCCGGTCGCCTTCTCGTGGTTCCGACCATGTCACGCCCTCGAAGGAAGGGCGGGTCGCCCGGAGCCAGGCTCCGTCCGGCTGCGCATCCTTTGTCGGCACGTTCAAGGAGCTTTACGTGCCTGACCTCCTCCTGAAGAATCGCCCGATCGTTGCAGCCGCGGTTCTCATGCCGATGCTCGCTCTTATTCCTGCCTGCGGTACCTCCCCCTCCGGCACCGCCGGTTCGACCGGTGCAGCCTCTGCCGAGGGTTCAGGCGATGACGGCTGTATCACCGACTTCGATGAGTCCAAGGACTACTTCCCGGACAAGGTGGAGTTCGAAGACGCCACCAACATCAGCGTCGAATACAAGAAGTCCTACAAGGTCGTCACGGTCACACAACCGTCGCCGGGGGCTGCGCCGGAGTCGTATGTGTTCGTTCAATGTGGTGCGCCCGAACCGAGCTTGGAGGGCGAACTCGCCAAAGCGACCAAGGTAAGCGTCCCGGTCAAGAAGGTTGCCGCAGGCTCCACCACGCAGGTACCCGCCTACGAACTACTGGACCGGATGGGCGTGCTGGTGGCCGTCTCCTCGGCCGAGAAGCTCGCTGAGGGGCCCGCCAAGGACGCCGTCGACTCAGGTCAGATCCAGAGCATCAAAAACGCCAACGGCGAAGTCAACGTCGAGAAACTCGCCTCCCTGGCGCCGGATGTGTACGTCACCTCCGGTACCGCAAGTGCGGAGAACGCCAAGATCGCCGAGTTGAAGATCCCGGTGATCGCCGACGCGGAGTGGCTGGAGAAAACCGCGCTGGGCCGGGCGGAATGGACCAAGTTCAAGGCGATCCTGCTCAACCGTGAGAAGCAGGCCAACGAGGTCTACGGCAAGATCAAGGCCGACTATCAGTCGGTGGCGACCAAGGCCCAAGGCGTCACTGAGCGTCCAA
Organism: Gephyromycinifex aptenodytis; assembly: GCF_012277275.1. Classification (GTDB taxonomy): domain Bacteria; phylum Actinomycetota; class Actinomycetes; order Actinomycetales; family Dermatophilaceae; genus Gephyromycinifex; species Gephyromycinifex aptenodytis. Next base: position 2,186,298 of record NZ_CP051155.1, on the reverse strand, counting down.
CGGTTCTGCTCGGGGCGATGAGTAAGGGCACCTGGTACGCCAGCGCCGCCGACAGCTACCTCGCCAACGAGATCAAGGACGCCGGCGGCGAATACGTCCTCAAGGACGTCGCCGGTGTCGGCACCAAACCGCTCGATCTGGAGGTGGTGCTCGCCAAGGGCGCCAAGGCGCAGTACTGGATCGGGGCCACCCATTCCGAGCGGTGGGAGAGCCTGGCCGAACCGATCAAGGACGACCCACGCCTAGGCAAACTGACCCCGGTGCAGAACGGCGACGTCTGGACTTTCTCCAAGAAGCTGACCCCCGGTGGGGGTAACGACTACTGGCAGTCCGGTGTGGTGCGCCCCGACCTGGTCCTGGCTGACCTCGTGGCGATCCTGCACCCCGAACTGATGCCGAACCACGAGTTCACCTACTACGAGCAGGTCCCCAAGGGATGAGCTCACCTGCTCCGACCCGGGAGCGCTGCACGGAGGACGTCGCCTCGACGTCCTCCGTGCAGGACCGGGCCGTCACCCGAACAGCGCGTCTCACCGCCCGGTTCGCCCTGGTCCTGCTCATCGTCGCGCTGGTCGCTCTGGCAGGCCTGACCTTGGGTGCGCTGCGCATTCCGCCCGAGCAACTGCTGGCCGCGATCACCGGCGGTGAAGCGCCCGCGGTCGTGCGGACGGTGCTGTTCGACATCCGCATCCCACGCACCATCACGGCGCTTCTGGTGGGCGCCTCGCTCGGTGTCACCGGGCTGCAGATGCAGACTTTGTTCCGCAACCCTCTCGCCGACCCGTACGTGCTCGGAGTGTCCTCCGGGGCGGGCCTGGGGGTGGCGATCATCGTCCTGCTGGCCGGTACCTCACCGTACGCGGCGTCGCTGACTTCCGGTCTGGGCCTCAGCGGGGACCTGGGACTCATCCTGGCTTCGTCGTTCGGTTCAGCGCTGGTGATGCTGCTCATCCTGGCCGCCGGACGATTCCTGAAATCCTCCAACACCCTGCTGTTGCTCGGGGTGATGATCGGCTACCTCGTCTCCGCCGCCGTCACGGTGTTGCTGGCCGGTGCCACCCCGGAACTGGTGGCGCAGTACGTGCGCTGGGGTTTCGGCAGCTACCACGGAGTGACCTGGCCGAACCTGCGCGTGCTGGGCCCGGTGCTGCTCATCGGGGTCGCGTTCACGATGCTGCTGGCCAAATGGCTCAACGCTCTGCTCTTGGGAGACCGGTACGCACAGACGATGGGGATGAACCTGCACCTGGTGCGGGGCGCCATCGTGCTCAGCAGCGCCATCCTCGCGGGCAGCGCCACCGCGTTCTGTGGGCCGATCGGCTTCCTCGGGATCGCCATCCCGCACCTTGCCCGCGGCTACTTCGCCACCTCCGATCACCGCATCCTGCTGCCGGGGTGCGCCCTCATCGGCGCGTCGTTGGCGCTGGCCGCTGATGTCGCTGCCGGTCTCCCCGGCGATGGGGTGCTGCCGCTGAACGCTGTCAACGCCGCGTTCGGGGCGCCCGTGGTCATCTACATTCTGCTCCGCCGACACCGGGGGATGAACACATGAGCCGCCCGCTGCAGCAACACGGCCCGTTGTTGGCATTGCACGAGGTCGCCGTCGGTTACCCGGGCGGGCGCGGATCGGCGCACGTGGTCCTCTCCGACGTGCACGCCAGTGTCGAGGCAGGCCAACTCATCGGCCTGGTCGGCCCGAACGGCGCAGGCAAGAGCACCCTGCTGCGCTCGATTGCCGGGCTACAGCCGATGCTCGGTGGGCGGGTGGAGATCGCCGGTCGCGACGTGGCCGGGATGAAGCGGCGTGAGCTGGCCCAGCTCCTGGCGGCCGTCCTGACCGACCGCTTCGACCCCGGGCGGCTGCTGGCCCGCGACGTCGTCGGGCTCGGGCGGCACCCGCACTCGTCCCTGACCGGCAGGCTGCACGAGCACGACCGGCAGATCATCGCTGACGCCTTGGCCGCGGTGAGTGCCGAGCACCTTGCCGAGCAGGAACTCGCAGAGTTGTCGGACGGGCAGCGCCAGCGGGTGATGATCGCCCGGGCGCTGGCTCAAGAGCCGCAGGTCATGCTCCTGGACGAACCGACGGCCTTCCTGGACCCACCCGGACGGGTCTCGGTGCTGGAACTGACACGGCGGATCAGCCGCGAACGCGGCATCGCCGTCATCGTGTGCACCCACGACATCGAAGCGATCCTGTCCTACGCCGACGAGGTCTGGGTCGCGGGGCGCAGCGAAGAACTACACGTCGGCGGACCGGAGGATCTGGCCCAGGCTGGCCTGCTGGCTGCTCCGTTCGCGGCGCCGGGTGTGCACTTCGATCTGGCCACGCTCACCTTCCAGGCCGACTCGACTGGGCGGCCGCGCGCCGTCGTCGACGGCGTCGGAATGAAAGCGGCGTTGGGTGAGCGGTGCCTGCGCCGCGCCGGGTATGACGTCGGTCGCCCAGCCGAGTACGGAACGGAGCGCTCCGACCCGGTCCAGGACAGCGGTGCCGAAGTGCGGTTGAGCATCACCGACGGGCAGCTGCCGTGGACGCTGACCCACCCGGAGTACGGCGCCAGCCAGCACCGCAACCTCGCCGACGTTCACGCGCTGGCCCTGAAATGGCTCCAGCGGATGGGGAACGCCGATGACGCAGCCTGACTACGTGCGGGTGGGGTTGGCGCACCTGGCCCCGGACCGGAGTCAGCCGGCGCAGAATCGGGCGGCGCTCATCGAAGCGGTGCGGCACGCCGCAGATCTGGGCGCGCAGCTCGTCCTGGCACCCGAACTCGCCGTCGCGGGATATGGCTTCGGCAGCGTGCAGGAAGCCCGAGCCGTGGCCGAACCTCGCCACGGCCCGACGCTGGACGCGTTGGAGAAGGTGTGTTCCGGGCTGGGAGTGTGGTGCGCGGCCGGATACCTGGAGCGCGACCCGGACGGTTCGCTGTTCAACTCGGCGATGCTCGTCTCGCCGACCGGGTTGGCCGGCCATCACCGCAAGCTCGTCGCCGAGAGCCGTTGGGCCAGCCGTGGGGAACCGGCTCAGGCACGTCCCATCGACACCCCGTGGGGCCCGGTCGGGTTGCTCATCTGCGCCGACACCTACTACGCCGGTCCGGCTCGGGCGTTACGACTGCGCGGGGCTAAAGCCCTGCTCGTGCCGTCCAACTGGCCGTGTGGGGATCTCGACCCGCGCCGTATCTGGCGTGCCAGAGCCGCCGAGAACGGGATCCCGGTGTTGGTGGCCAACCGGACCGGCGTCGACGGACAGTTCGATGCCCGCAGCGCCAGCTCGGCCATCTACGACGCGCAGGGCGCCACCCGTGCGGAGCGCAGTTCCCCGACGCCACAGGTCCTCGTCCACGACATGCCCTTAGCCGAGGGGATGTGGTGCGAGCGGGCCGAGGCGTTGTCCGGCCGCCGTCCACAGACCTGGGCCACGCTGGCCGGTGGACCCGCACCAGAACACCCTGGTGATGAGCGCGAGCCTGGAACGCGCCCGGGTACGCGGGTACGGGTGGTGGTCGGCCGGTCCGGCGGTGATGGTGCCGATGCGCCGGAGCTTCTCGTGGTGGCGCCGGGGCGCGAGGTGGCCGACGACGCTGCGCCGGTGGTCATCGGCAGCGACACCGAGGGCGCGTTCGCCTGCGTTTCAGGGCGGCGCCGGCGCCCCGAGCGGGCCGAGAACGCGGTTGTGGCCCGAGCGGGTTCGTTGCTGGTCGCGGCCGTGGACCTGCGGGACGGGCGGCACCCGGAGGCGACTCTGGCGCTGGTCGAGCGCGGGGTGGACCTGATTGTCGTGTCAGCTCATGACCTGAGTGCTCAGGAGCGTGAACTGATGCTGCTCAGAGCCTTAGATCGCAGCGCGGTCGCGGTGGTGTCCCCGCACATCGCGCAGCTGGCGATCCCGCCGCTCGATCATGCTGCCCCGGAAGTGCTCACTTGCGATTCGGTACTCGAGGCCCGGCTGGCCGGGGGGTGGTCGGCGCGCGCCGGCGGCGATTGGAAGACCGCACACATCCTGGATCGGGAGGCGCTATGCCAATCCGGTCTCTAGTGCTGTGGCCCACCGGGGCCTGCGACCTTGATTGCACGTACTGCTATCGGGGTCTGCTCGGCGGCCGGATGAGCCCCGCGACCGCGCATGCAGCGCTCGACCTGGCGGCGCAGTCCGGGTTGCCGTTCCACGTGCAGTTCGCTGGTGGGGAACCGACGTTGAACCCGGCGATCATCGAGCAGGTCTGCCAGCGCATCGCCGCCGAGGCGCTGCCAGCAACTGTGGCCGTTCAGACCAACGCTGCCCGGTTGACGCCGCCGGTACTGGATCTGCTGGCCAGGTACCGGGTGCAGGTCGGGGTGAGCATCGATGGCCCACCTCAAGTGCAGGAGCAGGTGCGCGGCCACGCTCGGGAGACGTTCGCCGGTCTGGGGCTGCTCGCGGCCCGCGAAATCCCGGTGCGGGTCACGGCTGTGCTCAGCGCCGTCAACGCGACGCGGTTGGCCGAACTTGCTTTGCTGCTGGCCGCCTACCCGAACGTCGTCGGTCTTGCGCTGGACCCGCTGGTCTCCCAAGGGGCGGCGCGCGGCCGCGACGACCTCCTGCCTGATCCGAAGGAAGTAGCGCGCGGCATCACCGACTTGCATCACGCGGTGCGGCAGATCGCGCGGTTGCGCACGGCGCCGTTCACCTGGCGCGAACTGGAAACGGTACGCCGAGCCCTGCGCCCGGCGCCCATCCCCGTCACGGTGCAGGTGCGCAGGCCGGCCGATGCGCCCGATGCGGGGGCGCACCCGAACGCTGTGGCGCGAACTCCCGCACCGTATTGCCATGCCGCCCTCGGGCAGAGCATGGCCGTGGCACCGGACGGCACCGTCTACCCGTGCAGCCAGAGTGTGGGCGACCCGGCGCGGGCTGCCGGACATGTCGGCGACGTCGACTGGGCAGCGCTGCAGCGCCAGTTCCGCGACGTCCACCTCACCGGTCCCTGCCAGGAATGCGAGCTACAGGGCCGCTGCCCAGGAGATTGCCCGTCCCGTCTGGAGGCTGCGCTGGATGCCGGTCTCGAGCCGGGCAACGCCCACCTGACGTGCCTGATCTACCGCACCATCGCTACCTGCGAAAGGACGCCATCATGACGTCGATCTGTTACTACAGCGCCAGCGGCGGGGAGATGGCCACCCTGGCGAGCGTGCAGGGACGCTTGCAGCAGGCGGGGATCGACGTGCGGATCGCTGCCCGCACAGGGTTGCAGGTGGGCACTGCCGAGGGGGCGGCGGACTTCGTGGCCACCGCGCTGGCCTGCGATGCCGTCGTGTTGTCCCTGCACGGGGGGATGGCCAGCTGCCCGGCCTGGCCCGACCTGGCAGAGCTGCTGCCCGAACGCGGGGACCCGAACCGGCCCTACCTGCACCTGCAACCGGCCGGTGACGACGACGCGGTGCTGCCGACCGCGCACGAGTACGGCGACGGGCTGCAGGACGGCACGTGGGCGGCGCTGGTCCGGTTGTTCGATGTCGGAGGCGTCGACAACCTCACCGCTGCCTTGGCCGGTGTCGTCGCAGCCGTTCAGCGTCGCCGCAGCGGGAAGGCGCAGCCGACCGGTGAGGAAGACCTTGACGGGTCGGCGACGAGCGCGGGGCCCGTCGCCTCACCGGTCTCGGTGCCGACAGAAGGACTGTGGCTGCCGGAAACCGGCTGGGTCCCTGCTGAGCAGAGCTACCTGGACAGCCTGGAGGCGAGTACGCCCACCATCGGCCTGCTGTTTCCTCAGATCTTCTGGCTCAACGACAACATCGCCCACGTAGAAGCGTTGGTGGGTGCACTGCGGGAGCGCGGCGCTCAAGTGATACCGGTGTTCGCGCACCGCTTCGAAGACGCCGTTCGCGGCACGGCAGGCACTCGCGCGATCGTCAATCGGTTTTTCCGCCGCGACGAGGCCAGCCTGGTCGACGCGGTGATCAACCTGCAGGGCTTCTCCTTGTTGGCGGTCGACCCGTCCTCGGCGGATGTCTTCCCCGGGCTCGGCGTCCCGCTCCTGCAAGCCATGACCTCATCCGGTGAGCGCACCGAATGGGAGGCGACCCAGCAGGGCATGCCGACGATGGACGTCGCCGTGCAAGCCGCGCATCCGGAGTTCGACGGAGCGCTCATCTCCCGGGTCGTGGCGACCAAGGAGAGCGACATGCTCGATCCGCTCACTGGTGCGCTCATCACCAGGCTGGTGCCCATCCCGGACCGGGTCGACTCGATGGCCGACCTGAGCATGGCCTGGGCGCGGCTGCGGCGTCTGCCCGCGCACGAGCGGCGTATCGCCGTCGTCTTCCATCACCACCCGCCCCGCAACGACCGCATCGGATGCGCCTCGGGTCTGGACTCGTTCGAGAGTGTGCGTCTGCTGCTGGCCCGGATGGCACGTGAGGGTTATGTCGTACCAGAGCAATTCGCCACCGCCGACGAACTTTCGGATCGGATGCTCAACGCTCTGACCTGCGACCAGCGATGGTTGACCCCGGACGCGATGCACGCCCGCGCCCAAGCCCACGCGGACACCTCGACCGCGGTGCGGTGGAACGCCGACCTGCCGCAGCGGGTGCAGGAAGGCCTCGCGAAGTCCTGGGGCGCTCCGCCCGGGGAGTTGTTCGTGCACCAGGGGGAGCTGAGCTTCGCGGGCTTCGTGAACGGGAACGTGTTCGTGACGATCCAGCCCCCGCGCGGCGAACTGGAGAAGGTCAGCGAGGGGCACCTGCACGATCTTGTGCTGCCCCCACCGCACCACTACCTGGCCCACTACCGCTGGATGCGCGACGTCTTCGGCGCGCATGCCGTGGTGCACGTCGGCACCCACGGCAGCCTGGAATGGCTGCCGGGTAAGGCGCTCGGCTTGTCCCAGGAGTGCTATCCGGAGTTGGCGCTGGCCGACCTGCCCAACATCTACCCCTACATCGTCAACAACCCCGGCGAAGGTACCCAGGCCAAGCGACGCAGCCACTGCGCCTTGGTCGACCACCTCACCCCGCCGATGCGCAACGCTGCCCTCGATGACCAACTCGCCCTGGTCGACCGGCTCGCCCGGGAGTACCCGGACGCCGCCTCCCGCTCGGCCGCCGCCGCCGAAGGGGTGGCCGAAGCGTTGTGGGAAGCGATCGAGGAGGTGGACCTGCAGGTCGACCTGGAGATCGACCGCGAGTCGGCGCTGGGCAACCCGAGCGAGTTCGTCAACCACGTCCGCCACTACCTGCTGGAACTGTCGGACAACGCCATCAGCGACGGGCTGCACGTGCTGGGGCGGGTGGCCAGTGATCGCGGCGACGACAACCCCGGCCTGGGGCCGCGCGAACGGGTCGTGGAATACCTCGTGCAACTCCTGCGCCTGCCCAACGGCGACGTGCCGAGTCTGCGCGAATCCGTACTCGACTGTTGGGGTGTGGAGTTGGCGACGGAACCCGATGTCGCTGGCGTGTTGCCTGCTCTGGGTGATGTCGCCGGTATCGACCGGCTGCGGCAGGCGAACGAGGCGTGTGGCGCCCTGGTCGAGGCCGTGTACGACGCCGCCTGCGCCCGCCTGGGGACAACAGAGGTTCCGCTCGCTTCCGGCCCCGATGCCGGCGCCCCCGAAGACCCGGCGCAGGCCGCCGCTCAAGCCGCCGTGCAGGTACTGGGCTGTAGGCATGGCGGTGTCGAGGCCGCCCTGGTCTATCTCATCGACGACCTGCTGCCGCGGTTGGCGCACGTCAGCGACGAGATGGAGTCCGTGCTCACCGCGCTCGCCGGTGGTTTCGTCGCCCCGGGTAAGAGCGGCGCCCCCACCCGAGGCAATGCCGACATCCTGCCCACCGGCCGGAACTTCTTCTCCCTGGATCCGCGCACCCTGCCCACCCCCGCCGCGTGGCGGGTGGGGGTGGCTTTGGCTGAGAACCTCCTGCAGCGGTACGCCCAGGAGAACCCGCAAGATCCCTACCCCCGCAACGTGGGCATCATCTTGTGGGGCACCGCCAACATGCGCAGCCACGGTGAGGACATCGCCGAGATCCTGCACCTGTGGGGGCTGCGTCCGCGGTGGGCGCCGGATGGTCACGTCGTCGGCGTCGAGGTGGTTCCGCCCGCCGAGCTGGGCCGTCCACGGATCGACGTGACGCCCCGCATCTCGGGTTTCTTCCGGGACGCCTTCCCCAACCTGGTCGAGCTGCTGGACGACGCGGCCGGACTCGTGGCGGCATTGGAGGAGGATGGGCAGAGCAACTTCCTGCGCGCGCACGTCCTGGCCGACCTGCCCGAGCACCTGGCCGCCGGGGCCGACGCCGAGGAGGCGTGGCGGCTGGCGACCCTGCGGGTCTTCGGCTGCCCGCCGGGTAGCTACGGCGCGGGAGTGGAGGAACTGGTGGAGTCCAAGGCGTGGGAGACCAAGGATGATCTGGCCGCCACCTACGTTCGCTATTCCGCGCACGCCTACGGTCGCGGCACGTACGGCACAGCCCAACCGCAGGCCTTCACCGCCCAGTTGCGCCGCATGGACGCCACGGTGAAAAACGAGGACAGCCGCGAGTACGACATGCTCAGCTGCACGGACTTCTACAACTACTACGGAGGCCTCATCGCGGCCGCCACGGTCGCCCGGGGCAGCGCCCCGACGTCGTTCGTCGGCGATTCCTCCGACCCGCGCCGAGCCCGCAACCGCACGACGAACGAGGAGGCGCGCCTGGTCATCCGCTCCCGCATCCTCAACGACGCGTGGATCTCGGGCCTGCAGCGGCACGGATACAAGGGCGCGGGCGACCTGTCCAAAGTCCTGGACATTCTTGCCGGGTGGGAGGCGACCTCCGACGTCGTCGACGACGCGCTGTGGGATCGCGTGGCGCGCCGCTATGCGCTGGACCCGGGCATGCAGGAGTGGTTCTCCCAGGTCAACCCGTACGCGTTGCACAACATTCTGGACAAGCTGCTCGACATGGCCCAGCGCGGGCTGTGGGCTGCTGAGCAGGAGATGCGGGACGCACTCACCTCCGCCTACTTGGAGGCCGAGGCTGACGTGGAAGACACCGTCGATTCGGGTGTCGGGTCGTGAGTTCCGCTATCGGGTACCCGTTCACCGCCCTGGTCGGTCAGGAGCAGCTGCGCTTGGCGCTTCTGCTGGTCGCGATCCGGCCACAGATCGGCGGGGTGTTGCTGCGCGGCGAGAAAGGCACTGCGAAATCGACGGCGGTCCGCGCGCTCGCCCAGTTGTTACCCCCGGGGACGCCGCTGCGCACCCTTCCGCTCGGTGCGACCGAGGACCGGGTGGCCGGCGGGTTGGATCTGCAGCGCAGCCTGCAGGAGGGCCGCCCGGTGTTCGCGCCGGGGCTACTCGCCGCCGTCGATGAGGGCGTGCTGTACGTGGATGAGGTCAACCTGCTCGACGACCATCTCGTTGATCTGGTCCTGGACGCCGCTGCCGACGGCGTGAACCACGTTGAACGGGAAGGTCTTTCGGCCAGCCACCCGAGCCGCTTCTCGCTCGTGGGCACGATGAACCCCGAGGAAGGGTCGCTACGTCCTCAGCTTCTGGACCGGTTCGGGCTGTGCGTCGACGTCGTCGGCGAGCGGGACCCGGCCCTGCGGGTGGAGTTGTTGCGGCGCCGACGCGCCTACGACGCCGACCCCGCCTCGTTCGCTGGCCGATGGGAGACCGAGCAGGAGTCGCTGCGGACGCGGCTCACCTCGGCGCGCGAGCGGGTAGCCCGGGTGCAGGTGCCGCTGGAGGTTGCTGCAACCATCGCCGAGCTCGCCTGTTCGGCCTACGTCGCCGGCCACCGGGCAGATCTGTCCTTGACCGAAGCGGCTCGGGCGCACGCCGCCTGGCAGGGGCGCGAACGGGTCAGCGTCGCGGATGTGCTGGCCGTCGCGGAGTTGGCGCTCGCGCATCGTCGCCGTGAGGCGATGCCTGCCCCGCCACCGCCCAGCCCGACCCCGAATGACGACGCTGACCCGCCGCCGCAGGAAACTGAGACGCCGCCGACGGGTCAGGATGACGGTGACTCGCAGGGGCCGGCAGAGGCGGATCAAAGCGAGGACTCCGACGACTCCGACGAGTCGAGCCAACCCGCGTCCGAACCTCCCCCCGGTGAAGGGGAAACCCCGCGCAGCCACGAAGGTCTGGTCGGGCCGGACGGTGCCCAGACGGAGCTGTCCGACGACCCCCCCGACGCAGGTCCGGGCCCGGTCGACGGCGAACTGCCGGCGCCACCCCCGGGCGAACCGTTCCGCGTCCGTGCGCTCGAACCCGACACCGACCGCAAGGCGCGTCGCGGCTCCGGTCGGCGCCACCGCAGCCGCAGCGCCGACCGGCGCGGCAGGTACGTGCGGGCTCGCCCCACCCAGATCCCAGACGATCTGGCTCTGGATGCGACCTTGCGCGCTGCGGCAGTGCACCAGCGGGCCCGCCGTGGCAGCCTCGACCCGAAGGCTTCAAGCGGCGCGGTGCAGGCTCCCCTCATCGAAGTGCGCCCGGCGGACTGGCACGCCAAGGTGCGCGAGCGGCGCACGGGTTCCTGCATCTTGTTCGTCGTCGACGCCAGTGGGTCGATGGCGGCCCGAGGCCGGATGGTGGCCAGCAAGGGTGCCGTGCTGAGCCTGCTGCTGGACGCTTACCAGAAGCGCGACAAGGTGGCGCTCATCTCGTTCCGGCGCCGGGACGCCGAGGTGTTGCTGCCGCCGACGGCCTCGGTCGAGGTCGCTAATCGTCTCCTGGAGCAGATGCCGGTCGGTGGGCGAACCCCGTTGGCTGCGGGGCTTGTTGCCGCCGCGGGTCTGCTCACCCCACTGTTGCGACGCGAGCCCTTGTTGCGTCCGCTTGTTGTGCTCGTCAGCGACGGGCGCGCCAACGCCGCCCTTGAGGCCGGCGATAAGGACGCCCGCCGGGAAGCCCTGGAGTTGGCCAACCATCTCGCGCAGGACGAACGTGTCACCTGGGTGGTGGTCGACACCGAGGATCCCCGAGGTTTGCGGTTCGGGTTGGCCCGCGAACTCGCGGCGGCGCTCCACGCCCCCAGCTATGCCATCGATGATCTGCACGCCGACGACCTGGTCGGCCTTGTGAAAGGACACACCGCGTGAGCCGCCCCCCATACCCCTTCGCTGCCCTCGTCGGTCAGGACGACCTCAAACTGGCGTTGATCCTCACCGTCATCTCCCCAGAACTGGGCGGTGTGCTCATCCGCGGCGAGAAGGGCACCGCCAAGTCCACGGCGGTGCGGGCGTTGGCGCAGCTGTTGCCAGAACGGCAGGAGGTCGCCGGGACGCCGTACCACCTGTCGCTGGCGGAGTACCTGGAGAACCGCGGCCAGCTCGTGCCCGACCTTGGTGACTCCCCGGAGCTGGTGAACGTCCGGGTGCCGGTCGTGGAACTGCCGGTCGGTGCAACGGAGGACCGCGTCGCGGGCACCCTGGACCTGGAGGCGGCGCTCACCCAAGGGCGTCGCCACTTGGAACCGGGTCTGCTGGCGGCCGCGCACCGGGGAATCCTGTACGTGGATGAGGTCAACCTGCTCGACGATCACGTCGTCGACCTGCTGCTGGATGCCGCCGCGATGGGGGTGAACACGGTCGAACGCGAGGGTGTGAGCCTGTCGCATCCGGCTCGGTTCTCGCTGGTCGGCACGATGAACCCCGAGGAGGGCGAACTGCGCCCGCAACTGCTCGACCGCTTCGGTCTGTGCGTCACCGTGGCCGGGTCCAGCGATGTGGGAGAACGGGTGACGATCATGCAGCGACGAGCCCGGTACGACGCCGATCCGGCCGGTTTCGCTTCGGCGTGGGCCGAGCCGAGCTGGGCGATCACCGAGCGGATCGCCGCAGCGCTGAATCGGGTGCACAGCGTGGACGTCAGCGATGAACTCCTGCTGCGGATCGCCAACACCTCACTGGAGGCGGGAGTCGACGGGCACCGCGCGGACCTGACGATGATGCGGGCCGCTGCGGCGCTCGCAGCCTGGAACGGTCGCGAGCACGCACAGGCCGAAGACGTCGACGTCGCGGCTCAGTTCGTGTTGCCGCACCGGATGCGGCGCCGACCGCTGGAGGGTATCGGCGCGGTCACGGCGGCTGGGGGGTCCCGATGAGTGAAGTCCTGGCGGTGCCGTTGTTGGATCAGCCGGGGCTGGTGAGTGTCCACGCGGACGCGATGGCGATCGTGGCCCGATTCGCAGAACCGCACCGCGTGCTCATCAGTTCCCCGCTCGGCGGGGGGATGCGCGAGGACCTGACTGCGGTCTACAACCATCAGTCGTGCGAACCGGCCGGGCACGGCTCCCGGGTCATGCGTTACCTCGGTGCGCACGAGGTGCAGGAGCACGAACGGATATGCGCGGAGCGGGAGCTCGATCCCGAACGCACCGCCGGCCTCGGGACGGCCGCATCGATGCGCTGCGCCGGGGTGGCGACCCGGGAGTTCCGCGACCTGCAAGTGGCGGCAGTGAGCACCGCCGGGGTGGAAGGCAACGCGGGCCGGGCGGGTGACCCGGCGGGCAGCTATGAGTGGCAGGGCCGTTACGAACCCAGCGGCGAACCACCCCAGCCGTCGCACGGCACGATCAACACGTTGCTGTTCATCAACCACGAGTTGGTGCCGGGCGCTTTGGTGCGGGCACTCATCACGGCGACGGAGGCCAAGTCGGCGGCGCTGGGAGACCTGGTGGTGGGCTCGCGGTACAGCCCGGGACGAGCCACGGGTACCGGCACTGATCAGAGCGCGTTGTGCTGCCCGATCGGTGGGGGTGCACCGCTTCGCAGCGCTGGGCACCATGTGGTGTTGGGGCGTCTGATCTCCGAAGCGGTGGGTGCGTCGGTGCGTTCGGCGTTGGTGTTGCAGAACGGGATGGAGCCGAGTTCGCGTCGGTCGGTCTCGGCCCAACTGGCGAGGTACGGGGTGTCGATGGAGGGGATCATCGAGACCGCGCGGGCTCTGCTGAGCCGCGAGGACGCCGACCTACTTGCCGTCAACGTGCGAGGCCTGGACGCCGACCCACGCATCGTGGCAGCCGCTGCCGGGATGGCCGAGGTCGCCGACCAGATCCGCGCCGGGATCCTGCCTACGGACTCCGCGGGCGACCATCTGCGGTGGGCGGCGACTCTCATCGCGTTGGCGGCTTCCGGGGACCGTGCGGACGTGCGCGCGCTGCGCGCCCGGCTGGACTCCTGCGAAGCGGATGTGGCGGTGCTCATCCCGACCGCGATCTGCCTGGGGCACGTGGAGAAATGGCGGGACCTGCACCAGGCGTGCGCATCGCTGAGCGACTGAGCAGCCGTCTTGGCGGCGCCGTCAACCGCGTCGGGTGGGGCGCCCAGGTCTCGATAGTTGACCGAGTCGCCGTTCAGGTACGTATTGAAGGGCAGCTGTCTGGCAACGTCTGCCGCTGGCCCGCACACCATTGCGTGTGGTGAATAGCTAGCAGGTGGGTATCGCCTTGATACCCGATGAATGTTTGGCTGATCGCGGCGCTCATCACCGATGAATGAGCGCTGGCTCACTATCTTTTGCTCTAAGAAACCTCCGTCACTCCGACGTGGCGTGAGATTATGAGGCCCTCGGCGCCGAGTGCGCCGGGGGCCTGGCGTACGGCGAAGCCGGTGAGACTCCGGCGCTGTCTTCGCAACGGTGATACCTCGCGAGAGGTTAAGTCCGGTCGCCCGTCGTCGAGCCCGATCAGCAGGTTCGCGGACGACGGACCGCTCTACGGGCACCGCCCTTTTTAGGGCCGTGTTCTGACGAGATTCCGACGGCCGCCGACTGAATGGCGGTTCCGGAACAAACTTCGGCATCGCTGGTTTGTCGGCCTGCGCCCCTCGCGTCTACGAGCTTCGTGCTGGGGACCAACACGCATATCAAGGAGCGCACCCCATGACTTCATTTCACCCCCGCCCACTGAGGATGCGGCACCTACAACGGCCGACAGCCGGTATCGCAGCTGTCTTGGCCGGGTCGCTTGCGCTGTCTGCCTGCGGCGCCTCGGGTGGTTCGAGCCAGCCGGACTCCGGTGCGTCGGCCAGTGGCTCCACCGCGGCCGTCAATATCACGGTCACCGATGCTCTCGATCGAGAAATCACCCTGGACAAGCCGATCTCGCGGGCCGTGGTCCTCAACCGCAACACCCTCGAGCTCGTCAAGTTGCTCGGTGCCTTCGACACGGTCGTGGCGTACGGCGACAAAGCCGACGAACTGAATCCGTACTTGCCGCTGGACAAGTTGACGAACCTGGGCGCCGGGAAGTCTTTGAACATTGAAGCGCTCATCGCGGCCAAACCGGATGTGGTGTTCGCCCACCCGAACCGCAACATGGAGCTGGAAGAGAAGCTGGATCCACTGGGGATCAAGGTCATTCGGTTGTACAACTACCTGCCGGACAAGCTCGACGCAGAGGCGCAGAAGGTCGGCGAGCTCTATGGCAAGCAGTCTCGTGTCGAGGAGTACCTCGAGTTCAAGCACGGCATCGAGGACAAGACGAAGAATGCCCTCGAAGGGCTGTCCGAGGCGGACAAGCTACGGGTCGTGGCGCTGAACTCCGGCGCGCCCAAGGATGAGTTCGCCGTCTACCCGAGCAAGACCACCGACGGAAAGCCCGGGACCGGTGAGGGAATGGCCATCCTCAACGCCGGCGGCATCGACCCCACGGATCTGGCCTGGGATGCCTCCGAGTCCAGCACCACCGTCAAGCTCGGCGCCGAGCGGATCCTGCAGATCGACCCGGACGCGGTGACGGTCAACAACTCCTGGTACGGCGGTTACGAGGCCACCGATGACAAGAGTTTCGAAGAGTTGACCGACCAGTTGCTCAACAACACCTCGACGTTCTCCCGGTTGAAGGCGGCCAAGAACAAGCGCATCTACTTCTTCCAGACGAACATGCTGGGTTCGGACAAGGGCTACATCGGCACGGCGCAGCTGGCCAAGTGGCTCTACCCGGACCGGTTCACCGACGTCGACCCCAGCGCCTACGCCAAGACGTACTTCGAAGAGTGGTTGGACACGCCGTTCCAGGGCACGTACTGGTACTCGGCTGCAGATTCCGACCGTGGCTGAGGGATCGCACGTGGCGTCGCGCGTTGAGCGCGGCGCCCCCGCGGCCGCTCCGCAGGATCCGGCACAGCCCCGGCGACGCTCTTACGCCGATCCGCGCAGGTGGGTGGCCGAGGATCCGCAGTCGCAGGCCGATCGTGCCGCCGGACTCACCGCCGCCGCCCGGCGGCGGTGGGGCAGGCGAGTCACCGCGACCGTGCTGCTGGCGGTAGCTGTCGTGGTGATGGCACTGGTGGCGTTGACGGTGGGGACGATCCAGATGTCGCCGATCGACATCCTCCGGTGGGCGGCAGGGCAGGCAGACGCCCTGGACCCCACCGGGGCGTATGTCGTCGGGTCGATCCGGGCGCCACGGGTGTTGATGGCCTTGGTTACCGGCGTCGCGCTCGGGATGAGCGGAGTGGTCCTGCAGAACCTGCTGCGCAACCCACTGGCAGAGCCGTACACCCTCGGAATCTCCAGCGGAGCCTCGTTCGGTGCCGCGATCGGGATCGTGTTCGGTAGTCGTATCTGGGGTCCGGAGTTCATCGCGCAAGGTCAGGCCCTGATCTCGATATCGGCCTTCGTGTGCGGCAGCGTCGCGATGGCGACCGTGCTGCTGATCGGCCGTTGGGCGGGCGGCTCGGTCACCATCTTGTTGCTGGCCGGTGTCGCCGTCGGCTCGCTCTTCTCCGCCGGGTTGGCCTCGTTGAAATACATCTCCAACGAGGCGGCCCTGCGCGACCTCATGCTGTGGCTGATGGGTGGCTTCTGGGGCGCCAGTTGGCGCAGCGTGGCGATCCTCGGGCCGGTCGTGCTCGTCGCGACGGTGTTCATCTATCGGTATGCGACCGCGTTGAACGCCGTTGCGTTGGGGGACGACCTGGCTCGAACCATGGGTGTGGACGTGAAGCGCACCACCCGCGTCTGCGTCGTGTTGTGCACGCTGATCGCCTCGGTGTGCATCGCGTTCTCCGGGATCATCGGTTTCGTCGGGCTCGTTGCTCCCCACATCACGCGGATGCTGGTCGGTCTGGACAATCGGGTGCTCATCCCTGCGGCAGCCTTCAGCGGAGCGTTGTTGTTGCTGGTGGCGGACACGTTGGCCCGCAACGTCTTCTCGCCCTTGGAGATCCCGGTGGGGATCATCACGTCCTTGATCGGGGCGCCGTTCTTCATCCACCTCCTGTTGTCGTCGCGAAGTGCCGGGTGGCGGTCGTGATCACTGTTGAAGGCGTGTCGTTCTCCTACACGGCCGAGCCGTTTCTCGTCGATATCGATCATTCGTTCAGCACCGGGCGGATGACTGCGGTTCTGGGACCGAACGGCTCGGGTAAATCGACGCTGTTGCGGCTGCTCACCGGCTTGTTGGCGCCGGATGCAGGCACGGTCCGGGTACAGGATCTGGACCCGGCTTCGTGCCCGCCGGCGCAGCTGGCGCGGGTGCAGGCCTATGTGGCGCAACAGGATGAAGTACGTACTGACCTCAGCGTTTCCGAGACGATCCTGCTGGGACGTCATGCGCACGCCTCGTGGCGCTTGCGCGAGGGCGATTACGGCCTGCTCGGCTATCTGCTGGGGTTGCTGGACATCGCGCATCTGGCCGAGCAGTCGGTGCGCAGTCTCAGCGGCGGCGAACGGCAGCGGGTCATGATCGCCCGAGCGTTGGCGCAGGAACCGCAGGTGCTGTTGCTGGATGAACCGACCTCAGCCCTGGACGTGCGCGCGCAACTGGCCATCATGGATCTGATGCGTCACCTGGCCGACGATCGCGGGCTGACGATCATCGCGGTGTTGCACGACCTGGATCTGGCTGCGCGGTACGCCGATGAGGTGATGCTGCTGGACGCTGGGCGCATTCACCGCGTCGGCAGCCCGGCCGAGGTGATCACGGTGCCGCAGGTCTCGGCGGTGTACTCGGTGGCCATGGAGGCCCTGGACTACAGCGCCGGGCGGGTACTGGCCCCGACCTACGAGCCGACCGATGTCGAGGGCGGACCGCCGCCGCAGGGGTGATCCGTTAGCCGGGCTGCCGGTCGGCCGTCTCCGGGATCCATTCGAGTAGGTCCCCGGGTTGGCAGTTCAACACCTCGCACATGGACTCCAGGGTGGACAGGCGCACCGCTTTGGCGCGTCCGTTCTTCAGTACCGCGACGTTGGCCGGGGTGATCCCGACCCGTTCGGCGAACTCGGTCACGGACATCTTGCGGCGGGCGAGTTCGACGTCGATGCGCACCACGATCGGCATCAGATGACGGCCTCCATGTCCGTGTGCAGGGCGCTCGCCTGCTGCAAGAGGCTACGCATGACGATCATGAGCAGCAGCATGCCCAGCGCCGCCAGCACGGTAAGGAGCGCGAGCACCGGCACGGTGATCGGTCCGATTCCGACCCAGGTCAGGTACCCGAACAGGGCCACCGACACGGCGGTGGCCGCAGCGAGGGACCAGATGATCCCGTCCACCCAGGCGAAGGAGGTGGAGGCGAAGATCTGCGAGGAGGCGATGGCGTCGAGCAACCTCCAGGTCGCGACGAGGACGACCTCCCCGAAGAGCAGGCCCAGCACCGTCAACGTCAACACCGGCCATCGCATATACGCGACCTCCGGGTAGCTCTCAGCCATCCAGCCGGACAGGACCGGCAGGACGATCACTTGCACGGCCATCGCGATCGCCAGCCCCAAAAGCAGCAGAACCCGCAGGGTCACCAGGGTAAATCTCGTGGTCATGAATCGAGTTTCAATATAAACCTATTGAAAATCAATAGGTTGCTACCCCCGGTGCGGCGGGGATGAGCCTCAGTGTCCGCCGAAGCAGTGTTGGCCGTGTGCAGCCTCAGGCCTGGGCGTCGATGAGCAGGCCCTTGTCGAACTGTCCATGCAAGACCCAGGAGGACAGGCGACGGGCAGCGAGCAGAAAGCCAAGGTCCCGCCCCGAGCGCAGCGTGTCCAGGATGTCGCGGGGCTGCATGCGCAGCATCCGACCCAAGCGTCCGAGCTCTTCGCGTTGCCATGGCTCGACGTGCTCGGAAAGCAACCCCGAGGTGAGCTCCGGGGAGTGGAACCCCTCTGGGGGAATCGGATTGGGGTTTCGCCCGCCCCCGGTGGCCGAGGTTGCGGTGGGTGCGACAGGGCCCGCGGGGGCGCCAGTCGCCGCCGCAGTTGCTGATCCTCGGACCGGATCGGTGCCTTCCACCCCCGCAACGCTCACGCCTCCCCATCGGCGGATGCGGGGCGATTCCCCAGGTGCCGCGCCCACCATTGTCCAAATGCATCGACAGTGGGACCCCGGTGCGCCCGCGCCCACGTTCAACGCGCACCGTGGCGGTGGGTGCGCTGTGCTGCGTCCGTCAGCAGGCAGTCAGAGACCTCGACGGGGCGTGGTGTCTCCCGGGTCTGCCGAGCTACGTCGCGTCAGTCGCGAGCCCGGCGCCAGCCGGCCTCGACGGCTTCGCGCTCACTGCAGAACCAGCGTTCGCCCTTGCTTTCACTGATCTGTGTCCGCTGATAGGAGTCCCCGCTCGGGACGTGGTAGATCTTTTCGCCACTGCCCCGGCTGATGTTTCCCTTGATGGCGCACTTGCCCTTCGGCGCGCCCTGAGCTTCCGGTTTCGTCTGTCGCGGGGCGGTCGGGTGTTTCTCTCCCGCGCCCCCGGCATTGGCTGCGGGACAGTCCGTGCCCCAGATTCCCCGTCCGGCCCGTTGTGCCTGCGCCTGGGCTTCGCGGAAAGCCGACTGATGTGCGTAGGGCGCGTCATAGGTGTATTCACGTCCATAGCCGCCGGCGATGAGCTCCTGCGCCGCGAGTGTCCCGTTGGCAAGCCTGACATGGCGCAGTAGCCGGTTGTAGCGGTCTCGCTCGGCCTGGGTCGGGTCGGCGTCCAGGCGGACCGGGCCGTCGGCGAGCAGAGTCCGCATCTGCGCCGTGGCCTGTGCAGCGAAGCATTCACCGATCTCCGGGGTGTCGATCCCGATGACCCGTACCTTTTCGACCTCCCCGTTCAGGCGCACCCGGATGGTGTCTCCGTCGCTGACTCCCACCACGGTGACCAGGCCAGGGTCGGCCTCAGGCCGGGTGCTGCCCGTTCGACTCGTTTCTGCTGCTGCGGGCTTGGATGGCGAGGCCCCGGCGCTGGTTGTCGCTCTTCCCGAGCCGTCGTCCGGGGAGAGGGTGAGCGACCCTGCGAACGTGGTGCTCTCGGCGGGGTCGGGGCCATGGGTTTCAGGAGAGCCTGGAATGCTGCAGCCAGCCGTGGCTGCGCTCATCAGGAGCGCGAGACACAGGCCTACCGCATTGTTGCGTCCTCGCATTTGACCTCTCCCCATGACAGTTCCCATCGCAGGTCCTTGTGCGGATGTGAGCCTTTCCGTTCCGTCCAGCACTCTAGGAGTGGGCGGTGCTGCCCTGGCGGTGCCCGTCGCAAGGGCTGATCGGCCGCAGCAGTCCCGCTGCGCCGATCAGGAGAGGGGTGATCACCCTCAGCCCACGCCGCGCCCCCACGTCCTGTCACCGTCACATGCGAGTGCCGCCTTGGGCGAGGTGGGTCTGGGCGATGCCTGACCGCCAAGCGGGCAGCGACCTCGACGTGTCCTGCGGATGCGACCTGGGGTAGTCCTGAGCCTTCGTTGCGGTGCTGGCCGAGGGATCGACTCGGTTGCCAGAGGTACCAGGCCTGCGGTCGCGGAGATCGGCTTCTGCCCCGAGCACCTAAGCGCCAGAGTCCTGCTGCTGGCCTTCACTCTCCCGGTCACTGTTAATGCCGGGACATGTTAGTCAGTGCACCTTATTAGGTGGACCTACCTACGCAGAATTCCGAGTCGGCGGCCGATAAGAGCAGTGCCCAGTCTCATCCAGACCTCGTGCCTGGTATGGACCCGCTAGCCGAAGAGGAGGTCGACGTCCGCCGCTCTGAGAACTAACTCAGCAACCGGTCCCTACGTCCGGGATGCGCGGATAGGCAATGAGCTTGCTCGCTGTGCGCGCCAAAAGCGAGCCAAGACAAGAGCTTTCGGGCAGATCCCCCGGATCTTCGTGAGACCTGAAGCGGGACAGGTGGTGCACGCCACCTCACAACTGCGCACACAACGATGAACCACGACAACAGCGATAAGAGAGACACGACACATGACACGAGCACAAAGGGCACGCACCGTATTCGCTGCCTCGTCTGCCTCATGCCTCATTGCCGCGTCGGCGTTCGGTGCCAGTGCCGAGGACGCCGGTTCGGAAAAGGGTGCGGTCCAGCCGGGAACGAACGAGTGGACGACGGCCGAGATGGTCTTCCAGAACGTAGACCAGGACGGGGCGTTGATTCCAGGAACCAACCTGAGCGCAGCTTTCGGAGGGGAATACTGCGCACGGAACAACGAGGATTCCGGTTGGTCGTGTAAAAGCCTCGACACTAATGACGCGTCGAGCGGCATTTACCAAATGATGAACAATGACATCGGTGAGCGCGGCTACACCGATGCCTTCATTAGGAACCTCGGCGCCCCGTCGGTGGCTGTCAAGGGCCAGCCCCTGAATGCGTGCCTGCACCTGTATGCCCGCTACAAGGCAGACGACTTCAAGGACGATAAAACCGAGATGGCGGTCTGTCAGACCTCCGAAGGCTGGGTCGTCCCGGATGAGGCGCAACGCGCTGCTCTGAACTTGTCCCCGGACTTCCCGAATTGGCAGTGGAATGCCGACCTGGGCTCCTGGAGCGTGACGAACACACGGAGCAAGGACAACCCGACGCGTGGTTCCACTACCATCACGCTGCACAACCACCACCTGGATCCGGCCGGCGAGTGGGAGACCCAAGCTATGTCCATCCGGAAGGTCGACCCGGAGGGCAATCTGATTTCAGGGTCGAAAGGGGTCGGTGCCGTCTTCGACGGAGAATCATGCAAGCGCGACGTCAACGGCGCCTGGAGCTGCAGCGACTTCGAGGGTGATTGGAATCTGAGTGGCATCAAATCTTCCGGAGAAGCCAAGCCGCAGACGAACGTCTTCGACAATGGCATCAATCTCGACCAGCCGATCACCCACTGCATTCGGCTGTCGGAGAAATCGGCGCCTAGCGGCTTCGTCAGGAACACCACCAAGGCGACCCTCTGCCAGACGGTGCGAGGGTGGGTGGTCCCCAATTCCGAGGAGCAGAAGGAAATCGGCTCCATCAAGAAAGACTGGGATTGGACGCTCGGCGACTGGCGCGTTGTGAACAAACGCCCTACCTTCACTGGCGGCGGCGGGTCCTTCAAGGCCGATCCCAACCAGTTCAAGGTGACGAAGAAAGCGACGCCGACCAGTAAGGGCACCCCCGATGGGTTGCAGGCCGAGAAGGAGGAGCGCATCGGGGAGACAACCATCACCTTGGTGAATAAACGCGAACCCCTCGACCAGTGGACGACGGAGAAGATGGTGTTCCGGAAAGTCGATGGCGAGCGGGCTCTCATCACTGGCGAGCCCAGCACCGGCGCCCAGTTCGGAGCCGAACTGTGCACCCTCAGCAGCGGTGCCGCCTCCTGGACGTGTGAGGAGGTAGGCGGCGACGACGTGAACGCCGCGCTCTCCAGTAAGGGCATCACAGAGAATTTCATCGACGCCGCAAAGGTGCTCGAGACATCCAAGAACAAGGGTGATTTCCAATACTGCCTACGTGTGTGGGAAGAGCGCGCACCGCAGGGGTACACCCCGAGTAAGAGCCAAGCCGCCGTCTGCCAGAACTCCACCGGGTGGGTCCTACCGGAGAAGGCCAAGCAGAAGGAGCTGTCCGCGTTCGCGGCTTTCAAAGGCTGGGAATGGGGTTTGGGTAACTGGACTGTCTTGAACGTCAAGGACGATCCGGCCAAGCCAGAGGGAAAGGCAACCTTCGAACTGGTCAACAACGCTAAGATCCCGACCTCGGACCCGACATCGCCGCAGGCACCGACCCCGTCCGGGCCGCAGACCCCGTCCCCGAAGCCGCCCGTGGCACCCAAGCCGACTGATGCGCCCACCACGAGCGCTCCGAAACCGACAAACCCGCCGGCGGTAGAGCCGATCCCGAACAAGAAACCGCTGCCGCCGTTCAACGCCCCGGTTGACAAGAAATTGCTGGACAAGGCCAGCCCGCTGACCTCGCACCTGTTCGCTGGGCGCCCGAATGCCAAGGGCAACGTGGTTCTCTACGCCCAGGTCGACAACTACACGCCGCGGACGGCCAAGCAGGCACGGATCGTCAACTCCCTGGCCCGAGACGGCCGCTTGGGCTACCGCGAGGACCGCGCGCTGTGGGGCGCCTCCAAGTGGCAGATCGTGCGGGTCGAGGTCCCCGAGAACTCATCGTGGCGGACCTTGATCGGGGCGATCAATGCCCAGACCAAGGCCCCGATCGGTGACGTCCTCACGCTCAACCGCGCTGTCCAGGTCAAACCCAAGCAGACGGTAACGATGGCTTGGGTACTCGGCGATGATGCCACCCCCGGTAAGCCGTGGGGTCCTAAGCGCAACATCAACCAGGTTTATCTCGGCCGCTCCTGAGCGCCGATAGTCACCACAGAACTGTGCCGCACCCCGGGAAACCGGGGTGCGGCACAGTCGTGTGCAGAGGCTGCGCTCAGGCGTGCAGGTGCTCCAGGTGTTCATGGGCGATCCCCGCCGACTCGAGCTGGAGGGTGCAGTGCTCGATGCTTACGCCGTGGTGTTCTGCCATGCACCGCTGCACGTCGGCGAGCAGTTCCAGAGAATGGCCGTCGGTGAAGCACTCGTCGTCCAGGACGACGTGCGCCGTCAATACCGGTAGCCCGCTCGCGACCGTTGAGGCGTGCAGGTCATGCACGCCGACAACATGAGGCAGGCCGAGTATGTGGGCCCGCACCGTGTCCAGATCCAAGCCCTCGGGAGTGGACTCGAGCAGGATGGCTCCGGACTCCCGTAGTAGTCGCAGCGCTCTGGGCAAGATGAGCGCCGCGACTGCCAACCCCGCGACCGCGTCGGCGCGCATCCACCCGGTGAGGGCGATCACTCCCGCCGCGACGAGAACAGCCACCGAGCCCAAGGCGTCATTTGCGACCTCGAGGAAGGCAGCGCGCATGTTCAGGTTGTGCGATCTCCCACCGGACAGGACGAGCAGGGAAGCCAGGTTGCCCAGCAATCCCACCAGACCGATGAGAGCCAGCCCACCGGGGAACACCTCCGGTGGCCAGAGCAGACGGGTGACGCCCTCGTACACCGCGTAGCCGCCGACCACGAGCAGGACGGCAGCTTGCCCGGAAGCGGCAATGACCTCCGCGCGTTGCCAGCCCCACGTGCGTTTCGCTGAGGCCGGGCGCGTCATGAGAGTGGCGGCTAGGAAAGCGACGACGAGACCGACCGAGTCGGTGAACATGTGCGCAGCGTCCACGAGCAACGCCAGGCTGTTCGTCAGGTGCGCGCCGATGACCTCGGCGATGAAAATCGTGGCGGTGATGCCGAGGGCGATGGCCAACCGAGTGCGGTTGGCGCTGGCAGCACCGTGGTCGTGTCCATGCCCATGGGCATGTCCGTGGCCGTGGCCGGCGCTCATGGGTTGGCTCCTACGGTGGGGCATAGGGTGACCGCCCCTCCGGTCGCGGCCAGCAGCGCGCTCGCTGCGGTGAGCAGAGTGCGGGTCAACTCCGGCTGCGCCAGGGAGTAGTAGGTCGCTCGCCCATCGACGCGAGTGCTCAGCAGTCCGCATTGGCGCATGCATGCAAGATGCGCAGAGACCGTCGACTGGGCCAGGCCGAGATGCTCGACCAGATCGGTGACCCGGTGCTCACCGAGCAGCAGGTGCTGGGTGATAACGAGACGGTTCGGGTCGGCGAACCCCTTGAACAGGGCGGCGGCCGGATGTAGCGCCGCCGCTAACTCAACTACTTTGGGCGATGGCATCGTCATACGGCGATGATATCGGTAATGGCCGGAAGTGGGAACCTGCTACTGCTGGGGTCGTGTTGCCAGCCGGATCGTCGGCCTCGCCGACCGCTGGATGCAGTGGGGGTGGCATCGAACGTGTCCTCGCACGCGCAGAGCCCGGGGCGGGCTAGCTACCCAAGGCGGAACGCGATCCGCCGCCCTCGATGTCGATGACGGTCCTGGCCACGGGCACCGCCGCCCTCGATGTCGGACTCAGACGTGCCCGCTGAGCTGGGCCATCCGGCGCTCCAGGCCTGCAAGCTGGTCCTTGGCGGCGCTCGAGGTTGCGGGCTCGCTCTCGGTCGGCACACTCATCGGGACCACGTCGATAGAGAGCCGGGCCCCGCCGGCGAGCGCGCGCAGCTCGTCCAGTTTGTTCCCGAACGGGGTGCCGCTGCCCGGGGAGTAGTACCGCACGGCCTGCTCGACCTGATCAGGGAACAGGTCGGTCTTGGTGACGACGATGACCAGCCACACGGGGCGGTCACTACGCACTGCCATTGCAGCAATGAGGTGGCCGGTGATGGTCCAATCCTCAAGTTCGGCGGCCAACTGCGCTTCTCGCCCAGTGGAGGCAGGTTCATCCACCCCGACCGCCTTGCGAGGGGTGGCATGGCCGTAGGCGACCACGTGCAACACCCCGTCGACGGGCTCGTCGTGGAAGACGTCATCCAAGGCGCCGAGCCGGGTGGCGGCGTTGTCGCCGGGGACGACCCGGAACCGGAAACCGTGGCCGCGCGCGGTTCGACGAGTGCGCCGCTCCATCACCGCCGAGCCCGTCTCCTCTCCGCCAGGAGCGCCAGAGTGGCGACTCAACCGGTCCACGAGCCGAGTCTTGCCGACGCCGCTCATACCGGTGACGGCTACGAGCGGGAAACGCTGCCGGAACCGATGCGAGAGCTTTCGCGGTGCGGCGCCTAGCGCGACGATGACATTGCCCGCGCCCGCACTCAGGGCCGTCAGGCCGCGGGCCGCAGAGCCCACGCCAGAACGGGGTGGGGGGAGTGCCGTCATCTCAGCTCACCTCATCGTTGTCGTTTGCCGTTCCACACCATCACACGCGAGGGCCCCTCCGCTCGCACAGGCCCCCCGCACGGCCTCGGAGTGTCGCATCCGGTAGCTCGTCGAGACGCACCCTTCGGGCGCCGGTGACCGTCGCGATGCCTGAGGCCTGCCTGCCGGGCCAGTGCCGCAGGCAACGATCGCACTTGCGGCTGATCGGTCCAGTTCTGCGCCGGGGCGGGTAGGCATGCGAGGCCGGGTCGGTGGTGCGTAGCGTTCCCAGGCAGGGCGGGGCACGGCGCAGCCCGGGGGCGCGCGGGAGGAAAGTTTCTGCGGGGTTCGGTTAGTGCGGCGCACATGGTGCCAAGGATCAAAGGGCGTCCTGGCGAGCTTGCTTTTCCCCGATGGCCACTTGTCTTTCACAATGGGTAAGGGCGCTGCAAAAGATGTAATCCACGGAGTTATCCACAGCGGTGCATAACATTTTCCGGCACGAATCGCGTTGTGGTTGCGGCGTGTCCGTGCGCGAGAAGGCAGTCCGGAGGCCGCCTCTCATAGGGGCTGGGGGTGAGCAGAGCGCGAGCCGGAGGTGGCTGTGTAGCGTGCTCGCAGCCAAAGGTTCACGGCCTGCAGCCACAGTAAACACAGCCCTACCTGTGCCCGTCGGTCCGTCGCGCGAATGCCGCGTTCGAGGGTCCGTCCCGCCGTTATTCACCGTACTTTCACCATAGGGGAGGCCCACATGGGAACCAGATATGCGATCAGCGACAACGCGATCAACCGGCACTCCAGCAACCTCGACGCCTCGGTGGCGGCGATGAACGCCAACCTCAACCAGTTCCTGTCTTCCCTCTCGGCGTTGCCGGGGGTGTGGAAGGGCGCCTCCTTCCAGTCCTTCGATCAGGTGCAAACTCGCTGGCAGGTGGCCGCCCGTGACCTCAACCAGTCACTGGAGAGCATTCGCGGGCGGGTCGGCACCTCCGGGCAGATCTATGACTCCGGTCAGGCTCAACAGGCGGCCGACATCAACAGCCTCAACGCGGGTGCGAACTGGGACGCCGCGAAGTTCCGTAGCTGAACCCACAAAGGAGAAGAACGCATGAGCATTGTCAGTTACGACTCCGCCATTGCCCGCGACGCCGAAGCCGGGTTGGCAGCAACCGCCTCGGCGTTGGAGGCCAACCTTGCCGAACTGGGGGCCTTCGTCAGTCAGGTGTGCGCCAACTGGGATGGCGACGAGCAAGTCCTTTACCGAGGAATCCAAACGCAGTGGGACACTGCCGCCGCGGAGGTCAACGCGATTCTGTTGCAAATCAAAACGGGTTTGGGGCGCAACACCGTCTCCGTCGATGAGATGAGAGCGCGGGTTCGCAGCGCGTTGCAAGGATGATGGTCGCCGCGCGCAACATCGAGGCTCGATGCTGTTCTACCTCGGGCGGGGAAACAGGCAAAGCTGTTCCCGATGGTGCGCTCGCAGTTTCCCGTCGGCCGCTATTTACTCCGTCGGCCATCACTGCGCTGCCGCGCAGAGGACCGATTCACACCAACGCGGCCAGCAACGAGGCGGAGGCGATCGTGTTCACGCTCATGTGCAGCGCCATCGGACCCCAGATGTTTCCGTGGAACGCCCGCAGCAGACCTAGCGCCAGCCCGAGGGCCCAGATAGTGCAGCACCCCTCCAGTGTGGTCCGGGCTCGTATTCGCGGGGCCTACCGCGGGCCAGAGCAGCGCCTCCCGCGGTAGGGCTTGTCGACATCCGTAGGGGTTACTCGCTGGCCAGCGCCGCGCCGGGGGAGACTGCGGCGGCGCGTCGACCGGGCAACACCGAGGCCAGCCAGGCGGCGGCTATCGCCACGGAAGCCACCAGCCCCAACCGCGTCCACGGCACCTGCGGCACGATCTGTACCTCCGCGCCCAGCAGTGCGTACGCGCCGGCCAGGCCGTAGCCGATGCCGAGCGCGATCCCGAGCAGCGTGCCGATCCCGGCCAGGGCGACCGCTTCGATCCCCAACATGGAACGCACCTGCCGCCGGGTCATCCCCAGCGCCCGCAATAAACCGTTCTCCCGGGTGCGTTCGAGAACCGACAATGACAAAGTGTTCCCGACCCCGACGAGTGCGATCAGCACCGCTACCGCCAGCAAGCCGGTGACGACGTACAACACGATCCGCACCTGGGCGTTGAGAGCGGCTCGCTGCAGTGCGCCGCCATCGACCTCGAGCCCGGGATGCGCTGCCAGCGCCTCTCGGATCTGCTCGATGGCGCGGGTGGGGTCAGCCTCGGGGCGCAGTTTGGCCCACACCGTCGTGCTCGCCGAGGGGTCCAGCCGGGCCAAGGTCCCGGTAGAGACCACCGCCATCCCCTTTTTGCCGTGGAGGACTCGCAATCGGATAGGCGCGCCGCTGCGAGACTGCACCGCCACGGTTGAGCCTTCCGCCGCGCCGAACTGCGGGTCCAGGATGATGCTGCGATCGCTTACCCCGGCCAGGGTCTTCTGGTCGCGGTAAGCAAGGTGGGCCGTCGGCCCGACCCCCACCAGCGAGAGCGTCTCCTGTCCACCGGGTAGCACAATCGTGGCTGACCCCTGAGTCACCGGAACCGCCGCCGCGACCGGGGGCAGCGCCGCGACGACCTCGGCCGCCGAAGCAGGCAGGCTCGCCTGGTTGGAGGTGAGCACCACATCGACCGGGGCGCGCCGATCGAGCTGGCGAGCCACGCTCTCCTGCCCACTGGCAGCACCGACGCTCATCAAGGTGATGAGGGTGACCCCGACGAACAGTGCGGAGGCGGTGGCAGCGGCCCGAGCCGGGTTGCGGCGCGAGTTGTCGACCGCGAGTTGCCCGGGCAGTCCGCCCAGGCGGGCGGCAACCGGTGTGAGCAGGCGGGCCATCGCGGGCACCAGCACCACCGCAAGCATCAGTACCCCGACGACGGAGATCGCTCCGGTGGCCAGGCCCAGGGGCAGGTTCGGGTCCCGTGAAGCGGCGACGAGGCCCGCCGTCCCGGCCAGCGCCAAAGCAAGCCCGATGAGGATCCGTAGCCGCCCAGTGGTGGTGGTCGAGCTGGGCGTGGACAGCGGGCGCATCGCCGCCAAAGGCGCCACCCTGGTGGCGCGTCGAGCAGGCGCGAACGCGGCCACTCCGGTGACCAAGACGCCGACCAGGGGCGGCGCCAGGAGGGTCACCGGGTCCAGGCTCAGCCCGGCCAACTCCATCGAGGTGCCCTTCGAAAGGGCGGACAGGCCGGCCACGATGCCCAGCCCCAGCCCTAAACCGATGACGGAGGCGATGACCGCCAGCAGCATCGCTTCTCGCAGGACCGAGCCGAACACCTGGCGGCGGCTGGCCCCCACGCAGCGCAGCAGGGCAAGTTCGCGCACCCGCTGGGCGAGCAGGATCGAGAAGGTGTTGGCGATGACGATGGCGCTGACCAGCACCGAGACGGCGGCGAAGCCGAGCATGAGCCCCACAATCACTCCAGTGCCGGCGTCGGTCTGGGAAACCCGTTCGGCCTTCTCCTGCTCCCCGGTGCGCAGGATGTAGTCCCCGGAACCGGGTAGGGACTCCAGCTGGGTAAGCAGTTCTTGGGGGGTGGTGTGGGGGACGGCGCTCAGCAGAGCCTCGTCGTAGCCCTCGTTCCCCGACCATGCCCACAGGTCGGAGTCGGCGGCGTACAGGGTCGGAAACCCGGAGGCGGGCTCGCTGCTGCTGGGCTCAACGATGCCCACCACCAGAGCCCTGGCTGACGCGCCGGGGCTCGCCAACGTAATGGTCGCACCCACATTGGCGGATCGGGCTTCGGCCAGGACCTGGTCGATAGCCACCTCGCCGGGGCCCGCCGGTAGCCGTCCGCGGCTCAGTTGCGCCCCGGCCGGGACGCTGCGACCGCGGAGCATCGACGTGCGGCCGCCGAGGTCCTGTACGAGAAGGGTGCTCTGGGTGGCGCGCACCTGCGCCACTCGCGGCTGCGCTTTGAGGGATTCCAGGTACGGCACGCTGATCTGTGGTGAGTCACTGTTCTGCGATCTTGTGACGACGACGGCTGCATCGCCGATTGTTCCGGCGGCTTGTTCTTCGATCGTCGCTGACAGCGTGGCCCCCAGGGCGAGCGCTGCGGTGACGAACGCAACGCCGAGCACGATGGCCAGGGCGGTCGCCAGGAGACGACGGGGATAGGCGAACACCCTCAGGCCTCCTGGCGGGTCACGGTGCCGGTGTCGCCGACCACGCGGCCATCGCCCAGGGTCAGGGTCCGGTCCGCGTAGGAGGCGGCGGTGGGGTCGTGGGTGACCATGACGACGCTCTGACCGAGGTCGGTGACGCTGCGCTTCAAGAAACCGAGGATGGCTTCACCGGAGGCCGAATCGAGGGCGCCGGTGGGTTCGTCAGCGAAGATGATGTGCGGCCGGGTGATGAGCGCGCGGGCGATCGCGATGCGTTGCTGCTGGCCGCCGGAGAGTTCACTGGGCCGATGCGTGAGCCGGTCGCCGATACCCAGCGCCGTGATCACCTCGTCGAACCACGCGCTTTCGACGCGGCGCCCGGCCAGTTTCAGCGGCAGCAGGATGTTGCCCCGCGCGTCCAGGGTGGGCATGAGGTTGAAGGCCTGGAAGATGAAGCCGATCCGGTCGCGGCGTAGGCGGGTGAGGTCGTCATCGCGCAGCGAGGTGATCTCGGTGTCTGCGATCCAGGACTGTCCCGAGGTGGCGGTGTCCAGGCCTGCCGCCACATGCATGAGCGTGGATTTCCCTGAACCTGACGGCCCCATGATCGCGGTGAAATGGCCGGCGTCAATCTCGACATCGACGGCGTCCAGCGCCGTGACGCGGGCTGCCCCGTGTCCATAGACCTTGGTCAATTTCGCCGTTCGTAGGGCTAGGCGGTCAGGAGGCTGCATGATCTCTCCGCGTCTGCGTCATGTTCGGTGAGCTCATGACGTTAGGAGGAGCGCTGCTACGGGCGGATCGTGCGACGGGCTGAGAGTCGCCCTGCTCCCTGAGTCGCACGGTGGGCACGCGGGTCAACCCCAGGGCGTAGCTGCTGCGAGTACGTCGGGGCTGGCGCGGAGAGTCAGGTGTGCGCGTGTTGATCGGGCGCCGAGTTATGAGCAGCGGATCAGCGACCACGCCTCGGTCGCCGTCGACTATGACGTGAGCCTTAGCTGAGGGCCTCGACGCGCTTGCCGTTCTCGAGGTAGCGGCAACGGGCCCCCGCTTTGAGGCCATGGCTGACGCGGCGCCGCACGGCGGGGCGCAGCAGTTCGATACCTCCGGGGAGGGCGACGAACCTGTACTCGCTGATTTCCTCCAGCTGCAGTTGGATGCGCGTGATCTGTTCGTCGCTGACTTCTCCGCAGTGGAACAGCAGCCGCAGCCCGAGTTTGCGGCCCTTCTTCGCGGGTCGGGTGTCGACGCAGACGAGGTGTCCGCGCTGCACCTCGAGGCCGGTTTCTTCGCCTACTTCGCGGCGGCACGCCTGCCAGGGGGTTTCCCCGTCGGCTTCCATGATCCCGCCGGGGATCGTCCACCCGGATTTGTAAGTCGGTTTGAGGATGAGCAGCCGCCCCTGCGCGTCAAGGATGATCGCGCCTGTCGACACGGGGATCTCCGGCAGGGTGAACATGGCGCTCCGTTCGCTCAGGTGGGGTCAATGAGAGCACAGGTACGGGTGGCGCGCCACGTTCTGCGCTGGTGCAGAATCCGCCGCTGGTTCCACCGTCAACCTTGGTGGAGGACTCCTGCCGCGACTGCCTGCACGAGCCATCCCGGCCGTCTTAGACCGTGCGTTTCGGGGCGCTCACCCCTTGCCGTTTCGGGCTGGGGGAGGGAACTTCATAAACCCAGTTTTGGTGCATTTGCGCAGGTTAGAGGTGCCTTACCTTGCTTGCGGGCGGGTTTAGATGCTCGTACGGTCAAAGAGTCAGATACGCGGCTTCGCTTATCGGAAGGTCCAGCTCATGTCTGCTCTCGCCACCATTTCTTCGTGTGCCACAACCGCCTGCGCCTACAACGACGGTGCCTGCAAAGCCGGCGCGATCACGGTGGGCGGCTCTGAGGGTTCCGCCTCCTGCGGCACCTTCGTCACCCTCGACGTCCGTGGCGGCACCAACTCCGGCTCCGCCCAGGTGGGCGCCTGCCAGCGTTTGGAGTGCGCCCACAACACTGACCTCATGTGCACGGCCGAGGCGATCACGGTCTCGGCTGACACAGCTCTCTGCGAGATGTACAGCGCCCGCTGAACGCCCGCAGCGTGTGTATAACCACGTGTGGCCCCCGGTGATCGCCGGGGGCCACACGCTTGCCCGGCCCAGTGTCAGATACGCGAGACGCGGATCAGGGCCGAGTCCGAGGAAGCAGTGCCGCTAGGGCGCTGCGTATGTCCGCGGCAGAGGTCACGCTCGCGCGGAACGGAATGTGGACGACGTCGGCTGTTGCTCCGTCGAGGAGGGTAACACCCAGGGAATCGATGTCAAGGCAGTAGATGCGTGCCGTCGTAGCGGCCAGATGGGCCGGGTTGCAGGCCAGGAGGCTGCCGGTCCCCGAGTCGCGCGCGGCGCCCGCGCACAGTGTGAACAGGTTGGCTTGTCCCAAGGACAACACCGCATCTTGAGCTTCCAGCGCCTCGAACGGGTCGCGGAACACGCCGGGATCGACATCTTTCAGGGCCGTGAGCGTCCACGGGTGCACGCCGGAGGCGTCGTGCAGGAGCACCCGATCCGTTGTGATTTTGCCCACCTTCATAGCGGGCGATCCGGCCGCGAGGAGGAACCCGCCCCCGAGGTGAGCGTCGGAGACTAGGTCCTGTTGCTCCTGTGAATTCAGCCACTCGAACCGGCCCAACAGATGCACGCTGGCGGTAACGATGCGCGCGTTCGCGTCGACGGCCTCGCGGTTCACATCGAGTCGGACATCGTGGATCTCATCCCCGGATACGGACTCGCAAGGGGCGACCACGAGCAGGCGCCCGGCCGCGTCGAGGCCGTGGGCGGCGAGAGTGATTGCCTGGTTCGGATCCGCCCGATATGCCACCATGCGAGCGTGGCCGGCCCCGCCAAGGAGCCGCCTCGACAAGAGGGCGGTGCGGTCACGGTCATGCCGTACGGGCCGTTCGACTGCCGTGATCATGGGGCTCCCTCCGATTAGGTGAGCCTATCCTAAAGTAACTCCTCCGGGTAAAGGGTTTAGCCGGGTGCCTCCTGAGGAATACCCGCTCACAGCGCGAGGCCGGGCCTCGCTGCTGGGACGTGGCAGGTCGCGGTCGGTGTTGCTCATCCCTGGCCACCGCGGCTGGGCCTTGTGCACCCGCATTGACATGGAGCTTCACCGCGCGCGGCGCCTAGCAGCACCTGAGGGGCACTGACCTAGGTCATCTCCACCTGAGCAGTCACTCGGTGCGCCAGCAGGTGTATCGCCGCGACCCCTGGTCGCCGGGCGCCCCAAGGGTGCGGCTGTCATCGTGGCGGTATGACGTTCGTGCTGCTGGCCCTCGGTTCGCGGGGCGACGTGCAGCCCCTTGCCACCCTGGCCGGAGCGCTGAGCAGCCGCGGACACGACGCGCTCGTCATCGGAATCGAGGAATACGCGGGGCTGGCGGCGCAGGTGGGGGCCCGCTTCGTGCCCGTACCGGGGTCTCTGTCCGACGCCGTGGCGCGTGGGCCGATCCGAGACCGGCTCGGCGCAAGCATGATCGGGCAAGCTGTGCTGCTCAACCGGTGGCTCACCGGGCTGGCGCCAGGGTTCCTCCGGGCTGTCCTGGACCACGTCGGCCCCGGCGATGTCGTGCTCAGCGGCGTGCTCACTCGCGGCGCCGCCGCCGCGCTGGCCGATGCTCGCGGATGCCGCGCCGCGACCATCGTCTACACCGGTCAACCCGTGACCTTGCACCCGCAGAGCTTCTGCTTCGCCTCCTACTTCACCGGATTCACTCCCTACGACCGCTGGGGTGCACGGTTCACGTGGAAACTCGCCACGGCGCTCGGGCGCACCCTGACCACCCGGGCCCGCTCGCAGCTGGGTCTGCCCGGGCTCGGTTTCAACGCGGTCGCAGCCGACGCCGACCGTCACCCCACCATCGTCGCCGCCGACCCGCTACTCGTGCCGCCCGCCCCGGACTGGGCGCCCAACGTGCACCAGAGCGGGTACCTCGCGCCGCCGCCGCGCCCATACACGCCGAACCGCGACCTGGCCGAGCTGCTTGACCGACGCCCGGTCTACGTCGGGTTCGGCAGCCTGACCCAGTTCACGTCCGCCGCGGACACCCAGACCCTCGTGGCGGCGGCCGCGTTGAGCGGGCGGCCGATCCTCACCCTGGCCCCCGCCGGAGCTGCACCCGGCTTCATCGCCTCGAACGTCTATGCGATGAGCGGGGTGCCTTTCGACTGGCTGTTCCCCCGCGTCGCCGGCGCCATCCACCACGGCGGCTCGGGCACCTCCCAAGAAGCGTTGCGCAGCGGGGTGCCCTGTGCGGTCATCCCCATCGGCGTCGACCAGCCCTACCACGCCGAGCGCCTGCACCGCCTGGGTCTTGGACCCGCGCCGCTGTCCCATCGGCGCCTCACCGGGGCGAACCTGGCCCACCTCATCACCGACATGCTCGACTCGCCGCGCACCCCCGGCTACCAGCAACGTGCCCGCGACCTCGGGCACGCCAGCCGCCAGCGGGACGGCGTCGGCGCCACCATCACCGTCCTTGACCAGCTCGGCTACCTGCGCTGATCCGCGACGGGCCAGCACAACCATCGCAATCAGCAGTTGACGTGACTGAAGCGCTCGCTGCTCGCTGCGGGGACAATGACGGCATGAACTGGACGCAGGCGGTGACGTTGGGGCTCGTGCAGGGGCTCACCGAGTTCGTTCCCGTCTCCTCCAGCGCGCACGTGGCTGCGGTTGGTCGCCTCTTCGGCAGCGACCCCGGCTCGGCGTTCACGGCGATCACGCAGTTGGGCACCGAAGCGGCGGTGCTGCTCTACTTCCGCGACGACATCGCCGGCATCATCACGCAGTGGACGCGCTCGGTAGGCGGCGCGGTGCCACCCGCCGACCCGGACGCCCGGCTGGGCTGGTTCATCATCGCGGGCTCCCTACCCATCGGCGGCCTCGGTTACGGACTGCGCCGATTCATCACCGGCCCGCTGCGCAACCCATGGATGACCTGCGGCATGCTGCTCGGCTTCACACCCGTCATCGCCTACGCCGACCGCCGCGCCACCACCCGCTCGGCGCACAAAGGTCTGGCCGACCTCAGCGTGGGTGACGCGCTGGCCTTCGGCCTGTGGCAGTCCTTGGCGCTCATCCCCGGCGTCTCTCGCTCCGGCGGCACCATCGCCGGGGGGCTTCTGCTGGGTTACTCCCGCGAAGCAGCAACCACCTACTCCTTTCTCTTGGCTATCCCCGCAGTGCTCGCCGCCGGGCTGCAACAGCTCTTCGACATCTCCACCGAGGATCAACCACCGGCGTGGGGGCCGATCGCGGCGTCCACCACGGTCAGCTTCGGCATCGGGTACGCAGTCATCGCGTGGCTGCTGCGATACGTCTCGACCAACGACCTACGGCCCTTCGTCCGGTACCGCACCGCCGCCGCGCTGGCCTTGTTCGCGCTTCGGGTGCGCGACGGGCACCGGGAAGCAGGCGGGGCCTGCTGACTTTCGTCTCACTAGGTGTCGCGCCGCGTTTCGTCGCTGTGGTGGTGGGTATCGGAATTGCAGCGCTGTGAGCTCGGGCTGATCAGCCCTAGAAACTCTGCGCCACACGTCTCCACGGAAGGAGCGAGATGACTACATCCGCCTTTGATATCCGGCGACTCATCCCCTCTCGTGCCCGCTCGACTCAGCCCGAGGGGCAAACCCACGACCAACACGGGGCCCGTCGTCCCCACATCGTCATCGTCGGCGGCGGTTTCGCGGGCCTGGCAGCCGCCCGCCGACTGCGCGACGAACCTGTCGACGTCACGATCATCGACCGCAATGCGTACAACACTTTCCAACCGCTGCTCTACCAAGTTGCCACGGCAACTCTGAACCCCGGCGATGTCACCTGGGCGTTGCGCTCCGTGCACGGCGCCAACTACGGGGCACAGTTCATCCTCGGCGAGGTCGAGGCGATGGATCACGAGGCCCGTCACCTACACCTGAAGGACGGACGGGTCGTCTGGTACGACTATCTGCTCATCTGCACCGGCGTCGTCGTCAACTATTTCGGCATCGAGGGTGCGGACAAGTACAGCTATCCCCTCTATACGCGCAGGCAGGCGCTCGCCCTTCGCGATGCGACCCAGCACGCCCTCGAACGCGCTGCCCGAGCCGGCCAGGACGAAGACCTACGGGTCGTCATCGTCGGCGCTGGGGCGACCGGTGTCGAGATGGCCGGCGCTATGGCCGAGATGTGCCATATCGATCTACCCGTGCTGTTTCCTGAACTCGACCCGGAGCGCATTCGGATCACGCTGGTCGAGATGGCCCCGCACGTGCTCATGCCGTTCACCTCGGGCAGCCGCGAGTATGCCGAGCAGGCGTTGCGCTCGCGCGGCGTCGACCTGCGGCTCGGCACGTCGGTCACCGCAGTCTCCGACGAGGGGGTGACCCTGGCGACCAAGGACGGCGATACAAAGCACGAGGAGTTCCTCCCCGCGCAGATCGTCGTGTGGGCCAGCGGTATTCAAGCTGCCGAAGCGGTCGGTCGGTGGGGTTTGAAGCAAGGCAAGGGCGGTCGCATCCTTGTCGATGACCAGATGCGCGCCCTCGGGCACGAACGGATATTCGTCGCAGGGGACATCAGCCTGCGCGAGGACTCCCCGCTACCGCAGCAGGCCCAGCCTGCGCTGCAGACCGGGGAACACGTGGGGGCTGTCATCGCCGCCCAGATCCACGGACAGCAGCCGCCCACGTTCGAATATCGCGACCTCGGCAGCCTGGCCACCAT
The DNA here is from genome assembly GCF_012277275.1 of Gephyromycinifex aptenodytis. GTDB lineage: Bacteria > Actinomycetota > Actinomycetes > Actinomycetales > Dermatophilaceae > Gephyromycinifex > Gephyromycinifex aptenodytis. The sequence continues at coordinate 2,150,471 of NZ_CP051155.1, read as the reverse complement.
CGGGCGCAGCGACGCCGTCGCTGAGGCCAAGGCGTTCCCGAACCTGACCGGCTTCCCCGCCTGGCTGGTGTGGAACGCCGTGCACATCCGGGCGCTGCTGGGTGGGCGCAACCGTGTCGCCTCGATGGTGAACCTCGGCTCGAAGTACCTGTTCTGGTCCCGAGACCACAACCTCATCGTCGGCGAACCGGTCGTCACGGGCACTGACGGAGAACGCGCACGAAGGTAGCTCCTCGCGCGCGGCCTCGGTCAATGCCATATCGACGCGCGCGGGTCAGCCGTACTGAACACGGGGCGCCGGTCACAGCAGTGGCCGGTGCCCCGGTTCAGCACTGTCAATCTTCGAGGGAGCGCAGGTCGTCCGGGGCGTCGACGGCATAGCTGCGCAACAGGTCCAAGGGCACGATGTCGAGGGTGGCCTCGTTCGTCGCGGCCAGTCGCACTGGCGCCGCCACGCCCGCTTCGTGCGAGATCAGCCAATTGCGGGCCGTCACGCACCACGGATCGCCCGGCAGCAGACCGCTGAACCCGAACTGGGGTCGCGGGGTCGACAAGTCGTTGCCGATGAGTTGCTGATGACGCAGGAACTCCTCCGTCATCACGGCACAGATCGAGTGATAGCCGGTGTCCTGCGGACCGAATGAGCAACAACCGTCGCGATAGAACCCCGTCAGGGGCTCGGTTCCGCACTCTTCGAGTTCACCGCCGAGGACATTCCGCTGCGACATGTCGTCCAGTATGCGCGCCTGTGAACGTAGCGGCCCGGTGGGAGCGCTGGCGTGCCTGCGGCGGTGGAGTGGGCAAGACTGGGGTTGACCAACCTCAAGGAGGCTGTCGTGGGCAGATCGTCGCGCCCCATCCATCCCGACGAACTGGCCGAGCTGCTCGACGTGGCTGCGTCAGCGTTCGAGCGTTGCGGCTACGCGGCTGCTTCGCTCAGTGACGTCCTGGCCGAGGCTGACATCCCCAAGAAGTCGTTCTCGGAGAGCATCGGAGAGAAGAAGGACCTGTTCGAGCGGGTTCTCGCGGATCGACTCCGCGCGCTGCAGGAGCAGGTGATCCTGCCCGACCCCGCGCTGCTCGATGACACCACGTTCTGGCCGACGATCCGCCGCGTCGTCGAGAACGTGGATTCGGCTGCACGCCGCGACCCGCGAACGGTGCAGGCCGGGCGACTCGCGCATTTGAGCGATGCGCCACGGGTCCCCGCCTTGGAGGAGATGCAATCGACTCTGCGAGGTTGGCTGCACGCGATTCTCGAACGGGGCCGGGAATTGGATTGCGTCGATGCGCACCTGCCCGTGGAGTTACAACGATCCCTGACGATCGCCGTCATGGTCGAGGTCGATCAGTGGGTCCAGCGCGAAGAAGCGAATCAGGGCGACCCCGAGCTCGCCGATGAGTTGCTGCGCAGGCTGCTGTCTGCATAACCGCCAGAGGTGGCGCGCCGGCTCGAACGGTCGGCGGCCTGCCGCGACGCTCGCTGCCAAGGCCGTGCACAGATGGTGGTGCTCCGCGTCGCAAGGCAGGTGATGAAGCCGACCAGAGTCGCTTGCCTCTGGTGGCGGGAGCCGATCGGTGAGGTCGTCGGGACCCAGTTCGAACGCAGGGCGAGGCTACCGGGCAGGTAGCGCGGATGAGCGATCGGCCTCAGAGGCTCCGGTCGCGGCCGCGAATCGGACTCACGGCGCTGACGAGCCCGTTCGGCAGAACGCTCACCGGCGTGCCGGTGTCGAGGCGGCTTACGATTCGCCCGCGACCGGCGTTCACCGGTCGCGGGGCGGGCGAATCAGAAATTGATGAGAACACGGCTGCAGTTGGCTACGGACCGGTGGGCTTGGCGCTGAAAAGCGGCAACGAAGCCAGCTCACTGCCCCTGCCCGGGCTCGGGGTTCAGCCCTCGTCAGCCAGGACGCGGTAGATCGCTGAGCGGGCCGCAGTCAAGGCTTCGGTCGCGCGGCGCATCTGCGCCTCATCGTGCGTGGCACCGACAGCCCTGGCCGCCAACCCGAGCTGGGTGTAGGCGCTCCACAGTTCCCCCGCAGCGCCGGCGTCCTGTTGCGCTGCGGCCTCCCACGGAGCGGGGCGTTGTTGCAGCGTGGCGACCTGTTCTGCTGCGGCTTCGGTGAGTCGCAGTGCCTTCCGCCCCTCGATCTCCACCGGTTCGATGAGTCCTTCGTCGGTGAGCAGGGCGAGCGCCGGGTACATGGCCCCGGGGCTGGGGCGCCAGCTGCCGCCTGTCCGATCATGCAGTGTCTGCATGATCTGATAGCCGTTCATCGGCTCTTCAGCCAGCAATAGCAGAGCTGCTTCGCGCACCTCGCCTCGGCGAGCGCGACGTCCTCGACGGCCGCCGAAGCGGCCCCGGCCGAAACCGCCGTGTCCAAGTCCGCGCTCCTCTTCCCCGGCCGGTCCGCATCCTCGGCCACGTGCCCTGCCCGGTCCGCCGTGCTGCCACGGTTCGTGCTCGCAGTGTGCGTCGGACTGTTCGGTTTCGCCGCATCCATGCTCGCGGCGGGTGTCGTCGGTATTCATCACATGTCTCCTTCGCGTTGGGGTGTGGCGGACTGCCACATATTGAGTATCGCGATAGGTCTACGACATGTCAAGATATATCTATAGGCGCGAGAGGCGCCCACCGATAGGGAATGGCTGAGCAGCGATCGGGCGATGGACGGATCGATCGACGTGGCTGATCTGCCTGCCGGCGGCATGGTCAAGCCCGGCGCCCAACGGGCGTAGCGGGCGGGGGGGCAGCGGCGGGCCGGCCCTCAGGCGTCGGAGAGGCGGGCGATTGTGGCCCGCGCGCGGTGTACGACCCCGCAGGATTTCTCCGGAAGGAGGTCATCCAGGAACTCATACCGCCGACGCAGCGATGACTGATAGGCGCCGCCGCCGGTGATGCTCTTGGTCGCCTGCCACCAGTCGACGATGTCTCCCCAGCCCGGTGCGGCCAGCGAACCGCCGACCTGCTGCACCGCCAGCGAGGAGCACAGCGCTGCGAACGCGAGGCGGTTGTGTAGCGACCATCCGGCCAGGGTGCCCAGGGTGACAGCCGCGCCGAACACGTCACCGGCACCTGTCGGGTCGATCGCCTCTACCCGCAGCGCGGGAACGTTGGCTTCCTCCCCGGTGGTCGAGTCATAGGCGAGGGCACCGTGCGGGCCGTTCGTCACCACCGCTAACGGGACCAGGTCGGCCAGTGCGTACAGCGCGTCCTGCGGGGTCTCGGTGCGGGTGTAGGCCATCGCCTCACCGGCATTGGGCATGAAGGCGTGACACCGTTGTAGCGCGGTAAGGATCTGCTGATCCCAGCGGCCGGTTTGATCCCAGCCGACGTCGGCGAAGATCAGTGCGCCGTCCTCATAGGCTGCCTCCACCCAACTCGCCTCACCGGCCGTGTCGGGAGTGGCCAGGTCCATCAGGACGGCGCGTGAACGCGGCGGGCGGCCGATCATCGCCGAGGGGCACTCCGGCTCCTCATGTCCGTGGGTGATCATGTTGCGATCCCCCTCGGCAGCGATGGAGACCGTCACCGGCGAATGCCAGTCCGGGCAGCGTTTGCTCGTGGACAGGTCGACGCCCTCTTGTTCCAGCGTGCGCCAACAGAACTCGCCGTAGTCATCGTCGCCGAAGGCGGCGCCCAGCGAGGTGCGCAGCCCCAGCCGGGAGGCGGCCACGGCGAGGTTGGCGATGCCGCCAGGGCAGGAGCCCATGCCGTCGGCCCACACCTCTTGGCCGTTGCGGGGCATGGCTTCCAGGCCGGTGAAGATGATGTCGAGAAAGACCATGCCCTGCAGGAACAGATCGAACGCAGGGCCGTCAGGCTCCCGCAACGACGCCAGCGGGTCGAAGCGGGAATCCGGGGTGTCGGTGATGGGCCTGTGCACGGTTTGCCTCCCGCAGGTTGACCGATCGAACGTAGGTTGTCGCTCGACACTTCTCCATGCTCACTGTCGCAGGCACAGATGCTGCGTCCAACGCGCGGCGGGACGAAGCCTGCGGTTTGCTGAACCCGACACGGAGGGTCGTCTGCGCCCAATGCGTCGGTTCAAGCGGCAAGACTGCTGCCTGAGGTCCCTCGAATCGTCGCGTCCCCAGCGGCGGCCACTGCCCCGAAGGAGAACCACATGAGCGCCCGACCCGCCCCCGAGATCACCCGCCGTCGCCTTCTCGCTTGGAGCGGTGCGCTGGCAGCAGCGGGCGCGTTGGCTGCCTGCGGCAACAACACCGGCCGCCCGGAGACGGGTTCGGCCTCGGGCGGTGCCGGTGGCGGCGCCAAGCCGAGCCTGTCGCAGTGGTACCACCAATACGGTGAGGTCGGTACCCAGCAGGCCGTGGAGCGGTACGCCGCCGACTACCCCGACGCCGACATCAAGGTCACGTGGAAGCCGGGCGACTACGACAACACGGTTGTGGCGACCCTGCAGACAGACGGCGCCCCGGACATCTTCGAGTACGGCAACGGCCCCACCATCGACATGATCACCTCCGGGCAGGTCAGCGACGTCACCGACCTGTTCGGCGACGCCAAGAGCGACTTCAACGAGGCGCTGCTGAAGCGGGTCACCTACCAGGACAAGATCTGGGCCGTGCCGCAGGTGATGGACATGCAGCTGCTCATCTACCGGCCTTCCCTGCTGGAAGCAGCCGGTATGAAACCGCCGAAGAGCATGGATGAGCTGATGGTCGCGGCGGCCGCGTTGACCACCGGCAAGGTCAAGGGCCTCTTCCTGGGTAACGACGGTGGCGCGGGCCTCATGGGTGGGCCGATGTTGCGTTCGGCGGGTCTGGACCTGCTCACCGATGACGGCAAGGTCGGCTTCGATGACCCCAAGGCCGCGCAGGCGCTGTCGCTGCTGCGAAAGATGTACACCGACAAGGTGGTTCTGCTCGGCGCGCCCAACGACTGGTTCGCCCCCGACGCCCTGACTCAAGGCCTGGCGGCCATGCAGTTCACAGGGTTGTGGAACCTGCCGGCGATCACCGCAGCCCTTGGTAACGACATCGGGGTGCTGCCCTGGCCGGCGATGCCCGGCGGCAACCCGAACGTCACCCTCGGCGCCTACGGGGCCTGCATCAACAGCAAGGGGGCAGACGTCGAGGCGGCCAAGGCGTTCGTGAAGTCGCTGTGGATCGAAAACACGGAGAGCCAAACAGACTGGGCTACCTCCTACGGTCTGCACATCCCGGCGCGCACCTCCGTGGCCGAGAAGGCAGACAAGCTCGCCTCCGGCCCTGCCGCCGAGGCGGTGCGGTTGTCCAAAGAGAACGGCTACGTGCAGAACCACATCCTGTGGAGCCCCAAGAGTCAGTCCTCGTTCAACGACGCGATGAGCCGCATCGTCAAGAACGGCGCTGACCCCAAGGCTGAGCTGGACACGGTCAAGGGCGTGGTGGAGGCCGAACTGAAGCGGTTCTCCTCGTGAGCGCCGCCCCGGCGGGGGGTGGCGTGCTCACCCCCACCAGCCCCTCGCTGGGGCGCCGTCTGGCTGGTCGCGCCAACACGAACCTATGGTTCTGGGTGTTCGTCGGACCGTTCTTCGCGGGGTTGGTCGTCTTCATCTACATCCCCATCGCGTGGAGCATCTACCTGTCGTTCTTCGACGCCCGCAACACCGTCTCACCTACCCCGGACCAGTTCGTGGGGCTGCGGAATTACGCCGATATGCTCGGCGACCCCAACTTTGTCCAGTCGCTGTGGACCTTCGTCGTCTTCGCTGTCTTCATCGTGCCGGTGACGTTCATGCTGTCCCTGGCCACTGCGGTGCTGGTCTCACGGGTGCAGGTGGCGCAAGCGTTCTTCCGCTCCGTCTTCTTCCTGCCCACCGCATGCTCCTACGTGGTTGCCGCGCTGATCTGGAAGATGTCGATCTTCTCCGGGGTGCGTTTCGGGTTGGCGAACACCGTCCTGGATGTCTTCGGCGCTGACCCGATCCCCTGGCTCTCGGTCACCAGCCCGCCGTGGTACTGGCTGGTCATCGTCTCGGCGAGGCTGTGGCTGCAAGTGGGGTTCTACATGATCCTGTTCATCGCAGGCCTGCAACGCATCAACCCCAACCTGTACGAGGCCGCCGCCATCGACGGCGCGATCGGCTGGAAAGCGTTCCGCTACATCACGCTGCCGCTGCTGCGCCCGACCAGCGTCGCGGTGGTCCTACTACTGCTCATCAACGCCTTCCAGGCCTTCGACGAGTTCTTCAACATCATGTCCACCTTCGCCGGGTACCCGCCGTACGCGCGGCCACCGCTGGTGTACCTGTTCTACGTCGCCTTGGGCCGCGGCCAGGACTTCGGCCACGGTGGCGCCGGGGCGGTCATCCTGACGTTGACGATCGCGATCATCGCGCTGGTGCTGGGTCGCTTCTTCCGAACTGAGGAACGCTGATGTCGACACCGCACGTCGTGCGCCGAGGTGCGCGTAGCCAACTCGCCACGTTCACCCGCTACGCAGCGCTGAGCATCGCGGCGTTGTTCTTCCTCATCCCCTTCTATCTACTCGTGCGCAACGCGTTCATGACCCAGGCCGAGATGACCGCGCCGGAATGGCAGTGGGTTCCCCAGCACTGGAGCCTGGACAACTTCCGCGACCTGTTCGCCAACCCGGCAGTGCCGATGAGCCGGGCGCTGCTCAATTCCGTCGTGGTCTCTTTCGTGCAGACCGCGGGGGTGCTGGTGTTGTCGGCGATGGCCGGCTACGGCTTGGCCCGGATCCCCTACCGATGGAGCAACGTGGTCTTCGGGCTGATCACGGCGACGCTGCTCATCCCGGCCGCGGTGACCTTCGTGCCCAGCTTCGTCCTGGTCTCCACGTTGGGCTGGGTGAGCACGCTGCGGGGCCTCATCGTGCCGGGGTTGTTCCAGGCGCTCGCGACGTTCCTGTTCCGCCAGTTCTACCTGGGGTTCCCCAAGGAGATCGAGGAAGCAGCATTCATCGACGGCCTGGGCTATTGGGGCACCTTCTGGCGCATCGTCATCCCGAATTCGCTCGGCTTCGGCGCCGCGATCGGCACCATCACCTTCATCGGCGCCTGGAATGCGTTCCTGTGGCCGCTGGTCATCGGGCAGGACTCGCAGGCGTGGACGGTGCAGATCGCGCTGTCGACGTTCTTGACCGCGCAGACGATCAACTTGCCGCAACTGTTCGCGGCCGCTCTGGTCGCGATCCTGCCGATGCTGCTCATCTTCTTGTTCCTGCAACGCTGGATCGTCGAAGGAGTGGAACGCACCGGCATCGCCGGTGACTGAACGCACCTGACATCGAACACGGTTGAGGGAGACACAGATGAAGTTGGCGATTCTGGGCGGCGGCGGGTTCCGGGTGCCGCTGGTGTACGGCGCGCTGCTGCGTGAGACGAACTCCCGGCGGGTCGATGAGGTGGCGCTGTACGACACCGACGAGGCGCGCTTGGCGAGCATCGCTGCCGTGCTGACCCAGATGGGGCAGGAACCGAGCGCGTCCGCGCAGGCAGGGTTGGCGCCGCCGAGCGTGCAGTGCACCAGCGACCTGGACGAGGCGGTGCGGGATGCGGACTTCATCTTCTCGGCGATCCGCGTCGGCGGGTTGCGTGCCCGCACCTGTGACGAGCGGGTTGCTCTCGATCTGGGGCTGCTCGGGCAGGAGACGACCGGGCCCGGCGGGATCGCCTACGGGTTGCGCACCATCCCGGTCGTCCTGCAGATCGCCAGCCGGGTCGCGGCGCTGGCGCCGCAGGCCTGGTTCATCAACTTCACCAACCCGGCGGGGATGATCACCCAGGCCATGCGCAGCGTGCTCGGGTCGCGGGTGGTCGGCATCTGCGATTCGCCCATCGCGCTGGGGCGTCGCGCCGCGCACGCGCTGGGCGTCGACCCGGAACGGGCCGCCTACGACTACGCGGGCCTGAACCACCTGGGGTGGTTGCAGGGCCTGCGGGTGGACGGCGTCGATCGGCTCCCGGAGTTGATCGCCGACCGGGACGCGTTGACGCGGATCGAGGAAGGGCGCCTGTTCGGTGCGGACTGGATCGCTGACATCGGCGCGCTACCGAACGAGTACCTCTACTACTACGACTTCACCCGGGAGGCGCTGGCCGGTATTCGCGGGTCGGCCCAGACCCGTGGGGAGTTTCTGCTGGAGCAGCAGAGCGCGTTCTACGCGCAGGTGGCCGCCGACCCCGATTCGGCGTTGTCGATCTGGCGGCGCACCCGCGCCGAACGGGACGCCACCTACATGAAGGAGGCGCGGGCACAGGGCGAGGAACGCGACGCTGAGGATGTAGCGGGCGGCGGTTACGAGGCAGTGGCGTTGGCGATCATGGCGGCGATCAGCCGCGGCGAGCCCGCCACGATGATCCTCAACGTCGCCAACGGTTCGACGTTGCCGGGGCTGCCGAGTGACGCAGTGATCGAGGTGGCGTGCCTGGTCGACGGTTCGGGGGTGCGCCCGCTCACGCCTACCCCGTTGCGGGGCCGGATGCTGGGCCTGGTGCAGCAGGTCAAGCATGTCGAGGAGTGCACGATCCGAGCCGCGAGCACCCGCTGCGCTCGCGAGGCCATCGCCGCGTTTGCTCAGCACCCGCTGGTCGATTCGGTCGGCTCGGCGCGGGTGCTCTTCGAGGGCTACCGCAACCAGATCCCCGAACTGCGCGAGGTGTTCGGGGCAGGTTGAGAACCAGACCCGGCGCGGCGCCGCTGAGCAGCGCAAGCGCGGCGGTTGCATCCCAGACGGTCGTGACGGATGTCAGGGGTCGAAGGTGACGACCGAACGAGGCCTCGACCGGCCAGCCGCGCGAGCGTTGGGTCATGACCACGACGACATGCACCGGCCTTAGCCCCGGCACGCAGCGCTCCCCAGCGATCGAGATCCGCGGCCTCGTCAAGACATTCTTGCCGCCGCGGGGAACCCGAACCCCTATCGAAGCCGTGCAAGGTGTCGACCTGCGCATCGAGCGGGGCGAGGTCGTCGCACTCCTCGGCCCGAACGGCGCAGGGAAAACGACGCTGCTGGACATGGTGCTGGGTTTGACGCGGCCGACATCCGGCACGGTCACCGTGTTAGGGGGCACCCCGGGGCAGGCCATCACAACAGGCCGCATCTCCTCGGTGATGCAGGACGGCGGGCTGCTGCCACGGCTCACCGTGGGGCAGACCCTGGGGATGGTCGCCGATATCCACGGTCGCCTCGAGGCCGTCGAGGCCGTCGCCGCCCGCGCGAGGATCGACTCGATCCTCGGTCGGCGTGTGCGCACGTGCTCTGGTGGTGAACGGCAGCGGCTTCGGTTCGCCCTCGCGCTGCTGCCCGACCCCGACCTGCTCGTCCTCGACGAGCCAACCAACGGACTCGACGTCAGCGCACGGCGTGACTTCTGGGCCGCTATCAGAGCCGACGCCGCCGCTGGCCGCACCGTGGTCTTCGCCACTCATTACCTGGCCGAGGCCGACGACATCGCCGACCGCGTCATCCTCATGGCCGGCGGAAAGGTCGTCGCCGACGACACACCGACGAACGTCAAAGGCTGCGCCCTGGGACGCGTCGTCGAAGCCAAGCTTCCCCGCCCCACCGGCGACGATGCTCTGCGCGCCCTACCCGGGGTCACCGACGTGGAACGGCGCGGTGACACCGTGCGCATCCACACCCGCGACTCCGACACGCTCGCTCGCCACCTGTTCACTGCCACCGATGCCCGCGATATCGAGATCACCTCCCGTGGGCTTGGAGAGGCGTTTGTCACGCTTACCGAAGGAAGCCCCGCATGAGCACCGCAGCCGCCCCCACCACCACGACTGACCGGCAGCGCACCAACCGGGCGCCGCCCGCCGGCGCATCCCGCGCACCTACCTGCGCACCGAGATCCTTCGCGCGCTGCGTAACCCGTGGACCCTCGGGTTCGCGATCCTCTTTCCAGTAGCGATGTACCTGCTTTTCGGTACCGCCCCGGACTATGGATCGATCAACACTGGGCGGGGTAACGTCGCTGGGCTCGTCATGGCGAACATGGGCCTGTTCGGGGTGATCACCGCTGCTGTCAACGTCGCTGGCAGTGTCGCCGAAGAGCGGGGTAGCGGCTGGAACCGTCAGCTACGCCTCACACCCCTGCCCGCGGCTGTGTATGTGGGCGGCAAGCTGATCGCCGGTCTGGTCACCGGGTTCATCGTCCTCGCAGTGATCTTCGCCATCGGCGTGGCCACCGGCGCCCGACTCGATCTGCCGTGGCTGTTCGTGGCGTTCACGTTCGCCTGGATCACCGGAACGGCCATGTTCTGCGCCTTCGGGCTCGCCGTCGGGTACCTCTTTCGCGGAGATGCGGTTCTTGGGGTCGTCGGACCGCTGCTTTCTCTGTTCGCGTTCCTCGGTGGCATGTTCATCCCGCTGGACGGGCTCGGAGCCATCCGCCTCATCGCCCCGTATACCCCGATGTACGGTCCGCGCAGCCTGCTCGAAAGCCTCACCACCGGGAACGAGGTCGAGCTCGTCGCCCTGCTCGGCACCTTCGGGTGGACGGCACTGTTCGTCGGTGTCGCAGCATGGCGCTACCGCGTTGTGACCGGGCGGGAGTGATGCTCATATCTACCGTGGTCAATATGCCACCGAAGGAGTCAGCTGACGTCGGCCGTGAGGGAGAGTGCGGTTCCCTCCGGGGCCGGCGCGCCGAGCGCAGCCGTACCCTCTTTGCGGCGTTCTTCCTGGTTTTTCTCGCCTACCCGTGCGCTTACGCCTGGGGGCTAGAACCGGCGCGCCGGTGGAGTGCGCTGGTCGTCCTCGCGGCGTTCGCCCTGTGGTACGTGCTGGGCTGGCTAGCGCTGGAAGGCCGCCCGCCGCCCGCCGCGTCGTGGCTGCGCGCACCGCAGTGGCTCATCGGCATCGCCGTCTTGGTGGTACTGGCGATCACCGTGATCGGTTCGCCCGGGCTGGCCCTGCTCTCCTTCTTCGTCGCCGGCGCCGGCGGGGCTTACGCCGGTCGTCTAGGACTGGTGCTCATCTTCGGCAGCATGGTCGCGCAATTCGCGACGGGACACGCCCTCGGGTTCGACCCAGCGGTGAACGTGGGGCTCGCCACCTGGCAGGGCGCGATCGGGGTGTCGGTGTGGTTCGGCTCGCGAAGCAGACTGGCCCAGGAGACGCTGGCCGCGGAACGGGAACAGAAGACCGAACTGGCGGTCGAACTTGAACGGGCGCGTCTGGCCCGCGACCTGCATGACATCCTTGGGCACTCCCTCACCGTCGTCACTGTCAAGGCGCAGCTGGCGGGGCGTCTGGTCGATACCGACCCCGAGCGCGCCAAAGCCGAGATCGTTGACGTTGAACGCCTCGCCCGAGATGCGCTCGCCGACGTCCGAGCGACCGTGCGCTCCTACCGGGAACTCGCGTTGCCCGCCGAACTCGCCAGAGCCAGGCAGGCACTGGATGCCGCCGAGATTCAGTACGAGCTGCCCGGAGCGACCGATGAGGTTCGCTCCGACCTGCGCGACCTTTTCGCCTGGACCGTGCGTGAGGGAGTCACGAATGTGATTCGGCACTCGGGGGCGCGCAACGTGACCATCACCCTGGAACGCAGCCACGTGGAGGTCACTGACGACGGCCACGGCCTAGGGCAGGCCGAGCACGGTAACGGACTCATCGGGTTGGCCGAGCGAGCCCGTCAGGTGGGTGCCAAGCTCAGCGTCGAACCTGCGAGGCAAGGTCGCGGAACCGTTCTCCAGGTGCGGGCGGACGAGGTCGAGCCGCGATGACGATCCGACTGCTACTCGCAGACGACCAGGCGCTCGTACGCGGTGCCCTCGCAGCGCTGCTGCAGCTTGAAGCCGACTTGGAGGTCGTCGCCGAGGTGGGAAGCGGTGACGAGGTGGTGGCCGCCGCCCTCGAGCACGCCCCGGATGTCGCGCTCGTTGACGTCGAGATGCCGGGGTTGGATGGCATCGCCGCGACAGCGCAGTTACGCCGCTGCTGTCCTTCGACGCGTGTGCTCATCGTGACGACGTTCGGACGGCCTGGGTACGTGCGACGTGCCCTCGAAGCGGGGGCTCAGGGGTTCGTCGTCAAAGACGCGCCCGCAGCAGATCTCGCGCAGGCCGTGCGCCGCGTCCACGCCGGGCTTCGCGTCATCGATCCGAGTCTCGCGGTTGATTCGATGGTCAGCGGGGCCTCGCCCCTGACCTCGCGGGAGAGCGATGTTCTGCGCCAAGCTGCCGGCGGCGGCACTGTCGCCGATGTCGCCCGTGTCTTGTGCCTGTCGGAGGGCACGGTACGCAACCACCTCTCCTCGGCTATCGGCAAGACCGGCGCCCGCACCCGGGCTGAAGCGGCCGCTATCGCTCGCGACAACGGCTGGCTGTGAACCGTCGCCGCAGAACAGTGACCGGGGCGCGCGCCGGGCTCTACGGTGGCTGTAGTCGGCGGGGCGCCCGCACCGGCCAGCGACGCAGGAGGATCAGTGAGCAGGCAGACGATCATCATCGGGGCCGGCGTGGTGGGCGTGACGATCGCCTGGGAACTGGCTCGACGGGGTGTACAGGTGAGCGTCGTCGATGCGGCCGACGGCCCCGGCGGAGCCTGCTCGCACGCCAACGCTGGGCTCATCGCGCCTGGTCACGTCGATGCACTGGCCACCCCGGCGACCCTCATCGAGGGCCTGTCGTCACTGCACCGCCGAACCGGGCCCTTCCGGTTGTCGCCGCACCCTGCCGTGCTGCCGTACGCGTTGCGGATGGCGCGCAGCTCGACGCCCGCCCGGGCGCAGCGGCACGGCGACCTGCTGCGCGAACTCGCGGTCGAAAGCCTGCACCGGCACGTCGAGCTGCCCCGCCTCGGCGTCCAGACGGGGATCCGTCGCGCCGGATCCCTTGACGTCCTGTCGAGTAAGGCACGCGCCGCAGCGGCCCGCGCGGAAGCCGCGCGGCCGGGTGACCAGCGCCGCGACGTGACGCTTGCCGGTCACGACACGCACGCCGGGCAACTTTTGAATGCAGAGCAGGTCGCCGCCCTCGAACCCGCGCTCGCCCCCGTGCCGGGCGCGATCCGACATTCGCAGGACGCGCACGTCGACAGCCGCGAATACCTCGCCGGGATGGTGCGGGCGTGCGCCGAACTGGGGGTGCCGGTGCGCTGGGGGGTTCGCGTGCGACGGCTCGAACGGTGCTCCGGTGCCCGGTTGGAGCTGGTAGCGCCCGGGGTCCGCATGGAGGCGGATCACGTCGTCATCGCGGCTGGACTGGAGTCGGCGCGCATCGGCGCTTCACTCGGCCTGCGACTGCCGTTGATCAGCGGTAAGGGCTACGTCGTGGACCTGGCCGATTCGGGTGTCGAACTCGGGCGGCCGGTGACGTTCATGGAGGACCGGGTGGTGGCCACCCCCTACGACGACGTGCTGCGGCTGTGCGGAACGTTCGAACTCGGCGGGGTCCCCGACACGATCGATGCACGCCGAGTAGAGGGCATCCTCGCGGTCGGCCGACGGCGCCTGCCGGGTCTGCGCACCGACAACGTGGTGCAGATGTGGGCCGGCCAGCGGCCCTGTTCGGCCGACGGCATGCCGCTCATCGGCCGCTCCCGCGTGCACCCCGGGGTGGCGGTGGCTGCAGGGCACGGCATGTGGGGCCTGACCCTGGCCCCGGCGACGGCCCGGCTCGTGGCCGATGACTTGTGTGAGCAGCGTGGGGTGCCGGCGCCGCTGTCAGCGGACCGGTTCACCGCGACGCGGTAGTCAGTGTTGTCCTGCCCAGGGGTTCCTCCCCTGGGCAGGACGATGCGACCGGGCTGTTTTCAGCTCCAGTTGGCCGGGCCGGTGCTTCCCGCTGGGTATTCATCCAGCGGAACCGACCCATCGGCCCAGGCGGCCAACACCGGGTCAACGATGCGCCAGCACTCTTCTGCCATGTCGCCGCGCACCGACAGCAACGGGTCGCCGTCGATGATGTGGGACAGGATTTCGCCATAGGGCCGGACCGGGCTGTCACCGAGGTCGGCCTTCAGGTCGACACTGGAGAAGTCCAAGGCGCCCTCGGCGCCGCTGGTCGTCATCGTCAGCGACAACGTCTCGGGGTGCATCCCCAACCGCAGCACGTCTTGGGTGGGGGTGTCGGCGAAACCTTCGGGCACGTGGGCCACCGGGCGGAAGGTCAGCACCATTTCGCGCTGCCCCCCGCAGAGGGCCTTGCCGCTGCGCAGGGTGATGGGCACGCCAGTCCAACGCGCGTTGCGCACCTCGACCGTGATCTCGCTGAGGGTCTCGGTGTTACGGGCGGCGTCGACCCCGGGTTCATCCACATACGAGGGAATCTCGCGGTCTCTTATCTTCCCGGCCGTGTACCGCGCCCGCCGCGAAGCGGCCACCGGGTCGTCGTTGAGCAGGTGAGTAGCCCGCAGGGTGTGAGTCATCAGATCCCGTAGCTCCAGGGCGTCGACCCGGGCAGGTTCCTCCATCATGAGCATCGCCATGACCAGCAGCAGGTGGCTCTGCAGCATGTCCTTCAACGCCCCGGCCTTGTCGTAGTAGCCGGCGCGGCCCTCCAAGGCGAGCTCTTCGTCGTAGACGATCTCGATGCTTTCGATGTCCACCGCAGTCCACACCCGCGAAAGCACCCGGTTGCCGAAGCGCAGCCCGAGCAGGTTGAGCACGGTGTCGCGGCCGAGGAAATGGTCGACTCGGAAGATCTGCTCTTCTCGCACGAACGAGGTGAGCAGGTGGTTGAACCGGTGCGCGGACTCGCGATTCACGCCGAAGGGTTTCTCGATCGCCAACCGGATGTCCTCGGGCAGCGGGATCCCGGACAGGACCTGGCAGGCCTTCTCCGAAATCGAGGGCGGCAACGCAAAGTAGAGAACGATAGGCCGATCCGTTGGCAGGGAGGCGATGAAGTCGCGCATCGCGCCCTGGTCTGTCACGTCCAGGGTGGTGTACCGGCTGGAGTTCAGGACGCGGCGAGACGTCTCATCCTGGCAGCCACCGGCAGAGAGGGCTGCTTTGACGCGGGATTGCCATTCGTCCTTGCTCAGGTCTTCGGCGGCGGCACCGACGAGCGCCACGTCGAGATCGGGTCGGTGCACGAGAAGCGTTGCCATCCCAGGCAACAGCAGGCGACTGGTGAGGTCGCCAGAGGCGCCAAGGATTGCCAGGGTCACGGCTGAGGTCGTCATGCGGTCTCCGATGCAGGCTCAAGGGCGGACCTGCAAAGTGTTGCCCACCACAGCGCCGCCCGCGCGGGCAGGGGCCTGGATACGCCCGGCAGCTCAGCTATCGCAGGGTCCCTGCGTCGCGCTATGCGCCAGCTTGGGTATCCGGTCGCCACCGACCGGACACCCAAGCCGCGCAAACTCAGTGGAACTGACTCATGGCTCCACTGGTGGAGGTTCAGCGGGACCGGAACCGGTCAAACGTGCGGTACATGAAGTCGGTTCCGGTGGCCAGAGCATCCACCCAGATCCGCTCGTCGTTGCCGTGCATGCCAATGAGCTGGTCATTGCTGATGACATAGGGGTACACGCCGTACCCGGGTATCCCCTTAGCCCGCCAGGGCTTAAGGGAGGTGCCGGCTTCGAACAGTGCCGGGGTGAATTGTGCGTCGGGATACGTGAGGTGCGCCGCAGCGTGCAGCGCTTCGTAGAGGGGGGTCTCCACGTCGGCGGGCGGCGTCGCCCAGGTGGCGTCAAGCGCAGCCAACTGCTCCGCCTCGCTCACGCCAGGAGGAGCGGCGAGGCTGACCTCGACCCCCTTGTCCCGCAAGATCGCGCGGACGGTTGCAAGGAAGTCGCGGGGTTTCTGTCCGCCTGGCACTGCGCGACAGTTGACCCGACAGGTGGCTTGGGAGGGTACGACGTTCTCCTTATATCCCGCCTCTTCGATGACGTAGGCGGCCGTGGTTCGCAGTAACGCCGAGTGCAGGTAGGGGTAGCTCGAACGTGAGGCGACGAGCCGAGCGGCGCGCTCGCGGGTGCGCTGATCCTTGGCCTTGAGCATCATGTTGATCGCGCGGGCCCAGTGCCGATCTTCGGTCGCGTCCGCCAATGCAGCGAAGTAGCGACGAGTCACTGGCGTGAGGTGCACCGGAGCTAGATAGTCACCCAGTTCTGCAACAGCACGTGAGAGCGTGACGATCGCTGAGTCTGGCATCGGTTTCGACGAGTGGGTGGCCGTGCCTGTCGCGGTCAAATCGATATTGAAGTAGACCTTGTCCTGCCTGGTCACCGAGATGAGCATAGGGGTGCGCTGATCGCGCTGTGCGAGGAACCAGCCACCCTCAGTGAGGACAACCCCAGCGTCGAGCTTCTCCCAGTGGTTCTTCGCGAGCCACCCCGATCCGTACTCGCCCGCTTCTTCGTCGGCGTCGGTCAGAACGATGATGTCCCGGTCGAAGGTGTGGCCCTTTGCCAGGTGGCGCAGCAGTGCGGAGATGAAGGCGGCGTTGGCGCCCTTCATGTCGAGCGCGCCACGACCGTAGATCTGCTCGTTTTTTACCACGCCACCGAAGGGATCAACGGACCAGTTCTCCTTCTCTACTGGCACGACATCGCTGTGGCCGAGGATGAGTATCGGTTTGTTTGCGGGGTTTGTGCCCCTGATCCGGGCGATCAGGTGGACATTGTCTGCTACCGGCGTCGGGATGATCTCAGTCGCTACTCCCGCGCTGTCCCACACGGCTTTGAGCATCTCGGCGTGAGCCTTCGTTGTGCCACCCTGACCGTGGTTCTGGGTGTCGAAAGACAGCATGCGTTTGAGCAGGTTCAGCGAATCCAGGTCTTTTTTGGGGATGGATGGGCGGGGCACTACCTTCCCGATGCTGCGGCTGCCGTCGGCGAGAGCGGATTCGCCCAACGTCAGGGTGGTGGCCCCTACCGCGCCCGCTGCACCAAGCAGGAAACCCCGCCGTCCAACCGTTTGCTGCAAAACATGGGTGTCGTCATGTGTAGGCATGTGAACCGCATCCGTTCGTCGTCGGCTCGTGCAGATGGCCCATATCAACCACGAGCGATGTACGACACACCAGGTGGCCTAAGCTGCGCGGCGCCCAACGGTTCATTCGGGGCGGCAGGCGGTTTCATTGTGGCCCAGTGAAATTCGACCCACAGTGAATGTTTGACGGCGCGGCCCACAGCCCGAGGATCACGCTTTGGGCGCTCGAGGTCACCGCTGGAGGAGAGGTGCCTGCGATCACGGCACAGTCCTGACCAGTGCTCACGATTGTTTGGAGTCGACGGCACGAAACGGCCATCGTGACAACGACGGTGTGGCAGTATGCGCTCACCTGCAGGCCGCAGAACCTCAAGGGCCCGCCGGGATTACCACCTGGTCGATGGCGACACACCGGACTTAAGGGGTCATAGGGACATGGGCGATTTCCTCGAGCCGATCCTCGAGATCAATAAACAGGTCAACGCTTTCGTGTGGGGTCCGGTCATGCTGTTCGTGCTTGTCGGCACGGGCGTCTACCTGACGGTCCGAACGAAGGCCTTCCAGATCCGCAAGTTCGGCTTTGCGATGAGCAGCACAATCGGCAAGGTGATCGGTGGCCGGTCCCGCAAGGCAGACGACTCGAACATCAGCCCGTTCCAGGCGGTTTCCACCGCGCTGGCGAGCACCGTCGGCACCGGAAACGTCGTCGGTGTGGCTACCGCGATCACCGTCGGTGGTCCAGGCGCAGTGTTCTGGATGTGGATCAGCGCATTCTTCGGCATGATGACGAAATTCGCCGAGATCGTGCTGGCCATGAAGTACCGCGAGATCAACGACGAAGGCCGATTCGTCGGTGGTCCGATGTACTACATCAAGAACGGCCTGAATCAGCCGTGGCTGGCCTACATCTTCGCCATCTTCGCGACCATGGCGACCTTCGGTATCGGAAACATGACGCAGGCCAACTCGATTGCCACCGCATTCGAACAGAGCTTCGGCATCAGCCCGCACATCACTGGCATCGTCGTCGTGATCCTCACGGCGGTCGTCATTCTCGGCGGCATCAAGAGCATCGCCCGGGTCACCGAGAAACTCGTCCCGGTAATGGCGGTCTTCTTCGTCCTCATGTCGATCGTGCTGCTCATCCGGCACGCCAGCCACATCATTCCTTCGCTGGTGCTCATCGTCGAGGCTGCCTTCAACCCCAGCTCCGCGCTGGGTGGTGCCGCCGGGTACACCGTCGCCACGGCCATCCGCATGGGTATCGCCCGCGGTGTGTTCTCCAACGAGGCCGGTCTCGGTTCGGCTCCGATCGCGCACGCCGCCTCCAACACCAAGGAGCCGGTCGAGCAGGGCTTGTGGGGCATCTTCGAGGTGTTCGTCGACACGATCATCATCTGCACGATGACCGCGTTGGTCATCATCACCACCGGCGTCTGGGAAGGGGCTCACGAAGGCGCCGCGTTGACCATCGCTGCGTTCAACCACGGCCTCCCAGGCACCGTCGGCGGTGTGTCGTTGACGATCGGGTTGGCAATGTTCGCCTACTCCACGATCCTCGGTTGGTCGTACTACGGCGAGAAGAGCCTGGAGTTCATCTTCCGCAACATCGGCGGTGCCAAGACCGCGGTGCTCATCTACCGCATCATCTTCGTGGCCGCCGTCTACCTCGGCGCGGTGGGTGGCCTGCAGGCGGTCTGGAGTATCGCCGACACCCTCAACGGCCTCATGGCCATCCCGAACTTGATCGGCGTCATCTTCCTCTCCGGAGTCGTCATCCAGGAGACGAAGAGCTACATGGCGCGGCACAAGGCCGGAACGCTCGAGGACTGATTCACCGACTCGCATGCGGGGCGGCCCTGGTCGGGGCCGCCCCGTTGTGTGTTCCACGGCTGATGTCGGGCATGATTCGCCCGTGGAACTGGCGCGACTTACCCCCATGGAGCAGCTGCGAGCTGGTCGACTGACACGGCGCATTCTTCAGCTGTTCGTCGGCTTAACGGCCTTCGGAGTCGCCATGGCGTTGCTGATCCGCAGCGGTCTGGGCATGCTCCCGTGGGACGTCTTCCACTACGGGGTGGCGCTGCACGTGCCGTTCTCCATCGGGACCGTCCTCATCATGGTCTCCCTGCTGGTGCTGCTGGCCTGGGTTCCGCTGCGCCAGATGCCAGGCCTGGGAACGATCGCCAACGCGGTCTGGATCGGCTTGACCCTGGATGTGGTTCTGCCACTGGTTCCTGAGCCCTCCCACCTCGCCTGGCGGATCACCTACCTGGTGCTCGGGATCCTCGGCAACGCCCACGCCACCGCCTTGTACATCGGCGCCCAACTCGGGCCCGGCCCGCGGGACGGTCTGATGACGGGGCTGTCCCAATCCACCGGCGCCAGCCTGCGCCTGGTGCGCACCGCCATCGAGGGAGTCGTGGTGCTGTGCGGGTGGCTGCTCGGTGGCGTCGTCGGTATCGGCACCATCCTGTACGCCGTCGGTGTCGGCCCGCTGGTGCAGTGGATGTTGCCGTCGTGCATCGTCGAGCTTCCGGCCCGCCCGGAGGCGGCGCCCTCCGGGGATAAGGGTTGATCCGGTCGTAGGCCGTTCACACCGGCGCCGATGCCCTTTACGCTGACCGGCATGAGTCAGATTCACGTGCCAGCCCCGGCCCTTAACCGCTACATCGAGCAGGTGTGGGCGGCGATCGGCGCCGACGAGCGGGAATGCCGGTTGCTCGCCGAACACCTGGTGGGGGCCAACCTGGCCGGGCACGACTCGCACGGCGTCGGGATGCTCGTCGAATACGTTCCCGCTGCGAAGGCTGGCGCGTTACGCGTCGGCGCGAAGGCAGAACTCGTCAAGGACGCCGGCGCCGTCGTCAGTCTCGACGGCCAACGCGGCCTGGGTCAGGTGATGGCCTACGAGGCGATGGAACTGGGAATCGAACGGGCCGGCGCGCACGGCGTCGCGGTCGTGGCACTGCGCAACACCCACCACGTGGGGCGCATCGGGCATTGGGCTGAGCAGTGCGCCGCCGCCGGGTTCGCCTCGGTGCACTTCGTCAGCGTGCCCGGTGACGTACTCGTCGCGCCGCTAGGCTGCCGCGACGCCCGGTTCGGCACCAACCCGTTCTGTGCGGCGTTCCCTCGCCCCGGACAGACCCCGATTCTGCTCGACTTCGCCACCAGCAAGATCGCCTTGGGCAAGGCCCGCGTCGCCTACAACTCCGGTGTGCCGGTCCCGCCGGGCTGCGTCATTGACGCCGACGGTGTCCCCAGCACCGACCCGGGCGTCATGTGGAACGAACCGATGGGTTCGCTGCTGCCGTTCGGGGATCACAAGGGTTACGGGCTGGCGTTGATGTGCGAACTGTTCGCCGGGGCGCTGGGTGGCGCACCGACGACGACGCAGGAGACGTTGACGCAACCTCCCGGGATCTACAACGCGATGCTGTCCTTCGTGCTCGACCCGAGCGCTTTCGAAGCTCCTGACTCCCAGCGCAGCGCCCAAGCCTTCCTGGACTGGGTGGGGGCCTCACCTGCCGGAGACGATCCGCGCAGCGGGATCCTGCCCGGTGAGCCGGAACAGACCCGGCGTCAGGAGCGGCTGCGTGATGGCATCCCCATCGATGCGACCACGTGGGCGGACGTGCGCTCGGCGGCGCTGGACGCCGGGTTGGCTGCGTCAGACGTTCCTGACGTGCAGGAATGAGCAGTCGTGGGCCCCGGGGGGTGTTCGTCGGGCTGGCGACCCTCGACGTGATCTCGCGGGTGGAACAGCTCCCCCCGGCCAACGGCAAGGTCAGCGCCGACTGGCAGCAACTCGCGGCGGGCGGCCCGGCAACCGGTGCGGCTGTGGTGTTCGCGGCGTTGGGCGGGCAGGCGCACCTGGTCACCCGGATCGGGCAGGGCCCGGTCGCCCAGCTCGTGCGCGCCGACCTGGCGGCCGTAGGGGTGCAGGTCAGTGACCTGGCCGAACCGGGGTACACCCCGCCGGTCTCCAGTGTGAGCGTGCACGCCCCGACCGGGGATCGTCAGGTGGTGGGGCGCGACGCGCCTGAGGTCGCCACGCCGCTCACGCACCTACCGGCCTCGGTGGTCGAAGCGCTGCGCAGCGCTGACGTGGTGTTGCTCGATGGCCATCACCCTGACCTGGCCCGGTCCGCTGCCGGTGTGCGGGCGGGTGCGCGGCTGGTGCTCGACGCGGGCCGCTACAAGCCGGTGTTCGCCGACGTCCTCCCGGTGTGTACCGACGTCATCGCCTCCAGCGACTTCACCCCGCCGGGTGAAAGCGACCCGCTCGACGCGCTTGTCGCGGCGGGGGTCTCAGTGGCGGCGGTGAGCGCGGGAGGTGCCTCCCTGCGGTGGCGCATCGCTGGCGAGGCCGGTGAACTGCACCCGCCGAAGGTGCAGGTCCTCGACACACTCGGCGCCGGGGACACCCTGCACGGCGCCTACGCGTTCGAGGTAGCCAGCGGGCGCGCGCCGCTGGAGGGGTTGATCGAGGGGATGCGCATCGCCTCGACCTCATGCACGCAACCCGGCACCCGCTCCTGGCTAACCCTGCTGCGCGCCCACTAACCCGCCCCCGACCCCTGCGCGAACCGTCGATTCTCAGCGACGGCTCGCGGTAGCAGCAGTGACGGCTCGCGGTAGCAGCAGTGACGGCTTGCGTGGGGTCAGCCCGCGCGGTGCACGAGCTCGGCGCGGCGGACGAGGTCGGCCTGCAACGGCAGCCGACCCAGGGAGATCAGCTGTTTGGTCCAGGGCTCGTGGCGCCAGTCCCACGCCATCTGCAGGTTGCCGGGGTAGACGCCCAGGAACAGCAGGCTCGCTGCCCGGCCACCGATGCGGCGGGTGCGCGGGAGTGCCAGCAATGCCGCAGCTCCCAGCTCGGCGACGCCGGAGCCGTACGTCCACGAACGCGGCGAACCTGGCAGTGCCTTGGGGATGAGGGCATCGAAGGGCTCCGGCTTGACGAAGTGCAGCACCCCCATGCCTGTCAGCAGAGCGGTGAGCGCGTAAGCCGTGCGGCGAGCCGTGGTCTGCTCAGAAGTGGTCATGGATCCTGCCTTGTCGATGTCGGGGTTACTGGCACGTAGCGTAGGCCTCCGCGAGCCGTCGATGCGAGGTGACGGCTCGCCGTAGGCCCCCGGCGAGCCGTCAGTCATCAGTGACGGCTCGCGGAGGCAGGGGTAGTGACGGCTCGCGGGGGGGGCTACCGGTAGGTGCGCAGCGCCCGGATTGCGGCGTCGCCGTAGCTGCCGCCGAACAGGATGGCGTGCACGAGCAGCGGCGGCAGTTGATACCACGCCACCCGCTGCTCCCAACCGTCGGCGAGTGGGAACGCCTCGTCGTAGGCGCGCCAGCATTGCGGCCCGAATCCGCCGAAGAGGGCCATCATCGCCAGGTCGTATTCCCGGTGCCCGTAGTGGCAGGCCGGGTCGATGAGCCAGTTGGTGCCGCTGCGGTCCACGAGCCGGTTCCCCGCCCACAAATCCCCGTGCAGCAGAGCGGGAGGCTCGCTCGGCCCACACAACTGCGCCACCCGCGGCGCAATCGCCTCCAGCATGCCCCGAGCCCGGGGATCCACCCGGCCCGCCTCCACAGCCTGGTCGACCAGCGGAACCAGCCGCCGGGTGAGATAGAACTCCGGCCAGTCCGGGTGCGGACGCAGATCGACCGCCACCGATCCCAGATAGCCGGCCGTGTCCCCACCCAGGCCCCCGAACTGCGCGCGCGTCACGCGATGCAGCTGCGCCAAGCCCGCCCCGAAGGCCTCCTCGGAGCCGGAACGGGCAGACCCACCCTCATCGATCCACTCCAGAACCAAACCGTTCGGTGATTCCCGCAGCACCTGCGGCACGCACAGCAGCGCCGGGGCGTGGGCGCGCAGTTCCGCCAACCCAGCGGACTCCCGCGCGAACAGATCGGGGGAGGGAGACGGATGTGTCTTGCAGAACAGCGGCCCGTCAGCGGTGTCGAGCCGGTACGCCTGGGCGATGTCGCCGCCGTGCACGGGTCGCACAGACCGCACATTCAAACCGTCGATGAGTTCTGGGGGAAGCGCTGACATACCTCCTTCTCTACCCCATGAGCGGCGTGACGGCGCCGGCGCCCGTACCGTGGTGTCGTGAACCGTCTCCGGGCAACGCCCGCGTCCAAGCGCACCGTCGCCGGAGCCAGCCGCGCCGCCGGGGCGGGCAGCTCCACCTACTCCAGTCGGGTCCTGGCGCGTGTCCTGGATGATCTCGTGCGGATTCCCGGCACCCAGCAAGGCATCGGCCTCGACGCCCTGATCGGGCTCGTGCCGGGTTTCGGTGACGCGGCCGGGACGGCCATCTCCAGCGTCATCCTCATCGACGCGGTGCGTCACCGGGTGCCGTTGTCGATCCTGTTGCTCATGGGCTGGAACCTGCTGGTCGACTCTCTGCTCGGCCTGGTGCCCTTCGTCGGCGACATCGCCGACGCCGCCCACCGCGCCAACGTGAAGAACCTGCGTCTGCTGGAGGGCACCATCGCGCAGGGCCGCGCAGTGGACCTGAGCGTGAAGAGTTATGCCCTGCAAGCGTTCACCCTGGTTGCGCTCATCCTCATCGTTCTGGTCGCGTTGGCCGTGCTCGCGATCTGGGCGTTGCTGCGGGTGTTGCACATTCTCTGACCGAGCCGCGATCCAGGGCGAGGAGCAATAGCTCATGCCAAGGTGAAGGTATGAGCGACCACGACCACGACCCGAACCCGCAGCTGACCGAGACCGATCGCGGCTACCTGCGCCGTTGCGTCGAGCTCGCCCAGGAGGCCCTCGCCGCCGGTGATGAACCGTTCGGTTCGGTGCTCGTACTCGACGACGCGATCGTGGCGCAAGACCGCAACCGCGTCGCGGGCGGTGACCGTACCCGCCATCCCGAGCTCAGCCTGGCGCGGTGGGCCATCGAGAACCTTCAGGAGCAGCAGCGCGCAGTCGCGCAGGTCTACACCTCAGGAGAGCACTGCCCGATGTGCGCTGCGGCCCACGGGTGGGCAGGCCTGGGCCGCATCGTGTACGCCACGTCCTCCGCCCAGCTTGGGCAGTGGCTGCGCGAATGGGGTGTCCCTGCAGCGCCGGTCGCGTTGCTGCCCATCCAGCAGGTGGTCCCGGGCGTGCCCGTCGCGGGCCCGGAGGAGTCCCTGACCGAGCAGATCCGCGAGCTGCACCACCGCTGCCACGTCGGCTGAGCGGCAGGGTCAGTCGTTCGCGACCTCCAGCACGACCTTGCCCTGGGTGTGACCCTCTTCGACGAGGCGGTGCGCCGCCGCAGCTTCGGTAAGGGGGAACACGCGGTCCAGCGCGATGGTCAACCGGCCCTGCTCGAGCTCGGTGGCCAACGCGGCCAGCCGCTCCCGGTCGGGGCTGATCGTGGGGACCGCGACGTTGATGCCGCGTGCCCGGGCCGGTTCCAGATCCGCCAGCGACGGCAGGATCACGAGCCGGCCGCCTTCTGCCAGATGATCCATCGACGGCTCGTAAGTGGAGAAGTAGACGCCGTCGATGATGACGTCGGGACGCGGCGTCACCTGCGTGAAGTCCGCCTGGGTGTAGTCCACATGGATCGCCCCCATCTCTTCGATGCGGGAGCGCTTAGCTGTCGAGGCGGTGGCGTACACGCGGGCCCCGGCCGCGACACACAACTGCACGACGACCTGCCCGACGCCACCGGCGCCACCGTGAACCAGCACCGTGTCGTCGGCGGTCACCCGCGCCAGGTCATGCACCGCCACCCACGCGGTCAGCCCGACGAGCGCGGTGCCAGCTAGGACCTGCGGATCGACACTGGCTGGGGCCGGTGCCAGCGCGGAAGCGGGCAAGGCTACGAACTCTGCGTAGCACTCACCGCGGTGGCTCAACGGCGCCATCCCGAACACCCGCGTGCCGACCGCGAAGTCGCTGACTCCGGGTCCGACCTGCTCGATCACCCCGCAGCATTCACGGCCGAGGATGAGCGGGAAGCCGTCTGCGGTCAGCTTGGCGGCAAGGCCGGAGGAACCGTCCCGGATCTTGTAATCCAGGGGGTTCACCCCGGCTGCGAGCACCCGCACGAGCACCTCACCCTGACCGGGCGTGGGGGTGGGGGCGTCGGTGACGACATGAAGTTCTTCTGGCCCGCCAAAGCGGTCGATCTGAGCAGCGCGCATGAACGTGAGTCTGCCATCCGGGGCGGCGCGGCACACCTGTCGCTGCACACGATGTCCGGGCACTTCGTTCGGTCACCGGTGGTTGCCTTCCGTTCGCCTTCCGGCCCTCCGATCCGAGCGCGCTGCAGGTTTGCTGTCGGCTGACCACGCGCGCATGCGTGTGGGCCTGCCCGGTGTGCGCCTCGCAGGTCGTTGCCCGCCGCTCGGAGGAACACACCCGGTGTTGCCCTAGGCCGTCACCTCCGGATCACCACGGCCAGTCGCCGGATCAAGCAGGACCGCAACGTGGGCGTTGTCGCCATCACGACCGCCCAACGCGTGACTGTTGCCGTGATGGACGACGGCACCCACCTGCCGACGTCGCGGAGGTCCGCCAGTGGCCCCCGGGCCTGGTTCTCGGGCCCGCCGCAGCGCCGCCTGTCACAGGGTTGGGGTCGACGCCGCGGCCGCACCCCGCTACTGTCGGGATTCGTTGAGCCCCGGAGTGATCGGTCCCTGGGGGCAATTGGCCCGCAGGCCCAGATCGGAAGGACACCATGCTGTTCCCGGCTCTACCCCCCGCCCCGCCCGCGGCTATCCACGCTGCCCCCGCCACCCCGGTGGTCATCGCTGAGGGACGCCACCGCGTTCGATCGGGTGAAACCGTGAGCGGCATCGCGCTGCGCTACGGGATCACCCAGGGGCAACTGCGCCGGGCCAACGGCATCGGTGCGGACAACAAGATCCGAACCGGCCAGAAGCTGCAGATCCCGACGGTCTCGAGCGCGCCCCGCTCGAAACCGGCGCAGGCGGGCCGTGCCCACCCACAGTTGTCCGCTTCGCGGGCCAGCACCCGCAACATCATCGCCGCCACTGCCCGCCGATATGGCGTCGACCCCGACCTGGCGCTCGCCGTCGGGTGGCAAGAGTCCCGGTGGCGTCACGACTCCTTCTCCCACAAGGGCGCTGTCGGGGCGATGCAATGCCTGCCCCAGACGGCACGGTGGATGTCGGAGAAGGTCGGGCGCACCCTGGATGTGCAAGACGTGCGTGACAACGCCACCTGCGGCGTCCTGCTGTTGAAGACGCTCCAGGCGCAAACGGACCGGGAAGCGACCGTCCTGGCTGCCTACTACCAGGGGATGTCCTCAGTGCGCAGCAACGGCCCGTTCTCCTCCACCCGCCGCTACGTCGCTTCTGTGCAAGGACACCGCGACCAGATCGCCGCCGGGAAGAGGCCTCGGGGCTGAGCCCTGGAGCACCCACGCCTGTAGCGCGCGCCCGGCGTCGGCTGAAGTCAGCGCGCCCCACGCGGGTGCGCTGCTCGCCCCATCCGCAGCCTGCGGAAGGGGAACAATGACCGAGACCACCCGCTACTGACCCTCGGGCAGGCCGACGGCACCGGGCCGAGCTGACTGGGCCGTTGCGCGGCACCGGATACAGGCGGTCGTTGACATCCGATGATTTCCCGGCAGCCGCACTGACGAAGACGCAGCCAAAGATGCTGTTCCAGAGCTGACTTCGCAGGCGGGGACCGACTACCGCTGGGACGCCCGCCTCGGTGGGCCACGGTGTCTGAACTGGGTCGAGGACGAAGCTTGGCCGGGCCAGTGGGGACAGAGGCAGCCTTTTCGCGCCTATGCGGCCTGGACCAGCTCCGATCAGTTCCGCGCCGGTACCGCCCAGGTGCAGGCGCAACGCGACGCACCGCGATCCTGTGCTCCGAGGCGGTGCAGTGGCGCTGCCACCGGCCCATCATGAGCGACATGGAGCTGCTCGGACCTGGCGTGCCGGTTCTGCACCTTATGCACGATCACACGCTGCGGCCGCACCGCCGAAGTGACGGGGCACGCTGGGAGGAGCAAGAACTCATTTTGGATGCCTCTGAATCGGCCGGTTCGTGTCGATGATGAATACATAGGTGCGAGACACCGGCCCTGGAGTTTCGTACGATCAACTTGGTCGCTCGCCCAGGACAAGTGTCCTGGGGTGCGGCAGCAGGCCGGGTGGGGAACCGGTCGATGAGGGGGAGAAATGAGCAATCAACGTAGTTTGCGCGCAGCTGCAGCGATGGGGATCGCCGCAGCCGGCTTCGCAGTTCCTGGTGGCCTGGGGATGGCCGCTCATGCCGAAGACACGCCGCCACCACCGCCGATTCAACTGTCGGTACCGCCGATCACGCCGCGACCGCTGGCTGTCCCGCAGGTGGCCCCGATGAGCGTCGCGCCCCAGCAGGTGACGCGGACCTTCCAGGTCGTCAGCTATCGGCCGCGCACGACAACGCACAAGAAAGTGCTGGTCCGCCTGGACGATGACGGGATGCTGCGCAGCGGCGAGGACCGCGCGGTGCCCCGAGTGACGACGCAGTTCGTCACCGTCCGGGTTGACCGGGACGCCACCGCAAGCGAAGTCGTGAAGGCGATCAACTCCCGAACCGGCCGCGTCGGTGACGTGCGCACCACACAGCGTTTACGTGCCGCAGCCAAGAGCCACACCGTGGCGTGGGAACTGGCGCCCAAAGCGACCCCGCGCGTGCCCTTCGGCCCCCGGGCCGCATCGCCGCAGCAGTTCCTGGCCCGCTCCTGATCCAGCGCGGCTTTGAGGGGGCTGACCCCCGCAACCGCAATCCCACCTAAACCGTGGCGGCGACCCGACAGTCCCTCGAGTAACCGGGTCGAGCGGATGCCCCTGTCGATCTCGCATCCGGGCACGCGCTCAAGCCCTCGGGCACGTGATCGGTGCGCGGGCCGCCGCGTCCCGGACGACGGGGGTCGCCGAGCCTTGCCGGATGCCCCCTAGGGGGCGCATGGAAGTTGGCCGACCACGACCTTCCCGGAGAGCAGCCGACGAGGCGCCACCACCGAATCGGTGACGGCGCCTCCTCGCCTGCGCAGCAGCTACCGTGCTCAGACGTCCAACGTCAGCGAGTGCCGTGGGGTCAGGTCATCCGGGCCGCCATAGTTACCGCCCGGGGTGACGACGGTGCCAGCCGTACCCTCCAACATTTCCACCACGTCATCCAGGCGCCCGATGGCCGCCAGGTCACCGGTGAGTTCCACGAATCGGCACACCGCCTCGATCTTGGGGCCCATCGAACCGGCAGGCGCGCCCAACCTGCGCAACTCACCCGGCGTCGCCCGCGTCAACGGCTCGGCATGGTCGGTGCCGAAGTCCTTCATCACGTTCGGCACATCCGTCAGGATGAGCAGCGCGTCAGCCTCCAACGCCTCCGCCAACCGGCTCGCAGACATGTCCTTGTCGATGACGGCCTCGACGCCCTTGAGCTTGCCCCGCTCGTCCCGAATCACCGGGATGCCGCCACCGCCGGAACACACGACGACCGCACCCGAACTCAACAGCAACCGGATGATCCGCGTCTCCACCACACGCTGCGGCTCCGGAGAAGCCACCACCCGACGCCACTTGTCACCGTCGGGCTTGACCACCCAACCCATCTCGGCGGCCTTCGCCTTGGCCTCCTCCTCGGAGTAGACCTCGCCGACGAACTTCGTCGGGTTATCGAAAGCCGGGTCGTGAGCCAGCACCAACGTCTGGTTCACCAAACTCGCCACCTGGCGCCCAGGCAGGTGGTTCTGCAACGACTGCAGCAACCAGTACCCGATCATGCCCTGGGTCTGAGCACCCAACGTGTCCAACGGATACGGACGCGAGAGCTTTTCATCCTTAGCGCTCTCCAACGCCAACACACCCACCTGCGGGCCGTTACCGTGCGTGATGACGAGCTCATGCTCCTGCGCGAGCGGCGCCAACGCCTTGATCGCGCGCTCGGCGTTCTCGATCTGCGTCGAAGCGTCAGGCTTCTGACCCCGCTCCAACAATGCGTTGCCACCCAGGGCGACGACGATCCTCATCTGATGTTCCTTTCACCAAGGTCAACAAGCAGGGAATACGCGAGGCCCTGCACAAACGCAGGGCCCCACAACAAAAGACAAACCACACGAGAACAAGAGGGGAGAGCACAAGCGGACACGTCCCAGCTCAGTCGCTGTGTTCAAACCGGCGACTTCGTCGGGTTTGGCCTGGGCAGGATGCTCGCTGCGCTGCGCTCCTACCCAGACCTGCACCCTTCCTGGGTCGCTACAACCAATCGGCGACTTCGTTGGGTTTGGCCTGGGCAGGATGCTCGCTGCGCTGCGCTCCTACCCAGACCTGCACCCTTCCTGGGTCGCTACAACCGACCGGCGACTTCGTTGGGTTTGGCCTGGGCAGGATGCTCGCTGCGCTGCGCTCCTACCCAGACCTGCACCCTTCCTCAGTCGCCGAGAGTCGCGACCAAGACGGCCTTGATCGTGTGCATCCGGTTTTCTGCCTGGTCGAAGACGATCGAGGCTTCAGACTCGAACACCTCGTCTGTGACCTCGAGCGCCTCCATGCCGGTGGCCTGGAACAGGTCCTCGCCGACCTTGGTGTTGCGGTCGTGGAAGGCCGGCAGGCAGTGCATGAACTTCGTCTCCGGGTTACCCGTGGCCGCCATCAACTCGGCGTTGATCTGGTAGTCGCGCAACATCTCGATGCGCTCGTTCCAGACCTCCTTCGGCTCACCCATCGAGACCCACACGTCCGTGTACAGGAAGTCCGCGCCCGCCACCCCGGCCTTGACGTCATCGGTGATCGTGATCCGAGCACCCGTCGTCTCAGCGATCTCGCGGGCCTTGGCCACGATCTCCGCCGAGTTCTGCAACTCCTTCGGGGCGACCATGCGCACATCCATGCCCATCATCGCGCCGCTGATGAGCAGCGAGTTGCCGACATTGTTACGGGCATCGCCCAGGTAGGCGTAGGCGATCTCACGGTCGGGTTTGACGCTGAACTCACGCATCGTCAACTGGTCGGCCAGCATCTGGGTCGGGTGCCACTCGTTCGTCAACCCGTTCCACACCGGCACCCCGGCGAACTCGCCCAGAGTCTCCACCAGCTCCTGGCTGCTGCCCCGGTACTCGATGCCGTCATACATCCGCCCCAACACCCGAGCGGTGTCCTTCATCGACTCCTTGTGGCCGATCTGGCTACCACTGGGGTCCAGGTAGGTGACTCCTGCGCCCTGATCGTAGGCAGCAACCTCGAACGCGCAGCGGGTGCGGGTCGAGGTCTTCTCGAAAATCAGCGCGATGTTCTTGCCGCGTAGCCGGGGAACCTCGATGCCTGCGTACTTGGCCCGCTTGAGGTCGTTCGCAAGCTGCAGCAGGTGACGCCACTCCTGCGGAGTGAAGTCCAACTCCTTCAGGAAGTTGCGGTGGCGCAGTGAAAAAGCCATGTCAGATGTCCTCTCGTTCAATGGGGCAGCTCATGCAGCGCGGGCCGCCACGTCCGCGGCCGAGTTCTCCGCCGCTGATGGTGATGACCTCGACGCCGTTATCGCGCAGGTGTTGATTGCTGACAGTGTTGCGTTCGTAGGCGATGACGACCCCCGGGCGGACCGTGAGCACGTTGCAACCGTCATCCCACTGCTCCCGCTCCGACGCCGCCGCGTCCTGGTCGGCGGTGAGCATGCGCACCGAATCGACACCCAGCGACTCGGCGAGCACCGCCTCCATCCGGTCCGGCTCGTGCACCGTGACGTTGAAACCGACCTCGTCATCGCTGGGCTCCAGCACGAACGAGCGCAGGTTCGGCAAGTTCGCGTACCGGGTGAAGGAACGCTCATCCACCATCGACATCACGGTGTCCAGGTGCATCACGGCGCGGTACTTGGGCATGTCCAAGCCGACGACCCGGCGGGCCGCCTTCTTGGCGAACATGGCTCGCGCCAAACGTTCCACAGCCTGCGGGGTGGTGCGCTCGCTCATCCCGACCAGCGCCGTCCCACGCCCGATGACGTGCACGTCGCCGCCCTCCATCGTGGCCTGGCCACGGCCCAGGCCACCGCCCCAGTACTCGAAGGGGTTCTGCGACAACACCGGGTGCCAGCGGTAGATCGCCTCGTAGTTGATCGATTCACGCATCCGAGCCGGCAGTCGCATCGTGTTCACCGAGACGCCGCCGTACACCCAGCAGGAGGTGTCGCGGGTGAACAGGTGGTTCGGCAACGGAGTGAGGATGAAGTCGCTGTCGGCCATCCACTTCAACAGCACCGACGAGGTGTGCGGGTCGTCGTACTCCTTCGCCTCACCACAGGTCAGACCGCCGATCAAAGTTTCGGCCAGCTTCGCGTCATCCATCGAGGACAACAAGCTCATCAGCGGCTCGATAGCGCCGGGGCCGAATACGTCCTCGTCGAGCAACTGGCTCAACAGAAATTTGCGCGCCTCCGGGACGGCCAGCGTTTCCTTAAGCAAAGTGTCCAGCAGGAGGACTTCTACGCCCTGAGAGCGCAGGGCCTCCGCGAACTCGTCGTGTTCCTCCTGAGCGCGAGGGACCCACGGCAACTCATCGAACAGAAGTCGATCCTTGTTCGAGGGGGTCAGTCGGGCCAGCTCTTTGCCGGGGCGGTGCAGGATCACACGGCGTAGCTGACCGACCTCAGAACCGACATACGAAGTGGACATGGAAATCCTTCCAAACGAAGCTGGGCCGGGGAACCGGGCAGGTCACAGAGGTCGCTCTCACCCCCGACACTCAAAACGGTAACCCGCGCGCGGCCCGCGCACCCCAAGGTTTGCAAGAACCGGCCCGCGAGCCGCCGGCGCCCCGGAGGAGATGGCGCCGGGCACAATAGGGCAGGTGAGACGCCAAACGCACCCCGACCGACGGCTGGGCGAGTTGCGCTCTCACTCGGGGGCGGTAACGGCATGAGCATGCATCTGCACCGGGGCAGCCGGACCGAGTCCCTGGCCGAGTCCTTGGCCACCCTCCTCGGCACGTCGCTGCCGGACCCGTTGGCCACCGAACTGGTCATCGTCCCGGCCCGCGGCGTGGAACGCTGGCTCACCCAACGCCTGGCCCACCGCCTCGGAACCGGCCCCCGCGGCTCGGACGGGGTCTGCGCCGGGGTGGAGTTCCGTTCGCCACGCTCCTTCATCGGGTTGCTGCTCGGCGCCCCCGAAGACGACCCGTGGGATCCGGACCGGTTGGTGTGGCCGCTGCTGGACCTCATCGACGCCCAGGTGGACCAGCCGTGGCTGGCCACCCTGGCTCGTCACCTCGGTCACGGCGTCCCTGGCGAGGAAGGCGAACTGCGGGCCGGACGCCGCTACGCCGTGGCACGCCACCTGGCCGGTCTGTTCGCCGGCTATGCGCTGCAACGACCCGCGCTGGTCACCGACTGGCGCCTCGGCCGCGACACCGACGGCGGCGGGTGCCCCCTCGATGAGGACCTGCGCTGGCAACCCGAGCTGTACCGACTCCTCATCGAGCAGGTGCAGGTGCCACCGCCCGATGTGCGTCACGCCCAGACGCTGGCCCGGATCGCCGACGACCCCGAATCGATCCCCGTGCCGCCCCGCCTGTCGATGTTCGGCTACACCAGACTGCCGCGCACCGAAGTGGAACTGCTGGGAGCCTTGGCCCAATCCCGCGAAGTGCATCTGTGGCTGCCGCAAACTTCGCCCGCCGCCTGGGACACCCTCGCCGCGGCCTGCGCCGACGGCCCGGTACCCCGACTGCAGGATCAGACCGCGACCCTGCTGTCCCACCCCCTGCTGGCCTCGCTGGGCCGGGACGCCCGCGAACTGCAGCGCACCCTAGCGCTGATCGGGGCAACCACCCCCGAGCCCGACAGTGCGCCCCCGCAACAGGTTCGCGACGAACCGGGCGAGCCGCAGCTGCTGTCCTGGCTACAAGCCGACCTGCGCGCCGACTACCTGCCCACACCCCAGGAGCGGGAGCACCGGATCGTCGCCGCAGAAGACACCTCGGTGCAGGTCCATGCCTGCCACGGCCCTGCGCGCCAAGTCGAGGTGCTGCGCGACGTCCTGGCCGGCCTGCTCCAGGACGACCCCAGCCTGGCCCCCCGCGACATCCTCGTCATGTGCCCCGACATCGAGACCTATGCGCCGCTGGTCCAGGCCGCGTTCGGGCTGGGTGAGGTGAGCAGCGGGGCGACCCACCCGGCCCACGGTTTCCGGGTCCGGCTCGCCGACCGCTCCCTGACCGTCACCAACCCCCTGTTCACCGTGACCACCTCCGTGCTGGAACTGGCCGGCGGGCGCGTTGATGTCAGCAGCGTGCTCGATCTGGCGGCCTCTTCGCCGGTGCGAGCCCGCTTCGGATTTGACGACGGCGACCTGGAACAGGTGGGCCGCTGGGTCGAAGAGGCCGCGATCCGTTGGGGGCTGGACGCCGAACACCGCTCCCGTTTCAAACTGCAGGGCTACCCGCAGAACACCTGGCGCTTCGGCCTGGACCGGCTGCTGCTCGGGGTGGCCATGTCGGAAGAAGAACACCGCACCATCGGTACCGCGCTGCCCATCGACGACATCGCCAGTGCCGACATCGACCTCTTGGGCCGGTTCGTGGAGTTCATCGACCGGCTGGAATCCACCGTGCACGAGTTGGAACGGGCCACTGGTGTCCTGGCCTGGACCCAAGCGCTCCGCGACGGGGTCGCCGCCCTGACCCGGGTGGCGCCCGCCGAGGCGTGGCAGAGCGCACAACTCGAAGGTGAACTGGCCGCGGTAGCTCAAGCGGCAGGCGCCGCCACGACGCTGCGACTGGCCGACGTGCGAGTCCTGCTCTCCCAACGTCTGGCCGGGCGCCCCACCCGCGCCAACTTCCGTACCGGCAGTCTCACCGTGTGCACGATGGTGCCGATGCGTTCCGTGCCGCATCGGGTGGTCGCGCTCGTCGGGCTCGACGACGGGGTGTTCCCGCGCAGCGGCAGCATCGACGGCGACGATGCCCTGGCCCGCCGGCCCTGGACCGGGGAACGTGACGTGCGCAGCGAGGACCGGCAACTGTTCCTCGACGCGATCATGACCGCCCAAGAACACCTCGTCATCACCTACAGCGGCGCCAGCGAATACGACGGCCACCTCATGCCGCCCGCGGTTCCCCTCGGGGAACTGCTGGACACCCTCGCCGACACCGCCACCGCCCCCGAGCCCGCGGCGGCGGGACCACTGGACCCGGCAGCGCCACCGGGCGGAACCTGCCCGCAGGACCGGATGCTGCAGCACGTTTTGACCCGGCACCCGCTTCAGTCCTTCGACCCGCGCGTCGTCGACAAGGACAACCCGTTCACCTTCGATCCGGCGGCGCTGGCCGGTGCCGTCGCCGCAGCTGCCCCCCGCACCGCGCCCCCGCCCTTCCTGTCTGCACCGCTTGCGCCCCGCGAACCCGGGGACATCGCCCTGAACGACCTCATCGCCTTCTTCCTGCACCCGGCGCGTGCCTTCCTGCGGCAACGCCTGGGCGTCGGGGAGTTCATTGAGGAGGACGAACGGGTCGACGCCATCCCGGTCGAACTCGACGGCCTCGGCATCTGGGGGGTCGGTGACCGGCTGCTGCGCGACGCCCGGCACGGGGTCGAACCGGCCGTGGCCCGCCGCGCCGAACAAGTGCGCGGACTGCTGCCGCCCGCAATGCTGGGCCTGCGCACCCTGGACCGGGTCGGCTCGGTCGTTGACGCCTTGGTCCAGGCCAGCGGGCCGCTGCGGCAAGGGGACCCGCGAGCCGTGGACATCCTCATCGACCTGCCCGGCGGACGGCGCATCACCGGCACCGTTCCCGAGGTGTACGGCACCCGGATCCTCACCGTCACCTACTCCTCGTTGCGCGCCAAACAGCGGCTGCGCTCCTGGATTCCGCTGGTTGCGCTGACCGCGGCTCGCCCCGACCTGGAATGGACCTCCCACGTCATCGCCCGGCAAGGCTCGAGGGCTACGCACCTGGAAGCCGGACCGCTGGCCCCGGGCCACGCGCTCGCCGTCCTGAGCGACCTGGTCGACATGTACGACCGCGGCATGAACGAACCGTTGCCGCTGCCGGTCGAGACCGGTTACGCCTTCGCCGAGGCCGCTCGGCGCGTCGCCAACGGGGAGCAGATCCGGCCGCGCGACGTGGCCGGTAAGACCTGGGTCACCCCGCCCAAGCCCGATGCCATCCCCGGTGAGGCCGACGACCGGCACCACGTACGGGTTTACGGACCGAACGCGCCCCTGACGGTGTTGCTGGAACGCCCCCGCCCCGACGAGTCGTGGAACACCGCCGGCACCCGCCTGGGACAGTACGCGCTGCGGTTGTGGCAGCCGATCCTCGACGCCCAACGCCGGGGGCGGGTATGAACCCGAATCAGCCGACGACCGCCCAGCCCGAAGGGACGCCCGTGTCGAACTCGAGGCTGCAGCCAACCACCGAGCGCATTGACACCTTCGACATCGCCGACCCGCTACCCACCGGCACCACCCTGCTGGAAGCCAGCGCCGGCACCGGCAAGACCTGGACGATCGGCGCCCTCGTCACCCGGTATGTAGCCGAGGGGCACGCCCGGCTGGAGGAGATGCTCACCGTCACCTTCGGTCGCGCAGCCAGCCAGGAGCTGCGGGAACGGGTGCGCGAATCGGTGGTCCGGGCCGCCCGGGCCCTGGCCCACCCCGAGACGGTCACCCCCGGCCAGGACGCGCTCCTAGACGTGCTCCTGGACGCGGATCAGCAAGAACTCCAGGTACGCCGTGGCCGTCTGCTCCAAGCCCTGACCAGCTTCGACGCCGTCACGATCGCCACCACGCACCAGTTCTGCCAGATGGTGCTGCGCAGCCTCGGGGTGGCCGGGGACACCGACCGGGACGCCCGGCTCGTCGAAGACGTCGATGACCTGCTCGTCGAGGTCGTCGACGACCTTTACCTGCGCGGCTTCGCCCGCAGCCAGGACGCGCCGGTGTTCAACCGCGCCGAGGCCCTGCGGATTGCCCGAGCCGTCATCGGCGACCCGCAAGCACAGATCGAACCGAGCCACCTGGAACGCACCACCCCCGCCGGGCGACGGGTCAGCTTCGCGCACGCCGTCCGCGACGAGATGTCCCGGCGGATGCGGCGACTGGGACTGCTCGGCTATGACGATCTGCTGTCCCGGCTGGCCCAAGCGCTCGCCGACGAAGACGCGCCGGCCCGGGCGCGGATGCGCCAGCGCTGGCCGGTGGTGCTGGTGGATGAGTTCCAGGACACCGACCCGGTCCAATGGCAGGTGCTCGACCGCGCCTTCTCCGGGCACTCCACGATGGTGCTCATCGGTGACCCCAAGCAGGCCATCTACGCCTTCCGCGGGGGTGACGTCGTCACCTACCTGCAGGCCGCCGCGACGGCCACGACGGTCA
This sequence comes from Gephyromycinifex aptenodytis, assembly GCF_012277275.1. Classification (GTDB taxonomy): domain Bacteria; phylum Actinomycetota; class Actinomycetes; order Actinomycetales; family Dermatophilaceae; genus Gephyromycinifex; species Gephyromycinifex aptenodytis. The sequence continues at coordinate 2,114,254 of NZ_CP051155.1, read as the reverse complement.
AGACGCTCGGGGTCAACTACCGCAGTGACCACGGGCTGCTGACCGGGGTGCAGGCCGTCCTGGGTGGCGCCGAACTCGGTGACGAGCGGATCGTGGTTCGTGACGTTTCCGCGGTGCACACCAACCGGTTACAGGGCGCCCCCCACCCGGAGCCGTTCCGGCTGCGGGTGCTGGACCACGAGGCGGCCGGGTGGAAGCCAGGCTCGACCATGTGGATCTCCAAGGTGCGTCCCAAGATCGCCGCGGACCTGGCCTGCGACATCCAGGAACTACTCGCCGCCGACACCCGGTTCGCGGGGCGGAAACTGCTTCCGGCAGACATCGCGGTGCTCGCCCACACCTCCCGCCAACTCGCGCAGGTCAAAGACGCCTTGCACGCGGCGGGGATCCCCGCCGTGGTGGCCAGTACCGGCAGCGTCTTTCGCACCCCGGCGGCGGCGGCCTGGCGCAGCGTCCTGGAAGCGATGGAGCAGCCGCACCGCACCGCGCGCGTCCAAGCCGCAGCGCTGAGCCCCCTGATCGGTCACACCGCTGAGGAGCTCGCTGAACACGGGGAACGGCTCACCGACGAGGTGGCGTTCACGATGCGCCGTTGGGGGCAGGTGATCGCCGAACGCGGAGTGGCTGCCGTTCTGGAAGCCGCAACCGAGGCGGGACTGCCGCAGCGGCTGCTGGCCAGGCAGGACGGCGAGCGCGAATTGACCGACCTGCGCCACGTTGCCGAGATCCTGCACGAAGAGGCAGCCACCGACCGGCTGGGTCTGCTGGCGTTGCTGACGCGGCTGATCGAGCACATGCGCGAGGACGCCCATGAGGGGCCGAATGTCCGCCGCCGACGCCTGGATTCGGATGCGGCAGCGGTGCAGCTGAGCACCATTCACGGCAGTAAAGGCTTGCAGTACCCGGTGGTGTACCTGCCCTATCTCGCTGATCGGTGGGTCAACGATGAGGGCCCGTCCATTCCCCGCTTCCACACCACGCCCAGGACCGCAGGGGAGCAACCGGTTCGTGCGGTGGACGTCGGTGGCAGTTACGCCGGGCGCCGCGACAGTGTCGCCGCCCACCACAGCGAAGAGGCTGGGGAGTCGTTGCGGCTGCTCTACGTCGCGCTGACCCGCGCCCAGTCCCAGGTCATCACCTGGTGGGCGCCCACGAACAACACCGAACCCTCAGCGTTGCATCGGGTGCTGTTCGGGCGTCGCCCCGGGCAGGGCGCCGTGCCGCCGGTGACGCCGATCCCAGAAGACGAACAAGCCCGCGCCATCCTCGCGGCCTGGCAGGAGCACGGCGGTCCGGTCGTGGAACGGGTCGAGCCGAGACCTCTCACGCCGCAACCCGCGCCCGCCACCGACGCCCAGTTCGCCCGGCGACACTTCACGCGCGCCCTCGATCTGGCGTGGCGCCGCACCTCCTACAGCGCCCTGACCAACGTGGAGATCAGCGCGCCAACCCTGCCCGATGGGGTGTCCGCGGACTCCTGGGCCGGGCAAGCTCTGGTGGGCAGCGAACCTGAAGGCGTCGGCACCGACGACGAGGCTTCGCTGGCGATGCCGGCGGTCTCACCCGCAGACGGCCCGCAGGCCGAGGTCGGGCCGCTGTCACCGATGAGTGACCTACCACTGGGGGCCACGTTCGGTTCCCTGGTGCACGCCGTGCTGGAGGAGGCCGACCCGCACGCGGCAGATCTGCAGGCGGAGTTCCGCACCCGGATCGAAGAGCAGCAGCGGCTCTGGCCGGTCGAACTCGACGCTGACGTGCTCGCCGAAGCTCTGGTCGCCGTCGCCGACACCCCACTGGGTCCGTTGGCGCCCGGCGCCACGTTGCGTGGGATCGGGCGCGCCGACCGGCTGTGCGAACTCGAGTTCGAGATGCCGCTGGCCGGTGGGGACCGCGGGGTGACCCGCGACGTCGAGCTCGGTGAGGTCGCCGACCTTCTGCGCCGCCACCTGGAACCGGGCGATCCGCTGCTGCCCTATGCCGATCAGCTCGCGCATCCGGAGCTGGGCGGGCAGCACCTCCGCGGCTACCTCACCGGCTCCATCGATGTGGTGCTGCGCTATAACGGGCGCTTCCTCGTCGCCGACTACAAGACGAACTGGCTGGGCCCGATGGATGAGCCCCTGCACGTCAGTGCGTACGCCCCCGAACCGCTGGCGCAGGCAATGGGTCACTCCGACTACCCCCTGCAGGCGCTGCTGTATGCGGTGGTGCTGCACCGCTACCTGCGCTGGCGCCTGCCGGACTACGAACCCGAACAGCACCTGGGCGGCATCCTCTACCTGTATGTGCGGGGGATGGCCGGGCCGGACACCCCGCTGGAGGGTGGCCACCCGTACGGGGTGTTCTCCTGGCGGCCGCCGGTAGACCTCGTCCGCGACCTTTCGGACCTGCTCGATGGAGGCGTCATGGACAAGGCGGGTGAGTAGTCGTGAGCGAACTGTTCGAGGCCACCTCCGAGAATGACGCACGCTTGGCGCTGCGGGCGCAGGGACTGCTGGCGCACGCCAACCAGGCCGGGCTGGTCACCGCCCCCGATGTGCACGTCGCCGACCGGCTCGGGGTCCTGACCGGGGAGGATCGCCCCGAGGTGCTGCTGGCGGTGGCGCTGCTGAGCCGCGCCGCCCGCGCCGGCTCGACCTGCCTGGATGTGCGCAGCGTTGCCGAACTGACCCCGGAGGTGGCCTGGCCCGAGGGCGCCGGCTGGCCGGACCCGCAGGCGTGGTCGCAGGCCTGCCAGAGCGGGCCCCTCATCGAGGCCGGCGTGCTCCGGCACGAGTTCGGGCTGCTGTACCTGGACCGGTACTGGCAGGAGGAACGCCAAGTGTGCGCCGACCTGCAGCTGCGCCTGTCCCAGCCGCCGCCCCAGGTCGATGAGGACCGGCTCGCCTCTGCGTTAGAGCGGTTGTTCCCCGGGCAGAGTTTCGCTGAGCAGCGACAAGCCTCGCAGCGGGCGGCCCGGTCGTGGACGACGGTGCTCACCGGTGGGCCGGGCAGCGGCAAAACGACCACGGTCGCGCGGTTACTGGCGCTGCTGGCGGATCAGGCCGACGGCGCGCCGCTGCGCATCGCGTTGAGTGCCCCCACCGGTAAGGCCGCGGCTCGCCTGCAGGAGGCGGTGCTGAACGCCGCCGGTCACCTCACCGGGCCGGACGCGGCACGGCTCGAACAGTTGCAGGCCTCGACCCTGCACCGGCTGTTGGGCTGGCGTCCGGGGCATCGGACGAGGTTCGCCCACGACCGCAGCAATCCGTTGCCGCACGACATCGTGGTCGTGGACGAAACCTCGATGTTGTCCTTGACGATGACGGCTCGGCTGCTGGAGGCGCTGCGCCCACAAGCCCGCCTCATCCTCGTCGGGGACGCCGACCAACTCGCCAGCGTCGATGCCGGCGCCGTGCTGGCAGACCTGGTCGCCGGGTTGAGTGGGCGCGCGGACTCCCCGGTGGTGACCTTGCGCGGATCGCACCGCTTCGACGCCGGGATTCGGACGTTGGCCGACGCCATCCGGGACGGTGACGCCGATGCGCTGCTCGCGGCGCTTCGCAGCAGCGGACCGGAACGGGAACTCATCGAGGACGAGGACCCGCTGCCGAGGTTGCGGGCGCGGTTGGTTCGCCATGCCTGCGCCATCCGAGACGCGGCCCGGGACGGGCGGGGTGAGGAAGCGCTGGAGCTGGTCGGCAGGCACCGTCTGCTGTGCGCACACCGCCGCGGCCCCTTCGGGGTGCAGGCCTGGAACCGGCACATCGAACGCTGGGTCACCGAGGAGACCGGTGACCGGCTGTTCGAGCCGATGTATCTGGGGCGTCCGCTGCTGGTCACCGCGAACGACTACGGGCTGGAGTTGTTCAACGGTGACACCGGGGTCGTGGTGCGCGGCGAAGACGGATCACCGGTGGCCTGGATGAGCGGGGCCAGCGGTTCAGCCCGGCTGGGTGCCTCGCGACTGGGCGATGTGGAGACGATGCACGCCATGACCGTGCACAAGGCGCAGGGCAGCGAAGCGCAGGACGTGACGGTGCTGCTGCCCACCGACGATTCGGCGCTGCTCACCCGAGAGTTGCTCTACACCGCGATCACCCGCGCCCAGCGGCGGGTGTGCGTCGTCGGTTCCGAGGCGGTGCTGCGCGAGTCCCTGACCCGTCGAGCCCGACGCGCGACCGGCCTGGCCGAGCGCCTGGCCACCGGGGATGACTCAGCTGCCCAGTAGCTCCTGAGTGCGGGGGTCGGGACCGTCGAAGAACCGGTCGAGCACCGCGGTGAAGACCGACTCGTCTGGGGCGGCGCTGGCGAACAGGGTCATCGACGAACGCAGTTTCAGGGCGTCGATACCGCCGAAGATGGCCCGGGCATCAGATCCGGGGGCCTCCAGTGCCGCCTGGGCGCTCTCGAGCAGCCGCGGCCCGAGCACGGGATGGGCCAGGTAAGCGCGGGCCTGCTCCAGCCCGTGGATCGCGTAGTGCTGCGCGGTCGGGCTCGAGCCCAAACCGGCGATCTGGGGGTAGATGAACCACATCCAATGGCTGCTCTTGCGGCCGCGGCGCACCTCGGCCAGCGCTTGCTGATAGGTCCCGCCCTGGTCTTGGGCGGTTACGAAACGCTCCAGATCCGCTGTGGTCATGCGGTTCACCTCCGGTCGGTCAGAGTCGCGCCCCGCGACCGGTAGATCGCGGGGCGCAACACGGCGAAGTCTCAGCAGACCCGTTTCTGGGGCGCCCGAGCCGCGGTGAGCGCGGGGTCGCGCTGCACGACATCGCCGAGGGCCTCATCGATGCGGGTCATGATCGCCGGGTCCAGCTTCACTCCGGAGGCTTTGACGTTGTCCTCGATCTGCTCCGGGCGTGAGGCACCCACCAGGGCGGCGGCGACGTTGTCGTTCTGCAACACCCAGGCGATCGCCAACTGCGGCATGCTCAGGCCCGCGTCCTGGGCGATCGGGCGCAGCTTCTGCACCGCCTGCAGCACCGGCTCGGTGAGGAAGTCGCCCATGTTGCCGCCGACGTTCTTGTCGGCCGCGCGGGTGCCTTCCTGCGGCGCTTCACCGGGCAGGTATTTACCGGAGAGCACGCCCTGGGCCATCGGGCTCCACACGATCTGGGACAGACCCAGTTCGGCGCTGGTGGGCACGACCTCGTCCTCGATGACGCGGTACAGCATCGAGTACTGCGGCTGGCTGCTGATCAACTGGAAACCCAGTTCCTTGCTCAGCGCCACACCCTGCCGGATCTGCTCGGCGGTCCACTCGCTGACCCCGATGTAGAGCGCCTTGCCTGCGCGCACGATGTCGGCGAAGGCCTGCATCGTCTCTTCCAGCGGGGTTTCGGTGTCGAAACGGTGCGCCTGGTACAGGTCGACGTAGTCGGTCTGCAGCCGCTCCAAGGAGCCGTTGATCGACTCCATGATGTGTTTGCGTGACAGGCCGGTGTCGTTCTTACCTCCGGGGCCGGTCGGCCAGTACACCTTCGTGAAGATCTCCAGCGACTCCCGTCGCTGCCCCTTCAGCGCTTCACCGAGCACGGTTTCAGCCTTGGTGTTGGCGTAGACGTCTGCGGTGTCGAAGGTCGAGATGCCGTGATCGAGCGCGGCGTGCACGCACGCCGAGGCGACCTCGTTCTCGACCTGGGACCCGTGGGTCAACCAGTTGCCGTAGGTGATCTCGCTGATTTTCAAACCACTGTTGCCCAAATAACGAAACTCCATGGCAACACCGTAGTCCTGGCCTGCGGTCCCCGCCCGCGGGGTGAATCGGCAAGACACTCAACCCAAACGGCGTCGTTTGCCCCGCGGCGCCCTACGCTTCCGACATGCGTACCTCCCCCGCCCCCCTCGTGTTGTGCTTGGCGTTGGCCGCGTGTGCCGGCACGACGACGTCGCCGGAGGCGTCCCCGCAGTCGGGCAGCCAAGCCCCGAAGGAGTCTGCGCCGCAGTCCAGCGCGCCTGCGAGCGAGTCCGAAACTCCCGCCCCGGCAGGCACCATCACGTTGGCGTTCGCGGGCGATGTGCACTTCGAACGCCAGGTGGCACCGCTGTTGCAGGACTCCGACCAGGAGTGGGCCACTCGCCTCCCCGAGCTCGCCGCGGCCGACTTCGCGATGCTCAACCTGGAGACGGCGCTGACCGAGCGTGGCACGGCGCAGAACAAGAGCTACACCTTCCGGACCTCGCCGGTGGCGCTGGACAAGCTGGCCGCGGCCGGGATCGACGCGGTGTCGCTGGCGAACAACCACGCCGCCGACTTCGGGCGGGTCGGGGTCCAGGACACGCTGGCGGCGAAGGCGGCCAGCCCCATCCCGATCGTCGGGTTCGGCGCGAACGAAGCCGAGGCTTATGCGCCGCTGACGGTGGACGTCAAGGGCGTGAAGGTAGGCGTGTTGGCTTCGATGGAGGTGCCGGAGGAGACGTATGCCAACTGGTCGGCCGGGCCGGATTCGCCGGGCGTGGCCCAGAACATCCGCCGGGACCGCTTCACTAAGGCCGCCGAGGATGCCGTGGCCCAGCACGACCTGGTGGTGGCGTTCCTGCACTGGGGCACCGAGGGTACGACCTGTCCGAACGAGCGCCAACGGGAGACTGTGCGGGTGCTCAAGGACGCCGGGGTCGACATCATCGTCGGTACGCACGCGCACCGCCCGCAGGGTTCGGGCTGGAACGGGCGGACCTTCGTCGGTTACGGCACCGGCAACTTCATCTGGTACAACACCAGCGCTGACTCCAAGCCTTCAGGCGTGCTCACCGTCGAGGTCGATGCCGCCGCTGCCCATGAGCGGGGAGCGGCCGGGCCCGAGCAGCGGCTGACGCAGAAGTCGTTGGTCACCGGGTACACCTGGCATCCGAAGCTGATCGCCGACAACGGTATTCCCCGCACCCCGCGGGACTCGGCGGCCCGGTTGGAACGCCTGGCTGATGCCGCGACCCGATGCTCCGGCTTGGCGCAGTCGCCGAGCTGAGCGCGCAGTATCAGCGTGATGCAGCGCCTAGCCGCTGCGCACCTGGGAGCCAGTCGATCAGGAAGGTGCGCACCGGCCGGGGCGCAGCCGGGCTAAATCCCGATCACGTCGGCGGCGCGGGCTCCTTCGTGCACGACCTTGACGACGCTCTCGACCGTGGGCATGTGGACCCCGTGGTCTCGGGCCAACTGCAGCAGCGGCGCGCACGACTTGACGCCTTCGGCCGTCTGCGTGGTGACGGCCACGACCTCCTCCACGCTCAACCCGGTTCCTAGGTGGCGACCGAAACTCTGGTTGCGGGACAGCGGTGACAGGCAGGTCGTGCACAAGTCACCGACCCCGGCCAGACCGCGCAGGGTGGCCGGGTCTGCGCCCAGCGCGGCGCCCAGGTCGGCCATCTGGGCCAGCCCGGAGGTCATGATGGCCGCCTTGGCGCAGTCGCCCAGCCCGAGTCCGTCGGCCATCCCCACGGCCAACGCGATGACGTTCTTGACCGAACCGCCGAGTTCGCACCCGATGACGTCGCCGCTGGTGTACGGGCGGAAGTAGGGGGTGGCGCAGGCTTCGGCGAGGAACTCAGCGGTGCGCTGGCTCGCGCACGCGACGACGGTGGCGGAGGGTTCGCGCCGGGCGATCTCCTTAGCCAGGTTCGGTCCAGAGATCGCTGCGATGCGTTCCGGCCCCGCCCCGGTCACCTCCGCGATCACTTCGGTCATCCGTTTGGTGCTGCCGAGTTCGATGCCTTTGATGAGGGAGACGATCACCGTGTCCGCCGGGATGCAGGACCCCCACTCGGTGAGGTTCTGGCGCACTGTTTGGGCGGGCAGCGCGAGCACAAGGATGTCGGCCCCCTCCAGCGCTTCCTGCGGGTCGGTGGTCGCTTCGACCCAATCCGGCAGCAGCAGATCGGGTAGGTAACGCACGCTGCGGTGCTCCCGGCGCAAGTCATCGACCTCGTCGGCGAACTTGCCCCACATCCGTACCGGAATGCCGTTGTCGGCGATGACGGAGGCGAATGTCGTGCCCCAACTGCCGGTACCGAAAACAGCGACCCGCACCTGGTCGGACATCGTCACGGTCGACCTCCACTCGTTTGCCTCCGCGGTGGGGTCAGGTTAGTGGCCTCAGCGCCATTGGTAAGCGGGGGCGGACCAAGGTGTGGCGGGACACACCATCTACCGATCAGATCGCGGTGGCGCCGGCTGCGGTGTGGGTGTCATGGCGTCGCGGCAGATTCGCCGGGGCCTGTGGATGAGTTCGGCCGCTGCGCTAACGGTCTTTGTACGGTGCGGGCTCCGGGCGCCCTCAGGGTGTGCCCACCAGCCCGCGCTGTAGAACGGAGACCCAATGAGCGCCATAGCGTCGGTGGACAAGGGCCCCATCGGCCCCGCGTCAGGTCCGTTGCCGGGGGACCCAGCACAGATCGAGGAGGCGGCCGCGCAGCTGCGGCGTACCGGTGGGGAGTTGGCCGCGGTCAACTCGGCTTTGCCTGCCGCCCGAGCATCAGGCTGGGTGGGCAGCGAGGGGGATGCCTACCGACGCCACGTGGCAGAGCTTCGAAAACCCCTGGCGGAGATGACTTCGGCGATGACGGATGCCGCCGCGGTGCTCACCCGCTACGCGGGGGAGTTGACGCAACTGCAACAGCGCTACCGCCAGGCAGTGACCGAAGCGGTACAGGCCAGGGCGGCAGCGGCCGACGCCATCATGCTGCCCGTCTTCAGCTACAGCAACGACGGTTCGCTCACCGTGGGGCCGCCGCCGATGCCCGCCGGGGACCCCCGATGGCAGGAAGCGGTGCACCGGTGCACGCAGATCCGGGCTGAGGCCAGCGATGCCGCCGCGCGGGCGCGACAGTCGCTGGTTGCGCTGAGTCATCCTGCGGAGTTGCCGCTGCCAACGGTGAGCTGTCGGAGCCTGCCAGGCGACTTGGCGCTGTCCACTGAGTCGCACAAGCTTGTGCTCGCGGGCGGGTTGGGTGTCAGCGCTGAGGACTCAGCGCTAGTGCGTAGGGAGAGCCTTGCCGATGGGCGGGTGCGAGTCGTCATCACCGCCTCCACGGCGATGGGCAAGGGGGTATCGGCTGGGGCCGGGGTGAGTGCCTCCTGGGACGAGGAGAGCGCAGAGCTCGCATTGCGAGCCGACGCGGACAGCACCGGACGCAGCGGGTTGGAGAGCGTGGCGGTGATGCCGGCAGCGGAGGTCGATGACTACCTTCCCAGAGCTGGCGCAGCCATGGCCATGGCTCAGAACTTGCCGCAGGGTCTGCGTCAGGGGGTGCTGTTCGCCGCTGGTGCTGAGGCAGTCACCCAGGAGTCTTCTATCGAAGGCAAAGCGGGTGTCGCCGCTGCTGCCGGGCCGCTGCTTGGTGTGGGTGCATCGATGGCAGTGGCGGGGGCGGCGCGCCGCACGCAACGCCGCGACGCAAGCCTCACCCTGACTGGGCGTTACAGCGGCTCCGGCAATACCAGCGGCTACCGAGCCTCGGTAGCGGAACCGGTGGAGGGTCGCCGCAAGCGCGGCTCTGTGGAAGAGCGCGCTCAGGAATTGTCACTGACCCTCAAACCAGATGGCACGGCTGCCTTGGCGATATCCAGGCAGGATCACCTGCGCACAACGGCCCCTGGGGGGAGTACCAACACGATCACCACGACGACCGAGGAGGTCGCTCTCACTAAGGAGCAGCGACAAAGGGCCGAGCGGCTTCTTGCGACGCCGGTGTGGGACTCGCCAGCCGTGTCAGAAGCGGTTGAAGCGTTCCGGGAAGAGGTCAAGGACCAGACGACCACGACGACATCGACCTACACCGTGGAAGCTCAAAAGTACGGGGCCTCAGCCGATGCCGGGTTCGGTCTCAAGGCGAGCCTGGGTGCAAGGGTGGAAACGGAGCAGACGTCGTTGGCCGAGTTCAACGGCACCCGCTGTCTGAAGTCGGATGGAGCCGGCTGAGCGGCGGCGCACCTGCATCAGGTCGGCGCGGGAGGCGGCGGGCCGCTTGTGCTCGTAAGGTCGAATTCGCCCCTGGCTGAGCATGCCCAGGGTTGGGGCGTCAGTGGCAGGATGCCCACGTGGACACCGCTGTCGCCAACGTGCAGATCGACTCCCCGCGAACCAGGGTCACCCGCTGGGACCTGGCGCAGGGAACCAGCACCGGGCCGCACGTGCATCCGTTCGACTACATCGTGGTGCCACTGTCCAGCGGACTCATGCGGGTGACCATGCCGGACGGGACCCAGGTGCAGAACCAACTCGTCCCGGGGCGTTGCTATGCCAGGCCGGCGGGCACCGAGCACAACGTGCGCAACGATGACCCGGAGCCGGTGAGCTTCATCGAGGTGGAACTGCGCGAGCACCCGGTGCGACCCAGTGCCCTGGACGAGGCCGGGCACCCCATCGGGGTCTCGGTGCAGTTCACCCCGCCGCCGCCGCTGCAGGCGCTGCACACCCAGGGCCGTTACGTTCAGGTTTCCCCGTTGGGCAGGCAGCACGCCCCTGGGCTGTGGGAGGCCGTCCGCGATGACCCGAGTATTTGGACCTACCTGCCGATGGGACCCTGCCGAGACGTCGAAGACGTGGCAGAGGTGATCGAATCCTTCCTGGCCGACCCGGGGTTCGTGCCGCACGTCCTCACCGATCTGCACGGACAGGTGCTCGGCACCGCCAGTTACCTGCGGGTGCAGCCGCAGATCGGCTCGGCCGAGGTCGGGGGGATCATCTACGGCACCCGTCTGCAACGCACCTTCGCAGCTACCGAAGCGATGACCCTGCTCGCAGCCAACGCCTTCGAACTCGGCTACCGACGCTACGAATGGAAATGCGACGCCCTGAACGCGGCCTCCTGTGCTGCTGCGCTCCGGTTGGGCTTTCGCCCGGAGGGCATCTGGCGCAACGCGACGATGTATAAGGGACGCAACCGCGACACCGCCTGGTTCGCGATGACCGATGACGACTGGGCCCGCATCGAACCTGTCCACCGAGCCTGGTTGGCCAACACCGACCCCGCCCAGAGAACGCTGCATGCGTTTCGTCTCTCTGAAGCGGTAGCGAACGCCTTGACGCAATAGTCGATCACGGTCGGCCGCGCCTGGCCAGGTCGGGCGCCAGGATCGGATGAATCCGCGGTTAGCGCGGAGTAAGGAAGGAACGCCATGAACAGTGCCGCCACGGTTGCGGTGGATGAGTCGCTGCCCCTGGACGGGGTGAAGGTGGTCTCCATCGCGATCAACCTGCCGGGCCCCGCCGCGGCCGCCCGGCTGCGCGACCTGGGCGCGCAGGTGCTGACGGTGCTGCCGCCCGCCGGCGACCCGATGATGGGCTTCGACGCGGGGTGGTTCGCGGACCTGCACGCTGGGATGCAGCTGCGCACCTTGAACCTGAAAGACCCCGCCGACCGGAGCAGCCTGGATGAGTTCTTGGCCGAGGCTGACGTGTTCATCACCTCCTCGCGCCCAGCGGCGCTGCGCCGCCTCGGGGTGGACTACGAGAGCCTGCACGCGCGGTTTCCGCGGCTGTGCCAGATCGACATCGTCGGCCACCCCGGCGATGAGGCCGACACCCCCGGACATGACCTCACCTATCAGGCCAAGGGTGGGTTGATCCGCCCGCCGGCGATGCCGGCGACCTTCATCGCCGACCTCTCCGGTGCGGAGCGGGCGGCCGGTGAAGCCGCGATCGCCCTGCTCATGCGCGCCCGCACGGGCTTCGGGTCGCGGCGTGAGGTGGCACTTTCAGACACAGCCCTGGCCTTCGCCCAGCCGGCGCTGCGCGGCATCACCGACCCCCAGGCGTTCCTCGGCGGCGGGCACCCGCCGTACTCGATCTACCAAGCGCAGCAGGGGTGGATCGCCCTGGCAGCGTTGGAGCCGCACTTTCTGCGGACGACGCTGGCAGCCCTGCAGGTCGACGGTAGCCGCGAGGCCTTCGCTGAGGTGTTCCGCACCCGCACCGCCCTCGAGTGGGAGGCATGGGCCAGCGAGCACGACGTCCCCCTCGTCGCGGTGCGACTCCCGTCCCGGTCGGGGGAATGAGGGTCACCGGTAGTAGGCCGACCCCCGGACAGGCACTGCTGAGCAAGGCGCCATGGCGTTGACGCGCGCCGGAATGCGCCGGTACCTGGCTGACACTGCACCGCTGGCAAACCCGCATTTCCGGCGGCTGTGGACTGCCAACATCGCCACGGTGATCGGCGCGCAAGTGAGCATCGTGGCGGTGCCCGCCCAGATCTACGCCACGACCGGGTCTTCGGCCTATGTCGGGTTGACCGGCGCTTTCGGCCTGGTCCCGCTCGTCGTCTTCGGGCTGTGGGGTGGGGCACTGGCTGATGTCGCGGACCGCCGTACCGTCCTGCTGATCACGACGTGGGGTCTGATCCTGACCAGTGTCGCGTTCTGGGCGCAGGCCGCCATGGGTTCGCACAATGTGTGGCTGCTGCTGGGTATCTTCGCGGTGCAGCAGGCCTTCTTCGCCGTCAACCAGCCGACCCGCACCGCCGTGCTGCCCAAGCTCCTACCGGCCGCGCAGTTGCCGGCCGCGAACTCGCTGTCGATGACGCTGTTCGGGGCGGGTGCCGTTGCCGGGCCGCTCGTGGGCGGCGCGTTGATTCCGGTGCTCGGCTTTTCGTGGCTGTATCTGCTGCACACAATCACGCTCTTTCCGACGCTGTGGGCGGTGTGGAAGTTGCCGCCGCTGACGGTGCAGGGGGCGGTGGGTCGGCCCGGGCTGCGTTCGGTGATAGCCGGGTTCAGTTATCTACGCGGGCATCCGGTGCTGCTCATGTCGTTCGGCGTGGACCTCATCGCGATGTTCTTCGGGATGCCGCGAGCGCTCTACCCCGAGATCGCGCACGACTCCTTCGGTGGCCCGATCAGCGGCGGTTTGGCCTTCGCGATCCTGTTCGCGGCGATGCCAGCGGGGGTGCTGCTGGGCGGAGTGTTCTCCGGCTGGGTTTCTCGGGTGCGCAGGCATGGCCTGGCGGTGATCGTGGCCATCCTTGTGTGGGGGTTGTCAGTGAGCGCGTTCGGGTTGGCGGTGGTGGGGGCAACCGGGCCGAACGGAAGGCTGCTGGCGCTGGCGGCCGCCGCGCTGGCGGTCGGTGGCGCTGCCGACATGGCGTCCTCGGCCTTCCGGCAGAGCATGCTGCAGTCCGCCGCCGAGGATGACGTCCGCGGTCGCCTGCAGGGCGTCTTCGTCGTCGTTGTCGCCGGTGGCCCCAGACTTGCTGACGTCGCACACGGCGCGGCAGCCCAGGTGTGGGGGGCCAGCGCGACCGTCATCGGTGGTGGGGTGCTCGTCGTCGTCGGGGTGCTGGCCGCGGCCGCGCTCGTACCCGCCTTCGTGCGGTATCGCGTCTAAGCGGGCAGCGGGCACCATCCGGGGTACAGCAACGGGGCGGGCGCCCGGTCAGGCTGCCCGCCCCGTTGTTGCCGCTACCGCGGCCGTCGCTGACGCGACTGTTTGTAGGTTCAGCGCTCCTCGCGGGGCACCCAGTGCTGGTCGGTCGGGCCGACGTAGATCTGGCGCGGACGGTAGATCCGGCCCTTGGGGTCGTCGTGGATCTCTTTCCAGTTCGCGATCCAGCCTGGCATACGACCGATTGCGAACATCACCGTGAACATGTTCACCGGGATGCCCATGGCGCGCAGGATGATGCCCGAGTAGAAGTCGACGTTCGGGTACAGCTTGCGGCTGACGAAGTAGTCATCGGACAGGGCCGCCTCGGCCAGCTCGCCGGCGATCTCCAGCAGCGGGTCGTGGATGTCCAGTTCCTTGAGCATGTCGTCCGCGGCGGCCTTGAGGATCTTCGAACGCGGGTCGAAGTTGCGGTAGACGCGGTGCCCGAAGCCCATGAGCTTCACGCCGTCTTCCTTGTTCTTGACCTTCTTCACGTACTCATCGACCGAGATGCCACCGTCGTGGATCTGCTGGAGCATCTCGATGACGGCAACGTTCGCGCCACCATGCAGCGGGCCCCACAGGGCGCAGACGCCAGCCGAGCACGAAGCGAACATGTTGGCCTCGGAGGAGGCGACCATGCGCACCGTGGAGGTCGAGCAGTTCTGCTCGTGGTCGGCGTGCAGCAACAGGAACAGGTTGAGCGCCTTGGCGACGGCCGGGGTGGGCTCGTAGTCCTTGTAGGGCTTGGAGAACATCATGTGCAGGAAGTTCTCGGCGTAACGCAGGTCGTAACGCGGATAGACGATCGGCTCGCCCACGCTGGACTTGTAAGCCGCGGCGGCGATGGTGCGCACCTTGGACATGAGCACGGCGGCGGCCCGCTCGATGCTCTCGTCGTCATCGGCCTCCCACACCTCTGGGTCGTGCGCCGACAGGGTGTTGATCATGGCCGACAGGATCGCCATCGGGTGAGCGTTCGTCGGGTAGCCGTCGAAGTGCTTCTTCATGTTCTCGTCGAGCATGGAGTGCTCGGTGAGCATGGTGGCGAAACGGTCACGGTCGGCCTGGGTCGGCAGCTTGCCGAAGATCACCAGCCACGCGGTCTCGATGAAGGATGACTTCTCGGCGAGTTCTTCGATCGGGATGCCGCGGTAACGCAGAATGCCCTGGTCGCCGTCGATGAACGTGATTGCGGACGTGCACGAACCAGTGTTTCCGTACCCGCCGTCAAGGGTGATGTAGCCCGTTTCGGAACGGAGCTTACTGATGTCGATGGCACGCTCGTTCTCGGTGCCTTCGATGACGGGGAACTCAAATGGTGTTCCATCGAGCTCAATGCGGCATGTGTCACCCATAGGTGTGCCTCCTGTTCGGTCGTGGTATCGAAGCCAACCCTACGCACGTGAGGTGGTTCAGGTCACCACGGAGGTCACGCTCTTCGATCGTGTGACTGCGTTTCCGCAGGTATCGAGCCACCGGCGCTGCAGCTGCGGGCAGCGGTAGCTGCGCGCGGGGGCCGTTTCTGGGATGCCCTTACGCTCGCCCGAGGACCTCGGTGGATGTGAAGGGCGCTGCCGCCCACAGCTTTGGGTCTGATCCTCCAGGGTGGTGCAGGCGGCGGTTGTCGAGTCAGCGGGCAAGCTGACCCCTGTCTCTGCGCGGAGTCCCCGGGTGGGAGAGGATGTGCCCACCCAGCGGCGCCCACGAAGGAGGACGGCATGCTCCATGCCACTCGCGGAACCAGCGACGGCATCAGTCCGCGATGTTCACCCGGCGCCGTGAGCGGGTTGCCCGCTGGAGGGGGTGCACGGGAGGTCGGGTCCTGGTCGCGCCGGCCGCGCGGTAGGCAGCATCACCGGGAGGTTCCGAATGCCTGAGGGTCACGTCACGCACCGCATGGCCCGCTCGTACGAAGAGGATTTCGCAGGTCGCGCCACCCGCAGCAGCTCACCCCAAGGCAGGTTCGCGCACGAAGCGAGCATCATCGACGGGCGAACGCTGGAGGCTGCCGAGGCCTACGGGAAGCACCTGTTCTGCCACTTCGGGCAGGACATCGTGCACATTCACCTCGGCATGGCGGGCAAATCGAGTTGGCACCACGCCCAGGAGACGCAAACCAGTTCGCAGGAGCGTCCCGTCGTCGGGGCGGTCCGCTGGCGTCTGGAGACCGAGGAGTCCTGGTGTGACCTGCGCGGACCGGCGATCTGTGAATTGATCGACGAGTCGGGTCGCCAAGCGGTGCTGGCCAGGCTCGGACCGGATCCGTTGCGTGAGGACGCCGACCCCGAACAGGCCTGGAACCGAATTCAGCGCAGTTCGCTGCCGATCGCAGCGCTGCTGATGGACCAGAAGGTGATGGCTGGGGTCGGCAACATCTTCCGCGCCGAAGCGCTGTACCGAGCGCAACTGGATCCGATGATGCCCGGGACGGCGCTGCGCAAGGCCGAGTTCGATGAGCTGTGGGACGACCTCGTTGGTCTGATGCACGCGGCAGTGGCACGTGGTCGCATCGACACGGTGCGCCCCGAACACGAACCCCAGGTGACGGGCCGCGCCCCGCGCCAAGACCGGCATGGCGGCGAGGTCTACGTCTACCGCCGGGACGGTCAGCAGTGCCACGTCTGCGGCGCGTTGGTGCGTACCCAGGTTCTGGCTGGTCGTAATTTGTTCTGGTGTCCCGGCTGCCAGCCACTTTCTCGGCGGGCGGCCGCGGTCGCCGCCCGGCGGGCCGCCAAGGATGCTGCCGCTGCACATCGCGTCGCCGAACGGGCGGCGTCGAAGCACTCGACCGATGAGGGAAGCGCCCTGTGACCGACGGAATGTTTCTGATTCAAGACCCGCTGGACCCGCAGCGCGCCGCTGAGCTGGCTATTGAAGAGGCCGCGAACGCTGATCTGGCTGACGCGGTGCGCGCCATGGTGGATGCCTGTGTTCGCACCCGGTTGCAGCCCGAGGATGTCGGCGCGGTGGCGACGCGGGTACGGCAGCTCACCGCCGAATTACTCGCTGTCGCCCAAGAAGGCCCCCTCGGGTTGGAGGTCACGTCCGACGGGCGTCTGCGCGACCACGGCAACCCGGCGGTGGGTGCGCGCAACCCCATCGCTCCACCGCTGCGGATCATCAAGGACGCCGCCGCTGGGCGCTGCGAAACCAACTTCGACCTCGGTGCCGCTTACGAGGGCCCCCCGGGACACATCCACGGCGGCGTGATCGCGCTCATCCTTGATCAGATGCTCGGGACGGTGCCCGCCCTCATCGGCAAACCCGGCATGACTGCCTCGCTGTCGATGGCGTACAAACGGCCCAGCCCGCTGGGTCCGGGCAGCGCGAAAGCCTGGGTCGAGTCCGTCGACGGGTGGAAGACCCAAGTTCGAGGTTGCCTCATGGACGCAGAGGGGCGCACGACGGTCACCGCAGACGGGCTGTTCATCGTGCCCAAGTGGGCGCGGGACAAGTTGAGCAGCCCGCAGAGCGACGCGGGCGACTTCTCGGTGCCCAACCCCGGCGCGTAGGTGCTCCGGGCGGGGCTCCCCGGAGCTTGACCTGACCCGCCAGGACAGCCAATTCCTTTGGTACTGGGCTGGAATGCCGATGAGTTCGCTGTCGGAACTCACTCAGGAGCATTCACATGAACGCTACGGCCATCGGGTCTGCAGCAGCGCAGGACCACACCCCCTCGGGGCGCACAGCCAGCCTGCGCACGCAGTTGTACGCGATCGGGCTCATCGGCTTGCTCGGTCTGCTGATCTTCGGGGGCCTGTCCATGCTCAACATGGGCAATCTGCGCGCGGAGAGTCAGCAGGTGGAGGGCTCGGCGCACGCGGCGAGGAAGTCCGGCAACATCGAGTACCAGATCGCTCGGGTGCGGGCCCGTCAGCTGGACTACGTCTTGGACTACAAGACCCAGGGTGTGCAGGCCTTGGAGAAGGACGCCGTCAAACGCAAACGCTTCGTGGAGGCTGCAGACGCCACCACCCGCGACCTCAAAGAGTTCCCGACCGAATATCTGGACGCCACCCAGCAGCAGCGACTGAGCCAGATCCGCGACAACTACGCCGAGTACCTGGCCGCTGACGCTGAAGCGGTCAAGACCTACCGCGCCGAATCCCCCAGCAGTGACGCTGCGGGGGACCGACTCATGGACCAGTCCCGAGACTTGGTCGTGGCTGCGTTGGAGCTCTCCGGGGAGATGGTGCAGCAGAGCGATCAGGCGGTCACCGCGGAGACCCAGAACATGGGTCAGCAGATCGCCGGCGCCCGAGTGATCACCTTGGTGTTGTTACTGGTCCTCGCCCTGTCGCTGTTCGTGCTCACGGCCTACATCGTGCGCCGTATCCTCAGCGCCGTCGCAGGGCTGCAACGCACGATCGACGCCATGGGCCGTGGTGATTTGACGGTGGCACCGCAGATCGTCCGCAATGACGAGATCGGGCAGATGGCTCAGGCCGCAGACCGGGCCAGGTTGTCGATGTCCAACGTGATCAGTCAGGTCGTCGAAACCACCGCCGCCGTTCACGCCTCAACCGACGAGCTGCGCACCATGATCGCCGAGCTCAGCTCCAACGCCGAGACCGGGGCCGCGCGCGCCGGGGGGATTCACACCTCGGCTGAGAACGTCTCCAGCAACATTCAGACGGTTGCGGCTGGTACTGAGGAGATGACGGCTTCGATTCGGGAGATTTCGAAGTCGGCGAATGATGCTGCTGGGGTTGCTGCTTCGGCGGTGGCGGTGGCGGATCAGACGAATGCGACGGTGGCGAAGTTGGGTGAGTCCAGTATTGAGATCGGGAATGTCATCAAGACGATCACGAGTATTGCTGAGCAGACGAACCTGTTGGCGTTGAACGCCACGATCGAGGCTGCCCGTGCTGGTGAGGCTGGTAAGGGTTTCGCGGTGGTGGCGAATGAGGTGAAGGATTTGGCGCAGGAGACGAGTAAGGCCACTGAGGACATCGGTTCGCGGGTGGAGGCTATTCAGGCTGATACTCAGGCCGCTGTTGCTGCGATCAGTCAGATTTCTTCGATCATTGCTCAGATCAACGACACTCAGGCCACGATCGCTTCGGCGGTGGAGGAGCAGACGGCGACCACGAACGAGATGGGCCGCAACGTCCAAGACGCAGCCACCGGAGCCGGGGAAATCGCCACGACCGTGGGCGGCAGCGTGCGCGGATACGCCGCGACGTTGGAGAAGACCACCGCGGTGCAAGCGCGCGCCGACGACGTCAACGCCCACGCGCAGCGGCTGGAGGATCTGGTCCGGCACTTCACCACCTGAGTCCGGGGATACCGTGAGGGAATGACGCGCAGCTGCGGGGCACGATTGCAGGTTCGACGGCTGAGTAAGGCCTTCTCTGGACGCAGCGTGCTGAACGAGGTGAGCTTCCACGCCGACCCGGGAGAGGTCGTGGCGCTGCTGGGATCCAACGGCGCCGGTAAAACCACCCTGCTGCGTTGCATCGTCGGTGCTGAGGACCTCGACGAGGGAACGGTCACCCTGGATGGGGAACCGATGCGCGACACCGACCCCGGCATTCGCCGCCGGGTGGCGGCCGTGCTGGATGACATGGCGTACTTCACCGATGTGACGGTCTGGGAGCACCTCGATCTGCTGGCTCGGGCCCACGGCAACGACACCGATGAGGACATCGTCGATGACGCCCTCGCAGCGCTGGCCTTGACTCATGTCGGCGACCAGGTGCCTGACACCCTGAGTTCGGGGCAGCGCCGGCGTCTCGGTCTGGCCACGACCCTCGTGCGCCCCTTCGACCTGCTGTTCCTCGACGAGCCGGAGCAGCGCCTCGATGAGGCGGGTCGGGCCTGGCTGGCGACCTACCTGCGCGGCCTGGCTGACTCCGGGCGCACCGTTGTGATGGCCTCCCACGATCCCGAACTGGTCCGCTCGACGGGGGCCCGCGTCGTGCACCTGGAGGAGATCGCGTGAGCGGATCGCCGGAACCGCCGCCGCCAACGGACCCCGAGGACCCCCGCGACCGCGAAGAACTCGGCGACTTCGCCCCAGAGGATCTCCCCTTCGCGCCGGAGCCGGGAGCCTTGCGCCGGTGGGGCGGTGGGGTGCCGATGCCGCCGCCGATGCCGAATCAGCTCGCGGATCTGGCCGAGCGTCGGACCTGGGCGCTGGATGCCTTCGACACCATCACCGACGCCCAGCGCGCCGAAGCTAAGGTCCGTGGCGACGTCGGACGTTTCGGTGAGATCTACATCGTCTTCCTGGCGCTTGTACTCGTTGCGGCGATGGGCTTTTCTGGGATGCGAGGGGTCTTCACTCCCACCTGTGCTGCCTGCACCCCGACGCTGCGCTCGATGCTGGGTTTGGGAATCAGCGCGGCAGCTATCGGCGGGGTGCTGCTGTTGGCCGGGTTGCTCGGTCCCCTGGGCCTGGGGCGTGCCCGCCGGGTGTTTCTCGGCGAATCCCCGGCGGATCGCGCTGTTGTCGTTCGTGGCCCGTTGGGGGCGATCGTTCTCGGTTGTGCGGTGGCCGGTGCGTTGTGCGGTGGGGCAGCGGCCTTGGCTGGGTTCGGATCCGGCGCTGAGGTGGCGGGGCTGGTGGTGTCGTGCGCGGTGACCGGGGGGCTGCTGGGGGCCAACCTGGTCCTTGCCGCGGCGGTGCTGCAGTCGCGCCGCAACGCTTCGGCGCTGGTGGTTCGCTGCGGCGGCGCCTTGTTGGGCTGCGGCTCGCTGTTGCTGTTCGCGGCCGTGAACCCTTCCAGCACAGCGTTGTTCCCGACCGGATCCGCTCACATGGTCGGTGCCTTCGCGCAGCTGTTGCCGCCCCTGCTCCTGGCGGCGGCCTTGCTGGGGGCTGCCTCGGCGCTGCTGTTGGCGCGCCGGGTGGCTGACTCTGCCCGCCGGGTTCCCGCTGCCGAGCTGGCCAGAGGGGGCGAAGTGGCGGAGGCGTTGATCTCCTCCACCCTCATGCTCGACATCTCCGCTTCATCGGCCTTGGCTGAGCGCCGCTCGCTGGCCAGGCGGGGGTGGTTCCGTTCGCGGCGAATGGGCGGGCGAGGAGCGTGGGCGTTGATGCGCACCGACCTGCGTCGGCTGGCGCGGCGGCCGTTGCCCTTGCTGGTGGCAATGGCCTGGGTACCGATCCCGGCGGTGGTCGCCTCCCTGCTGGGGCCGAAGGTGGCCAGCGTGGTCGCGTTGCTGTTGGCGGTGGGGATCGGAAACACGTTGTCGTCCGGGTTACGCACCTGGACCCGGGCTGCTGCCTTGCAGCGAGGTTTGCCGCTGACTCCGATGGCTGCGCGGTTGGCGCTGCTGTTGGCCCCAGCCCTGGTGGTGTCGGTGTGGACTGCACTGGCATTCGGGCTGGCCGGGCTGGACAGCCAGGTGTGGTCGGTGCTCACTTTGGCGTGCTATGCCGCTATCTTGCGCTGCGCCAAGCCATCGGAGATGGCTACGGCGGCCGCTTCGGTGGCGGTGACGCCGATGGGAGCGATGCCGGTGGGGGTCGTCGCGGCTCTCGTCCGTGGGCCGGACATCGCAGCGATCCCGGTGGCTTTGGCGCTGCTGGGTGAACCGACCTCGGGATTGTTGGCCGCTGCAATGTTCTTGTGGTTCCAACTCGTGGCCGGGTCTCGACAGCGCTGATGTGCGCTGGGAGCGGCTAGCTGCCGGTGTCGGCGAGTTCCCGGTCGTAGGCGCGTATCGCCGCGGTCGCTGAGGTGATGACGCGGATGGCGGCCTCGATCTCGGCGTCGCTGTGGGCTGCCAACGCGGCGTGGGTATGTGCGGCCAGCGGTCCAAAGAAGCCTGCAGCGACGGCGTAGCCGTGTTCGGCATAGCGCAGGATCACTTTGCGCCGGTCTTTGGGATCTTTGTCGCGCTGCACATGCCCGGAGGTGACCAGGCGCTCGACCAGGTAGGTGACGGCCCCGGTGGACAGGTCCAGCTCGGCGGCCAGGGCGCTGGCGCTCAGGGGGGCGCCTTCGTTCTCGGCGACGTAGATCGCAGTCAGCGCGCGAAAGTCGGTGGAGTGCAGCTTCTCGTGGGCGCTGAAGCGATGCTCGATATGGGTGGAGGCATGGGACAGGGCCGCCAGCACTTGGCCGAGGCTCTGTTCCCGCTCAAGGCGCGAGCTCTGCGCAGCAGCAGGGAGGTCCTCGGTCATTGAGGCAGTCTAGAGCGCATATGTCTCATTCGCTTGACCTTTAAGTCAATGAGATATCGTGGCGAAATGAGCTCGACTGCCAGCACGCCTCACTCCTCCCGCAATCTGCAGTCGTCAGCCCGCGGGCCCTGGCCGAGTCTGGCGCGGTTGGTCTCTCGTCGTGGCTCGGCCTTCCTGCTGCTACTGGCCCTGTTGCTCGTCGGCGCCGTGATGGCAATTGGTTCACCCGAGGGCGGCACCGCCTCGCCCGACACCTTGCCTGCGAATGCTGAATCCGCTCAGGTGGACAAGGCGCTGGCAACCTTCCCTGATTCGGGGGTGGTGCCCGCGATCGCCGTATTCAGCCGCCGTGACGCCCAGCCGTTGAGCCCGGCTGACCTCACTGCCGCGGCGCAGTCCCGCGAGCGGGCGATGCAGGTCGACCGGGGCGTTCCAGCCTCCGCTGAGCCTGCCGGCCCGGCGTCCCCTGCTGGCGCCGGTGGCCCCACCTCTCAGGCGCCGGCTCCCGGCGCCCCCACTGCAGCCCCCACCGCGCCGGCAGCGTCGGCGCCCGTGGGCGCACCTGCCCCCACCGGTGCGCCGGGTCGCCCGCAGGATGACGCGGCCCCGGCCGGGCCGCCGGTGCTCATCCCCGCCCCTGACGCTAAGGCGGCCATCGCGACCATCCCGCTGAACTCCGAACTGTCCGGTTTCGAACTGACTGCCGTCGTGGACCAGATCCGAGCTGCCGCCGCCGCGGACCTGCCCGAGTCGCTGCAGGTGCAGGTCACCGGCGGGCCCGCGTTCGGGGCCGACATCGCAAATGCCTTCAAGGGCGCCGACTTCCAGCTACTGGCCAGCACTGCGCTCGTGGTCGCCGTGTTGCTGCTCATCACCTACCGTTCCCCGATCCTGTGGCTGCTCCCGCTGATCGTGGTGGCCTTGGCCGACCGCACTGCCGCCGTGCTAACCGAGAACCTCGCCGCCGCGTTGGGTTTTCCACTGGATGGGTCCACCGGCGGGATAACCAGTGTGCTCGTCTTCGGGGCGGGCACGAATTACGCCCTCCTGCTCGTCTCGCGGTACCGCGAAGAACTACGGCGCACCCCCGATCATCGCCTGGCGTTGGCGCGGGCTGTGCGCGGCGCCGGACCGGCGATCCTGGCCTCGAATGTGACCGTCGTGCTGGCGCTGCTCATGTTGTTGTTCGCGACCCTGCCCAACACCCGCCTGCTCGGCTTCGCCGGGGCGGTGGGCCTGCTGGTAGCCGTCCTGTTCGGGTTGTTCGTCCTGCCGCCGGCGCTGGCCCTGGCAGGGCGACGGTTGTTCTGGCCCTTCATCCCTCGCGACGGCGACCCTGAACCCGCCGCTCGCGGCGGCTGGTTCACGGTGGCCACGTTCGTTGCTGCGCGACCGTTGGCCGTGCTGCTGGCCACCATCCCCATCCTGCTGCTGTTCGCCTCCGGCCTCTTCGGGGTCCGCATCGGGCTCGACCAGATCGACCAGTTCCGGGTCAAAGCCGAAGCGGTCGAGGGTTTTGAGACACTGCGGGCGCACTTCCCGGCCGGGGAATCCACCCCGACGAGCGTGGTGGCGCACACCGAAGCGGCGCCAGCAGTGCAGGAGGCGATCACCGCTACTTCAGGGGTGGAGCATGCCGCGCCCACCGGCGTGTCCGAGGGCGGCTTGACCCGCTGGCGAGTGGTACTGGAAGCCGAGCCGGGCACCTCCGAAGCGCTCGCCTCGGTGCAGGACCTGCGGGCCTCGGTGCGGGCAGTGCCGGGCGCTGAGGCGATCGTGGGTGGCTCGGACGCCAAAGACCTGGACAGCCGTGATGCCTCTCGTGCCGATGAGTTGCTCTTGTTCCCGCTGATTCTGGGAGTCGTCCTGCTGGTGCTGTTCGTGCTGCTACAGGCGCTGTGGGCGCCGTTGCTGCTCATCGTGGCCACCACCTTGTCGGCGGTGGCGGCGATCGGCGCCGGAGCGTGGCTGTCCATCCACATCCTCGGCTTCCCGGCGATCGACACCTCGACACCGCTGTTCGCGTTCCTGTTCCTGGTGGCGCTGGGCGTCGATTACACGATCTTCCTCGTCACCCGGGCCCGGGAGGAAACCCCGGCGCACGGCACCAAGGACGGCATCGTGCGTGCGGTCGCGCTCACCGGCGGGGTCATCACCAGTGCGGGCGTGGTCCTTGCTGCGGTGTTCGCGGTCCTGGGGGTGCTGCCGCTGATCACACTGACGCAACTGGGCATCATCGTCGGTTTGGGCATCCTGCTGGACACCTTCGTGGTGCGCACCCTGGTCATCCCGGCGATCTTCACCCTGGTCGGGCGGCGGGTGTGGTGGCCCTCGGCGCTGTGGCGGGTGCAGGACCCCACCCCGCGCTGACGTCTGGGGTGGCCGGAGCCGCTCCGCTACGGGCGCCGAACGGGGCGCAGGTAGGTCCCCTTACGAAGCTGCACGAGGGCGGCGCGGCTGCGATGGCCCTTCCCGGATGGTTCCGTGCACCCGATGTGCGCGCCCGCAGTGGGTCGTGACGGGCCTGGGCACCGCGGGCATCCCGCTGCTGTTCGGCAGGCTCATCTTGCTCTTGTGGGCGAGCTCTGCGGCGGGCGTTGCGGCGCGACCTCGCAGGCAGCAAGTGCGAGCCCCCGCAACGGTGGGCGCCGGTATCGAGCTCAGCGGCGCCAATCGTCCAGTGGATCAAGGCTGGAGCGGACGACCTTGCCGCGGAAGGCCGGCAACTCCTCATCCGGTAGTTGCTCGTCGGTGACGATGAGGTCCGCCGCGTCGATCTCGGCGATGAAACCGACGCATCGGCGCCCGAAGCTCTGACTGAGAGCCAGGACGCAGCGGCGTTTGCCGGCTTGCAGCATCGCCCGCTGCGCCGAGACCCGCCACGGTGCCGTCGTGGTCAGGCCGGCGTACGGGTGAAGCCCGTCGACCTCGAGGAAGACCCAGTCGGCGCGCTGCGCCTGGTAGAAGTCGGCCGTCAGGGAGCCGGAGGTGGTGGGGGCGGACGAGCCGTCGCGCAACTCTCCCGGGGCCACGATCACTTTGAACCCGCGGTGGTGGGCCAGTGCCTGCGCGGAGCGCAGATCGTTGGTGATCAGGCTGAGGTCTTCCAGGTCGAACAGCAGCGGGACTAATTGGTCGCAAATCGGGCCACTGCCCAGGATGAGGGAGTCTCCGCTGCGGACCATCCGTCTCGCAGTGGATGCGACCGCGAGATGCCCTTGCTCCACCCGTGGTGCTGCCGGCTGCGCAGGCTCGTCCTGGCGAAGCCGGACCCCGCCGTGCAGGCGGTCCACCAGATCGTGTTTGCCCAAGGCCTGCAGGTCGCGCCGGATCGTCGAGACATCAACGCCCAGCCCCGATGCCAGATCTTTGACCTCGACGTAATCACCCGAGCGCAATTGCCCCATGATGAGTCGCTGTCGCTCAGTGAGCCGCATCAGCGCTCCTTCTTTTACGTGCCGCCTGCACGGATTCGTGTACCCGGTTCCCACCGTACCCGCCGAAACCCGTCCCCAAGGGCCTTGATGCGACCCATCTCACCGGCTCAGATGCTGGCGTAACGGTTGACAGGAACGGATTCGTGCGCGACGGTGAGATTTCTGCACGATTTCGTGCAGAAGGACGGATCGACTCGCGCAGCCCCCGATGCGCGAGTCGATCCGCCCCTTCAACAGCGGTCGGTTCGCCGGCCACTGCACCCCCGGGACGCGCTCGCGCCTGGGTCGACCGCTCAAAGGAGAGTGATCGCATGCGCATCTCGCGCGCGGCCACCAGCATCGCCGCTCTGAGTCTGCTCGCCATCAGTGCGTGCGGATCCGTCGACAGCACCGCCCCGGCAGGCGAAGCAGCAAGCCCCGCCGCCGACGGCCAAAGCCAATCCGCTGCCGCCGGCAGCGAAGACGTCGCTCAAGGCGCCTACGTCAACGTCGTCAAACTCACCGGCATCGCCTGGTTCGACCGGATGAAAGTCGGCGTGGAGGAATTCGCCAAGGAGTCCGGACAGAGCGCCGTCCAGACCGGCCCCTCCACCGACAGCCCAGAACTTCAGGTGGGGATCATTCAGGGCCTGATCGCCAAAAAGCCCGCCGGGATGGGCATCGTTCCTTCCGACCCTGGCGCTGTGGACGCGGTCATCGGCCAGGCCAAGAGCGCCGGCATCAAGGTGGTCACCCACGAGGCGCCGCAGCTGAAGTCCCCGGATGCCGACATTGAAGCCTTCGACAACGCCGTCTACGGGCAGAAGATCATGTCCGGCCTCGGCCAGTGCATGCAGGGCGAGGGTGAGTACGTCCAGTTCGTCGGCAAACTCACCGCAACCACGCACATGGCCTGGGCGAACGCTGGTTCTGCCGAGCAGGAGAAGACCTTCCCCAAGATGGTGCGCATCGGTGACCCGGTGGAATCCAGCGACAACGCCGACGTCGCCTACCAAAAGGCCAAGCAGCTGCTGCAGGCCCACCCCAAGCTCAAGGGCTTCACCGGCGCCTCCAGCCAGGACGTGCCCGGCATCGCCCGCGCCGTTCAAGAGGCCGGCCTGCAGGAAGACACCTGCGTCCACGGCACCGGTGTCCCCTCCGAGACAAAGCAGTACCTGACCGACGGATCGATCGACTCCATCTACTTCTGGGACCCGGCTGCTGCCGGCCAGGCCGTGATGAAGGCGACGCAGATGCTCGCCGAAGGCAAACAGCTCAGCGACGGTATGGATCTGGGCGTCGAGGGCTACACCAAGATGAAGCAGTCGCCGGACAACCCCAAGGTCTTCCTCGGTGACGCCGCGCTTTCGGCGACCAAGGACGACGTCGACTCCTGGGGTTTCTGATCCCGAGTCCGTTCGGAAGGCGGCGGTCATGACGAAGAACGACTCCCCGGCGATGTCGCCGGTAGTCAGCGCAGTCGACATCACGAAACGTTTCGGGGGCGTCCAGGCGCTCAGCGGAGCCAGCGTCGATTTCTATCCCGGCGAGGTGCACTGCCTCGCCGGGGAGAACGGCTGCGGAAAGTCGACCCTGATGAAGGTGATCAGCGGGGCGCACAAGCCCACTTCGGGACAGGTCGTGGTCGACGGCCACCCCTATGACCACCTCACGCCGAGGCAGGCCTACGGCCTCGGCCTGGAGGTGATCTATCAGGACTTCTCCCTGATGCCGAACATGACCGCCGCCGAGAACATCGCCCTCCCTGGGCACCTGGCGGCACGCCGACCCTTCATCCGGCGCCGCGACGTGCTGGAACGAGCCGAAGAAGCGGTGGGCCGCCTGGGTATCGACCTGGAACTGAGCACGCCGGTGGAGCAACTCACCGTCGCCGAACGCCAGTTGTGCGCCGTCGCTCGGGCCTTGGCCCACGACGCCAGGTTCATCGCGATGGACGAGCCGACCACGGCCCTGACCTGGAAAGAGGTCGACGCCCTGTTCGAGGCGGTCCGTTCACTGCGTGACGACGGGGTGGCGCTGGCGTTCATCAGCCACAAAATGCAAGAGGTGTTCTCGATCTCTGACCGGGTCACCGTCATGCGTAACGGGTCCGTCGTCGGCAGCGGCGTCCCGCAAGACTTCACGCACGCCTCGCTGGCCCAGACGATGACCGGCCGATCCGCCGACGACCTGGTGCGGGTCCGTCCGGTAGAGACCGAGCGTCCCGCGGCCCTGTTGGTGCGCGGCCTCACCCACGAACCGCTCTTCGCCGACATCTCCTTCGACGTCGCCCAAGGAGAGATCGTCGGGCTGGCCGGTCTGCTCGGCTCGGGCCGCACCGAGATCGCCGAGGCCATCGCCGGGATCAACCCGGCCACCGCCGGCCAGATCGAGGTGCAAGGCGCCGCCGTCAAGGTCGCTGACCTGACCACGGCGTTGGAGCACGGCATCGGCTACGTCCCCGAGGACCGACTCACCCAGGGGCTCTTCCTGGACCAGCCGATCGGCGACAACCTCGTCGCCTCCTACCTGGGCAGGTTCGCCCGCCGCGGGTTCCTGAGCCCGGGCCGGGTGGAGAGCGCCAAACGTGAGGTCGTTCGCGACCTGCGCATCAAGTTCGGTTCCCTGGACGACCCGGTACGAAGCCTGTCCGGAGGGAACGCCCAGCGTGTCCTGTTGGGCAAATGGCTGCTCGGGGAACCCAAGGTGCTCATCCTCAACGGCCCGACCGTGGGCGTAGACGTCGGTTCCAAGTTCGACATCTTGTCCATGCTTCACCTGCAGAGCCTCAAAGGGCTCGGCATCGTCATCATCTCCGACGACCTACCGGAGTTGGTCTCCACCTGCCACCGCGTGCTCATCGTGCGCGGCGGTCGGCTCGTGGGCCAGCTCGCCGGCCCCGACCTGAGCGAACCTGCGCTCGTGGAGGCGATCTCCGCATGACCACCGCACCTGCCACACCAGGCACAGCTACCGCATCGACCGGTTCGCGACGGCGGTGGCTACGGATCTTCGCCCATCAAGAGGCGCTGCTGGCCATCCTCATCGGGCTCATCCTCATCGCGGTCGTCATCGCAGTGCCGGACTTCTGGCACGTCCAGACGCTGTTCAACATTCTGCGGGCCTCGATGGTGGACCTCGTCTTCGCCCTCGGGGTGCTGCTGGTCATCATCGCCGGCGGTATCGACGTCTCGTTCCTGGCCGTGGGGATCTTCGCGGCCTACCTCACCGTGAAGGTGACCCCGATGGAGGGCGGTCTGGCGATGGCCATCTGGCCGTTCCTGCTGGCGCTACTCATCGGTGGGGTGTTGGGCCTGATCAACGCGGCAGTCGTCATCAGCGCCAAAGTTCCCACCCTGATCGCCACCCTGGCCACCTCGGCGATCTTCATGGGCTTCCTGTTCGCCGTCGTCGGCGGGAACATCATCAACACGTTGCCGGCGCCGCTTCGCCTGCTCGGACAGGTCAACCTGGTGACCGCGCCCGGAGCGGTTCGCGGCACCACCCGGCTCAGTGTCCTCGCGCTGCTGGTGCTGGCAGTGTGCC
Organism: Gephyromycinifex aptenodytis; assembly: GCF_012277275.1. Lineage (GTDB taxonomy): Bacteria > Actinomycetota > Actinomycetes > Actinomycetales > Dermatophilaceae > Gephyromycinifex > Gephyromycinifex aptenodytis. The sequence goes on along the minus strand of NZ_CP051155.1, from coordinate 2,085,818 downwards.
TGCTGGTGTGGGCGTTCCTGCGTTGGACGGTCCCGGGTCGCAGCGTCTTCGCTATCGGCGGCGACGCCGAAGCCGCCGCCCGGGCCGCGGTGCCGGTGGCTCGAACCCGAATGATGGTCTTCATCATCGCCGGGGCGTTGGCCGGCCTGGCCGGGATCATCCACGTCACTCTCACCGGACGCGCCGACCCTACGACCTTCCTCGGCCGCGAACTCGACGTCATCGCGGCGGTCGTTCTCGGTGGCGCCGCGATCACCGGCGGAAAGGGAAGTGTGCGGGGTACGTTCCTCGGCGTCGTGCTCATCTCGCTTATCCAAAGCTCCCTGGTACCCCTGGGTGTGCCGAGTATCTGGCAGCGAGCCGCCGTCGGGGTGCTCCTGCTCGTCGGTGTCGTCATGCAAACCCTTGCCGCGCGGTCGACGCCAGTGCGTCCGATCCTGGACCCGGTACGGCCCGACTCGGAAGCGAAGGTGGCCTGAGATGCCCTCCACGTCGATCCCCAGCGCCAGCCCCACCAAATCGGCCCCGTCGAAGCCCGACAACCGGGACCGGGCCCTCGCGCTGTTGCGCCGGATGGGGGCGCGAGCAAGTTTCGTGCGCCTCATCGTGGTGACTGCGCTGATCTTCCTGACCTTCTCCGTGCTCAGCCCCGGGGTCTTTCTCTCGGGCGCCAACTTCCAGTACATCTTCCTGGCGGCCCCCGAGCTGGCCATCCTCGCGCTGGCGATCTCATTGGCGATGCTCACCGGCGGCATCGACCTGTCGGTGGTGGCGATCTCCAACCTGTCGGCGATCATGGCCGCTCACGTCATGATCGGCACCGGAAGCGTCGGGCTGGGGGTGCTCAGCGCACTGGCTACGGCCGGGGCGTGCGGGCTGGTCAACGCCTTCTTCATCGCCGGAGTCGGGGTGCCGCCGATCCTGGCCACCTTGGGAACCTCCCAGCTGTTCGCCGGTCTGGCGCTAGTGGCTACGGGCGGAACGGTATTGAAGGGTCTGCCCACCTCCTTCACCGCTATTGCGTTGGCGACCTTCGCCGGGATCCCGGTCATCTTCTGGATCATGCTCGTTCTGGCGCTCGCAGTCGGGGTGCTCGTAGCGGCCACCACGCTGGGCTTTCGGATGCGGCTGGTGGGCGCCAACCCGCGTGCAGCGGATTACACCGGTATCCGGCGGGCGCGGGTCCTGGCCGCGACCTACCTGATCTCCTCCGGCCTGGCCGGGGTAGCCGGGCTGGTCATCAGCGCGCGAGCCACCGGCGCAAACAGCCAATACGGCGCCTCCTATGTGCTGTTGGCGATCGTCGTGGCGGTGCTGGCCGGGGTGAACCCGGACGGCGGCTACATCACGGTGGCCGGTGTCGTCATCGCGGTGCTCGCCTTGCAGATGCTCTCCACCGGCCTGCTCGCGGTTCAGAACAGCGCCCACATCGTCAACATCGCCCAGGGGTTGCTCCTGGTCCTGATGGTGCTGCTCAACACCTGGGGTGCGCCGCTGGGTGATCGGTTGCGGGTACTGCGCGCCGATCGGGCCGCCCGATGAGCCGACCGCAGTCGACGCAGGTGGCTCGTGAGCCACTCGTGCTCGGTGTCGACATCGGCACCGGCAGCACCAAGGGCGTGCTGGCCACCCCGGCCGGGCAGATCGTGGCGACTGCGCGCCGGGACCATCGGATAAGTCTGCCCCGTCCCGGTTGGGCCGAGATGGACGCCGAACAGGACTGGTGGGGGGATGCCGCTGCTGTGCTTGGTGAGTTGACGGCAGCCGCGGCCGGTGCGCCGATCGCGGGCGTGTGTGTCTCCGGGTTGGGTCCGGCGCTGGTCATGTGCGACCAGGACGGCCCGATCCGCCCGGCGATGCTCTACGGCATCGACATGCGGGGCACGGCCGAGATCGAGCAGATGACGGCGGAGCTCGGCGAGCAGAACATCCTGCGCCGCTGTGGAAAGCGCCTGTCCTCGCAAGCAGTCGGACCGAAACTGCGCTGGCTGGCCCGGCACGAGCAGCGCTACCGGCCAGGACTGCGCTGGTTCAGTTCGCACACTTTCGTCCTCGAACGCCTCACCGGGGAATGGGTGTTGGACCACCACACCGCCAGCCAGTGCGACCCGCTGTACGACGTGGCCCGTCAGGCCTGGGCCACCGATTGGGCCCAGCGCGTCCTGCCCGGGGTGGAACTGCCGACATTGCATTGGCCGACCGACCAAGTGGGCCGGGTGACCACGGCGGCCGCTGCTGCCACCGGGCTGCCTGCGGGCACCCCGGTGATGACCGGGACGGTGGATGCCTGGGCGGAGGCGTTCAGCGTCGGGGTGCGCCGCCCGGGCGACCTCATGCTCATGTACGGCTCGACGATGTTCCTCATCCAGGTATTACCCGCGCCGACGACGCATCCACTGCTGTGGACCACCTCGGGGGTGGTCCCGCACAGCCACACCTTCGCGGCGGGCATGGCGACCTCCGGCAGCGTGACGCAGTGGGTGGCCGACCTGAGCGGGGCGTCGTTCGAGGACCTGGTCCGGGAGGCCGGCGAGGTGCCGCCGGGCAGCGACGGGCTGATGCTGCTGCCGTATTTCGCCGGAGAACGCACCCCGTTGTACGACCCGAAGGCGCGCGGGGTGGTGGCCGGGTTGACGTTGCGGCATTCTCGCGGGCACTTGTTCCGGGCCGCCTATGAAGGGATCGCTTACGGCCTGCGCAACATCATTGATGTGCTGGAGGAGGCTGCGGGCCCTCCGGCGCGCGTCGTCGCTGTCGGTGGCGGTACTCAGGGCGGGTTGTGGACCCAGATTGTCAGTGACGTGTGTGGCATCACCCAGGACATTCCGGCCACCACTATCGGGGCGGCCTACGGTGACGCGCTCATGGCAGCGATCGGTTGCGGGCTGGTCCCGCCGCAGACGGACTGGTCGCGGATCCAGAGTGTCGTGCAGGCCGACCCGGTGCAGCGCAAGCGGTACACGCAGATGCGAGAGATCTACGAGGACCTGGGCCGAAGCGCCCGTCCGGCAATGCACGCCCTCAGCGACATTCAGCAGCACGCCACCCCCTGACCGCTGCTGTGACAGCCTCGACTACGGCCGAGTTCGATGCCGTGGGGGATCGGAGCTCGGTCGGTGAGGTCGAGTAGCCAGACCGGGCCGCGGCGGGCGCGGGCTCGCATCCCCACTCCGCACAGAAGGACCCCTCCGGCGCGCAACTGGGGCCGGTGAGGAACGCCTCGGAGCAGGCTGGGAGCGACTCCAACGGCGCGGCCCTCGGCTATGGGGATGACCGCAGCGGTGGGTCGGCTCAGATCTCTAGGGTGCCCACGTCTGTACCTGCGGAAGAAGGCACCCCTATGACCGACGACAGTTCGCCCGACGATCGTTCTTCGGCTGAGGCTGACGCGACTCGACTCGACTACAGTGCCGGGCTCGCTGCGGGCGCGGACGCCCCGCAGACCAGCGGCCACGGAGCGTCGGTGTTGTTCGATGGCCTCCAGGCCGCGCCGGTGGCTCCCGCGCCGCTCATGCAGGCCGCCCACATGCTCCCGGTGCGGGCCCGCTGGCGCCCGTCGCAGGAGAAGCCGCTCCAGTCCACCCCCACCACTAGCGTGCAACCGGCTGCGCCAGCTCCGGGCCCTGGTTCGCCGCTCGCCTTTTGGACTGGCGGTCTCAGCGGGCTGGGCCTCGCCTCTGCGGTGCTTCCGCTGTCAACCAGCGGCGGGCTCACCCCCGTGCCGGTACCCGAGCCCGCGTTCAACCCGGACGGTGAGCCTCCCGCGCTGCTTCCCCCGCCTCGCGTGCGGGAACCCCAGGATGCGCCCTCTGAGTTCGCCGCCGAGCGTCTCTACTACCAGGCGTTGGCGCAGCGGAATGCCGCGATGACGCCGCGGATGTGGGCGGCGCTGGGCGCGTTCATCATCGGGTTCTTCATGGTGCTCGCGTCCTTGGCCAACCCTGTGGGAGCGCGGGTGCCCCTGGAGGCCGGCTCCGGGCAGGTTCACCTGCGCCAGGGCGACCAGCTCAGCATCGAGGCTCCGAGCCGGGGCATCACGGCATCGTGCACGGTGACCACACCCTCCGGCCGCGTGGAGGTGTTGCGGGACGAGCCGGGCGCCAGAGGAGATTTCGTCGCCGACTGGCCGGGGCTGCACCAACTCAGATGTGCCCCGGCCCAGGTGCAGGTTCGATGCTCGGGCGGTTCCCACACCGTCCAGATCTTGGGGATGTTGAGCCTGGGCGTCGGCCTGGCCGGTTTGGCCCGCGGCGGGATCCTGCGCAAACAGATGCGCCTGAAGGAACGACGAAACGCCGCTGTTGGGCCGTTCTTCGGTCGCTGAGCAGGCTGCGCGATCCCGAGGCAGGCAACGGAGCACTGCCGGTGCAAGAGCGATCGGCGCGCCCCGAACCAGACAGGACCCCACCGGTGAGTGCAGCTCAGCCACGTTGCGTCCGCGCTGCCAGGCGGGGAGGATCAGAGAGTGCGCACACCAGTTGAGAAGTTCTCCTGCCGTTCCTTGAGCCGAGCGGCAGCGGCCCTCGGACTCGCCGGGACGGTTGTGTTCATGGGCCCCGTAGCGCTGGCCGACCCCCCGCTGGACCTCGGCGCCCAGGTCACCGACCCGGCCTCGGTGCTCAGCGAGAGTTCGGACGTGCAAGGGCGCTTGGCCCAGCTCGCGAGCCAGAACAACCTCGAGCTGTACGTCGTATACGTCGACTCCTTCGACGGGGCTTCCGGGGCGCAGTGGGCTGAGAAAACCTTCGAGAAGAACGGCTTCGGTGGGAACGACGTGCTGTTCGCTGTGGCCGTCAAGGATCGGCTCTACGGCACCTACACAACCGGCGAATCGGGCCTGACCCGAGCGCAGATGCAGCAGATCGAGAAGCGCTATATCGAGCCTGAACTGCGCGCGGGGGACTGGAGCGGGGCGGCGGTAGCCGCCGCCGACGGGTTGGCAGCAGCAGAGGACGGCGGCCCCGGCCGCCAGGTGGACTCACCCTCCAGCGGCGGTGGAGGCTCGATCATGCCGCTGCTGCTCGGCGGTGGCGCAGTGGCCGGCGTCGGGGCCTTGATGCTGGGTCGGCGCAAGAAGGGGGCAGGGGGCAACACCGCCAGCCACACCCCCACCGGTGTCCCCGGGGAACCGCAGGACCGGGTCGCAGGCTCCGCTCAGCAGAACGTGCCCGAAGACCAACTGCAGCAGCAGGCGGCGGCAGCTTTGGTCGCTCTGGATGATGAGATGCGCTCCTCGGCTGAAGAGCTCGCCTATGCCGAAGCCCAGTTCGGCGCGCAGGCGACCGAGAAGTACAAGCAGGCGCTGGCCGAGGCGAAGACCCATTCGGTAGAAGCGTTCAAGATCCAACAGCAACTCGACGACGGTGGCGTGCTCGATGCGGATCGCCCCGCCGCGATGCAGCGCATCATCACCTTGGCCACCAACGCCGACAGCGTGCTGGAGCAGTACAAGGCCGACTTCGAGAAGATGCGCGGGCTGCAGTCCAAGGTTCCTGCGGTGCTGGGTGAATTGGATCGACGCGTCGCCGAAGTGCGTCGCCGGATCCCGGTGGCCACCCAGCAGTTGGCTGCGCTGCAAGCGACCTACCCCGAGACGGCGCTGCGCACCGTGCGCGCCAACATCGGGCAGGCCACCGGATTGCTGGAATCGGCAGCGCAGTTGATCGCTTCTGGACGCGACCACCTGGAGAAGGACGACCGACCCTCAGCAGTGGTGTCCGCGCGCGGCGCCGAAGACGCGCTCGGGCACGCCACCACGCTGCTGGACGCGGTGGATCGCGCCCACGTGGACCTGCCGAAAGCGGCGCACGCTCTGGAGGCGCGACTGGCCTCGATCAGCTCCGACGTCGCGGATGCGCAGCGGTTCGGGGCCGACGACCCGCTCACCACCCAAGCCCTGGCGGCGGCCAAGGAAGCGATCGTTTCCGGTCAGGCGGCTCGTCAGGGCGGCGACCCGCTCGGTGCACTCTCCGAGCTGGACCGCGCCGAGAACGACCTGGACAACGCGCTGCAGCGCTACCGGGACGCCGAAGAGCAGGCCAAGCGCCAACGTTCGGGGTTGAACGAGCGCTTCCACCGGGTCCGCGCACGGTTGGAATCCATCGACGAAACGATCCGCACCCGTCGGGGCGCCGTCGGGCGTGAACCGCGCACCCGCATCTCGGAGGCGCTGCGCCTGTACAACGAGGCGGTCAGCGTTGCCGGCTCCGACACCGCCCAAGCGATCTCCTTGCTCGCCCAAGCCGAGCAGCTCGGCGAAGAGGCCCTGCGGCTGGCTGAGGACGACTACGGCAATTGGGGCGGCGGTTTCGGCGGGCCTCGCCGCAGCGGCGGCCTTGATCCGACCTCGATGATCCTCGGCGGCATCCTCATGGGTGGCGGCAATCGTGGCGGAGGTTTCGGTGGCGGCTGGGGTGGCGGCGGCGGAGGTTTCGGCGGCGGCGGTGGCTTTGGTGGTGGCGGAGGTTTCGGCGGCGGCGGCAGCTTCGGCGGCGGAGGTTTCGGCGGTGGCGGCAGCTTCTGAACCGGCTCCAGTGGGTACAGAGCATGTGAACAACCGACAGTGATGGCGCCGCCCGATGCGGTGACCAGGAAAACGCACGGCACGTCATCAGTGGCCGTAGGCCCCATTCCATTTGAAAGGACACACCGTGGCTCAGAAGCAGACTCTCCTCGGGCGCGTCGCCCAGCTCGCCAAGGCGAACATCAACTCCCTGCTCGACCGGGCAGAAGACCCGGAGAAGATGCTCGACCAGCTCGTGCGGGACTACACCAACTCCATCGCGGAGGCTGAAGAGGCCGTCGCGCAGACGATCGCGCAGGTGCGCATGATCGAGGCCGACCACCGCGAAGACGTGGAGGCCGCCAGTGAGTGGGGCCGCAAGGCCGCGGCCGCCTCGAACAAAGCTGAGCAGCTGCGTGCTTCCGGCGACACGGCCGGCGCCGACAAGTTCGACAGCCTGGCCAAGGTTGCCATCGGCCGACAGATCCAGTTCGAGAACGAAGCCCGCGATTCCCAGCCGGTCATCGACTCCCAGAACGCCACGGTCGAGCAGCTCAAGGGCGGCCTGACTTCGATGAAGACCAAGCTGGAGGACCTGAAGTCGCGTCGCGCCTCCTTGGTCGCTCGCGCTCGCACCGCTGAGGCCCAGACCCGGGTGCACGACGCCATGAGCTCCATCAACGTCTTGGACCCCACGAGTGAACTGTCCCGGTTCGAAGACCGCATCAAGCACCAGGAAGCCCTGGTTCAAGGCCGCGCCGAGGTTCAGGCCACCACGCTGGAGGACCAGTTCGCCGAGTTGGACGACTACGGCGCCGACGCGGAGATCGAGGCCCGGTTGCAGTCGTTGAAGGTGCAGGACAAGCCGGCTCTGGGCTCCTGAGGCTCTTTCTGCCCGCTTCGGCCCCCGTCCCTGCTCGAAATCTCTCGGGTGGCGGGGGCCGCCGCATGTCGCGCGCCGTGAGTGTGGGCCCGCCTGCAATAGCGGGGGGCAACGTACCCTGGAGTGTCGCCTCGCCCCGCGGAGTGGTTGGGCGGCAGCCCTGTCGTGGGCGATGGATAAAAGGATGGTCGCGATGGTCATGGATCAAGGGGTCACGTCCGACGTCTCGGGTCGACGTCTGGCTAACGATTTCGCCGAGTTGGCGCTCAAGCTCCAGGGTGAACCGGAAGCTGAACCGACCCTGGGTCAGGTACTCAAAGCCGCTCAGGAAATGCTCGGCTGCGACGTCGGCGGCGTGATGCTGGTCGTCAAAGGCAAGGTTGAATCGGCTTATGTCACCAACGAGATCGTCGAGCGCGCGGATGCGCTGCAACTCAGGACCGGCGACGGGCCGTGCCTGGAGGCGATCGAGGAACGCGAAACCTTCACAATCGTGGACACCACGACCGAAACACGGTGGCCGCTGTGGTGCGCGGGCGTAGCCGAGCTGGGTATCCGCAGCGTCTTGTCGGTGCAGTTACAAACTGAGCGCGGAGTCCTCGGTGCGCTGAATCTTTATTCCTACGAGCCGAATTCGTTTGGCCGGGATGACGCCTGGCTGGGGACGATCCTCGCCTCGCACGCCTCGATCGCGCTGGCCGCCGGTAAGGAGCGCGCCGAACTGCGTCAGGCGATCGATGGCCGCCACGTCATCGGAATGGCTCAGGGCATCCTCATGGAGCGGTTCACCCTCGGCGAGGCGCAAGCTTTCGCGGTGCTGCGCCGCTACTCCCAAGACCGCAACATCAAGTTGCGCGAGGTCGCCCAGCAAGTAGTGAACTCACGAACGCTCCCAGCCTGATCCAGTTCGGTACGCAGTCGCGTTGCGCGCGCCTATCGCCCCGGGGGCCTCACTGCCCCGGCGCCGTTTCCAAGCAGCGCATTTCGGGCATGTGGGGGTTATGACTCTGCAGCCTGAAGTAGCCCAGAACGCCGAAAAGCTAGTGAACGACAAGGGTGGCTTCCCCAAGCAGCAGCAACAGCCCCCGGGCCTGACCAGCGAGATGACGCCGTTGCCAGATCACGGCGAGCAGACCTACGAAGGCTCGGGGAAGCTCTCGGGGATGCGCGCCCTGATTACCGGTGGGGACTCCGGCATCGGCCGTGCGGTAGCGATTGCCTACGCGCGTGAAGGCGCTGACGTGGCCATCTCCTACATGCCGGACGAAGAGTCAGACGCGCAGGAGACCAAGAAGTGGATCGAGAAGGCCGACCGTAAGGCCGTCCTGCTTCCCGGCGACATCCGGGAGCAGTCCGTGTGCGAGAGCATTGTGGCTGACGCCGTGGCTGAACTGGGCGGCTTGGACGTCCTGGTCAACAACGCCGGGTTCCAAATGGCTCGCCGTGACTCGATGCTCGACATCACCACGGACGAACTGGACCGCACCTTCAAGACCAATCTGTACGCCCTGTTCTGGATCACCCAGGCCGCGTTGCCGCACCTAGCCAAGGGCGCCAGCATCATCAACAACGCCTCCGTGCAGGCCTACCAGCCCTCACCGGGTCTGATGGATTACGCCGCCACTAAGGCCGGAATCACCAACTTCACGGTGAACCTGGCCGCAGAGGTCGGCGAGAAGGGCATCCGGGTCAACGCGGTCGCGCCCGGCCCGATCTGGACTCCGTTGCAGCCGGCGACCCAGCCCGAGGAGAAGGTCGAGCAATTCGGCGGCGACACCCCGCTGGGCCGCGCCGGGCAACCGGCCGAGTGCGCGGGCGCTTTCGTGTTCCTGGCCTCACCCAAGGACGCCAGCTACGTCTCCGGCTCGGTCATCGGGGTCACCGGCGGCAAGGCCGTCTTCTGATCCACAACTGACAACCGGGCAAGTTCCGGTAGGTGGCGCCGGGGGCGGCTGCCGCGGTCGTGGCTGGCAGGGTCGGGCCACCGCCGGCGGTGGGCGCCCCCGGCGCCAGTGGTTCAGGCGGTGCGAGCCTGGAGCCAGGGGTGGATCGCGGCAGCGAACAGGTGCTGCGCCCACCGCTGGTAGCCCTGCGCCGAGGGGTGGAATCCGTCCGTGGCCAGGTCGGCAGGCTCCTCCATCGGCGGTGTGGGGACGTGCACGCGGCTGACGTCTCCCGCGCTGGCGGTGTTGACCGGCGGGTCGGCGGCCACGGCGGTGCTGAGATCGCTGAGATCGGCCAACACACTGTCCAGCGTGTGCGCGTGAGCGCCCATGACGAAACGCATCGGCTGCGGCAGCGCGGGGAAGCGGTCCAGGCGCGGCACCCCGGCCAGCACGATCAGCCCCTGCGCTCGGGTGCATTGACTCAGCCGGGCCAGCAAAGTCGTCATCTCCTTGCGCCAACGCCCGGCTGAGGTCAACCCCAGGGTGTCGTTGACGCCGAGCAGCACGACGCAACAGTCGTATTCGCCGATAACTTCGGGCAATGCCCGAGTGTGAGTCGCACGCAGTCGCGCGCCGTTGCGACCGATGACGTTCCAGCGCACCGCCCGCCCGGTCTGGGCTGCGATGAGTCGGGTGAGTTCGCCGACGATGGCCTCGTCGTGTTGGTCCACGCCCACCCCGACGGCGGTCGATTCACCGACGACGAGCAACGCGATGGGCTCGCCTTGACCGGGGGCCTGGCCGTGCGTGGGACCGCCCGCCTCGGCCAGGCGAGGAATAGAGGCCAACACCCGCCCGCCCTGGGTGATCAGGACCGGCGACAGGGCAAATGCGAGCAGCCGGGAGGCTTCAGTGCGGAGCTTGCCGGCGGGATTCATCGAACCTCCTGCGCCACAGCGGTGTCGGCGGCGGGCGTGCGGGTGGACACCAGCGCTCCAATGATGAGGCCGAGCAGGGCGGGGGCCACCCAACCGAAACCGGACTCGAAACCGGGCAGGGAGCCGCCCAGGTGGACCGCGTTCTGCACCAGCGGCAGCTGCGACCACGGCTCGGGCAGCGCCTTGAGCAGATCGAACAGGGCCGCCACCCCGGTCAGGGCGGTCGCCCAGACGTGGATCGGGCGGCGGTTGCCGACCCAGTGGTGCAGCAACCCGAGCAGGATCGTGATGATGGCCAGCGGGTAGAGGAACATCAGCACCGGGATGGAGTAGGCGATGATCGTCTCCAACCCCGCGTTGGCTACCAGAAGCGATGTGGTGACGAAGAGAGCCAACCAGCCGCGGTATTTCGGGCCGGAGGCGAACAAGCTGACGAACATCTCGGCGCAGGCGGCGATGAGCCCGACCGCAGTCTTCAGGCAGGCGACAAGCACGATGGCCGCCACCAGATACTGGCCGATCACGCCGTAGTAGTGGTTGCTCGTCCCGGCCAGGACGCTGCCGCCGTTCTCGCCCTGCACCACGCCCAGGCTGGTGACTCCCACATATGCCAGGGCGGCGTAGACCAGGGCCATGCCTGCGCCGCCGATGAGGCCGGCCTTACCCACTTCGACGGCGATCCGGGAGGGGCGAGTCACTCCCAGCCGCCGCAAAGCCTCCACGATGACGATGGCGAAGGCCAGTGAGGCCAGGGCATCCATGGTGTTGTAGCCGTCCAGCAGACCTGCGCTCAAAGCACCGTCGGCGTACGGCTCGACCGGCGCCGGGGCCGCCCCCCGCGACATCGGGGAGATGATCGCCGCGGCGATGAGCGCACCGAGCAGCACGAGGAAGATCGGGGTCAGATAGCGCCCGACCCAGTCGAGCAGTTTGCCCGGACGCCACGCCAACACTGCGGTCAGGGCGAAGAAGACCAGGGAGAACAGCGGTAGTGCCCACCCGTCTGCGCCCGGGCTCAGCAGCGGGCGGACCCCCACCTCGTAGGAGACGGTCGCTGTTCGCGGGATTGCGAACAGCGGACCGATGGTCAGGTAGAGCAGGCAGGTGAAGACCAGGGCGTACCGGCGGCCCACCGGTCGCGCCATCTCGAAGACGTCGCGGGCACGGGCCAGGGCGGAGGCGATGATCCCCAGGATGGGCAGGCCGACAGCAGTCAGCAGGAACCCGATGGTGGCGGCCGCGGTGGCCGAGCCTGCATCGCGGCCGAGCTGGACCGGGAAGATGAGGTTGCCCGCCCCGAAATACAAACCAAAAATCAGGGAGCCGACCAACAAGGTCTGAGCGGGGCGAAGCCGTGTCGTCACGGCAGGCAGGCTACCCCCCGCGCTGCCTGGCTCGGCATCAAAGGGCACATGGTGCCCTCGAGGATGCGCGCAGCGACGGGGCGCAGTCGCTCACCGCTCACCCGGTGGAGGCGACGATGATTGCGGCCAGAAGGAAGACACCTTGAATCGCGGTGCGTGGCACCAGGGGTGTGTGGGGTGCGGTCGGGGACCGTTTGGCCGTGGCGGCGTACACATTCGCTGGGAACATTGCCACGAGGAGTGCTGCCAAACACCAGGCGGCGAGCGCGCGGACGGGCCCGTGCCCGGCGGGCACCAGTAGACCGGCCGCTCCCATGAGTTCCAGCACGCCTGTAAGGCTCACCCACAGCCCTGGAGCCGGAATGACGGGTGGCACGATCGAGATAAGGCCGGGCCGCCGGGTCGGATCGAAGTGCGCCACTGCGGTGACGATGAACATCGCGGAGAGCCCGACGGCCAGTGCTTCGGGCCAGGACGCCACGTATTCGACGTCGCATGCTCCGATGGCCCGGGCTAGTGCGGTGACCGTGAGTAGAACGATGAGCGGGGCCATCAGGCCTCCATCTTGTCGGTGACAAGATAACTGTAGGTGACGAACTAGGCACTGACTAGATGGCCTCGGTATCGTGCAGCCATGAGCGATGGCTATCACCACGGAAACCTGCGGCGGGCGCTGCTGGACGCGGCCGTCGCCGTGATCGCGGAATCAGGGCCGAGCAGCGTGTCCTTGCGCGACCTCGCTCGAAGGGTCGGCGTCTCGCATGCCGCGCCAGCACACCATTTTGGAGACCGTCCCGGTTTGCTGACCGCCCTTGCCGTGGAAGGCTTCTGCCTGCTCACCACGGCGCTGCGGCAGGCTGCACCGCGTGGTTTCGACGAGGTCGCTGTCGCGTACGTGCGTTTCGCCCGCCGCCACCGCGCCCATTACGCGGTGATGCACCGGCTGGACCTGGCTCACGCCACAGACCCCGACCTGTTGGCGGCCCGAGCGGAGGCGTCACGGCAGCTCGCCGAGGGCGTGCAGTCACTGCCGCACGAGCGTCGTCGCTTCGTGACCGTGGCCGAGGGTGGATACGCGGCGTGGGCTCTCGTGCACGGCCTGGCCTCGCTGGCCGCAGAAGGGGCGATTCCTGCAGGAGATCTGGAGGAGCTCACGCTGCGGGCCGCGCGACAACTGTTCGGTTGAGGGGCGAGGCCACCTCATTCCTCGCGTGCTGCGTCCGCGTGGCCGGTGTGGCGTTTGGTGCGGGCAACCGTCAGGCTTGCAGGGTGACGTCTTCACCACCGATGCCTGCCGATCTGCTCGATCATGCGCTGACCGCTCGCGGTTTCATGCCTGAAGCCGAAGGGGAGCTGCTGTTCCAGGAGGCGGTGCGCGCCCTGGCGCACGGGCCCGCGTTAGAGGTGGGGACGTGGTGCGGTAAGTCCGCGGTGTACCTGGGAGCCGCAGCCCGCGTCGCGGCGCAGCAGGAAAGTGCTGCCGAATCAGCTTCAGCGCCGGTGGTATTCACGGTGGATCACCACCGCGGCAGCGAAGAGAACCAGCCTGGGTGGGAGTACCACGACCCGACTCTGGTCGACCCGCAGGCGGGGCGTATCGACACGCTGCCGTTCTTCCGCGCCACGATCACCGCGGCCGGCTTGGAGGATGTCGTCGTGGCTATCGTCGGCGCCTCACCCACCGTTGCAGCCCACTGGCGCACCCCGCTGTCGCTGCTGTTCATCGACGGCGGCCACACCGACGAGCACGTCAGTGCCGACTACCTCGGGTTTGGGCGGTGGGTCGCCAACGGCGCCACCCTGGTCTTCCACGACATCTTCGAACACCCCGAAGAGGGCGGCCAGGCCCCGTGGCGTTGCTACCAACGCGCGTTGGAGTCGGGCAATTGGCAGGAAACGCGCCAGTTGGGCTCGATGCGGATCCTGCGCCGGGTCGCCGGGGCGGCCGGGGACCCGGTCGGCTGATGGTGCGTTTCAGCGCTGGGCTGCTGCCCTATCGGCGCACCGACCACGGGATCGAGGTCTTCCTCGCCCACCCGGGTGGGCCGTTCTGGGCGCGTAAAGATGAGCACGTCTGGAGCGTGACCAAAGGCGAATACGACCCCGCCACCGAAGCGCCGCGCTGCGCAGCCGCACGCGAGTTCGTTGAGGAGATCGGTGTTCCCGCGCCGCCGCAGCCGTGGCTGGAACTGGGCGAGATCCGCCAGTCCAGCGGCAAACGGGTGGTGGCCTACGCGGTAGAAGACGCGAGCGTGCAGTTCGTGGCCAGCAACGAGATCGACATCCAGTGGCCGCCGCGTTCCGGGAAGATGCTGCGCATCCCGGAAGTGGACCGGGCCCAGTTCTGGCCGGTGCAGGAGGCGCGGCACAAACTCATCGCCAGCCAGGTGCCACTGCTGGACCGGCTCTGCGCCCTGCTGGCGGCCTGAGGCTGAGCAGGTTGCCTAACCTGATAGGTCCCAGAGCGGCCCGAGCGCCCAAGAGCGGGGGCGGGGCGCACGGCAGCGTCGTGCGCCTCCGCGTCCCTACTCCTCAGGCGCTGACCCCGCCCGAAAAACCTCAGCCCCGCCCGTGTGCCCGACCAATGCGTCCACGGCCAGCACGACCGCGGCGCCGGTCCAGGTGGAACGTTCGATGGGCCACCGTTTACCGTCGCTGTACACCAAACCTGTGTGGTACGAACCGTTCTCGTCACGCAGGTGCTGCATGTCCGCGACCAACATTGCGGCTTCGCGGCGCTGCCCGCATGCTTCCAGCGCCAAGGCGAGCTCGCAGGTCTCGGCCCCGGTGACCCATGGGCTGTCCTGGACGCAGCGAATCCCTAGACCGGGGACGACAAACTCTTCCCAGCGGTCCTGGATGCGGGCCAGGGCCTGCGGCCCGCGCAGCACGCCACCGAGCACCGGGTAATACCAGTCCATCGAGAAGCGCTGTTTGTCGGCGAACGCCGGCGTCTGCCCTGGCTGCTGGCCACCCGCCTGCCAGGCGCAGTGAGCCTGGATGGCCGCGGTCAGCTCGGCCAACAAGTACCGCCAGGCCGGCCGGTCGGTCTCCAGGACCTCGGCCAACGCCAGGCCGCAACGCAACGCATGGGCGATGCTCGAACTGCCCGTCAATAACGCCTCGTCGGCGGTGCCGCCGCTACCGCGACCCCAGGCGATGCCGCCCCCCGGCAGCGCGAGCGCGATCACGGCGTCCAGGGCCGCATCCAGAGTGGGCCACAACTCCTCGATGAAGCTCAGATCTGTTCGGATGAGCCAGTGGTGCAGCAGTCCGACCGCCAGATAGGAGCACTGGTTGGTGTCGGCGCCGGGGTCGGTGACGAGGATTTCCCCGCCCCGCAGCCGCCATTCGATCGGCCACGTCCCGTCAGGTCGCTGCGCGCGCCGCAGCCACTGGTAGGCGGCTTCGGCTTCGGCGACCTGACCGGTCACCAGCAGCGCCATTGCGCATTCGGTGTGATCCCAGGCGTCGACCTTGCCCGCGGTCTCACCCTGGGTCTCCCACGGGATCGCACCACACGCAGACTGTGCCGCCGCGATACTCCGGCCGGTGGCCTGCAGGTCCGCCAGCGACGGCAGCGCCAGACCCGACAGGTCAGGGTCTGCCCCGACCTGGTCGCACGGCTCGTCGCGGGCTCCCGGGTCTGATGCAGGTTCGCGCGTTGCGCGGGGCGCTGAGCGCACCGGCATCAGGCCGGCTTCCTCGCATAGAGCACGACACTCTTGCCCAGGACCGGGTCCAGCAGCCGCTCGGCGGTGCGGGTGAGCGCGGGCTTCTTCATCAGATCCCAGACGAGCATCCGGTGATAGCCCTTGACCAGAGGGTTGTCATCGTTGTCCACCCCGACCGCACATTTGAGCCACCAGTACGGTGCGTGCAGCGCATGCACATGGTCGCGCCCGGTGACGTCCAGCCCGGCCTGGGAGAGCTGCCCGGCCAGGGTGTCGGCGCGGTAGATCCGCACGTGCCCGCCCTCGACCTGGTGATACTCATCCGAAAGAGCCCAGCAGATGCGCTCGGGCCAGAACCGGGGGACCGTCACCGCCATGGTGCCGCCGGGACGCAACACGCGCACCAGCTCGCTGATCGCTTCCCGGTCCTGCGGAATGTGCTCCAGGATTTCGGCGGCGATGACCCGGTCGAACTCGCCATCAGAGAAAGGCAGATGCAGGGCGTCACCTCGGGTAGTGCCGGCGCCGCCAGGCTCGCCCTCACCGGCGGCGGCCATCGCCTCGAACATCTCCTGGACGCCGGCCAGCTCTTTCTCGTCCTGGTCGAAGGCGGTCACTCGGGCCCCGCGGCGGTAGGCCTCGAAGGCGTGGCGGCCGGCGCCGCAGCCGAGGTCGAGTAGTCGTTCCCCGGCACGCAGGCCGAGGCGGTCGAAGTCAACGGTCAGCACGAGGATCCCATCGGTGAAGGAACTGTGGACTTTTGCGGGGCCCGCGCTCGCAACCGGGTCAACTTCGGCCAGTTGCGTGCGTGGACACGGTAAGGAACAGGGGCGCTGCCCATCGCCTCGCGATAGAGCTGCGCAGTCGCCCGCGCCACCGCGGGCCAGGAGTATCGCGCGCAGGCACGCGCCCGGCCTGCCTCACCGAGCCGCAGGCGCAGATCCGGATCGTCCAACAGCCGCGACAGCGCCGCGCACAGGGCAGTCGCGTCACCGGGTTCTACCACCAGTGCGCAGTCCGAACCTGGTTCGCCGACGACCTCCGGCAGCGCTCCGGCACGGGAGACGACCAGGGGGGTGCCGCAGGCCATCGCCTCCACCGTCGGCAGGGAGAAACCCTCATAGCGGGACGGCACGCAGGCCACCTGGGCCGAAGCCACCAGGTCGGCGAGCTCGGCGTCGGAGAGGCCGCCGACGACGCGCACCACATCACGCAGTCGTAACTCATCCAGCAGGCGTTCGGTGCGCCCGCCGGGGCGGGTCGCGCTGACCAGGACGAGTTCGAGTGGGGTGTCCGCCCCGAGGTGTTCGGCTCTGCGCTGGGCGATGGCTTCGAGCAGCACGTCGATGCCCTTCAGCGGGGTGTCGGCGCTAGCCATGGCGACCACTCGGCCCGGCACCCGATCCTGGGACCTGCGCGGCGTGAAGACCTCGGTGTCCACCCCCAGCGGGACGACGGTGATCCGCTCCGGGTCGACCCCGAAATC
The DNA here is from genome assembly GCF_012277275.1 of Gephyromycinifex aptenodytis. Classification (GTDB taxonomy): domain Bacteria; phylum Actinomycetota; class Actinomycetes; order Actinomycetales; family Dermatophilaceae; genus Gephyromycinifex; species Gephyromycinifex aptenodytis. Next base: position 2,069,085 of record NZ_CP051155.1, on the reverse strand, counting down.
GTGGGCGATGTCCGTGGCGGAGGACTGGGAGACGGTCAGTATCCGCTGTTGAGCGCGCGCCACCCGTTTCTGCATCGTCAGGAAGGCATACCAGCGCCGCAGCGAGAGCCGCCGGAGCCACGTCTGGGCCCCGGAAAGGTCGGTCTGTAGGTCGCGGGTGATCGGGTGGTGGATGGTCGCGACGACGGGCAGGCCGAGACGGGGAAGGCTGAGCAGTCCGTACCCCAGGCTCTGGTTGTCGTGGACGACGTCGAAGCGGTGCGCTTGGGCGCGCAGCGCACGAGCCGCCCGCAAGCTGAACGTCAATGGTTCCGGGAAGGTCGCGGTAAGCATCCCGCCCACCTCTACCAGGTCGACCAGGTCCCGGTATTCGCGCAGATGGGGGATTCGGAACGGGTCGGGTTCGCGGTACAGGTCGAGGCTGGGCAGCTTCTCCAGCGTGACCCCTTCGCCGAGACGGTCCAGTTCGGGGTAGGGCTGCCCGGAGAAGACCGTCACCTCATGACCGAGGGCGGCGAGTTCGCGCGAAAGGTTGCGGACGTACACGCCTTGCCCGCCGCAGTGCGGCTTGCTGCGATAAGACAGCAGCGCGACGCGTAACCCGCTCATGGCACCTCCGGTTCGGGGCGTCCCCACCAGGTTGGACGCGACGACCCAGCCTAGAGGCAGGTCAGCCCGGGCGTCGTGTCTGGGGAGTGCTCCTTCAGCTGTCGTGGCTGCTCGCAAGCTCGGGGTCGGTGGCTTCCTGGGCTTCGCGCACGATGCACCGCATCCCTTCTTCGGCCAGCCGAGGGTCTCCGGCAGCGATCGCGTCGGCGACCTCCCGATGCCAGCGCATCGCCTCAGGCAGCGGCCGGGCCGGCATCAGATCGTGCTGGGTGCGTCCAGAAAGGGCTTCGGCGACCAACGGGGCCAGGCTGGCGAAGGCGGCGTTACCCGAGGCGGCGAGCAATGTGGTGTGGAAGACGATGTCGTGTTCCAGGTAGGGCTGCAGGTCGCCGCGGTGCCCGGTCACCAACATGCCGCCGGCGGCGTTGACCAGGGTCTGGCACTGCTGGCTAGTGGCGCGGCGGGCGGCCAGCGAGGCGGCAACAGGTTCGACACCAGTTCGCAGTTCGCTGATCTCACGCAACTGCGCCACCCGCGTCGGCCCGGCCAGTCGCCACCTGATGACGTAAGGATTGAGCGCTTCCCACTGCGTCGAGGGTTGGATCGAAATTCCGACACGGCGGCGGCTGGTGACGATCCCGAGTTGTTGCAGCACCTTGACGGCTTCGCGAACCACGGTGCGTGAGACGCCGTATCGCTCCTCCAACGCCTCGATGGGCAGCACCATCCCGGGGCTGAGTTCACCTGCGGCGAGGTCGGCGCCGATGGCTTCAAGGAGCTGCTCATGCAGCCCTGCTGCGGTTGCCCCGTGCGCGGTCATGCCCCCCATGGTCGCACGAGCATTAGACGTATCTTTGCTCACACCGCTTGCCAAAGATCATACGTTTGGCCCACTCTGGGGGGTGTCGCTCGACGCGACCATCAGATGCTCAGACTCAAGGAGGAGTCGTGACTCCAGTACTCGGGATGCTCGCCGCAGCAGATCCTGTTCAACCCGCCTACGGCACTGTCACCCTGCTGGCCATCGCGGTCGCCGCTGTGCTCGTGCTGCTCGTGCTCATCATCAAGCTCAAACTGCACGCCTTCATCTCGCTCGTGCTCGTCAGCCTGGGCACTGCCCTGGTGACGAAGATCCCGCTGGGCGACCTGATGAAAACCCTGCTCGATGGCTTCGGCGGCACCCTGGCCAGCGTGGCCCTGCTCGTCGGCCTCGGCGCCATGATCGGCCGCCTGCTCGAGGTGACCGGCGGCGCTCAAGTGCTCGCCGACACTCTCATCGCCCGCTTCGGTGAGAAGCGCGCCCCCCTCGCACTGGGCATCGCCTCGCTGCTGTTCGGCTTTCCGATCTTCTTCGACGCCGGCCTGGTCGTCATGCTGCCGATCATCTTCAGCGTCGCCCGCCGCTTCGGCGGCTCGGTCATCACCTACGCCTTCCCTGCAGCGGGTGCCTTCGCGGTCATGCACGCCTTCGTGCCTCCGCACCCCGGCCCGGTTGCCGCGGGTGAACTGCTCGGCGCCGACATGGGTCTGCTCGTGATCGTCGGTCTGCTCATCGGCATCCCGACCTGGTTCATCGCTTCCTACCTGTACGGGCAGTGGGCCGGTAAGCGCTTCAACCTTCCGGTCCCGGCCATCCTTGGCGAGGTGCGCGACGTGCCCGCTGACGAGCGCCCCAGCTTCGGCCTGGTGCTGTCGATCCTGCTGCTCCCGCTGGTCCTGATCTTCCTCAACACCGGGCTGAACACGCTGGCCACCAGCGGCGTCGTCGACGGTGACGCCACCTGGGTGCAGGCGCTGCGTCTGCTGGGCCAGACGCCGGTTGCGCTGCTCATCACGGTTCTCGCGGCGATCTTCGTGCTGCGCAACCGCAAGCTCGACCTGGCTTCCATCGAGAAGGTCTGCAACGACGCCCTCGCCCCGGTGTGCGCAATCATCCTGGTCACCGGTGCCGGTGGCATGTTCGGTGGCGTCCTTCGCGCTAGCGGTATCGGTGAAGCCCTCGCGGGCAGCCTCGAAGCCACTGGCCTGCCCGTCATCGTCGCCGCCTTCGTGGTGGCCACCGCGCTGCGCGTCGCGCAGGGTTCGGCCACCGTCGCTCTGACGACCACCGCTGGTTTGATGGCCCCGACCGTTGCGGCCACCAGCGGCCTGTCCGGGATGGACCTGGTCTGCATCGTCATTGCGATCGCGTGTGGCGCCACTGTGCTGTCCCACGTCAACGACTCCGGATTCTGGCTGGTCGGCCGGTTCCTGGGGATGGATGAGAAGACCACCCTGAAGACGTGGACGGTCATGGAGACCCTCATCGGTGTGGTCGGTTTCACCCTGGCCGCGCTCGTGAGTCTGGTGCTCTGAGATGCGGGGCAATCTGCAGCCAGGCGCTGCCCGCCACATCGTCGTCATGGGCGTCTCCGGCTGCGGCAAATCGACCATCGCTCAGTCGCTGGCTCAGCGACTCGGCTGGGAGTTCGCCGAAGCCGACCAGTTCCACCCCCAAGCCAACATCGACAAGATGACCTCCGGCATCCCGCTCACCGACGAGGACCGGTGGCCCTGGCTGCGGGCGCTCGCCGCCTGGATCGGGGAGCAGGAGGCGGCCGGCAAGACCAGCGTCATCACCTGTTCGGCGCTGCGACGGGTCTATCGCGACATGCTCCGCGAGGGAGCACCCGGCGTCGTTTTCGCCCACCTGCAGGGTGGCGCGAACGTCATCAGCGAACGGATGTCTGGGCGCAGCGGTCATTTCATGCCGCCGGAGCTACTGGATTCCCAGCTGGAGACGCTGGAACCGCTGCAAGAGGATGAACCTGGGGTGCAACTCGACGTCCGTCTCTCCCCAGAGGAGATCGTCGAGGAAGCACTGCTGCGACTCGGCCTGGACGGCTGAGTCCACGAACACCCGTCCCGCACGCCTCCGACCTTCGGGCGTGCGAGGGCGGGTCGCCACGTAAAACCAGCGCGCCGCGGGCAACAGCCCGCGGCGCGCTGGTGTGTCTGAATCCCGTGCGGGATTCACCCGGTGCTCCTGGGCCCGCGTCTGCTCCGAGTGTGGTCTGCGGACGAGTGGTTCCGGCGTACGCGGTGTCGTGGCACGGTGCGTTCGGGGGGGTGGAGCCGCAGAGCCGGGGGCAGGTGTTCACTGCCCCCGGCTCTGCCTGAATGGGTGATTCAGGGTGTTCTACAGCCCGATCGCCACTGCGCCGCGGAGGGCGCCTGTGGATCTTTGATCAGGACTGATTTGCCTTCGGCAACCGCGGGATATAGGAGGGAAGACCCGGTTCCAACGCCAGGCACACACTCTTGGACCGAGTGAGGCTGGCGATGGACTCCATTCCTCCTTCGGCGCCGTACCCGGACTGCCCGTAGCCGGCCGTCGGAATCATGTCGTTGATGATCCGATAGGTATTTCCCCAGATGAGACCGGCCTTGATGCTGCGGGCCATGCGGTGCATGCGACCCACGTCCGAGGTCCACACGCCTGCGGCCAGACCGAACTCGGTGTCGTTGGCCAAGCGAATCGCTTCAGTTTCGTCGGAGAAGCGCATCACGGACAGGACCGGACCGAAGACCTCTTGCGTCGCGATTGACATCTCTGGGGTGACATCGGTGAACACTGTCGGTTGCGTGAAGAATCCATCTGCCAACTCGGGGTCCGCCGGCAGCTGTGCCTGGGCTGCGATGCGGGCGCCCTCGCTGGTAGCGGCCTCGATCATCGCTAGCGTTTTGTCCCGCTGGCGAGCCGTGACCTGCGGGCCCACATCGGTGCTCTCATCGCGAGGATCTCCCACCACGAGCTGGTTGACGCGGCTGGCCAGCTCCTCAAGGAAGGAGTCGGGCACGTCATCGTGAAGCAAGAGCCGTGAACCGGCGATGCACATCTGACCGGTCGCTCCGAAGACGCCGGCCACGACCGCGTCCAGAGCCTGGTCCAGGTCGGCATCGGGGAAGATGATCTGCGGCGACTTGCCGCCCAGCTCCTGCAGCGTGGGCGTCAGATTGTTGGCTGCAGCCCGGGCGATGGCCTTGCCGGTCTCATGGAATCCGGTGAAGAGGATGATGTCTGCCCCCGGGTGCTCCACGAGGGCGGCACCTACGTCGGCGCCGCCCGTGACCACCTGGACGAGGCCGTCGGGGATTCCGGCCTCGCGGCAGGCCTCAGCAAGGCGGAGCGCGGTCAACGGGGTTTCCTCGGCCGGCTTGAGAATGACAGCGTTGCCTAGAGCAATGGCAGGCACGATGCGGCGCACGGCGAAGATGTACGGAACGTTCCACGGCACAATGCCGACCACAACGCCCCACGGCTCTCGCGTCGTGTAGGTGTGGAAGTCGGGATGGAAGGGAACCGTCGTGCCAGTCACCTTATCGGCCCAACCCGCCCAGTAGCGCACCGCCGCCGGCATTCTGGCGGCTTCCTGTCGGGTCTCCCGGATGGACTTGCCGGTGTTGCGAGCCTCGATCTCGGCGAGCTCCTCGGTGAGTTGGCCGAGCCGATCGGCCAGACCGAAGAGCAGTTCGCTGCGCATCGTGGCCGGCAGGGCAGCCCACTGCTTTTGAGCTGCGGCGGCCCTCTCGAAGACCTCGTCGATCGAGTCCAGGGCGGTGGCAGGGACTTCCTGCCAGGGGCGCCCGGTTGCAGGCTCGGTCAGGGTTGTCATCAGATCTCCTTGAGGGGTTTGAGGCTTTGCAATGAACCGGACGTCATGCCGCCGTCGACAACAAGCTCGGCCCCGGACATGTAGGCAGCGTCATCGCTGATCAGGAAGGCGGCGACGGAGGCGAGCTCCTCGGCCTTTCCGATGCGACCCAGCGGGGTACGACTGACCGGATCGGCGAGGGCGCCTCGCTCTTTGCTGTCAGCCAGGAAAGGGGTGTCGACCAATCCGGGCAGGATCGTGTTGACCCTGACGCCGCTTGGACCCAAGGAGAGCGCAGCGCTCTTGCTCATCATCAGCATCGCCCCCTTGGTCGCCTGGTAGGCGAAGCCGACGGTCGAGGCGTAGCGGCCGAGAGTAGAGGCCACATTGACGATGGAGCCGCGCCCAGCCTTCTGCATGATCGGGGCGACGCTCTGGAGGCCGAGGAACACGCCAGTCTGGTTGACCGCGAGGGTTCGCATCCAGTCCTCGAGGGTCTCGTCGAGCACAGACCCCCGGGACATGATGCCTGCGTTGTTCACCAGTCCGGTGATGGTGCCGAATTCAGCCGTGGCGTCTTGGACCAGGGACGACCAGTCGTCGGGGTCAGCCACGTCCAGGCGTCCGGCCAGGACGCGAGTCCCGTCGCTTCGCAGCTCCGATGCGAGCGTTTCGAGATCGTCTACGCGAATGTCTCCGAGCACGAGATGGGCGCCCTCGGCAGCCATTCGCCGTGCATGTGCGTTGCCTTGGCCCAAGGCCGCGCCGGTGATGAGAACTACGGCACCCTCTAGTCGTTTCGTCACTTTGCTAGTTCCTCCTGAGTGGTCGGCCACGGCGGTAGACCGCCGCGGCCCTCCTCGACCACGTGCTTGACAGTCGAGTGACCCACATCATATTGTATGGAGTGTCACTGGTTCAACCACTTACCCAATGCACCAGTGACCAGAACGCCTGACACCCCGGGTAACCCGCGGGGCGCATGCCGTTCATTGCAGGTATGAGTTCCTGCCGCTACAAGTCAAAATGGGAGCCATGGACTCGCACTTGCATATCGAACGCACCTCGGTGCATGCGCAAATCGCCGACCACCTCAGACGGCTGATCGTCAGTGGTGAACTCCAACCAGGAGTGGCGTTGCCGGGTGAGCGTGAGTTAGCTGCTCGGTTCGAGGTCTCGCGCAACTCGCTTCGACAGGCCATCGCCTATCTCGAGGCCATGGGGTTGGTCGAGACCCGGCACGGCGCCGGTGTGTTCGTCAGTGACGGTTCGAGCACCTCGACCGTTGCACGCCTCGCGGATGTCCTCCTTCACCCGAACAGGTCCCTGCTGAACGTGGTTGAGGCTCGGATCCTGCTCGAACCGCAGGTGGCGTCGCTGGCAGCGCAACGGCGTACCGAAGAGGACCTGGTTGAGATCCGACGATTCGCCTTGGTGCCGCACGGCAAGGATCCGTCAGTGACACCGGGAAACTTTCACCCTCGGGTGGCCCGGGCAACTCGCAATCCGGTCCTTATCGGGATCGAACGGGCCCTGACGACAGGCCCGGTCAGCGTCACTGTCCTGCTGGAGTTCGAGCCCGAGTGCATGACCGCGTGGGATCGCGCTCACCAAGAGATTTATCTGGCGATCAAGGACCAGGATCCCGCGAACGCAGAGCTCCTTATGAAGAACCACCTCCAAGACGTCCTGGCTGTGACCAGGCGACATTCAGAAGCGCAGGCCACATGACGGCCTGAGCGAACAGAAAGGGAGCCGATGACCTCAGCAGGCCCAGAGATCAGCCCCACGAACATCATTTTCCTGCATGGGGTCAACAACACCGCCGCGGATTGGGCTGCAGTGAGAGATCACTTGAGTCCTGGGGAATCTGCCGCGCTCGAGCTCCCGCCAGTGGCTGACGTCGATGAGATCGCCGACGCCATCGAGCCTTCCCTCGGCCGAGGCGCAGTCCTTATCGGCCACTCCTTCGGTGGCTATGTAGCACTGGCTGTCCTGGCGAAATTCCCCCATCGTGTTCGTGGCCTCGTTCTGGTCAACTCTCACGACGGTGCTGACGGGCCGGAAGCGCGCGCTCGACGCGAGGCCTCGGTGAGTAAAGCCCGCGCTGGCGAGTACTTCGCACTCGCGCAGGCCGCGACTGCCGCCTCCTACACGGCCGAGCACCTTGATGACGCCGAAATGATGGCTCAGCGCAAGCGCGCTCTCGAGAACTACGGCGCCGAGAAATTCATGGCCCATCAGATGGCTGCTGCTGCCCGACCGGATCGTCGGGACGTCCTGGCGAACGCCGAGATACCTGTTCTGGTGGTCGCCGCAGCAGATGACCGCGTGATCCCCACCGAACGGCAACGCGAGATGGCGCAGGCCGTTGCGGCCGACTTCGTCGTGATCGAGGGGGCGGGACACATGCTTCCGGCTGAACAGCCAGCACCTCTGGCCGCAGCGATCAATGAGTGGTTGACGGGGTCAGGGATCCAGTAACCCCGGATCCCCCCTTCTCATCGAACGTACCCACCACACAAAGCGAGGACCCATGCCCATACCCCCCCCTGCCCTGCCGACCCACGAGATCTATGGCGACGGTGATGTCACCGTCTTCCTCTTGCACGGTGCCTACGGAGATGGACGCTACTTCGGTACCACCCGTGACTACTTCACGAAGATGGGTCACCGGGTCGTTATTTGGAACTGCCCCGGGTACGCGGGTTCTCCTAAGCCGGATGACACCAGTATTCAGGCGCATGCAGAAGCCGCAGCGGCCCTGGTGGAAGCTGTCGGCGGCCGTAAGAATGTCCTGCTAGGGCATTCCATGGGCGGGCTCATCGCTCCGCTGGCCGCAAACCTGCTCGGTACTCAGGTACACGGTCTCATCCTGTCCGCCTCGACCGCCGGGTTGCAGAGCCGCAGCGCCGAAGAGCAGAAGAGGTTCATCGCCGAGCGCGTCGACCCGATCACGGCTGGCAAATCCATTGGGGAATATGCCCCGGATCTTCTCCGCAGCATGATGGGGCCGAATGCCTCCGGGCCGCTGGTGGACCGCGTCGTCGAGGTCGTGTGCGAGATGCCGACCGACGTCTTCGTGAGCTCGATGAACGCCATCATCGAGTGCGACAACAGGGATGCCCTACGCCAGGTCACGGTGCCGACTCTGCTCGTTGCCGGTGAGTGCGACACGGCCTGCCCGCCGGCGGGAATGGCGGCGATGGCGGAACTGGTGCCGGATAGCGAATACACGGAGATCCCCGGTGCAGGCCATTACCCATTTGTTGAGGCGCCGGAGGAGTACCACGGTCGGATCCTGGACTTCCTCTCGCGCCGAGTCGCCAATGTCTGATCGCGCAGTGAACCCAATGTCGTGTTCCCCCGCTAAGCGCTTAACGAAAGGCCTGCCCGTGAGCTCCGTCAAGAGATCCAACAAAACCGTCGCCTGCACCGTCGGGATGGGCGCAATGCTGCTCATCACTGCGGGATGCTCGTCCAACACCGGCGGCGGCGGGGGCGAAGGCGCAGTGGTCGATGCCAAGACAGTGACGCTGGACACCGACCGGTGCCCCGCAGAAGCTACGGCCAAGCTCGAGCCGGGCGAAGAGATCGTGATCGGGATGAGTACCGCCCTCAGCGGTCCGGTGTCCGCGGCCAGCAACGATATGGTCCCCGTGATCGAGGGCTACTTCAAGATGCTCAACGAACAGGGTGGCATCGACGGGCACAAGCTCCGGTTCATCGCCAAGGATGACGCCTACGAGGCCGCCCGCGCCGTAGGAAACGTCAAGGCCCTCGTGGAGAACGAGAAGGTCATGGCGACCATGCTGCAACTCGGCACGGCACAGTCGACCGCGGTCCAGACGATGCACGAGAGCAGCTGCGTCCCGCAGCTCGCTGTCTCTTCGGGTGCGCCTAACTTCTATAACCCAGCCGAACACCCGTACTCGACCTCGAACTTCTTCCCCTACGCGGCAAACGGTTCGTTGATGGTCAACTTCCTGACCAACGAGTTCCCCGCCGGCGCCAAAGTCGGCGGGCTGGTTTGGAACAACGACTTCGGCGCCTCGGCCAGCAAGGCCTTCGAGTCGGCCATCGGCGACGCCAAGGTTGAGGTAGTCGGCACCGTCAACCACGATTCGACGGCCGTGTCCCTCTCCGGTCAGGTCACTCAGCTGCTGTCCAAATCTCCCGACGCCCTCGTGGCCAGCACCGGATCAGGGTTCTGTTCGCAGTTCGTGAACGCGGCTCGCAGCGGAGGCTTCAACGGGCCGATTATGCTGCCCTATGCCTGCAGCGATGCCAGTGACGTGCTCTTCCCCTTGAAGGACAAGGCGGTCAATGTGTATGCGCCGCAGTCCTTCATCGACACGAACTCCGAGGAGTTCAAAGACACTGAGGCTGCAAAGGAATACCACAAGTTCCTGGACAAGTACTCACCGAGCACGGAAAAGCACTCCAGCTTTGCGGCAACGGCATACCAGCAGTCCGCGCTGCTAACCGATCAGTTGAAACGAGCCGCAGCTTCGCCCCATGGTCTGAGCCGCGTTGGTCTCATGGACGCGGTTTGGACCACCGACGGCACGATCGGTCTTGACTTCCCCGAACATGGCACCGTCATCAACGGAGAGTTCCCCTACCCGACCGGGTATGCCGTCATGGGTGAGTTCGACCCAGCCACCAAGGCCTGGAAGGGCACGCAGAGCAGCGTCTTGGCGAATGGTGAAAAACCATGACCAAGCTGCTCACCGAGCAGCGGACAGGACTCTCGCTGAGCGTTAAAGATCTGCGGCTGCATTTCGGTGGCATCAAGGCCGTTGACGGTGTGACATTTGAGGTGCCCGGGGGGACCGTATGTGGGCTCATCGGTCCGAACGGTGCGGGAAAGACCTCGGTCTTCAACATCATCAGCCGCGTCTACCCGGCGGATTCTGGAACTGTTCTCGTCGACGACACGAACCTGCTCGACATGGCGATCTATGAGATCGCCCGCCACGGAGTCGCCCGGACCTTCCAGAACATCGCTCTCTTCGAGGGCATGAGCGTCCTGGACAACGTCATCATCGGGATGCCCTCGGAGCATCCCGTCGCGTGGTGGCCCTCGATGGTTGGGTTGCGCGGCTCGGCCGACATGCGGCGCAAGAGTCAACTTGCCGAAGAGATCCTGGACGAACTCGACATCGCCCACCTTGCCAACCACGCGGCTACGGGTCTGCCGATCGGGACTCTGAAGCGGGTGGAGCTAGCTCGCGCTTTGGCCAGCCACCCGCGCCTGCTCCTGTTGGACGAGCCTGCCAACGGGCTTACACACAGCGAAGTAATGGAGCTGGGAGCGCTGCTCGAAGGGATTCGCACGCGGCGCGGTCTGACCATCGTCTTGGTCGAGCACCACATGGGCCTGGTCATGGACATGAGTGAGCACGTCGTCGTTCTGGAACGCGGTCGGAAGATCGCCGAAGGAACACCCAGTCAGGTCACTGCCGAGCCCGCTGTGATCGAGGCCTACCTCGGGAGGCGAGATGCCTGACCTGATTCTCGACGTTCAGGACTTGCACGCGGGGTACGACAGCGTGACCGTACTCCACGGTGTGACGGTCAATGTCGCCGAAGGCGAGGTAGTCGTGCTCCTCGGCGCCAACGGCGCCGGAAAACCCACGACGATGCGGGCACTCAACGGGAGCCTGCCGTCCGAGGGGACGTTGAATTTCCGTGGGCAGGACATCGGTTCGATGTCGGTTTCGCGCATCGTCCGCCTCGGCGTTGCAACCGTTCCCCAGGGCCGCGGCACCTTCCCTGACCTGACGGTCTCGGAGAACCTCACCGTCGGTGCTCATTCGGTGCGCAGCCGCAAAGAGATCGGCAAGCAAACGAGCGAGTGGTTGGAGAGGTTTCCTCGCCTCGGTGAGCGGAAGGAGCAGAGGGCCGGAACGCTATCGGGCGGCGAGCAACAAATGCTCGCCGTTGCCCGGGCAATGATGTCCAATCCGGCGCTTCTTCTGCTCGACGAACCTTCTTTGGGGCTGGCTCCCCTCGTGGTTCAGGAGCTCTTCGGGCTCCTGCGGGAGATCAACAAGGAAAGAGGGACCGCCATGCTCGTGGTCGAGCAGAGCGCCGAACTGGCGCTGGACATCGCCGATCGAGGTTTCGTCCTGGAAGCCGGGGAAACCGTGCTTTCCGGCACCGCCGATGAACTCCGCGGCAATTCTGCCGTCCGGCAAGCATATCTAGGGATGTGAACGGCCCATGACAAATTTCTTGGCGCTCAGCGCCAACGGCTTGGCAAACGGATCCATCTACGGCTTGCTCGCGCTGTCGCTGGTGACGGTCTTCCGCTCGACCGGATACCTGAACTTCGCTCAGGGCGAAATGGCTATGCTGTCGACCTTCCTAGTATTCACCGGCGTCTCGATGGGTCTGCACATCTGGATAGCTGTTGCGGTGGCCGTGGTTCTCTCTGCTGCCGTGGCCGCTGGTATCCAGTTCGCCATCATGGGTCCTCTGGAGCGCAAAGGGCACGACGTTGCCTTGATTGCCTTGCTTGGATTATTCCTCTTTATCAACGCCTTCAACGGCGCTGTCTGGGGGCTCGGTTCGCGTGCGCCACTGGCACTGTTCCCTTCGGGCTTGAATGATGGAATTCAAGTACTCGACGGTGACCCGCCGCTTGTGCTCTCCTACGCCGTCATCGGCACCTGGATCACGGTGATTCTCCTGCTGAGCGCTCTGTGGCTGCTGTTGAACCGCACCCGCCTCGGCCTGGCTTATCGCGCGGTCGTCTCGAACCGAGACTCGGCGGGTCTGGTGGGTATCCCGGTGAGTGGAATGTTTGCACTCGGCTGGGCGCTCGCAGCAGTTCCCGCGCTGTTTGCCGGCGTCATCACATCGCAACTTACTGGAACGCTCAGTTTCACAATGATGGTCAACGTGCTGGTGTTCGGATTCACCGCAGCATGTCTAGGCGGATTCGACAGCCCCGTCGGTGCCGTTGTCGGCGGTCTGATCGTCGGCCTCGTCGAAGCGCTGTTCCCGTTTTTCGTGCCCGCGGTGGGGAATGACTCGGGACTGGTGATCGCCATCGTGCTGCTGCTCGCAGTCCTGATGATTCGACCCAATGGTCTCTTCGGACGGATGGCGGTGACGCGGGTATGAGCAACTCAAGGTCTATGACCGTTTCACCGGTCTACTCTCGGCGGAAGTCGATGGCTGTTCTGGGTGTCGCCGCCCTGCTCCTGGCGCTCGCACCAGTGCTGCTCAGCCAGACTTCGGTCCTGAAGATCGCGCAGATCCTGATCTTCGGGGTGGCGCTTTTGGGACTGAACCTGGTCTCGGGGTACACCGGACAGATTTCGCTGGGGCACAGTGCCTTCTTCGGCATCGGCGCATACGTGACAACGATCCTCGTCACCGACTATGCCTTGCCGATCCTGCTTACCCTGCCTATCGCAGCCGGCCTGGGTTTCCTCGTCGGAGTGGTAACCGGACTGCCCGCCCTGCGATTGAAAGGGCACTATCTGGCGCTGGTCACCCTCGGATTCGCTGTCGCTTTCCCCTTGATCGTGATCAAGGCTGAGGCGATCACCGGGGGAGCCAATGGCAAGTTGTTGACCTCTCGATGGGCGCTGCCCACCAATACACCGAGTTGGATGACCCAGCTGAGCGTCACCTACCTGGTGATCCTTGTTGTGACGCTGCTCGTCATCGGCGTGATCCGCAACCTGGGACGCGCCGGGGCGGTTCGTACGCTGTTGGCCATCAAGGACAACCCGCTGGCCGCTTCAGTCAACGGCGTCAACCTGACTCGAGAGAAGGTCGCCAGCTTCGCGCTCAGCGCTGCCATTACCGCGGTCGCGGGAAGCATGTATGCGATGACGGCTGGTGTGGTGGCTCCGGAAGTATTCGGATTGATGTTGAGCGTCCAATTGCTCACCGGTCTGTTGATCGGTGGCAGTGGCACGATCCTCGGCTCGTTCCTGGGCGGAGTCGTCCTCGTGATGCTGCCTGAGTTCACCGCCGACCTCATCGGGGGCAGCGGCGCAAACATGGCCTACGGCGCCCTACTCATCGCGATCATCTTCTTCATGCCGGCTGGGATCGCGGGCGGCTTCACATCAGTTTCTCGGCGCCTGAAGGCGCCCGGCGGTCGCACCGCCGCTCCCCGCGAGGACGCGTCAGAGGCCGCTCCGCGCGACGGTATCGGCGAGATGGCCTCGCCGCAGGGCCGCTCCTGACGCACCCCGCTGTTCCCATTCTTGAGGAGACTAAAATGAATGACCCAAATGCTCTCATCCTGAGCGTTCCGCGCGAGGATGAGACAGACAATCCGTGGCTCAAGGGAGCCTTCCGGTCTCAGCGTAATGAGTTGACGGTCAGCGGAAAAGACCTCCAGATCATCGGGGAGATTCCGGCCGACCTGGATGGCGTCTATATCCGCAACACGCACAACCAGGCGCAAATGCCGCTCGGTCTCTACCACCCCTTCGACGGCGACGGAATGCTGCACGCCATTCGATTCGAAGACGGCAAGTGCGAGTACCGGAACCGCTTCGTTCGCACAACTGGATTCCTCGCCGAACAGGCCGTGGGCAAATCCCTGTGGCCGGGACTGCTGCAGCCCGACATGTACACCCGACGGGGTTGGGGTGCAATGGGTGCGATGAAGGACAACGCCGGCACCGACGTGGTGGGTCACGCCGGCAAGCTCTATCCGACGATGTCTCAGTGCAGCGAACCATGGGTCATGAGCCCGTACACGTTGGAGACTTCGGGAGCGACGGCGAGTTGGGCTGCTCTGGTCCCCGATGGGGTGTCCTCCCACCAGAAGGTCGATGTCGAGACCGGTGACATGATCTTCTTCAACTACAACTTCGAGCAGGCACCGTATCTGAACTACGGCGTGGTCAGTGGTGAGGACAAGCTCGTCCACTACGTCCCGATCGACCTGCCCGGGCACCGCTGGCTGCATGACATCGGCATGACGAAGAACTACAGCCTGCTACATGACATTCCGTACTTCTTCGACAAAGACGGTCCTGCGGGGCAGAGCGCCAAGCTGTCCTTCCACGACAACATGCCGTTCCGAATCGGGGTTATCCCGCGGTTCGGGCGCAGCGAAGATGTGCGCTGGTTCGAGTTCGAGCCGAGTTTCCTGCTGCACATCGCGAACTGCTATGAAGACGGCGACTGGATCATTCACGATGGTTGTCGCTGGGACAACCTGGGCAAGATGCCCGTCGGTGACCCCAACGACCCGTATGCAAAGATCGCCCGCAACCTGGACAAGCACGCCACGCAGACGCACATGTATCGGTGGATGCTCAATGTTCGCACGGGGGAGACGAAAGAGTATTCGCTCGACGACGAAGTGACCGAGTTCCCGATCGTGGGGAATGACTGGGTCGGAAAGACGTACCGGTACAGCTACAACTCCCTGTTCGTTCCAGGCCATTGGTACATGTGCGGTTTGAAGCGCTACGACCTGCTTCGCGGCGATATGGTCCGTTACGAATATGGAGACCAGCGGTATGGCTCCGAGGTGTGTGTCGCCCAGAAAATCGGCTCCACCGAGGAGGACGCGGCCTATGTCATCACCTTCGTCAATGATATGGCTCAGGACCGCTCCGAATGCCTGATCTTCGATGCGGCGGACATCGAGGCGGGTCCCATCTGCACGGTGGTGCTGCCCGAGCGGATTGCGGCCGGAACTCACGCCTGTTGGGTTGAGGGTGACCGGATGGACGGCGAGAACCGTGGCTCGGGTCTGGCGAAGATGCATCCGCTGACTTACTGAGTGCGGCCTGGGAGTGGACGCGCAAGGTGGACGGCGCGACTCCCCGGCGGTAGTCACGACGAGAGACGCGCGAGATCAGGGTGCAGCGGTGGAGGGAGCTTTCCGCCACTGCACCCTGATGCGGTCCACGTGCATGTCTTCGGGCCTGATCGGGTCCGGCAGGTGGCGCCAGTCGAGCTGGTAGCACCGCGTCGACGAAGTGGATCGGTGCGCACGGCCTCGGGTGGCAACCCGCTCACATCCTGAGCACCTGGTACTGCTTCGACTCGGCCTGGATGGCTGAGCCCACAAACGCTCGCCCGCTCGCGTCTCCGGTCTTCGGGCGCGAGCGGGCGGGTCACCACGTAAACCAGAGCGCCGCGGGCAAAAGCCCGCGGCGCTCTGGTGCTTCACCGGGTCATGCCCGGATGGATCAGTTCTGCGTACCCTCGATCTGGGCCGGCGATGAGCTGTGGTTGACCGTGATCTTGCGCGGCTTGGCCTCTTCGGCGACCGGGATCGTCAAGGTCAGCACGCCGTCGGTGTAGTCCGCCTCGATGCGGTCGGTTGCCAGGCCGCGACCCAGGGCGAGCTGACGGGCGAACGTGCCGCTCTCGCGCTCGCGGGAGAGCCAGGTGACGTCCTCGTCCACGGTTGGGCGGCGCTCGGCGCGCAAGGTGAGGGTGCGGTCGTCGACGTCGATATCGATGCTGCTGGGGTCCACGCCCGGCAGATCGATCTTGGCGACGAAGGCGTCACCCTGGCGGAACAGGTCCATGGCCAGAGGGCCCTGGGTGGGAGTGCTGGTACGCGTGCCGGTGTTCAGCCAGCGCTCCATCTCCTGGAAGGGGTCGAATCGAGCGGTCATAGTGTCCTCCTCCTGTGCTGCGGTGGTGCCGCCTGGCGTCGTTTCGGGGGCTGCGAGCATGTGCGCGGGCCGAGATCAACGATGCCTTATCTGGCACTCTGGTGTCGAGAGTGCTAACCGGCGGTGCCTCGGTGCTATTCCCCTCGCCGGGCGATCCCGGGGGCGGGGCGCCTGGCCCGTCGGCCGGTGTGGGTGCCGCTCGGCAGGCGGGAACGCCCGCCGAGCGACCCCGGGGGTTCCAGCCCGTACCCACACCGGGCGTCCACATGCCATTCTTCCGGCACCATGGACGACGAACTCGCCGAGATCGCAGACTTTCTCGCCGCGCACCCACCCTTTTCCGAGCTGCCCGAACAAAGCCTGCAGGCGCTGCCGCGGGAGCTGACCGTGCGCTACTACCGGCGCGGCAGCGTGCTGGCCACCCCCGCCGACGAGGTGAAACACCTCTCGATCGTGCGGGCCGGTGCGGTCGACGTGCACGACGCCGCCGGAGCCCTGGTCGAACGGGTCGACGTCGGCGGCAGCTTCGGCGTGACGGGCCTAGTCCAACCGCCGCCGTACGGCTTCTCCGTCACGGCCCTCGAAGACACCCTGATCCTGGAGCTGCCCGCGAGCAGCTTCCACCGGCTAGTGGAGTCCAGTGCAGCGTTCTCCTCCTACTTCCTGCTCCAACAAGCCCATCGACTGCACGCCGCCGTGCAGAGCGTGGCCGTCTCCGACTCCGGCACCGCGGTGCTGAAGACGCGGCTGCGTGACATGGTCACCCGCCCGCCGGTGGCCATCGGACCCCAGGCCAGCGTGCAGGAGGCGGCGCAACTGATGCGCAGCGAGCGCATCTCCTCGCTGCTGGTCCAAGACCCGCAGGTGGTCGGCATCGTCACCGACCGCGACCTCCGGAACCGGGTGCTGGCCGACGGGCTCCCACCGAGCACCCCGGTAGCCCAGATCATGACGCCGAACCCGACGACCGCAGACGCCGACACCCTCGCCTTCGAACTGTTGCTCAGCATGCTCGCCAGGGGCATCCACCATGTGCCGGTCACCGACGGCCAGGACCTGCTCGGCATCATCACCAGCACCGACCTGGTCCGCCTGGAGCAATCCAACCCGCTGTACGTCGTCCAGGACATCTCCCGGCAGAACCAGCCCGAAGACATCGCGCTGGCCACCGCCCGCCTGCCCGACCTGGTGGAGCGTCTCGTCGCCCAGGACGCCAGCGCCGAGGACATCGGCCGGGTCGTCACTGCAGTCGCCGACGCCGTGCAGCGCCGGCTATTGATCCTGGCCGAGGAGAAACTCGGGCCGCCGCCGGTTCCCTACTGCTGGGTGGCGCTGGGTTCCCAGGGACGCCGCGAGCAGGCGCTGGGCGCAGACCAGGACCACGCCCTGATCCTCAGCGATGACGTGACCCGCGAACACGACGCCTACTTCGCCGACCTAGCCGGTTTCGTCCGGGACGGCCTGGTCACCTGCGGCTACCCACCCTGCCCCGGGGACGTGATGGCCACCACGCCCCGTTGGCGGCAGCCGCTGGCGACCTGGCGTCGCCAATTCGGCGAGTGGATCAGCGAACCCACCCCGGATGCGGTCCTGGCCGCGACCATCTTTTTCGACATGCGGGCGGTGGCCGGGGAACTGGAGCTGTGCACCAGGTTGCGCACGGGCGTGCTCGCGATGACCCCGAACGCCAAGATCTTCCTCGCCCACCTGGCCAAGCAAGCCGTGGAACACGCACCCCCGATTGGGATGTTCCGCGGCCTGGTGCTGGAAAAGGAGGGGGAGCATAAGAGCACCCTGGACCTCAAGCATCGCGGCGTCGGCCCCGTCGTAGACCTCGCCCGGGTCGCCGCGCTCGCGGCCGGTCTGCCGCAGGTGGGCACGCAAGCCCGCCTGGACGCGGTGGCCGCGGCCGGTGGAATGTCAGCGGCAGCCACCGCCGACCTCAAGGACGCTCTGGAGTTCATCGCCTACGTGCGCCTGCGCCACCAGGCGCGCCAAGTCCGGGAGCGGGGGATCCCCGACAACTTCGTCTCCCCCGAAGAGCTGAGCTCGTTTGAGAAGCGGCATCTGCGGGACGCTTTCGGGGTGGTGCGCACCGCGCAGGGCGTGCTCGCCGGACGCCACCCGCTGGGGTACATCTCGTGAGTTGGTGGCCGATCGGGGCGAACGCGCAGCGACGTCGGGTGCAGCGCAGCGTCTCCGAGGGCCCGTTGCGCGACTACCTCGACGTGCCCGTCCCCGCCAACGACACCCCGGCTGAGCAGTTGCCGCTGCTTGCCGTGGATCTGGAGACGACCGGACTTTCGGCCCGCACCGACCGCATCCTCTCGGTGGGGTTCGTCCCCGTGGACGGCAATGTCATCAACCTCTCGGGCGCTCGGCACATCGTGGTGCGCAGTCAGGGTGAGGTCGGGCAGTCCGCGGCGGTCCACGGCCTCACCGACGACGCCGTCGCGGCCGGGGTCCCGTTGGCCGAAGCCCTCGCGCAATTGCTGGCGGCGCTGCGCGGCCGGGTGCTGCTGGCTCACTACGCCACCATCGAGCAGGAGTTCCTCAGCGCGGCCTGCCGCGCGGTGTACGGCCACCCGCTACCGGTCAGGGTGGTGGACACCCTGGAATTGCAGCGACGGCTCACCACGACTGCCTGGGACGACCCACGGGCTGGCAGCTTGCGCTTAGGGGCGGCTCGGGCGGCGCACGGATTGCCGCGCTACCGCGCCCACGAGGCGCTCACGGACGCCCTGTCATGCGCTGAACTCTGGCTCGCGCAGTCGATCGCGTTGAGTGAGCGAGGCCAGGGCCGGCTCGGGCAACTCGCACGGTGACGCCCCGACCGATGGCGCGCACAGCGGATCTAGCGGGCTCGATAGGTCCTGCGGCGCGTGCGGTGCCTGCGGGTGGTGGCGGGCGAGCAGGCTCACCCCGAAGGCGGCGATTACCGCGCTCACCGTCAGCGCAGCCCAGGTCGCCGCACCCCACGCGCCGCCCTCACCCAGGGCGCTGAGACCGAAGAGCACCGCCGCGAGCGGGTCGTTCACGGTGAGGGTGGCGAGGACGACCTCCGGTGATCCACCCGCATATGCCCGCTGGACCAGCACCGCCCCCAGCGCGAATCCCACGGCGACGAGCCCGCCGAACGTCACGACCGGCAGCCAGCCCCAACCGACGGCAGCAGGCGCCAGCACCAGGATCCCGCGCAGCAGCGCCGAGGAGACCCCGAAGCTTAGCCCGGCCGCACCCGCCCAAGCCACCGAGGACCACCGCTGCGGGCCGGTATCGGCGGCGGCGACGATACCGATGATCAACAGCGCGAAACCCGAGCCGACGAGCAGGGTGCGCGTGACATCCAACGAAGGGGCGGGGAACGAATGCTGAGCGGCGATGCGCACAAACGCCACCACGGCCAAGACGGTGAGCAGCGCCGCAGCCAGCACCCGCGGCTCGATGGCCCGCGCGTGACGGCGGGCAGCCAGAACAACAGCCAACGGCACCGCCAGAACCCCCACCGGCTGCACGAGCACAACGGGGGCCAGGCTGAGCCCGACGATCTGGATGAGACCGCCGAACAGCAGGAGTGCCGCACCGGCGAACCAGGCGGGGTCGCGCGCCAGGTCGCGCAGGTTCACTGCTGGTACGCCTTCGGCGTCGGCGGTGCAGTTCACTGCATCGTGCTGGCGCACGGCTGCGGCCGCGAAGCACACGGCGCCGACGGCTGCCGCTGCAATGCCCATGAGCGAGGTGTCCACCACTTCACCCTCGCTGCACGGGGTATGCCCGCGGAACCGTCTGGAGTAGCGCCCTGAGCGGCCACCCGTACGCCTGGAGTAGGAGGTCAGGATCGAACTACGGGCTGTCCCGGAGGAGGTCGGTGAGCGATGCCGCCACTTGTCGCGGACCCGGTGTCATCCGGCGTCGCGCATCCGGTGCCGGCCACCGGTTCGCGACGACACCGGTAAGCCTGAGGGCGCGACCACGATGTACCCGTCGCGGCCGCGAGCGGCCGGGGCTAGCTGCGGCAGGGAGCCACCGGTAACGAGCTCACCGGAGCTGCCGTGCAACAACCCGCAGGCCCACCCCACTGCGAGCAGTGGCGGTCATCGTGGACCGTAGGTGTGATCCTCTGGCCAAGCCGGCGGCTCAGTCGGAGATCTCGTCAAGGAAGGCCGGCACCCGGTCTTTGGGGCGTCCGATGATGGCGACCTCGTCGGCGATGAGGACCGGACGTTGCATGAGTTTGGGGTGCTCAGCAAGGACCGCGGCGACCTGTTCCTTGGTTTGGACGTCGTCCTCGCTCAGGCCGAGTTCGGTGAACGTCTCGTCGCGGCGGACCAGGTCGCTGGGGGAGTCCCGCAGGATGTCGAGCAGGTCCAGCAGAGCCGGTTCCAGCAGGGGGGTGTCCAGGTAGCGCACGACCTGGACGTCCAGGCCGGCTTCTTCGATCGCCGTCAGTGCCGCGCGGGAGGTGGAGCAGCGGTAATTGTGCAGGATCGTCAATTCAGCCATGACCGCATCCTGCCCGACTACTCCACCTCCCGCTGGTTAAGCGATCACCGGTGTGACGCGCGGGTGTCGAATTCGCCGTCGGGTCGCCCACCGTCGAGCTGCTTGGCCGCGCGTGCCGAGGCCGCTCGTTGGCTGGTCAGATCCGAGGTTGAGGTCAGCCCGCCCTTGGGGGCCAGAATCGTCCCCCGCGAGGCGAGGATCGCGTCACGGATGAGTGTGGCGCTGCCGTCGGTGAAGCCGCGGAAGTTCGGCTCGAAGGCGAACAGCGTCACCGTTCCGGAACCCAGCGACTCACTGGTGGCGGCAGCCGTGCCGGCCACCTCGGTGGATCCGGGCGCGAAACCGGAGACGAACCAGTCGGGTGACTTAGCCCCGGGGTAGGTCAGGATCGCGTCGGCAGGTCGCGCCGGTTTGAGGATGGGGTCGGAGTTGTACATCGCCCACACCTGCTCGCCGACACCGGCGGTCAGCGGACCCCGTCGGGTGACGTTCGCGCGGATGAGCACGCCCGGCACGTCCTGTTTGGGGTCGCTGAGCATCGTCGTGGTCAGGCCCGAGGTCGCTGCCAGCCGGGCACCGCCGCGCCACGCGACCAGGTGACCGCCCCCATCGACCCAATCCTTCAGGGCGCTGGTTCGCTCCGTCCCCAGGGCCGCGGCGACAGCCTTGGCGTCCAGGTCGGGCACCAAGAGCACATCGACGTCCTTCAGCGCCGCTGCGCTGAGCTGCGAGGGCAGCATCGTCGTGAACGGAAGCCGCCAGTCCTGGCCCAACTTCCATTGCAGCCACCCGGTGCTCTGCGAGGGGTTCGTGGCGCTCGCCGAGTACGTGAGGACCGCGATCGAGGGCGGGGACGCCGGGGTCTTGGCCTTCGGCAACTTCGCCTTGGGAGCTACCTGCATTCGCGCACCGTCGAAGCGGTGGCCGGTGTAACCGCCGGCGACATTCGCGCGCAGCGGGGCGCTCCATCCGCTGACGTCGTAGAAGTACGGGAACGGCACATAGGTGTTCTCGCCGAGCATCGTCTGGACCCAGTGCTTCTGGCGTTGCGCGAGGGAGACCCAGTAGGTGCCGGCGGGCAGGGTTGTCTTGGCGGCGGGGCGCCCGTAGGCCTTGTAGTCCGGCACCACCAGCGGTGCAGTGAGGCGGTGCACGCTCACCCCGTCATCCTGCAGGAGGCCGATGATCCGCGCGAGATCGCGTTCCTTGCCGGGTTCTTCTCGCAGGAAGTACCCGCACACCTTGCGTCCCGGCACCTCATAGGTGACCGAGTTGCCGGGGTTCTGGGTGCGGTTGGGTTGCAGTTGGCAGGCCTGGCCTTGGGCCTTGGCCTGAACCCACTGCTGGTGGTACTGACGCAGGATCGTGCGCTTGTTCTGCGCACCGGCGTACAGCGAGGCCATCGCCGAGACGTAGTGCTTGTTCACCTGCTGGTCGAACGGTGCTTCCTGGCCCACCTCGAAGGTCATGCCGGCAGCACCGAAGTTCAGCGTCGGGGAGGTGTCCCCGTAACCGGGGTAGAACAGGTCGAAACCGGCCTCGTAGGTCTCGAACGACAGCCCTGAGGCGGTGAACGCCGAAGAGTTCGCCCGCCCGAAGATGCCGTTGATCCACGACGTCGGTTGGGCCGCCGCCTCGTGGTAGATGGGGTCGCTGTTCGGCGGGAAGTAGTACCCCTTGCCGCCCATCCCGTGCTCGTCGATGACCACTTGGCCAGGCAGGCTGCGCAGCAGACGCATTTTGGCGCGGGTCTCGGGCTGGGTCCGGGCGAACCAGTCACGGTTGAGGTCGAAGGCGGCCGCGCTGGCGCGAGTGTTGCGGTCACGCCCGTCGGGGTTCTGTAGCGGCACGATGCCGACGATTGCGTCGTCCAGGATGCGCGAGGTCACGCAGTCGCTGCGATCGGCCAATTCGTGCAGCACCCGCAACTGGGCGTCGGCCGAGGCTGGCTCGTTGCCGTGCACCGCCCCCATCAACCAGATGACCACGGGGGTGCGCGCCGCGATGGCCGCGGCTTCCGCAGCCGGGGTGCTGGGGTCTTGCAGGCGGGTGATGTCCCTCTTGATCTGCTTCATCCGCGCCGGTGAGGTTGAGCGGCCCACGAGCGCGTACGTCAGGGGCGTGCCGGTGGAGCTGCGACCGAACGTACCCGAAACGACGTGGTCGCTTGCCTTGTCTACGGCCTTGAGGTAGCCGTTGACCTGGGAGCTCGTCACTTTGCGGCGGCCCAATTCATAACCGATGAATGCCGAGGGCGAGGGGACTTTGCCGCGGAACGTGGGAGTGGTTGTGACACTGTCGCAACGACCGGCCTTCGGTGCCGGAGTTCCGTCAGCGGTTGCTGCTGCAGCGGACGGAATCGGGGTGAGCACAGAGCCGGTCAGTAGTAGTGAACCTGCAACGGCGAGGACGCGAGAGGGCCTCATAGGGTCTCCTGATAGAACGCAGTAGAGCTCCCGACAGGTTTGTCGTGCAAGGGAACTGGGGCAAGGCTAGAGCCCGGCGGCCTCGTGTGCCCAGCGAAATCGAGTCGGACTATTCAGACGCCGGAAGAGGCCGTGCCCGGCGCCGGCCCTGTCGGGGCGGGCGCGGGACTCACCCCGGATAGGAGCGAGGCGGATTTCACCCCAGGGCCAGCTGCAAGGACGCCCGGCTCGCGACGGTGATCGCGGTCCGGGCGTCCGGGGGCAGAGCCTGCGGATGGGGCGCTATCGGCGGGGTTCTTCGCTGCTCAGAGCAGATGCAGTTGTTCGGCCTGCTGGGTCAGTTCGTCCCGGAACTTGGGGTGAGCGATGCCGATGAGGGCGCGGGCGCGGGCATGGGCGCTGCGGCCGCGCAGTTGCGCTACCCCGTACTCGGTGACGACGAAATCAACGTCGTTCTTGGTGGTGCTGACGTGGGTTCCCGGGGTCAGCGTCGGCACGATCCGGGACAACGTGTCGTTTTTGGCCGTGGAGGGCAGCACGATGAATGATTTACCGCCCCGTGAGCGGTTGGCGGCTCGGCCGAAGTCGGTCTGTCCGCCGGTGCCGGAGTAAGGGACTGCGCCCAGGCTCTCCGAACCGCACTGTCCGATCATGTCGATCTGCATGGTGCCGTTGATGGCGTGCAGCGAGTCGATCTGCCCGGTGAGGTAAGGGTCGTTGGTGACGTCCACCGGCAACATCTCCAAGGCCCGGTTGCGGTCCATGTAGTCGTAGAGCTTCTTGCTGCCCAGGGCGAAGGTGGCCGCCATCTTGCCGCGGTGAATGTTCTTGCGGGTGTTGGTGACCACGCCGGCTTCGACCAGCGAAAGGATGCCGTCACCGATCATCTCGGTGTGCACCCCCAGGTCCTGCTTGTCCAGTAGCTGCATGACGACCGCGTCCGGGATCGCGCCGTAGCCGATCTGCAACGTGGCGCCGTCGGGGATCATGTCGGCGACGTAGCCGCCGATGGCTTGCTGCACGGGGCCGATCGTCGGTAGGCCGACCTCCAGCAGCGGGCGCTCGTCCTCGACGACGGCATCCACCTGGTCGATGTGGATGTGGCAGTCCCCGAAGCAGAAGGGCACGTTCGGGTTGACCTCGAGGATGACGGTGCGCGCCTTGCTGAGCGCGGCCATCGTGTAGTCGGGTGCCAGACCGAGCGAGAAGTACCCGTGCTGGTCCATCGGGGAGGCCATGCTCACCACGACGTCGGCGGGGAAGTAGCCCTCGCGGAACAGTGCCGGCATCTCGCTGAAGTAGTTCGGGTGGTAGTCGATCCACCCGGCTTGGGCGCCTTTACGGGTCGGCCCGCCCAGGAAGTACGCCTGGTGGCGCACGTTTTCCACGGTGTCGGGGTCGATGTACTCGAAGGGGCGCAACGGCAGGATCTGGCTGATCGTGACATCGTGGAAGTCCCGGCGCCGCTGCGAAAGCGCCTCGAGGATGGTCGGCGGTTCCCCGACACCAGTGGGCACGACGATGGTGTCCCCGTCCTGGATGAGGTCGAGTGCGTCGTAGGCCTCGCGGCGGGCCTGCACGTACTTCGGGTGAGCGGTCATGCTTCTCTCTCCTGGGCCGAGGGGGTAGCTGGTTTTGAGCCTAGACCCCGACACCGCCCTGGGGCGCTGAAGCGCGTGAGACCTCTACTGGCCCGGTCGGACGCGGGCGGCAGGTCGCTGACCTGTCGCGTCGACGAGACCGGCTTCGTAGGGTGTGCGCATGGAACCCATGAGCGTGACCATCGTCGATCGCGGGCCCCAGGCTGTTGCCCGACAAGCCCGCGTGACTGCTTCTGCCGAGGAGATCTTCGCGGTCTTGTCCAACCCGCACCGTCACCATGAGTTCGACGGCAGCGGCACGCTGCGCCCAGACGTGATCGGACCGCGCGAGCTGCAACAGTCCGACCGTTTCCGGGTCTCGATGAAGATGGGCGTCCCGTACGCCATCACGAACACCGTCACGCGGTTGGAGCCGGGCCGCCTGATCGAGTGGATGCATATGGGCGGGCACCGGTGGCGTTTCGAGCTGGAGCCGCAAGCGGACGGCACGACGTTGGTCACCGAGATCTTCGACTATTCGACCGCGCGCTCGGTGCGAGCCCTGGAGATCATCAAGGCTCCGGAACGCAACGCCGAATCGATCCGCGCCTCCCTGATCCGGTTGCAGCAACTCTTCGGCTGAGCAGCGCCCCGCTGAGGTAGCGCCTTGGCGGGCGCGTGTGGCGTCGCGTTCTAGTCGCGTAGCGCCGGCGCGGGGAGCCGCTGGTTGGCGATCAGGTCGCAGGGGTGGTGAGGCGGTGCCCGCCCGCGGCGCCGCCACCGGCGCCCTGGCCTTGGTCAGGCGCGTTTCGGGGACGCCGTCACCTTCTCGGCGGGCGGAGTCCGTGACGCGGCCGTCGGCCGGGTCGTTCAGCGGCCCGCAAGTCGCCGGACGCTGTCGATGGTGTCGGCCTCGGCGGCGCTCTTGTCCTGGCGGTAGCGCAGCACCCGAGCGAACCGCAGGGCCAACCCGGCGGGGTAGCGACGCGAGGTTTGCAAACCGTCGAAGGCGACCTCGACGACCTGCTCTGGGCGCACCTGAACCACGTAACCGTCACGCCCGGTTTCCAACTCCAGGAAGCGGGCGGTCTGCCAGGCGAGCATCTCGTCGGTCATCCCTTTGAAGGTCTTGCCCAGCATGACGAACCCGTCTTGGTCGCGGGCGGCGAGATGAATGTTCGACAGGTACCCCTGGCGGCGCCCAGAACCCCACTCGACGGCCACCACCACCAGGTCCAGGGTGTGCCGCGGTTTGACCTTCACCCAGCCGGACCCGCGTCGTCCACTGGCATACGTCGCGCCCAGATCCTTCACGACAACACCCTCGAAACCGTCGGCGACGGCAGTGTCGAAGAACTCCTGGGCGCGTTCGACCTGGCTGGTAACGATGCGTGGCACGAGCTGATCGGCGGGCGCCAGCGTTGCCAGCGCCGCGAACCGTTCGGCGGCGGGGCGTTCCAGCAAGTCCTGGCCGTTCAGGTGCAGCAGATCGAACAGGTACCCGTGCAGCGGGCTGTGCGCCCGCAGCAGCTCGGGGTCGCTCTGGCTTGCAGTGCGCGATCCGGTCACCTGGAACGGGGCGGGGCGGCCCTGTTGCATGACCACCGCCTCGGCGTCCACCACGGCGCTGCACAGCTGCCAACCGCGGGCTGCCTCGACGATCTCGGGCATCCGGGCGGTGACATCTTCCAAGGTGCGGGTGAACAGGGCTACGGCCCCGTCCTGAATGTGGATCTGCAGCCGGATGCCGTCGATCTTGTATTCCAGTCCCACTTCGCCGGTCTCAGCCATGGCAGCCGGGATGTCGGCAGCGGAAGAGGCCAGCATCGGTCGTAGCGGTCTGCCGACCTCGAGGCGGATCTGGGCCAGTCCCTCTGCCCCACTGTTGAGCGCCGCCTCGGCGACCGGAACAGTGAACCCGGCAAGCGTCACCGCTCGGCGCACCTGCGCCTCGCTGACGCCAGCCGCGCGGGCTATCGCCTGCAGCATGAGCCCGTCCAGCGCGCCCTGGCGCACTTCGCCGGTGAGTAGCCCGCTCAGGTAGGCCGCTTCCGCCGCTGTCGCTCGGCCGAAAAGCTGGCCCAGCAGTGTGGCCCGGCGCGTGGCCGAGCCGGGGCCGCTCTGTTCGGCCAGCGTCGTGATGGCTTCATCCACCTCGCGCAGCGTCAGGCTCGGGGTTTCCGCCGGGGCCGGTAGGTCGTTCAGGCTGCGATAACCGACGCCGGTGCGGCGCTGCGGCAACGTCCCGGACAGGTAGGACGCGGCGAGGCCGACGACCCCGTGCCGCTGTGCTTCCAGGAGTGTCTGGGTCAGTTCGTCGACCTTCGCCGTGCGCGAGCGGGTGGACGCTATCCGCGCTGAGGTCTGCACGATGCTGGTCAAGAGCATGATTCAGTGTGCGGCTCGTGACCAGTTATCGCTCCTGGGATACCCAAGGACTTCCGGCCACGCAAAGTAGCGCAAACTGGAGGGGTGTCTGACTCACTTCTGCCGCCCCCGCCCATCGCACTGACCATCGCCGGCTCTGAGGCCACCGGTGGAGCCGGGGCCCAAGCCGACCTGAAGACCTTCCAAGCTCGCGGAGTCTTCGGTATCGCCGCCCTGACCTGCATCGTCTCCTTCGACCCTAAGGCGCAGTGGGGTCACCGGTTCGTGCCCGTCGACCCGCAGGTCATCGCCGACCAGCTCGAGGTCGAGTTCGCTTGTTACACGATGGATGCCGTGAAGGTTGGGATGCTCGGCACTCCGGCCACCATCGACACCGTGGCGGGGGTTCTGGGTGAGCAGCGGCCCAAGCAGCTCCTGCTCGACCCGGTCCTGATCTGTAAGGGGCAGGAGCCCGGTGCGGCGCTGGACACCGACCTGGCCTTGCAGAAGCAGGTCCTGCCGCTGGCCACGTTCGTCACCCCGAACCAGTTCGAAGCCATGTCGCTGTCGGGCTTGGCGGCGATCGACACCGTGGAACAGCTCATCGAGGCGGCACGGATCATCCACGAGCGTTCCGGCGCAGTCGTCCTGGCCAAGGGCGGGGTGCGGATGGCCGGCCCGGATGCCATCGACGTCTTCTATGACGGGCAGACGACCGAGGTGCTGTCCGAACCCAAGATCGGTGAGGTCGCGGTCAGCGGTGCTGGATGTTCCCTCGCCGCGGCAGTCACCGCTGAGCTCGCCAAGGGCGCCACGCCGCTGGAGGCAGCACGGGCCGCAAAGACCTTCATCACTCAGGGCATTCGCGCTCGTGTCGCTTCGGCGGCGCCGTTCGATGCGCTCTGGCAGGGCGGCCCCGCCTGATCACTGGGCCCACCTGCCGCTGAGGCGCCCAGGTGACCTGCCCGGTGACTGCCTTCGATGGTGTGCGACGCGGAGCGTGCTCACTGCCAGCCACCGAAGCGCCGGAGTCTTCGATGCCCAGGCCAAACCACCGCAGTTCACGCACGCCGCCAACGGCTTGATCTGCTCGTGGGCGTAGCGCGCCTCGTCGCGCCGCATGATGTGGGACGATGCCTACCCCGCCTCGTCGCGGGACCTGCGCCGTTCGAGCGATGGAGGGACGATGGCTTCGCCTGCCGCTGCCTACCTGGACCTCTGGTCCTCCCAGCAGATCATCACCTGCCACGACGAATCCGTGGGGCTCAAGGCGATCATCGTCATTGATGACACGACGCTCGGCCCGGCGTTGGGCGGGGTGCGATGCAGGCTCTACGACTCCACCCGTGATGCCTTGCTCGAGGCGCAGCGGCTGGCCGCGTCGATGACGCTCAAGCATGCGCTGGCGGAATTGCCTTACGGCGGCGGCAAAGCGGTGGTTCTGGGCAGTCGGGAGCCCCAGACGCCCCAGGAGCGCGCGGCTCTGATGGTGCGCCTCGGGGAGTTCGTTGCCCAGTTGGGCGGGCACTACATCCCCGGCGTGGAGATGGGAACCGCCCACACCGACCTCCTTGCGGTGCGCGCAGGCGGCGCGCTCGTGCTCGGCGCAGATTCCGACCCCTCCCCGTGGACGGCGCGCGGCGTGTTCGCCGCGATGCGCGCTGCGGTGTTGCACCGGTTCGGCACTGCCTCCCTGGAAGGGTTGACGGTGTCGGTGCAAGGGGCCGGCGCGGTCGGTTCGGTGCTGGCGCGCTTCATCGCCGCTGACGGTGGGACGGTGCTGATCGCCGACATCGACGTCGCGCGCGCCGACCGGGTCGCTGAAGAGGTCGGCGGCAGGCCCATCGACGTCGTCGACGCACCGTATGCCCGTTGCGACGTGTTCGCCCCGTGCGCCGCGGCGCGCACGCTCACCCCGGAGGTCGTCGCGCGCCTGCAGTGTTCGGTGGTTGCCGGTTCGGCCAACGATGCCCTGGAAGACGGCGCCGAGGAGGCGTTGGCCCAACGCGGCATCACCTATGTTCCCGACATCGTCGCTGGCGCCGGAGGTGCTATCCACGAACACGCCCGGTCGCTGAACTGGGACGATGCCCAACTCTCAGCGAGCGTCGACGCGATCGGCCCGCGCGTGTTGAAGCTGGTTGCCGAAGCCGATGAGCTGGGGCTGACCCCGCTGGAGCTCGCGCTACGGCAAGCGGCCGCACGCATCGCTGCCGGGCGTTGACCCGGCAGCGATTATCTGAGCGTTGGACGCGAGCAGTCACAACCATCCCCGAGCGCCGGTTGACGACACTGCTGCGCGGTGACCATGACGGTCATCGCAGCCTGCCTGGCCCACCGGCACGAGACGCGACACCCGACACGCGGGGCGCAAGGCTCTAGCCCCCCGTGACGGGCGGTTCAGCGCTCTTGCGGAGCCATTCGCACTCGGTTTGCGGGATGAGTCCTCGGGCGCCAGGCAGCACGCTCAGGGCCAGGGATGCCAGCTGGTTTGGGGGTGCCATCGTCCTGCGGCGCCGGCGGCAGAACGAGTTGGGGTGCGGGTGCTCCGAATCGATCGGCGGCACGTTGCGCCACGTCCCAACACCACTTTGCGCGGTCCGGATAGGCCGGATCAGTATCGAAGGAGGTGATGATCGGTTCGAAAGAGCTCGTCTCATCCGCGGGTGCCATCTCCCCGGTTTCGTGGTCGAGGCGCCGCAATCGGAGAGCTTGCCCGGGGACATCGCAGGCGATGCCCACCAACATTTCGACTCGGCCGCGATAGCCAAGGCTGTGCGCCGCGGTCTCGGCCAAAGCACGGCAATCGACGATGAGAGCCTCGACATCAGCCAGCAGGACATGGGACGCGCGGCGGGGCTCATCAGCGGCGAACACCCCTGAGCGGGTGAATGCCAGCGCAAGGAGACCTGCAGAGCCGAAGCCAAGGGTGGCCACATAGGGCGGACGCCCCTCAGCTACCGTGGCCCGCACCTCGACGGTGTGGTGGGCGTCCTCCAGGTCGAGATACATTTCTCGCTCGACATACCGGATGGGGCCCGAGGGTAGGTCGGCGCGCGCTTGCAGGGAGTGCACGATTTGCTGCAACTGCGTAGGGGTGGGTGGGGGCTCATCGATCCGGCCAACCAACCGCGCGACGGCCACTAGCCATGCGCGATTGTCGGTGTCGAGACGTTGAGCACTGAGGTCGAAAATCGATTGAAGCGAGGGATACGGTCTAGCCGTTGCGGGGGTCTCCACACCTTGACCGTACGCCTTCTTGACGCCACTCCGGACCGAAGGTACCGGTAGATGGGCGATCGACGCCGGGGTCAGCGTCCGGTCGAAAAGCATTGTGGGAGTGCAGGATTGGTAGTGATAGCCCAGGGTGACCGCCACGGGAGCGCTGTCACGCGTCAAGGCGAAGCTGGGCACGAGCGGTATCTGGGGCGCCCGCGCTCCTTGGATCCCCGGCGCAACTCCGTTGACCTGCAACAGCACCGGATCAAAGAGGCTGAGCCAGACGTCCGACCCGCTAGCGCCATGGCCGCCCCCGTGCCAGAATGTGAATCACAGCTGCTGCTGTCGCACAGGTCCGCACCGGGGGGTGGGGCCGGGGTATTCGGGGACCACGGCCACATCGGCGAGACGTCGAAGGTCGATGCGTGTGCGCCTTATCACAAGGGAGATGCACTTATGCGTCATGGGGGTTGGCGGATCGGCTCTGCCACCGCGCTGGTCGTTTTAACGGCTGGCTCGGCCGGGTTGACGAGCGCTCAAGCTGCCGCACCGACCACGCTTACCGGTGTGCCGTCTTCGACGGTGGCTCCGGTCGGGGTGCGGGTTCTGGTGCGCGGGCAGGTCAGCGCCGACGAAGCCCGCGAGGTCCATCTGCAGCAACTCGTGGGCCGCACGTGGAAGACAGTCGGTTCGTCCACCACCACCGGTCGCTACTCGCTGCGACTGCCCACTGCCGAACCCGGCGTGGGCATCTACCGCGTTCACGCACCGGCCACCACCGCTCGGGCGGGCGCGACGACGAAGAACTTCACGGTCGGGGTCGGCCGGGGCGACACCCACTCCTACTCCTTCCTGACCGCACCGTCGGTGCGGTGGAATCCCTGCACCCCGATCGGCTACCGGGTCAACGTCGCCCACGCCCCCAAGGGCGCCGAGAAGGACGTCCACGCCGCCGTCAACCAGGTTGCGCTGGCAACCGGGCTGCGGTTCAAGTACCAAGGGACGACCAAGGTCGTCCCCGGCGCCCGGTCAACCGAGACCCCCGATGACTACCCCGCCGGCACTCAACTCGTCGTGGCCTACGCCGCCCCCTCGGAGTCGGGATATCTACGCAGTTCCCGCGATGTGCTCGGGGTGGGCGGGGTTTTCTACCAGCTCAGCCCCGAGAAGGTCGGCCGATACACATGGCGTCGAGCGTTGCAGGGTTACGTCGTGCTGGACCCATCGCACGGACTGCCCACCGGGTTCGGCGCTGGCCGCTCAGAAGGCAAACTCGGGACGTGGGGCCAGGTGCTCATGCATGAACTGGGGCACGTCGTAGGGCTGGATCACCCGGTCAAGCCAGACCCGCAGCAGATCATGAACCCCGCTACCACCGAGAAACCGGCACAGTGGGGGGTCGGCGACCTCGTGGGTCTGCGTGCCCTGGGCAGCAGCCGTGGTTGTTTCACCAAGACTCCCGCCGCCCCGACCGCCGGATCAGCCGGCGCGATGGTGGCCACGAGCAGTGCGCACCAGCACCTGCACCTGCAAGCCGAACCGCTTGGGCGCAAAGCGCTGAACCCCGGGAAGTAGTGCCTGGCTGGGAGGCAGGGATCGTCGGCAACGGCAGGTTCCCAGCGGTCGCCGCATAGGCAGCGCTGCCTGTTTTGGCCTGTCAGGCATCCCACGTGGTAGCTAAGACAATCGGCCCGCCTTCGCCAACGCGTCGTCAGTCCCGAGAATCAGTGGGCCGGTGTCGGCGTGCACGAACATCGATCAGGTAGCGGCATGGTTCGGCGCCGGACGAGGAACCGGGGAGCGGTAGACCTCAGCGGGGCGCGGGGGCGTTTTCGGGTTCAGCGACGGCCTCGGGGCGAAGCAGCGACAGCGAGCCGGCCAGGGCCAGGCACAGCCCGAGGATGACCATCCACCACGTCCCCTCTCGGGGGGCTTCGCCGAGCATGAACGCTCCTATGCCGGCCGGAACGACGGTGCTGGCGAGGTAGTTCGTCCCCAGGACGCCCACCGCGTGCGAGCGTGCCAGCCCGCGCGTCAGATGTACCTGGCCCAGACCGAGACCGGCGACCAGGAGGAACGCCGCCACCCAGGAGGTCCACGGCCATTCCCAGAAGCGCCAGATGGCGTGCGCGACATCGGCCACGAGGAGCCGGGCGGTGATGGCGCTGATTGCGAACCCGAGTCCGGAGAGCAGCCCGCTGACTCCGGGGTTGCTGATGACCGGCAATGTTGCCAGGCAGAGCACCACCCCACCCCCGAGCACGATGAGATGGTTGACCGCGATCGGGACGGCCGGGCCCGGGACAGTCGTGGCTGCGAGCAGCGCAATGCCGAGGATGACCACGAAGATCGCCCACCCGTCGACCCATCGCAGACGCCGAGTCCCGGCGGCGTGCTGAATCAGCGCCGTGACCGCAAGCGCCCCCACCACGGCGGCTTGCACGATGAGCAGCGGAAGATGCTGGCGGGCCAGCAGGGTCAGGATGAAGCCGAGCCCTTGCAGCCCGGTTCCGACCCACCAGGCAAACGATTTCAATGGGTGGGCCTCGCCCTGAGCGCCGTCGGAGAGTCGCGCCCCGGCGCCGCCGTAGGCGAGCACACCCAGGATGAGCGCGACGATGCTCAACGTCACCGCAGCACGCTCCCGCGAAGGTCAACGCTCATGAACGCTCCTTGAGCCAGTAGAGGTGAGGGACGCTGAGCCCTCCGCGGCGACTTCCCCCGAGCCAGCCTCGGACAAACCTACCGGATGGGTCGGCGCCCGCCGTCGAGCACCGGTCTAGGCCGGGCGCCGGGTGGCTGCGTCCCTGGGGCGGCTCACTGCGGCCATCTACACCCGTCAGCTGCCGAACCAGGTGTGTACTCGCGCCACAACAGCCCGTTCGAAGTCGTCGTCGTTGTGAGCGGCCTTGATCCACGCCGTGAAATCGCCTCCGACGCATAGATCCAGCTCATGGCGGCAACGCTCGGTCTCGGTGAGGGCACGCAGTAACATCTCTTCGGCCTGCGCCGGTGAGGAGTACACGAACGGATAGCGCTCCGGAAGGATGGTGTGCACCCACGGCGCATCCGGGAAGACCCCGATGACCCCGGCCAGCATTGCCTCCACGTATTCCAGGCCGTAGCTCTCCTCGCGTGCCGTGGCCAGGAACGCGGTGGTCCCGGCCAGGGCCTGCCAGTAACCCTCCTTGGTGGCGGTCAGCGGCCCGACCCACGCCCACTTGCGTCGCGACAGCTTCATGGCGAACTCGCTGACCAGGTGGGATTCGTGCAGGCGGGCTTCGACCCGCACCGGGGTTTTCTTGGCCACCCGCTCCACGACCTCCAGGAAGGCGCGTGGCTGCTTGCGTTCGGAGACGTAGATGGCCGGGTAGAGCACGACCGGAACCTCGGGCTCGCTGCGAGGTTGAACGTGCTCGATATCGACGCCGAGGTTGACCCACGCGACCCGAGAGGCGTTGGCCAACGGGGCCGTCACCCACTGCTCGATGACCTCACATACCTCACCGGCGGTGCGTTCGGAGTTGCAGAAGGTCGGGAACAGCGCGAATGACAACCCCATCGCGGCGAAGTTGATCCGGTGGTGGAAGTGCGAGGGGTTCTGCCAGGCGAAGTTCATCAGCTTGGGTTCGGCGCCGCTGGAGTGCAGCGTCTGCCACACGGCCAGGGAGTCGATGACGTCCATGTTGATGACGAGGGTGTCGGCGGCGTCGATGAACTCCAGCGGAACCATGTCGAAGCCGTCGCAGCGGCGCGCGGCGGGGCCGACGATCGAAGCGCCAGGGAAAACCCGTAGCAGTCGCCGAGCAAGCGTGGTGACCGCCTCATGGCCGACCAGCCGTCCCTGCGCGTCAACCGCAGGCCCTCCGCTGAACGAACCGAACTTGATTGCGACCTTCATGTGGACCCCTCCTCGCGCCGCGACGCCACCCCCAGGTCTGAGTTCCTGGCGGTGGGCTCTCTGTCCAGGAGTACCAGCCGAATCGCGTCCGGCACCAGGGTTGCGCCGGTGAGATCACCCACGCGCGCTGAATGGTTCGCGCAACGCACAGGCCCCGCGGCAGGGCAGCGGCCGAGGGGTGGTGCGCGAGCCGCGCGGGCTCAGGTGCGCGGCGAAGGGTTACTGGGTGGAATCCACGCTGATCGTCGCCCGCAGGGTGTGGCGTTCCCCCGGCGCGAGGTCAACACGGCCTTTGAGGGCGTTGCCCGGCTCCACACACAGCATTTGAGTCCACTCGTCGTCACCGAAGTCGCTCATCTCGGCAGCCCGACGCTCCCACGGGTTCCACACGATCGTGCTGTGTGAGCCGTCTTTCGTCACGAGGATCTTGCGGGCGAGTGTCGGGTCGACGACGGTGACGGACTCGGTCGAGGCATACACCCGGTCGGTTTCACGGCGGAACTCCACCGGCCCCGATTGAGCGTTGACCGCGCGGCCACCGGGAGCCTTGTCGGCGTAGCGCGCGCCGTCCAGGCCCTGCAGAGTCACGGTTCGCACGTCGCCGACATGCAGGTACGCGTGGAGTGCGTTCTCCAACTCCAACGCCTGCGTGGGGGTCGCGATCTCCAACTCCATGCCCAGCTCGGCGCCGAGCCGCACGCGGTAAGTGGCTTGTAGGTCAGCCGGGGCGTGCTCGATCCCGGGCAGGCCGCCGCGCTCGGTCGGCAGCGTGAACACGAGCAGGACATCGTCACCGTCACGATCCGCCTGCGTCAGCTCCCACTCCGCCAGCCGGAAATAGCCGTGCGCGGGCTCTTTGCCACCGGTTCGGCCCGGGCCGAACCAGGGGGCGCACAGCGGCACCCCGCCGCGGATGGCGCTGTCAGCCGAGTATGTGGCCTGGCTGCTGCACCACAGCACTGGCTGCTGCCCGTCGGGGACCCAAGAAGTGATGTGTGCGCCATGCAGATAGACCTGCGCGGTGCAGGCCGGGGTCGTCACGCTCACGCATGGCAGGCCGCCGGAGCCCGCAGCCAGGCTCACGCCCTGCGGCAAAGCGGTGGCATCGATTGTGCTCATGCTTTGACGGTACTGGTATGCGGCTGGGCCGCAATATCATTCGTCGACATCAGCGGCGTTTTCAACGGTGATGAGCACGTCGCGCAGTTCATAGCCTGCGATGAGGTCCACCCAGTCGATACGGGGGGAGTCGACAAGCGACAGCGGCAGACGCAAGAGTCGCTGCAGGAAGATGTCACTTTCTTGGACTGCGAGGAAGCTCCCGGGGCAACGGTGGTTACCGTCGCCGAAAGCCATCACCTCGGGTTTGAGGCCGGGTGACATGTCGCGGGCCGGGCACAGCGACAGCGGCTCCGGGCCCACGTGCACGGGGTCTGCGTTGGCCGAGCGGATGTACAGGTCGAGCAGTTCCCCGGCGCGCACCTGGTGTTCGTGCTGCCCGTCGACCAGCACGAGGTCGTTGATCGCGCGGCGGTAGAGGTGTCCCACCACGGGCTCCAGCCGGAGCACCTCGTGCAGGATCGCGTACCGCTGCTTTTCCGGCGCCTGCAGGTACGCCTGCCGCAGCTCGGCGTTGTCCAGCAGATGCCAGGCCGCCACGCTGATGAACTCGCGGGTCGTCACCATCCCGGCGGCTGCGTAGGTGATGCACTCGATGAGGATCTCGTGGTCCTTGTATCCCTGCGCCAGCAAGTGCGAGATCACGTCTTCCTGAGGCTCTTTGCGCCGGGCGGCAATTGCTGGACGCACATCACGCATGTAGAACAACCCCATCGGCACGGCACCGCGGGCCGAGGCGACCAAGGCGTCAAAGCGGCCAGCCAGGGAGCGCACCTGGGCTGCTCGCGCGCCCAATCCGGAGCGACGTTGCCCGGCGCCCAGTTCACCGTCCTTTTTTACTGCGGGCGCGGGTGGCTGCGGGGGAATCGCGAAAAAACTCTCCAGACGCTTAGACATGCCACCCATGTCGGAATTGGTCAGCCCAATGACCTGCGCGGCCACTTCGACGGAATACCGCAACGTCACGGCTGACAAGTCGGTGACGCCGCCGCGCGCGACCTCGTCGACCAACTCCTGGGCCAGAGACTCCATCAGTTCCCGGTACCGCTTGCTCACCGTTGCAGGCGCGAAGTAGCGAGCGATGGCGCTGCGCTGAGCCCGATGCTCAGGTCCATCGAGGAAGAGGATCGGTTGGCGCATGGCCGGGTTGCCCTCACGTATTTGATCGACGTTGAACCCGGCTTGGATCGTGCAGTTCCCTTCCCGCAGCACCTGCCGGACAGCGAGCGCCGATCGGACATGCCAGACGCCGTCGCGATATTCGACGGCGCGCCCAGCAGGCTCATCTGCCCGGCTGGTTTTCCGGACGCAGTGGGCGGCGGGAACGGGCGCAGTCGTCATGACGGTCTCCTGCCGTGGGGAGGTCAGCTCACACCTTGTCCCCAGTGTCGCCTGCGCGCGACAGGTCTGCAGTGAGGGATGTCCCTATGGTCTTCGTCGAGCTGCGGCGGGCGTGCAGGGGCAGGCCGTCATACCGGACCTGGTGACCAGCACCGGGTAGAGAGACAGCGGGGCGGTCCCGGAGGTCGACTCCCCGGGACCGCCCCCACCTCGTTGCAAAACCCGGGTGCCTGTGACCGCTCCTGGATCGCTCTACGAGGTGCACCGCTGACGCGGTGCGATCCGTCGCCCTTCCCTTCGGCAGATGCGTGGTCGGGGCAAGTGTTCCGATCACCCGTCCGGGTGAAGAGCCGGTAAAGATCTTGTCTACCAACGGCATTGACTATCCATGAAATGTCCTGCCGGTCAAGGCTATTCCGCAGGTGCGTCGTCGCTGGAGGTGGGGTTGCTGCAGGTAAGTGCAGGTCAACGCGGGTCTGCGCATCGCAATTGGGCGGGTGGCGGGCGCAGTAGAGGCATCCCGTGCCATCGTTGGAGTCATGCTCGCCACTCGTGTGTTGATGAGGGCGCCGGACCCAGGTCTGAGCCGGGCCGTGGTCTCTCATATCGAACGGCGCCCCATCGACTTGGAGCGAGCTACCCAACAGTGGGAGGAACTGGGCAGGATCTTCGCCCAGTGCGGCTGGTCTCGGGTACTCATCGAACCGCAGCCGGGCGACCTGGCCTGCCCCGACGGGGTGTTCGTCGGCGACACCGTTGCCTCTTTGGGTGGGCGGGTCATCCTGACCCGGTCGGCAGTCGAGTCCCGGCGCCCCGAACGGACGGCGGCGCGACGGACTCTGGCAGCGGCCCGAGTGCGGGCCGTTCCCATCCGACGACCAGGCACCCTGGATGGCGGCGACCTGATGCGCGTGCACGACACGGTCTATGTGGGGATGGGCGGTCGCACCAACCGTGCCGGGCTGGCGCAGGTCGTTGACATCTTGCGTCCGGCCGGATTAACGGTCGTGCCCGTCCCGCTGCACAAGGCGGTGCACCTGTCGGCTGCGGTTTCCGCGCTGCCCGACGGCACGGTGCTCGGCTACCCGCCTCGCGTCGACGACCCCTCGATCTTCAGCGATTTCCTGCCGGTGCGTGAACCGTGCGGGATTCACGTGGTGCCGTTGGGGGAGCGTCGGTTGCTGATGGCGGCCAGCGCCCCGGAGACGGCAGAGCTGGTCCGATCCCTGGGCTACGAGCCGATCCTGGTCGATATCGGCGAGTTCGAGAAGCGCGAAGGCACCCTCACCTGCCTGTTCGCGCCGTTCTAGTCCTTGCCGTTCTCGTCGCAGGTTTCAGCGCAGCACGTCGCGCAGGTGACTCGCGGCCAACTCCCAGGTCTGCGGCGCGCTGGCAGCGAGCAGCCCGGCGCAGCCTTCATGGTGACGAGCCGGGTGATAGGGCGTGCCGTCGGCACAAGCGACGACCCCACCGAGTTCGCTCAACAGCAGTAAGCCGGGGGCGTGGTCCCACGGCAAGGCTCGCGTGTAATGCAGCGCGTCGACCCCGCCCTGAGCCAGCCACGGGTAATCGATGCCGCACGACCAGTAGGTCCCGCGCACGTTGACCTCGCCATGCTGGCCCTCCAAACGCGGGCGTGAGGTGGCGATCCGCAGCTCTGCGGCGTCGGTCACCGGGGTCAGCATGGGCAGGGGCTCACCGTTGCGGTAGACCCCGGCGCCCTTCTCGCTGACGAACGTCAGGTCGTGGGCGGGTTGCAGAATCCACGCGCGAACGGGTTCGCCGT
Source organism: Gephyromycinifex aptenodytis (assembly GCF_012277275.1). Taxonomy (GTDB): domain Bacteria; phylum Actinomycetota; class Actinomycetes; order Actinomycetales; family Dermatophilaceae; genus Gephyromycinifex; species Gephyromycinifex aptenodytis. Next base: position 2,030,981 of record NZ_CP051155.1, on the reverse strand, counting down.
GGCGCAACTCGGCGATCATCACCGCGTGATCAGGCGAGCCGTTCACGAAGTTCTTTGTGCCATCCACCGGGTCGACGGTGTAGGCGTGCTCGGCGTCAGCCAGCCGGTCCAACAGGCCCGGGTCGGCCGCGGTCGCTTCCTCCCCAACGATGAGCACCGATGGATCGTCGGCCAGCAACGCCGCCGTGATGAGCTCCTCCGCCTCACGGTCGGCGACCGTCACCAGGTCTCCGGGGCTTTTTTCCATGATCTGCCCGGCTTCTAAGCTGCGGAAGCGGGGGTTGATGACCTGCTCGGCAACCTCGCGCATGAGCTCGAGAACGGCGTCTGTGTCCACCAGGCAACGGTCTCATATGGGATCGCTCGCCCAAGATTCAGCCCAAGTCCTCCCGCGTACCGCTCGGCAGAAGTGACCAGGCCGGGATCAGTCCGGGATCAGGCCCGGTCGACCCACTTCGGGGTGGTCGAGGGAATCCAGTTGCTCATCGCGTCCAGCAGCGCCGCCGGCGATTCGTCCACGGTATAGAGCCCCAAGTGTGGCGCCCGAATGAACCCCTCATCGACGGCGTGCACGAAGAACGACAGCAGCCGGCCGTAGTAGCCGCGCACGTCCAGGAACCCGACGGGTTTGGTGTGCAGCCCCAACTGACCCCAGGTGAGGATCTCCACGACCTCTTCCAGCGTTCCGAACCCACCGGGCATGGCAATGAAGGCGTCGGACTCCTGCGCCATCACGGCTTTGCGCTCATGCATGGAACGGGTCACCCGCAGATCCGTCAGCCCGTCGTGGGCGACTTCGGCCGCGATCAGATGCTCGGGGATCACCCCGAGGACCGGAGCGCCGGCCTCCATCGCGGAGTCGGCCAGGGCGCCCATGAGTCCCACCGAGGCGCCACCGTAGACCAGGCGCAGCCCACGCCTGCCCAACTCGGTGCCGAGTTCTCGCGCAGCCGCGAGGTAACGGGGGTCATCGCCGTTGCTCGACCCGCAGAAAACACAGACGCTCCGCATTCGGCCAGAGTACGGGGGGAGGCGGGCCCACCACTAGGGCCCTTAACAGGTGAGCTGGTCAGATCGTGCCGGGAATGTCTGCTCGCTCGCTCACGGCCGCCCGGGCTCAGGGCGCAGATTCGGAACACGGCCGCAGGTGTATCTAGCTGGGCGTCCCGCGTGCACCAGAAACGCACTCGAGCCGTCCACGCCGCCGCTGAACAGAGCGCCCAACGGTGCGGGCAGCCCTCACCGCGGGTTGGTCCGGGCGACTCAGGTAGCAGTCGAAGCGGCTTTGCCGAACTGCCACCACCCCGGTTGCGCAGACCGTTACCGTCAGAGAGTGACCTCTAACCTGCGCAGAGACGAAGCCCGCCAGCGTTCCGCGGATCTGCGGCTGACCTCGTACCGGGTCGAGCTCGACCTCACCGAGGCCGCCGATCCCCAGGCCGCAACCTTCCCGACCCAGACGAGCCTGACGCTGACCAGCAGCAGCAGCGACACCTTCCTGGACTTCCTGGACGGCGAGGTCGAGCACGTCGACATCGACGGTGCGCCGATCCCGGTGCGCTACGACGGGGCTCGGGTACAGGTGAGCGGCCTGCCGGTGGGTCGAGAGTGCACCGTGACGGTCAAGGGTCGAGCGCGCTACTCCCGCTCCGGGGAAGGTATGCACCGCTACGTCGACCCCGCCGACGGTCTGACCTACCTCTACACCCAGTACGAGCCAGCCGACGCGCGGCGAGTGTTCGCCAATATCGAGCAGCCCGACCTCAAGGCCTCCTTCACCTTCGTGGTAACCGGGCCCAGTGACTGGGAGATCCGTTCTAACTCGCGGGAAATCAGCCGTGAAGAGGCACCGGCCGCGACCTCGGGCGCAGCGTGTGCGCGCCGCATCTACGACCCGACGCCGCCGCTGTCGACCTACCTCACCTGTGTCATCGCCGGGCCGTACCGCCGATGGGACCAGGAGTGGACGCTGGATCTGCCCGACCGCGAGCCGTTGCGGGTTCCATTGGCGCTGTTGTGCCGTCGTTCGCTGGCTCCGGCCTTCGACAGTGAGGCGCTGTTCGAGCTCACCAAGCAGGGGCTCGAGCACTTCCACCGGCTCTTCGACTACCCCTACCCGTGGGGCAAGTACGACCAGATCTTCGTGCCGGAGTACAACCTGGGCGCGATGGAGAACCCGGGCCTGGTGACGTTCACCGACGCCCGGTACATCTTCGAATCAGCCGCGACCCGCGCCCAGCTGGAGGGGCGCAGCAACACCCTCATGCACGAGATGTCGCACATGTGGTTCGGCGACCTGGTGACCCCGCAGTGGTGGGACGACCTGTGGCTGAAGGAATCCTTCGCCGACTACATGGGTACCGCTGCGAACGCGACCGCCACGGAGTTCCGCGACGCGTGGACGCCGTTCTGCGCGCGGCGCAAGGCGTGGGCCTACGAGCAGGACCAGCTTCCGACGACGCACCCGATCGTCGCGGACATTCCCGACGTCGAAGCGGCACGGGCGAACTTCGACGGAATCACGTACGCCAAGGGCGCCAGCGTGCTCAAGCAGCTCGTCGCCTACGTCGGTGAGGAGGCGTTCCACGCCGGTGCGCGTACCTACTTCGCTAAGCATGAGTTCTCCTCCACGACGCTGCCGGACTTGCTCGTCGAGTTGGAGGAGGCGTCGGGGCGTGACCTTGGGCCGTGGTCGGATGCGTGGTTGCGCACGACGGGCACCTCGACCCTTACGCCTGCGCTGAGCCTCACCGACGGTGACGACCCGCGTATCGCCGAGTTGGTCATCGAACAGGACGGGACTGACCCGATCAGCGGTGTGGAGGTGTTGCGCGATCACCGGCTCGCGGTGGGGCTGTACGAGTTGTACTCCGACGGGGTGCTGCGCCGCAGCCAGCGCATCGAACTGGACGTGACCGGAAGCCGGACTGTGGTCGAGGACGCGCAGGGCGCTCCCGCGCCGGCGCTCGTACTCATCAACGACGACGACCTCACCTACGCCAAGGTGCGCCTTGACGCGACGTCGATGCAGACCGTGCGGGAGCACCTGGGCGACATTGAGGCGTCACTGTCCCGGGCGTGCGTGTGGTCGGCGTTGTGGAACGCCTGCCGTGACGCGGTGCTGCCCGCCGCCGACTACGTCGACATCGTGCTGCGCCAAGCGCCACGCGAGAGCCATGTCGCGTTGCTCACCGACGCCACCGATCACGCGCTGGTAGCGGCGCGCGCTTACGCGCCCGCCGATCAGCAGGATGACCTCGTTCGTCGCATCCTCGACGTGGCCATCGAGCAGATGCGCGCCTGCGAACCCGGGTCGGGAAGCCAGCTCGTGTGGGCGCGCGTTGTCGCCTCTGCCGCGCAGAGTTGCGCCGAACACGCCGAACTGTTGCGGGCGGTGCTCGACGGGCGCGAGCACATCGAGGGGCTGGCCCTCGACGGCGAGCTGCGCTGGGCGTTCTGGCGGGCGCTCGCAGGGACGGGCCACGCGAGCGTCGACGAACTCGATGCCGCCAGGCGCGCAGACCCCGGGTCGCGCACTCACATCCGCCACCTGTCGGCGTTGGCATCTGTTCCCGATGCTGAAACCAAAGCGGCGGCATGGTCGGCCGTCGTCGAGGAAGCGGGCGCGTCGAACGAAGAGGTCAGCGCGTGGGCGGCAGGCTTCAACCATCCGGGGCATTCGCACCTGACGCAGGATTACCGCGCCCGGTATCTCGGCGCGCTCATCCCGGTGTGGCAGGAACGCAGCCAAGAGATCGCTACGAGGTTCGTGCGCGGGTTCTTCCCCGGCGGCGCTCAACTAGCCGCGGGTCAGGCCCCGGCCGAGCACCCGAGCGTGGTGCAGGTGCAGGGGTGGCTCGATGCACACCCAGACGCGCCGCGCGCGTTGCGCCGCGAGATCATCGAAAACCTTGACCGGTTGCGCAGGGCGCTGACCGCTCAGGCGGCAGGGTCCGCCAGCTAGGGGACGCTCGCACATCGCACACCCCGCAGAACCGCGACCACCTGCACGCTAGGCGGTCGCGGTTCTGGCAGATAGCGGTCGGTGCGCCCCGCCACTCTGCGAGGAGGTGACCGGGCGGCGCGGTGACGTGGCCACCCCGGTGGGGGCGCTCCAGGCTGCTGCGGCCTCGGGTTGCTGCGGCGCTCAGGATGAGGAGGCGGCGCCCATCGAGTCGGGCATCTGTACCGCGATGACCCGCCCACGGGCGCACACGACATCGCCAGCGCTCACGGTCTCGCTGACGACGACCTTGCGGCCCTTGACCTCTTCGATGACTCCGCGCACTTCCAACTCGACGCCCATCGGGGTGGGCGCAAGGTAGTCGACCTGTAGCGACGCCGTGACGAACCGCAACACCGGCTCGGAGCCCATCTCTCGGCCCGCTGCGCGGTATGCGGCAGCCGAAGCTGACCCGGTGCCGTGGCAGTCGATCAGCGAGGCGACGAGGCCGCCGTACACGTAGCCCGGGATAGCGGTGTGCTCCGGGCGCGGCGTGTATCGGGCGACGGTCTCGTCACCGTCCCAGTGCGACTTGAGCTGGATCCCCACGTCGTTGAGGCGCCCACAGCCGTAGCAGTGAGCGACGTCGTTGGGGTAGTAGTCCTGGAAGGCGGTCGGCGCGGTCATGGCCCCATCCTGGCCGGGAAACGAGCAGGATGGGGCCCTCGGGGGTGAGCAGTCCCGCCGGCCGCGCCAGCCCCGGGGGGGAGGAGGAGTAAGCCCGGGTCAGGCGGCGGCGCTGTCCGGGTTCTGCGCCCATAGGTCGGGGCCGAACACCTCGTAGCGGATGGCCTCAGGAGCGACGCCCTTGTCGAGCAACGTGCGGCGGGCTTGGCGCATGAACGGTAGCGGCCCGCACATGAACACCTGGGCGTCACCGGGGATCTCGAGGCTCGACAAGTCCATCAGGCCCTGCTCGGCGCTGCGTGATTCATCAGCGGCTTCTTCATACCACAGGTGCGAGAGCGCCTTCTCCAGTCGCGATGCGCTCGCCGTCACCGCCTCGTACATGGCGTGGCTGGCGGCACTGCGGTCCGCGTGGGCCAGGATCACCGGCCGGTTCGGACGACGCTGCGCCAGGTCATCCAGGATCGCTGCCATCGGGGTGATGCCTACCCCCGCGCTGACAAGAACGAGGGGAGAGTCCGAGTCGTCCAACATCACGTCACCGCACGGCACGGACACCTGCAGCGTGCTCCCCACGGGGCAGGAGTCGATGAGGTGGTGGGAGACGACGCCGGCCGGTGCGTCATCGCTGGCGCGGACCCGCCGCACGGTGATCTGCTGGGAGTCGGGCCGAGGTCCGGCCGAGAGCGTGTACTGACGTGGCTGCGTCGTGCCGTTCGGCAGGGCTGCGTTGACGGTGATGTACTGCCCGGCGCGGTGCTGCGGGACGGGCTGACCATCGACCGGCGCCAGGACGAAGGTGACGACCTCAGGCTCACCATCGATGGTGACCTCATCGCGGCGCTCGACGATACGGAAGTCGCGCCACGGGTTCTCCGGGTCGATGCCTTGCTGGGCGTAAACCTTGGCCTCCTCGGCGGCCAGTTGCAAGGCGAACAGCCAATAGACCTCATCCCAAGCGGCGGCTACCTGCGGGGTGACAGCCTCACCGAGCACCTCTCCCACCGCGCGCAGCAGGTAGCGCCCGACGATGGTGTATTGCGTCGCGGTGATACCGAGAGAGACGTGCTTCTGGGCGATGCGCTGCATGACGGGCTCGAACGAGGGAGCATCCGGGTCGATGAGTTGAACCGCGTAGGCGACCACCGAGGCAGCCAGCGCTTGCGGCTGCTCGCCGAGGGCCTGGTCGGCCTCGTTGAAGATGTTGAGAAGCTCCGGGTGGGCCTTGAACATCGCAGGGTAGAAGCGAGAGGTGATCTCGACAGCGTGCTCAGCAACGACGCCGGCGGTCGCTTCGACGACCTCGGTTGACTCGGCGGACAACAGCATGCGGGCTCCTTCGGGGGAGGTAGTACCAAGAGACGCCGACTGGCACAGTCGACGGGGCACGACATTAGTACGGATAGAAGCGTGTTAACGGTGAAGGGCTGGGTGGTCTCACCGAGCGGACACCTGACCACCTGAGCGTGGGTGAGCTTCGGTGATTCTGTGGGCGATCTGTGGCGCTTGTCCTGTTGCAGGGCAAACCGCGCCTGTACGCTTCGGCCCACGACGACGCGGTCGAGCCGGACTCGGCCCCCACAATCGGAGCGATTCGTGAGTCCTCTCTTCTACCAGGCAGCCACGATGGCGATTTACCTCGCCGGCATGTTGTTCATCGGTTTCTACTCATATCGAAAGACCCACAACCTCGACGGTTACATGCTCGGGGACCGTGGTTTGTCACCCGCGGTAGCCGCGCTCTCTGCGGGCGCTGCAGACATGTCCGGATGGCTACTCATGGGGCTGCCGGGCGCAATCTATGCCGCTGGGCTCGTCGAAGCGTGGATCGCGGTCGGTCTGACCGTCGGCGCCTGGCTGAACTGGAAGTTCGTCGCGCCCAGGCTGCGGGCATACACCGAGGTCGCCAACAACTCCATCACTATCCCCAGCTTCTTGGAGAACCGGCTGCACGACCAATCCCGCATGCTGCGCATCGCCTCGGGAGTCATCATCCTGGTGTTCTTCACGTTCTACGTCAGCTCCGGGATGGTCGCCTCCGGCGTCTTCTATCAGAGCACTTTCGGGCGCGGTTACCACGAGGGCCTGCTCCTGATCGTGTCGGTCACGGTGGCCTACACGCTCTTCGGCGGCTTCTTGGCCGTCAGTTATACCGACTTCGTGCAGGGAATCATGATGGTCGCCGCGCTCGTGGCCGTTCCCCTGGTGGGGCTGTCCCGGGTCGGTGGGCTCGAAGGCGTCAAGACCGCAGCGTTGGCGGCCAGCCCCACCCACTTGAGCATGTTCGCTGGCGCCTCCGCCGTGGGGGTGATCTCGGCATTGGCCTGGGGTTTGGGCTACGTCGGGCAACCGCACATCATCGTCAGGTTCATGGCGCTACGCAACGCCCAGGAAGCCACCGCCGGTCGTCGCATCGGTATCGGCTGGATGATCTTCTCCGTTTTGGGTGCTGCCGGCACAGCTCTGGTCGGCATCGCCTACTTCCAACAGTCGGGGACACCGCTGGAGGGCCCCGACACCGAGACGGTGTACATCCGGCTCGGGCAGGCCTTCTTCCACCCGATCATCGCGGGCTTCATGCTGGCCGCGGTGCTGGCAGCAATCATGAGCACGATGTCCAGCCAGATGATCGTTACTTCTTCGGCATTGATCGAGGACCTCTACAAAGCGCTCGGTCAACACCGCGGCGAGTCTTCCAAGAGCGACAACCACTACGTCGGGATGGGCCGGCTCGCGGTCTTGTGTGTGGCGGTCATCGCCGGAATTCTCGCCTGGGAGCAGAACTCGACAATTCTGCGGCTGGTGGCCTTTGCCTGGGCCGGCTTCGGTGCCGCTTTCGGCCCGACGGTCGTGTTGTCGCTGTACTGGCGCAAGCTCACTGCCTCCGGCGCCTTGGCCGGGATGGTCGTGGGTGCGTTGACGGTGGCTTTCTGGGGCCCCTCCACGACCTGGGGCGGGGATCGGGCCACGGCCCTGTTCGGCCTGTACGAGATCCTGCCAGGCTTCCTGCTGCACCTGCTGGTGGCAGTCGTCGTCAGCCTGATCACTTACAAGCGCAACGAGAAGATCGAGACCGACTTCACGCAGATGAAGCGGCTCAGCGCCCGGATTCTTGTTGATGAGGAAGCCCCGCTGATCGCTGAGCCGTGAGCGAACGGCCCGCCGAAGCGGGCTGACTGCGCGGCTCTGAGGACATAGGCGGGCTGGCTGCAGCGCGGTCACGCGGTGCTGGTCACCTGCGCCCGGCCGCGACGGTCGGGCGCCGATGCGCCTGCCGCCTGCCCCCTGTTGTGAACAGCACTGTCGAGGTTCGCCTCGACAGTGCTGTTCGTTGTCCGGCCAGCGCGGAATGCTGTTCCTGCGTTCTCGGAACGGCTCCAACGCGGAGCGTGGCTAGGCGGTCAGTGACGGCGCGGACACGTGGCTGCAGCGGTGGCAGTCTGTGCAGTCTCAGGCGCGGTAGGAGCGTCCGCTGGAGCCGGAGTGCCCCGGACGACCCGGGTGGTCGACGCCGTAGGCGCGAGCCAGTTTGAGGAAGCGAGCGGTGGGGTCCTCGCCGGTGTGCCGGCGGGGCCCGTAGCTGCCGTGGGCGCGACGAGTGCCGCGGGCATCCACATACCGCTCGATGTGGGCTGCAACATACGGGCCTTGACCTGCAGCGGCCCAGCCGTGCGCGGGGCCCGCTTCAGCAAAGGTCTGCTGGGTTGCTGAGACCGGTTCGCGGGGCGGTTCAATCGCAGGCTGCGGGCTGGTGTCACGCACGACATGCAACGGCACCGGCTTACGCACGCTGCCCTGCACCACAGTGGGGACGTTGCCAGTCGTGTGAACGCTGTGGGCGGTGCGCAGCCGGCTAGGTCGCGCACTGGCAACGCTGGCCAGGAACCAGAGCATGCCGGCCACGCTGAGCGGGACCAAGAGGGCCGAGTACCAGAGGGGTGTGCTCGGCAGCAGGCATGCGGCGTTACCCACAGAAAGCCCGGTTCCGACGACGTAACCGAGGGCGGGCAGAGTGGATTCGCGGCGCCGCAACGATTCGCTCGTGGCTGCCGTGATACCGACCAGGCTGACCGATGCGGCCAAGAGGCCGAGGTGCAGTGCTGACATATCCCCATCCGTTCGTTCGCGGCTCGCCTCTCGGCGCGCCGCCCCCTATCGGCCAAGGTTGCCCAAGCCGACCCCCGCTAACAGCCTCGTAGGGCTGGGACGCCGTTCGATCTCCCCAGATCATGCGAACGCGCGTCCAGGTAGAGCGTACTGAACAGCCGTCCAGACCACGACTATCCAGGCTCCCGCATGTATCTCAGCCGCGAATGGCAGCGGTGGGGAACCCTTTCGGGACGGAGGGGGTCTGGGTGGTTGGGTCGGCACCCAGGAGAGAGTGGGCGCCCGATCTCAGGTCTGGGTGTGTACCCGAAGCCGCGCCCCCTGGCAGCGAACCTGGTGTCGACCGACGCCGGTGTGGGGCTGCCTGCTGCGCCGGTCCGGCGTTCTGGGCGGGGGCTCGGGAGTGTGTAGCCCCGACGCAGGTAGGAGGCGGGGTCGGCCAGACCCGGAGCGGATCAACGTAGCGGCAGGTGTCGGAGTCAAGCCGAGGTCGGGACAAGCTCGGAGCAGCGTGGCGAGGCAAAATGTTACTTTGTAAGGACAATCGATTGACAGGGGTGTTGCGCAGCGGTTCAATGGCACAGAACCCCTCGAATCTCAGCAGGACCTCAGTGCACTGGAGGCACGCCATGAGCACCAACCTCAACTCGATGGTGGAGGCCAACCCCACCACCGTCCTCTGGAACGACTCGGCCGATCCGGTCGAGCTCAAGCAGTCGATCGCGTACGGCGCCGTGGGCGCGACCTGCAACCCCGTCATCGCCGTCGCCTGTGTCAAGGCTGACCTGCCCCGTTGGAGCGCACGCATCGCCGAGCTCGACGCCGAGATGCCCGAGGCCAGCGAGTCCGAGATCGGCTGGAAGGTTGTCGAGGAGCTCTCCATCGACGCCGCCAAGCTGCTCGAGCCCGCCTTCGACAAGTACGAAGGCCGCAACGGTCGCCTCTCCATGCAGACCGACCCGCGCCTGGCCCGCAGCGCCGCCAAGCTCGCTGACCAGGCCGAGTACTTCGCCGGGCTCGCCAAGAACATCATCGTCAAGATCCCCGCCACCAAGGCCGGCATCGTGGCAATCGAGGAAGCGACCTACCGAGGCGTCAACATCAACGTCACGGTGTCCTTCACCGTCCCGCAGGCTGTCGAAGCTGCCGAGGCCATCGAGCGGGGCCTCAAGCGCCGCGAGGCCGAGGGCAAGAGCATCGACGGCATGGGCCCGGTCGTCACCATCATGTGCGGGCGCCTCGACGACTGGCTCAAGGAGTGCGTCTCTCGCGAGGGCATCGACATCGACCCCGAGTACCTCGAGTGGGCGGGTGTTGCCGCGTTCAAGAAGGCTTACGCGATCTTCGCCGAGCGCGGCCTGCGCTCGCGTCTGCTGTCCGCGGCCTTCCGTAACACGCTGCAGCTCAGCGAGTTCGTCGGCGGCGACGTCGTCATCTCCCCGCCCTTCAAGTGGCAGAAGCAGATCGTCGACGGCGGCGCCGAGCTCCCCGAGCGCATGAGCGTCCCCGTGGACCCGGCCATCGTGGAAGCTCTCTACCAGAAGATCCCCGAGTTCCGCCGCGCGTACGACGTCGACGGCATGACACACGAGGAATTCGACACCTTCGGCGCTACCCGCAAGACGCTGCGTCAGTTCCTCGGCGCCGATGAGGAACTCGACCAGGTCGTCCGCGACATCCTGATCCCGGCACCCTGATCACCGGCAACTAGACCGTTCGTGCCGATCTGCCCGTGCCTGACCCGCTGGTCCACTGTCACCGGCGCCCCCATCACAGGGCGCCGGTGACCCCTGGGCTGCGGCACACCGACTCTCGAGAGGATCGACGATGACCTCGCACTATCCCTATGACGCAGCACCGACCCTGCGATTGACCGTCGGCCAGGCCATCGTGCGCTTCCTGTCCAACCAGTGGTCCGAGCGTGACGGGGTCGAACAGCGCCTGGTCGCAGGCATGTTCGGCATCTTCGGGCACGGCAACGTCGCCGGCATCGGCCAGGGGCTCCTGCAGGACCAGGTCGCCCTGGAAACCCAGGAGCAGGGGGGCGGGCCCACCGGCGCGGACGAGCAGCACCTGCCCTACTACCTGGCCCGCAACGAGCAGGGCGCGGTGCACGCGGCTGCCGCCTACGCAAAAACCACTGAGCGGCTGCAGACCCTGGCGGTCACCAGCTCCATCGGCCCCGGCGCCCTCAATATGGTTACCGGCGCAGCCCTTGCGACTACCAACCGTCTGCCGGTGCTGCTCTTCCCCTCCGACCAGTTCAGCACGCGTTACCCGGACCCGGTGCTTCAGCAACTCGAGGACCCGCGCTCGCTGGACGTGTCGGTCAACGACGCGTTCAAGCCGGTGTCGCGCTTCTGGGATCGCATCAACCGACCCGAGCAGTTGATCCCCAGCTTGCTCAACGCGATGCGCGTCCTCACCGACCCGGCCGAGACCGGTGCCGTCGTGATCTGCCTGCCGCAAGACGTGCAGGCGGAGGCCTTCGACTGGCCCGTCGAGATGTTCCGTAAACGCGTGTGGCACGTGGCCCGCCCGGTGCCGGAGCCCGCTGCGCTCAAGCGCGCGGTCGAGGCGATCAAGGCTGCGAAGAAGCCGCTGCTCGTCGCCGGGGGCGGAGTGATCTACTCCGGCGCCAGCGAGGTGCTGCGGGCCTTCACAACGGCCACCGGCATCCCGGTGGCGGACACACAGGCTGGCAAGGGCGCGATCAACTTCGACCATGCGCTGTCCGTCGGTGGTCTCGGGTCCACGGGCAACAGTGCCGCCAACACCCTCGCCCGCGAGGCGGACCTGGTCATCGGCGTCGGCACGCGCTACTCCGACTTCACGACCGCCTCGCACACTGTCTTCGCCAACCCCGACGTCCGCTTCGTCAACGTCAACGTGACGGCCTTCGACGCAGCCAAACACTCCGCGACGATGCTCGTCTCTGACGCTCGCGAGGCGCTCTCGGCCCTACAGGACGGGCTTGACGGCTGGAGCACGGACGCGGCATACCAGCAGCGCGCTGCGGACCTGTGGGCCGAGTGGGACAAGGTCATCGAAGAGTGCTATCACCGCGACCACCAGCCGCTCCCGGCGCAGACCGAAGTCTTCGGCGCGCTCAACGAACTCATGGGCGAGCGGGACGTCGTCATCAATGCTGCCGGCTCCATGCCCGGAGACCTGCAGGCCCTCTGGCGGGCGCGCACGCCGGAGCAGTATCACCTGGAGTACGCCTTCTCGTGTATGGGCTACGAGATCCCGGCGTCAATGGGTGTGCGGCTCGCGCTCGACGCGGCCGGGCACACCGACCGCAAGGTTGTGGCGATCGTCGGCGACGGCACCTATCAGATGCTGCCGATGGAGTTGGCGACCATCGTGTCCGAGCAGCTCAACGTCATCTTCGTCATTCTCGACAACTCCGGCTTCGCCTCGATCGGGGCACTGTCGGAGTCCCGCGGTTCGCAGCGCTTCGGCACGAAGTACCGCATGCGTAACCGTGAGAGCGGCCGTCTCGACGGGGGCCCCGTGCCCTTCGACATCGCCGCCAACGCCGAGAGCTGGGGCGCCACTGTGCTGCGCTGTAACGGCATCGAGGAGTTCAAGAACGGCTATGCCACGGCCGTGCAGACCCCGGGCGCCGTCGTGCTCTATATCCAGACCGATCTCACCGGTCCCAACCCGCCCGGGTGCGCCTGGTGGGATGTGCCGGTGTCGGAGGTCTCCGAGTTGGAGTCCACTCAGCAAGCCTTCACGGAGTACACCGCGGAGAAGAAGGTCCAGCGCCACTACCTGTGACGCCAACGCTGTCCCGCGGCCCGGCACGTCAGCCCTGACGTGCCGGGCCGCGGCCATGCCCGTGCGCGGTCTGCTTGAGCCGGCTGCGCACCTGATCCGCCGGAGATGGTCCTATGCCGGAGCTCAGCCTTCTCGCGTGGTCGCTACTGCTCGCCGGGGCGATCGTCGTCGGCTTCGCCAAGACCGCGATCGGTGGGGCAGCGATGGTGGCGGTGGGCCTCTTCGCGCTGGCGCTGCCTGCCAAGGAGTCGACAGGAACCCTGCTGCTGCTCCTGCTGGTCGGGGACGTGGTGGGGACGTGGGCTTATCGCCGCACGGTCGACCGCTGGATGCTGGCCCGGCTGGTGGTGCCCGTGCTGGTCGGGGTGGGCTCGGGGGTGGTGTTCCTGCGGCTCGTGGACGACCAGGTGTTGCGGCGCACCATCGGGGTGATTTTGCTGGGGCTGCTCGCGGTCCAGCTGTGGACGTTGCGGCGGCCGACGCGGGCGCAGGGGTCGCGGGCCGCCGGTCGGGCCTATGGTGCCCTGGCGGGGTTCACGACCATGGTGGCCAACGCAGGCGGCCCGCCGATGAACCTGTACCTCCTGCGTGAGGGCATGGCCAAGTGGACCTTTCTCGGGACCACGGCGTGGTTCTTTTTCGCCGTCAACCTGGTCAAGTTGCCGTTCATGGTGGCGCTGGGGCTGGTGACGCACCGCAGCCTCGTGCTGCTGCCGGTGCTGGCTCCCGCAGTGCTGCTGGGGGCAGCGTTGGGGCGGTGGGCGGTCGGGCGGCTGGACCAGGTGTGGTTCGGGAGGCTGGTGACGGCCTTCGTGGCGGTGAGCGCCGTCGAGTTGACCTTCTTCTGAACTCATTTGCCCGAGGTGGGTGTCGTCGGTCCCACAAGCGGGTTCACGAACCCATCTGCTGCAGCTGCCTGCGTGAATGTGCACGCGTGGCGGGCGTAGGCCCCTTCATGGTCGGCAGGGGGCGCGTGTCACGAACAACATAAAGTTTGTTTGTCCTAACAAATGTTGACAGGGTCGGGTCGGCCGGGGCAGGCTGGGGTTCTCAGCTACTCGTGACGACGCACAGAGGGGTCTCATGACTGACGCAGCCGGCGGATTCGATGTCATCACCATCGGCCGGGTGGGCGTGGACATCTACCCCCATCAGATCGGCGTGGGCCTGGAGGACGTCGAGACCTTCGGCAAATTCCTCGGCGGTAGCGCCACCAACGTCGCCGTCGCCGCCGCGCGCTACGGCCGCCGCGCCAGCGTCATCACCCGCACCGGCGAGGACCCCTTCGGTCGCTTCGTGCACCGCGAGCTCGTCCGCCTCGGCGTCGACGACCGCTTCGTGGACTCCGTGAGCTCGCTGCCGACCCCGGTGACCTTCTGCGAGATGTTTCCGCCGGATGACTTCCCGCTCTACTTCTACCGCTACCCCCAGGCCCCGGACCTGCTCCTGCAGGCCGAGGACATGCCGCTGGACGACATTCGCGACGCGGGCATCTTCTGGGCCACCGCCACGGGCCTGTCCCATGAGGACTCCCGCGACGCCCACCACGCCGCCTGGCAGGCACGCGGTCGGCGCGAGCACACGATCCTCGACCTCGACTACCGACCGATGTTCTGGAGCGACGAGGCCACCGCGACCCGCGAGGTCGAGGCTGCGTTGGGTCAGTGCACCGTCGCTGTCGGTAACCGCGAGGAGTGCCGAATCGCAGTAGGGGAGAACGAGCCCGAGCGCGCGGCCGATGCCTTGCTCGAGCGGGGCGCCGAGCTCGCCGTGGTCAAGCAGGGACCCAAGGGGGTCCTGGCCAAGACCACAGATGAGCGGGTCGAGGTCCCGCCGATCTTCATGGACGTCGTCAACGGCCTCGGTGCAGGCGACGCCTTCGGTGGCGCCCTCTGCCACGGACTCCTGCAGGGCTGGGACCTCGAACCAATGCTCCGCTTCGCCAACGCTGCCGGGGCCCTGGTCGTCGGTCGCCTCGAATGCTCCACCGCGATGCCCACCACAGAGGAGGTCGAGCGCCTGCTCGCCGAGCGCCGAGGAGAGCGCTGATGGACCTGATGCCGATCGACCTACCCATGCTGACCCGCACGCGCCTGCGTGAGCCCGGCCGCGTCGCGCAGATGTGGGCCGCTCGTCGGCGCCGCCCCCTCGTCGGTGAAGACGGACGGCTCCTACTGGTGGCGGCCGATCACCCGGCGCGCGGTGCAATCGGGGTCCGTGACGACCGGATGGCGATGGCCAATCGCGCCGACACACTCGCCCGGCTGGCCACGGTCCTGTCCCGCCCCGGCGTGGACGGCGTCCTGGGCACCCCCGACATCCTGGAGGACCTGCTCCTGCTCGGGCTGCTGGAAGACAAGGTCGTCATCGGCTCGATGAACCGCGGCGGCCTACAGGGTGCGACCTTCGAGCTGGACGACCGGTTCACCGCATACCGCGCCGCGGACATCGCCCGCCGCGGGCTCGACGGAGGCAAGATGCTCACCCGCATCGCCCTGGACGACCCCGGAACCGCCCCCACGCTGGAGGCGAGCGCCCAGGCCATCCGCGAGCTTGCCGACGCGGGGTTACTGGCGCTGGTCGAGCCGTTCTGGACCGGACGCGACGAGCGCGGCGCGGTGGTCAACCACCTCGACCCCGACTCGGTCATCATGTCGATCCACGTCGCGGCCGGGTTGGGCGCCACCAGTGCCCACACCTGGCTCAAGCTGCCCGTCGTCGAGGACATGCCCCGCGTGCTCGCCGCCTCGACGATGCCCGCACTGTTGCTCGGCGGTGACCCTCAGGGCGAGCCCCAGGCGACCTACGACCGCTGGGGCGCCGCCCTGGACTGCCCGACCGCTGCAGGTCTCGTCGTCGGACGAGCGCTGCTCTACCCACCTGACGGGGACGTCGCCGCCGCCGTCG
This sequence comes from Gephyromycinifex aptenodytis, assembly GCF_012277275.1. GTDB lineage: Bacteria > Actinomycetota > Actinomycetes > Actinomycetales > Dermatophilaceae > Gephyromycinifex > Gephyromycinifex aptenodytis. The sequence continues at coordinate 2,015,551 of NZ_CP051155.1, read as the reverse complement.
ACGTCGCCGCGCAGCTCGTGCACGGCGACAGCACTACCCGCTGCGCTACCACCGGAGGTAATCGATGAGCGACTGGTTCAAACCCGCCACCACCAGCGGGAACGCCGAATATCACGTCCGCATCCAACCGGGCGACCCCGGCTGGGAGCACACGGGTCTGCTGGTCGCCGACCTCGACCGTGGGGAGCGTCGCCACGTCGACACCCAGGGGTCGGAGTACATCGTGGTGCCTCTGGCCTGCCCGAGCGCCGTGGTCGAGGTCGACGGTGAGCGCTACGAGTTGCAGGGCCGGGCAGACGTCTTCTCCGGGCCGACTGACGTGCTGTATGTCGGGCGTGACTCGGCCTTCGACGTCGAGGCCCCCGAGGGCGGCCGGGTGGCATTGTGTCTGGCACCCGCCAAGGAGCCCTTCCCGGTGAAGCACCTGCGCAAAGCCGACGTTCCCGTCGAGATGCGCGGCGCCGGACAGGCCAGCCGCCAGGTGCAGAACTTCGGCACCCCCGGGGTATTGGATGCCGACTCGATCATCGCCTGCGAGGTCATCACCCCGGCCGGCAACTGGTCTTCCTACCCGCCGCACAAGCACGATGAGGAGCGCGAGGGTGTCGAGACCGCCCTCGAGGAGATCTACTACTTCGAGATGCAGACTGAGGCCGGTGGCGGCCCCGCCAAGGACGGGAACGCGCCCGATCCCATCGGCTACCAGCGCGTCTACGGCACCGACGAGCGTCCGATCGACGTGCTCGCCGAGGTCCGCTCGGGCGATGTCGTGCTCGTGCCCCACGGCTGGCACGGCCCGGCGATGGCGCCGACCGGCTACGACATGTACTACCTCAACGTGATGGCCGGCCCCGGCCAGACCCGTGCCTGGCTGATCTGCGACGACCCGTCGCACGCCTGGGTGCGCAGCACCTGGCAGGACCAGCCCGTCGACCCCCGCCTGCCCTACCGCCCGTAGCGACAATCGCCGGGCTTGCCTGCGCAGCCCGATGTCGCGGCCGCCGGTAGCCGGGCACAGTCCTGGCGCGCCTTCCTACACAGCCCCACCTGCTTCGTCTCACCTGTCACCCACCGCAAAGGACACCATCGTGACCGCTCACATCACCCACCTCGTCGGCCACTCCTCCTGGGAGGGCACCTCCGAGCGCACCTCCGAGATCTTCAACCCCGCGACCGGGGAAGTCATCGCCACCCTGGACCTAGCCAGTAAGGACCTCGTCGACGAGATCGTCGCCAAGGCCGCGGAGGCCGCCAAGACCTGGGGCGCAATCTCCATCGCCAAGCGCACCCGTGTGCTGTTCAAGTTCCGCGAGCTGCTCGAGGAGCGCAAGGGCGAGATCGCCAAGACCATCGTGCGCGAGCACGGCAAGACCTACCCGGACGCCATCGGCGAGATCAACCGCGGCCTGGAGGTCGTGGAGTTCGCGTGCGGCGCCGGCCACATCCTCAAGGGCGGCTACTCCGAGAACGTCTCCACCAACATCGACGCCTACTCGATCCTGCAGCCGCTTGGCGTCGTCGGTGTGATCAGCCCGTTCAACTTCCCGGCCATGGTGCCGCTGTGGTTCGTCCCGGTCGCCATCGCCACCGGCAACGCCGTCATCATCAAGCCGTCCGAGAAGGACCCCTCGGCCACGATGGAAATTGCTGACCTGTGGCGCGAGGCAGGCCTGCCCGACGGTGTCATGAACGTCGTCCACGGCGACGCCGAGGCCGTCAACGCTCTCCTGGACAACCCAACCGTCAAGTCGATCTCCTTCGTCGGGTCGACCCCGATCGCCCGCCACGTCTACGAGCGTGGCGTCGCGGCCGGCAAGCGCGTGCAGGCCCTGGGTGGCGCGAAGAATCACATGCTGGTGTTGCCCGACGCCGACCTCGACCTTGCCGCCGACGCCGCCGTCAACGCGGGCTTCGGTGCGGCTGGCGAGCGCTGCATGGCGATCTCGGTGCTGCTCGCGGTCGACTCCATCGCCGACGAGCTGATCGGCAAGATCACCGAGCGCATGGCGACGTTGAAGACCGGTGAGGGCATGGGCGAGGGCATCGACATGGGTCCGCTGGTCACCAAGGCGCACCTTGACAAGGTCCGCGGGTATGTCGACGCAGGTGAGGCCGCGGGCGCCGAGCTGGTCGTCGACGGCCGCCAGGGCGACTGGGTGGGTGGCACCAAGGAGGGCTTCTTCCTGCTGCCGACGCTGTTCGACAAGGTCACCAAGGACATGTCGATCTACACGGACGAGATCTTCGGCCCGGTCCTGTCGGTCGTGCGGATCAAGAGCTACGACGAGGGCCTGGAACTCATCAACTCCAATGAGTTCGGCAACGGCACGACGATCTTCACCAACGACGGTGGCGCGGCTCGCCGGTTCCAGCACGAGGTGCAGGTCGGCATGGTCGGCATCAACGTGCCGATCCCGACGCCGATGGCGTACTACTCCTTCGGCGGGTGGAAGAACTCGCTGTTCGGCGACACGCACGCTCACGGCATGGAGGGCATCCACTTCTTCACCAAGACCAAGGCCGTCACGTCGCGTTGGTTGGACCCGTCCCACGGTGGCCTGAACCTCGGCTTCCCGCAGAACGACTGACCTCTTCTCTCAGCGCCGTAGCGGCATCGACCGGCCTTCCTTCATCACACTGATGTGAGGAAGGCCGGTCGACGTGTGCGTGGCAGCCCGCAGCACACAAGACGGGGGCCGCGACCTCAGCCTGCGTAACAAAACGCGGCGGATGTCGCGGCCCCCGACAGGGCCATGCGGGCGGTACTCAGAGAATGGACTGGACGTACTCCCGGTTGATGCGCGCTGCGTCCTTGGGGGCGCGGTGGGTTGTGTCCTGCTCGAGCACAACCCACCCGTTGTAGTCGTGCTCCTGCAGCCAGCTCACGACGCCCTTGATGTCGACGAGGCCGTCACCAAGCTCGGGGAAGATGATTCCGCGCAGGGCGTCGCCGAAGCTCCACTGCTCCGCTTTGGCCTTGCGCAGCACCTCGGGGTCGACGTCTTTGAGGTGGACGTGCTCCACCCGGTCGCCGTAGGTCGGCAGGAAGTCCATCGCGTCGCCGCCGCCGTACTTCAGGTGACCCACGTCCAGGCACCAGCCGACCTTGGCCGGGTCGGTCTCGTCCAGGAAACGCCGCGTCTCAGCCGCCGTCTCGACATACGTGCCGACGTGGTTGTGCAGCACGACCCGCATGCCCATGGGCTCCAGGAGGTCGGCGAGGTGGGAGAGGCCGTCGGCCAGGTTGCGCCACTGCTCGTCGGACAGGCCGTTGGCCTCGTCGACGTGCCCGGCCTCGGCGTCGCGGCGTTCGTCACCGAGCTCGGCGGCGACGAGGATCGAGCCGCCTGCGGCCTTGACTCGCTCGGCGACGGCGAGGGCGGCGGCATCAGCCTCGTCCCACTTGTCACGGTCGCGGTAGCCGAGGCGGACGAATGCGCCGACCATTTCCAGACCCCGCTTGGCGGTCTCGTCGCGCACGACGGCAGGGTCGTCGGGCATGCCCGGCCCCCACTCGGTGGCGGTGTATCCCGCCTCGACCATCTCGTCCATCATCTGGGCGTAGGGCGTGTAGGGGCGGAAGTCGGGGATGTCCCCGTTGTTCCAGTTGCACGGGGCGGTGGAGATCTTCATTGAACAGCTCCAGAGGACGCAGGGAGGACTTTGCTCTGACATTCTCACATGCGCACCTTGCTAGCACCAGAGCCGCCCCGAGCGCCTGAGGTGAGTGCAGGGTGCAATCGTGCGTCGGCCCATGTCAGACCACCGTCACGCGCCAATTGATCTATTGACAGAACATTTGCTCCTGGATAGCGTCTTGCGTGGGTGCGCTGACGCATCTGGTCCACAACGAGGCCGGGTCTGCCCGGAGAGGACAGCTCATGGCTGAGGTCACCGCCCGCGCGGACGCGCCGCGCCACCTCGTCCCGCGCTGCTTCAGGCTCACCGTCGACGTAAGCCCCGACCAGTTCCCTGTGGCGTTTCCAGAGGCTCCCCAACAGTTCCCAAGGGTGCGCGCACTGGATGCGATGGCCGAAGCGGGTCTCGCCATCCTGCAGACCGGCCCCTTCGGCTACTTCCCGCCCGCGCAGGTGCGTCTCCGAAAGCCGATGCCCGCGCGCGGCATCACCGGCGCCGGCTGGGTCACTCTGCCCCAGGGGGAAGCCCGGGAAGACGCCGAGCGCACCACCTTCCGCCCGATCGGCCAGATCCGCGCCGCCGACGGCGACGAATACGTCATCCAGTAGACATGGACGCCATCCGCGTCCGTATGCGCGAACGCATCGAAAAGGAGCTGAACTCATGACTGAGGCGAGCATCGAGGAACGACCGGAGACCCCGGCCGTCGACAACACCGCCCCACCCGTGTTGCGTGACCTGGGCGTGGGCGTCATCAGCTTCGGCTGGATGGGGCGCCTGCACACGCGGGCCTACAAGGCTCTGCCCGACTACTACCCCGAGCTGCGGGTCCGTCCCCGTCTCGTTGCGGTGGCCGACCCGGTCGAGGGGGCTCGGGCCTCAGCTCTGGAGCAGTTCGGCTTCGAGCGTGCCTTCGCGGACTACCGCGAGCTCCTGGCTGATCCGCAGGTCGAGGCGGTGTCGATCTGCGCGCCGAACTTCCTGCACAAAGAAATCGCGCTCGCGGCCGTCAAGGCCGGCAAGCCCTTCTGGATCGAGAAGCCCATGGGTGTCTCGGCGGAGGAGTCTCGCGAGATCGCCGAGGCGGCCGAGCAGGCCGGGCTGGTGACGGGCGTCGGTTTCAACTACCGCCAGGCCCCAGGCGTGCAGTTCGCCCGCCAGCTGATCCGCGATGGTCGGCTCGGCCGGGTCACCAACGTGCGCGTCTGGCTCATCGCTGACTACGCGAGCGACCCGGAGGGTCCGCTGACCTGGCGTTATGACAAGAAGACCGCGGGAGCCGGCGTCGTCGGCGATCTGATGTCGCACGGTATTGACCTTGCGCAGTTCCTCGTCGGCCGCGTCTGTGAGGTTGCCGCTCTCACCGACACCTTTATCGTTGACCGTCCGATCCCACTCGAGCAGGGCGTCGGCCACGCCAAGGTCAAGGTGTCCACCGAGCACGGGCCCGTCGGCAACGAGGATTACGTCGGCATGTTGGCGCGCTTCGAGTCCGGCGTGGTCGGCACGATGGAGGCGAGCCGCGTGGCCCGCGGCCCGCGCGCCGAGTACGTCGTTGAGGTGTACGGCACCAACGGCTCTGTGCGCTGGAACTTCGAGGATCAGTCCAAGGTGCAGGTCCTGCTCGGCGACGGCGGTGACACCCACGGCTACACGACCGTGATGGCCGGTCCGGATCACGGCGAGTACGCCCGCTTCCAGCCCGGCCCCGGGCAGAACATGTCTTTCGACGACCTCAAGGTGGTTGAGGGCCGCGACTTCATGCGCTCGGTGCTGACCGGTGAGCAGATCGCCCCGTCGGCCGCCGACGCCTGGTCGGCTGCCGAGGTGGACGAGGCCGTGGTTCGCGCGGCGGCCTCTCGTGCCTGGGAGACCGTGCCGGCGGTATCGGGGCGCACGACATACGACGTCTGAGCGGTGACGCAGCAGTGGCCCGGTCCCAGGAGGGGCGGGCCACTGCGGTGCTGCGGGGTGCTTCAGACGCGGCTGACCTCGCGGGCGCTCCAGAGGAAGTAGGCCACGAGGGTGCCCATCAGGGGCACGAGCGCGCTCAAGATGATGACGGAGGAGGAGGCCACGGCCCCGACGACCGTCAGCACGACGACTAGGGCGGCCATCGTGATGGCCTGCGCGCCGGAGGTGGTGAGGGTCGGCTGCGCCTGCGTGGTGCGGGCGTTCTCGACGAGGGTGTGGGACAACGTTCCTTCTCTCTTGCCGACAGAAGGAGGTCCTGATGGCCCCGTCCTGCACGGCCATCGTGGTGGAGTTTCGCCAGAGTTTGTCCTGACAAAGGCAATACTAACCATTCCTGCCGTCCGGACGCAAAAGTATGACGAATCCGCTCGCCCACCCGCGAGCCGTTCGTAATGCCCTGCCGGGGGAAGCGATAGGAACAGGCTGTCCCGGCATCGTCAACGCGTCGCCGCCTGAGAGTCCGGACGGCAAGCCAGAGCAGGGCGATCTCCAACCAAGACGGCGTCAGTAGCATCGGTTGCCTCGCCAGGCGATGGGCCCCCTTGCCGCCCCTCGGAGACGGGTGGTCCGGCGTTGAGTTCACGTACGTCGCGCGGGGCGCGGTCCTGGTCGCCGTCACCATGGGGCGCAGCCCGCACCGCGCTCACCTGGTGGGCGAGCATGCTGCGAGTCTCCTCTGGCCTGGTCCGTGACGGGCGCCACGACGAGATCGCTTGGGTGAGTCAGGGGGAACAGCTGGGCACAGGGGGGGGCTCGCAGCCTCAGGTCACGAGCCGCGTGGGGTTGGCGCCGACAAGGTTGTGAAGCCACGCTCGTCCATCGGGCGGTGGCGAGAAGCGAGCTCGCGAGCTGGCCCCTGGTGCCCGCAGGCCTTCGTTCTTGGGGCGGTAAGGGGGCGACTCCACTAAAATGTAAGGACAATAGGTTGACAGTCTTGCAATCCGGAGGTTGACTCTTCCCACCGCGTCGTGCGCTGACGCATCGAGACCGCGATCCGCGGTCAGCAGAAGGAGACGAAGATGTCCCACCCCCTTAGTGAAGGCGCCCTGGCCCTGCCTCCGCTGCGCCCTGGCCCCCACCAGAGACGCCTCGACACCATCGCCATCGTGGCGACCCTCGGTGGCCTGCTCTTCGGTTATGACACCGGAGTGATCAACGGCGCCTTGGAGCCGATGAAGCGCGACTTGGGCCTCACCGCCACCACCGAGGGCTTGGTCACCGCCACCCTGCTCATCGGCGCGGCACTGGGTGCCGTCCTCGCTGGCAGCCTGAACGACAACCTCGGTCGCAAGAAGACGATGACTAGCATCGCGGTCGTCTTCTTCGTCGGCGCGGTCGTCTGCGTGGTCACCCCTGGGCTGAACATCCTTCTCCTCGGACGCTTCATCCTGGGTCTGGCCGTCGGTGCAGCATCGGCCACCGTTCCTGTCTATCTGGCAGAGCTGGCACCCACCGAGAGACGAGGGGCCCTATCGGGTCGCAACGAGCTGGCCATCGTCATCGGCCAGATGCTCGCCTTCATCATCAACGCGATCATCGCGAACGTGTGGGGACACCACGATGGTGTGTGGCGCTACATGCTCGTCATCTGCGCTATCCCCGCGGTCTGCCTCTTCTTCGGCATGATGAAGATGCCCGAGTCCCCGCGCTGGCTCATCTCCAAGAACCGCCACGACGAGGCCCTCCAAGTCCTCATGCAGGTCCGCTCCGAAGACCGCGCCCGCGCCGAGATGGCCGAGGTCGAGCTTCTCGCGCAGGTGGAGAAGGAAGCCCACAGCGGCGGCTGGGCCGACATGTCCATCCCGTGGATCCGGCGTCTCGTGCTCATCGGCTGCGGTCTGGCCATGGCCCAGCAGGTCACCGGCATCAACTCGGTCATGTACTACGGCACGCAACTGCTCACTGACGCGGGCTTCTCTGCGGACGCGGCGATCGTCGCCAACGTCGCCAACGGCGTGCTTGCCGTGGTCGGTACGGCCCTGTGCCTCTTCGTGGTCATCGACCGCGTGCCCCGACGCAAGCTGATCATCTTCGGCTTCATCGCCACCACCACGATCCACGGCCTGATCGCCATCTGCGCGACGGTCCTGCCGGCTGGCACCACCCGTGCCTACGTCATCCTCGTGCTCTGCGTGACCTTCGTGTTCTTCATGCAGTGCTGCCTCAACGCCCCGGTGTGGGTGGCGCTGTCGGAGATGTTCCCGCTGCGGGTGCGCGGCTTCGGCATGGGCGTGTCGATCCTGTGCATGTGGTTGATGAACGCAGCGCTCACCTTCTCCTTCCCGATCATCACCGCCGCCTTCGGACTGCAGGGCATGTTCGGGTTGTTCTTCGTGATCGGCCTGATCGCCTTGATCTTCTTGGTCAAGTGCCTGCCCAACACCAGTGGCCGTTCGCTTGAGGAGCTCGAGCAGCACTTCGCCTCGGGTGGGCGTCTGTGACCTGACCGTTCGCCTCAGCGCACATCGAGAGGCATCCCTTGGCCCGACGCACTGTCGGTTCGCGCCAAGGGATGCCTCTTATCTGTCTGGTCGACCAGCGTCTTCGCCCGCCAGCGATCGCGTACGCACCCCTGCTTGAGCGCGGCATGGCTGGGGTTCCCCTCGGCCCTGGGCGCCTCCGCTCCCCAGTGCGACTTGTGCCGGCCACCTCACCGTGGAACTGCAACGTGGCGAAGAGGATGCCTGCGTATCTTTGCCAGTCGCGCAGGCTCGCCGGTATCGGTTACGGCAGCCAGCGCCATGCGCACAGCCTGTATCAGCCGCCCCGGCAGCGGCCCCTGAGCTGGAGTTGCCGCGCAGCTTGGCCGTCCTGGTCGAGGAGATCGCCCCGCGCACGGTGTCATGCGTGACCACTGCCGGGAAAGATAGGTACGTCGAGGCCGGAATGTCGCACCTCGACAGGAGGGCCGGAGATATAGCCCGCAGAACCTGCGTGCCCGGTCCTGGGCATACACGTCGCGCTGCACCTGGTCAGGGATCAAGATGACGACCAGATCACTCAGCGCATCCCTCGACTCTCCTGACTGGGCCGGCCATGCCGGTGCTGGGGTGTCCTGGGACGAATCCCGTCACTGGCGATGGCCGCCTTCCCATCCTTCCCGTCCTCTCCCACCGGGCTGGGCTCTACACGTTTTCATCGCACAGACGTTCTCAGTCGCGCCGCGCATGGCCAGGGCCACCGCGGCCGGTAGCCACTCCGCAGCCCGGAGATGTCCGCGCTGTTGTGCCGACTGGCGTCGTAGCCGACGAAGCATGTCAGCGCATGACGAAGGGCCGGGCATATTGCCCGGCCCTTCGTCGTACTAACTGCTGGTGGTACTAGCTGCCAGCCGTACTCTCCGCTGACGGGTCGCGTCAGGCCTTCTTCTTGGCGCTGGAGGATCCGGTGCGCGGAGCTTGCGCTTCGTCGCTGCTGTCAGCGTTGTGCGCCTCGGCCTCGAGGCGGATCTGGCGACCGCTTTCGATGGCCTCTTGGCGCTTCTTGGCCGCCTTCTCGCTCTGCTTTGTGTCGCGCGGGGGCAGCTGAATGGTCTCTTCCGCCTTGATGCCAGCCTGCAACTGACGTGCGCGCTCCATCTCGGCATCCACCTCAGCGCCGAACAGCAGCGCGTTGTTGGTGATCCACAGCCACAGCAGGAAGACGATGATTCCGGCAAGGGAACCGTAGGTCTTGTTGTAGCTGCCGAAGTTGGCAACGTAGAAACCGAATGCAGCAGATGCCAGACCCCACACCAGTAGGGCGATGACCGCGCCGACGCTGATCCACCGGAATTTCGGCTGTTGGATGTTCGGGGTCACGTGGTAGAGCAAGGCCACGATGATGATGACGACGACGAGGATGACGGGCCACTTGGCGATGTTCCAGATGGTCACCGCAGTGCCACCCATGCCGAGCAGGTCTCCGACAGTCTGGGCGACCGGACCGCTGACCACGAGGCCGACCAGGACGAGGCAGACCAGCAGCAGGATGACCAGGGTCAGCGCCAGGATGAGGGGGCGCAGCTTCCACATAGGTCGACCTTCGTCAACCTCATAGACGCGGTTCATGGCCCTGCTGAACGCGTTCACGTAGTTCGATGCCGACCACAGTGCCACCAGAAGACCGGTGACGAGCGCGAAGCCCGCTGCCTGCGTCTGCACCATCGACTCAACGACGGGTCGGATCTGGTCCAGGGAGGACGCCGGCAGGAACTGACCGCCGATGTCCAGGATCTTGTTCACCGAATCCGTTCCCTGCCCGAAGACACCCAGGAGTGAAATCAGGGCCAACAGGGCGGGGAAAAGGGATAGGACGGCGAAGTAGGTAAGACCCGCGGCGCTATCGGTGCACTGGTCGCGGCTGAACTCCATGAGCGACTTTTTGAGTGTGTACTTCCAAGACGGCTTGTGGAGCTCGTCAGGAGAATCCGGCTTACGGGGGTCGTCCGGATGGGGGGCGGATTGCGCTTTCGCGGCCGCCGCGCCTTCGGCTTCGGACATGGTGCTCCTCAGAAATGTATTGGGCTGCGTAACGACACTACCCGCGTGTCGCGCAGACCACACATCGTCCAGGCCGTGCGTGTGTCGGCACGTGACCCCGAGAGGGCGAACAGGATTCAGGTGATTCCGGGTGACTCCTGACCTGCGCGGCCAGCGGCTCCGGGCCGGGGCGGCGGATCGGGTCTGCACCGGATAGCTGCATCGGGTGGGCCGGGAAACCCAGGCGTCGCAGCGCGCGGTCGGGCCGCGGCGTTCCTCGGGTTGGCTCATCAGCTCAACCAGCCGCGCCGTGACGTGGCCCGGTCGCGCCCGGGCACGAACTCCGTCATCGCTCGATCCATGGTTTCCCCCCAACCATCTGTCCCCCCTTGCAGGCAGCCATTGCGTGCTCACCGCTGCTTCTGCTCCCATCGGCGGCGGCTGGGCGGAACTGAGGGTCTACCTCGGTCTCCATTGAACGTCCGTTACGGACGGTGGCCTAAGACGACCGTTCCTGCGGCCGCCGCGGAGGTGGCCAGGGCCCTCGTCGAACGCGCCGGACGAGGCGGGCCCGGGGCTGGGGACAGAGCGAGCTCGCTGGGCGAGAGCCCGAGCGGAGGTGACCGAGGCGGAACAAGGGCAGGGGTGGCGACGAGGGAGGCGGGTGAGGGGCGCTGGGCGACGCGCTCTCTGAAGGGCGCGGGCGAAGCGCCGGCCCGGCCGGTGCCACTGGCGCTCTGCCGGGACAACGCGGGTCATCGATAGACAACGTCGTCACGCAGGGCGAGCTGGTGGGGAGCAGGTGCAGTCACCGTTCTTCGCAGTTGCAATCGCCAGGCCGTGTCGCGGTGACACCAGGAGACCAATCCCGGTCCCGCGGAGGTGGTCGGCCGCAGCATGCCGACATGCCGCCGGGTCGTCGCCGCGTTTGGTCCAGGTGAGCAGAACACTGCGCTCCGATCCAGGTGGGACTGGTCGCCGCAACTCGGCGACCGTGCCGCCCTTCGGCGTGGAAAGCGACGGGGCTGGCGAGGGTGCGGGAGCCGTAACACCGCACGAGGTAAACGCACGGGTCCTCACCGACCTTTGGGTGAGCACACCCGCGCCGCGCCAGGGGGCCCGTGGGCGCTTCATCCACTACCGTCGTGCCATGGCTCGACCACATGCAGCCGCCCTCATCGAGGACGCCTGGAACCAACGAATGAACAGCGTGCTCGCCTCACGCGGCTGGAAAGCCCGCGCGGTTGGGCTCACCGGCTACGGCTCCACCGAATTCGTACGAGTGCTGGGTCGGGTGCTGCTGTCGCGGCACCCGAACGAGATCGGTTCCGATGTGGCCGACCCTGAGGGCGACGACTACACGATGAAACCTTCGGACCGGGTGCGCGGCTGGCGGGCTTTCGTTACTGCGCAGGTGATGTACGCCCCGGTGAGGATCGTGGTGGCCGGCAAGGAGCATTCGGCCCGTACCGACCGCAGTGGATACGTCGACGTGGTTATTGAAGGGCACGACCTGCCCCCCGGCTGGCATGAAGTGACAATTGCGGCTGAAGGCGGCCTTCCGGTGCCGGCCAGCGTCTACATCGTCGACCCGGCGGTGCGTTTCGGGCTGGTCAGCGACATCGACGACACGGTCATCACGACCTCGCTCCCTCGTCCGCTGATCGCTGCCTGGAACACTTTCGTACGGCAGGAGCAGGCCCGGCACATCGTGCAGGGCATGGCGCCCATGTATCGGGAGTTGCTCGCCGACCACCCGGGCGCTCCGATCTTCTACCTGTCGACGGGTGCCTGGAATACGGCCGGGACGTTGACGCGCTTCTTGCGTAGTCACGGGTACCCGGCGGGGCCGCTGCTGCTGACCGACTGGGGCCCGACGAACACTGGCTGGTTCCGCTCCGGCCAGGAGCACAAGCGGGTCAACCTGCACCGGTTGGCTCGTGAATTCCCGCAGATTCGATGGGTTCTGGTGGGTGATGACGGGCAACACGACCCGAAGATCTACGGCGACTTCGCTCGGGATCGGCCCGATGTGGTGCGCGCCATCGGGATTCGCGAACTGACCGCCGCTGAACAGGTGCTGAGTCACGGTATTCCCGTCTCAAACGAGGGCTTCGCTGCGCGGGTGCACCGCCCCGTGCCGGTGGTGCGGGCACCAGACGGTTACGGGTTGCTGCCCAAGCTGCGGGCAGTCCTCGCCCAGAGCTGAGGTGACTCGATGCCTGAACTGCCAGAGGTAAGCGCGCTGGTTCACTTCCTGTCCGAGCGACTGGTTCCCACCGCGGGCGGGCCCCGGGTGGTGACGGGTGTCGAACTCGGCTCGATTGCGGTGTTGAAGACGTATTCGCCACCGCCGGAAGCGTTCGCCGGGTTGCCGGTGAGCGCGGTGCGCCGGCACGGAAAGTTCCTCGATATCGACTGCGATGGACTGCACCTGGTGTTTCATCTGGCCCGGGCCGGTTGGTTGCGCTGGTCGGATTCCCTGCCCGAAGCCCGACTACGACCGGGTAAGTCACCCATCGCGCTGCGGGTGCGTTTCGATGACGGCAGCGGCTTCGACCTGACCGAGGCGGGTACGAAGAAAAGCCTGGCGGTGTATCTCGTCGAAGATCCGGCCAGCGTGCCGCGCATCGCCTCCCTCGGCCCCGACCCGCAGGCTGAGTCCTTCACCCGGGAAGTCTTCGCGCAGATCCTCGGCGAGCGCCGCACCCAGATCAAAGGCGTCCTGAGGGATCAGAGCGTCATCGCCGGTGTCGGAAATGCCTACTCCGATGAGGTCTTGCACGTGGCGAAACTGTCACCGTTCGCGCTCGCCTCGAAACTCACCCCTGAGCAGGTTGAGCGGCTGTATCTGGCATTGCGGGAGACGTTACAGGGGGCAGTCAGCGCTGCTGCAGGCAAACCCGCCAAGGAACTCAAGGATGCGAAACGGGCCGGGATGCGGGTGCATGGCCGCACTGGGCAGGCCTGCCCGGAGTGCGGGGACATCGTCCGGGAGGTGTCCTTTGCGGACTCCTCGCTGCAGTACTGCGCCACGTGCCAGACCGGAGGCAAACCACTGGCCGACCGACGAATGTCGCGCCTGCTGAAGTAACACTGGACCCGACCCCTCCGGACGGGCCGTTCAGGGCAACGCATGTTCCCGGCCCGCGCCGCTGAAACCTGTTTTGTCGCGGTTGCTGCGGTGCTCTGTTCGGGTCTCCCAAGGTGCGCCCAGAGCCATCACCCAACAGCACGGGTCGCCGCCGCTGATGATGGAGGGCCAGTGCCTCCACGGACTCCTCATGGCTTTCTCATGCGCCACAAGGCATGGGCCGCGGCCGACGTCCTAGGTGGCAGCGCATCGCTGGATACGCGCTGGAACTTCGTCGACATGGGCCCTCGCTTTTGTGAGGAGCCCAATGTGACGATGGAGTATGAGCACGCCTGCGGAAGGGCAGGACATCGTTCCTGTGGTGGCTAATTCCGACCTCCCGGACAACGCAGTACTCCTCGACGTTCGCACTGGCGAAGAGTGGTCTTTGGGCCGCGCACCGGACTCCCTCTGTATCCCGCACGACCAGGTGGCCGAGCGTCTTGAGGAGGTACCGGAGACTGATCCGGTTCTCGTGGTCTGCCGTGATGGCCGTAAATCCCGTGAGGTCGCGGCCTTTCTGCGCGGCCGGGGCAGGAACGCTGTGAGCGTGGACGGCGGCATGCTGCAGTGGGCGGCCAGCAACCGGCCCCTCTCGCATGACGGTCCAGGTGCCCCGGAGGTCCACTGAGCTGCTCGGCACGCTCGGTTCAGGCCCGACGATCCTGGAGGCCCGATGGGCCGACCGGGCGGTTGACGCTGACGCAGGTGTGGCAGCACGGAGGGCGACTGCGCGATGTCGACCCTCAGCCAGACGCAGGAGTCTGGGTATTGCCCCCCAGCGATGGAGGCGCGGGACAACCGTGCCCGCATCGCAGCAGCGGAGGGCATCCGCCAGCGGCCAAGCAGGACGTGGGCGTAGCTGCGCCGCCGGGTTACGGGTGCTTTCAGCTCGTCTGCGGGCGAGTTGTCGTTGCGACCTCGGTGCACGGACTTGGTGCGTTCCCGTGGGCCTGCAGGCGGCTCGCCCTGGGTCTGGATACGCCTTCTGTGCATGAGCGCCATCACCCGGTCCGATGGGAGCACCCAGCTGTTCGGCGTACCTGCTGGAGCGAGCGTGTCGCGCCATTGGCGACGTGGTTTCTTCATGCCGCCGGCGCGCGGCGGTCGTGGCCACCGTTGCCTCGCGCACTGGTTCGTGGGTGCGTGGCAACGGCACGGTCGAGCCAGCGGGCAGGTCTGGTCTGCCACTCGACGGCGCCGCGAGTGACGGTAGCGGTGTAGCCGCGCTGATGAACCAGGGTGTGGTGGGCTTGGCAGAGCATCGCTAGGTTGCCCAGATCGGTGTCGCCGCCCGATGCCCAATGAACGATGTGGTGGACTTCGCACCACCCGGGCGGTCGGTCGCAGCCGGGGAAGCTGCACCCTTTGTCGCGGAGCCGAACCGCTGTCACCTGCGCGGGGCTGGCCAGTCGGGCTTGGCGCCCCAGGTCGAGTAGCGCGTTGTCGGTGCCTAGGACGGCGGGGATGATTCCTGCGTCGCAGGCCAAGCGCCGCACACTCGCTGCCGGGAGCGGTTGATCGAAGCCAGTGGTGCCAGCGCGAAGACCAGCCGCGAGGTCGTCATAAGCCATGGTGAGGACGACCTGTGCTCGTACCGGTGAGGTGGGGCGGTGCTCAGGCAGGAAGCTGGGGGAGGTGGCCAGGTGCGCGCACATCTCACGGATGACATCGGCGCGGCGTTGCCCGGGCAGGCGGCAGTCGGGGTTGCCGTCGGCATCGCGAATGGGGGCGCCCAGGGCCGATAGCGCGGCTTCGACGACTGCGTGGCTTTCGGGATCCAGGACGACGGTGGCCACGTACATGCCTGCGTTGTCTCGTCGGAATCCGCTGAGGTTGCGGCGCTCGTATTGGGTGCGGGCGCGCTCCTGCGCCAGTTGGGGTTGGCCGTAGTTGTAGATGATGTGGTCACGGGCTTCGGCGATCTGCCGGGGGCCTGCCCCGTCGGCGCAGTACTCGGCGAGCACCTGCAGTGCGATGTCGGCGAGTTCGGGCTCCACCTCCCTGCGGAGGGCTCGGAACTCGCGGGCGACTGCGGCGGCTTCGGTCACCCGGATGCGTCCGCCCTGCGCGGCGTCGCGCAACGGTTCCAAACCCGGTTCGGCGCACTCTGCGGCAACGAAACGGAACTGGCTGGCCTCGCGCCCGGTGACGGGCACGTCCACGCTGGCGGCGGCCTGGACCATCCACTGCGCCGGCCCGGCTGCGTCGGAGGCCGCAACTACTCCCCGCACGTCGGCTTCATGCAGCAGCGCGACCGCCGAGCCTTCGCATAGGGCCCGTACCTGCATGAGCGAGGCGAACAACTCCGGGATCTCAGACTCGAACATGGCGGGCAGGTGGTCAGGTAGGTCCTGCAGCGCCTGGGCAGCCCGCGAGAGTGCTGCTGTCGCTTCAGCGACTGCCCTCATCGACGGAATGCCCTTGCCCATACTCGAGTCTAAATCGAACACACATACTACATCAAGTGTTTTCAACAGCTATAACGCTCTAAGGTAGGAGGTTGTGCGGCTGGCGAAGATGCCCGGCGTCCACCAAGAAGCGGGGGAGTCGCGGGGGTGCGGTTACCCAGAAATGGACCGCAGAACTGAGCGCACCTTGTCGACCCGCACCAAACAGTCAGTGGCGCGGGTCAGCAGTCAGTGGAAAGGGCGATCCGCCGGGTTTGTTTTCTGCGCGCCTCTGTCTGGCGGGCTAGAGCGGCTTATAGTCTCCGGTCGTGGATCCGATCACTAACCCGTATGCCCCAGGTGCCGGGCAACGTCCCCCTGAGCTTGCCGGCCGCGACGAGCAGTTGCGCACCTTCGATGTGGTGCTCGAGCGGATTGCGCGGGGCCGCCCGGAGCGCTCGATCGTGCTGACCGGGCTGCGTGGTGTCGGAAAGACGGTGCTGCTCAACGCGCTTCGCTCGTCGGCGGTGCGGGCCGGCTGGGGCAGTGGAAAGTTTGAGGCGCGCCCCGATCAAGGGTTGCGGCGTCCGATGAGTGCGGCCTTGCATGTGGCGGTGCGGGAGTTGGGCCATCCGCAGCAGGACGACGTGGATCAGGTGTTGGGTGTTATCAAGGCATTCGCCTTGCGGGATGCCCCGGCGAACGCGAAATTGCGCGACCGGTGGCAGCCGGGCATCGACGTGCCGGTGCAGAACGGTCGCGCCGATTCGGGTGACATCGAGATCGACCTGGTGGAGCTGCTGACCGACGTGGGCGGGTTGGCTGCTGACGTGGGTAAAGGTGTGGCGGTCTTCATCGATGAGATGCAGGATCTCGGTCCCCAGGACGTATCGGCGTTGTGCGCGGCGTGCCATGAGATCAGTCAGAACGGTTTGCCGGTGATCGTCGTGGGTGCGGGGCTGCCGCATCTGCCCGCGATCCTCAGCGCGAGCAAGTCCTACTCGGAGCGGCTGTTCCGGTACAGCCGTATCGACCGGTTGGATCGGGCTGCCGCCGAGCATGCCTTGCAGGTCCCGGCGCGCGAGGAAGACGCCGAGTGGAGCCAGGACGCGCTGGAGGCGATGTACCACGCGACGGGTGGCTACCCGTACTTCATTCAGGCCTACGGCAAGGTGACTTGGGATGCGGCGCCGGCCTCGCCGATCAGCGCCCACGATGTGGCGGTCGCGGGCCCGGAAGCTGAGGAGGAGTTGGGTGTCGGGTTCTTCGGTTCGCGTTTTGAGCGTGCCACTCCAGGGGAGCGTGAGTATCTGCGGGCAATGGCTGAGGTTGCCGCCGAGCAGGTGGCCGCAGGTGAGGAACTCGACGAGACCGAATCGGTCCCGACCGCCGAGGTCGCTAAACACCTGGACCGCAAACCGCAGTCGCTGTCTCCAGCGCGTGACGGCCTGCTGAAGAAGGGCCTCATCTACTCCAGCGAACGCGGCCGCATCGCCTTTACCGTGCCCCACTTCGGCAAGTACCTGCGCAGCATCGCCTGAAGGGTGCTGTCCGGCCCGGCTGATCTCGAGGCAGGGCGGTCGTCGGGATCGAGGGTGAGGGCGCCGGTTAGGTCGTCCCACGGTGCCGGGTAGTGAAACACCGGGGGGTGATGCGCACCGAGCCGGGGAAGGCCGTGGCAGTCCGTCAGGCCGCGTTGGGTGCGGCGGACAGCGTGGCTGGGTGGCCCGCAACTGGACATCTCCCAGGAACATTGAGAATGGCCAGTTCATGGCCCGTGCCATGCTTCAGGGCACCGTTCACCGTTCGCTTCCGTGCCCCGAGAGGGGTTCTGGTCGACCCACGGCACACTCGGTCGCCGGTGAACGCTTGGTGCACGGTGATGGGCCCGCCGTGGATCGGTCATGGGTGAAGGCCGTGGACGCTGCTGGGTGTGAGGAGATAAAGGTATGGGCGCAAGCGTCGAGACCACCTGGCCCGGTCACGGGCCGTGGGTCGCGTCCTACCGGGTGCTGTTCGCGCTCCTGGCTTTCTGGGCTGCTGTGGTGATTCCCGCGTGGTCGGCTCTCGGTCTTGGCGGCGGGGGGCTCGGCTGGCACGTCCACGAGATGGTCTTCGGTGTCGGCGGCGGGGCCCTCGCCGGATACCTCCCCACGGCGTGCACGAGCTGGACCGGGCGGGCACCGATCTCCGGACGCCCCGTGATGATTCTCGCCGCACTGTGGATCCTCGCCCGCGTCGTGATGTCGGTCGCGCCAGGGACGCTTCCCACAGCAGTGACCGCCGTCGGTGTTGGAGCGGTGTTCTGGTGGATCGCCGTCATCGTCGGGCGGGAGATGCACCGCTCCATCAAACCCATCGGCGGATACCCGCGGTCGCTCATCGTGTTCTGCGTCATCGCGGGCGCCGGATCAGGGTTCGTCGCCACCAGACCCGTCGTGACCGAAGCGCTCGCCAACGCCATGATCCTGCTGTTCACCACCCTGCTGACGGGCGTAGGCGGCCGGATGGTGCCCGCCTTCGTCAATTGGACCAACACCCGGCTCGGTGTGCCGGTCGTCGTCATCAAGCCGGTCTGGCGCCGAGCGGCGTTGGTGCTGCTGGGTACAGCGATCGTGACGGCGCCCTGGCCATCGATCTCGGCGTCGCTCGGGATGGCGGCAGCGGTGGTGTTGGTCGCCCACATGGCACGGTGGCCGTACCGTAACGCGCGCCACGACAGCCTGGCACTGATGACGCTCGTGGCGTTCTGCTGGATTCCCGTCGGCCTGGTGCTGTGGGGGCTCAGTCGTCTGGGCGTCGTCCCTCTCGAACCGATGACCGCATCGCACTGCCTGACCATCGGTGCGCTCGGCGGGTTGGTCATCGCGGTGATGTCGCGGGCTCCGGCTCGTCGCGGCGGGGGCTACCTTCATGTGCGCGCTCCGGCCCTGCTCGGGTTCCTCGCCGTCATGCTGTCGGCCGTGACGCGACTGGCGGAACTGAACGACCTGTCGGGTTGGCTGTGGGCCATCGGCTGGGCCCTGGTGTTCGTGGCGCACCTGCCCGCGTTCTCCGGGCCCGTTCCGCGCCCGATCTTCAGCGCACGGCGCCTGCCGGCAGTTGAGCCAACGAGCTGAGCTCGTCAGGGCCCTGGCAGTGGCGGTGTCCCGTTCATAACGCGCGGTCTCGCGCCGATAGGGCTACGAGGCAGGTACACGTCGATGCGTCGGACGACATCGTCGGGAAACGGCCTGAATTCGGCTCGCGCTCAAGGTATTTGAGAGATAGTCAAGGGTAGGGTTTTCAGGTGTCGGCGGGGCGTCGGCACGGCCGATTCTGGTGGGGGAGTAGTCATGTCTCGTAGGTTGAAGCTCGCGATGGTGGCCGTGTTGGCCGTGTCCCCGATGGTTGTGGCTGCACCGAGTGCGCAGGCCGCTCCCAGCGCCTCCAAGTACAAGAACTGCGCCGCGCTCAACCGTGTCTATCCCAACGGTGTCGGCAAAAAGGGTGCCGTCGACAAGACGTCGTCGACGCGCGTCCGCAACTTCAAGGTCGATACCGCGCTCTACAACTCGCTGCCCAAGACCCTCGACCGTGACCGCGACGGCATCGCTTGCGAAAAGCTCACCAAGGGTGCTTCAGCAAAGCCCAAGAAGGCGCCAGCTAAGCCGAAGCCCGCTCCCGCCAAACCCAAGAAGGCGCCAGCTAAGCCGAAGCCCGCTCCCGCCAAGCCCAAGAAGGCGCCCGCCGCAGGCAAGACCGTCAGCTCTCCGGGCGGTTTCGCGTTCGTCACTCCGAGCGGCAACGTTGCCTGTCTCGCAGGACCGAGCGACGTGCGGTGCGACATCAACCAGTTTGCGTACGTGCTTCCGACTCGTCCCAGCACGTGTGAGCTCGAATACGGGCAGGCATTCGAACTCCGCCGCACTGCAGCGCCCGGGTGCATCAGTGACACCTTGGCAGGCACGGCCTTCCGCACGCAGAACTGGTTCCGCAAGAGTGGCCTTAAGCCCCTTGCGACACAGGCGGGCCCGCAGGCCGTCCTGCCGTACGGGTGGAAGCTCAACAGCACCCAAATCTCCTGCACCTCGGCCACCACCGGGGTGACCTGCATCAACACGACCACCCGCCACGGCTTCACGCTTGCCAAGGCCGGCTACCGGATCTTCTGACCCGGGCAGCTCGGGGTCTGTCCGGTAGGCGACCGGTTTTCAGGGGCGGGGTGCCAGCGTTCGGTCGAGCCGCATTGATGGGGTGAGCTGCTGTGTCCTCGCCTCGGCTCCGGGGCGGCAGTACCGGATAACTAACGCGCCCGTTCAGGTTCGGTTGGTTCGCACGGCCTACTAGTACGAGGCCGTGTTCAGACCGCCGTGAGGTCGAGGAGACCCTGCGCGCTATCAGCGGCTGCGTTTTTCCATCGCCCTGGGTACGCCCCCGTCGGTGGGCTCTCCCGGCGTCTGGTCCTGCAGTGCGACGGAGAGATTGCCCCCTTCTGACCTACCTTCACCCTGGCCTTTTTCGGTGCCTGACTCTGGCGGTATGCGCATGAGGGGGTCTTCTTAGGTAAGGCTTACCTTGCTAAGGTCTGTGTCATGCAAGCGGTACTTCACGCGGGGAGGGGGGTGGCGATTCCCGGCACCCCACCTATCGCTTGGGTGCCACGGCCTTCCCGCCTGGGAACGTCAGGCAGAGGCCCTTTCAACCGCACTGTGCCCCGGTGCTCGTCCACGACCTGGAGCCACGTTTCCCCGCCGCTTTCTATCGCAGCAACCGATCCCAGATCGACCTGGCAGTGGCGCGCATAGACCAGTTCGCGGCACCAGCCCGACGTACGAAAGCACCCGTTATCAAGACCGAACAGCCGCCGTCCCAGGGCCCCGCCGAGCCGGGCCGCCTCGACACCAACCACGTCTTGGCGAACGACGCGGCAGTCAGTGGCAGAACCGTCCTCTCAGACCGCGAGGGACCTGGCGCAACCAATACGGCGCTCCCGGCCGACGTCAGTATCTGCGCCCCCGGTTACGAGCCGCCCAACTCGGCCGCGCTCCTGGATACTGACGCCGCGCTATTGCGCCGTGATGACCTGGGCCGCACCCTAGCTCGACACGACCTCACTGCGACGTGGGACGTCGAGGACACCCGGCGGCTCGTCTTCATGGGGCAGTCCCGGCATCAGCACGGTCGTGGCGTTCTCCCGCTGAGGGCCCTCGCCGCCCGAGCCTGTGAGATCGTCGGCGCACTTATCGGGACGCACCCCGAGGTGGGCCGTTCGGGATCGCATCCCTCGATGGTGTCAGCTTCGTGAGCGCCCTGCTCGAAGCGCGCGGGCTGGTCGTCGGATACCCGGGCAGACCAGCAGTCCTCCACGGCGTTAACGTCTCGATCCCCGATGGCGCTTTCACCGCGGTTGTGGGGCCTAATGGGTGCGGCAAGTCCACCCTCTTGCTCTCCCTTGCTCGCCTGCTCCGTCCCCAGGCTGGCGAGGTCTTCGTCCGTGGGCGCAACAGCAGATCCTTCTCCCCGCGAGAGCTAGCCCGTACCCTCGCCGTCCTCCCGCAGCAGCCCAGCGCTCCCGATGGAATCATCGTGCGCGACCTCGTCCTACGCGGGCGACAACCCCACCGACGCCCCTTCGCCCCACCCACCGCCTCCGACCGGGCCGCCGTGGACGCCGCTCTGGCAGTGACCGCCACGACCGGCCTCGCGGACCGTCCGGTGGCTCGGCTCTCAGGCGGTCAACGCCAGCGTGTGTGGATCGCGATGATCCTGGCGCAGGACACCGGCGCGCTGCTGCTCGACGAACCGATCAGCTTTCTCGACATCGCACACCAGGTCGACGTACTCGACGTATGTGCCGCTCTCGTTGACCGTGGCGGCGCCGTCGTCGCTGTCCTGCACGACCTCGGTCTCGCCGCCCGCTACGCCGATCACGTCGTCGTTGTCCACGCCGGCCGGGTCGTCGCCTCCGGGACTCCCGCGGACGTCGTCACCGCCGAGATCGTCGGCGAGGTTTTCGGTCTCGCCGCCCGGGTCGTCCCCGACCCGGAGACAGGGACTCCCCTGGTCGTGCCCCGCCGCCGTCCGATTCCAAAGATCGCATGACCACCAGGGCCGTATCTCAGCCCGCTCGCAGGTTAATGGCGGGCGCGAGGTCTACCCATGGGCTGCAACGGTCTGGCATGCAACACCGTCAACGACGTTCTCACCGTCGCGCACGCCGCTGTCGTCAGCGCCTGACTAACACGCCTCACCAAACCCACTGATCACGAGTGCTCCCGTACCCCTCAGAGAAGGACTCACCATGCGCATCACGACTGCACTACCCATGCTGCTCAGTGCCGCCCTCACCCTCACCGCCTGCGGCGGTACCTCGCCGGAGGAAACACGAGCTTCCGCATCGGCATCCTCGTCGACGCAGGCCGCGACCCGGACCGTCGAGACAGCCTTCGGTCCCGTGACCATCCCGACGGCGCCGAAGCGCGCTGTTGCTCTCGAGGGCGGCGTCGGGCCCTTGCTTGGCGCCGGGATCACGCCCGTCGCGACCATGGATGGCGACTACGCCGACTCCTTCCTCCCGGAGGAGTACGCGAAGGTCAAGGACCTTCCCCTCGTCCTCGGCAAGGACGGGCCCGAGTACGAGAAGATCGTCGCGCTCAAGCCCGATCTCATGATCGGATTCGTCCGAGGTGGTACGGAGAAAGAGCTTTCCGCCGAGGCTAAGGCCCAATGGGCCAAGCTCAACGCCATCGCCCCCACCGTCCTTATCCGTGCTACCGGCTCCGCTGAGACCAAGGACGCCACCTTGAAGATGAGCCAGGCGCTGGGGGACGGCGAGGACGCGAAGAAGGCTAAGGAGGCCTACGAGGCCAAGGCCGCCGAGATCAAGAAGACCTACGCAGACGTCCTGTCGAAAAACATCTTCGCCCCCCTCGACTACTTCAATGAGGTCAACGTGTACTCGCCCATCTCGTGGCCGGGTGACACCATTACCGACGCTGGCGGAACGCTCACCTCCGTCTCCGCGCAGGAGACCAAGCAGAACGCCACCTTCTTGTCAGCCGAGCAGCTGACTCGTCTCCACGACGCCACCGTCGTCTTGTATGAGCAGACCGTTGACGGCAAGCCCGGCGAGGGCGCGGTCGAGCTCCAAAAGTTGCCGACGTACCCCACGATCCCGGCCGTCAAAGCCGGGCACGCTTACGGACTGCCGTACTTCTTCGCCGACCGCTATGAGACCGGTCTGAAGTCCCTCGAGGGGTTCGAGACCATTCTCAAGAAGCTCTCCTGACCAAGGTGACCTCAGAGGACATCCCCATGACCGGGCTCCGGCTTACGCGCTCCCAGGGTGTGCTCCATGCCCACTTCGTCGACGGCGACTGCTCCCGCTACACGGTCGAGGAGGGGATCGAACTCAACGGCCTCATCCACCTGCCCCGACTCCTTACCTCGGCCGAGCATGCCGACGCCGTCCCGTCGGGACGGGAACCGCGCGTCGACATCAATGAGTGCGTGAGCGTGCCCGGTCCCGTGATCCGGCCCCAAGCTCTCGCCCATCTCGAGGAGAGCCGGACAGATATCACCACCCAGCCCGTGCCGTGAGGGGCCTGCTCGACCCAGACGTCTGGGTTGTCGACCTCACACCTCTGAAGGTCAACGACCAATACCGGCTGCTCTTTGCCGGACGGCTCATCTCGACCTTCGCACTAGGCATGCTCATGGTCGTGTTGACGGTGCAGACCTACGACCTCACGGACTCGTCGCTGCAAGTGGCACTCGTCAACACCGTCCTCGGGCTGTCCACCCTCGTGGGCTCTTTCATCGGTGGCGTGCTCGCCGACCGTGTAGATCGGAGGCGGGTCATCCTCGTCTCTCGGGCACTAGCCGTCGTCGGGTTCGTCGCTCTAGCGGTTAACGCTGCGTTTCCGGAACCGTCCGTCGCTGTCCTCTACCTGTTCGCGGTGTGGGACGGCGTGACGGGAGCCGCGGGTGCGGCGGCTTTCGGGGCGGCGGTCCCAGCCGTCGTGGAGCCGGCGATGCTGCCCGCCACCGGGGCGCTCATGGCGCTCTCAGTAGACCTCGGTGCGGCGGCGTCGCCGCTGGTCGCGGGCCTGCTTGCGGGCTACGGCAGCCAGGGCCTTGTCTACTGGGCCGTTGCCGGGGTGAGCGGGATCTCCTGGCTCCTCCTCGTTCGGCTGCGGCCCCTGCCTCCCGACGGCGGAGGTCCCGGAGCTGCCCCGATCGCCGAGGGCCTCGCCGGCTGGGGCGCCGACCTCGTCGAAGGAGTGACGTTCGCGGGCCGCGAGCCTGTCGTCGCCGTGGTCCTCGTCCTCGGCTTTCTACAGATCCTCCTCGCCTCCCCGCACGTGCTCATCCCCGAGCTCGTCGAGGGCACGATCGGCGGGGGGCCTCAGGACGTCGGTCTCATCTTCTCTGCTACCTCGGTCGGCGCGCTGGTCGCCACGACGGCGAGCGGTTGGGTGCCGCGCGTGCGACGTGTCGGCGTCGTCCTTGGCGTTGTATTACTCCTCGGCAGCCTGGGTATCGCCGCCTTCGGGCTAGCGCCCACCATAGTGCTCGCTGTCAGCGCGATGTTCTTCGTGGGCGCCTGCGATGTCATTGCCGAAATCCTGCGCTTCACCATCCTCGCCGAGCGAACCCCCGACAGGCTACGGGGACGGGTACAGAGCCTGTGGAGCGCGCAGGTGACTGTCGGCGACAGCCTTGGCGGGCCCCTGCTCTCGCTCGTTGCTCGCGGCGTCGGTGTGCCTTTCGCCATCGCCGCAGGCGGCCTGCTCGCGGCGGCGGGCACCGCTGTCCTGCTCACTCGCCCCGCGCTGCGCACCCTCGTGCGCGACCCCGAGTCTTCCGGCGCCTTGTCCGGCGACCCGCCTGAACTAGGGGAACCTCGCCCGCCCACCACCGCCTAGGAGACTTGACATGAGCACCTTCGTGCCCCGTCACTACGAACCCGACGTCGATGGCGAAAAGATCGCCCAGTACTTGTTCGACTTGCGCCCGCGCCGCGTCACCGTCACGGGTACAACCCGCCTTTCCCGGCGGATGGTCCGTGTCCATTTCACTGGCGCCGACCTCGCTGACCTCCCCACCGTCGCCCCCGAGGATCACGTCAAGCTCTTCTTCGACGCAGAGGGGACCGGACGGGCCGTCCTGCCCGAGCTCGTCGACGGCCGTTGGTCGCCCGCCGGGTACACCTACCGCGACTACACGATCCGCGCGTTCAACCCCGACACGCTGCGCCTCGATATCGACTTCGTCCTGCACGGTGATGGCGTGGCGTGCACCTGGGCGCGGACGGCTCAGGTGGGCGACGAGCTCGGCATCCTCGGTCCCCGTGGTGCCTTCCGCGTCCACGACGTCTGCGACTGGCAGGTCTTCGCGTGCGATGAGACGGCACTTCCCGCGATGGCCCGTTGGCTCGAGGGTCTGCGACCCGGCGTCGCCGTCACGGCCTACGTGGAGGTCCAAGATGCCGGCGACGAGATCCACCTCGACAGCGCCGCCGACCTCACCGTTCACTGGCTGCACCGCGGCAACGCTGAACCTGGCACCACGACCCTGCTCGATGACGCCGTTCGGGCCCATCCGTTCCCGAACGAGGGGGAGGGCTTCGTTTGGGTGGCGGGGGAGTCGACCTCGATCAAGGGCCTACGTCGCTACCTGTCCAGAGATGTCGGCTTAGACCGCGACAGCTGGGATGTCGATGGCTACTGGCGCCGTGGCACCTCGAACCACGACCACCACACCGAGGGCGAGGACGGCGATGTCTGAAGCTCTCGTGGCGGCGCGGACCCGTGGCGCCGCCACTGAAGCGGACGGCACGCTCGCTACCCCCGATGCTGACGTGACGGCCTGGGGCGCGGGCCCACGGCTAGCCAGTCCTTTGGTTCTGGTCTGGGGGACGAGGATTCCGTGGTGACCTTGCAGAGCATGCGGGGCTGGGGTGCGGTCACGATCGGTCCCGTCGCACAGGTACGCCTGCGCGGGGGCCGCCACGCCGTCGCCGAAGTCATTGCCGTGCTCGCAGCTGCCCGTCCTGTGGCCCACCCATGAGCAGGCGTGTCCCGTTTGCCGTGGTCGCACTGCTGTGTCTGATCATCGGGCTCGCTACCGCGAGTCTTGCCGTGGGCTCCACCAGCATCGACCCGGGCACTGTCTGGGCCGCCCTGCGCGGTTCTGCAACTCCCGAGGTCGACGCCGTCGTCAACGGGCTGCGAGTGCCACGCACCGTTCTCGGAGTCGTTGCAGGCGCAGCCCTCGGCGCGGCGGGCGCGTTGACCCAGGCGCACACCCGCAACCCCGTCGCCGACCCCGGTCTCATCGGCGTCACTTCAGGGGCCTCCCTCGGCGTCGTCGTCGCCATGCTCCACCTCGGTGTCACCTCCCCAGCCGGGTACGTGTGGTTCGCCGTTGGTGGAGCAGTCCTCGCGGGGGCGGTCGTCCTGTGGCTCGCCTCCCGCGTCACAGCCTTCGAACCGATGACGACGGTCGTCCTCACCGGCGCTGTACTGTCCGCCCTACTCGGTTCTGCAACCAGCGCCGTACTTCTTCTCGACCGGCGCGCGATGAAGTCCTTCCAGATGTGGAGCATTGGTACAACCTCCGGGCGGGACTTGACGGTACTCGTCGACGTCGCCCCCGTCCTTCTCCTCGGACTACTCACCGCCGTCGTCAACCTCCCGTCCCTCGCCGGGCTCGAGCTTGGCGACCATCTGGCGTCCTCGTTGGGCCGCAACGCGGTCCGGGATCGCTTCGTCGGCCTCAGCGCTGTCGTGCTCCTTGCTGGCGGGGCCACGGCCCTGTGCGGAACCCTGGGCTTCATCGGCCTCCTAGCGCCACACGCCGCTCGCCGCCTCGTCGGCGCCCGGCCGATCTCGGTCGTTATAACCTCAGCCCTTGCCGGCGCGGCCGTGCTGCTAGCCGCCGACGTCCTCGGGCGAGTCGTTCTCACCACTTCCGAGGTCAGCGTCGGCATCATGCTCGCTCTCCTCGGGGCCCCCCTTTTCGTTGTGCTCGCCCGCCGTCTCGGAAGCGTCCGATGAGGCGGCCCATCGTTTTCGGTCTCATCGTGTTCGTCACCCTGGCGCTTGCTCTCGTGGACCTGTGTGCCGGGGAGGTGTGGATTCCCCCGGTCGAGGCGCTCGCCGCGCTGCGCGACCCGTCCGCGCCGCAGGCCTTCCTCGTGTACGAACTGCGGGCCGGGCACGTCGCGGGTGCTCTCGTCGTCGGGCTGTGCCTCGGAATGTCGGGGGCGATAAGCCAGTCCTTGCTGCGCAACCCGCTCGCTAGCCCCGACATCGTGGGTGTGACTGCGGGCGCGTCGTGCGCGGCTGTGGCGGCACTCCTCGGTGCGGGGGCCGGATCCTTCGTGCCGGGAGCGGCGGGTTCCTCAGTGGCGGTCGCCGCGTGCCTCGGCGGGGTTTTGGCGGGGCTGCTGGTTGTCGCATTGGCTTGGAACGGAGGTGTGGATGCCCGACGGGTCATTCTCGTCGGCCTCGGTGTCAACGCCGGACTGACGGCGCTGTCGTCGTGGTTACTCGCTCGCGCCGACCTGCCCGACATCGCGACGGCCACGGTGTGGCTCACCGGATCCCTGTCGGCGGCCTCTCTCGCGCTGGTGACTCCGGCGGCATGGGGGACCGTGCTCCTACTCGTGCTGTCCGTACTCACAGCGCGGACCCTCGACCTGCTGCGCTTCGACGAACTGACGGCCCGGTCACTGGGCGTGCGGGTGCCGCTCGCCCAGCTCGTTCAGGCGCTCGTCTGCCTCGCGGCGGCGTCTCTAGCGTGTTCGGTGGCAGGCCCGGTCGCGTTCGTTGCCTTCTGCGCGCCGCAGGTCGCGGCCGTTTTGCTGCGCACGGCTGGTCCGCCTGTTCTCGGGGGCGCTGCGGTGGGTGCGCTGCTCACCGTGGGGGCAGACCTCGCCGCTCGCACGCTGTTTCCCTACGCTGTGCCTGTTGGCCTGGTCACCTCCTTCTGCGGCGCACCGGTGCTGCTGTGGCTGCTGCTGCGGATTTCGAAGACCGCAACCCCATGAGGAGACCCCGCTTGAGCCTCGCGGATGGATTCGTCGTCCTCGCGTTGACTGCGCAGCGGGGATGGGGTCCTCGCGCATGATGTCACCAACGGGCCCGCTATCAGCGGCTGCGTTTTCCATCGCCCTGGATACGCCCCCGTCGGTGGGCTCTCCACACATCTGGTCCTGCAGTGCGACGGAGTCGGTAACGGCTAGTCCCACTAGCCCATGGAATATGTCAGGTTTTTTCCTGAGGCTAGATCGGGAGCGAAATTTCTAAATCCCGAAAAAGCGCTTCCACCAGTAACACTGGAGGGGCCTGGAGCGATGTAGTAACTGTCCGAGGGACCGCTCCTCGGCAACTCGCCCTGTTGTAAGTTAAAAGGAGCTCCCCCCGCTATGTCTGCCATGCATGCGCCCGACGCGAAGGCCCAGAGGAAAGCCGACAAGGCTTACGCCAAGGCGACGCGCCCGTGGTATAAGAAAAAGCGGTTCTGGCTGCTGGGCCTTCTGCTGTTAGTCGTGATTGCAGTGGCTCTGAGTGGCGGGGGTGACGACGCGAGCTCGTCGAAGTCAGGCACTGCCCCGGCTGTCACCGACTCATCTGCACAGCCGGATGCAGCAGCGGAGGCACCCGTCACGGTGTCTGCCGACAAGCTCACGGCAGACCTTAAAGACAACGCCCTGAAGGCCTCGAGTACCTATAAGGGTAAGCGTGTCACGACGACCGGAGTCGTCTCCAACATTGACGCCTCGGGTGCCTACTTCAGCATCCGCGGCTCGGACGAGTTCGACCTGTCAGGCATTCAGGTTTTCATTGACGATGAGCAAAAGAACACTGTCGCGGAACTTTCGACGGGCCAGAAGGTTACGGTGACCGGTGAGGTCACCGACGTGGGCGAAGTCATGGGCTACTCGATCCAGGCCGAATCGATCAAGTGACCAGGCGAGACTGAGTAACTACTAGAAGTGGGTGTTCCCGGATTGGTGATCCGGGAACACCCACCTTTATGCGTGGTCGCATTCTGCACGACTTAGCTGGCGACAGATCTAGCCGAGAAGACCAGTAGCTACTGCCGGATAAACTTCCTGCGCAGCTGCTGCGTGACGTCACCATCCGCCAAGAAAGCCCAGCCGGAAAAGAATCATCGCCCGAGTCAAACCTAAATATCAGCATTGGTTCCAGCGCGTTCGGTAGCTCACGTAGCTGCCTCAGTCTGGCGCCTAGTCCTGCAGTGCGACGGAGTCGGTCACGGTCTCTGCTGCGGGGAAGTTGCGCTTGGCCCATCCGCCTACTGCTTTGGTGCTGACACCGTTCACGGTTCCTCCGACGACTCCTCCGGCCAGTGGGACGAACTTGGTCAGGTTCACTACGCCTGTGCTGCCGGCGCGTGTGATGAGGCGAAAGCCCACACGGCGGTTGATCTCAAGCAGCGCCTTACCGGGAACCTTGTTGATCAGGGAGATCGCCCCCTTCTGACCTACTTTCACCCCGGCCTCTTTCAATGCCTCAGCGCCGGCGGATCCGATGAGGCTGAGCAGGATGATGCTCTGCACCTCCTCTGAGTGCACTTCATAGCCGCGCAGGTGAGCGATAGAGCCGGCTAGTCGTGCCTGCAGCATCCAGAGGGAGGCCGCATCTGCCGGGATCGACAGCGGCAGTGTCACCAAACCGCCCACGTTGGAAGCGAACCCGGTCGCAGCTGTCACTCGCACGTGGGTGGCGATGAGCCGCCCGATGGCAGCCTCAACCCCCCGATGGTGACGCAGATGCTCCTCGGCGACGGGGATGGAGCCTTGCCACGGCCCGGCTCCGTTGACGCCCACGGTGCGGATCTTCCTGCTGACCGCTGTCGCGGCGTCACTCAGGCGCTCCATGTCGTTCATTACCCAAGGCTAGCGACGTGCTAGCGATTGCCACTCCGACATAGGCATCACCGGAATCTCCGATGCAGCCCTCCCGGAGTAGCCATCGCTATCGCAGGCCGACAAGGCAACCGATGCGCGCCGGTGTCTGCATCTCCA
Organism: Gephyromycinifex aptenodytis; assembly: GCF_012277275.1. GTDB lineage: Bacteria > Actinomycetota > Actinomycetes > Actinomycetales > Dermatophilaceae > Gephyromycinifex > Gephyromycinifex aptenodytis. Next base: position 1,985,914 of record NZ_CP051155.1, on the reverse strand, counting down.
GGGGCAGCAGACTAGAGATACCGGCGGCAGGCACGACGACTCAAACCCGGCGGGCGGCCGGCGTTGACCATCAGGTCAAGGCGCGGCGCCGGATCACCAGAGCTGAAGCGATTGCTGAAAGATGCCGTAGAGATCATCTTCAGTGACCTGTTTTGGGGCAGCGGCTAGGATGCGCTGCTGCTTGACGGCACCAGCGACGAGACCCGAGATATCGGATTCGTCGTAACCCACTGACTCGATGCCGTTGGGGATGCCGATGTCGCGCATGAGGTCTGCAAGGACTCCTGGCAAGAAGTCCCGGGGGTCGCTAGTTATCTCGGCTTCGGGGGCAAGCATCCGAGCCGCTTGAATATGACGCTCAGGGTTGGTGTCGAAGGTGAACCGGAAAGCCTCCGGAGCGGTCAAGGAGACAGCCATTCCATGCGGCACCATCGGTTCCTCCCCGGGATAGCCTCCCGGACGGAAGTCCTTCACGCGCCCGGCGATGGGGTAGGCGTTCGCGTGTGGGATGTGCACACCGGCGTTCCCGAATCCCATACCTGCGAACGTCGCTGCCAGGGCCATGTCGTTGCGGGCTCGCTCGTCATCGCCGTGGCGTACGGACTGCCTGAACGACGTTGCCAGCAGGGTCAGCGCCTTGCTGGACCACATGTCCGCCACAGGGTTGGCGCCGCAATAGGGGACGCGTTCCTCAGGCGACTTGTGTTCGAAGCTGGTGTACGGCCGTGCGGTCCAACTCTCAAGGGCGTGGCAGAGGATGTCCATGCCTGCGCTTGCAGTGACCTCTGCCGGCTGTGTCATCGTCAACCGGGGGTCGACGACCGCCATCGTGGGGCGCAGTCGGGCGTGACTAATGCCGGTCTTCACCTTCTGGGCGAGCACATCAAGCACGCAGATGGTGGTGCTCTCCGCGCCCGTTCCGGTGGTGGTGGGCACGGCGATCAGTGGTTTCAGCGGGTTGGAGGGGTTCTTGCCGCCCCCGACGGGAACGTTGACGTAGTCCATGAGTTCGCCGGGATTGGTCATGAGCAAGTTGACGGCCTTGGCCGTGTCGATGCTCGAACCGCCACCGACAGCGACATAAGCGTCGAAAGGCCCATGATCCTTGGCGTGATCGATGGCGTGCTGAAAACTCTCGTCGGTCGGTTCGACGTGTACCTGGTCGTAGATCAACGCCTCGATGCCGAATTGGCTCATCTGCTCCGCCACTCGTTGGACGATGCCGGTGGCGGCAACGCCGGGATCTGTGACGACGAGGACACGTGTGGCGCCGGTCAAAGATAGGTCGTAGCCGATCTCGTCCGAGGCTCCGTGCCCGAACTTGAGTTGGGGGGCGCCGTAGGTGAAAACGCTCTCCGGGTTGGCTGGGGTGTAGGTCATGAGGGGCTCCTATGGGATGGGCGGTCGGGTGTCAGCCCAGGGATGGGCGGGTGCGTTTGAGTTCGCGTCGCGCGATAGTGCGCCGGTGCACGGCATCGGGGCCAGCGGCAACGCGTAGGGCGCGAGCCCAGGCGTGGAGGTGCGCAGGCGCGATCGCGAACCCGCCACTCTGCTCGCCGCGGAGGTCGGTAGCGGGGACGCGGCAGCCGGTGAACCGCAGTTCCGAATGCCCATGCTGATCCTGGTACCCGAAGATCGGTAGGTGCCTGACGATCTCCATGACCGGACCGTCACATTCGCCTAAAACCAGGGACTGCTGGCGGCAGCGTTCCGTGTCGGCGTCGGTGTCGACGCGGCCCATGCCGATGAACAGCTGGCAGCGCTCATCGGCAGCTCTGCTGATCCTCCAGGGCAGGCCGCTACGACGGTATTCGTCACGTTCCCGGCGGATCTCTAGTTCCGTATTTCGCGTTAGAACTCCCTCATCGGGTTCGGTCATCGCGCTGGGCAGCGCGATGACAGCGAAGCCCGTGCTCAGGCACGATTTCATCCGGACCGGCCGAGGGGTGCAAGCAGAGCCGCGGCCGATCTGGTTGAGCGCTCATTTAATCGCGAGTGGATTGACCGGGGTGCCTGCCGCCTTGCTCACCTTCAGCGGAGCCGCGGCGTACATGAAGGTGTACTGCCGGTCTTCGGCGCAGTCAGCTGCTAGTTCCTCTAGGTCGCAGATTTCCGTCAGGGCGATCCCCAGATTTCGCATCAAGGCGCAGTGCAGCGTGAGAGCGACGCCCGTGTTGGGGTCGAAGGTGACCTCGTTGGCGATCGAGTCGGTCGCCAGGTTGGGGATTTCCATCTTTTGGAACCACTCGACAAGCTCGGGTGAATAGACCAGGCCGGGCTCGCAGAAGTTCTCGTAAAAGGCGTCACCCTTCGTGTGGAACTGCTGCATGTAGTTCGTACGGATGATGATGATGTCCCGCTTGGCGATCTCTGTTCCCTGGTCTTTTGCGCAGGCCATCAGGTCTTCATGGGTGAAGGTCTCTGCGGAATCTAGGCTGTCTTTGCCGCGCCAGCGCGCCATGTCGAGCAGGATTCCGCGACCGACGACGCCGCGGTTGGCGATCGGCATGATCGAGGCTTTTTCGAGGCCGCCTCGAGTCGTGTCGGCGGAATGACCATTCCAGATCTTGCCGTCGAACCAGAGGTGCCCGAGCGCGTCGTACTGCGTGGATCCTTGGAGGAACGCCTCGATCTTGTCGTCGGCGTAGTGGAGGCCACCAGGGAAGTCGGGCCCCTTGCCGCCTTCGTCCCAGTCCGATTCGTCAAGGATTTGCGTCCGGACGGCTGGGGTGCGGCCGGGCCAGACGGGGTCGCCCTTGGGGTCGCCGATCATGCGCTGCAGGGTGAAGACGCGCCCGCTCTTAACGCTGGAAATACCGCGCATGACTTCTTCGGCGGTGAGGTAGTTAAGGGCGCCCACCTCGTCATCCGGGCCCCATTTTCCCCAGTTGGTCGGGGCGTCTTTCAGCAGTTCGCTCAGCGCCGGGCTTTCAGACATCGTCGTCCTCCTACGTCGCGGAATGCCGAACGATCGAACGGTCGACCGCCGATGGATCCCAATCTTGGGCAGTCAGCAGGGCCCGGTCAAGACATAGCGGTGTTCAGATATCTTGAACGCCATGGGCAGGAGGGAGGAGGCGGAGCGGCAGCTGCTCGGTGCTGCCGTGCGGCAGGCACGCGTGAGGCGAGGGCTGTCGATCAGGTCGCTGGCGGACGCGGTAGATGTCAGTCCGGCGACGATTTGTGCCATAGAGCGGGGGCGGACCAGGGTCGATGCGGACCGGTTGCACGCGCTCGCCCAAGCGCTCGGGGCCAGCGATCGTGCGCTACTGCATGGTCCGGATCCGCAGGTGCAGGAGCGGGCGGTCATTGAGGGTGTCTCTGCCGTAGCTGGGGTGTCCAGCTGGCGTCGGTTTGACGATTTGCCCTTAGATCCAGCGCTGGCTGGTGCAATCAGTGCTTTTGTAGAATTCGGTTACCACGGTGCGGGGATGAGAGTCATCGCGGAGCATGCCGGCATGTCGGTCACCGGCGTGTACCACCACTACGCCAGTAAAGAGTTGCTTCTGGTACGCATTTTAGAACTGGCAATGAATGATCTCGAATGGCGTCTAGATGCGGCCATGCGCGAGGCCTTGATTGATCAACTTGTGCCAACTCGAAGGTTCGAGCGCCTCGTTGAGGCGCTGGCTCTTTTTCACGCATGTCGGCGCGACCTGGCGTTCATCGGTGCTAGCGAGATGCGCAGCTTGCAGGGGGTGGAGCGGTTGCGGATCGCGCGCCGTCGCAACGACGTCCAGCGCAGGCTTGAAGCTGAGATTACGTCTTGTGTGCACCGCCGACTAGCCCCGCAGCAGGACGTGTCGGCCGCGGGGCGTGCCATTTCCACAATGTGTACGTCGATTTGCCAGTGGTATCGCGTCGCTGGTCCGCTGTCGCCCGAGGAAGTAGCTCGTGAATATGCTCGGTATGCAGTGCGCATCATCGGGGCACGCGTGGGGAACGCTGATTAGCGATAGTGCCCATGCCTGCCTAGATTGGGGCTTGCCAGCCCTCGCCGCCCCTTCCAGCCCTCGTGACACCCCGCGAGCCGTCATTTGAAATCGACGGCTCGCGGGGGGTGAGCGGCGAGCCGTCACCTGCAATTGACGGCTCGCGCGGGGAGGGGGTGTTCCTGTGCTGCAGGCGGGCCCGCGCAGCACGTTCGCTGGGGTGGGCGAGGATGGGGCGGTGAACAGGGTGGATGGTGGAGTGTCGCGCGCCGTGGGCAACGGTGGCGGCACGGATCTCAAGGTGGTTGCGGCAGCCGCGATCACGGTGTTGTTCTGGGCCTCGGCATTCATCGCGATCCGCTTCGCCGGGCCGCATTACGACCCGGGCGCGATGGCGCTGCTGCGGATGCTCATCGGCACCCTAGGCTTGGGGATCATCGCCGCGCATCAAGGAATCAAGCTACCTCCGCGACGCGACGTCCCCTTGGTGATCGCCTGGGGTGTGGGCTGGTTCTGCCTCTACAACCTTGCCCTGAATACCGCAGAGTTGAGTATCGACGCGGGCACCGCCTCGATGATCGTCAACACGGCGCCGCTGATGGTCGTCATCTTCGCCGGTCTGCTGCTCGGGGAGGGTTTCCCGCGCGCTCTGCTCATCGGCGCCCCGATCTCCTTCCTCGGGGTCGTGCTCATCGGCAGCCAATCACCCACCGGTCACATCGAACCGTTGGGGTTGCTGCTGGCTGTGGCTGCAGCGGTGCTCTACGCCGGGTGCACCCTTTTGCAGAAGCGACTCCTTCGCACCGTGGACGCCACCACACTCACCTGGTTGGGCGCAGCCGCAGGCACTGTCGCGCTGCTGCCGTGGGCGGGGCGGATGATGCGCGATGTGGGCACCGCCCCGACCGGCGCGACGTTGGCCGTGGTCTTCCTCGGGGTGTTCCCGACCGCAGTCGCCTTCACCACCTGGTCCTATGTGCTCGCCCGTAGCTCGGCCGGTCGCACGTCGGCAATCACCTACGCCTCCCCGGCGGTGACGATCCTGCTCTCCTGGCTGATCCTGGCCGAAGTGCCCACGCTCGTCATGCTCATCGGCGGGGCGCTCTGCCTACTGGGTGTGTTCATCACCCGGATGTCGCGTTCAGATGCGTGATCAGGACGGTCCTGTTCCTGGGGGCGAGGCGCCCTGCCTAGGGTGGGCGTAGTGGGCGCCTCGCGTCCGGGTGAGTGATCAGGCGGAGGTGGTCCAGAACGGGTCCTGAACCGCGCGCAAGGTCGCAACGCTGGCATCGAACTTTTCTTGTTCCTCGGGTTCCAGGTCGAGCTGCATCACCTCGCGCACGCCGCGGCGCCCGATGCTGGCCGGCACCCCGATGAAGACGCCCTCGTGCCCGTACTCGCCTTCGAGCAGCGCCGAGACCGGCAGCGTGACCTTCTGGTTCCCGAGGATCGCCCGGGTGATCCTGGCCAACCCCATCCCGATGCCGTAGCTGGTGGAGCCTTTGGCCTCGATGATTCCGTAAGCGGCGTCGCGGGTGCGCACGAAGATCTCGTCGAGATCGGGCGCGATCTGCGGGTGAGCCGCGATCCGTTTGGGCAGCGAACGACCCGCGACCGAGGCCGAACTCCACACCGGCAGTTCCGAATCGCCATGCTCGCCGATGATGAGCGCATGCACGTTCTGGGTCGCGACCTCGAAATACTGCGCCAGGTTGAACCGCAGGCGTGCCGTGTCCAGGATCGTGCCCGAGCCGATGACCTGCTCCTTCGGCAACCCGGAGAAGCGCCACGTCGCGTAGGTGAGGATGTCGACCGGGTTGGTCGCCACCAGGATGATCCCGTCGAAACCGGTGTCCATCACCCGGGCGACGATGTCGGAAAAAATATGCATGTTGACGTCGACGAGCTCGAGCCTGGTCTGACCCGGCTTCTGGGCTGCCCCCGCTGCGATAACGACGATCGCCGCGTCGGAACACTCCTGATAGCCGCCGAAACTCACCGAGACGGGGGAGGGCGCCCAGGCGGCGCCGTGGTTGAGGTCAACGACCTCGCCGCGGGACTTGGTCTCGTTGATGTCGGTCAGCACGAGTTCGTCGCAGATACCTTGATTGACCAGCGCGTAGGCATACCCCATCCCGACCGCGCCGGTACCGATAAGGACGACCTTATTAGCGACATACTTCATGCCCCTACCGTAGGCGCCTAAGGTATGCCTTAGATACCCAGCCCGAGGGGCCCGTCCGCTGTCGCGGCTACCGTCTCTCGAAGGGCCGCGGGTGAACGCTTCCAGCTGCCTGATCCGGCCACATTTTTCTGGGCGAGCAGCGCTCAGCATGCCGCGGTGCTGGTCACGGCGGCACAGCGGCTGCCGCCGCCGCCTTCGACCAGCGCTTGCGATCGGCGCGACTCGCCTGGGCTCTTCTCGCGCTCAGAAGTGCCGACGGTTTCCGCCGCGCAGCGTGTCGGCTGCGGCGGCTCGCACGACCTCGCCCAACCGCGTCAGCCGGCGGGATTCCAACGCCCAGCTCTGCCAATACAACTCCACGTCCTCGTGGCGTCGGGTCTCCAGCAACACCAGGGCCCCGGCGCGTAAAGCAGCGTCCACTTGGAGCTCGGGCATCATCGCCCACCCCAGGCCCGCCAGCACGGCGACCAGCATCCCTTCCGAAGACGGGATGGTGTGCGAGGGCGGAGGCGTCTGCACCCCTCGCTGGAGGAGGGCACGCTCTTGCAGCGCGTCTTTGACGTTGAAACGCAGCACGGGCAGCCTGTCCCACGCCACCACACCGCCTGCGACGAAACGCTCATGCAGACTCGGCGCAGCCACCGGGACGTACCGCATCCGGCCGAGTGGTTCACTGCGGCACCCGCCCACCGGACGGGCTTGCGTGGTGACCGCTGCGGTGATCTCGCCCCGGCGCAGCAGGTGTGCCGTGTGGTCTTGATCCTCCACGTGCAGGTGGAGACCGGTGTCCTCCCATCGGGCCACCTGAGCCAGAACAGGGGCGAACCAGGTCGCCAACGAATCCGCGTTCACGGCCAGCGGGAACATCGCACGAGCGGATCCGTCTGAGCCGAGTGCGTCGCGCATCTCGATCTCCAAGGTCTGCACCTGGCGAGCCATCCGCAGCAGCGCGATCCCTGCCTGCGTGGGTTCGCACGGCGTGCTGCGGCGCACGACAATCTGCCCGACCGATTTCTCCAGCGCCTTGATGCGTTGGCTGACTGCCGACGGCGTCACCCGCAGTTCATCGGCGGCCGCCTCGAAAGAGCCTTCATCGATGACCGCTACCAGGGTGCGCAACTGGTCCAACTGCATGAAGCAACGCTAATGCAGGCGCAGAATCAATCGTTTTTCTTCACTAACTGCGATGGCTACCGTCGAGCCCATGGTGAGCATCTGGGGCGTAGGCCTCATGACCGGGCTGGCGTTGATCGTGGCGATCGGCGCGCAGAACGCTTTCGTCCTGCGTCAGGGCATCCGGCGAGAACACATCGGGGCAGTCGTGCTCATCTGCCTGCTCAGCGACGTGGCGCTCATCCTCGGCGGCACTGCTGGGGTGGGTGCGCTGGTCTCCCGATTCCCCCTGGTCCTGGACGTGTTCCGGTGGGCCGGCGCCGGGTACCTGCTGTGGTGGGCGGCGCGTTCTTTCCTTTCGGCGTTGCGCCCGCGCGTGCTGCAAGCGGACGCGCCTCGCTCACGGGGATCGGTCATCCTCACCACGTTGGCCCTGACCTGGCTCAACCCGCACGTCTACCTGGACACGGTGGTGCTGCTGGGCAGCCTGGCCAACCAGTACGGGACGGCGCGGTGGGTCTTTGCGGGCGGGGCTGTCTGCGGCAGCGCCCTCTGGTTCACCGCGCTGGGCTACGGGGCGCGCGCCCTGTCCGGAGTGCTCGACAACTCCCGCACGTGGCGGGTGATCGACGCGGTCATCGGGGTGGTCATGTTGCTGCTGGCGATCAACCTGCTGCGTGGGTGAACGGGCGGCTCGATAAACTCGCCCGGTGCGCCCCGAGCTGCAGGCTGACTGCTCCCGCTGTGTCGGGTTGTGCTGCACGGCGCTGCCGTTCGCGCGCTCAGCTGACTTCCCCGAGGACAAGCCGGGGGCTGTACCGTGTCGCAACCTGGACCAGGAATATCGCTGCACCATCCACCCCCGGCTCCGACAAGAGGGCTGGATCGGTTGCACTGTTTTCGAATGCTTCGGCGCCGGACAGCGGGTCACGCAGTCACTGGGCGGCCAGCAGGCTTGGCTATCGAAGCGAAAGCAGATGTACCCGCTCTTCCCGGTGATGCACCAACTGCACGAAATGCTCTGGTACCTGGCTGATCCCGTCGTCACCACGTCGAGCCGGGCAGGGGTGGCTCGAGACCTGGCAGGCCACATCGACGCCCTTGCCGCCAGCGCCCCCGAGGGCTTGCTTGCACTCGAGGTGCCGGCCATCCGGGCCCGGGTCGGTTCTCTGCTGGGCGCCGTCAGCGAAGAAACACGTACAAACGTCGCCCGTCGGGGTGTCTCCACCCGCCGTACCCGCGCCTGCCGCAGGCTGCGCCCCGGCGCTGACCTTGTCGGGGCTGACTTGAGCGGCGTTCACCTGCAGGGCTGCTCACTCCGTGGCGCGCTGCTGCTCAGGGCGCGACTACACGGCGCCGTGCTGTACCGAGTGGATCTGCTCGGAGCTGATCTGCGCGGCGCCGAGGTGAGCGGCGCCGACCTGCGAGAGGCCCTGTTCCTGACCCAACCTCAGGTCAACGCCGCGACCGGTGACTCGACGACACGGCTACCCGCCCGCCTGCACCGGCCGCGCCATTGGTCCTGAATCGAATTCAGACGCGGCTGACGAACGAGCGGACTCGTTCGACCAGCAGATCGGTGGCCTCAGCGTCGTAGCCCGGCAGCGAAGAATCGCAGAACAAGTGCTTGTCTCCGGGGTAGGTGTGCAGATCGGTCGCTGCGTGCGCCTCGATGAGTGCCTGCGCTGCTTGCAGGTCACCTTCCAACGCGAACAGCGGGTCGTCCTGAGCGCCATGAATCTGGACCGGCACCTCATCGGGCCATTGTGTGCCGAACTCATCCGGAGGCAGGCAAGCCTCGATGAGGATCGCGCCCCGCGCCCCTGAACGCGTTTGCGCGAGCCGCTGGGCGGCTCTAACCCCCAGGGAGACGCCGATGTAGACCGCGTCCGTGGGTAACTCAGCCACCTTCTGCTCGGCCCATTGGTCGTAACTGTCGAAGCCGCGCTCCTGGACGTAGGCGTAGCCCTCGAGGATGTTGTCGAAGGTGCGCCCCTCGAAATAGTCCGGGGTATGCACGACATGGCCCCGGCCGCCGATCTTTCGGCCGAGTTCGCTGATGCCTGGGGTGAGCCCTTGCGCGTGATGGAACAGGACGATCGTGGTCACGGTGCCTCCCGTGATGAGCGGCCGCACTACTCGAGTGAGACCGGCGGGATAAGTGTCGACAGTCTGGCGCAGGTAGACGAGCTCGTACAGGTTTCAGACCTGCCCGTCTCGTCACACCGGAAGAAACTGCGGCCTGTGCACAGGTGGCGGCGGGACACGTAGCCTCGCTGACATGACCCGCTCGCAGCTGATTTTCGAGGATTCCTACGCACGTGCCGTGCCGGAGTTGTCGCTGTCGTGGCAGGCTGCCGAAGTCCCGGACCCGCACCTGCTCGTGTTCAACGACGACCTGGCCCGAGAGCTCGGCGCCGATCCGGACCTGCTGCGAAAGGACCTGGCCCTGTTGAGCGGGCAACCCCGGCCTGGGGTGCGCACCGTGGCCCAGGCCTATGCCGGTCACCAGTTCGGTTCGTACTCGCCGCGGCTCGGCGACGGCCGCGCGCTATTGCTCGGTGAGGTCATCGACCCGGCCGGAGATCGCCACGACCTGCACCTGAAGGGCTCGGGGCGTACCCCGTTCGCGCGAGGTGGGGACGGCAAAGCCGCCGTCGGGCCGATGCTGCGCGAGTACCTGATGGGCGAGGCCATGCACGCCTTGGGGATCCCGACCACCCGCGGGCTGTCGGTGGTCAGCACCGGGGAGAGCATCTATCGGGAGCGGATGCTGCCGGGGGCGATTCTGTGCCGTGTCGCGGCCAGCCACCTGCGCGTCGGCACCTTCCAATACGCGGCGGCTCAGGGTGAGATCAAGGTGATGCGCGCCTTGGCCGACTACGCCATCGCCCGGCACTACCCGCAGGCTACGCAGGCGAAGTCGCCCTACCTTGGGCTACTGGAGAACGTTGTCGCCGTGCAGGCGCAGCTCCTCGCCTCCTGGATGCTCGTCGGCTTCGTGCACGGCGTCATGAACACCGACAACATGACGATAAGCGGCCAGACCATCGACTACGGACCGTGCGCGTTCATCGACAGCTACCACCCGGCCACGGTTTTCAGCTCCATCGACCACGCAGGTCGCTACGCGTTGGGCAACCAACCCGCCGCGGCACAATGGAACCTCGCCCGCCTCGGCGAAGCGCTGCTGCCGCTGGTCGATGAGGACCTCAACGCGGCCGTCGAGGCGGCCACCGAAATCCTCCTGGGATTCGCGCCGCGCTATCGAGAGGCGCTATCGGCGGGGATGGCGGCCAAGGTGGGGCTGGGACAACCCGCCCCCGAACTGACCGATGACCTGCTGCAACTCCTGAGTGAAGAGAAAGTCGACTACACCGGGTTCTTTAGGGCGCTGGCGGCAGGCACCGCTCGCGAACACTTCACCCAACCGGAGGCGTTCGACCGGTGGAACCAGCGTCGACTGGTGCTGCTGGCCGGGGATGAGCCCACCGAGGCGATGAACCGGATCAACCCGGTGTACGTCCCCCGCAACCATCGCGTCGAGGAAGCGCTCGAGGCAGCCACGGCCGGGGACCTGGCGCCCTTTCACCGGCTGCTCGAGGCTCTCACCCACCCCTACGTTGAGCGCCCCGACTTTCAGGACCTGGCCGAGCCCCCGCCCGCCGGCGCCGCGCCGCACGTCACCTACTGCGGTACCTGACAGCGCTGCCCGACGCGCCGCGCACGGCGCCCCTCAGATCCGTGTGCGCCCCGGAGTCAATCATCCGGGGCGCGCGCAGCACTGCGCCCCGGATGTCTGGAGCCGGGGCGCAGTGCTGTGTGCCTGAGCCGGGCGCTGCGGTGAAACGAATGGGGTCCACCTCAGCCCGCCGGAATCGGGCAATTGCAGGAGATCTAACGAACTGTGGGCGCGGTGGGAGTCTCGTCGGTAATCACGTCGCGCTCTGCGGTCCTGCGGCGGGCGTTGATCGCCTCCCACACCGGGGCATTCTCGATACCGATGGCACGCGGGTCGAAGACCGGGTCGTTGCCCGCCTTGCGCTGCACTTCGTAGTCGTTGTAGATGGCGTATGCCTTCTTGGCCAGGAAGACCAGCGCGATGAGGTTGATCCAGGTGTAGATACCCACCCCGATGTCAGCCAGCGCCCAGGCGAACTTGGATGAGCGGTAGGAGCCCAGGATGATCGAGGCGGCCAGCAGCAGCTGGAAGCCGACGATGACCTTGTGCTGGTGACGGTGCCCGCGCAGCAGGTAGGACAGGTTGGTGTCGGCGTAGAAGCCGAACGACAACAACGAGGTGAAAGCGAAGAAGAACATCGCGACAGCGATGAAGGCCGGGCCGAACCCAGTCATCACACTGTCGAAGGCTGCCTGGGTGTAGGCCGGGCCGGGCTTCACCCCGGGCAGGTTCTCGACCAGCAGCGTCTCGTCGGGACCCACCACGTTGTAGGTGTTGCTGGCCAGGATCATCAGCGCGGTCATCGTGCACACGAACAGGGTGTCGACGTAGATCGAGAAGCCTTGCGCCAGGCCCTGCTTGACCGGGTGGGAGACCTCGGCGGCGGCGGAGGCCTGGGCCCCGGTGCCGGTACCGGCCTCGGAGGAGTAGACGGCGCGCTTGACGCCCCACATGATGACGGCGCCGAGCATGCCGCCGTAAAGCGCTTCACCGCCGAAGGCGCTGCGGAAGATCAGCCCGAACATTGCCGGTACCTGATCAGCGTGCAGACCGACGATGACCAGCGCCACAAGTATGTAGGTCACGGCCATGAACGGCACGACCAGACCGCATACTCGACCGATGCGTTTCATGCCGCCGAGCACGACCGCGCAGAACAGAATGGCCACCACGACGCCGGTGATCCGGGGGTCGAAGGAGAATGCGACCCGGGCGGTGCTGGCGATGTTGAAGGCCTGGATCGAGGGGCCGGTGACCGTGAAGGCGAAGATCGCGGCGATGGCGTAGAGCATGCCGAACCAGCGAGCATTCAGACCCTTCTCGATGTAGAAAGCAGGCCCGCCGCGATATTCGCCGTCGACCTCTTCCTTGTATGTCTGAGCCAGCGATGATTCGACGACGGCGATAGCTGCGCCGAGGATGCCGGTGATCCACATCCAGAACACGGCGCCGGGTCCACCGAAGTGAATAGCCGTCGCAACGCCGGCAATATTACCGACCCCCACCCGACCGCCCAGGGCCATGGCGAAGGACTCGAACGAGGAGACGCCGTGTGCAGAATCGCCGCCGCGGACGAGCTGGCGGACCATATCGCCGACCCGCAAGACCTGCGGAAACGCCAGTCGGATGGTGAAGTACAACCCCACCAGAAGTACGAGATAGAGCATGGGAGTGCTCCACAAGAGTTCCACAATTCTCGTGATTATCTTGTCCATGAACCGAACCCCTTTCTTGGGCCAAATGGGCCGGTGGCCCGCGTAATCGGGTGTGATGCACCAGACATGGTGGTTAGTTTTACAGCACTGAACGCGCCGTGTCGCGGTAGCGCCGCTCGATTAGGGAATTACTTCAGAAAATTCGACTCTAATATGTCATCTGAATAACGATTGCGCCCATAATCGCCACACCTGTTCTATCTGGCCGTGAATTAGCGCATCATCACCCGCCATCTCGCGGGCGTATTCGCGCCCGCGATAGCTCGATCCGGGTCGAAGGAGGCTGCGCTCCTCCCCGCCGGACCCGGATTGCCCGCGTGAACACAGCACTGCGCCCCGGATGCGGTGCATCCGGGGCGCAGGCGTGAAGGGTCAGCGGATGGGGGTGTCCAGGGTGCCGGCAACCCGGCGGCGCTCAGCGATCTCGTCCCAGACCGGGGCGTTGTCGATGCCGACGGCACGCGGGTCGAAGACCGGGTCCTTACCGGCCTTGCGCTGCGCTTCGTAATCCTTGAACACCTTGTGGGCCTTGGGCGCCAGGAAGATCAGCGCGATGAGGTTGATCCAGGTGTAGAGGCCGACGCCGATGTCGGCCAGCGCCCAGGCGAAGTCGGAGCTACGGAACGAACCCAGGATGATCGAGGCCGTGAGCACAAGCTGGAACACAACGACCAATTTGTGCTGGTGGCGGCTGTTTCGCACCAGGTAGGAGACGTTGGTGTCGGCGTAGAAGCCGAACGAGAGCAGCGTGGTGAAGGCGAAGAAGAACATCGCGATGGCGATGAAAGCGGCGCCGAAGCCGGGCATCACGCTGTCGAAGGCTGCCTGGGTGTAGGCCGGGCCGGGCTCCACCCCGGGCAGGTGCTCCACGAGCATCTTGCCGTTGGGGGCCGCCACGTTGTAGGTGTTGCTGGCCAGGATCATCAGCGCGGTCATCGTGCACACGAACAGGGTGTCGACGTAAACCGAGAAGCCCTGCGCCAGACCCTGCTTGACCGGGTGGGAGACCTCGGCGGCAGCGGAGGCCTGAGCCCCAGAGCCGGTACCGGCCTCAGAGGAGTAGACGGCGCGCTTGACGCCCCACATGATGACGGTGCCGAGCATGCCTCCGAACATCGCTTCGCCGCCGAAGGCGCTGCGGAAGATCAACCCGAACATCGCCGGGACGTCATTGGCGTGCAGACCTACGACCACCAGCGCGGTGAGGATGTAGGCCACGGCCATGAACGGCACGACGAGGGCACAGACGCGCCCGATGCGCTTCATGCCGCCGAGCACGACCGCGCAGAACAGCGCCGCCACGACGACGCCGGTGATGCGGGGGTCGATGGAGAAGGCGGTGTTGGCGCTGTCGGCGATGTTGAAGGCCTGAATCGAAGGGCCGGTCACCGTGAAGGCGAGCACGGCCGCGAGGGCGTAGACGATGCCGAACCAGCGGCTGCGAAGCCCGTATTCGATGTAGTACGCCGGACCGCCTCGGTATTCGCCGTGAATGTCCTGCTTGTAGACCTGCGCCAACGATGACTCCACGATGGCGATGCCGGAGCCGAGGATCGCCGTCACCCACATCCAGAACACGGCGCCGGGTCCACCGAAGTGGATCGCGGTGGCGACACCAGCGATGTTGCCGACCCCGACCCGGCCGCCCAGCGCCATCGCGAACGACTCGAATGAAGAGACGCCCTGGGCGGAGTCACCGCCCCCGAACAGGAACTTGACCATGTCCCCGACCCGCCGGATCTGGGGGAACAGCATGCGGATGCTGAAGTACAGCCCCGCCAGCAGGACCAGGTAGAGCATCGGGGTACTCCACAGGAGTTCCACGGTCCTCGTGACGACTTTGTCGAGCATGGGTGCCCCTTTCGGAGGCCGGGTGGCTGGTGTCCAGGTAACTAGTTCTCAGGTGCTGGGCTCACCTAGCTTTTCAGTCCGAGGCGCCGTCGGGGGGCGAACACGCAATTGTCATCGCCCCTAATTGCGTCGATTGGGACCCAGCCGCGCGCAGATGTGGCATTTCGCACACTGCGATGGAGTGCTGTGCTGGGTCGCGAGCTATTGAAAGGCTAGTCACGGAGGGGCGTGGCGCCGCCGCCGATGAGGCCTAGGCTTCCTCGGGTGAGCCGATCACCCGAGCATGCAGCCTTCGTCGTGGCACCGGGCTCGCCGCGCTCTGGGCGCTCTCGGGTCGCCGGGAACGCCGCCGCGCGTCGGGACGCCCCGGCGCGGGTTGCGGTCGTCGGTAAAGACGTGCGGGTGGTCCTGGCGCCGGAGCAGGCCGCGCAACTAGCGGCCCGGATAGAGAGCGAGCGCCCGCGGTGGACGTGGTGGTCAGCTCAGTGGGATGCCGCCCCGCTCATAGCTGCCGGACTGGCTCCGGCTCGCGCCTGGGACGTGAGGCAGGCGCACCGGCTCATCTTCGGCGGGGGTCAGGGCGAACCCGGCCAGGCCTGGGCGGCCGCCCACGGGTTGGATCTGGCCCAGGTGCCGGCGCCTCCTACCGGCGACCTGTTCGAGGTGATGGACTCCGCGCCGGAGTCCGGGCTGGTCCGCCCGGATGGCCACTTGCGTCCCGACGCTGTCGCCGGGACCTGGTGCAACGACGACGAGCTGCTGCTGAGTTGGGCGGATGCCGCGCTGACCTGCGCGCGAGCGCAACGCGCACAGGCAGCACGCTGTTGGCCGCGGCTGGTGGTGACCGTGCACGCCGAGTCAGCGGCGGCGGTGCTGTGCGCGGAACTGACCCGCGACGGGCTACCGGTGGATCGGGCCCGGTTGCTGCAGATCGTCTCCCCGATGTCGGGCCCGCGCGATGCCCGGGATGCGCAGGTGCTGGCCCACGTGCCGGGCCGCGAGCACATCGATCTGCGCAATCCGCTCGCGGTGCGCGACCTGCTCGCCAGTGTCGGGATCGAGGTGGCAAGCACCCGTAAGCATGTCTTGGAGGCCTACCGCAACGCCCACCCGGTGGTCTCGGCGCTGCTGGCGTGGCGGGCGCAGGAACGGATCGCCACCACCTACGGCCCGGCCTGGATCCAGGAACATATCGGCCCTGATGACCGGCTGCGCGGGCAGTGGAACCCCGCCGATGGCGCCGCCGGGAGGATGAGCGCGGACAGCGGGCTGCACAACCTGCCCGTCACATTGCGGCCCGGTGTCGCGGCCGAGCCGGGGCACCGTTTCGTGCGCGCCGACCTGGGCCAGATCGAACCTCGCGTGCTGGCGGTGGTCTCCGGGGACGAGGCGTTCGCGGCGGCCTCCCGAGCCGAGGACCTGTACGCGCCGGTGGCGGCCCGGCTCGGGGTGGAACGTTCGGTGGCCAAGATTGCGGTGCTCGCGGCGATGTATGGGCAGCGCAGCGGCGCCGCCGGGGAG
This sequence comes from Gephyromycinifex aptenodytis, assembly GCF_012277275.1. GTDB lineage: Bacteria > Actinomycetota > Actinomycetes > Actinomycetales > Dermatophilaceae > Gephyromycinifex > Gephyromycinifex aptenodytis. Next base: position 1,969,915 of record NZ_CP051155.1, on the reverse strand, counting down.
GCGCTGCGCGGACTCGAACGCTCCTACCCGGTGGCGATGCGCTACCTGGATCGGGCATACGCGGCCGGTTGCGCCGGCGAGCCGGTCCGGACCTACGGGGGTCGACTCATCCGCACCGGCGCTGCGCTGCCCACTGCGCCGCAACCCGATGACCCCGCCTTGACCGCAGCCCGGGGACGGTTCGCGCGCAACGCGGTCATTCAGGGTGCGGCGGCAGAGTTGTTCAAGGCGTGGGCCGTGACCGTACGTGCGGCGCTGCACCCTCGCGCTCGCATCGTGTTATGCCTGCACGATGAACTGCTGGTGCATGTGCCGCAGGAACTGGCCGAATCCACAGCGCAGGCGTTGGATACCTGCCTGCAGGACGCCTCCCGCCGCTGGTCCGGCGGCGCCCCGGTACGGTTCGTCGCCGATATCTCGGTGGTGCAACGCTGGTCAGAGGCCAAGTAGCGCCCGGTGACTCATTCACCGCCCGGTGACAGGAGCTCCTCGAAAGAGACCTCATACATCGTGTTGGCCTTGAGCTCTTCGCTGCGTTCGGCGGGGCTGCCGTCGCCGAAGAGGTCGGCGAGAACCTCGGCGATACCCTCCTCGTCGTGGGAGGCGGTGACGCGGTCGGCAGCCGCGCGGACCTCCTCGACTGCGTTACCCATCGCCACCCCCATCCCGGCCGCGTTGATCATCGGCAGATCGTTGTAGTTGTCTCCGAACGCGACGACCTGCTCCATCGGGATCGACACGGACTCGGCGTAGGCGCGGACCGCGGATCCTTTGTCCACCCCGGCGGCGGTGGCTTCGAAGTAGTACGGCGCAGAGAATGATGACTCGGTGTCCTGGCCCACTTCGGCGCGGATGACACCGGCCAACTCGGTGAGGACCTTGTTCGGGCCGCAGAGCAGCACCTTGTCCACCGGGACCTCGACACGGGTCATGTCGGGCAGGTGGACGAAGTTCATCTCGTTGCCCTTCACCTCCATGCCCACCCGCTCGGCGTCCGGATCTGCAGCGATGAGGTCATCACCGGCGCAGAACATCGTCGTGACCGGGTACGACTGGGCGATCGTGCAGATGCGGGCGGTGATACTCGGCTCCAGTGCGCGCCGGTTATACACCTGACCGGAGGCCGCGTCGGCCACGACGGCGCCGTTGACTCCGATCAGCACCAGGCCGCTGGGGTCGAGATGCATGTCTCGAACGAGTCGACGCAGGCCCGGCAAGGGGCGCCCGGAGGCGAGCGCGAGGGTGGCTCCGGCCGCGCGGGCACGGGCCAACTCGGCACGAGTACCCGGCAGGATCAGGCCCTGCCTGCTCAGCAGGGTGCCGTCGATGTCGGTGACGATAAGGCGGTAGGACACGGCGCTCCGTATGTCGTTGTCGATGGAGCCCCCAGTATCGCCGCGGCCCCGCAGCGCTCGTACACCCGGTGCTGCGGGGCCGCGTCTTCGCGCACTCAGCGGTGGCGGGTCCCGGGGTCTCAGCCGCGGCGGTCGGCGACACCGCCGGCCTCGGTGTGAGGCTGGGGCGGGGTGGTGCTGGGGGCAGCCCCAGCGGCCTGGAGGGTGGGCTGGTAGCGGACGGCGAGGCGCTGACGGCGAGCCAGTCGGTAGAGGGCGTAGGCGAACAGTGCGATGGCCGCGATCTGCACAAGCATGAACGGCCCGCCGGTCCCAGCGCTGCGGTCGAACATCGAGGACGGGTCCTGAGTGAGCGCGCCGTAAGCCCCGGCGACGACGTTGTTGACGACGTGGATGGCGATCCCTGCTTCAAGACCACCCGTGTAGTGGGCAAGGATCGACAAGGTGGCGCCGAAGGCGAAGTAGTAGCCGATCAGCCATGGGTCCTGGGCGAAGTGGGCGGCCATGAAGATCAGCGCAGAGATGAGGGTCCCGACGATGAGCGAGCTTCGTTCAGCCGAGAACCAGGTCCCCACCGCGCGTTGCACATAGCCGCGGAAGAAGATTTCTTCGGCTGCGGCTTGGAAGGGCATGAGCAGCACCCCGACGAGCAAGTACACCAGCCAGTTGTCGGCCCGCGACCCATTCTGCGGCGCCAGGTATTGAAACAGGGCCAGGTAGGCGAGGAAGGGCAACAGGATCACTGCGGTAGCCAGCCCGAGCCAACGCCACCGGAGCCGTCCTTGCACCGAGAACAGCTGCCCGATGGCCTGCCCGTGCACGATCCGTTGCATGAGGATGGCGATGGGGATCAAGACAACCAGTCCCGCCAACGCCGCCGCGTACATCAGCGGAGTCATCGATTGCGGGTCGAACGAACCGTGGTTGGCCATCGTCTCGTAGACGACAGCCAGCACCGTCAGGAAGACGCTGACCGCCAGGAAGAGCAGGACCCCGACAATGACGCCGACCAACGGTTTCCACCATCGCGACTTCTCGTTGCGTAGCGAGTGGCTGAAGCGGCTGCCGGGGGCAGGGGCGCAAGCGAGGGCGACAGGTGGGTGTTCCCGGTGGCTCTGGGTGGAGGTCCGCTCGTGGTCCATGTCTTCAGCATCTCCCACGCCAGAGGCGATCCCAACTGAGCCCGATCATCAGGGCTGCGGGGATCTTCCCGTCCGGATCATGACATTTGTCAGCCTGAGCCCATCGGCGCCGACTCAGGCCAGCGGCAATGTCCGCCAGGACAGGGCCGCTCCATCCGGGCGCAGCGACACCGTCAGGCAGTGCGGAGACTCCACGTACACGACCCGCACCCGCAGCTCGCCGTCGATACACGCGCCGCTCAACGCGACCGGGGTGTGCAGCGTGTCTGGGGCGGGCAGGCGAGCTCGGGTCCATTCGCCGCGACCGACTGGCACCTCGACACCGCCCTGGGCGGTGTGCCAGGTCATCGACCATCCCTGCGGCGTCTCATCGATACGCACGCGTTCCACCTGACCGAGGAACAACGCCGGTGCGCGCAGGTCGTGATCGCGCCCGAACAGGTCCGCCACGCTGGCTACCCCGGCGTCCTCCTGGTCGCTCAGCGGCTCCAGGCGCTGGCTGAGCAGCAACTCCTCGAGGTCATCGTCGGCCTCCGGCGAGCCGGGAGAATCGAAGGCGGGCAGGAGGTGCTCCCACACCAGGTCGAGTTGCTCCTGCATCCGGGGGCACTGGGCAGTCATGGCGATGACAGCCTGCTGTTCGGGCAACACGATGCAGAACTGCCCGTAGGCGCCGTCGCCCCGGTAGCCGTGCCGCGCGCTCCACAGTTGAAAGCCGTAGCCCTGCTGCCAGTCAGGGTTGCTCGTGCGGCCGGCGTTCGGTACCAGGGGGCGACGCGCTTGGGCGAGGTAGCCGGCCGGGATCAACCTGCGGTCGCCCCACTGGCCGTCGCAGCGAAGGAGCTCCCCGAAGGCGGCGATGGTTTCGGTGCGTACGTGCAGGCCGGTGAAGCCTTGCGCCAGCGGTTGCCCGCCCGGCCCGACGGTGCCCTTCATCCCGTTCCAGGTCGCTTCAGCCGCGCCGAGGGGGTCCAGGAGTCGGGGTCGTAGCCAATCCAGTAGCGGCTCGCCGGTGACGCGGGCCAGGATCGCGGACAGCGTCAGCGTTGCGCCCTGGTTATAGGTGAAGAGCCCCGGGTCGTGTTCGGCCGGTAATTCCAGGAAGGTGCGCAGCGGGTCGCGGTCGCTGCGGGCGCTGGAAGACATGGCGTTGATCGGGTCGTCCTCGTGCCCGGTACTCATCGTCAGCAGGTCCCGCACCCGCACGGTCCGGGTCCACTCCGCTGCGCCGCCCGGTAGGTCTTCGCCTAGTGCTTCGGCGACGGTGGACTCGAGGTCGAGAAGTCCTTCCGCTTGGGCGATGCCGACGGCGGCGGAGGTGAACGCCTTGGACAGCGAGTAGACGAGCTGGATCCCATCAGGGGTGTACGGCTCCCACCAACCTTGCGCGATGACGTTGCCGCGTCGAAGCACCATGAGGCTGTGTAGCTCGATCCGCGCTCGCGCTGCGGCGTGAATGAAGGCGCCGATCCGGGCGGCATCGACATCCTGACTGCTGGGCGTGGCGCGAGGAAGCATGCTCTGATCATCGCCGACGAGGCCGGGACCGCGCCCGGCGAGGCCCGGGTGCTGGACGCAGCCTTGGCCGCGGCGGAGCCTCGCGTTCAGGCACTGCTCATCGGTGCAGCGGCCGGGCCTCGACAGAGGCCGCCGCTGGGGACGAACCGGGAGCATGGCTGGAGCCAGAGCCGGAGACGTTTCACACCGTTGCCGCTGAGACGGCCGCCGAGGTGAGGGTGAGCGCCGGCGATCTCACCGGCGCCTCTCCCGACGGTCACCGCACTCACTGGGACAGCTCCTACCGGGTCGCAACGTGCAGGGGGCGCCCGCGCGCGATGGCGGCACTCCCGTCCTAAGAGGTCTCCATCGAGGGAACTTGCGGGGTGTAGGCGGCATCGCTCTGCCCGATCCCGTCCAGCGTGGGCTCCAGCCTGGTGTACCGGGCGCCCTGGGCGGGGCGAGTATCCGGCTCGCCCGGGCGCGGCCACAGCGACATCGCCCGCTCTGCCTGCGCCGTGATCGTCAGGGCCGGGTTCACTCCCAGGTTGGCGCTGATGGCGGCCCCGTCGGCGATGGTGATGCCCGGGTAGCCCCACACCCGCTGGTAGGGGTCGACCACCCCGGTACTCGGGTCGTCGGAGATCACTGCGCCGCCCAGGTAGTGCGCGGTCATCGGCACATCGAACAGTTCCCCGATGGAACCGCGCGGCATCGCGTTGCGGCCGGTGCGTTCGGCCAGCCGGGCCGCCAGCACCCGGGTGGCGCGCACCCCCTCGGGGATCGTGGTCGGGTTCGGTTCACCGTGGCCCTGCCGGCTGCTCATCCGGTGCCCGCCGAAGAGACCGCGCCGGTAGGAGGTGGTCAGGGAGTTGTCGCGGCTCTGCATGATGAGCGCGATGATCGTGCGTTGGCTCCACCGGTGCAGCGACATCGCCCGCACCTGGGTGATCGGGTTCCGCACCAGTTCGCGGGCTGCGCTCAGGAGCCGGGACCGGCGTCCGGCGCTGTCGGTGAAGACGGCCATCATGGCGCCCATGAGGTTGGAGCCGGCCCCGTACCGGCAGTTCTCGACGTGGGTGTCGGCTGAGACGTGGAAGGAGGTGGTGATGGCGACACCGCGACTGAGGTCTTCGGCCGGCAGATCCAGGGTCATGGCGGCACTGAGCTGCTCGGAGTTCGTGCGGGTCAACAGCCCCGTGGCTGGCGAGAGGTTCGGCAGGTCACCGGTGGCCTTCCAGCGGTGCAGCAACTGCCCGGTATTGAACGCCCCGGCGGCCAGGATCACCTGCCGGGCCCGCAACGTCTCGGGACGGCGACGCAGCAGCGACCCGGTCGCCTCGGAGGTGACGGCGTACCCCTGGTCAGGGTGAGCGGCATCCAGCGGGCGCACCCGGGTGACGGTGCGCAGCGGGTCGATGCGCACGCCGAGGCGTTCGGCCAGCGCCAGATAGTTCTTGACGAGGGTGTTCTTGGCCCCGACCCGGCAGCCGACCATGCAGTTGCCGCACTGGGTGCAGCCGGTGCGGGCCGGCCCGGCGCCGCCGAAGTAAGGGTCGGCGACAGTGCGTGCGGGTTCACCGAAGTACACCCCGACCGGGGTACTGAAGACGGTGTCCTGCACGCCGAGGTCGCGGGCGGTTGCCCGCATCACCTCCTCCACGGGCCCGTCGCACGGGTTGGTGGTGACACCGAGCATTCGGGAGGCGGTCTCATAGTGCGGCGCCAGTTCGGCGTGCCAGTCGGTGATGTGGCCCCACTGCCGGTCACCGAAGAACGGCTCTGGGGGCACATACAAGGTGCAGGCGTAGTTCAGAGAACCGCCGCCGACACCGGCCCCAGCGAGCACCACCACGTCGCGCAGCAGGTGGATGCGTTGGATCCCGAAGCAGCGCAGTTTCGGGGCCCACAGGAACCGGCGCACATCCCAACTCGTGCGTGGGAGCTCCTCGTCCGCGAAGCGTCGTCCAGCTTCGAGCACCCGGACGCGGTAACCCTTCTCGGCCAGGCGCAGCGCCGCAACCGATCCGCCGAAACCCGAGCCGATGATCACGACATCGACGTCGTACTCCCTCATGCCTTCGCCCTTCGTTACCGACCGGTTTCCTACCGGTGGGCGGAGTTTAGGCATGCTTTCCGGTGCAGCGGCGCGCTGTACCGCACTCTTTTGCTTCCACCCGTGGAGGGGGCAGACGACTGCGGAGGCGCCTCAACGCCTCGACAGCCGCCTACCTGCTCGCCTACCTACTGTTGCCGAGTCCGTTCCGGGACGACGATGGCGGGGCAGGAGGCGCGTGCGAACAGTCGCATGCTGGTGGAGCCGAAGAGCAACCCGCGGACCTCGCCGCGGCCGTGGGTGCCCACGACGAGCATCGCGGCGCGGGCCGAGGCACCCAGCAGGGCCACATCGGATTGGCCGCGCACGACTTGGCGTCGCACCTCCACTTCAGGGAAGCGTTCGGTGTGCTGGGCCAGGGTTTCCTTCAGGACGTGGTCGAGGTGGTCATCGGTGGGCACCGCCGGTCCCCGCTCGTCCCGGTCGGCCCAGCGATCTCCGGGCTCCCAGGAGTGCACGGCGACCAATGGCCGCCCCTCGGTGCGGGCCTGCTCGAACGCGAATTCGGTGGCGGCGGAGTCACTCTCGCCGTCCACACCCAACACGATGGGGTCCCCGTCAGTCAGGTCCTCGGTCAGCGAGGAGGGCACGACCGCTACCGGGCCGCGGGCATGCGTGACCAGGTATTGCGAGGTCGACCCGAGCAGCAGCCCGCTCAGCCCGTTCAAGCCCCGGGTCCCCACGACGACCAGATCGGCGGAGCGCGACGCATCAGCCAACCACGGTCCAGCGTGTCCGGGTGCGGCTTCGACGCCCACGTCCAGGTTCTCGTATTGACTCTGCAGGTTCGTGCGCATCTGCTCCAGGTAGGAGGTCATGGCCAACTGCGCATCTTCGGTGATCTGCGGCAGCAAAATAGCGTCCGGCGCAGCAGTGGGCCCGTGGCCGAAGGCGCCTAGCAAGAGCACCGGGAGGCGGCGACGGGCGGCGAAAGCAGCCCCCCAGAACTCAGCGGTAGCGCACTGTTCGGCACCGGTGGTGCCCAGCACGACCTGGCCGGTGAAATCGCGGACGGGTGTTTCGTTCATGGCGACTCCTGCACTGGCGGACCTCGTACTCCCAGGTTCTCGCGTCGCGGCGGTAAAGGCCAGGTTTAGCGCGCGAATCTATGCAGATCACAACGCTTGCCAGCGGCGGCAGCGGGTCTGGCTGCGGGCGTAGCGACGCAGGCCGCAACCGGCACAGCGAGACGTACCTCGCGCCCACCCGCTTGGCTGCCGCAACGAGGAACTGCCCGACCCTCACGGGCCGGGCGGTTCAGCTAAGCGATGGCACGGCAGAGCCGAGTGCCTCGGGGTGGGTCGTGCGCTCAGCTTGCTCAGGCGGGCACGATGAACGCGATCGCGATGATGAACGGCAGCGACACGAACGAGGCGATGGCGGTGACGGTCGTCATCGTCTTCAACGCTCCCTGGGTGCTCAAGCCGAGCAGCGCCTTGAACATCCAGAAGAAGTTGCTGTTGACCTGCAGGGCGAACAACGAACCGGCAGCGATCGCCAGACCGATCGCGATGGGGGCCACCCCGGTCGAGCCGACGATCGGGGCGACGATGCCCGCCGCGGTGATGGCCGCCACCGAGACCGAACCGATCGCCAGGTGCAGAACAGCAGCGATGAACCAGGCCAGCAGGATGCTGATGATGATCGGGGCACCGGCGTCGGCGCTGAACAGAGAGCCGAGTACGTCAGCCAGTCCGGTGGCCTTGATCACCGCACCGAGCGAACCACCGACACCGGTCACGAGCAAGATCTCACCGGTCGTGTGCAGGCCTGCGGAGAATGCTTCATCCGTGCCCGCACTGCCGACGGTGCGCCGGGCCAGCACGTAGGCCACGAGCAAACCGATGAACATGGCCACGTTGGCGTCAGCGACGAAGCCGAGGAACTCATTCTTCACCCCGGCCAGTCCGGCGAAGGCGCCGGTCGCGATGAGGACCAGGGGAATCAGGATCGGCAGCAGCGCCAAGGCCAGCGGCGGGAGCCGGTGTCCGCCGTCCTGCCCGGGGATCGGGTCGTCGTCATCGGTTGTCGACTCGTCGAACTCTTCTTCGTCCAGCGCAGGCTTCCACCAGCCGTGGTGCAGCATCCGGCTGAACACGAAGGTGGTCAGCACTGCAGTCAACGGGCCCAGGACGATGCCGTACAGCAGATACGTGCCGAGTGGGATCTGCAGCAGCCCGGCGATGGAGATCGCGGACAGCCCAGGCACGACGAAGACGTAGCCGCAGAAGATGCCGGTGCCCAGGGCCCCGGCCATCAGCGCCAAACCGTTGCGCCCGATGTGCGGGGCGCTCTTGCGGGCGACCGGGGCGCCCAGCACGACCTGCACGTCGACGTAGATGGCCGGGAAGATGGTGGACAGCGCAATGGCCAGGGCGTAGGGAATCCGCGCCGGCCCGGTTGCCTTGAGCAGCACGGTCACCAGTCGGCTGAAGGTGCCGGTTGTGTTCAGCAGCCCACCGATGAGCACACCGAACCCGATGAGCAGACCGATCTTGGCCATGATGTCGCCGAACCCGGAGGTGATGGCATCAACGGTGGCCTCGAAACCGATGCCACTGGCCAGGCCGAGGTACAGACAGCCGAGGACGAGGGAGATGATCGGATCGACTTTGCCCTTGATGATGAGCAGGACGATGGCGACGATCGCGATGGCAGTGTGGAGCGCGATCATGGCAGCTCTTTTCGTATCGGGGAGTAGGTCTTTGGAGCGCGGGGTCCACTGTCCACCTGGATGGGGTCACCCGGTGCGCAAATCACCAGATTCGGGCATGTGACGATGACCGCGCTCGCTGGGCCACCGGGTTCGCGGTATGCAAGGTCAAGATGGGCTCTTCTGGACGCTCCCGGCGAACACTTCGCCGCACAGATCGTTCTTCCCCGCGCCTGGCCGTCAGAGCATCGACACCCGATGGGGAGGTAGCTAAGGGAAGCCTCCACTACGGTTGCTTCAGGGGTGCCGGGCCGACCGGCCAGAAAAAGGGGACTGCAGTCATGCGCAAAGCGATCGCGACCGTGTCGCTGTCGGGTCAGCTCGAAGATAAGCTCGCCGCGATTGCGGCGGCCCGCTTCGATGGGATCGAACTGTTCGACAACGATCTCATCGCCGCCACGTCATCGCCGCGGGAGGTCGCGCACAGGTGCCGTGACCTGGGCCTGAGCATCGAACTGTTTCAACCGTTGCGGGACATCGAAGGGTGGGATCCGGCCCGCTTCGAGCCCGTTCGTCGCCGACTGCGCAAAAAGTTCGCCGTGATGGAAGAACTCGGTGTGCACACCGCGCTGGCCTGCTCCAACGCGCTGCCCAGCGCCATCGACGACCTCGACCTCAGCGCAGAACAACTGCACGCCGTCGGCGAGGTCGCCCACGAACACGGCATCGTCATCGCCTTCGAAGCGCTCGCCTGGGGCCGGCATATCGACCGGGTCGGCCAGGCCTGGGAGGCCGTACGTCGGGCCGATCACCCCTGCATCGGGCTCGCCGTGGACACCTTCCACATCCTTTCGCGCGGGGACGGCCCACAGGCCTTGGCCGAGGTTCCAGGCAGTCGCATCTTGTACATGCAGATCGCTGACGCCCCGCGCCTGGACATGAACGTGTTGTCCTGGTCGCGTCACTTCCGGTGCTTTCCGGGCCAGGGCAACCTGGAGGTGGCCGCGCTGGTCAGCGCCGTCGTCGAGGCTGGCTACCGCGGTCCGCTGTCCTTGGAGGTGTTCAGCGACGTGGTGCGCACCGCGCACCCGCGTCAGACCGCTCTGGATGGGATGCGCTCGTTGCTGCACCTCGAGGAGGAGATGCGGGCCCTGTCCGGGGCGAAGCGTCCCCGGGTGGATCTGTTCGACCCGCCGCCGCTGCCGGCCCGCGTCGACGCCGGTTTCGTGGAGTTCGCGGTGGAACCCGAAGACCAGATCGTGCGCCCGCTGCTGAGCGCGCTCGGTTTCACGCATGTCGGTGAGCACGCCACCCGTCCGGTGCAGTGGTGGCGCAACGGCGAAGCGCATGTCTGCGTGACCACCCTGCCGGTGCCCGACGCCGAGGAAGCCCCCCGGTCGCGGCCCTTCGTGAGCGCGTTGGCGCTGATCACTGATGACGTGCAAGACGTCGCCACCCGCGCCCGCGCCCTGCTCTGGCCAGAGGTTCGCAAAGCGCGCGGCCGTTATCAGGCCGCACTGCCCGGCATCGACACCCCCGACGGTCTGCACGTCTTCCTCAGCTCACCGGGCGGTCACGCCCAGGACTGGCGCGCCGGCTACACCCCGCTCGAACCGGCCGCAGAAGAAGTCGGCGACTGGCTCGGCATCGACCACCTGACCGTGAGTGTCCCGGCCGACCGGTTGCCCTCCGAGCAGTCCTTCTACCGCACCGTGTTCGGCCTGCAAGCCGGGGAGATCACCGAATTCATCCAGCCCAGCGGGCGACTGCGCAGCCGCCCGCTGCGCCCCGCCGCCGGGAATCTGCGGGTGATCTTGAGCGCCAGTGAGGACAATCGTGACAACGCAGCGCGCGGCATCGAACAGATCGCGTTCGCCTGCCCTGATGTGGAAGCGGCAGTGCGCCGGGCGCGTGCGGCCGGGGTGCGCTTCCTGGACGTGCCGGAAAACTATTACGTGGACCTTGACTCCAGAGTCGAGCTGGAACCGGAGTATCTGGCTCGGTTGCGCGAGTGCGGGCTGCTGTACGACCGAGACGATCAGGGCGCGTTCATCCACGCCTACACCCAGGTCATCAACGGCGCGTTTCACATCGAGCTCACCCAGCGCATCGGGGGCTACGACGAGTACGGTGCGCCGGCCGCGCACGTGCGCCTAGCTGCGCACGAACGCGGCTGACTCCGGCTGGGCGGTGTTGAGGTGTGCGGGCATCGATCGCACCGCGATGGCCGCGAGCACGGCGACACCGCCGAAGAAGTAGAACCCGAACGGGTAGACCAGCCCGGCGCTGGCCAACGCGCCGGTTGCCGCCGGGCCGGTGATCGCGCCGAGGCGCCCGACGCCGGAGGCCATCCCCAGCGCCGTTCCGCGCACCCGCTCCTCGAAGAGGTGGGCGACCAAGGCATAGACGAGCCCCTGGGCGCTGAAGACGAATAGCCCGGTGACGCACACGACAGCGTGCAGAAGGACCGGGTTGGCGATCCTGGTGGACAACAGCAGCAAGAACAGTGCCGAGGCTGCGAACCAGGCCACCGTCGAACCCCGGATGCCGCGTCGGTCCGCCACCACGCCCGCCAGGAGTAGCCCGGCCACTGCGCCCGCATTCATGATGAGCAGCAGGCTGAGCGAAGACGTCAGGGAGTACCCGGCGTCTCGCATGATCTGCGGGAGCCACGTGTTGAGCCCGTACACCAGCAGCAGACCCATGAACGAGGCGACACAGGCAGAGACCATGGCTGCCACCGCCCCTGGGGTGCGCAGTTCACGCAGCGGGCGCGCAGCAGCAGGTGTACCCGGGGAAGGGGGCGCGATGCTGTTCTTCTCCAACCCGAACCACACCAAGGGCAGTACCAGCAGACCGAGCGTGCCGCCCCCGTAGAACAGCAGGTGCCAGTCCCGGCCCACAGCCAGGGCCAGCAGCGTCATCGCGACGGCCCCCACGTGGTAGCCGGTCATCGTCACCGTGGTCGCGCTCGCGCGACGCCTGACGGAACTGGCTTCGTTCATGAGGGCGATCGCCGTGGGCATACACGCCCCCAGCCCTAGGCCGGCGACGAAGCGCACCGCGGCAAGCATGGCCACCGAACCGGCCAGTGGCACCGCGAGGGTGAAGAGGGAGAACATGGCGACGCTGATGAAGAGTCCGAGGCGTCTGCCGTACCGGTCGATGAACGGCCCGCAGGCAGCGGCCCCCACGCCCACCCCGACCAGCGAGATCGTGGCGACCATCGTCACCTCGGCACGGCCCATGCCCAAGTGCGCCGTCTCCAGCAGGGTCGGGATGACCGCGCCGAAAGCGACAAGGTCAAAGCCTTCCAGGGCGACGGTCAGCCAACACAGCAGAGCTGCCATCGGCGGTACCGCGCTGCGCGCAGGTGCGTGGGCGCGGCCGCTCATCGAAGCACCTGGGGAGACTGGTCGGTGTCGTCGCTGCCCGCCGCCGACTGATCGGTTTCGGTGGGGACCTCGTCGCTGGCGAGGAAGGTGTTGACGTGCTCTGCGACTTCATCGACGAACGGCTGTCGCAGCATCGTGATGTGGTCACCACCCACATCGACCTTGCGCCATTGCCCGTGCAGGCACCCGTCCCAGGCAGAGCGTTCTTCGCGTTGGGGCGAGTCCGCGACCAGCACCAGCGTTTTTCCGCCCCAGGAGCGACCGTGGTAACAGTGCCCCAGCCAACGGGACTGTTCCCAGAAGCGGTAGGCGCCGATGCCGCCGGAGGTGTTGCGGGTCGCCGTCCAGACGACCGCCGCGATCATTCGCAGACCGCGAATCAGGGACGGCTCCAGCGGCGGATGCTGTTTGGGGTCGGGCGGGAAGGAATCCAGCACGATGAAGTGAGCGACCTGCTCGCCTGCTTCCTGCAACTGCTGCGCCATCTCTACCGCGACGATGCCGCCGAAGGAGTGTCCGGCCAGGTTGTACGGGCCGTGCGGCTGCACCGAACGCATGACGGCGACGTGCCGCCGCGCCATCTGGCGCACGCTGATCTCCGGCAGGCCGCGGCTCTCGATGACCGGTGACTGCAGGGCATAGACCGGGCGGTCAGCGTCGATACGGGCCGTCAAGGGCTGGAAGGCGATTCCGAGGCCACCGCCACCTGCCACGCAGAACAGCGGCGTCTTGGAGCCGGTCGCACGCAAAGTAACCAGGGCGGTTCGCGGTTTGCCCGGGTGGCCTTGGAGACTGCGGGCGAAGGCGCGCAGCGTGCGATGTTCGGCGAGCGTAGCGGTGCGGGCGACCTCTGGGCTGACCCCGAGGTCCTCGATCATCCGAGTGACGATTGCTTCTGCGGTCAGGGAGTCCCCGCCCAGGGCGAAGAAGTCGTCCTCGAGGCCTACCCGCTCCACCCGGAGAACTTCGGCCCAGTGATGCGCGACGATCTCTTCCCATTCGCTGACATCGCCGACGCCGCCGACAGGCGCCGGTGGCGGCGGTTCCGGCAAGGAGTGCCGGTCGATCTTGCCGCGGTCGTTGCGGGGGATCGAGGTCAAGAACACGACAGCTTCGGGGATCATGTGCGTCGGGAGCGCAGTGCGCAGTGCCGAACGGATTGCGTCCGCGTCGGTGCCGGTGCGCCGCGGCACGACATAGGCGATGAGGCGATTGCGGTCGTCCAGCGGATGCTTGGCCCCGACCACGACAGCTTCGCGCACCTGAGGCAGGGCAAAAAGCGCGGCGTCGATCTCGCCCGGGTCCACGAGGTATCCGCGGATCTTCACGCTGTGGTCCGCCCGGCCCACGATCGTCACATTCCCGGCCGCATCCATCCGGCCCAGGTCGCTGGTGCGATAGGCGCAGGTGCCCTCCGCAGTCTGAGTGAACGACTCCGCAGTGATCTCCGGCAACCCCCAATAGCCCATGGCCAGGTTGGGGGCGCGAACCTCGAGCCTGCCGGTCACGCCGGGGGCTGCCGGGTTGCCTTCAGCATCGACGACAGTGCATTCGGTGCGTCCCACGCCGCGACCCACAGGCAACTGGCCGACCAGTTCACCGTGGGCGTTGTCGATGACGTACTCGGCGATGAGCCCCGTCTCCGATGAGCCATATCGGTTCCGCAGTACACAGTTCTCCGGCAGGATCTTGCGGGCCGCCTCGACGTCGCGACCGTAGGCGGTCTCGCCAGCGATGGTCAGTGATGTGAGGCTGGTGAGCAGGTCGGGGTCGGGTCCCGAAGCGATGAAACCGCGCAGAATGCCCGGGCTGGTGATCATCACCGAGCAGGCATGCTCGGCGATGAAACCGGGCAGTGGCTCGATGCCGCGCTCTCGGGCGTCGTACAACCGCATCGTGGCTCCCACGAGCAGCCCGTGCACGGTCGTGGTCAGGCCGGCGTGGAAGGCGATCGGCAAGGTGTGTGCGATGACGTCATCGGCGCCGTAGCAACCGCTGGCGATTGAGCTGTTCCACGCATCGCGCACGAAGAGGCGGTGATCGTTGGCTACGGGTTTGGGAGTCCCCGTGGAGCCCGAGGTGAAAGCCAACGCGGCAACCGAGGTCGGGTCGGGCATGTTCGCCCACAACTCATCAGCCGAGGTACGTCGAACGTCGCGAGGGGGCACGATGACCGGGCGGCATAGTTCGCGGGCCATCGGCTGCCGCGCTTTGTCGGCCAGGAGGACGCGCATCCCAGCGCGCTCGACGAACTGGCGCAGCCGAGCCGGCGGCGTGCGGTGATCCAACACCAGGACGGGATGACCGGAGGCCAGCACGGCCAGTAGGGCCACTACGGCCTGAGTGGTGTGACCAAAGAGCATCCCGACGACCTCGCCGGAGCCGAACTCGGCAGCCCCCTTGGGGGTAAGTGGCGGTTCCAGACTGTCCAACGCGCGTCGCAGCACGCTCAGGGTGGTAGCTGCTTGCGCGGCGAGCTCGGCATAGGTCAGTTCGGTGCTGTCATCTGCAATGGCGATGGCGTCAGGTGCTTCGTCGACTATCGTCCGTAGTCGTGGCAATATCCCGGCCGCAACATCCGATTCGCTCAACGACGTGATGGTGCGCGCACCCGGCGACGCTGTAGTCCGACTAGCCATTCAGGGTCCCCCAAAATAGAGCGTTTCCCTCCACCCCCAGAGGTCTTCGACCCTTACTCTATACGCTCGTCCAACAGGGCTCGTTTGCTCATGCACGCAACGGGACCAGCACTGCCGAGAGGTGGTTACCCTCTCTGCAGGGATAAGGCCATCCAGGCCTGAAACAAGGGGGAGAACATGCGTAGAAGATTGCTTGTGCTGGCCGCGGCTGTTGCCGTTCTGGGTGCCGGATGTTCAGGAGCCGCAACGAAATCCGCGGACTCTCCAACGGACGACGGGACCGCCGGGTCGCCGGAAAGCACGACCGCAGCAGCCGGTGTGAGCGATCCGCAACCTGAACGTCTCGACATCCACTATGTGGACGACGGGATGCCCGAACACACACTAGACATCTTCACCCCCCAGGGCAGTGGACCGTTCCCGGTGTTGGTGTGGGCGCACGGCGGGGGATGGCGCGCCGGTGAGAAAGCGGACCTGGCGAATACCGACATCCATATGGATGAGATGAAGCAGGCGCTGCTGGAGCACGGGTATGCGATCGCCAGCGTCAACTATCGACTCGCCCCGGCCAACACCTTCCCGGCGCCCACCCACGACATCGCAGCCTCGGTGCGGTACTTGAAGGCCCACGCCGCGGAGTTCGGCCTGGACCCGGAGCGCTTTGCGCTCGGCGGAGACTCCGCGGGGGCGCACTTGTCCTCGCTGGTGGCGATGGCCGCCGGTGACGAGACCGTGCAGGGAACCTTGGGCGAGACCTCCACCGACAGCAAGGTCGATGCCGTCGTCGGGTACTACGGCCTGTACGACCTGCGGGGCCGGATCCCGGACCAACAGGCACAGGGATGCGACCCGGAACGCACGGGGGCCGATTCCTCCCACGGGCAACTGATCGGCGCCGACCCCGGCAGCGAGCAGGGCGGCAAGATCGCCGATTCGGCGAGCCCGCTGACCTACATCAACGAGCAGTCCCCAGCGATGATCATGTTCGCTGGCCGCCAAGACTGCACGGCGCCGTTCGCGCAGGCCGAACGCATGCGCGACGCCCTGCAGAAGGCTTCGGTGCCCACCGAGCTGACGATCATCGACACCGGTCACGCTGACCCCAAGTTCTTCCAGGACGAGGCGATCCGCAACCAGATGCTGAGTTTCCTGGACGCGCACGTCTCATGAGGAACGCCCCGGTCGCGGCGAGGGTCGCGACCGGGGCGTTGCTAGGCGAGTTCGGGCTGGCTAGCCAGCCACGGTGGCGCCGCCGGTAGCGGTGCCAGGGGTGTCCTGTTCGACAGCGATGCCGTTGCGGGCGTTGGAGCGGGCCGTGATTTTGTCGACGATGTGGGCGATAGCGCCGTCGCCGGTGACGTTCGTGGCGGTACCGAAGGAGTCGATGGCGATGTAGGTGGCGATCATCAACCCGACCTGGGGCTCGGTGAAGCCCAGCATGGTGCTGAGCAGACCGGCCGCCGTCATGATCGCGCCGCCGGGCACGCCGGGAGCCGCGACCATTGTGATGCCGAGCATGAAGATGAATCCGATGATCGTCGGGGTGCTGATGGGCAGCCCGTACAGGATCATCACGGCCAACGAGAAGCAGGTGATCTTCATCGTGGAGCCGGCCAGGTGAATGGTGGCGCACAACGGGATGGTGAACGAGGCGACGGGGGTGGAGACGCCGGAGGCGATGGCCTGGCGCAGCGTCACCGGGATGGTGGCGGCCGAAGAAGAGGTGCCCAACGCGGTCGCGTAGGCGGGCAGCATCGTCGCCAGCATCTTGAACGGGTTGCGGTGCACGATCGCTCCGGCCACGGCGTACTGGATGAGCAACAGAATCACGGTCAGGACGAAAACCATGATGATGACGCCGAGGAATGTAGTGATGACGTTGAATACCTCACCGGCGGCGGTCATGTTGAGGAAGACGCCGAAGATGTACAGCGGCAGCAACGGGATGATGATCGCGCTGATGACGATGTTGACGATGGCGCGGAACTCAATGAGTCCACGCTGCAATGATTTACCTTCGATGACCGTCATCGCCACCCCGAGGATGAAGGCGAGGACCAGGGCTGTCATGACGCTGAAGACCGGGGCCATCTCGACCGTGAAGTAGGGCTGCAGGAGCGCATCTTCAGGGTTAGTGACCGCGCCGACCTGCTTGTTAGCCAGCAGCCGCGGCAAAACCGCCATGCTGACCGCGAACCCGAGCAGACCGGCAAAAATAGTGGAGGTATAGGCGATCCCGGCAGTCACAGCGAGCCACTTACCGGCGCCCTTGCCCAGCTCGGAGATGGCCGGGGCGATCAACCCCAGGATGATCAGGGGGATGACGAATGACAGGAAGTTGCCGAAGAGCCCGTTGAACGTGACGAATACTCTCGTGAGCCACTCAGGGAAGAACAACCCGCAGACGATGCCGAGAATGATGGCGATGATGATTTTTGGCAGCAGGCCTACCTTGCGCCGATCCTTATTGACCATGGGCGCAGCCTAGGACCCCCACCACAAGCCCGTCGGCTTTACGGCTATGACGGTTTCGTGAGCCCGAACACCACCCTCGGCCGAATCCGGGGGTTGGCTCAGTCAAAAAGCAGCGTCGGTGCTCCCCCGGGGCCGGTCGCTGCCGCTACGGTGACCCCCATGTCGCATAAGCGGGGCGAGCTTCCTTCCCCGATAGCCCGGGTCTGGCGTGTCGGAGGGCGGCTGTGCGCCCGCGCGATGCGGTTTCGTCTGGTGCGCGCCGGGCTGCGGTACCACTTCGGGCGCGGTGCGCTGTTCTCCGGCGGAGTGACCTACTCGGCGCTGCTATCGGTGACGGCTGCGCTGACGATCATCATCAATGTGCTGCGCGCCTTCCTCGGGAGTCGACCCGAGTTGATGGAGATGGCGCTGCAAGCGGTTGAAGAGGTGTTGCCCGGCCTCATTGATCGCGGCCAGGGATCGGGTCTGGTCAAACCGGAGACGCTCATCGCCGACGACCCATGGTCGTGGACCACGATCGTTTCCTCGATCGTCGTGTTGTGGACGGCGTTGGCGATGATGACGGGGCTGCGCAGATCCATCCGCGCCATGTTCGGGCTGGCGGGTGCCCCGGTGCCCTTCCTCTACGGCAAGACGCGGGACCTGGTCGGTTTCATCGTCCTGGGCGGCGGGGTGCTGCTGGCCTCGGTGTTGGGTTCGGCCGCTTCCTTCGCCGGCGGGGCCGTGTTCGACGTACTGGGGGTGAGCGGGCCCGGGGTCGGAGTGGCGTTGCGCAGCGCGGCCTGGGGCGCGGCTGCCCTGGTCGACACGTGCGTCTTCCTCATGTTGTTCAGCGTCACCGCCGGAGTGCGCCCGCCACGCCGCGACCTCATCGCCGGTGCGTTGTTCGGCGCGGCAGGTACCGGCGTGTTGCGTTTGGGGGGGACGTCGTTGCTGGGATCCATCGATGATCCGCTGCTGGCTTCGTTCGCGGCGATCGTCACGTTGCTGCTGTGGATCAACCTGGCTCTTCGTTTCACGATGTTCATCGCGGCGTGGACGGCGAACCCGCCGCAACCCCTCCTGCCGATCACGGCCGAGGACATCCGCGCTCGGGAACGGCCCAACTACGTGACGATGACTGTCCCGCGGACCCTGGACTGGCCGCACCATAAAGTCACCGGTTCGCTGCTGGTCGACCCGGAAGATCTGCGCGGGGTGCCCGGTCTGGATGATGCCGACCGGCAGGGGCGCGAGTCCGGGACTGCGCCCCGCGCCGGAGAACGCGAGCGCGAGCTCAGCCGACCAGGCGGGTCGCCCGACGCCGGGCGTGACGGCCGTTGCGGATCGTCGCCAGCGCATCGCGACGGCGCGCGGTGACCTCTGGGCGACGCCATTGTTCGTGCTTGACGGGGTAGGCCGCGTAGACCTGGCTGCGGCCCACCGGAACAGGCGCGTCCCAGGGCTCTTCGACGGCTGCGCGCGGGTCGTCGCATTCGGGGCAGTCGTTCAGGCAGACCTCGTGGGGTCGTGCAGCCACGCAGGACATGCACGACCAGCCTCGGCAGCTGGCACAGGTCAAGCTCGCGTCGTAGTTCATGCGTTCCCCTTGTTTGTCACACCGACCCCCGTCGGCGATTTCGGTCCCCACGGCATGCCCCAGGCCCCGCCTGGTTGCGCCGATTCGCTGACCATACGCGAGGATTTTTGCCGATTACAAAAGGAAACTTGACTAAGTCCTTACTTTTGGGACCTCGATAGATACATCAGGGGGATGTTGGGCTGAGTCCCGCTGGGGATGTGTTAGCGCCCTCGCAGGCGTGCGGCTGCACTGTCACCGCATCGCTGCCGGCCCGGCCAGGTCAGGGTCGACGCGCAGGTGGATCAGGCTGAGGGCGTCGTACGCGAACGCCTCGGCCACTGCCTCGATCGCCTCGCTCGTGGTGGCGGCGCTCAAGCCGAGGGCCCCGAAGGAGCGGGCGTACATCGCGAAGTCGGGATTGCTCAGCCCGGTGCCGCTGACCCGGCCGGGATAGTGCCGCTCCTGGTGCTCCCGGATCGTGCCGTACTGGCTGTTGTCGACCACGAGCACACACAGTCGGACGCCGGCTGCTGCCGCCACGGCCAGCTCTTGAGCGTTCATCAGAAAGCAGCCGTCACCGGCGACGGACAGGACCCGCCGCCCGGGGTGGATCAGCCCGGCCGCCACCGCAGCTGGGATTCCCACGCCCATCGCGCCGTTACGCGGCGCGACGAGGGTGCCGGGTCGGTGGTGTACCAGGTAGCGCTGCGCCCACAACGCATGGTTACCCGCGCCGTAGGTGATGACGGCGTCCTCGGGGAGGCGTTGCGCGCAGTCCTCCATCAGAGCCCCGAGGTCGACGCCCCAGCCCGGCCCGTCGGGTCTAGGAGTGGCGAACTGGGCTTGGGCAGCTCGGGCCTGCGCGGTGCGCGCCGCCCACGGGCGCTGGCGAGGAACCTCCGCTGCGGCGGCTGCGGCGGCGAACTCGTTGATGCCACCGAGCAGATGGGCATCGACGTTGCCGTCGTGGCCGAGCAGGTCTGGGTCGGTGCCGACGACGCCGACCCAGCGCCCGTCGGCGCCTGGGGTGTATCCGCTGCTGAGTACGTCAGTGTTCAGGCATCCCAGGAACAAGACGGCGTCGGCACTTCGCAGCAGCTCCGCCGCAGCGGGGGATCCGCCGTAGCCCAGGAAGCCGCACCACGAGGGGCTGTCGTGATCGAGCATGTCCTGGGTTCGCCAGTCGCTGAGCACCGGCAACTGCCACGCCTGGGCCCAGCGGGCCAGGTCGCGTGCGCCCGCGGCGCTGATTCGGTCTCCGCCCACGACCACCAGGGGGGCGGTGGCGCTAGCCAGCGGGTGCAGGACCGGCGCCGGGTCCAGTCCCGACCAGGTGGGCAGGGCCCGTGGCGCTGCGGGCGGTGCGGTGCAGGGTTGGACCAGCACGTCCTCGGGGAGGGCGACGACTACCGGCCCGGGGCGGCCGCTGACGGCCAGGTGGCAGGCATCGCGGACGACGCTGGGGGCCTGGTCGGGATCGTCCAAGACCCAGACTCGTTTCGTCGTCGAGCCGAACCACGCCTTGGGGTCGAACTCCTGGAACGACTCACGATCGCGGTCGCGCATCGGGATCAGCCCGATGAACAACACCATCGGGGTGGCGTCCTGGTAGGCGGTGTGCACGGCGATCATGGCGTTCGCCGCGCCCGGCCCGCGGGTGACCATCGCGACGCCGGGTAGCGCGCCCCGGGCGGGACCGATGCGGCCTTCAGCCAGCGCCATGAATCCGGCGCCGCCTTCTTGTCGGCACACGACGGCCTCGATGCTGGATTCGTGCAGGCCGTCCAGCACGTCCAGGAAGCTCTCGCCGGGCACCAGGTAAGCGCGCTGGATGCCCTGGGCTTGCAGTTGGGCGACGATGGCGTGGCCTGCAGAACGGGAGTTGCGCTGCGCTGAGGTGGCTGGGGAACTCACGCGCGCCCCCTCTCTCGGGTGCTCTCTGACAGTTCCGTCTCGGCCGGCTGCCGGTCCGTGGCGGTGATGCTGGGATCGGGCGGGATGGACGGGGTAGCGCTCAGGCTCATCGGGCATCTCCGGAGAGGGGGGCAGGGGGTGTGGGCAGGTCGAGGCCGCTGTCGTGGGTGGCGTGGCCGCCGAGCAGCGTTGCCAGGACGACGGCGTCGGCGACGTTCTCGGGCGGGGCAGCGGTGATGTCGGTGTCGAGGAGGACGAGGTCGGCGAGCATGCCGGGGGACAGTCGACCGCGGCGGTGCTCGTCGCGAGCCATCCACGCGGCATCGGTGGTGTAGGCACGAAGCGCGGTCATCGCTTCTACCCGTTCGTCGGCGCCGATGAGCGCCCCCGAGCTGGACAGGCGGTCCTGCATCGTGGCGATTCCGGCCAGCGGTCGGCCGTCGGCGACGGGTCGGTCGCTGCTGCCGGGCACCCGCACCCCGGCCGCGAGGAATGATGCGTGCCGGTAGAGCAGGTGGCTGCGCTGCTGCCCGACCGCGGTGACCATCGAATCGCCGAGGTCGTACAGGAAGCGCATCTGTGGCACCGGGGTGACCCCGAGGCGCTGGAATCGGATGATCGCGGCGTCGCTGACCACCCCGGCGTGTTCGATGCGGTGCCGGGCGTCGGGGCGGGGGCAGGCCTGCTGGGCGGCGGCGAAAGCATCGAGGGCGAACTCGATTGCTGCGTCCCCGATGGCGTGGGCTGCTACGTCCCAGCCGGCGGCGTGCGCGGCCACAATCTGGGTGCGCATTCGCTCGGGGTCGTCTTGGAGGTAGCCGCTCCCGGCCACCCCATCGCTGCCGCAGCGGCATTCGTACGGGTCCTGCATCGCGGCGGTGCGCCCGAGCATCGAACCGTCGGTCCAGATCTTCATCGCGCCCAGGCGCAGATGCTCGTCGCCGAAACCGGTGCGCATGCCCAGATCGAGTCCGAAGTCGATGCCGTCTTCTTCGTGGCCGTGCACGCTGTGCAGGGCCGAGACGCACGGCATGACCTGGGCCCGCACCGCCAGGCGCCCTTGCTGCAGGCAGCGTTGGTAGGCGGCCAACTCCAGCGGCGACTTGCCCAACCAGCCGGCGCCGATGCCGCATTCGGTGACGTGGGTGAGGCCCTGGCCGGCGTAGACCGTCGAGGCGCGGGCCAGCGCGTCGGTGATGGTGTCCAGCGGGTAGGGCGTGACGAGACTGACGACGAGGTTCTGGGCTTGTTCCTCCAGCAGGCCGGTGGGGCGGCCCCCTTTCCTGACGACGAGGCCACCCTCGATGACCTCGTCCACCGCCAAGCGTTCCAACATCGTGCCGTTGACGGTGCACATGTGGCCGGAACGGTGTTTCAGCCAGACCGGGCGTCCACCGGCGGCCTCGTCGAGGCGGTCGCGGTCGGGGTGGCCGCCGAGCACGTTGTCGTCGTAACCGCTGCCGATCACCATCTGCTCGGGCGGTAACTGCTTGGCCCGTTCGGCGACCAGGGCGTACAGGCGCTCCATGTCCGTCACGCCGATCAGGTCGATCTCGTCCAGGGAGAGCCCGTACCAGGCCATGTGGTTGTGGGCGTCGCCGAACCCCGGCACCACCGTGGCTCCGGCGGCATTGACGGTGACGGCGGGGCGCAGCGCCTCGATCTCGCGCTCGTCGCAGGTGAGCACGCGGCCCCGATGGATGGCGATGGCGCCTGAGCGGGGTCGCTCGTCATCGAGGGTGACGACATTCGCGCCGGTGATGAGCAGGTCGATCTTCATGGTCATCCCAGGTGGTGGAGGTGGGTCAACGGAAGTCGCAGGGCGTGGTTCAAGGGGATCTCGTGGCCGTCGACGACGGCCGGGCGCGGTTCACCGACGACCTCGATGTGCGGGGTGGTCGTGTTGTGCACCATGTCGGCGCAGGTCAGCGAGCGTGAGCCGCGGATCGGCGTGTAACGCGCTCCGGCGGGCAGTCGTTCCCGCGCGGCGGTATCGGCCAGGCAGTCGCCGGAGACGAAGATGTGCGCCAGGTGCGCCGGTGCTGCGCCGAGACCGCCGTAGAAGGGGCGCATCCGCCGGGGTTGAGTCAGTCGGGTCGAACCCGAACCGGAACCTGCGGAGCCCCACGCGACGAAGCCGGATTTGACGACGAGTTCGGGCTGGGTGCCGAACCAGGCCGGGTTCCACAACAGGATGTCGGCGATGCGCCCGGGGCGCAGCGAGCCTACGTGGTCGGCTAGGCCGTGCGCGATGGCTGGGTTGAGGGTGAGTTTGGCCAGGTAGCGCAGTACTCGGGCGTTGTTGACCTGCTCGGGGCCGACCTGTCCGTGCAGCCCGGCCTGGATGTGGGCCAGCTGCCAGGCACAGCGGGACATCTCAGCGATGCGCCCCATGCCCAGGGCGTCGGAGTTGATGATCGAGATGCCACCCATGTCGTGCAGTGCGTTCTCGGCGGCGATGGCGTGTTCGCGGATGCGAGTGGCGGCGATGTCGCGGTCGCTGGGCAGGTGGGCGTGGCCGCGATGGACGGTCATCGTCATCGGGCCGAGCTGGGCCACGGTGTCGGCTGTCAGCGGCAACGTCGGCGTCGTGGAGGAGGTGAGCACGTGTTTCTGCTCGACGATGCGCAGCAGGTCGGGGTGCCCGCCGCCGCCTTCGACGTGATAGGCGTGCACGGTGCGCCCGGCGGTGGCGGCCAGGGTGTCGCCGAGGTAGCCGCTCTCGTTGAGGGTGTCGGTGTGCAGGGCGACCGGCAGGTCGGCGGTTTCGGCCACCGACAGGCAGGTATCGATGACGTGCGGCGCAGCACCCCAGTCCTCGTGGATCTTGAACCCACCGGCACCGGCCATGACGGCTTGCTCCAGCAGCGGGGTGGACGTGCTGGAACCGCGGGCCAGGAACGCCGCGTTGATCGGGGCGTGCGCCCAGCCTGCGATGAGGGAGTGCAGGTTGTATTCGGGGTTGGCGCCCACATCCCAGACGCCGCCGATCCCCATCCCCACGATCGTCGTCACCCCGGCGGACAGCCCGGCCGCGACGAGGTCGGCGTTGGACAGGTGGACGTGGCTGTCGACGAATCCTGGTGTGGCGATGAGGCCTTCGCCGGTGATCATCGCAGTGTGGCTGTCGACGACGAGGTCTACGCCGCGCTGCACGTCGGGGTTCCCGGCGCGGCCGACGCCGACGATCCGACCGTCCTTGATGCCGATGTTCGTCTTGCGCACCCCGATGAGCGGGTCGATGACGAGCACGCCGAGGATGATCATGTCCAGGGCGCTGTCGCGGCCGCTGCGGGCGGTGACCAGGGCGCCGTGCCGGGCGGTTTTGCCGCAGCCGCCGATGAGTTCTTCACCGTGTTCGGTGTCGTCGGCTTCGACTTCGACCCACAGGTCGGTGTCGCCGAGGCGAACCCGGTCACCGGTGGTGGGGCCGTAGAGCGAGGCGTACTCGCGGGGGTCCATGGCGCTCATTCCCGCTCCTTGGAGTTCTCGCCACTGTCGATGCCCCTGTTGCCCCTGCTGTCCGTGCCGGCTGTGTTGTCGTCGAGGATCTCTACGGCCTGGAGGGGTAGACGCGCCCCGGCCTCGATGTGGGTGCTCACCCCGGCGGGTAGGTCGAGCCGCCACCGTCCCTGCGGGGGCAGGTCGACCTGGATCGCGCCGTTGAGTGCATCCAGGGGGGTGTGGGAGGAGACCCACACGGCGGCATGACCGGTGTTGTGCAGGGTGACCTGTGCGCGGGTGCGGCCGGGGGCAAGCTCGCGCGTGGTGGAGCCGGGCAGGATCGCTCCCGGGCCGTGTTGGGTCGGGGGGCCGAACGGCGCCTCGATGTGCACGAGCACGCTTCCGTGCGGGAAGAGCGCCTCGACTTCGATGACGCGGGCCAGGGCGGCGACCCCGTCGCGCAGCCGCTCGGCCGGGACCGCCGCGCGCCCGGCCTCGATAGCCTCCGCGAGGCTCGCCCCATCCCAGGCCGCCTCCATCACGGTGTCGCAGACGAGCGCGATGGCGTCCGGTGCGCCCAGTTGCCCGCCGCGAGCCAAGCGTCGCCGAGCGAGATCGGCGGCAGCAGCGATGAGGAGACGTTCTTCCTCGCGAGGCGTCAGGTGCATGCAATGTCCTTGTGCGGCAAAAGGTCAGCCACTCGTGCGTGGAATCCCCCGATCCTGACAGCCTGGCGCCGCAGTGTGAACTGGACGACAGCACACGAGAACGGTCGCTAGGTTGTGCAGATGCATACCGACTGCGGGGCGAACGCGGCGCGCTGGCGGGTGGTGGTGGAGGCACTTCGGGTACAGATCCCCTCGTTGGTAGAGGAGTTCATCGAAAGCCTGGCGGTGCTCGAGCCCTACCGATCCGGGTTGGTCCCCCGTGAACGCATCGAGGCTGACGGCCGTGCCTCGTTCGAATACCTCGTGAACCGCCTTGCCGAGCACTGCGGCCCGACGCGCGTGATCACCGACCCGGCGCAGAGCCTCGGGCGGGACCGGGCTAGGCGGGGTGTGCCGCTGGGGGCGCTGATGGCGGCCATCCATATCGACGTCAGCCTGCTGTGGAATCGCCTGCGCACCCAGATCGGGGACGAGGACGCCGCACTGCTGGTGGAGCACGTGGAGGTGTTGCTGTCGGTCGTGGACGAGTACGGCCGCAATGTGCAGGACGCCTACCTGCACGAGGAAGCGGTCATGGTGCAGCAGGGCGATCACGAACTCGACACCTTGTTGGCGCGCCTGCTGGACGGTCAGGACGACGACGAACTGCTCGACGCGGTCGCCCAGCGGCTCGGGGCGAGCCCGAGTAGTCCGCTGCTGGTGATGGCGGCGCCGGTCGCGCGGCGAGAGTCGCTGTGGAGCTTCTATCGGGAATGTTGGGCGCAGCAGCAGCGGCCGCACTGGCTGGCCCGAGCGCAGGACGTGGTGCTCCTCATGTCGTTGGAGGCGCCCGCCGCGGACGTGCTCGACCGGGCGCGTTCGGTGCATGCAGCCCTGGTGCCGTTGTGTCCAGGGGTGAAAGACCTGCCCGGGGCGGTGGCGCTGGCCCGCACCCTGGCAGAGGTGTTGCCGCGCGGATGCGAGTCTGCGTTCACCCTCCGTCAGGGCTGGTTGGCGGTCGCGACGGCTGGACTGGGTCAGGTCGCCCCGTTTCTCGTGCAGGAGGTGTTCGCTGGGCTGCTCACGCGGCCCGAAGCAGAACAGGAGCGCCTGCTGGAGACGGCCGATGTCTACCTGGCGTGCGGGTCAGTGGCTCGCACCGCGCAACTGGGCTATTGCCACCGCAACACGGTCGTCAACCGGTTGGCTCGCCTGCGGGCACTCACCGGCCTGGACCTTTCGGTGCCGCAGGAGGCGGCACTGTTCCTGACGGCTCGCAGCGCCCTAGCTTGTGGCCCAGGACATCTCCACGCCCCGAGCGCCTGAGTTCGGCGCTCGGGGGCTGCTCGACTACCGGGCCAGATAGCCCAGCCGTCGAGCGGCCAGTTCGCGCAGGATCTCCACCGTGCCGCCGCCGATGCCGTTGATGCGCATGTCGCGGTACTGCCGCTCAACCTCGACGCCCTCCATGAACCCGGCGCCGCCGAAGAGCTGGACCGCCTGGTTGGTGACCCATTCGCCGGTTTCGGTGCCGGTGTTCTTCGCGAAGCACGCCTCGGCCACGAGGTCGGTGTCGCCCGCGTCCCACCGGTCGGCGATCGCCCGAACATAGGTGCGGGTCACGTCGATGCGTCGGGCCATCTCCGCCAGTGTCATCTGGATGTTTTGGCGCGCAATGAGCGGGCTACCGAAGGTTTCCCGGTCGCGGCACCACTGCACGCTCAGGTCGAGGCACCGCTGCGCCTGGCTGTAGGCCTGCGCGGCCAGCCCGATCCGCTCGGAGACGAAGCCCATCGAGATGAGGACGAAAGCGCCGTTCTCTGGCCCGACGAGGTTAGCGGCCGGGATGCGTACGTCCTGCAAGGACAGCTCGGCGGTGTCCGAGCAACGCCAACCCATCTTGGCCAGGGTGCGCGTGACCGTGAAACCGGGGGTGTCGTTTTCGACGACGAACAGCGAGATTCCGCGGGCGCCGGGGTGCTCCTCGCCGCCGGTTCGGGCGGCGATCACGGTGAAGTCGCCGCGCACGGCGGAGGTGATGTAGGTCTTCGCGCCGGTGAGCACGTACTCCTCACCCTCGCGGCGTGCTGTGGTGCGCAGGTTGCCGACATCGGAGCCTCCGCCGGGTTCAGTGATGCCCAGCGAACCGATCATCTCCCCTGCCAATGCGGGTGCGACGTAGCGATCGATCAGGTCCTGGTTGCCGGAGGCGACGATATGCGGGCACGAAATGAGCGTCGTGAACAGGCTCGGCTGGATGCCGGCTGCGGCGCCCGCGCCGTGCAGGGCCTCGACGACCGTGACGAGTTCGCGTAACCCGCCGCGACTGCCGCCTGCCGACTCCGGGAAGCTGATCCCCAACAGTCCCAGGTCGCCGGCCTTCTTCGACAGTTCACGCGGGATCATCCCCTCCTGTTCCCACTGGTCCTGGTAGGGGAGGAGCTGCGAGACGGTGAACTTGGTGACCGTCTCGCGCAGGGAGTTGATTTCGGAGCTGTTCCAGTCGCTGTGGCTCATGTGGGGTGTCTTTCTCGTATGCAGATCAGCGGGAGTGAGGGGCGCGGTCGGCCTTCGTCGGCGGGCCTGCGAATGCTTGGGCGATAGCGACCCAGGTCGCTGCCTCTGACCCCGTGACGCTCAGGTTCACTTGCTCGGGTTCGCGGCGTTGGGTCACCAGCAGGGCGAAGTCGAGGGCGCTGCCGCTTACGCAGTCTGTGGCCTGGGCGGGGCCCCACTCCCAGGTTTCGCCGTGTGGGCCGGACAGCTCGACGCGCAGCGGGGTGGTGGGGGGTTCCAGACCATTGTTGCGGTACGTGAAGTCGCGGGTGATGACGCCGAGGTGGGCGACGTCGCGCAGTGCCTGGCTCTGGGGGCGGGTGACCCCGAGCGCGTCGACGACGTCCTGGCCGTGGGCCCAGGTCTCCATGATTCGTGCGGTCGTCAGGGAACGAGCTTTCATCGGGGGACCGAACCAGGGGTAGCGGGCTTGGGGGTCGGCTTGTTCCAGTGCGGCGGCGAGTTTCTCGCGGCCGGTTCGCCACCGGGCGAGCAATTCATCCGTCGGGGCTTGCGCGCCGGTCGCGGCGGTTTCGTCGACGAGCCCGGTGGGATTAGCCATTGCCTGGCGCAGGTAGGGGGCAAAGCCCTCATCGCCCGACAGGGCCGCCAGCGCGGCTTCATCGGTCCACGCCAGGTGCGCAATCTGATAAGCGATGCTCCATCCGGGGGCCGGGGTCGGCGTGAGCCACTGTTCCTCGGTCAATTTGGCCACGATGTTTTCCAGCGTGTCCCCTTCGGCCCGGAGCCGGTCTAAGGAGGCGGTGAAATCGGCGTTTGTGCTTGTCATGGCAACTTCCGGGTGTGATCGCGGACGGTGGTGAGCGGTGCGTTTCGCCGAGTCAAGCACGCCCAGGGAAAAATAACCAGCACTTGCGCTTTTTATTGAAGTCTTCCAAAGTTGCGAGCAACGCATTCGCCTGCAACGCCCCGGGTTGTCCACGACTCGGGTCTGGCGAGAGCTTCGAGACGTCTCGACGACGGCGACCGGAAGGCCAGCGATAGTGGCGACAACGGATCAGGGCTACGGCAATTGGGTGACCATCCACGCACAGCGATACCCCGAGCGGATCGCCTACATCGACGGCGTGACCGCCGAGGAGAGAACCTTCGATGAGCTCGAGCAGCGCACGAACGCGTTGGCCGGCGAGCTGTCGCGGGCCGGGGTCAGCCCCGGAGAGCGCGTCGCCTTGCTCACTCTCAACTCCATTCAGGCGCTGGAAGTGCAGCTGGCGGTAGCCAAGCTCGGCGCGATCGCCGTGCCGATCAACTTCCGGCTCTCACCGCGTGAGATCACCTACGTACTCACCGACAGTGGAGCCTCGACCTTGTTCTACTCTCCGGCCTTCGCCGGGCTGGTCGAGCAGGCCGTGACCCCAGAAACGGAGGTCCGTCACCGCTACACCGTTCCGGACAGCACGCTGCGCGCCGCGGGTGGGCAAGCCGATCTTGAAGCGATGATCGCTCGTGGAGACACCGAGCGCGTCGTGCGCGCCGTGGCAGAGACCGACGTGTGCCTCATCATGTACACCTCCGGAACCACCGGGCTGCCCAAGGGCGCCATGCTGACGCACGCGAACATGCTGTGGAACGCCGTCAACGGGATGTCCTTCGGACGTGGCTACACCCGCCAAGACATCACCTTGACCGCGGCTCCGCTGTTCCACATCGGGGCGCTCGGGGTGAACACCCTGCCGTTCCTGTACATGGGCGGAACGTGCGTCATCCTCGAGGCGTTCGATCCCGGTGCCTGCTTGAGTGCGATAGAGAAGTACAAGGTCAGCAACGTCTTCCTGGTGCCGGCGATGTGGGCTGCGATCATGGCTCACCCCGCGTTCGCCACGACCGACTGGTCCACGGTCACGCTCGCGATCTCCGGTGGCGCCCCGTGCCCGATGCCGATCATCGAGACCTTCCGCGCCTTGGGAGTTCCGTTCACCGAGGGCCTCGGTATGACCGAGACCAGCCCCATCTGCGCCTGCCTGGGTGAAGAGGACGTCACCCGGAAGGCCGGTTCGATCGGTAAACCGGTGATCAACGTGGAGTTCCGGATTGTCGATGAGCAGGGCCGCTCAGTTCCCGACGGGGAGGTTGGCGAACTCATCATCCGCGGTCCCAACATTTTTGCCGGGTACTGGAACAAGCCAGAGGCCACCAGCGAGGCGCTGCGGGATGGCTGGTTCTACTCCGGTGACTTGGCCAGGGTGGATGACGACGGTTTCTACAGCATCGTCGACCGCAAGAAGGACATGGTCATCACCGGCGGGGAGAACGTGTACTCGG
The DNA here is from genome assembly GCF_012277275.1 of Gephyromycinifex aptenodytis. GTDB lineage: Bacteria > Actinomycetota > Actinomycetes > Actinomycetales > Dermatophilaceae > Gephyromycinifex > Gephyromycinifex aptenodytis. The sequence goes on along the minus strand of NZ_CP051155.1, from coordinate 1,940,238 downwards.
CCGAGGTGGAACAAGCAATCATCAGGCACCCGGATGTGCGGGAGGTCGCCGTCGTCGGCAAACCCGACCAGGTGTGGGGTGAAGCGGTCACCGCCTTCGTCGCCCGCGCGCAGGACTCGGGGTTGACCGAGCAGGAGCTCATCGACTGGCTGCGAGAGCACCTCGCGCACTTCAAATGCCCCAAACACATCGAGTTCGTCGAAGAGCTACCCCGCAATGCCACCGGCAAAATCCTCAAACGCGAGCTACGCAAGCAGTGGGACGGCGAAGGTTCCGCGGTCTACCGCGACTGATACCAGGGGTGAAGTGCACGGGCGGGGCAGGTCAGACCTGCCCCGCCCGTGTCGGTGTGCTGATGCTCGGTTGGTCAGGCGAGGCGCTTGATGCCCTGCAGGACCGCGCCGCAGGCCTCGACGTGACGCTGGATCCGATCGCCCGGGTCGATGAGCATGGAGGACAGTCCCAGGCCGTGGCCGAGGTCGAGCAGCACGGTCAGCAGTCGCCGGGTGTGGCGATCTGTGAGGTCGGCGTGTAGCGCCCGGGCGGTCAACTCGTACACCTCGCGGTTGTACCGAGCCTCGGCCGGCATGATGATCTCTTTGAGCTTCTGGTCGCTAGCTGCGGCTGCCCACACGTGCACCGCAGCATGGAACAGGTCGCCGCTGAACACTTCGAAGACCAGGCGCGCCACGTCTTCGGCGGGGGCACCCGCGCCCTCGCTGTCCAAGGAGGCCATCGCTTCCCGCAGCACTGCGGTGCGTTCGGCCGAGATCTGCTCGATGGCTTCCTTGATCAACGCTTCGCGGGTCGGGAAGTGATGTTGGGCGGCGCCGCGCGAGACGCCCGCCTCTTCGGCCACCAGACTCACGGTGGTCGCCTGCAGCCCCTTACTGGCCAGGATGCGGATGGTGCACTCGATGAGCTTTCGGTGCGTCTGCCGGCTCCGGTCCTGTTTGGGCGCATTCACCATGAGTCGTTTCGTCCTTCCCTGGGGCGGTGTTCGCGGGCGGCCCCTACTGATCGTCGGTTGCCCACGAAGGCTGCCGCCGTTCGAGGAACGCAGCCATGCCCTCTTGGGCGGCCGGGCTGGCGAACAGCCGGGCAGAGGTGGACACGAGTTCAGCACCCCGCTCCTCGAACGCGCGAAGTATCCCATGATTGAGCAGCGCCTTGGTTTCGCGCAGGGCTTGCGGGGCGCAGGCCAGCAGTTCGGTGGCGTATCCGTGCGCGGCGGCGCGCGGGTCCGCTTCGAGCGCGGTGACCAGGCCGCAGCGTGCCGCTTCCTGCGCGTCGAACGTACTCCCGGACAGCAGATGCCTGGCAGCCGAACGGGAGTCGAGGCGGGGCAGCATCGTCAGAGCGATGAGCGCAGGTGCGACGCCGATGCGCGGCTCCGGTGCGCCGAACGTCGATCCCGGCGAGGCGAAGGCGACATCGCAGGCGGACAACAGGCCCATCCCTCCGGCGCGGACGTGGCCGTCCACGACAGCGATCACCGGTTTCGGCGTGGCGACGATGAGCCGCAGCAGTCCCAGGAAGCGGGTGGCGGCAACCTCGATCCCGCCCTCGGAGGCCGACGTCAGGTCCGCACCCGAGCAGAAGGTGTTGCCCTCGTGATCCAGAACGATGGAGCGTACCGACTCCTGCGAGTCGGCCTTCTGTAGGTGGTCGGTGACCTCGGCGATGAGCTGGCCCGACAGGGCGTTGCGTCTGCCCGGCTCATCGAGGGTGATGCGGGCGACGCCGTTGGATTGGTCGTATCTGATCGGCATGGTGATCCCCTTCAGTAGCTTCGGGGCAGGCCCATGATGGTTGTGCCCACGTAGTTCAGGAGCATTTCCCGGCTGATCGGGGCGATGCGGGGCAGGCGGGAGGCGGCGTACATCCGGGCCAGGCCGTACTCGGTGGACAGCCCGTTGCCGCCCAGGGTCTGCACCGCCTGATCCAGAGCCTTCGCCGAGATCTCACCGGCTGCGTACTTGCCCATGTTGGCGCAGTCCGCGGCTTCCCGGTGAAGGCCTGCGTCGAAGAGCGCCGCTGCTTTCTGCCACATCAGTCGGGCGAGCTCCAGCTCGATGCGGCACTGGGCCAGCGGGTGCGAGATGCCCTGGTGAGCGCCGATGGGGGTGCCCCACACGGAGCGTTCTTTGGCGTAGTCAACGGCCCGGTCGAGGCTGAACCGCGCCTGCCCGGTGGCCATCGCTGCGGCCATGATCCGCTCCGGGTTCAAGCCCATGAACAGCTGCGGGAGACCGGACTCCGCAGAGCCGATGAGAGCCGAATCGGGCAGTGCCACGTCGTCGAGGAACAGTTGGTACTGCCACTCGGCGAGCTTGACCTCCATCGGGATCCGGTTGGCGGTGAAGCCCTGTGCGTCGGTCGGCACCATGAACAGTGCCGGTTTGCCGCGCGAGCCGTCATCGTTGACGACATTGGCGACGTACAGCACTGCGTCGGACTGGTCGACCCCGGAGATGTAGGTCTTGTTGCCCTTGAGTATCCACTGGCCGCCGACCCGGCGGGCGGTGCTGGCAATGTTGTGGCTGTTCGTGCCCGCGTCGGCCTCGGTGATGGCAAAGGAGGCGACGAACTCACCCGAGGCGATACCGGGCAGCCAGGTCTCCTTCTGTTCCTGGCTTCCGAAGGCCGCGATGATCGTGCCGACGATGGCCGGAGAGACCACGAGCATGAGCATCCCGGTGCCGCAGGCCGACAGTTCTTCTTCGACGATGGCCAGCTCGCTGATGCCCGCGCCCCCGCCGCCGTACTGCTCCGGTAGGTTCACGCCGATGAAGCCCATCCGCCCGGCCTCGCGCCACAGCTCGGTCGGGTATTCGCCCGCGTCGGCCTTCTCGATCATGTATTTCAGGCCGTAGCTGGAGCCGAGTGAGCGCACCGCAGATTTCAGCGCCGCGTGCTCCTCGGTGTCGGTGACGTGGAGGATTGCATCCGTGGTCATGATTGTCCTGCCTTCGTGAGGGTCTGTGGGGTCGCGCGGTGCTGAGATGGCCAGGAGTAGCGCCGTCGGAGCCGGCCTGGCGCCGGGGTCATTCGGGGGAGTGCACGACGGCCAGGACGCGGCCCGAATCGACCTGGTCGCCGACGGCGACGGGCAGTTCCGTGACGACGCCATCGGCGCCGGCGCGAACGGCGTGCTCCATCTTCATGGCCTCCATCGAGAGCAGGATCTGCCCGGCAGTGACCTCCTGCCCGACCTCGACGTGGATCGCGATGATCGAACCGGGCATCGGCGACAGCAGCGAGCCCTGCGAGGCAACCTGTGAGGGGTCCTCGTAGCGGGGCAGCTCGAACAGGTCGACCGGGCCCTGCCCGGAATCGACCCCGATCACGCCGTTGGGGTAGGTGTGCACAGTGAAGGGGCGCACGACCTGGTCACGTTCGACCCGCACGATGATGCCGTCACCGCTGCCGCGGCGCAGGTCTACGTCGAGGGCGACAGCGCCGGTGGCTGTCTCGGTACCGTGAGCGGTTCCGCCCCGGCTGCGTTGCAGGCGCACCGTCACTTCTTCGCCGCGGTGCCGGAACCGGTGGCTGGTGGTCGTGGTCCCGACGTTGCGGAACCCGGCGGGCACCGTGGGCGTCGGCATATCTTCAGCGGCGGTCTTGGCTTCTAGGGCCACCGCTGCAGCAAACATCGACACCGCGAGGGCGTCGTCCTCGGCAAGGGGGCGGCTGAGCTGCGCCAGCCGCTGTGGAGACAGGAACGAGGTGTCGAACTGACCCGAACGGAACCCGGTGTCATCGAGGATGCGCACCAGCAGATCGCGGTTGGTGCCCAGGCCGTGGATCCGGGCGCGGCGCAGGGCCGCGCTGAGTCGGCCGACGGCTTCAGCGCGTGTCGGCGCCCACGTGATGACCTTGGCCAGCATGGCGTCGTAGTGGGTACCGACGCTCGCGGGGCAACCGAGGGTGGGCTCGAAGCCGGTGTCCAGACGGACCCCCGGAACCGCCGGGCCGCTGAAGGTCGAGGTGACGTCGTCGAATTCCAGGCGCGTCAACTCACCGGAGCTCGGCTGCCAGTCGTTGGCCGGGTCCTCGGCGTACAGGCGCGCTTCAAGGGACCAGCCGCGGATGGGTGGCGGCGCCTGCCCGGGCAGCGGCAGCCCGGCGGCCACGTCGAACTGGAGGGCAACCAGGTCTAGGCCGGTGGTCGCCTCCGTCACCGGGTGCTCCACCTGCAGGCGGGTGTTCATCTCCAGGAAGAAGAAGTCACCGGTTTCGTCGGCGAGGAACTCCACCGTCCCAGCGCCGGTGTACTCGACCGCGCGGGCGGCGGCGCGGGCTGCCTCGAAGAGCCGTTCCCGCATGCCGGGGATGGCTGCCACCAACGGCGAGGGCGCCTCCTCGATGACCTTCTGGTGGCGCCGCTGAATGGAGCATTCGCGTTCTCCGACGGCCCAGACGGTGCCGTGCGCATCAGCCATGAGCTGGACCTCGATGTGCCGCCCGGACTCGATGAACCGTTCGATGAACACGGTGGCATCGCCGAAGGCGGACTTGGCCTCGGCGGCCGCGCCCCGGTATTCACGTTCCAGGGAGTCCATGTCGCGGACCACACGCATGCCGCGCCCGCCTCCGCCGGCCGAGGCTTTGACCAGAACCGGAAGCATGTCCGCTGTGATTTCCTCGACGTGCAGATTGCCTAGCACCGGCACCCCGGCGGCGGCCATCATCTCCTTGGCGCGGGTTTTCGAGCCCATCGCCGTTATCGACTCTGGCGATGGGCCGATCCACGTCAGACCGGCGTCGATGACGGCTTGCGCGAACTGCGCGTTCTCAGACAGAAAACCGTAGCCGGGATGAACGGAGCGGGCGCCGGCACGGCGCGCTGCCTCCAGGATCAGCTCGGCGTTCAGGTAGGTCTGGGTGGGGGTGACCCCGGGCAGGCGCACGGCGGCGTCGGCTTCGGCCACGAACGGGGCGTGCGTGTCGGCGTCGGAGTGCACGGCGATCGTGGGTAGCCCCCGTAACCGCGCTGCGGCGATGACCCGCCGGGCGATCTCCCCACGGTTGGCGATCAGGACCGGAGCGATGCTGTCCTCTGCACACATGTCGGTGTCGTTACTCATCATCGTCTCCTGGTCACATCCGGAAGACGCCGAAACCATCGGCGCCTTCGATCGGTCCGGAATGAATAGCGGACAGGGCCAGGCCCAGCACCGTCCTGGTGTCGCGGGGGTCGATGATGCCGTCGTCGTAGAGCATCCCGGAGAGGAACTCGGGCAAGGACTCGGCCTCGACCTGCTCGCGGATGGCGTCGAACATCTTCTGCTGGGTCTGGGCATCCATCTCGGCGCCCCGGGCGCGTGAGGCCGCAGCGGCCACGGAGCTGACGACCGAGGCCAACTGTTCGGCGCCCATGACGGCCGAACGTGCCGAGGGCCACGAGAACAGGAACCTCGGGTTGAATGCCCGCCCGCACATGCCGTAGTGACCGGCGCCGTAACTGGCGGCGGTGATGAGCGAGATGTGCGGCACCGTGGAGTTGGAGACGGCGTTGACCATCATTGAGCCGTGCTTGATGATGCCGCCCTGCTCGTAGGTCTTGCCGACCATGTAGCCGGTCGTGTTGTGCATGAACAGCAGAGGCGTGTTGGCGGAGTTCGCCAGTTGGATGAACTGAGTGGCTTTCTGCGACTCCTCGCTGAACAACACCCCGCGGGCGTTGGCCAGGATCCCGACGGGGTAGCCGTGGATCTGCGCCCAGCCGGTGACAAGGCTGGAGCCGTACAGCGGCTTGAACTCATCGAAGGCAGAATCGTCGACGACGCGCAGGATGATCTCGCGGGGGTCGAACGGGGTTTTCAGGTCTTCGGGCACGACGCCGATCAACTCGACCGGGTCCAGGGCGGGGGCGCGGCCGGGTCCGCGTGGCGCGGGGCCCTTCTTCGACCAGTTGAGGCGGCGCACGATGGAGCGGGCGATCCGCGCGGCGTCATGTTCGTCGACGGCCAAATGGTCGGCCAAGCCGGAGATCCTGGCGTGCATGTCGGCGCCGCCGAGGGATTCGTCGTCGGTGATCTCGCCGGTGGCGGCTTTGACCAGGGGCGGTCCGGCCAGGAACACCTTGGAGCGTTCCTCGATCATGACGACGTGGTCGGACAGGCCTGGCACGTACGCGCCCCCGGCGGTGGAGTTGCCGTAGACGACAGCGATGGTCGGGATGCCTTGCGCCGAGAGTTGGGTGAGGTTGCGGAACATCGCGCCACCGGGGATGAACACTTCTTTCTGCGTGGGCAGGTCGGCGCCGCCCGATTCGACGAGGTTGATCAGCGGCAGCCGGTTCTGCGCGGCGATCTCTTGCAGCCGCAACATCTTGCGCAGGGTCCACGGGTTGGAGGTGCCGCCCTTGACGGTCGAGTCGTTGGCAATGAGGAGGCACTCCACGCCCTCGACGACACCGATGCCGCCGACGATGGAGGCGCCGACGAGGAAGGATGAACCCCAGGCAGCCAGCGGGCACAACTCCAGGAACGGCGATCCCCGGTCCAGGATGGTGTCGATGCGTTCGCGGGGCGTCATCTTGCCGCGTTTACGGAGCCGGGCGACGCTGGCTTCGCCTCCGCCTGCAACGGCCAGGTCGAGTTGTTCATCGATCCGAGCCAGCTTCTCCAGCATGGCCGCCTCGGCTGCGGCGTACTCGGCCGAGGTGATGTCGATGGTGCTCGCAGCGGTCATCGCCGTGGCTCGCTTTCCGTAGGTGTGGTGTCGGTGGCCCCCTGCGCCGGCAGCGCGCCTGAAGCGAAAAGGTCTGTCGGGATCTCCACATGCCGGGAGCGCAACCATTCGCCCAGGCCTTTGGCTTGCGGATCGAAGCGCGCGCCGTGGGCGACGCCGTGCCCGAGCAGACCGTGAATGACGAAGTTGACCGCCCGCAGGTGGGGGAATTCGAAACGCTCGACCGGCAGTTCGCTCGTCTCAGGCAGCAGTCGTTTTAGCTCGGGGACAGTGAGGGTGTTCAGAAGCCACGCGTAGGCCGCGTCGTCCTCAACCCAGACACCGATGTTCGCGTCGGGTCCCTTGTCGCCAGAGCGTGCGCCGGCGATGCGGCCCAGCGGGGCCCGGACGGTGGGGCGCTCGCCGAGGGAGGAGTGCGTCGGTAGCGGCAGGGAGGTCTCGCTGGAGCCGATCGGTTGGGTGACCTCAGGCGCCGGGATGGGGATTCTCGTGCCGTCGGCGAGGACGGCGACATGCTCGGGCACCTCTTGTGGCACATAGCCCGGGACGAACACGCCCCACGGGCTCGACGCCGGCGGAGGAGCGTGGAAGAAGACGCCAGGACAGGTGCCGAGGCCGAATTCGACGGCGGCACGCGCAAAGTTGTCTGCCACCGCCTTGTCCCGGTCCCAAGCGACAGCGGTGAACCGGGCTGAGGCTGCGACCTGGGTGTCCGCGTCGGGGTGGTCGGTGCGTTCCAGACGCAGGTCCATCTGCGCGGGCGCGGGGCGGATAGCGTCGAACTGCGCTCGCAGCAGGGTGGCTTTGTCCTCGATGTCCAGGCCGGTCAGGTACAGGGTGATCTCGTTGCGGAAGCCGCCGAGCCGGTTGATCGAGACTTTGACCTGCGGCGGTGGTGCTTCACCGCGGGCGCCCGACATCCGGACTCGGTCGCGGCCCTCCTGCGTGAGCTGGACGTGGTCGAGCAACAGGATGGCGTCAGGACCTGCGTAGCGGGCGCCACTGACCTCATACAGCAACTGGGAGGTGACGGTACCGACGGTCACCGCACCCTGAGTGCCGTCGTGCTTGGTGATGACGCTGTTCCCCCGCGCATCGATCTCAGCGATGGGAAATCCCGCGTGGACCAGCGAAGCGATCTCGGTCGGGCGGTTGAAGAAGGCGTAGTTGCCTCCGGTGGCCTGGGTGCCGCATTCAATGACGTGCCCGGCGGCCATTGCCCCGGCGATCGCGTCGACGTCGTCGCGTGACCAGCCGAAGTGATAGGCCGCGGGGGCGACGATGACGGAGGCATCGGTGACCCGCCCGGTGACGACGATGTCGGCACCGGCAGCCAGGCACTCGACGATGCCCCAGGCGCCAAGGTAGGCGTTGGCCGCCAAGGCGCCCGAGAAGCCGAGCTCATCCGCGCGGGGGAGCAGGTTGTCGCCCTCGACGTGGGCGACGCGCAGGTCGAGGCCGCGTTGCGTGATCAGCGCGCGCAGCGCCTCGGCGAGCCCCGCTGGGTTGAGGCCGCCGGCGTTGGCGACGAGCTTGACCCGGCGCTCAGCCAGGAGTTCGAGGTTGTCGCCCACCTGGCGCAAGAAGGTGGAGGCGTAACCGGCGCTGGGGTCCTTCATCTGGGAGCGGGCCAGGATGAGCATGGTCAGCTCGGCCAGGTAATCGCCGGTGAGGTAGTCGAGTTGACCGTCGGTGAGCATCTCGCGCATAGCTGCGGCGCGGTCGCCGTAGAAACCCGACATGTTGCCGATGCGGACGGGGCCCGTGGAGGCGTTTGTCATGGCAGGGCCTCCTTTCGTGGGGGCGGGCATCACAGGGATGCGGTTCCGGTCACCCTGACACGGACGATGAAAAAAATCAACCATGCTTGACGGTTTTGGGGTCCGGGGCTAAGTTCACGGAAAGGATCCGGCCATGAAAAGCGCAGCGGCTGATCTTGACCCCCTGTGAAAGGAGGGCCGGCTATGCGCCTGCCCATCGTGGAATCCTCCGACCCGGATACCGTTTCCGGAGCTGAGCGTGACCAAGCGATCGCCCGACGCATCTCTATCGGCGACGTCCCCACCCGCTCCGCGGCGACTTATCAGGAACGCCTGGCCATCGTCGGACCCACCCGGTCCTTGACCTACCTACAGCTCGAAGAAGAAGCCAACCGTCTCGCGCACGGACTCATGGCGCTTGGCATCCAATCTCGGGAACCGGTGGCGATCATGGCGCCGAACTGCCCCGAGATCGTGGCCGGCTACCTAGGAGTCGCCAAGATGGGAGGCGCGGCTCTGCTGATCAACCTGCTTGGCGGCGCCGAGAACATCGTCAAGGCGCTGCGAGGCGCGGGCGCCCGAGTCCTTATCGTCCACGAAGGGCTGCTGCCGCTGCTCGGCCTCATTGCTGCGCAGATCAGCGATTCGGTGGAGAGCGTCATCGTCATCGGCAGTCACCCCGAGGGCGAGCCAGCGCTGGCCAACGCGCGGTACTGGTCGTGGTCTGACTTCCAGCGATACGCCGACAACACCCCAGGAGTCGACCCAGCCAGCCCGCCCGACGTGGTCATCGCCGATCGTCAGATCGCCCAGATCATGTTTTCCTCAGGTACCTCGGCCGACCCCAAGGGTGTGCTCACCAGCCATGTCGCGGTAACGATCGCGATGCACGCCAACGCGGCAACGCTCGGGTTGAACTGGGGCGGTCAGCCCAGCGTGAGCACCCTGGTCCTGCCGCTTTTCCACACGACGGCGATGAACGCCATCATGCTGCCCATGCTCGCGATGGGCGGCACCGTGCATGTGCTCCCCGGGTTCGACGTGGAGAGCTTGGGCCGCACGATCGTGGAGTCACAGACGACGCATTTCGTCGGCCTGCCCATCATGATCGAAGGACTCCTGAACTGGGCGCATGCCCATGGCCACGGCTTAGAGCACCTGACTTCCCTGTTGTACGGCATGGCGCCGATGAAGGAGGGGCTGCGTGCTCTGGTGGCCCAGCGGCTGCCACATGCCCGGATCATGCTCGGCTCGGGGATGACCGAGGCGCTGCCCGCGGGATTCATGCACTGGCCGGACATCGCCGAGGAAAAACGCGCCAGTTGGGGCTACACCACAGCTTTCGCCACCACCGCGGTGGTCGAGCCCGGCACCGGCGACCAGTTACCGACCGGCCAGCAAGGTGAACTCGTGTACCGAGGGCCCGGGGTGATGGAGAACTATTTGGTGCCTGACCCGAGCGTGTTCACCGGCGGCTGGTTGCACTCCCTCGATATCGGTTCCTTCGACGAGGACGGCATTTTCTGGTTCGTCGACCGCATCAAGGACATCGTCAAGGCCGGCGGAGAAAATGTCTCCACCCAGGCTGTCGAATCGGTGTTGCTCGACCACCCCGATATCGCCGAGGTCGCGGTTATCGGCAAACAAGACGAGCAATGGGGAGAGCGGGTCGTCGCCGTGGTCGTCCCGACGCCTGTGGTGGCCGCCGACCCCACCAAGCATGCCGAGCTGATCGCCTCTATCGACGAGTACGGACGGGAACACCTGAGTAGCTCCTACCGGCCCCGCGAGATCATCGTGGCGCAGGAGCTTCCGCGCACCGGCACCGGCAAACTGCGTAAGGCTGACCTGCGTGACACGTTGCGCGATGTCGAGGGATATCGGCCCAGCGCGCGGGCGTGATCAGAGAAGCTAACGAGTCCTTGAACTGTCCGACCGAGTGAAAAGGTGGCCACCGACGTGGACAACGACAACCTGAACACACCGTTGGGAGCCGACCCTGGTGGGGTCCGCGCTGCTGCGGCAAAACTCCCCCTGAGCTTGCCCGCCGAGGCTGCTTTGAGCGGCCGGACGCTGGTGATGTCCGGCGGCAGTCGAGGCATCGGACTGTCCATCGCCCTGGCGGCTGCACGCCTGGGCGCCAACATCGCCCTGGTGGCTAAGACGGACACCCCTGATCCGCGGCTGCCCGGCACTGTGCACACCGCAGCCGAGGAGATTCGCGCAGCCGGTGGCCAGGTGTTGCCGCTGGTCGGCGACATCCGCAATGAAGAGGACGTGGACCGCCTCGTCGATGCCGCGGTCGCCGAGTTCGGCGGGATCGACATCGTGGTGAACAACGCCAGCGCCATCAACCTCTCCGGCACGCAGGACCTGCCCGTCAAGCGGCTCGACCTCATGCTCGACATCAACCTGCGCGGCACGTTCCTGCTGACGCGGGCCGCGCTGGCGCACTTGCGCCGTTCGTCGCACCCGCACGTGTTGACCCTCGCGCCACCGATCAACCTGGACCCGGCCTGGCTGGGCGCGCACCCGGCGTACACGATGAGCAAGTACGCGATGTCCCTGGTGGGGTTGAGCATCGCGGCGGAGAACGCCGACGCCGGGGTGGCATCGAACTGCCTGTGGCCGGAGACGGCCATCGCGACGGCGGCGGTGCGCAACATGGCCGCCCTGGGCGGGGTGGAGATGATCGAGCACTCCCGCGACCCGCAGATCATGGCCGACGCCGCGATGATCATCGTGAGCGCGGACCCGGCGCAGGTCAGCGGGCACACGCTCATCGACGCCGATGTGCTTCGCACGGCCGGTCGCACCGACCTGTCCGGCTATGGCGGAACTCCGCCGCTGGCGCTGGACCTGTTCCTGTAGGGCCTCACAGGTAGACGCCCCGACGCCAGTTGGCGCCGGGGCGTCTACGCGTGCAGACCAGCCACTCCTGCCGATGGGGTGTGGCGGTCGAAGCTGTCAGGAACGGCGCAGGTGGCGGGGTTGTTCGAAGAACAGCGCGGCGACCCATCCGATGAGGACGACCCCGGCGGGTAGCAGGATCGCCTCGGACAACGCCTTGGAGAAGGCCTCGGCGATCTCCGGCGGCATCGCGCCCCCCATGTGCGGGGTTGCGGCGGCGCCGGGAACGTGGGCTGCGATACGCATGTGCATGAACGCGGCGATGGCCGCGCTGCCCAGGACAGAGCCGATTTGGCGGGTCGTGTTGTACACCCCCGAACCGGCGCCGGCCAGATTTGGCGGCAGGTTGCGGCTGGCCGAGGTCGACAACGGCCCCCAGACGAGAGAACTCGAAGAGCCCATGAGGACGGCCACTGCCAAGATCCCGAGCGTGGGGGTGCCGGGAGCCATGAGGCGGCTGAGCAGCACGAGGGAGATCGACATGCCGAGCAGCCCGATCCCGGCCAGCAGGCGCGGATGGACTCGGTCGATGAGAAGCCCGGCCGGGCGGGCCAGCAGGATCGACATCACTGCCTGCGGCGCGAGCAGGAGCGCCGCTCCCGTGGGGCTCAGCCCGCGCACCGTCTGGGCGTAGATCGTGAACGGGAAGATCATCGCCGTCACCGTGAACCCCACGGTGGTGATGCCGATGTTGGCTATCGAGAAGTTCCGGTCGCGAAACAGAGACAACGGCACGAGCGGATCGATGCGCACTCGCGTCTGCCACCACAGGAACGTGACGAGCAGGATGCCGCCGACGGCGAGCAATAGCGGCACCGAGATCGGTCCCCAGATGGTGCCCCAATGGAAGGCTTCACCCTCCTGGATGGCGAACACTCCGCAGAACAGGCCGACAGCCGACAGTGCGACGCCGATCCAGTCGATGGCTTTGGCGTGGGTGGGCAGCCGGGGGACGAGCCGCCAAGCGAGCACGAACCCAAGAACACCCACCGGAACATTGACGAAGAAGATCCACTGCCATCCCAGGGTGTCGATGAGCACCCCACCCATGAGCGGGCCGATGAGCGTGGCCACCCCGGCCGTCGCGCCCCACAGCGCCATCGCCGAGCCGCGACGATGCGGCGGGAAGGTCCGGGTGATGACCGACATGGTCTGCGGGGTCATCATCGAGGCCCCGACCCCCTGAACCACGCGGGCGGCCACCAGACCTGCGATGGAATCGGTCAAGCCGCACCACAAAGAGGCCAGGGTGAAGACGCACAGACCGGCCAGGTATACCCGTTTGGGGCCGAACCGGTCGCCGAGGCGGCCGGTGATGAGCAACGGGACGGCGTAGGCGAGCAGGTAAGCGCTCGTCACCCACAGCACCGAGTTGATGTCGGCGTCGAAGTGCGTCATCAACGCCGGGGTAGCGATGGAGACGATCGTCGAATCCACCAGGATCATGAAGAACCCGAGCACCAGGGCCCACAGCGCCGGCCACGGATTGCCTGTCGGCCCATGCTCCGGCGCTGGGGTGTGCTCGCGTGGGTGTGTCATGGTCGCCTTCCCGTGAAAAGACCGGTGGATCCCGAAGTTCAACCGGCCGCCAATGAGAGTAACCCTGCGCCGTAGGTGCGCTCGACACGCGTCCGGCGCGAGGCAGCGCCTGTCGGCGGGCTGTGCCGCGGTGGCCAGGCGCCCGGCAAGTCCACGGTGGACCGGGGCTGTTCGGCGGGTTGGCGAAGGTGACCGACTGGTAACTGGCGTGCACCCGACGGGTGTTAGTGCTGAGGGACCGGCTGCGGTTGTGCCGGCGGCCGGTTCGCTTCGCTTCCGCTCTGGAATCGGACATTTGTGACTGCCCTGGCTGCATGTCCCGGGGCCGACGCGGCGCCCCCGCCCAAGCGTGTTGGGGGACAGGTAGCCTGGGCGGCGTTGACGCGGGGTGCCGACATCGTCTGGCTGAGATCACACCCGTCGAACCTGATCTAGTTCGTGCTAGCGAAGGGACGTCGCATGAGGGTGAACAGCCCACGCGCGAATCCGCCCGGCCCGTCTGACATCTCCGGCGGCACGTCTGCGCGCCCACCGGCCGTCGTGCCTGCTCCGGCCGTGCCGAGTAGGAACGTCCCGCCGGGTGTCCGCGGCCTCAGCTCGCGGCGCCGGGGTCGGCTCGTGTTGCGCCGCTGGTGGAGCACCTTAGCCATCGTGTTGTTGTGGCAGCTCATCGCCGCGCTTCGGCTGGTCCCCGAGGTGGTGCTGCCCGGCCCGAGCGATCTGGTCGTCACCGCGCTGGGCATGCTGGGCGACGGTTCGTTGCTGCACGCCCTGCTGGTCAGCCTCGCCCGGGTCACAGCAGGTAGCGCGCTCGGCCTGCTCATCGGCCTGACATTCGGGTTGCTCGCCGGTCTCAGCAGCCTCGGGGAAGACATCATCGACCGCCCGTTGCAGGCGCTGCGCACCATTCCGTTCACCGCGCTCGCGCCGCTGTTCATCCTCTGGTTCGGGTTGGGGGAGACGCCCAAGATCCTGCTCGTCGCGGTGGCCACCCTGATCCCCACTTATCTCAACACCAGCGCGGGGGTACGAGGCGTAGACGCTCGGCTCGTGGAGATGGCCCGCGCCTACAACGTGCGCCGCGCCCGCATCGTGTATCGGGTCGTCCTGCTGGGCGCGTTGCCCTCGGTACTGACCGGGGTCCGGTTCGCGCTCGGCCTCGCCTGGGTGGCAGTCATCATCGCCGAGACGATCAACGCCTCCGAAGGCCTCGGCTTCCTGCTGACCAATGCCCGCACCTATGTGCGCACCGACATCGTCATGGTGTGCATCGCCGTCTACGCCGGACTCGGCCTGTTCACGGACGCGATCGTGCGAGCCTTGGAGTCCCACCTGCTGCGCTGGCGAACCCCACACCGCCGGAACTGAGCGGCCGCCCGGCGCCGGCCCGCTGGTCATACGCCTAGACGCAGGTGCCGCCGCACGGTGACACCCCGGTGAAGCCGCCACAGTTCGCGCAACTGGCCTTTCCCTGCCCACACCAACCGAATCTTCAGGAGAAGCAATGAGCATCACCCGCCGTCAGGCACTCACCGCGCTGCTCGGCACTGCCGGGCTCGCCACCTTGAGTGCCTGCTCAGGCCCGGCGGCACAGCAAGCTCGGTCCGCTTCGGCTACCAGCGCGGCCGGACCTGAACCGGTGAGATTGGGTGCCTTCAACACTCGCAACACCTTGACGATGGCGATCGACAGTGGCCTGATCCAGGCTGCTCTGACCAAGGCAGGTGGATCCGCCACTGTCAGCCCACCGTTCCCGGCGTTCGCGCCCGCTGCGGAGGCGATGGCAGCAGGCCAGATCGATGTCACCACCGGCAGCACCACGGCTCTGGTGGCTGCCCTGCAGGGCAACCCGGACCTGGCCGCGTTCGCGGTGGAGGTCGCCGACGACGACACGCACGGCATCGTCGCCACAGCCGCCAGCGGCATCACCGAGGCGTCCGGGTTGTCCGGGCATCGGGTGGCGGTCAACAAGGGCGGTACCGGCGACTACCTGCTGCGGATGGCGATCGTGAAGTTCGGTCTGCGGAACGTCACGCCGGTCTACCTCTCACCCCCCGACGCGGCGAGCGCTTTCGCCTCGAACGCCGTCGATGCGTGGGCCACCTGGGATCAGTACCTCGCCTCGGCGCAATTGTCCGGCGGCACGGTGGTTGCGCTGGCCAAGGAGGTGCAGGCCCGCAATCACACGGTGCACATCACCACCCATGCCTTCGCCGACGAGCAGCCGCAGCTGCTCATGGCTTGCTACACAGCGTTGTCCGAGCAGGCCGCCAAGGTGGTGGCCGACCCGGAGTTGCTGAAGCAGGCTTATGTGGCTTCCGGGGCACCGCCGAAGGTCGCCGAACTCGTCGCGGCCAAGAAACCGCCGACGATCCGACCCGCGGACGCGCTCTTTCAGGCCGAACTGGAAGCCGTCGCGAAGTTCTACCACCAGCAGGGCCTCACTCCGACGCTCTCACCGGTGGGGTTGGCGGCCATCGACGTGGCGAGGATGCGATGAGCCGTCCCAGCGCCGACCCCAGTATCAGAGCGCGAACCGGGTCGAGCGCGATCGACGTGCAGGGACTGCGGGTGTCTTTCGGGGATCGGGTCGTGCTCGATGGTCTCGACCTGCAGGTGGCCGCAAAACAGGTCGTCGCGCTGGTCGGGCGCAGCGGCTGCGGCAAGTCAACCCTGCTTCGCGTCATCGCGGGACTGAACGAACCCGACTATGTCGCCAGGTTGGCCTGCGAACCGGCAACGATCGTCTTTCAGGAGCCGCGGCTGCTGCCGTGGGAACCGGTGTGGGCCAACGTCACCATCGGTGTTCATTCCCTGGACTCCGCTCGGGCCCGCACCTTAGCCGTCGATGCTCTGCGCGAGGTTGGGCTGGACGGTCACGAGGACGATTGGCCCTCGACGCTGTCCGGGGGGGAGCAGCAACGGGTCGCGCTGGCGCGGGCTTTGGTGATGGGGGCGGGCCTGCTGCTGTTGGATGAGCCGTTCGGTGCGTTGGACGCGCTGACCCGTCGCGAGATGCACTCGCTGCTGCTGCGATTGCTGCGGCTTCACGAACAGACGGTTCTCTTGGTCACCCATGACGTGGATGAAGCGTTGGCGCTGGCTGATCACGTCGTGGTGCTCACCGGGGGCCGGCTCGTGGCGTCCCACCGGGGGAACCGCAGTGGGGTGGCAACCCCGGCGCAGTTGGACGCGGCGCGTCGCAACATTCTCGGCGACCTTGACACGGCTGGGTGAACGCGCCCGTTACGCCTGTGCGCCAAGGTCCGGTCTCGGGGCGAATTGGTTAGGACCGACCAGATTTCGCCGACAAGGACGGTATGACGATTCAGGAGCGACAGGTGCCGTATGGGGATGGCATCGTCGTCGTGCGTGATTTTGGGGGAAGCGGCCCAGACGTCCTGTTCGTCCACGCGCCCGGGTTCTGCGCCGCGGCCTGGGACCGGGTGGCAGCGGCACTGGAGGGGAAGGTGCACGCCTACGCACTGGACCTGCCGGGTCACGGCGGCTCGACCGCGTCGGCGCGTCGCCCCGCCGATGCCTGGAACAGCATCCTGGCAGTAGCACGGCACCTGGACCTATCGCCCTTGCTCGTGGGGTTGGGGCAGGGCACTCACGCCAGTCTGTGCGCCGCCATCGAGGACCCTGAACTGTTCACCGGTGTCGTGGCGCTGGGCGGGGCGTGCGCCCGTACCGAGGAGAGCGCCGCTGACGACATCGCGTTCTACACCTCACCGCAGTTCCGGGGATCGCTGCGGGACCGTTTCTACTTCGGGCGTACCGGGACCACCGTGGCTGAAGCCGAACTTCTCATGGACCGGATCACGGCGCAGTTGGCGCGGGATTGGCGGGTCGTGGGGTTCAAGGGTTTGCGTGAGGAGTTGCGGTATTCGATCCGCGCGGCGCCGGATGGGTCCGGCTGGGTGAACCTGCCACACCCGGACACGATCATCAGGTTGGTCTCGGTGGAAACCGGCGACCGTTTGTACCCCGACGAGCGGCTCTATCGGCGCATCCGGGTGCCGGTCTGCATCGTGCAACTTTCGGACGGGTTGGACGCAGCGAACGCCCAGCGGGAGCGTGCTCTAGCCCACACCCATCCGCTGGTGAGCGTGCGCGGGTTGGATTCTGGGGAGTACCCCCACTACACCCGCTATCAAGAGGTCGCCGCCATCGTCCTGGAGACCTGCGAGATGGCTCAGGCCTTAGAGGGCAGGCCGGCGTCGCCCCCGCTGGGGACGCCCGCGGGTTCGCCTCGGCCACGTATCATCTGAGCCGCTGCACGAAGTGTGCTGCTGCTGCGGGCCGCCCTCACAGGGAGGTCTCGGTCATTACCTGCTGCGTGCCCAGCCGGGAGTTCGCTGCGGCTGCGCGCCACGTCCATAGCGAAGGTTGGCGCTCAGGGAGCCTCGTGAGGCCACGAACAGTTCGTCGATGTCGCCCCGGGAGGAACACGGGATGGCTCGGGTGGGCAGCGTCCGAGCCATCCGGTGATAACCAAGATGGCCAACTCCTGGGTCGGACTCGCCCCATGCGCTAGGCCGGACGGATCCTGCCTGGATTCCCGCCAGGTGGGTCTCGTTTAAACTTCACATAGCGCTTGTTTCTATGGGTGGGCTCGCCGCAGCTTGCGGCCCGCGCGACACACCCGCCCCCGGGTTGGTGCCCAGGAGTTATACACGGATGGATCGCCCTGGCACTGATCAGAAGCGACATATGAAGGCTCGAAGGTCCCGTCGTCATTGACGGTGACGATCGCGAATGATGCTGGCGAGGAAGCCGAGTCAGGCTGCGAGTCTGGGTAGGGGTCAACGGTCACGACGACGGCAAAGAAGCGCCTGACGTTACTGGCAGGAGCTGGGAGGGTTTCCCGGACCACGTGACGGCGAGTACGTCCCGGGCGCGGGTGGCGGCGACGTAGACGAGGGCGCGTTCGCGCAAGAGGGCGTCGGCTTTGTCGGCCTCGCTCGTGTCGTACTCACGCAGCGACTTGGGCACGGAACCCTCCTGCACGCCCAGCAGCAGAACGTGGGTGAACTCAAGCCCCTTCGCACGGTGCATGGTCATGGCCAGCGGGAATCCCGGTCGCGGCGTCTCCCGGTCGACGGAGCGTACGGTGACTCCCCGCTCGGCGAGCGCGGCGACGAGGGTCTCGCGGCGGTACTTGTCGCGCACAAGCACAGCGATGGAGTGTGCTTCGGGTGCGCGCCCGGCGCTCTGGTTCTGGGCGGGATCGGAGTCGGGGTGCGGGAGCCAGTCCCGCAACAGTTGGGCCGCGGCATCGAACTCGTCGGTGACGGTTGCGGCCGGGATGAGGATGGGGACCGGCCCGGTCCGGGCGGAGTGGTAGGTGTGCGCCTCGGTCTCGCCCTCGAGATCGGTCCAGTTCGCGCCCGACAAGATGCCCATGGCCCACGACAAGTTCTGTTGCGTGGTGCGGTAATTGAGGGTCAGGCGGCGTGCACGCCCCCGCACATTGATGCCGCAGTGGGAGAGGGTCACCTTCTGCCCGTAGATGCGCTGGTGGGAGTCCTCACAGATGAAAAGGTCGTCAGCGCCCTCGGCCACGAGCGCCCTGAGGAACCTCAGGTGTGAGGCGGTGAGGTCCTGTGCCTCGTCGACGACAACGTGATCGAACGGGCGCTCATCCTGAGACTCGAGCCACTGCGCCGCGATAGCGGCCTTCTCGTCGAAGTTCGTCGTGCCTGCGGCGTGTGCCTTGGCGCGATAGGCGTCGATGACGTTCCACACCGCCACCCGCTTGGCGCGGTCGAGAGCCACCCCACGCCCGGCGCGACGCACCCGCACGTACTTCCGCGGGTCTGTGATGCGGTTCGGCAGCACCACTTGCGTGTACTCGGCCTCAAGGAACGTTCGCGTCGCCAGCTCGCGAGGCAGGGCGGCGCCAGCGTCGTCGATAGCCTCGTCCCACAGGCGGTCCGGAGACCGTTTGAGCACCTCTGTCCGGCGGGCCCCGAGTACTGCCTCTACAGCGTCGGCGATGTCGTCCCCGGCCCGCTGCACCACAGCCCAGGTGACTTGGTCGACGCCGCGAACGAACACCCCGGGCTCACCGGGCCTGGCGGCGAGCGTCGTCGTCTCATCGAGTTTGCGCAGGTTGGCGGCCAAGTCATCGGCGAGGTTGCGGGTGAACGTCGACAACAGGATCCGCGCCTGCGGGTTCTGGGCAGCCAGGAACCGGGCGCGGTGGAGCGCCACGACCGTCTTGCCGGTGCCGGCGCCTCCCGAGAGACGGAACGCACCGTTGCGGGAGCCCTCCGCGTAGCGCCGTTGCTCAGGGTGCAGGAACAGGCGCCACGCGCCCAGGTCTCCGGCCTCGATGACTCGACGCAGTTCGGCGTTGTCGGTCCCCAACCAGTGGAATGACGACTGCGCTGCGGGGTGCCTGTTGATGCTTTCGACGAGTTGGGTGTCGTCGTCGGTCTTGTCGATTGCGACGGGCTCGTCGAGGCGGAACGACACTTTGACGTCGGCGATCGAGCTCCCGGTCGCGAGCTCGAGCAGGGCGTCGGCCTGCCATTCCACACGGGCTCGACTGATGACGTCGTCGACGAGTGCGTCCTCCGTCGAGGCGGCCAGCGCCGCTTCGGCCAACTGTGGATCGATGCCGAGTTCGCGGTGCAGCGCGTCGGCGGTGAGCCCCGCGGGCCACCTCGGGGGAGAGGCCACGACGACCGGGAGAGGCGCCGGATCGACAGGTTCGGCGCTAGCGGGGTCGAGGGGTGCGGTCGGTTCTGGCGTCGCAGCTGCATCGGGCAACGCAGTTGGTTCGGGCGGTGCGGGGGTGCGGGCGGTGGCCTGGATTTCTTCGAGGACGCGCTCGACCTCGGGTACACCGTTGATGGGGTTCATCGACAGGCGCACCTGCTGGGCGATGGCATTGGCCTTGTCGTGCGACCAGACCCCGTGGATCACATAGAACGGCTCGTCACCGGCCACCAACTTGAACATGACGCAGCGGAACTTGTCGTCGACGCGGCCGGTCCGCACTCGAGGGTCGACGCTGCCGACGATGGGTTCGATGTGCAGGCCCGGGAGTTTGTCGCTCTCCTGGAGCTTTTCGAGGAAGGCGTACGCCTTCTTCTTCACGGCCGGGTCCAGTCCGTCCTTGACCTTGCTCCAGATCAGCGTGGGCATGGGCCTAGTCTCCTAGCCGTTCGTCCCTAGAGTGGAATTCACGTGCGACGGATTCCGCCAGCTGGCTCAAATCTGCAGCGTTATCGTCGGCCTGGTGGATCGTCCACCCAGCCCGGCGGAGCGTCTCGATCTCGTCACTCGGCATTGTGTCGTCGACGACGGCCACGTGGGCCTTCGACCAGACCAGGTCGGCGATGGATCCGCTGTCGAGTTCGATGCCGCCCTCGGCCGGTGGCGCGCCCGCCTCGGCCAGTAGCCGGGCGAGTTCGACGATGACCGGGGAGGTGAAGTCGGGGTCGAGGTCGACGCCAGCCCACCCTCCTGGCAATCCGTCGGCAACGACGGCGGTATCCACGACGACTTCGTTCCGACTCTCAATGAGGTCGATCCGCGGTGAGGTCGGTGATGTCTGCGCGGTCAGGGTGGTGATGCGGTAGGGAAGGTCGCTGAAGGCCAGGGCGTTCGACAGACGCAGCCAGTCACGCCACGCGTCCACGTGGTTGGGCTGTGCGAGGGCCTCCGGCCTGTCATCGAGGACGAGCGTCACCTCTAGGGCGGCGTCGCCCTTCAACCGTGTGGCGAACACGAGGTGGTCGCGCGCGTAGAGGAGCAGTGTCTGCTCGCCGGATATCGGCACGGGCCGCTCCTGCAGGCGGTCACACGCAACGGCCACCAGATCGTCGCCAACGCCGATGACACCTTGCGGCACAGCGCCGGGCAGGATGCCGACGAGGAGTGGCACAGCGTCGCCCAGCCGCCGTCGTGGCACGCTCTCCGGGTCCTTGATGATGCCCTCGATCAGGGCGAGGGGCCCGCCCTCTTGCTCGTCCGCCACCGCCATAGAGATGCCCGATCCCGGCGCGCCGGCCGGTTGCCCCATGAGCAGCTTGACCACCTGCTTGTTCAACCACGCGGGGGCTGTGGGGGAGCGCAGGTCGTCGAAGGTCACGGCGATCACGTGAGTGCCGGTGTCGCGCAGTCGCTGTCGCTTGACCGCATCGTCGGCGAGTCTGTTGTGCACCGCGCTCGCGTGGTATCGGCGCCCGTCGGCGAAGACGGCGATTTTGGGCAGCCCGGAGGTCCACACCATGAAGTCGGGGCGCACGCCGTCTAGGTCGACCTGGGGATCGACGAACCACACGCGGTTACCGGCCCCCGTGATCGTCAAGCGTTTACCCCGGGACGTGGGCGTCTCCTTGACGGTGGCGAACGTGCCGAGACGAGTGCGCAGGAGCGCACGGAGCTCGTGCTCCAGCGGCGAGTCTTCTCCCGATACCGGCATGGCCTCGGCCGTCACCTGCCATTCGCAGACGAGCGGGTCGAGATCGGCCAGGGCGCGATCACCGTCGACGCCGAGCAGCGCTTTCAGGGCGCGGAGGGCGTCGACGCGGTAGACGTCGCGGCCGAAGGGAGCGAGGCAGCGGTGGCAGGAGGCGCGTCCCTCGTCGGCGCAGGGGCAGCTTTCGACGACCTTGCCCGCGCTGACGAGGATGGCCCAGAGGCGGTCCGGTTTAGCGAGCTCGGTGAGGTAGCCGGTGCCACCGGGCACGGTGTCGTGTAGGAACAGGGCTTGGCGCACTTCGCCCGCATCGGACCTGACGGGGTGTGGCACGACCTCGACGCGGAGGTGGTTGGGGGCGCCGCCTAGGTGCTCGCGCAGGCCGAGGAGCACTGCGGCGCTCAGGCTCGGGACGCTGAACATGTCGCCGACGACGGAGGCGGGCAACGCGATCGCGACTCCCTGGGTGACGAGTTCGCGTGCCAGCGCAAGGGAGAGGGTGTGCTCGTCAGTGGAGTGTCGGTGTCGACACCAGGCTCGGTGTTCGCGGGCGACGTTGATGCCGGAGCCGCGGTCGAGCTTGCCGCAGGCCTCGCACAGGCGGAACAGTTGCGCGATGGCCTCCCGACCGGCGATCTGCATGGTCTGCGGGCTGGCGACAAGTCGCCCGGTGTTGAACCACCGCACTGTGATTCGCCGGTAGTGGGCCACGCCGAGACCGGCCGCCTCCACCGACCAATGCTCAGTCAGGCGCGCGGGGTCGAAGTCGACGGCAGGAATGATCTCGAACGGGGTGCGGCGCCGGTCGTCGGCGTCGTCACCGATGGCTGCGTCGTCGCGGTTGACGTCGGCGAACACGCGGCGCAGGCGGGCGGCGGCGAACCGCTGTCCGGTCTCGCTGATCCCTCGGCTGCCGCAGCGAGGGCACGCCCGTGGCGAGGGCTCGTCAGGCGAGCTGAGCTGGGCCACGAATCCGCACTGGTCGCAAGCTGCATGGGTGACCACCTCGGCGTTGTCTTGGCCCAGGTCGACGCCGTCGACGCGCATCTCGAGCCGATGGGCGTAGAAGTACGCGCCGGGGGCGAGTTCGGTGAGGGCGCGGGCGGACCCGCGGTCGACGAGGAGCGGCTCATAGCCGTAGTCGCCCGTCTCGGGGTCGCGCCACGACACCTGGGCGTCGAGCTTCACCGAGTCGTCCATCAGCGAGTAGTTAGGCAGAAGGCCGCGCAGTTCGAGGCCGGCGATCCAGGGCTGCGTGGTGCGGTCACTTATCTGGGTCCGCAGCAGCTTGGCCTCGCTCTTTGCGGACTTCACGGCCCGTTTGTCGTCGTCGGTAGCGGCCGGTGAGGCGGCGCGTTCCGTCAGCTCCGGGATGCTCGCCTCGATCTCGGCCTGGCGTCGGCGTAGGTCTTCGATCTCGCGGGTGTGCTCGCCGACGGCGTGGTGGATCGCAGCCTCGGCGGTGTCGCGCGTGCCGCCGCTGTTCTGAGTGGTGGCGGTGACCCACGTCTGGAGCACGCCAAGTCCGGGTGCGCTGGGATCGTCGAACCCGGCGATGAAATCCGCGAGGAACTGCGGGCCTTCATGGTGCAGCCGGGTGATGAGATCACCCAACAGAGTGCCCGGTTCGCTGGAACTGAGTACCTCCCCGGCAGTACGCGGCATGGGCGAATATCCGTCGCGCACCATGCGGTCGATGACAGAGGCGAGGAACTGCCGCTGCAGGATTTCTTCCGCATCGAGGTAGGTGGCGGGTGGGCGCACGGCGCCGCTGATCATCGACGTGGGGTCGCCCAGCAGGGGCAGGTTTTCGCGACGGCCGGGCACGTAGGCCAAGGCCAGGGACGAGCCGGTGAAGCGACCCGCGCGGCCGACGCGCTGCTGGTACTTGGCGACGGCGTCGGGCATCGAGGCAAGCATCACGGTGGTCAAGTCGCCGATGTCGATACCCATCTCCAGGGTGGGGGTAGCGACGAGCACATTGGGGTCACCCGGCTCCTGCTTGGGGCGCTTGAACCCGGCCTCGATCTTGCGGCGTTCTTCGGCGTCCAGGAGGCTCGTGTGTTCGCGGGCATCGACGCGGCGCATGTCGGAGTCGGTGAACAGGGCGCGGTAGAACGATTCGGCCTCGCGCGGCGCTTCTTTCAGTCGTCCGCGGCATTGCAGGTTGTGGCACGGTCCGTTGGCCAGTTGCGCGCTCACGTTCGGCGCGACGGGCATGGGCGAGCGGCAGGTGTCGCAGACGAGCAGCGTCGTGTCTTCGCGCAACTGCACGTCGTCCAGCGGCGTGACCATGATGCGTTCGGCCGGGATTCCGTAGGCCGTGCCCCCGGTATCAGTGGGGGTGGCCGAGAGGATGCCCGCCTCGGCGAGCCCGGCCAGCAACTGTGTCGCCAGTGAAGCGCCGTGATTCGTGTTGACGCCCAGGCACTTTGCCGCCCAGCGGGCGTACCAACTCCGGTTGGACGCGGCGGGAACGAGGGCGCTCTTACTGGTGTCGATGCGGCCGCCGACAACGGGGAAGGCGGGGGCGCTGCGTCCGCGGGGGAACGCCGGCGCACCCTGGTCGCGGCGTCGACCGCCCCAGATCCAGTGGCGGTTGCCGTCGTCTTTAACGTATTTCTTCAGCCACTCGTGGTCGATGGCGCCGTCGCGGCGCATCCGTTCGAGCACTCCTCGCACCCAGGTGGTCAGGGCAGCGTCGACCGCTTCGGCGTCGAGGGTCTGCTGCTGCACGTCGCCTAGGGCTGCCCGTCCGTAGGCGGCGAGTTCTGCGGAGCGACCTGGGGAGACGTAGACGCCGATGGATCCGGTCGCCTCGAGGGTGCGGCCGTAGCCCGTCTGTAGGCCCACCTCGAGAGCGGCGTCAAAGAGCAGGCGTCTGCGCACGGCCTTGCGTGATGTGGCGGGGACACGCGTGTAGACGGGCAACTTCCAGTACGGCTCGAACTGGGCCTGGGTGAGGAGCGACGCGGGGACGAGACGGTAGCGCGCGAAGGGGTCGTTCTCGGCGGCACGCATAGCGGCGTCGACCCAGTCGGGCAGTGACTTCCACCCCGTGAGGGGGCGCCGCAGGGCGGTTCGCAGCGACATGGCGTGGGAGCGGTGGTCGACGAATCCGGCGCGGTGGGCGGCGTCCTGCACGGAGTCGGTGAACACGAGCGAGCGTTTTTCGCCAGCGTCGAGATCGGGGTCGCCGAAGAGGGTCGAGAGGCTGACCGACAGCAGGGTGGCGACGGCACTGCCGAGAAAGCGGATCTGGTCGTCGCGTCCGCAGGAGGGACATTCGTCTTTACGAGAACGCTTTTCAAGGTCCTGGCTGTCGCCGTCGAGCATGACGACGGGCAGCACGCGACCTTCGAGCAGATCGGGGTCCTGGTCGCCGGGGCGGGTGAGGATGGTGCGTTGCGGCATGTGCAGCCATCGCAGGTTGGGTGCGACCTCCTCGGGGTTGGCGGCGCCGGCCGATGCGGCGGTGGCGACGGCGGCCGCCTCACCGGGGGCATGCAACAGAGCGCGGAATCGGCCCTCGTTGGTCATGTGGTCGAGGCGGATCTTCTCGTCGCGGTCACCGAGATCGCGTCCGGTGCGGGCGAGGGTGACGCCCCAGCCGGAGCGTCCGCAGCCGCGGCAGTAAATGGCGGGGAGGGCGTCGCCCTGGCCGTCGGGGTCGATCGTGGCACCGTCGTCGCTCCATCGGAATCCGGGCTCGGACGACACGACGCGGTCGATGCGGGTGAGTTCGCGCAGCCACAGGGTGACGTCGACGGAGACTGCGTCGCGGGTCTGGGCGCGAATCACGCTGAGGCCGGCAAGAATCGTGGCGAGCGCGCCGCGAGCGGCCGCCGTGTCTGCGGCGGCTGAGCTGGCGAAAAGTCGGGCGGTGAGGTCGTCAATGTGGGTGGCGTGTTCGGCGGCTTCGATGAGGGAGCGCACTCCGGGGTGGGCTTGCAGGAGGGCTTCGTCGGGTGCATCGGGCAGCGGGTGGCGTTCGTCGTTGCGGTAGAGCACGGCAACGGTTTCCGCGAGGAGGCGTTGCGGGTCGCCGACATGGTCGCGGCCGACGGCGGCGAGGTCGGCAAGGTCACCGGCGAGGAGGGATTCGAGCTCGCGGGCGGCCGAGCCGGTGGAGGCGGTGCGAGCAGTCGCAGTGAAGTCTTCGATGTCGACGCGGGCTTCGGTGATGGCGGCGTCGTCAGTGAATTGTTCGCCGAACACAGTTGTCGCGAACGCGAGCATGGCGCTGGGGTCGCCGGCGTCACCGAGGGTGGCGGAGGTGGCGACGGGAGTGACCTTGCCGAGGGGGCGGCCGTGGTAGAGCGCGCGGTCGGGGTGGTCGGCAGGAACGTGGCTGCGCAGTGCGAGGCCGAGGCGTCGCAGCAGGATCGCGACGTCGGTGCCCTGCGCGCCGTCGTAGGTGTGGAATTCGTCGAGGACGAGATAGGTGAGGGACTGCCAGCTCTTTTCCCAGAGGGGTTGGTCGGCCGGGCGCAGGAGGAGCTGGTCGAGCATTTTGTAGTTGGTGAGGAGGATGTCGGGCGGGTCGTCGCGAAGGACGGCGCGGTTGGTGATGAGGCCGTCGGCGGAGACCTTGGTGCGCCCTTGCCCGCTTTGGCCTTCGCGTGCGTCGCCTGTGTAGAGGCCTGCGGTGATGCCCGCGAGTGCGGGGTCGCCGGTGAGGAGGGAAGTGAGGCGCCTGGCCTGGTCGTCGGCGAGGGCGTTCATCGGGTAGAGGATGAGCGCTTTGATACCGCGTTCGCCGCGGTTTCGGGCGCGCAGGCAGTGGTCGACGATGGGGTGCAGAAATGCCTCGGTCTTGCCCGATCCGGTGCCGGTGGTGACGACGGTGGGCAGCGGGCGGGGCTTGTCGGGTCCGAGGTTCTTGCTGGTCAGGCGGGCGTACGCTTCGGCCTGGTGTCGGTACGGCGCGAACGGCGGCTTCCAGTTGAGGTGCTCGCGCCAGGATCCTTCCGCAGGCTTGAAAGGCAGGCGCAGCCGGACGTAGGGGCCTTTGAAGATCCCGTCATTGGGGTGCTCGAGAAACTCAGCCAGTGCTCGTCGCGGTTCCGCATCCGCCAACGCGAATGTTGTCGACAAGTAATCGACCAACGACCGCCGCACCCGCTCGGCCTGCAAGCTCGGCAGCAGCTGCGTCATTACGCTCCCCCTGAGCGGTCTGCGTCGACCGGTTCGATTGTCGGCGTGGTCGTTTCACTCTACTGGCCAGGTCAGTGTCGCGGTTTAGGACGAGGGGAGCTCAGAGTGCGGAATGTATGCCGATCGATGGAGCGGGGCGGGAAATAGGTGCCGTTCGGCCGAACCGGCCCCCTAGGGTGCGCAGAGTGAAGATCAAACGGGGCGAATGGCATTGGGGAACAGGCGGGCTCAGTCCTGGGCCTGGCGTTCATGGTCTAACTCAGGCTCCGGGGCCAGAACATTGTTCGGGACCCTGCCTTTTGGGGCCCGATCGGCGGAGCAGGGGTGGCGATCCCCGGTGTGCTCGTGCCGGCCTGGACGGCGGGCCGTCGCGAGGTCGAGAATCGCGCAGCGGCCGAGCGCCACGAACTCGCCAAGGCCGAACGGGACGAAGCGACTCGTCTTGATGGCTTTCTCCGCGAGGCCCTCGTCGCGTTCGGCCTAGCCTGCGACGGCTAGGTTAACTTCGCAAGTGACATGCCGAGGCGCTGCCGCCGCAGCAGCGCGAACTGCGTGAAGTCGCTTGGGCTGCCCTCCGGGCTGCGAGACAACGAGCGAAGCTGCTGACGGATGACCCGGAGGTGCTTGCAGCGATAAAGGCGTGCGAGGACCTGTCGGAGCATCCGACTTCATGCATCGTCGGGGAGCGCTACCGTGTCGCGGCTCCGAAAGTGATGCGTGAAGGAGAGCGGCCCTGGAGGTGGGGATCGCAGCCGTCGTCGAGGCGGCCGTCGCCTCCTCCGCGCGACGTCGCGGCGCTCCGCGCCCCAGACCGGCGGCAGAAGGTCGGCACATTTATGAATCCCCACTCATGGAATTCAATTTACTCGGCGGTGGGGTCAATTAAACCGGCCGCGGGAGGGGTCAGGAACGTCACAGCGCCTCTGGGGAAGGACGGCATGACGATCGGTTGTCCAAGAACCTGGCTGACTTGGTCCTGTAGCGCCTGGCGGGCATAAGGCAACAGGGCCATGACGCCTACCTTGTTGGCGAACTCTGTCAGGGTTGGCTGCTGGAACAGGCTCTGGTAGTCCATACTCACCTGGTGGGTTGCGACGGGTTCAACGATGACGGTTCCAAGCTTGGTGGTGGCTGTCATGCGTAGCCAGTGCTGCCAGCGGCGCGGTTCCCCCGTCTTTCGCTCGGCAGGATCGGGGAAACTTATGCTGAGCGCAAACTCTGGCGGTTGCCTTCCCCGGTCGAGGAGGTGGACAGCTCGGCGGACAAAAGTCGAAGCCAACATCGACCAGCTCGACCTCCTGGGTGAGGGCCTGTAACTCGTCACTGGCGTCAGGCATTAAAACTGACCGTGAGGGCGCTACATCGAGGTCGGTCGTCCACGTCGCCGCGGTGACGCCGCTGGCGGGGATATCGAAATAGGCAGCCATGGTGTAGGGACGATGGCTGGTGACGCTAGAGTTGAGCCTCGACAGCAAGGGCTAGCGACGCAGGGTTGAAAGGGTGGGTTGAAGTCATACCCCTTCAGCAGCGCGACGACGCTATGGCTAACGCACATGCCCTCCGTCACCTGCGCTTGTTACAGGCCGTGCTGTGCACGCAACCCGAACAGGTGGTCGCAAAAATGTTCTTCTTAGGCGCCCAGGGCTGACGCGCAGGTTCGGATCCGTTGACGCGTCTCGGTCATGACATACATACTGTGTCGCCCCGGTTGACCTTCGATTCCGTAATCGAGCTCTCGGTTGGTGAGGGTGCGCCTAACGAACGACTTAAACGAGCATCGAGCTGCCATGTCCATGGCTGTACATGTTCTCGTCGTCGCAGCGTAGCTGTTGAACATGCATTCATTTGTCTCGGCGGAGGCCGTAAAACCGGACGGCGATCCAGGCATTTTGACGGCGAAGGTCGAGTCCTGCTGATGGCCAGGGGCCGAGGCTCGCGGCCACTTCACTTCGAATCTTGACCTGGTGCCGCACAAAACGTTCGCCGCGCCGTCAGGCTCGAATCAGGACAAGAATCTGCGCATCGCGAGAGTGGTCGAGGCTTGTCTCTCGAGCCCCGCGGCTATGATGAGGAGGACTGAGATTCGCCGCAAGTCCAGGAGTGTTCATTTTACAGAAGGGGACCAGTCGAAACTCTTCATCAGGTGGGGGAGGTGCTCTTTGTCGATGCCGCTTCGGTACCTCTCAAAGACGACGGTAAAGAATTCATGGACATCCTCGTCGGTGCCGATAGCGTACACTTGGGTGTTTGTTAGAGCGGTTTCGAGTAACGTGCGTTGCTGCGCCCGGGAAAAAGTGGCCCTCGGGTCGAGGTCGCTAATGGCCAGGTGGGTGCTCGCGAAGTTGGGGGAATCCCTCAGCTTCTCCACCAGGCTTTGAAGTTCCTGCTCAAGGTCGAGGCTGATGTTTGGATGGTGTTTTTTGAAGTAGTCGCCCAAATTTCTGTATAGATGAACTGTGCCAGCGTAGCCTCTTTCTCGCAATTCCCGCTCAAGAAACTCGGAAAGACTGTTTGGTTGAAATTTGGTGGAAAAGTCGCCGTCGTTTGAAATAATGAAGAGTTCGGTCACGGGCCCATCTGCGCCAGGAAGCTGAGAGAGGATACATTCCCAGTTGATTGCGTCACCATAGGATCCAGATTTTCCTGGAGGGTTTCCTCTCTCGTGACGGCCCCGGGCCAGGTCTAGGATGCTCTCGTCGACTGTTACTTTAGTGCCTAACTCGAACAGAGCGCTGATCAGTACGTCAGCCTCAAGTTTTTTCGCGATCGCGTCTGCTTCCACGAGCTCCACCAGGTCAGCGCGGGCGACGTCGATCTTCCGGGTGGCTTCGCGGATGGCGTCGAGCTCCGCATACCCCGTAAGGAGACGAGGAAACAGCTTCCAGGAGGGCTGCCCTTTAAATTCTTTAAGTGCATCATAAATGACATTCTGACGATTCCGCCAATACTCATCCACAACCTGATCAGTAGAGAGAAGGGATAGGCTGCCATCCTTGATGGCATGCTGGAGCTTATGTAGTTCGTGAACATCATTGGCGGAAAGCCTGTAGAAGCTTAGGTAGGTATTCGTATCCATGAAAACCAGCTTGCTCACTGGGTTGGTCCTTTGTGACGTCTTGAAATAAGCTCATCTGAATCTTCGAGCACGGGCCATCCCTCGGGCGGGTGGGTGCGGTGAAGGCGTCGACGGTCGGGCATCCGACGCGCTGCGTCCGCCACACGTTTTCTCAGGGGTGACCGTAATTTCATTTAACTCCCCTAGGGGCCAGTCCACACATACGAAGGCCACGGAATTCCCGAGTCAAGCATGACTACGATAAGGGGGTGGAGCGCAATATTCGAAGGAGCTGCTCGATCGATGAACGCATTGCGTCGGGCATTTCTGAGTTGAAATGCATGACTCTATTTCGTGCATCTTTGACGGCCTTCAGCAACTTGAGGCAGGTGTTCTGGTCTAGGTTGATTCCCGACAGCTCCCAGACCTCTTTGTCTTCCAACGCCGTCAGGTACTCCCCGAACATCATGTCCGTCGCGCCCCGAAAGTTCGCCTTGGCGCCGAACTTGGGATCAAGGTGCTTCTTCAACATTGGTATAGGTGCGCGGTCAAGGAGAAGTCGTAGGCGGTCCTCGATCTCCCACACTTTAATGTAGTGGCCTGAGAGGTCATTAAAGGCCTCGGCGAGGTCGCTCGAGGTGACAATTCCTGTAATCACTCCCTGTGGGTCGCGGTAGAGGATGAACTCCTTCTCGATGATAGTCGCAACAAGACCCAGGAAGTCATCGGAGGAGGCAGCCACGTGGACCCCGCCCTCTTGTTGCACAACATCGCCCGCCTTCGCCGCGGTTCGATCACCTCTGTATCGCGCCAGGCTGCGCCATGTCACGACCCCGTGCAGGGTCTTCTGGTCGTGAGAGAGCACGGGAATTTGAGAGTAGTTGTCCTTTATCATAAGTGTCTCCACCTTCGTGGCTGGCATCTCCCTCCCTGCGTAGATCAGTGTCGAATCGTCTCCCTGGAAGGCCGAGATTGCAATGGCGCCTACAGCGTCTCTCCCGGGGAGGGTGTCACGTGGATCGGAGATTACAATTGATCCGTAATAGTCCGCCTTCTCGATTGCCGGGGTCGATACCAGTTCGTGTTGCCGTAGAAGCGACTGAATCTCCGCATTGACCTGACTTCCCCTGCGCTTATTCCCGTTCAGGCGGAGGAAATCTTTGGTCGAAATGCTCCAAGGGCACCCCTTCTTTACTAGTGCAAGGAACTCATTGATATTTTGGACTGATTTCTCGCTCGCGTCACGGTTAAAGGTCTTGACGGGGCTTGGCTCTCCGGTGGGCACGATAGTTCCTCTCGAAAGATCGTTGCTTTACTTTATTTCTGATCGAAAGACGCAAGGTGGAGAATTGCGCGGCTTAATTCGACCTCCCGGTCAAGCACGGTGAAGGGGAGGGTGCAGGTGTATTTGATGCTGCTGCCGGGGTGGGTGGCGGTGCGGTCTGCGTCTGACATCTGTGACGGGTCTTGGGGTTCACCCAGTTTGCGCCAGACAGACGAGACGGAGTTGGGGACGAGGCGACCGTTCGCGTCGTACGTGTACTCACGCTGATCGTAGCCATACAACACCGCGAACTGGGTCCGGTAGATCGTGCACAAATCCTCAATCGGCACCCCCAACATGATCGCCGCCATGGCGTCGATCTCTACCTGTGCATTACGACGATCCGCAGCCCTGCGGAGCGGGGTATCCGGGGTCCACTCCGGACCGATCGGGCGCTCGTCGTAGCGCGGCAGAATCGGTTCGTCGTTCAGGAATGTGTCGTCCCAGCACTGCGCCCACAGGTCCGCGTACGCATCCGTCACACAGTTGAGGCGGAGGGTGCGCAGGATCAGGGGTGTGATCAGAGGGTGGTCCATTGGCACAAATGGAAGGTTGTTGATCACGGTGGGTGTGATGGCCGATTTCGGCGCGCTCCGAACGAGGAAGTCGGCTAGCAGGGTACTCATAACCGCGGCCGCAACGACGAGTTCCTTCGGCCTGCCAGGCGCGCCGACGGCAGTCACGGTATGTACGTGGGTTGCGCCAGGCGGGATCAGCGCGGGGATCAACGTCCGTTCCCCAGTATTGGCGGCCATGGCCCGCCAGGCGACGCGGTAGTGGTCGCGGGCGGGGGTGCGGTCGTCGCCCCAGTGGGTGTAGTTCGCGTCGTACGCGGCACGATCGCCCGCTGGTTTGTAACTTGTGACTGGGAGCGCATCCGGGGAGAGCATCTCGAAATCGGTAGTGGTCCAGTCCTGCTGATGCAGCATCGATGCGTTAGGGGCCTTATACAGCGGGCTCGAGACGTACAGGTGTGGGCCTTGGAGGATGGCGTTCTCCCACGGGGCAGGGCCCCATTCTTTGTGGAAGCGTCCGGCCTTGCGGTCGATGGACTCATCCCACCCCCGCGAGAATTGAAGCCCTAGGACGCCAAGCCTCGCCGACGCTGAGAGTTGCGCTAAGGTGCGCGATGAACTGGCGTTCTGCGTGTAAAGCATCTGTGTCGTGGTCGCCTTGCTGCTGCCGAGAACATCAGCCCACAAGCCCAAGATCCGCTCGTCGACAGCCTGAATCCGAGATGCGTGTGGGCGGACATCCCAACGCCCCTCGTCATCCTTGAAGCCCGGCTCCGCGCCTGATCCATCATGCCGCTCGGAGCGAAGGACAGTGTCTGGGTGGTACAGCGAAGCAGCCTGCAGGAAACGGGGTGACGAGCTGGCCCCGTAGACGTTTACACCAAATGTCTTTTGATCCTGAATCTCGAAGAGTTTAAGTTCATTGATGAACTGCCAATGCCGCCGAAGCCTGCGGTAGGTTTCGCGGCGCAGTCTGGTGGCTTTGTCGTCTGTGAAGTGCGATTCCAAGTGGATGAGGACTGACATGCCCGCCGGTGATGCGTGCTGCCACACCTGCGTCATGAAGGCGCGGTAAAGGTCTGGCTGCGCTGAGAGCAGCGGGTACATGGTCGCGTCGCCCAGCAGCTCAGCGAGGACGACCACTTCAGCCGTGCCGTCGACGACGCCCTGCCTGGTACCGGGCACCTGCAGCGTCACCACTCGATGCTCCGCCTTCGCCTCCTCGGTCGGCTTGAGTGCGAGCGCCCACCACGGGTCACTCTCGGCGAGGAGGGCTTCGACGTCGGTGCGCGGCCGCACCCACGGCGGGTTACCCACCTGCAGATCAAACCCGCCCCGAGCAAAGACGGTGGCGAAGTCGAGTTTCCAGTGGAAGAAGCCCTGTTCCCCCGCGATCCGGTCGCACACGCCCAGCCAAGGGTGCGCTTCGCGGATCGACGCCATGGTTGCGGCTTGGGCGAAGATGCGGTCGTTGGTTTCCTCATCGTTCAGCGCGTCCCAGGCGGTGGCGCTGAACAGCGACCCGTCACCGCGTTTTGTGTCGGACGGCTTCACCTTCTCCGGGGCACCGAGGATCATCCGGCACGCATCCAGCCACTGCTCGAACGACGGCGGCGCCACGTCGTCCTCCGTCAACGGCCAGAACCACAGCGCGCACCACGCATTCATCAACGTGTGCAGCCGCTGCCAGGCACCATCAGGATCAGCGAGCGACGCTTCGATCTGCTCCCGCGACACTGACGACGAGGTTTGCTCCCGCTCCAAGCCCCACACATCGATAGCGCGACTCGACTCGGCCTCCGCGATCGTCAACCGCCGTAACGCAATCGACCACAACGTCTCCACCCGCGTCGCCAGGGCCTGCAACAGCTTCACCTGCGTCGCGTTCGGTGCCTTGCGCACCGACGAACGCCACGCCTTCACCGCCTTGATCTTCTCTGGGGGCACGAGGTCTCGCACAGCCTTCGGCACCTCGACCGCCGACCCCCACCCCTGCGCAGGCAGCAGAAAGTGGTGAATCGCCCCACCAAGCACGGGCGGGCGGCCCGCTCCAACGGCCTGCGCCAACTCCGACAACGGACGATCAGTCGGCGTGCGCGTCAACCACGCCTTCTTCGACAAATCCTCCGGCGCATAGAACGCATGCCTCGCCCCCACCAACGAGTTACCCGGCCGCAGCCGCAACCCGAACCAGGGCGCCTGCAAACCGGCCACCATCGTGTCGAGCCACAGCGACACCTCCGCCAGCTCCACCGCCGTCGCGTTGAGGTCAACCCCATACACCTGATGCAGCGCCAGGTGCGCTTTCACCTTCTGCAACTCCGCCGGATACGCCTCCGGGTCGATGCGCTCGCCCGTCTCCTCCTGCCGCCGCGTCAGGTACGCCTCCGCGAGCTGACGCACCGCCTCGATCGCGAACGCCCCTGACCCCAGCGCCGGCTCACACACTGTCAGCTGCAGAATCTCCGCCGCAGACGTGCGTGACCCGTCCTGATCCAGCAACTCCTCCAACGCCTGCTGCACCGTGAACCGCGTCAACACCTCCGGCGTGTAATACGACGCAGACCGCTGCCGATCCCGCCCCGACAGCCGGAAAACGAACGTGCCCTTACGGTGCAACACCGGCTCGTCCTCGCCCGTGTTCTCATTACGCACCTTGACGAAATCCGCTGGGTCGAGGTGGCTCGAACGGTGCACCGGCACCACCCACGACCCCTTCGACGCATCCCCACCCTTGGCAACCTCGAACAGGTCCTCCGTCGCAAACGACCCCGTGTACGACATAAGCCCCTCGTACACGGCACCCAACTGGTTGATGCCCAACTCCACGTACGAGATGAACCCGCGGTCCGACTTCTTCGACTCCTTGGTCAGCAACAACATCCGCAACACCCGCAAGAGGGCGTCGTTGCCGAGCTTGGTCTCCGCGATGTGCTCGATGGCCTGAGGCCGGAACAGGTCGGCCCGCAAACCGTGAAACTCCAAACCCTCCGCCAGGCCGTCGTCACCGGTCGGCGCGTGCCCGGTATCGACGAGCACGAACAGCCGATCCAACGACTCGTACAGGTGCGTGCCCCACCGTGATCGTTCCGAATGAATCTCCGTCAACGCCAGATCGCGCAGCCGATCAAGGCCGTACCCCGCGTCGTACTCCTGCGCGCCGACCGGCAACACCCCCAACTCGGGAGACGCCTCGGCGTACAGCAAGAACAGAATGCGGTAGAGGTAGCGCAGCGCCTGCTTAGCCAACGGCTGCGCCTGATCGGCCGGCAACGGCTCCAAACCCTGAGCCGCGCGCCGCTGCACGACCTCGTTGGCGATGATCTCGATAGACAGCCGCACACCCTCCCGCAGGTCCTTGCTCACCCCCACGGTGTGCTTGGCCGAATCCTCGAGCGTCTCCGCCCACCACGTCGTCCCGGCCGCATCGGGCGCGAGCGACGCCGCATCCAGACACGCCAGCGCCCGATCGATCTCGCCGCCCCGTTTGGCGTCGTTGCGCTCGCACACGAGCTGCAGATCAACCGCCAGCCAACGCCCCTCGGGCCACCGCTCCCTTTCGGCAATCAGGCACCACCGGCCCGCGAGCACGAGACCGAACGCCGGCCCATCCGCGTCCGTCATCAACCGTGACAGGGCGGCCGCCACCGACGTGACGACGTCGGACGACTCCTGACCCTGGGGCCACCACGGCTCCAGCAGGGTGGGCGCCTTCTTGGCGATGAGGTCATCGATCGTCGCCACCGGACGAGCACGCACGATCACCAGCGACGGAGCATCGGGCGTGCCCGGGGGGGCGACGAACGTGAGCGGGCCGTCGTCGCGGAGCGTGAATTCGCCTGTGCGATAGCCAAGGACGCCCAACAACAGGTCGTCGATCTCGAGCACCGCCTGACGTTCATCGTCGGTCAGGGGCAGACGGCCCATGCCAGGGGTGTCGTCCTCACCGGTCTCGTCGGTCAGACTCGCAAGCCTGATGAGGCGCCGCTCGATCTCGCCACGCTGCGCGGTGAACCGGGTGCGCGTCGTCTTAGCGTCCTCCTGGTCCCACGCCTTACGCCGGTCAAGCACCCGCTTGTGAAACGACTCCTTGGTGGCGTCGGTGGTGAAGTAGTGCTCGCTGATCCAGTCCTCACCCACGACGAGCGCATCGCTGACGGGCACTTCACATCCCTCCCTGCGCCGCCGCGACGGCGTGATCGTGCGGCACGACGACGAGCAGCGGCCGCAAATGCCGCCGCTCCGGCAACCGCTCCTCCGCCAGGCGGCGTTCTTCCTCGACCCCGACGCGACGTTGGCGTAGCTCGAGCCGTTGCGTGAGTTCATCCGCGCCGAGCGCCCAGCGGTCGACACGCTGCGACCACGAGTCGACGCGCTTGCGCGCACTCTCCTCCGAGGCGCTGAACGTGCCCGCCAGCGCACCCTCGGCTCGCGCGACGGCGGTCGGTATCAGGGCAGTCAACGCCTCGACGTCCGCGACCGGCCCGGGGTTGGTCATCGCCGCGCTCACCCCGACCTCGGCGAGCATCTCCGCCGCCGACTCGTGCAAGTGGGGGATCGCGAGGTGCGGTGCGTCCTCGACGTCGGGAAACTCGACCCGGATCCACGACGCCGCCACCGTCTGCCCCGCACGGTTGGTGAGCGAGCCGAGAAGCAGCACGGTAGGCGACTCGACATCGCCCCGGACCGCGAACACCTCGCCGCGCCCGAGTGAGGAGAGCACCCGGTCGCCGGCCCAATCGAGCACCGGATGCAGCGGCCCGAGGTAATGCGCCGCCGGCCACGAACTTGACGAATCGTCGCGCAGCGCCGCCTCCAGCAACGCCTGCCCCTTGGTTGTGCTCGTCGCCAGGCGCAGCCTTTCGGTGACCTCTCGCTCCTTGAGGTAGGCCTGCGGCAAAGCCCGCAACCGGTCCTTGAGATCGCTGGGCGGCGACAACTCCACTAGCTGCTCAGCCGGGTATTCACGCCACTCGATCCCGCCTGAACCGTCGGCGCGCGGCGTCTCACCCGGCCGGTCGTACACGGCATGCACGGCCTCACGCAGGTAGTCGACCTGGGAGGCGTACAGCCCGGTGTCACCGGGGTCGGTGACGCCTGAGGGTGCAGCGGGCGCATCCTCGGCGCTATCGCGCGCGGCGGCCATCCGGGCAAGTAGACCCATGAGGTCGCCGCCGCCGAGGATCTGCTCGGGTGTGGCCACGACGTCGTCCAGCTCAGCCTTATGCAGGAGCACGTCGCGGATCGCCCGCTCCTCCGCCTCCACGCTGTATTCGCCCATGAGAGAAGCAGAATCGCCGAGAGCCGTGTGAGCCTCATGCTCCTTCTCCATAAGTTTCGCGAGCACCCGCAGGTCGCCGGAGAACCGCGGGTCAGACGGCTCGAGAAGAAGCGTCGTGATCCGCGGTGGGTGTTTCTGGCCGTACCGGTCGATACGCCCATTGCGTTGTTCGATACGGATGAGCGACCACGGAATATCGAAGTGGATCAGCTCGTGACACTGCAGGTGCAGGTTGACGCCCTCGCTGGCCACATCACCCGTGACGAGCACCCGGATCGGCGTGGCCTCCTGCTTGAACTCCTCGACGATCTCCTGCTGCTCGACATCCGTGAGTCCACCGTGCAGCACCCGCACCTGCCCCGATGCGAGCTTCAAGTCCTTCGTCAAACGCTGCTGCAGCCACCCGAGCGTGGCGACCCGTTCGGCAAAGATGACGACCCGATGCGGCGCACGCGGCCCGATGCCGATGCGCGCGCACTCTTCGAGCAACGCCGCGTACTTTCCGGTGGAGCGCCCGGCCACCGCGTCGGCCAGGCTGATCAGCTTGGTCAGAGACGCCGCGTTGGCCGGGTCGATGCCGCCGCTGGCGCGAATACGGGCCAGGCGGTTGCGGGCCGTCTCAACGAGCGCGGCAGGGGAGGAGAGAAACGCCTTCGCGAGAGTCCACCCGAACAAGGCATCACCGGCATTGCCTCGGCGCGCGCTGCTGGGGGTGGCGCTGGGCGTGACACCGTCGGCGTAGAGCCAGTGGTCAGCGAGTTCTTGGGCGATAGCGTCTTCGTCCGGTGAGGCCGGGACGAGACGGTTGCTCGGCGGCTGTCGCTCGGCCCAGTCGCCCCCCACGGCGGTCGCGACCTCGGGAGAGTGTCGGTGCCGCCGCACGACAAGCCGGGACAGCTCGCCGGGGTCTATGTCACCCTCCGGGCTGACGGCAGTCGGCTCGAGGAGGCGGACGAGCTCGGCAAAGGACTCCCGCTTGCCGTTGTGCGGGGTGGCGCTCGCCAGGATGAGCGCGTCGGTGCGTGGCGCGAGTTCACTGGCGAGGCGGTTGTTTTGCGTCGCGGAGTTGGTGATGTTGTGCGACTCGTCGATGACGACGGCATCCCAACGGTGTTTGCGCAGGTGCGCGAGGTAGCGGTCGTTCTTGAGGGTGTCGATGCTGATGATGGCCCGCTTGTAGACGCTGAACGGGTTGCGCGTCGCGGGCAAGCGCCGCCGGATGCGTTGAATGCCGACCGAGTCGAGCCGCACGAACGGCAACGCGAATCGGCACCACAGCTCGTGCTGCATTTGCTCCAGCACATGCCGCGGTGTGACGACGAGGATGCGTTCGCCCCGGCCGCGGCGGACCAGTTCGGACAGGATCATCCCGATCTCGAGTGTCTTGCCCAGACCCACCGCGTCGGCGAGGAGGATGCGCGGTCGCAGGGTGCCCGGGTCGAGGGCTTTGCTGACCGCGGTGCGTTGATAGTCGAGCGCCGTCGCAAGCATCGAGCCCGTCACCGCCAGGTGTGGGTCGTCGATCGGCAGCGGTGTCTTGCGCAGCGTCGCCTCCAGCCACAGGCGGGCGCGCTGATGGTTGCGGCTGGAATCGGCTACGACCCTCGTGTGGCTCGGGTCGAACGGCTCGATCGCGTCCAGGCCGGAGAAGAACTGCGCCGTGGTGCCCGCCACCAACTCCGACAGGCCATGCACGGTGAGCAACGTGCCGTCCTGAGTCTGCGAGACCTGCGTGACGAGCCACTCCTCATCACGAACCACGACCAACGAGCCCGGCGCGACATGCGTCAACGCTTCCGAGGTCGACGTCGAGGTCATGACGTCATCGTCGCACGCGGCTAGGGGGTAATCGCTCGATCCGTACTCGTGGGTCTGTATCTATAGCAACGGTGCTCGCGCAGTCCAGGGGAACAAAACCGGAGGTCTGCCTGGGGTTGCCCGCTTGGGTGCGCCCCGCGGGTTCGCCTCGGCCTACTCCTCCTCGGCGCCGCTGCCGCAGCTGCGCTCCTGCCGGGGGCCGCAGTCACAGGTCGGTGGTGGTCATCGCCTGTTGCGTGCTCAGCCAGGAGGCGGCGTAGCCCAGGGCCGCGACGACGCCCACGGTCACCGACACCGGGTTGAGGGTTCCGGCGAGCGTGAAGAGTGTCGTGTTGGCATCAGCGCCTAGGCCCAGCGCCCCTACCGGCAGCACGAGCAGGACGATAACGAGTACGGCGGTAAGCGGGCCGGCGAGGTTGCTGGGCGCCCGGAACGCGACGGCGAGTTGGAGCGCGGCGTAGCCGAGCAGGACGACCATGAAGCCCACCCCCATCCGCGCCATCGGCACCCCGGACGGTTGCCCGGTCGCGGTGAGCCACACGGCGAGGGCCGCGAACGCCCCCGCGAGGAGGAGCAGAACGCCGAAAACCGCGAGGTAGCGGGAGCTGACGGCTTCACGTCGGGTGATCCCCAGCGTGGCGTACAGCAGGTCGAGACGGTCACGATCGCGGATCGCAAAAAAACCCGAAATGCTGGTGGAGGCCCATAGCGCCGCTGCGACCAGCGGCAGGTACGGCGCCCCCACCCAGGCGGCCACGGCGAACGTCGCTAAGAACAGGGCGCCGAAGGCGAGGTGCGTCGGGGCTAGGACGCGCAGGTCAAGGATGAGGGTTCGGCGCAGGGCGCTCATAGGTCACGCCCCCGCCAGATGCGCACGGAAAGCAGGTATGAGCAGCCGAACATGGCAAAGGCGATTCCCCACGCGCCCGCCACACTCACAGCCGGACGTGCCGAAACCAGCGCGAGCACGTCAACCCCGAGCGCGTTGAGGACCCACGCAAGCCCGACGGCTAGGCCCAGGGCACACCCGAACCCGAGCAACAGCGCCCATGAGGCGCGAAAGCGCACGAGCGCAGGAAGGGATACCGCGAAAAAGGCGAGCAACGCGGCCCCGCTTAAACCGGACATCAAGAGGTCGGCGGTGACGCCGTCTGCATGCCCCAGGGCCGCGTCGCCGTAGGAGATCACGACGATTAATGCCGTCAGGAGCAGGAGGCCGAGCGCGGTGCTGAGGTAGCGCACGGTAATGAGATCGCGACGTCTGATGGGCAGCGTCCCGTAGAGCCGGTCGAGTCGTTCGGTGCGGTCACGCGCCCACGGTTGGCTGATGCTCATCGTCGCCGCCATGCAGACGAACGGCAGTGCTGCGGTGACGCTCGACTGTGC
This sequence comes from Gephyromycinifex aptenodytis, assembly GCF_012277275.1. Lineage (GTDB taxonomy): Bacteria > Actinomycetota > Actinomycetes > Actinomycetales > Dermatophilaceae > Gephyromycinifex > Gephyromycinifex aptenodytis. Next base: position 1,900,357 of record NZ_CP051155.1, on the reverse strand, counting down.
TGAGCGCAGGCTGACGACAAGTCCGACCCCGATCAGCGTGACAGGTAGCCACCAGATGCGCCGCAGGGCGTCGAGTTCTAGGGCTGCCAGTGCTGGTAACGCGCGGCGAGCGGGGATGCAGGCGCAGGTTGAGGATGTGACAGAAGCCGGTGCGCACGTCATGCCGCGACCTCCACGGAGTGTCCAGCGAGCCGGACGACAAGATCATCCAGGCTGGGGCGCTCCCGAACCACGGCCGGTCCGAAGAGCGCGGCGTCATCGGCGTCGACGAGCGCGTCGAAACCAACGCTGTGCTCGCGCAGTCCGTGGACGCGGTGGCGCAATTGGCCCGGCAGGTCATCGGGGCCGCCACGCACGAGGACGAATCGTTCGAGCAGGTCCTCGGTGGCCTGTGAGGTCACAATGCGTCCGGAGTCGATGACCGTCACCAGGTCGGCGATGCGTTCCAGGTCGCTGGTGATGTGGGTGGAGAACAGCACGGCATGCGATTCGTCCTGCATGAACTCGGCGAGGATGTCGAGGAAGTGGTCGCGCGCCAGCGGATCCAGGCCGGAGGTGGGCTCGTCGAGGATGAGCAGTTCGGCGTCATGGGCCAGCGCCACCGCCGTCATCAGCTTCATTCCCTGGCCGCGTGAGAGTTCTTTGACTCGCGGCTTCTGTGCCAGGCCGAAATCGGCGCACAAGCTCTCGAACTTGCTCTGGTCCCAGTGCGGATAGAAGGGGGCTACCGCCCGAGCCACGTCTCGCACCCGCCAGTCGCGCACATAGAACGGCGAGTCCAGCACCACCCCGATTCGCTCCATCGGGGGCGCTTGGATGACACCGGAGTCGGGGATGAGCATCCCCAGGGCGGCTTTGATTGTTGTGGTCTTGCCTGCGCCGTTGGTGCCGATGAAACCCATGACGTAGCCGCGGGGCAGGACCAGGTCCACGTCGTGCAGGGCGAAGCCGTCGAAGGCTTTATTGAGTCCGCGGATGGTCAGCGCTGCTTTCAGGCATCGGGGTTCTCCTTGTGGTTGATCGGGTCCTCGCTCAGGACCGCGTCGAGCATGGTGTGCAACTCGGCGACGGAGACTTTGGCGAGGTTGGCCGCGCGCGCCGCGGCCTCCAGGTGTTCCTCCACTTCTCGCAGGACGTGCTCGCGCACGAGATCGGAATCTCGGGCCAGCACGAAGCTGCCCTTGCCCTGGACGTTGGCGACGAAGCCTTCGGCGGCTAGGTCGCTGAAGGCGCGGGAGGTCGTGATGACCGAAACCCGCAGGTCCCGGGCGAGCGACCGGATGGAGGGGAGTTGTTCGCCCTCGGTGAGTGTCCCGGCCATGATCGCTGTCTTGATCTGATCCTTGATCTGTTCATAAATCGGGACGCCTGTCGCGTTCGACAGTGCGATCTTCAGCTCGCCCGTCATCGCCACCCCTGTCCATGTGTGTATATAGCCACTATAGACAGTATGGTCAGTTATGTCGATCCGGGGTGGCTCGGCAGTCGGGTCAGGCCGCGCAGCGCAGCAGCTAGCGCGGCGAAGTGTCCACAGTGCGAAGCGATCCGCGGTCGGGGTTGTGGATGCTCGTACGCTGATCTCATGCGTATCGCGGTCTTTGGAGCCACAGGTCAGGTCGGCGGCGTCATGCGGGCGCTCCTTGCGGAGCGGAACTTCCCCGTCGACGACATCCGGTTCTTCGCCTCATCCCGCTCGGCGGGCACCACCCTGCCGTGGAAGGGCAGCGAGATCACCGTCGAGGACTCGGCCACTGCCGACTTCTCCGGCATCGACATCGCGCTGTTCTCCAACGGCGGCACCGCCAGCAAGGAACTCGCGCCCAAGGTCGCGGCCGCCGGGGCCACAGTGGTCGACAACTCCAGCGCCTGGCGTAAGGACCCGCAGGTGCCGCTGGTGGTCAGCGAGGTCAACGCCGATGACCTGAACGACATGCCTAAGGGCATCGTCGCCAACCCCAACTGCACGACGATGGCCGCTATGCCGGCGCTCGCGCCGCTGCACCGCGAAGCAGGCATCGTGCGCCTACACGTCGCCAGCTACCAGGCCGTCTCCGGCTCCGGTGGCAAGGGCGTGCGTGAACTCGACGCCCAACTGCGTGCCGGGTACGCCTCCGGCGATCCGATGGGGCTGGCGCTGGATGGTCGCGCGGTGAAGCTGCCCGCGCCGGATGTCTACCAGGCGCAGATCGGCTTCAACGTCGTCTCTATCGCCGGTTCGTTGGTCGATGACGGCAGCGGCGAGACCGATGAGGAGCAGAAGCTGCGCAACGAGTCGCGCCGCATCCTGCACGCCCCCGACCTGCGTGTCTCGGGTACCTGCGTGCGAGTGCCCGTCTTCACCGGCCACAGCTTGGCGGTGCACGCAGAGTTCGAGCGGGAGATCTCCCCGCATCGCGCACTGGAACTGCTCGGCTCGGCCAAGGGTGTCACCCTCGCTGATGTGCCGAACCCGCTTGATGCCGCGGGGCGCGACGACGTCTATGTGGGTCGGGTTCGTGCCGACCAAGCCGCGCCCGAGGGTAAGGGCCTGGTGCTGTTCATCGTCGGTGACAACCTGCGCAAGGGCGCAGCGCTGAACGCCGTACAAATTGCCGAGGAGCTCCTCGCTCGCCGTTGAGTCTCGTTCTGCATGAAGCCCCTTCCGCGCACGGCGCGGAAGGGGCTTCATCTCATCCCGGCATAGCTGGGTGCAGGGTGTGGCTACTCAGTGCGAGTTGCCGTCGCCTTCGCCCTGGGCGGGTTGGCTGTCGTCGGTGCCACCGGCTGCGGCGGGGGTTTCCTCGAGAGGCTGGTCGGTCGCGGGTTCGGGCGCGTCGCCCTGCGGGGGAGTTTTCGGCTGATCGGTCATGTGATCACGGTACGGCCAGTGGGCTGCCTGCCGCGTCGGATAGCTGATCAGCTCCGGTTCCCTGGGAATCGCCCTGTCGTGGGTATCGTCGGTCGGGTGAATCTCGAAAAGGTCGTCTTCGGGTTCTTCGTCTTGCTGGCGGCGACGTTGAACTTCGGATTTTTCCTCGGCGACATCAACAACCCCAGCGTGCACAACATCCTCGAGTTGTACGCGGCGGTCGTCGTCAACATCATCGCCACCGTGCTCAAGTTCGGCGACCGTACCCAGGTCGGGGCTGTTCACTTGGCGACAAGCCTGGTAGCCGACATCCAGCTCATCGCTGCGGCGGGAGTGTGGATCTGGGCCAATCAGGTTGTCGGTGGCACGATCCCCGGGCACACGATGGCCTCCATTGTCAGCCTTTCCGGCGGCGCGCTCTTGGCCAACCTCGTCTCGGTCGTGCTCCTCGTCGTCGAGACCGTCTCCTTCCGGCGCCGCTGACCCGTGGCCAACCCGCTGCTCGTCTTGACGACGCGGCCCTGGGGCCGTCAGTCCCGCAGGTCGCCGCTGCGCCGTGCCACCGTGCCGGTGCCGACCCGGGCCGCCGCCACCGATGCCGTCTTTCTCGTGTTGCGGCGGATGCGGACCCCGCTGATCGCCCTCATCGTGGTGTTCGCGGTGGCGGTGTTCGGGCTCACGCTCATCCCCGGGCAGAACGAGCAGGGCCAGCCGTACCAGATGACGGCGTTCGACGCCTTCTACTTCATGAGCTATACGGCAACCACGATCGGCTTCGGTGAGGTGCCGTACACGTTCACCGTGCCGCAGCGGTTGTGGGTGGTGGGCTCGATCTTCGCTTCGGTCACCTGCTGGGCGTATTCGATCGGCGCCGTCTTCTCCCTCATGCAGGATCAGGCCTTCCAGGAGGCCTTTGCCACCCAGCGATTCGGGCGCAAGGTTCGCGGGCTGCGGGAAGAGTTCTTCATCGTGGCCGGCTACGGGCAGGCCGGTCGCCTGGTGGCGGCAGGTTTGGACGCGCGCGGGCGCCGACTCGTGGTCATTGATGACGACTCCGCGCGCATCGATCAGCTTGCTATCGACAGCCTGACCAACGACGTCCCGGGGTTGACCGGTGACGTTCGTGACCCTGCGTTGCTGGGGCTGGCCGGGATGGGCAGCCACTTGTGCGAGGGGGTGTTGGCGCTGACCGACGACGACGACGCCAACTTGGCCATCGCGATGTCGGCGCATCTGCTGCGTCCCGATCTGCCGGTGTTCTGCCGTGCTGAGGAACGCTCAGGGGCCAAAGCGATGGAGGACTTCGAGCCGACTTCCATCGTCAATCCGTACGACCATTACGGCGCCTTCCTCGTCTTGGCGCTCAAGCACCCGTTCGTCTACCGGCTTGTCACCTGGCTGATGTCCACGCCAGGCACAGAACTTCCGCCGTTGCGGGAGGGGCTGACCGACGGGGAGTGGGTGGTCTCGGCCGATGACTCCTTCGGACGCGAAGTGGCTGCCGACCTGGAGTCGGTCGGCCTCAAAGTTCGACTTGTCGAGCCGGGCGGGACGCAACCCGATGTCACCCAGGCGGTGGGGCTGGTGGCCGGGACGGTGAATGACGGGGCCAACCTGTCGCTGGCAGCGCACGCCCGTTTGACGCATCCCGACATCTTCATCGCCTTGCGCCAGCAGAGTGACCTCAACGCGGCCTTGCTCGGCGCGTTCGAACCGGATTCGGTATTCGTCCCCACCGAACTCGTCGCTCGAGAGGCGCTGGCCCGCATCACGGTTCCCATGTCGTGGAGCTTCCTGGAGCACATCATCCACCAGGACGAGGAGTGGGCCCGGCAGATGACGGACCTGTTCGTACAGCGCAGCGGGACCCGCTCGCCGTCCAGTCATCTGGTTGAGTTGACAGATCGTTCCGCGCCCGCGGTGGTCCGCTGGCTGCGTCACGACTCGCTCACCCTGGGCGATCTCATCCGGGACCCCGAGGACCGTTCCACCCCGATCTCGGCCACCCCCATCGTGCTGGTCCGCGACAACGAGATCACGTTCCTGCCGAGCGCCGAGACCGAACTCAAGGCCGAGGACAAGCTGGTCCTGGCCGGGCGCACCGCAGGCTTCCACGTGCTGTACGAGACGTTGTACTCGGATTCGATGCTGGAGTACGTCGCCACCGGTCGCGAGGTCCCCACGACCTGGGTCTTCCGGATGTTGATGCCCAAGAGCCGCAGACCCGCCGGGTCGTGAGTGCACGGGTCGGGTGCTCCGGCCCGGGATTCGCTGGGCACACGAACCGGGCGCGCCCCATCGGTGATGGCGGCGCGCCCGGTCTGCTGCGGCGGAGGCGGGCTCAGGCAGTGTGCAGGGCCGCGTCCGTCGAGGTGAGGGGTGCGCTGTCGGGTTCCTGCGCGGCGGTGATCGAGATCGGGGACGCCGAGTCGTAGGCGTCCTTGTCCAGAATCCCTTCGCGGTGAGCCACGACGACCTGCACGAGTACCTGCCCGGCCACGTTGACGGCGGTGCGCCCCATGTCCAGGATCGGGTCGATCGCCAGCAGCAATCCCACGCCCGCCAGCGGCAGGCCGAGCGTGGACAGGGTCAGGGTGAGCATCACCAGAGCCCCGGTAAGCCCGGCGGTTGCGGCCGAGCCGATCACCGAGACCACGACGATGAGCAGGTAGTCCAGCGCCCCCAGGTGCATGCCGAAGAACTGGGCGACGAAGATCGCTGCAATCGCGGGATAGATCGAGGCGCAGCCGTCCATTTTCGTCGTCGCCGCCAGTGGACTGGCGAAGGCGGCGTAGGCCCGCGGTACCCCCAGCGATTCGGTGACCTTCTGCGTCAGTGGCAGGGTGCCGAGACTGGAGCGAGAGACGAAGGCCAGCTGGATGGCCGGCCAGGCCCCCCGGAAGTAGCTGCGCGGGCTGAGCCGGTGGGCGAGCAGGATCGCGGGGTACAGCACGAGCAGCACGATGAGCAGCCCGGCGTAGATGGCAAGAGCGAACGCGCCGAGCTGGGTGAGTGAGGACCAGCCGTAGGTCGCCACGGCCCGACCGATGAGCCCGATCGTGCCCACGGGCGCGAGCAGGATCACCCACCACAGCACCTTCTGCACGATGGCCAACAAGGAGGCGTTGAAGCGCAGGAACGGCTCCGCCGGGTCTCCGACTCGGACCGCGGCGATCCCGACCACCAGGGCGATGACGACCAGTTGCAGCGCCTTGAAGCTGACGCTGGTGTCGACGCCGGTGAGTGCGCCACCCTCCAGCACCGGATGCGCAGAGACGGACAGCCCGAACATGTTGGCCGGGACGAGCTGGTCGATGAAGTCGAGCCAGCCGCCGGTGGCGCTGGGAGCCTGCGCCGCTGTGTGGTCCACCGAAGCGTGGCGGCCGGGCTGGATGAGTACCCCCAGGGCGATGCCGATGAGTACCGAGGCAAGCGCGGTGATGGCGAACCACAGCAGCGTCTTGCCGGCGAGGCGGGCGGCGCCGGCAACGCCGCGCAGGTTGGCGATCGAGGCGATGATCGCGGTGACGATCAGCGGCGGAACGAGCGCCTTGAGCAGGGTGACGAAGGTAGCCCCGATGGTGCTGAGCAGGGTGGTCAGCCAGTTTTCGCTGCCGTCGCCATTCGGGCCGATGGCAAGAGCGGCCCACCCCAAGCCGAGTCCAAGGACAAGAGCGAGAAGGATCTGGACGCTGAAAGAGGGCAGGCGGAGGCGCCGAGGTGATTTAGGCGTAGAGGCGGTGGGCATGAGGCTCCGAGCGGGGTTCAAATGGATGGCGGGAGATAACCCTATATCCAACAGGGCATAACGCTAAGTTATTGCATGGGTGCAGGCGCCGGCCTCGCTCGTCTGGACTGTGGAAGAGGCGGACCGTCCGCGCCGAGTCCGTGCCGGCCCGGCGTGAGGTCACCGCTGGCTGCCGGTGGCAACGTAGGCTGATCCGATGGTGGCTCCACGGCTCATCGCGACAGACCTCGACGGCACGCTGCTCGACCCTTCCGGGCAGCTCACGCCGCGGGCTCGCCGGGCCATCATGCGGCTGGCGCAGTTGCAGATCGAAACGGTCTTCGTCACGGCCCGCCCGCCACGCAGGCTCGATGACCTCGACGATGTCGTCGGCGGGCACGGCCTGGCGATCTGCGCGAACGGGGCCTTCCTGTATGACGTCGGCCGCCGCGAAGTCGTGCGATCACACTGCTTCCAGCCGGACCAGCTTGCTGAGCTGGCCGCTGATCTGCGCCGGGCGCTGCCCGGTATCGGATTCGCCGGGGAGCTCGCGACCGGGATGCATCTGGAACGCTCCTACCCCGAGGTGCACCCCCGCTGGCGCCCGCAGCAGGCGAGCTACGGTTCGATCGAGGACGCGCCCAGCGGAGTGGGCAAGCTGCTGGCCCGCATCCCCGAAGTCGCCCCCGATCCGCGCCGGGGCGAAGGCTCCTCACTACCTGGGGGAGCCGATACGCACCGCTTCCTCGATCTCGTCGCCCGGGTGATCGGCGAACGCGCGCATGTGTCGTACTCCGGAGCAGTGGGATTGGCGGAGATCGTCCCGGCCGGGGTGAGCAAGGCCAGCGCCCTAGCCGCGTGGTGCACCGAGCGCGGGATCGAGGCGAGTCAAGTCTGGGCGTTCGGCGACATGCCGAATGACGTGCCGATGCTCTCCTGGGCAGGGCGTTCGTTCGCGGTGGCCGGAGGCCACGAACTGGCCCACGCGGCCGCCACCGATGTCTGTCCCGGTAACGACGTCGACGGCGTCGCGCAGATCTTGGAGACCATCGGCAGCGACGCGGCGCCTGATGGAGGTTGGGTGCGTTAAGCGCGTGAGCCGGGTGGTTGCGATAGCGCCGCCGCCTCGGACAGTTCGTGCAAGGCCGCCAGGTGCCCGGCCAGCGCCGCACGGCCCGCATCGGTGATTCGCACCCAGGTGCGGGGTCGTCCGCCCTGGCCGACGGGACGGTCCAAGGTGACGTAGCCGGCCTCGGAGAGCACCTTGAGGTGTTTGGACAGCACCGAGTCGGCGAGGTCGAGTTCATCGCGCAGGGTGGCGAACGCGGCCGACTCCACAGGGGAGAGCAGCACGCACAGCCGCAGGCGATGGGGAGCGTGAATGATCTCGTCGAAACAGGGCGTAGGGGGGGTCTTCCTGCGATGCATCACGACAGGCCGATCGGGGCGCTACCGTCGCGGATCTCGTCGCGCAGCAATCCATCGAACCGCGGGCCGATGATGAAGGAGGCGATAGCTATCAGGACGGCGGCGCCCCAGGCGCACCAGCTCGGCAGGAGGTCGAACCGCACGCAGAAGGCCGGGATGGCCGCTGCAAAGACGGCAACCATGTAGATGCCCCACAGCCGCCGGCTGCCAGGTCCGCACTGCTTGAGTTCAACCCACAGGCCGGTGATCCGGCGGTAGGCGCGGATCAGGGCCAGGGAAACCCCGATCGAGGCGAGGCCCAACGCGGCCAGCAGCAGCCCCTCTGCGGCGAAGGCGACGATGAGAACGAGCGCGCCCGCGTTGAGCCCGAGGATCGGGTGGTACCACCACGGGGTGTAGAGGCGCTGGGCGATCGACTCGCGAGCGGCTGCCGCGTCAGCCAGGGCGTGGGTGGGGTCGTAGCTCTCGGGGTACGGCGTTTGGCTTTCCATGACGGAAAGACTACGGATCACTTTCCGTTTCCGCAACAGAAAGTCATTGCTGGTCTGCGTCACCGGCCCGGTGGCCAGTGCACTGCGTAGGGATTGGCGCTGCGCTGCTCGCACACGGTGCACAGCCCGCTGCTGCCGCTGTGGGGGGCGCCGCATCGCCGGCAGGCCAGGCTGACCCCGCCGCCGATTTTGACCTGCGGGGTCTGCAGGACCTGGGCCCAGGTCGCCTCGCCCAGCCGGGACAGCGCGTTGCTGGGGCAGACCTGCAAGCAGGCGCCGCAGTCGGTGCACAGGTCCAGCCGCAGTCGCAGCGAGAACGGGCGCGGCGCGCGGGCGGCGCCGCCGAGGTGCACGCCGCGGCGCAGATCCAGATCGGTCTCGGGTTCACCGGATTGCTCCAACGCGAGAGCCTCATGCGGGCAGGAACGCACGCAGAGCCCGTCGCCGCAGCAGCCCCGCGTGCTCAGTCGGGCCGCCCCGGCAGGCAGTGCGCTGAACTCCTCAGGCACGCTGCCGCCGTCCAGAGCCGCCAGAACAGCCGCCGCCAGGCGAGCTCCGGGCTCGGTAGGTGTTGCTGGGGATTCGGCCATGGGCAGCCCCATCAGCGCCCGCCGCTGCACCGGGATCGCATTCAGTCGCACCGTTTGCGGGCGCGGCGGGTGCTTACGCCACGGGCGCTTCAGCGGTGAGGGGGGCGATTGCGCGGAGTCGGACCCGCCCGCGGAATCTGCCTGCGGTTCGGCTTCGGCCTGCTCGCCTGAGACGTGGTGCCAGCGGGTGATGGTGACAGCGGCCAGCGGAGTGGCCAGCTCACAGGCCAGGTCAGCCCCGCTCAGGCCGGGTTCGACCAGCAGCTCTGCGCAATTCATGGCAAGTTCCAGGCAGGCGGCGGCGCCCTCCTGAGCGCTGTCGGTCCACTCTTGGGCGTCGATGATCAAGTGCACGCCGTGCTCCCGCAGGACGGCCTCGCCCGGACCGGCCGCGCTGTCCTGCCCGATCAGCAGGACCCGCCAGTCGCTCGCGTGTGCCTGCAGGTAACTGCAGGCCTGGCGGGTGTCGAGGTCCATCAGGCGAACCGGGCGCCCAGATCGTCAAGGGTCGCTTCCAGCACCCGGCCCCAACCGCGGAAGTAACCGGTGTGGGCATGCGCCTTCATGTCCTGGGCGACGGCGCTGCCGAACGCCAGCGGGTGCTCCCCCAAGAAGCGCCGCAGCGCCTCCAGAGCGCCGTCGCGTCCCGGCTCGTCATCGGCCTCGGTGGCCGACAGCGCGTCCAGCAGCAGCGTGGAGACGAAAGCCAGTTCGAGCCCCAGATGGTCGTCCGGCACCTTGGTACGGGCCGGTGCGACCAGCCCTCGATGCTCGTACCAGGCTCGCACCGCCAGCGTGTGCGCCCCGAGCATGAGGTGTTCCTCACTGCGACGCACCGACTCGTAGGGGTTGGCGCGGGAGTGGTCGGGGGCGTCGAACAGGTGGCGGTAATCGGCGATCAACTCCGCCAATGGGTCGGTGCGCAGGGAGGTGGTGATCTCTTCGAGGCCGCTTTGCCCGGCGGGCCGGGCCGCAGCGGGCTGCGGCCATTCGGTGAGCAGGTCCAGGTCGCTCAACCTGTCCACCTGTTCGGCGCTCGGCGGCTCCAACAGCACGGAGGCCAGCATCGTGCTGGCCGCGCAGAACGCGTCCAGCACCTCTGCCCCCGGCTTTTCCGCGTGCATCGCCGGTCTGGCCGATGGCATGCCCATCAGTGCGCTCACAGTCCGGTACGAACCATGGAGGCGTAGAAGAGCATCCGGCCGATGAACTCGCCGGCGAACACGAAGACGAACGCGCACACTGCCACGTTGAGCACGAGACGCTGGCCCACCGGTCCCTTGGACAGCCGAACGAGCAGGTACCCCAAAGCCGCGATGCCGAGGAAGGTCAACGTGTACGCGGCGAAGGACCAGCCCACGTGGGTGTCGCCGAGGACACGCAGGCTTTCGTGGGCGGCGTTGTCGGCGTGGGTGCCCAGGTAGGCCAGGTAGAGCGGTACCCCGACGAACTTGGCGCCGAGCAGCACGCCCGAGGAGATGGCGATGCCGCGGATGCTGCGCAGCACGAGCAGGTCGCCCGCTTCGTCACCCAGGCCGCGCCGCCGACGCCACCCGGCGGCCAGAACCAGGGCCGCGCCGACGGCCAGACCGCCCAGGAGCAGGGCGGTGACGTAGAAGCGCAGCGCGGTGAAGGGGGTGTCCCAGGCGGGTACGGTCCGCAGCGAGTACACGCGGCTGATGCAGTACACGAGGAACAAGCCGATCAGCGAGGCGAGCATCGCCAGCGCCTGACGCATCCGTGCCGAGCCGATTTTGAAGAACTGGGCGCCTGCGAAGGCCGCGCCTGCGCCGAGGAAGAGCATCCCGGTGATGATCTCGTTGCTCAGCCAGCTCGTGCCCACGTGGCGCAGCGCGTTCACGGCGCGCAGCGGGGAACCCAGGTGCAGCGTTGAGGCCGCGAGCCCGAGGACGAGCAGCGGGCCCAGTGCGTACAGCGCCGGATCGCTGACCCGATCCATCGTCTTGGCGTCCACACGCGCACCCAGCACGTGGATCGCACCCAGGGTGACGAACGCACCGACGCACATCTGGGCCATCACGGTGAAGATGACCAGCGGCAGCTCGTGCAACATCTCAAGCCTCCTGCGGGCGGGCGAGCTCACCGGAGGTGTCGCCGTGCGGGCGTGCCTCGCGGTGCGGGGAGATGACGATATTCGGGCTGGTGATCGAGGGATCCGGCAGTGGCGCGATGTCGGCCGTGGCCCCGTGACGCTTACGCAGCTCAGCGGCTTCGCCGTAGTCGAGCACTCGTGAGGGGCAGGCCGCGACGCAGGCCGGGTCCTGGTCGTTGGCCAGCCGGTCCCGGCAGAAGTCGCATTTGGTCATGATCCCCTTGTCCGCGTTGAACTGCGGCGCGCCGTAGGGGCAGGCCATCTCGCAGTAGCGGCAGCCGATGCACACATCGGGGTCCACGGCCACGATGCCGTTCTCGCCCTTGTGCATCGCGGTCGAAGGGCAGACCTCTACACAGATCGGGTTGTCGCAGTGGTTGCACGACAGCGAGGTGTAGTAGGTGAACTGGTTGCTCGTGAAGGTGTTGGTGGTCTGGTCGACCTTCCAAGAACCGCCCGAAAATTCGGGCACCCGGCGCCAACTGACCCCGGTGGGCAGATCGTGTTTGTCCTTGCAGGCGATCTGGCAGGCCTTACAGCCGGTGCACTTCTCCTGGTCGACGTAGAAAGCGATTTGTTTGAACGTTTTCGCCATGGGTCATGCCTTCCGAACTTCGACGAGGTTGGAGTGCTGGCCGTTGGCCTTCGCGTACGCCGTCGGGTGGTGGCTGGTCAAAACGTTGGTGGAGCCGCCCAGGTCGCGCCCGCCCGGTTTCTCCGGGTCGTACCAGGCGCCTTGCGGCACCGAGATGACCCCGGGGGCGATCCGCGCCGTGACGAAGACCGGGATGCGAAGTGTCCCGCGGTCGTTGTAGACCTCGACCTCGTCGCCGGTGGCCAGCCCGCGCTGCTCAGCGTCGATGGTGTTGATCCAGACCTGCTGCGGGTGGGCCTCCTTCAGCCACGGGCTGTTGCCGTAGGAGGAGTGGGTGCGTTGCTTGTAGTGGTGCCCGATGCATTGCAGCGGGTAGCGCGTCTGCAGTCGATCGCCGGGCATCTCGCGGGTCTGCACGTATTCCGGCAGCGCGGTGATCCGGTTGCCTTCCTCCATCGGCCAGTCCAGTGACATGGCGTGCAGGTTGCTGGACCACAGCTCGATCTTGCCCGAAGGCGTCGGCAGCGGGTTGGCCTGCGGGTCGTCGCGGAAGTCCTTCAGCGCGATGACCGGGTCGAGCTTCTCGCGGTAGATGCCGTCCTTGCGAAGCTGCTCGAAGGAGGGCAGGCCGGGGATGTTCTTGCGGGACTCGTCCACCAGCCAGCGCACCCATTCTTCCTGAGTGCGGCCTTCGGTGAACTTCTCCTTCACCCCGAGCTTGTCGGCGATTCCGGTCATCATGTCGTAGACCGGTCGGCATTCGTACAGCGGCTCGATGGCCTTGTCGGTGAAGATCGTGTAGCCCATGTTGCCGGCGCTGCCCTGAGCCGCCAGGTCCATCTGCTCAGCAGTGGTGACATCAGGAAGCACGATGTCGGAATAGCGGGCCGAGACGGTCATCTGGTTGTCGATCGTCACGATCATCTCGCACTGGGAATCGTCGGAGAGGATCTCCAAGGTGCGGTTGATGTCGCCGTGCTGATTGACCAGGGCGTTGGAGCCGTACAGCCAGATGAACTTGATGTTGCTGCCCAGCGTGACGTCGTGCTTGACGTTCTTGTTGCCGTTGACATCGGCGCTGTCGCGGATGCCGTCCTTGTAGCTCATTCCCTTACCGGTCAGGATTGCCTCGGTCCACCGGTAGAACGGCAGCACCGGACGCACCGGGTTCTCCAGGGTGGGGAAGGAAGCCATCGGCAGGGTCGCGTACCCCTCGCGGGAGCCGGTGCCGCCGCCGGAGATGCCGATCTGCCCGATGAGGGCCGCCAGCAACATCGGTGCCCGCGACTGGTTCTCGCCGTTGGAGTGCCGTTGCGGGCCCCAACCCTGGGTGATCGCGCACGGTTTGGTGGTGGCGATCTCCCTGGCTAGGCGCTGGATCGTCGGGGCGGGCACACCGGTGATGCGGGCGGCCCACTCAGGGGTCTTGGCCGTCTTGTCGGGTCCCTTACCCAGGATGTAGCTCTCGTAAGAGGATCCTGCCGGGGCGCCGGCGGGCAGGTGTGCCTCGTCGAAGCCGCTGCAGTAGCGGTCCAAGAACGCCTTGTCGTGCAGCTTCTCGGTGATCATCACGTGCGCGAACCCGGCAATGAGCGCCGCGTCGGTGCCTGGGCGCATCGGCACCCATTCGTCGGCGAGGTTCATCGCGGTGTCGGTGCAGCGAGGGTCGAAGACGATGACCTTGTGGCCCGACTTGGCCTTGACCTGCTGGGTGACGAAGACTTCGCCGCCACCGCTCATCCGGGTCTCGTGCGGGTTGTTGCCGAACATGAGCACGAGGCGGCTGTTGGCGGTGTCGTCGTTGCTGTTGGAGGCCTGATAGCTGCCGTAGTGGAAGTCCAGGGCGGTCTCGATGTTGCCGGCGGAGTAGTCGTTGTACTGGTCCAGGAAGCCGCCGATGCAGTTCATCAGGCGCGCGACGGGGGTGCCGGCCGGCGGCCAGCTGCGGGCGACGGTCGCGCCGATGACTCCGGTGCCGTACTGCAGGTAGATCGACTCGTTGCCGTGTTCTTGGATGAGGCGTTTGAGGTTGTCGGCGATCTCGGTGTAGGCCTGGTCCCAGGAGATCTCCTCCCACTTGCCTTCGCCGCGCTTGCCGACCCGCTTCAGGGGTTTCTTCAGCCGGTCGGGGCTGTAGATGCGCTGGCGGATGGAGCGGCCACGCACACAAGCACGCACGCTCTGGTTGCCCACGGTGTTGTCCCCGGTGTTGTCGGGGTCGACGCGGATGATCGTGTCGTCCTTGACCACGAGCCGCAGCGGGCACCGGCTGCCGCAGTTGACGGTGCAGGCGCTCCACACGTGCCGCTCTTGCGCGGCAGCTTTACCCGCATCAGCAGTCTTGGGTTGCAGCCCGCAGCTCGTAGCTCCCGCGACGCCTGCGGCGCCACCGGCAATCGCCGACCACTGAAGGAACCGCCGTCGCGAGACGCTGGGTAGGGGGGAAGTCAGTGGTGCCATCTTGCCTCCGAGTCACAAAGTCGTCACATGAACCTACCTGCAGGCCCAAAGTGGTCACCGGGGCTAAGTCCTCATTCGGGACTTAGGTCACCTTCTGGCGGTGATGGCAAACGCTTTGAGAAGCAAACGGTTTTCCGGGTGGTAGATCAGCCGCCGTACTCGGCCAGGACCGCAGTGGACAGCATCGGCCACGCCTGCGCGGCCCAGTCACCGAACGGGGTGTCGCACAAGCTGACGCAGGCCACCCCGGCCTGCGGGTCGACCCAGCAGAAGCTGCCGGATTGGCCGAAGTGCCCGAAGGTGGCAGGGGAGTTCTCCGGGGCGGTCCAGTGCGGGGATTTGTTCGCGCGGATCTCGCAGCCCAGCCCCCAGTCGTTGGGTTTCTGGGTGCCGAAGCCGGGCAGTACGCCGTCCAAGCCGGGGAAGGCGAGCGTGGAGGCCCAAGCCACGGTCTGTGGCATGAGCAGGGTGGGGTTCAGTAGTTCGGCGGCCAGGGCGGCCAGGTTCCCGATGGTGCCGACCATGCCGTGGGCGGGCGGCCCCTCCAGGCGGGTGTCGTTCATGTCGAGCAGGTCGAGCAGCCGCTCGCGCAACTGTTCGGTGAACGGGGTGCCGGTGGCTGCGGCCAGGTGTTCGGCAGCCAGGTTGATCCCGCGGTTGGAGTAGATGCGGCGCCGCTGCGGCGGGCCCATGGTCTCGTCAGAGTCGACCTTGAGCCCGGAGGCGTGGGAGAGCAGGTGGGCCAGGGTGGCGGGGCCGACCTCGTCATCGAGGCTGATGACCCCTTCGAGGCAACCGTCGAGGACGGTCAGGGCGGTCGCGACCTTGGTGATCGAAGCCCAGGGGTAGCTGCGCCCGTCGTCGTGCACGTCGACGATGCCGCCCTCCGCCGTGATGACCGCTACCGAAGCCGACCCCACCGGCCAGTCCTTTACCGCCGCCGCCAGATCCATCCCGCGCCTCCTCGAATGCCGATAGCGCCAGTCTCGCAGGCCAGCCCCGGCGAGAGATTGGGCAGTGTTGCCGGGAAGAGCCACAGCACTGGACCTACGGGCCTGCCGAGGCTGCGGGTGGGCCCGTCCGATGGCGGCGGCGCAGTCGGTTCTCGGGCGGAATCCTGCCTGTTCAGCAGGGCGCTGGGCGCGCTCACGGTTGGGCGCTCAAAGCGGCTCGGGCGCGGGCGAGGGTAGCGTCGTTGAGGGTGTAGTGCGCCCAACGACCGCGCTGCTCCCGGGTGACCAAGCCGGCTTCGACGAGCTTCTTCATGTGGTGGCTCAGGGTCGGCTGGCTGATGCCCAGCGCGTCCGGCAGGTGGCAGGCACACGCGGTTCCTTGTGGGGATGCTGCCACGTACCGCAGCAGACGCAGGCGGGTCGGGTCTGACAGTGCTTTGAACAGGGTCGCCTGCGCTGCAGCTTCATCGGCCGCAAGCAGGTCGTCCGCGGCCCCGGGCGCGCATTCGGATGAGGTCGGGTCAGCGGTGGGGGCCGAGCCCGCGCCGATCCGGGCGGGGTCGAGGTGGAGCATGTTCGGGGCAGCCATTCCGACACTCTAGCCCCACATTGACAGATGTCTATATGACCGCCTACCTTCACGCATAGATCACCATCAATGCGAGGAGTCCTCGGTGCCGCATCACGCGTCCCCCGACAGTCAGGCCACCCACCCAGCCAGCAGCACCGGCTCCCCGAGCAACGTCGCTGCGAAGCTGTCCTTCCTCGACCGCTTTCTGCCGGTGTGGATCATCGCCGCAATGATCCTCGGGCTGCTCCTAGGCCGGTTCGTCCCCGGCCTGGACGCCACCCTGGAGGCCGTCAAGGTCGGCGAGGTCTCGCTGCCCATCGCCATCGGGCTGCTCGTCATGATGTACCCCGTACTGGCCAAGGTCCGCTACGACGAGACCAGCCGCATCACCTCCGACCGGCGCCTGATGACTCTGTCCATCGTGCTCAACTGGATCCTCGGGCCGGCGCTGATGTTCGTGCTCGCCTGGGCGTTGCTGCCAGATCTACCCGAGTACCGCACCGGCCTCATCATCGTCGGCCTTGCCCGCTGCATCGCGATGGTGCTCATCTGGAATGACCTGGCCTGCGGGGATCGGGAAGCGGCCGCCGTGCTCGTGGCCGTCAACTCCCTGTTCCAGGTGTTGGCCTTCGCCGGGCTCGGCTGGTTCTACCTGCAGGTGCTGCCCGGCTGGCTC
This sequence comes from Gephyromycinifex aptenodytis, assembly GCF_012277275.1. Lineage (GTDB taxonomy): Bacteria > Actinomycetota > Actinomycetes > Actinomycetales > Dermatophilaceae > Gephyromycinifex > Gephyromycinifex aptenodytis. The sequence continues at coordinate 1,883,905 of NZ_CP051155.1, read as the reverse complement.
GGGCTGCCCACGACCGACGTCGACTTCTCCGTCTGGGCGATCTTCACCTCGGTGCTCATCTTCCTCGGCATTCCGCTGCTCGCGGGGTTCCTCACCCGCCACTTCGGGGAGAAAGCCAAGGGCCGCGAATGGTACGAGTCCGTGCTGCTTCCGAAGCTGGGCCCGTGGGCGCTGTACGGCCTGCTGTTCACCATCGTGCTGCTGTTCGCCCTGCAAGGTGAGGCGATCACCTCCGCGCCGTGGGACGTCGCTCGGATCGCGCTGCCGCTCCTGGCCTACTTCATTCTCATGTTCGGCGGCTCGCTGCTGGCATCTCGTGCCGCAGGGCTGAACTACGCCCGCTCGACGACCGTCGCTTTCACCGCCGCAGGCAACAACTTCGAGCTGGCCATCGCCGTGGCCATCGGAACCTTCGGGATCACCTCCGGCCAGGCGCTGGCCGGTGTGGTCGGCCCGCTCATCGAGGTGCCCGTCCTCGTGGCGCTGGTGTATCTCTCGCTGTGGGCGGGGCGGCGTCTCTTCCCCGGCGACGCCTCCGTGCCGACCCGCTGACCTGAGGGTTTACTCCGCACCGCGGCGGCCAATCGACCGTCGCGCCGTATTGACCTTGCCCAGGAGCCTGCCCGTGAGCGCACACGCCCCCGCTGTCCTGTTCGTCTGCGTCGGCAACGGCGGTAAATCTCAGATGGCCGCCGCCATCGCTCGCCACCTCGGCGGCCGGCGGCTCACCGTGCACTCGGCCGGAACCGCACCCAAGAGCGACCTGAACGCGCTCAGCGTCGCCGCGCTCGAAGAGATCGGCGCCGACGTGACCGGTGAGTTTCCCAAGCCGGTCGACCCGGCCATCATGGCCGCTGCCGACCGCGTCATCGTTCTCGGTGCCGAGGCCGCCCTCGCGCCCGTCCCCGGCATGCGGGCGCCCATCGAAACCTGGCACACCGACGAGCCTTCTGAGCGCGGCATCGAGGGTGTCGAGCGCATGCGGCTCATCCGTGACGACATCGCCGCGCGGGTGCGGGCGCTGCTCGCCGACCTTGACGTGCCGCTCACCGGCTGACCAGATGCCACCCGAAGGCTCCAGCGCGAACGGCTTGGCCCGGCCCGCGCGCGGTGGGTGCTCCCGCCTCGTGCTGGTCGAGCCCTCAGCCGATGCGCCGCAGCCGGATCGTTTCCGGCATCGCCTGAATGGCTGCCATCGCGTCCTCGGCGATGTCGGTCGAGATGTCGCTGACGACGTAGCCGTACCGGCCGCGAGTGGCCAGGAGTTGGCTGTCGATGTTCACCTCGTGCTCGGCGAACACGTTGTTGACCGTGGCCATCACCCCCGGAGTGTTGAGGTGAACGTGGGTCAGGCGGTGCTTGCCGGGTTCCTGGGCCAAGGTCAGCGTCGGCAGGTTGACCGCCAACGTGGTGGTACCCAGGCGCACATAGTCGCGTAGCTTGCCCGCGACGAACCGACCGATATCTTCCTGAGCCTCCTCGGTCGAACCGCCTACGTGCGGGGTCAACACGACATTCGGCAGACCCTGCAGCGGCGAGGTGAAAGCATCGCCGCGACTCTTGGGCTCATTCGGGAAGACATCCACCGCGGCCCCCGCTATATGCCCGGTGAGCAGATGCTCGCGCAGGCTTTCGTAGTCGACGACGAAGCCGCGGGAGAGGTTGAGGAACAGCGAGCGTTTACGCATCCGGGCAAACTGTTCCGGGCCGAAGAATCCGGCGTTGCCCTCCCGGCCGTCCACGTGCAGCGTCACCGTCTCGGCGATGTCCAGCAGCTCCTCCAACGAGCCGCAGCGGCGGGCGTTGCCCAGCGCGAGCTTGTCGACGGTGTCGTAGAAGTACACCTCCATGCCGAGCATCTCGGCGATCACCGACAACTGGCTGCCGATATTGCCGTACCCGACGATGCCCAGCTTGCGCCCGCGGATCTCGTGGCTGCCCTTGGCCTGTTTGTCCCAGATCCCGCCGTGCAGCGCGCGGTCCTTCTCGGTCAGGCGGCGCGCCATCACGATGATCTCGGCGATCGCCAGCTCGACCACCGAGCGGGTGTTGCTGAACGGCGCGTTGAACACCGGGATACCCAGCCGGGCGGCCGCTTCCAGATCGACCTGATTCGTGCCGATGCAAAACGTGCCAACGGCCATCAGGTGCGGGTTGGCCTCCAGTGCAGCGGCGCTCACCTGCGTCGTGGAGCGGATGCCGAGCAGGTCGACATCTCGCAGCGCGTGGGTGAGCTCGACCTCGTCGAGTGCCCCGGTGCGGGTCTCGACCTCGATCCCTGCGTTTTCGAGCAAGGAGGTGGCCAGCGAATGGACGTTTTCTAGCAGCAGCGCCTTCACGCCCCCGATGGTGCCACCGACGCACCTTACGAGCGGGGAGGTGTTCACCTGTCGATCCCCGCTGCCCGCCCGTGGTGGACCCTGGCTGCGATCTGGTGAGGGTCCACCCTGAGAAAACCCCGGCTCTGCCCTGAAATGGAGGCCGTGGGCTCGCTTACAGATCGTCGCGTTCTTAGGCTCGAGGCAAGACCCCCGCCGCAACGGCGGGACGCGCCGCTGTGAGGAGAGCAGATGTCGAGCACACCCGATGCCCCACGATCAAATACCCCGTGGGAAGAGGACCCCCACTTCAATTACCAGCCCCAGCCCGGCCCCGCCGACCCGTACGCGGCTTCCGACCCGTACGCGGCTCCCTACTCAGCTGCTCCCGGCCCGATCCCGCCCTACCAGCGCGGGCCCGCAAGCTCAGACGAGCAGTCGATGGCGATGCTGGCGCACCTGAGCACGATCGGCGCCTTGATCCTCAGCGCAGGATGGTTGAGTTTCGTCGGCCCGCTCATCGTGTGGGCGATCTACAAGGACCGCAGCCAGTATGTGCGGGAAGCTGCGGCCGGCGCCTTCAACTTCAACATCGCCATGTGGCTGGTGACGATCGCGGGGTGGCTGGCTATCTTCACATTCATCGGGGCAATCGTCGGGATCCCGATGGTTATCGTCGCCTTTCTTCTGCAACTCATTTACCACGTCCTTGGTGCGGTCCGGGCAAACCGGGGCGAGTCTTTCCAATACCCGTTCCAGATTCGCCTTCTCTCCTGAGCTCTGTCCAGGGCCTAACTGCGGGCCTGTTCGACAACGAGCGGGGCAGCCACGCAACTGCGTGGCTGCCCCGCTTTGTCGTAGTCGCGGGCTCTTAGAGCGTGCTGGGCGGGGTGTCCTGAACCCCGGTGCCTGGGGCGTTCTCGCCGGAGACCGCGGCGCGTACGCGCTGAATCATCGCTTCCTCGGCGGGGGCGACCCCATCAGAGGCCTCAGCCACCTTCTGGGTGGCCTGCAGGACGACCTCCCGGAAGCCGTCGCGGGCGCTGGGGTCGTTCGCCAAGATCTGCATGGACTCGGACAGGTCGGCCAAGATGGCGCTCTCCACCTGCTCCTTGGTCCCGGTCGGCGGCATGGTCACGCCTGCGAGCAACTCGCGCACCGGCTCCGGAGCAGCCGCGAGTGCCTTGGAGCCGGCCATCGACTCCGAGAACATCGCGAAGAAGCCGGGATCGGCCTGAGAGACAAGGGCGATGGCGCCGTAGGCGGCGCGTCGGATGGTGTCGTGCTGGTCTTTGCTGAGTTCAGTCATGCCACCACTATCGGGCGCCCGGCGGTGTTGCGCGCGCGCAACACCGCCGGAAAGGACCGGTCGGCTTTCGCATCTATACATCCGGCGGGCACCCACTGCGACCCGTCGACGAGATACATAAGCAGAAGCGCTGGAACGCAATGATTTTCACCGGGTGTCGGGGATTTCGGGCGCCTGCGGTGATGTTGATTCGAGGTTGGACAGCAACTGTGACGCAACGTTAGAGTTTTATCGGACGAGCGTCCTGAACGCTCGTGGGGGGAGACGGAGATATACGGGGGAAACGATGGTTCTGGACATCGCACGGCCTGTCACGGCCAAGTCGGGTTCTTCACGCGCCCGAACGTTGAAGTCCGAATTCAATCCAAAAGCGAACAGCCTGACGATGTTGCGCTTGGGGCTGGCGAGCTTGGTGGCGATGGTCCACGCCGGAGCGGTCGCTTTCGGCGAGCAGCCGACGTTCGGAGTCGATCCGCGGTTGGGGCCCACCCACCTGGGTGATCTGGCCGTCGACGCGTTCTTCGTCCTGTCCGGTTTCCTGGTGACGATGAGTTACCTGCGGCTGGGCTCCCCAGCCCGCTACCTGTGGCATCGAGCGCTGCGCATCCTGCCCGCTTTCTGGGTGTGCCTGATCTTCACCGCCGTCGTACTGGCGCCACTGATCACCCTGCTGGAAGGGCGCCCGCCGCTGTCGGTGTATCCGCAGGCCTTCTCCTACATCTGGAAGAACGCGGCGCTGCACATGTTCGACTTCTCGGTCGGCGGCGCACCGCACACCACCTTCACCCCGGGGGTGGTCAACGGCGCGCTGTGGACGCTCTACTACGAATTCGTTTGCTATCTGCTCATCGCCGCGCTCGGCGTGGCCGGCTTCCTCACCCGGCGGGTGCGGTGGATGCCCGCGCTGGTGATCGTGCTGGGCGTGCTGAACGAGGTGGCAGCCCTCGGACTGCTCGACCTGCCGGCCCAGCAGATGCGCCGCTTCTTCTTTATGTTCCTGCTCGGGGCGTGCGGGCTGCTCTTCGCCCACCGCATCCCCATCTCGGGGCGCTGGGCGCTTGCCGGGCTGCTGCTCGTGGCGTTGGGGCTGGCCTTCCTGCCCGACTATCGGCCGGTGGCCGGGGTCGGCTTCGCCTACCTGTGCCTGTGGGCCGTCGTCGCCCTGCCGCTGCGCTGGGACCCAGGCTTCGACCTGTCTTACGGCATGTACATCTTCCATTGGCCTATCGAGACCCTGCTGACACTGCTCGGGGTGGCCGCTCTCGGGGTGGTCCCGTTCATCGTCATCGCGGTCCTGTTGGCCGCCGTGGCCGCCGCGCTGTCGTGGTTCCTGGTCGAAAAACCGGCGCTGGCCCACAAGAGTCGACCCTTCCCCTGGGAGGAGCCGGCTATCGGCACGCGCTAGTTCGAGTGCGGACGATCCGTCAAGAACGGCGCCAGCGGGCCGAACGAGCGCGACAGTGTCACCTCGTGGGTCAGCAGACCGGTCAGGTAATCCAACCGGCAGGCCTCATCTCCGGCCTCAAGCACCTGCTGACGCTCGCCCAACGGCAGGCCGAGAAGCTCCAGGATCTGGTGGCAGACCTGCGCCGGCTCCTCAGCGAGCTCAAGCTCCTTGTTCAGGGCTGCGGCATAGGTGTGGGCAAGCCGCGACAGTGTGCCGGTCGCTGCCTGGATGCGGGTGCCGGGGTCGGTCAACGTCGTCCCGGCGCCGGCAGGGGTTTCCGACTCCAGGTCCGGCCACCACACCTCACCGATGAGGTATGGCGCCTGGGTGGAGTCCACCCGGTCCAGGACGAACCGGTTCGTGCCGCGGACGATGATGCCGAAGGCCCCGCCCTCAATCCGGCGTACCGACTCCACCCGAGCGGCGCACCCCACCCGGTGCAGGTTCGGAATCCAGGCGCCGTCGGCGCGTTCTTGGCGGACGGCGATGACCCCGAACTGGCGTTCCTCGGAGTTCAGCACCTCGCGCAGCATCTCGATGTAGCGCGGCTCGAAGACACGCAGGGGCAACGGTCCGCCGGGAAGGAGGACCGTGCCGAGCGGGAACAACGGCAACTGCGCCATGACTCCACCGTAGGTCTCCGCCAGCCGGCTCGCATCCGGCGGTCTTTCTGCAAAGGCCGATCGCCCCCAGGCCGCTACCGGGGCCGCTACGCTGCCAGCCTGCGAGGCTCGGTTGGCAACCCGCGTGAGAGCCTCCTGTAGAAGGAGCCGGGTGACATGGACTATCCGTGGTGGACGATCATCCCATTCGTCATCATGTTGGGCTCGATCGCGGTCTTGCCGCTACTGCCAGCCACCGCCCACCGATGGGAGAAACCCTCCTTTCAGCTGACTTTGGCTCTGTGCCTGGGAATCCCGGTGGCGATCGGGGTCTGGTTGCTTGCCGGGGAGCCCATCGCGGTGGTCCACGCCCTCATCGAGTACGCGCAATTCATCACGTTGTTGGCGTCGCTGTTTGTGGTCTCCGGGGCGATCTTCCTCGCCGGTGACATTCGTGCCACCCCGCGTAACAACACCCTCTTCCTCGCCGTCGGCGGGGTCATGGCGTCTTTCATCGGCACCACCGGGGCCGCGATGCTGCTCATCCGGCCGCTGCTCAACACCAACCATGAGCGGCGCTACCGGATGCACACGGTCATCTTCACGATCTTCGTCGTCGCCAACTGTGGTGGCCTGCTCACCCCGTTGGGTGACCCGCCGCTGTTCCTTGGAATGCTGCGCGGGGTGCCGTTCGAGTGGACCTTCCGGCTCTTCCCGGAATGGCTGTTCGTCAACGGCATGCTGCTGGCCAGCTACTACCTGCTCGACCGCCGGTTGTACGCCCAAGAAGACCCGGAAACCATCACCTACGACGCCGAAACCGTCACACCGCTTGGGGTACGCGGCCCGGTCGCGTTCCTGTGGTTCGCCACCATCGTTGTCGCCGTCGCGTTCCTACCCTCGATCAACCTGCACCTGATCGAGATTCGCCAAGCCACCTGGGTGCACTGGGTGCCCTGGCGCGAGATCGTGATGATCATCGCCGCGGCGCTGTCCTATGTCATCGGCGACAGGCGAGTGCGCTTCGAGGACAACCAGTTCACCTGGGCGCCGATCCTGGAGGTCGCAGCCCTATTCATCGGCATCTTCCTGACCATGATCCCGGCGTTGAAGTACCTGGCCCAGGTTGCTCCCTCCATGCCCCTGGACCACATCACGTTCTTCTACTTCACCGGCGGACTCTCGGCGGTGTTGGACAACGCGCCCACCTACGCCACGTTCTTCGAGATGGCGCGCAACCTGCCGGGCTACCCCCGAGTGGCGAACGTGCCGGAGGTCTTCCTGGTCTCGATCAGCCTGGGTTCGGTGCTGTGCGGGGCGATCACCTACATCGGCAACGGCCCGAACTTCATGGTCAAGTCCGTCGCCGAGAAGCGCGGTGTGCAGATGCCGTCCTTCGGCGGGTACGTCGTGCAATCGTTCACCCACCTGGTGCCGATCCTGGTCGCGATGGTGCTCATCTTCATCGCGCACTCCCTGCTGGCGCACGCGCTCGGGGTCGCCCTGGCCGCGGCGATTCTGCTCCTGGCCTGGGTGCGAAGCCGACGTGCGCAAGCCGCAGGCGTGCCGGCAACGATTCGGCGCTGAGTGTCTGGTGCCGTAGGCTGCAATGAGTAGCCCGTTCTCGTCTTGCCTCGGGCTACTGGTGATGTCGTAGCGATTCATGTGCCGCACCCCCGCGTATTGGGCTGAGTGCGCAGGCGAGACATCCCGAAAGTTTAGGAAAACTACGTGCTTGACGACTTTGGGCGCCTTGGTGTGCCCGCTCCTTTGGTGAAGGTCCTGACCAAGGCCGGCATCACCACCCCCACCCCGATCCAGGCAGCCACGCTTCCTGACTCGCTGGCAGGACGCGATGTTCTCGGTCGCGGACGCACCGGCTCCGGTAAGACGTACGCGTTCTTGCTGCCGATGCTGGCCCGATTGGCGCAGAACCCCGCCCCGCGCAAGCCCAAGAGCCCGCGCGCGCTGGTTCTGGTTCCCACCCGCGAACTCGCTCGTCAGATCGAGGCCGCGCTGGCTCCGTTGGCCGAGGTCATGGGGATGCGCACGCTCGTCGTCTTCGGCGGCGTCGGTGCCAACCCTCAGGTGCAAGGACTGCGACGCGGCGTCGACATCCTCATCGCCTGCCCCGGACGGTTGGAGGACCTGATGTCTCAGGGTCACTGCCGCCTGGACGCGGTAGAGATCGCCGTTCTGGATGAAGCCGACCACATGGCCGACCTCGGGTTCCTGCCCGTGGTCAAGCGCCTGCTGGACCGGACTCCCTCCGATGGTCAGCGACTGCTCTTCTCCGCGACCCTAGACACGGGCGTCGACGTCCTCGTTCGCCGCTACCTGCACAACCCGGTGACCCACCACGCCGACTCGGCGCAGTCGCCCATCTCGAACATGGACCACCACGTCCTGCACATCGGGGAGGGAGACCGACTGGGGATCGTGGCCGCCCTGACCGGTGGCACGGCCCGCACCGTCGTCTTCACCCGCACCAAGCACGGGGCGAAGAAACTGGCCCGGCAGCTGAACAATTGCGGCGTCAACGCCGTCGAACTGCACGGGAACCTCAGCCAGAATGCTCGTACCCGCCACCTGGATGCCTTCCACTCCGGTGAAGCGACGACCCTTGTCGCCACCGACATCGCCGCGCGCGGCATCCACGTCGATGACGTCGGCCTCGTGCTGCACGCCGACCCGCCGGTCGAGCACAAGGCATACCTGCACCGTTCCGGGCGTACTGCACGGGCCGGGGCGGCAGGCACCGTTGTCACCTTGATGACCGACGCGCAAGTCCATGATGTCCGGGCGCTGACCAAGGCCGCCGGGATCAACCCGACGATGACTCGGGTCGATCCCTCGCACCCGCTGTTGGGGAGCCTCGCTCCGCTCGGCTCTGCCGGAATGGGCGTCGCGCCGGTTCTGCGTGAGCCTGCCGGCAGCGCTGCGGCACCGCGATCAGGAGGCTCCGAGAACTCCGGGCGCAACGATGCTCGCAACCGCCCGCGTCGCAAGCCGCGTTCGAACTCCGGCGAGGGTTCTGGGCAGTCGCGGACCTCAGCGCCGCGCACCGAACAGCGCGGCTCCACCCCGCGCCCGGCGCGTTCTGAATCGCGTTCGGCGGCAGTGGGCTCTGGTGTCCGCTCGGCCAGCACCCGCACCAGCAGTGCAGCCTCGTTCTCGACCCGCACCGCAGTCGGCGGTCGTCGCTGAGCACTCCCTGGTGAGCCTGGGCGCCTTCGCGCCTGCGCTGCTTAACTTTCTTGATGGCCCGGCCCCTGCGGCCGGGCCATCAACGCGTCACCGGCGTGATTCGCGTCGGAAGTGCGCCGGGGTGCGCCCGGTGAGCCGGGCGAAGGTACGCGAGAAGGCCGATTGGTCGTAGAACCCGCAGGCGCTGGCGATGTCGGCGATCGGATCATCGGTGCTGCTCAACAAGGTCATCGCGCGATCGATCCGGGCGGTCAGCACCAACTGGCCGGGGCTGCGATGGAACACCCGACGTACCCGACGTTCCAGAGTGTCGACGCTGCACCCGGCCTCAGCCGCCAGCTCGGCAACCCGGATCTGGCTGTCGAGATGTTCCTGGATGTAGTCCACGACGCGGGTCAGGGAGACCATCGCCGGGTCGTCGACCGCGTCTCCACCCAGGTCTTGGGATAGGGAAACCAACCCCACGACCGCCCCGGCGCTGAACAGCGGCACCTTGGAGGTCAGATACCAGCGCGCCTGGGCACCGGGCGGGCGGATCATCTCCAACTCGTTGCGCAGCGCCTTGCCGGTGGCCAGGACTTGCGCGTCCTGGGTCTCGTATCGTTCGGCCAGCTCCAGGACGAAGAGTTCCCGGGCGGTGCGTCCGATGACCTGCCGCGGCGAAGAGACGTTGGTGCGCAGCACGAAGGTGGGATTCACCGCTACATACCGGCCGCGCGCGTCCTTGATACAGAACATCGTGCTCGTCAGTTCGTTGACGAGAGTGAGCATGGCATCGGGCAGCGCCTCACGGAGTTCCTCCGTGAGTTCGGCCATCGATTGCTCGGGCCCGGTCGGTTTGTCGAGATGGCGTGCCATGTGTGCCCGGATCGTACAAGACCACACCGGCAGGGGCGTCGATACTGGCCCGATGGATGACGCTTCGCACGGCACTGCCCCTACCGACCGCACCGCGCTTGCGGCCGACGGCTCCAGCGACGCGCTGGCTGCTCTCACCCCATTCGTCGAAGACGCAGTTAGCCTGGCCCGCGCCTGGGCCCAGGCCACCGAAGAGGGGGAGACCCCCACGGAGAAGGCCACGAGTGGCCAACTCGCTGCCCTGGTGCGCGACCAAGCAGGACTCGACTTCGCGGTCCGCTTTGTAGACCGGGTGGCGCGCCCTGAAGACAACGCGGTCGCCGCCCGGGAACTGTCTCGGTTGAGCACCAAGAACGCATCCGGTTTCCTCGCCGGCCCCGACCGGGCGATGCTCGGGCTCGGCTCCCTGGTGGCGCCGCTGGCCCCGCCGGTGGTCGTACCGCTGGCCCGGCGCCGCCTCAAGGCCATGGTCGGGCACCTGGTCGGCGACTCCACCGACCCCGCGCTCAGCCGGCACCTGGCCGCGGCCCGCGCCGAGGGCTACCGACTCAACGTCAACCTGCTCGGTGAGGCCGTCCTCGGTGAGAAAGAGGCGGCCTCCCGCACCCAGCGCACCGCCGACCTACTCGCTCGGGACGATGTCGACTACGTCTCGATCAAGGTCAGCTCCTTGGTCAGCCAGATCTCGACCTGGGACACCGAGGGAACCGTGGAACGGTGCCTGGACCGCCTACGCCCGCTGTACCGCATTGCGAACAACAAGAGCCCCAAGTCCTTCGTCAACCTCGACATGGAGGAGTACCGCGACCTCGACATGACGATGGAGCTGTTCATGCGGCTCCTGTCCGAGGAAGAGTTCCGGGACCTGGAGGCGGGGATCGTGCTGCAGGCCTACCTGCCTGACGCGCTACCGGCCTTGGAGAAGCTCATCGAGTTCTCCAAGCGGCGCCGAGCCGAAGGTGGAGCAGGCATCAAGGTCCGCCTGGTCAAGGGCGCGAACCTGGCGATGGAGCAGGTCGAGGCGGCCATCCACGGCTGGGAGCAGGCCCCTTACCACTCCAAGCAGGAGGTCGACGCCAACTACCTCCGCTGCGTCGAACGCGGGTTGCGTGAGGACGCCGCCGGTGGGCCCAACCCGGCCCTGCGCCTCGGCGTGGCCAGCCACAACCTGTACAACATCGCCATCGCCCACCTGCTGGCAAAGTCTCGGGGAACCACCGACTCCCTGGACATCGAGATGCTGCAGGGCATGGCGCCGGCCCAGTCCCGAGCGGTGAAGCAGGCCGTGGGGACGGTTCTGCTGTACACCCCGGTCGTGGCGCCCAAGGACTTCGACGTCGCGGTCAGCTACTTGATCCGCCGCCTGGAGGAGAACGCGACCCCCGAGAACTTCCTGCACGCGATCTTCACTGACCCGGACGCGTCGAGCGACAGCGGTCACGAGGGTGGTCACGGCGCTCACGACGACGCGATGGCCGAACAGGAACGACGTTTCCGCGCCTCGGTGCAGGCCGTGCCGACGACCTCGCTCGGAGCCCAGCGCAGCAGCGAACGACCCGAGATCGGCACCGTGTTCGAGAACGCCTCGGACTCCGACCCGGCGCTGCCGAGCGTGCGTGAATGGGCCCTGGACGCGCTGCGCGCCGACCCCCTTGAGTTGACCTCCCCGGTCTTGAGCACCGAGGAAGAGGTCGATGAGGTCGTAGCCCGGGCGCGCGGCGCCCACGAAAGCTGGGCCGCCCGCCCCGCGAAGGAACGCGCCGAGATCTTGCGGGAGGCCGCCCGCAAGATGGAGCAACGCCGCGGCACGTTCCTGACCGTGATGGCCGCCGAAGGTGGCAAAACAGTTGAACAGGCGGACCCGGAAGTCTCCGAGGCGATCGACTTCGCCACCTACTACGCCGACTCTGCGATCGAGATCGAACGCGGCCTGAGCGCCGACGGTGCCCGGATGACTCCGAGCCCGGTCGTGCTCATCACCCCGCCGTGGAACTTCCCGGTCGCGATCCCGCTCGGTGGCGTGACTGCGGCACTGGCCGCCGGTTCCAGCGTCATCATCAAGCCGGCGCACCCGACCCCCGGCTGCGTCGAGGTCGGAGTCGAAGCGCTGCACGAGGCGGGAGTGCCCGCCGAGGTTCTGCAGGTGGTCCGCGCCGGTGAACGCACCGCCGGCCGGGCGCTGGTCAGCCACCGCGATGTCGAGACCGTCATCCTGACCGGGTCCACCGAAACCGCGCGGCTTTTCGGCGGGTGGCGGTTGAAGCACCCGCACGGCCCCCGCGTCTACGGCGAGACCTCGGGCAAGAACGCTCTCATCATCACCCCGTCCGCAGACATCGACCTGGCGGTCGCTGACCTGGTGAAGTCGGCCTTCGGTCACGCCGGGCAGAAATGCTCCGCGGCTTCGTTGGCGATCCTGGTCGGCTCAGTGGCCACTTCGGAGCGCTTCCGTCGGCAGCTCGTCGATGCGGTGGAGTCGCTGCGGGTGGGTTGGCCGTACGACATCGGCACGACGATGGGCCCCATCATCGAGGAGCCGGAGGGCAAACTGCGTCGCGCCCTGACGACCTTGGAGCCGGGGGAGAGCTGGTTGGTCAAGCCCCGCCAGCTCGATGACACCGGCCGGTTGTGGTCACCGGGGTTGAAGGAGGGCGTGCAGCCCGGTTCGTTCTTCCACCTGACCGAAGTCTTCGGTCCGGTGCTCGGCTTGATGACCGCCCGCAGCCTGGACGAGGCCATCGAACTGCAGAACGCGACGGCCTTCGGCCTCACCGGCGGGCTGCACAGTCTCGACGAACGCGAGATCGCGCAGTGGAAGGACCAGGTGGAGGTCGGCAACGGCTACATCAACCGCCACATCACCGGCGCCATCGTGCGCCGGCAGAGCTTCGGCGGCTGGAAGGCCAGCTCGGTCGGACCGGGCGCCAAAGCCGGAGGCCCGAACTACGTCGCCCAGATGGGTCGGTGGGAAAACGCCGGTGCGCCCTCCAGCCTCGGCGAGAGCTCGGCGGAGGTGCGCGCCGCACTGCGGACCTTCCTCGCGCTTCTGCCCGAACGCGAGGAGCGCACCTGGCTGCGCACCGCCGCCGGCAGCGACGCCTACGCCTGGGACACGGTGTTCTCCCGTGAGGTCGACGATTCCGAACTCGTCGTGGAGAGCAACATCTTCCGCTACCGGCCCTACCCGCGGGTGTGGCTGCGGACGGAGCCGGGTGCTCGCCTGGTGGAAGCTCTGCGGCTGGTTCTCGGTGCCATGGTCACCGGCACCGACCTGCGGATCTCGCTGGACCCCGCGACCAGCGCGCACTTGAAGGCGCTGGATGGTAGCGACGACCAGGTCGATGAAGCGCTGCGACTGCTGGCCCGCTGGGTGGACCGTGCTGAGAGCAGTGACGACTTCCTGGTGCGCGTCGAACGCGGCGAGGTCCAGGGCCGGGTGCGCCTGGTGGGGCAGAACCCCAGTCTGCTCACGGGGCTGCGCGAAGAGGAGCTCAACGGTGACATCACGCTCTTCGACGGACCGGTGCTGGCCACCGGCCGCCGGGAGCTGCTGCCCCTGATGCGCGAGCAGGCCCTCAGCCAGACGATGCACCGCTTCGGCCACTTGGCCAAGGGAGCCGCCACCGGCTGGTGAGCCACCCGGGTGAGAAGTACAGCAGCGCCGGCGTCACATCGACGCCGGCGCTGCTGGTGTGCGGGGGGGGGACTCAGGTGTGCTGGGCGCCTTCGGGAACATCGACCGTTGTCACCACGCGGGTGAGGCTGGGGCGTCGCGGAGTGGAGCTGAACCCGAACCGGACCGGCGGCTCGACGGGGCGCAGCGAACCCAGGTCGACTCCGTCCCAGGCAGCGCGCAGCGAAGTCACCGTGCGCAACCCGGTGGCGCCGTAGTACTCGGCCCGGCCGTTGCCTGCGGTGCCGGCGGTTCGCACGCCCCGCAGGAAGCTGCGGGCGATCGGGTCGGCCATTCGAGAGAACAGCGGGCTGGTGCAGATGCGGTTGGGCGTGGCCGCCAGCAGGCGACCCAGGGGGGTGGGTGTCCCCACCCTCAAGGTCAGCTCCAGCGGCCCGGCCGCCACCTGCCACTGCGCGCCCGGCAGGAAAGGCAGGGTGAGCGGCCCGGACTGCTCACCCGAGTGTGGCGCAGCAGAATCCGGGCTGACCTGGCAGTCCACCGGGCAGATCACGGTTTCGTCGAAGTGGTAGGTATCGGTGACGAACTGGGCCACAGCGGAGTTGGGGGCCAGCAGCATTCGATGGCCGTTCGCGCGTTCCACCATGACGTCGGTGAAGACGCCCAGGGGCGAGGAAGGCCAATGCCCGACGACCAGCCGGGTGCCCTCCTGGGTGCCGACCCCGGCGATGAATCCGTGGAAACGATGCCGACCGGGGCCTAGCCCTTGCGTGGGTGGGATGGGTGTCGTCATCGTCCGATCGTCTCCGGTAGGTCGCGGCTCCAACAGCCCAGGACGAATTCAATGTCGGTGTGGGTGACCAGTCGCCCCCAACCGAGCGCGTTCAGGGTGTCATTCGCCTCGTTGAACACGGCCAGCCCGGAGGCGTAGGCGTCCTCGGGTTGGGGTGCCCAGTTGACCAGGAGCAGGTCGGCCTCGGGGGCGGCCACCTCATCGACCAGCGCGTAGGTGGCGGCTCGATCGGCCGGGGGCAGGTAATACATCACCTCACTGAGCACGATCAGGTCAGGGCGCTCTTCCAGCGCTGTCGGTTTGGAGGGCAGATGGGACTGAGTGACGCTCACCTGCGGCAGCGGCTGCAACCGGCGCGTGGACAGCGAGACGGCCACCGCGGACATATCGGTGGCCAGGACGCGCTCGCAGCGACCGGCCAGGTGGGAGGCAAGTTCGCCGGTCCCGCAGGCTGCGTCCCAGGCGAAGCGATAGCGCTGCCGGCGCAGACTCGCCAACGCGATGTCGATCTTGCGGCGCTCGTACCAACTGGTCGCCACTTCCCAAGGGTCGGGGTCAGCGGCGTACATCGAGTCGAAATCGGGGGCGATGCTCACCTGCGCATCGTCTCTCACCAGGGGTGGCCCCCGCATCCGCAGGCGATATTTCGCTGCTGCTGCCGCCCTGTGCAGCGCCCGGCCCGACCTCTAGGGTGAGTGAATTACCGTCTGCAGCAAGGGAGCTGTCGTGAAGAGGACATTGACATGGGGCGCTGCACTGGCTCTGACGACCTGCCTAGCGGCGGCTCCGGCAAGCCTGGCATCTGCTGCGCCCCAGCCCAGCGATCCGGCGCCGGAAGCCGGCCAGCGCACCTCCGCGCCGGGACCGCGCTCATCGTTGCGCCAAGGCCCGACCCGGGAGCGTTTCTACTTCGTCATGGCTGACCGGTTCGCCAACGGCAACCCCTACAACGACACCGGCGGCATCAGTGGCGGGCCGCTGCGCTCCGGGTTCGACCCGACCCGTAAGGGCTTCTTCCACGGCGGTGACCTGGCTGGCCTTATCGGCAAACTCGACTACATCAAGGGCATGGGAACCACCGCCATCTGGCTGACTCCCTCGTTCACCAACCGGCCGGTGCAAGGCCCCTCGGGTCAGGAGAGCGCCGGATATCACGGTTATTGGGTGACCGACTTCACCCGTATCGACCCGCACTTCGGCACCAATGCGGAGATGAAGCGCCTCATCGAGCAGGCGCACGCCAAGGGGATGAAGGTCTACTTCGACATCATCACCAATCACACGGCCGACGTGATCGGCTACCAGGAGGGCAAGTACACCTACGTGCCCAAGGCGAGTGCTCCCTTCCGAGATGCCAAGGGCCGCGCCTTCGATGACCGTGACTACGCCGGAACGTCAGTGTTCCCTGCCCTGGACGCCGAGAAGTCCTTCCCGTACACCCCGGTGTTCAAGAACCCCGGCGACGCCACCGTCAAGGTTCCGGCTTGGCTGAACGACCCGAGGATGTACCACAACCGGGGCGACACCACCTTCGAGGGAGAGAACTCGCTCTACGGCGACTTCTTCGGCCTGGATGACCTGTTCACCGAGCGCCCCGAGGTTGTCGACGGGATGAGCGAGATCTACCAGGCATGGATCGATCTGGGGATCGACGGCTTCCGCATCGACACCACCCGGCACGTCAACATGGAGTTCTGGCAGCAGTTCGGCCCGCGCATGATGGCCCACGCGGCACAGTCCGGGAAGAAGGACTTCTTCATGTTCGGGGAGATCGCCGACCCCGACCCGCTGGAGATGAGCCGCTATTCCACCCGGGGGCGGCTGCCGGCCGCGCTCGACTTCGGATTCCAGCGGGCGGCCCAGAAGTTCGTGGCAGGTGGACAAGGCAAGGACCTGGCTGCGTTCTACGCCAGCGACGACCTGTACACCGACGCCGACTCCAACGCCTACTCGTTGCCGACGTTCGTCGGCAACCACGACATGGGCCGACTTCCGTTCTTGCTGACCCAGGACGAGAAGATCGACAAGGCCGCTTTGCTGCCGCGGGTTCGCCTGGCCAACAGCCTCATGTACCTCACTCGGGGCCAACCGATCGTCTACTACGGCGATGAACAGGGCTTTATCGGTACCGGCAACGACCAGGCTGCACGGCATGACATGTTCGCCACCCGCACCAAGCTGTACGCCGACGAACCAACCCTGATCGGGCCGGCCGGCTCACGGGACCGCTACGACACGAATTCGGAGCTGTACCGGCAGATCGCCGAACTGGCAGCGCTGCGCCAGGAGCACCCGGCGCTGGCCGACGGAGCACAGATCACCCGGGCCGCGGCCGGTGGATTGTTCGCCTTCTCCCGGGTGGATGCCCAGCAGCGCGAGTACCTGGTGGCCGTGAACAGTTCGACGAAGCCGGCCGCGGCCCGGGTGAATACCTTCAACGCCAAGGACACTTTCGCACCCATCTACGGCACCGGCACGGCGCTGCGCACCGGCGCGGACGGCACTGCCCGAGTCTCGGTGCCGCCACTGTCGGCCGTGGTCTATCGGGCCTCGACGCCGGTGGACGAGGCCAAGAACGCCCCTGCGGTGAAACTAGTGAATACGTGGACCAGCACCAGCGACGGTCGGCTCCGCGTCAAGGCTGAGGTCTCTGCAAATCGCTACGTGCAGGCCACGTTCTACGCCCGGATCGCCGGTGAACCCACCTGGCGTCTGCTCGGCACCGACGACAACGCGCCCTACCAGGTCTTCGACGACGTCTCCACGATGCGCGCTGGCACCCGGATGGAATACCGGGTAGTGGTGCAGGACGAGTCGGGAAGGGTCCGTTCCAGCAGCACCGTGACATCGGTGCGCTGAACCGAGGGCAGCAACGACAGTCGTAGGCGCAGGAACCCGAGAGCACGAACCCTCGGCCGGTAGCTGGACACCGCTACCGGCCGAGGGCTCGCTACTACCGAGTGGGGCCGGGCCGATCCGGGGTTCCTGGGTCGGGGGGTCGCTTCCTCAGCGGACAAACGCAGCGTCCACCTCGGCGGTGGGCACCTCGGACAGGCTCGCGTGCCGCCACGTCGGGTTCTTGTCCTTATCGACCAGCAGCGCCCGGACCCCCTCGCGGAAGTCGGGCTCGTCGGCGAAGGCCCGCGCCAGCACCCGGTCCTGTTCCAGGACCGCGTCGAGGTTTGCGAAGCGGCGCGCGTTGCGGATGGCGCGCAGGGTGACGCTCACCGAGAACGGAGAGCGGGACTCGATGAGGGCTGCAGCTTCATGAGCCTGTTCGGCCTCTTCCCCGTCGTAGTCGCGAAGCCGCGACAGGATGGCGACCGGGTCATCTCCGGCATAGCAGGCGTCGATCCACGTACGCTGCGCCAGGATCGGCGCCGGGTGTCCCGTGGAGCCCAACTCCGCCAGCGCAGGGGCCTGGCCACCGGCGAGATCCTCCAGCACCTGCGGCAACCGGGTGGAATGCACGAGCACGTCTGCTATCCCCACCGCCACCGCGTCCGCGCCGGTGATCGTGGCCCCCGTCAGCGCCAGATGGGTCCCGATCTCACCCGGGGCCTGAGCCAACAGGTGCAGCCCGCCCACGTCGGGGAAGAACCCGATGATCGTCTCCGGCATCGCGATCTTGCTGCGCTCGGTGACCAGGCGGTGGCTGGCGTGCCCAGCGATACCTATCCCGCCACCCATCGTGGCGCCGTCCATGAAAGCCACCACCGGTTTGGGGTAGTGGGCGATGAGAGCGTCCAGGTCGTATTCACGTTCCCAGAACTCCATTGCCTCGGCGCGGCCTCGGCCCCCGGCCAGCACCCCCGCCCGCATTGCAACGACATCGCCCCCGGCACACAGCCCCTTCTCGCCGGCGCCGGTGATGGCCACGAGGGCCACCTCATCGTCGGTGCGCCACTGCTGGAGTTGGGCGATCATGGCCCGCACCATCGCCAAGGTGAGGGAGTTGATGGCCTTGGGACGATCCAGGATGACCACCCCCGCAGCGCCGCGCCGTTCGAATCGAACCTGTTCGGTTCGCTGAGCCTCGTCGGGACGGTTCATCTGGTCCTCCTGCTCGACTGGTCGACCTCGCCACTCTAGGGCGCTTGGCGTCGTTGCCCGCCAGTGCGGTTCGGGCGCGTGACCGCCGTCGCTTTCGGGGTGGCAAATCGACAGGAGAGCGACAGGACGCTGTGGAAGACTCCGCCGAGCGTTTCCTCGCCGCGGCTCCACACTTTTCGCTTTACCTCTTCAGGAGATGACGTTGATCGGTCTAACTCGGTTCAGCCTGCGCAACCGTGCCCTGATCGCGCTCATCACGATCTTCACCGTCCTGGCCGGGTTCATCTCGCTGACCTCGTTGCGCCGCGAGCTGATCCCCTCCATCCAGGTGCCGATCGTCGGCGTCGTGGCAGCGGTGCCCGGGGCGAGCGCGGGCGTGGTGGAGGAACGGGTCACCGCGCCCATCGAGGCGGCAGTCCTCGGCGTGGAGGGGGTCGAGAAGGTCCAGTCCACGTCGAGCAACTCGTTGTCGGCCATCACCGTCAACCTTCGGTACGGGATCGATCTGCCCCAAGCGCAAGCCAAGCTGCAACGGGCTGTGCTGGCCGTGCCCAACCTGCCGGAGGGCACCGACCCGGAGGTCATCGCTGGCAGCATCGAGGACTTCCCGGTCATGCAGATCGCAGCCTCGGGTGGAGAGAACACCGACCAGCTCGCTGCCCGGATCCGCGACATCGTCGTGCCGGGCCTGAAGGACATCGAGGGGGTCCGGGAGGTCCAGGTCAGCGGCGTTTCCGACAAGATCGTCCGGATCGACTTGGATGAGAAGAAGATGGACAAGGCCGGGCTTTCAGCCTCGGCGGTTTCCAGTCTGCTGCAGGCCAACGGGATCGTCGTGCCGGCCGGCAAGCTCCCGGCCGGGGGCAGCGACCTAGCTACCGAGGTGGGCTCCCGGATCACCTCGGTGGAGCAGCTGCGCGAACTGCCACTGGCTGCCACCGGTAGCTCGGCGCCGCCCGGATTGGGCGGTTCGCTTCCGTCCGCTGCCGGCAGCGGACCCGGGGGACTCTCGTTGGGTGGGGTCGCCGGCATGTCCGCGGCCCGGCCCCGAGTTCCGGTGGCCACTCCCACCCCTGTTGCCTGCGGCACCCGCACCCCGACTCCGGGCGCGACCCTGCCTGGCGGGCGCCCCGACCCGTGCGCAACGAGCCCCGCAGCGGTCATCCCACCGGCTCCTGCCCCCGCTGCTCCGCCCACCGCGGCCGCGACGACCGGGCCGACGGCTTCGCCTTCGCGCACCAGCCCTCCCGTCCGGCCCTCGACCACCACGACCCCGGCACCCTCTCGGACCACCCCCGCCCCTTCACAGACGATTGCGCCTCCCTCCAGCAGCTCGCCCAGCCCCCAGCCCACGGTGACGGTGACCCGCACACTGGCCCCCACCGGCTGGCCCTCGGCATTGCCGTCCAACCTGCCGACCGCGTTGCCGTCCAACCTGCCGACCGCGCTGCCGTCCAACCTGCCCTCGAACCTGCCCCCGGGCTTCCCGGACCTGACGCAGTTGCAGCAGCAGCTCCAGCTCCTGCCGCAACTGCCAGCCCTGCTCACCCAGCTACAGCAGTTGCAAGCCGGGCTCTCCGATCTGCCTCAGCTGCAGCAACAGCTCGGTGACCTACGTCAACTGCAAAGCCAGTTGGCACGGCTGGCGCAGTTGCAAGGGCGACTGGACGATCTGGCCGCATTGCAGGGCCAACTCGCTCAACTCCAACAACTCCAAGCTCAACTGGGCCAGTTGCAACAGTTGCAAGGCCAGTTGGGTCAACTGCAGCAGCTCCAGGGTCAGCTGGGTCAACTTCGCGCTCTGCAGGGACAACTTGGTCAACTGCAACAACTACAGGGTCAGCTCGCGCAACTGGCCGGGTTGCGCGGACAACTGGCTCAGCTGGAGAAGCTGAGCCGGCAGCTCCAAGGGGCCACCCAGGTCGCCACACCCAAGATCTACGCGCTGGGTGACGTTGCCACCGTCGACCTGGTCCCCAACGGCGAGGAAGGCATCTCCCGCTCCGACGGTGAGCCGAGCGTGACCCTGTCGATCACCAAGACGCCAGACGGCGGCGCCGTCGAGGTCTCCCAGGCTGTCCACGAAGCGCTGCCGAACCTGGAGAAGAGCCTGTCCGACGGGCGTTTCGTCGTGGTCTTCGACCAGGCGCCGTTCATCGAGCAGTCCATCGACGACCTCACCCACGAGGGCGTCCTCGGGCTGGCGATGGCGATCCTGGTCGTGCTGTTCTTCCTGATGTCGATTCCGCTCACCTTGGTCACGGCGCTGTCGATCCCGCTGTCGCTGTTGGTCGCCTTGATCGGGTTGTACACCGGCGGGTTGACGTTGAACATCCTGACCCTGGGTGCGTTGACGATTGCCGTCGGACGGGTCGTGGACGACTCCATCGTCGTCATCGAGAACATCAAACGGCACCTGGACCTCGGCGAAGACAAGAGCGCCGCCATTCCGGCCGCCGTGGGTGAGGTCGCCTCCGCGATCACCGCATCGACCATCGCCACTGTTGCGGTCTTCCTGCCGATCGGCATCGTCGGCGGGCAAGCCGGAGAACTGTTCCGCCCGTTCGCGATCACCGTCGGGCTGGCCATGGGTGCCTCGCTGCTGGTGGCCCTGACGATCGTCCCGGTTCTCGGGTACTGGTTCATCCGCCCCGCCGGCAAACAACGAGACAGCCGCTTCGCTCGGTTGCGCCGCCGCAAGAGCGGGTCGAGCCGCAGCGACTCCAGTGACCTGCTGCAACGCGCCTACCTGCCCACGCTGGCGTTCGCGCTGCGTCGCCCGGTGGCCACGTTGATCGCGGCGGTCTTGTTGCTCGCCGGTACCGGCGCCCTGGCCACCCAGTTGAAGACGGACTTCATCGGCAACGCAGCCTCAACCACCTTGGCCATCAACCAGGAACTGCCCGCAGGCTCCTCCCTGGCGACCACCGACGACGCGGCACGTACGGTGGAAAGCATTGTGCGGGCCCGCCCCGACGTGCTCTCCCACCAGGTGACGATCAGCGGCGGTGGTGGCGGCGGATTCGAGGCGTTGTTCGGCGGTGGCAGCACCAACATTGCTCGGCACACTGTCACAGTGGCCGAGGACGCCGACCTGGAGAAAGTCTCCGGCGAACTGCGTTCGACGCTGGAAAAGCGCACCGACATCGGTGAGGTCAGCATCAGCGAAGCCGCCGGTGGTGGCCCGGGCAGCAGCGAGGTCGAGATCGCGGTGCAGGCGGCCGACGAAGAGGACCTTCGAACGGCAGCGGCCGCGGTACAGAAGGCCGTCGCCGCAGTCGAGGGGGCCCGCGACGTCAAGAACAACCTTGCCGACCTCACCCCGACCGTCGCGGTCACAGTCGATCGGGCCGATGCGTTGCGCCGCGGTCTGGTCGAGCCGCAGATCGGCAGTGCCGTAGCGGCCGCGATGAAGGGCCGCACGATCGGCCGAGTCGAGATCGATCAGCAACGCCACGACGTGGTGGTGCGCGAATTGGCTGCGCCGGCAGGTCTGGCGGCGTTGCAGAAGGTCGTCGTCGGTTCGGACCTGAAAGGCAACGAGGTCCGATTGGCAGACGTCGCCACGGTGGAACGCAGCACCGCCCCGGCCAGCATCAGCCGCCAGGACGGACGCCGGACCGCAGTCGTCTCTGCGGTGCCCGAAGGTGACGACCTTGGAGGTCTGACTCGTCAGATCCAGAGCGCCTTGGACGCCACGTCACTGCCGGACGGTGCCAGCGCCACCATCGGCGGGGTCAGCGCGGACCAGGCGGCAGCCTTCGAACAGCTCGGTCTGGCCCTCCTCGTTGCGATCGCCATCGTCTACGTCGTGATGGTGGCCACCTTCGGGAGCTTGCTGCAGCCGTTCCTACTGCTGGTGAGCATCCCGTTCGCAGCCACCGGGGCGCTGGCCGCGCTGGAACTGACCGACACCGCCCTCGGGGTGCCCGCCATCATCGGCCTGCTCATGCTGGTGGGCATCGTCGTCACGAACGCCATCGTGCTGATCGACCTGGTCAACCAATACCGCCGTCGCGGCGCGAGCATCGAAGAAGCGGTGACCGCAGGTGCGCGCGACCGGGTGCGCCCGATCATCATGACCGCGCTGGCCACGATCCTGGCGCTGGTCCCGATGGCAGCGTCCCTGTCCGGCGGAGGGGCCTTCATCTCCCAGCCGTTGGCGCTTGTGGTCATCGGGGGTCTGTTCAGTTCGACGCTGCTCACTCTCGTGCTGCTCCCGGTTCTGTACGTGGTGGTGGAGAAGGCGCTGGCGCGGCGATCCAACTGATCTGCGGGCGGCGCTGCGCCGGCACCCAGGTCTCGAACCGGACAATTTCGGACCGCTGTACGGAACGCCTTTGCAATTGCGACAAAGCGTGTGCTTTGGTGACCTCGACGATGACGTCCGAGAGGAGCCGCAGGTGTCTACCACGGATCAGGAAATCACCGAGATCAGGCATGCTGTTCCAACCCCCGTGGGTGCAGGCTCCGGCGTCAAGCCCGCAGCTTCCCCGACGGATGGCACCCGCACGGTTCGGCTTCCGCACGTGCTGTACGCGGTGCGCGACGCCCGCCGCGTCATCGTGGCGGATCTGACCCAGCGCGGCATCGCCCCCATCGTGATCGAGGAGGCCGAAGCGGTCGTCTCCGAACTGGTCGCCAACTCCGTGCGCCACGCCCGACCGTTGGCCGACGGCTGTGTGCGCGTGCGCTGGAAGGTCAAGGGCGGCGCCGTCGAGGTCGAGGTGCGCGACGGTGGAGGCACCAACACCCCTCGCCCGGTTCGTCCCTCGGTGTGGTCAGTGCGCGGTCGCGGTCTACGCATCGTGCGCAGCATGGCCCACGAGTGGGGCGTGCAGGATGAACGCAACGGCAGAACGGTGTGGGCAGCATTGGGCGGACCCTCCCGCCGCCGCCGTCTTTGAGCCACGCGTCTCAGGCATGAAGGCGATAGCTGCCCGCAGGGCTAGGCTTGACCCTCATGGGTAAGGCATCGCGCCGCGCGCGGCAGGAACAAGGACAACGCAGCACAGCTCGAGTGGCGCCGGCGCCGTACATGGCGCGCCCGTTCGAAGGGCTTCCCGCAGAAACCGACTGGGTGGCACTGCGCGAGATCGTGCCCGCCGCCACGATGCAGCTGCCGCTGAAGAGCACCGCTGCGGCACTGCAGGAAGCGGTTGCTGCGGCCCCCGAACCGGGAGAAGTCCCGGAAACGATCACCCTGGCCACCGTGCTGCCGATGGCCTGGCCCGGCCTGCACCGCACCGACGGCACCATCATGCTCGGCCTGCAATCCGGATCGAGCACCGGTGACCCCAGCCGCGACCTGGCCGCTGTACTGCTCGACCTGCTCGCACTGGCTCCCGGCAGCCCCTCCCCGACGGCACGCCAAGCCAGCGCGGCCACACCGCGCCTGCAGGACTTGCTCGATCTGGAGGCCGAGGTCGAGGTTCAGATGTATGACGGTTTCGACTTCTGGCTCGCCGACGATGTCGAGTTGAACGAGGAGTCCCGCGCCTCCCTGCAGCAGGCCAATGAGTCCATCATCCCCACCGTGAAACTGCAGGCGGCCCCCTCGGCGTACTGGTGCCGGGCGGGCGAGCGCACCCACCTGCGCTGGATCCTGCCGCACGATGAGGACCAGGCCACCGATGCGCTGGCCCGGTTGCATCACCGCGGCCACGACACCCTGGGTGAGAAGACCCGGCTGCTCGGCGCCTTCCGGGCCTGCGGGTTGTTGGTACCGGTTTGGGATCTGGACCCGAGCCAGGACGCCGCCGCCTATGAAGAGCCGGTGGCCCAGATGAGCCAGCGGTTCGCCGAGGCGCTGGGGGAGACCTCCGCCCTGAGCGCGCAAGAGCGACGCGCCCGCTCCGGCCTGCTGAGCCGTCAGCTCACACTGCGATGAGCAACCGCGTCGGTTATCTGGGGCCGGCCGGCACCTTCACCCAGATGGCGTTGAACGCCTGGCCCAGCTCCCACGGTGCCGAACACGTCCCATACCCCACGGTCGACGCTGCGCTGGCAGCGGTGCGCGTCGGTGACATCGACAGCGCCGTGGTCGCGATGGAGAACTCGGTCGAGGGCGGGGTTACCGCGACGCTGGACGCGCTGGCCACCGGCGCCCCGCTGCACATCATCGGCGAAGTGCTGGTCCCGATCCGCTTCGTTCTGGCGGCGCGACCCGGCACCACCCTGGAGCAGATCACTGCGGTCTCCACGCATAGCCACGCCTGGGCGCAGGTTCGCGGGTGGATGAACACCCACCTACCGCAGGTGACTTTCCTGCCGGCGTTGTCCAACGCGGCGGCCGCCGTCGAGCTCGGGGCGGCCGAGGAAGAAGGCACGCCCGCCTTCCAAGCAGCGGTCTGCCCGCGGATCGCCGCGGATAACAACGGGCTGATCGTGCTGGCCAGCGACATCGGCGACGTCGTGGGTGCCGTCACCCGCTTCGCTGTCGTGGCCCGGCCCGGTCATCTGCCGCCGCCGACCGGCTCGGACAAGACGACGATCGTTCTCTACCAGCGCGATGACCGCCCGGGCCGGCTGCTGGAGCTACTGGAGCAATTCGCGGTCCGCGGCATCAACCTCACCCGGTTGGAATCCCGCCCGACGAAGGAGTCGCTAGGGCGGTACTGCTTCTCGGTGGACCTGGAGGGTCACATCGCCGAGGAACGCATCGGCGAGACACTGATGGGGCTGCACCGCATCTCCCAGGGGGTGCGTTTCGTCGGCTCCTACCCGCGCGCCGACCGCCGACCCACCCAAGTCCATCCCGACCATGACGACGAGGGCTATATCGACGCTCGCGCCTGGCTGATGCGGCTTCGGCGTCCCTGAGGTGAACGTCGCCGGGTGACCCGAGGTCAGGTCAGGGCACCCGCACCGTCAACTGCCGGGGCAGAACTTGGAAGATCAGGTGCCCGCCGGGGCCGACCGGGTCGCCGTCGAGCTGGACCGGCTCCTCTTTGCCGAGCTTGAGTTCAATCCGCCGACACTGATGATGCTCGACTCGGTTGTGCCCCGCGCGGGTCTTGGTGAGGATGCGGGCGGCCACCGCGGCCCAACCGATGATGCCCTTGGGTGCGATGAACACCGCGTCCAAGGCGCCGTCATCGGCCACCGCATCAGGGAGCAACTCCACCCCACCCTGCAGCTTGCCGACGTTGCCGATCACGGCGCTGCGGACGCGGCGGTGGAAGGCCGGGCCGTCATCCAGACAGATATCGGCGCCGAACCGGGGACTGTTGAGGTTGAACAGCCCCGAGACGATGTACGCGGGCCAGCCGACCCTGGCTTTGAGGTCTTCGTTCGCCTCTGACATCACGGCCGCATCGAATCCGACCCCGGCCATGACGAGGAAGAAGTAGTCCTTCAACTCATCCTGGGTGTCATCAGGGTGCGCCACCTGCAAGGTGCCCACATCGATCCGGCGGTCGGTACCGGCCAGCGCGGTGACGAGGGCGTCCTCCAGATCGTCGATGGGCAGCCCGAGGTTGCGGGCCAACAGGTTGCCGGTGCCGGCCGGCAGCAGCCCCAGGGCGGTCTGGGTGCCGATGAGGGCCGCGGCCACGGAGCGGACCGTGCCGTCACCCCCCAGCGGACACACCAGCTCCACACCTTCGGCGATGGCTCGCCGGGCCTGACCCGTGCCGGGGTCCTCGATGGTGGTTTCCATCCACAGCGGCGGTGCCCAGCCATGACGCGTTGCGATCTGCGTCACCTGGGCGTGCACCTCGGCCACATCCGCGAACTTGGTGGGGTTGACGATCACCGCCAGTCGCCGTCGCGGCGGCGCCGCTTCGTCATCAAAGCCGCCGCCGGACCCGGTGCCCTCCGCAGGCGAGGATGGCCGCCCTTCAGGGCCGCCCGCAGTTACCGTCACACCCACCACGGTGGCGGCGACAGCCAGACAGGACAGCAAGCCCAGATAGAGCGAAAGATCGTTCACAACTCGACGTTACTTCGCTTGGCCAGTCCACCAAACCTTCCCTCGGCGCTGCGGTCGGCAACGGCGCCGTATCGGCCCGATACCCTGGTGACGTGATCGACATCAAGCTCCTTCGTGAAGACCCGCAGTCCGCCCGCGCCTCACAGCATGCGCGCGGCGAAGACGAGGGGATCGTCGATGCGATCCTGAGCGCCGACGAACGCCGCCGCTCGACGCTGGCCGAGTTCGAGCGGCTGCGCGCGGAGCAGAAGACCACGAGCAAGGCAGTCGGGGCCGTGATGGGCCGCTTGAACAAGGCGAAGAAGTCCGGTGCCGAGCAGGAAATCGCCGCGCTGGAGCAGGAAGCCGCCGAAGCCCGCCGGTTGGCCGGCGAATTGGCCGACCGGGTCAAGGAACTCGAAGCGGCTGCGGGGCAGGCGCAGAACGAGCTCGACACTCTGCTGCGGCGGTTGCCGAATATCATCATGCCGGGGGTCCCCGAAGGCGGGGAAGACGATTTCGTGGTGCTTGCCGAACACGGCACACCCATCCGCGACTTCGCGGCTGAGGGGTTCACGCCCAAGGACCACCTGGAACTCGGTGAACACCTGGGCATCATCGACATGGGGCGCGGCGTCAAGGTCGCCGAGTCGCGCTTCTACTACTTCATCGGGCAGGGCGCTCGGCTGGAGAACGCCCTCATGCAGCTGGCTCTGGCGCAGGCCTACGACTCCGGCTTCACGCAGTTGGCGGTCCCCACCCTGGTCAACCCGGCCACGATGGGCGGCGCGGGCTTCCTGGACTCCCACGCCGATGAGGTCTACAAGCTCGCGGCGGACGAGCTTTATCTGACCGGCACCTCCGAGGTCGCGCTGGCCGGGTTTCACGCCGACGAGATCATCGACCTGTCGGCCGGGCCGAAGCGCTACACCGCCATGTCGACCTGTTACCGGCGTGAGGCGGGCAGCTACGGCAAGGACACCCGGGGAATCATCCGGGTGCACCAGTTCCAGAAGATCGAGATGTTCGTCTACTGCCGCCCCGAGGATGCGCAGGCCGAGCACGAGCAGTTGCTCGCCTTCGAGAAGCAGATGCTGGACCTGATGGAAATCCCCTACCGCGTCATCGACGTGGCCGCCGGTGACCTGGGCGGCCCGGCAGCCCGCAAGTTCGACTGCGAGGCCTGGGTTCCCACCCAGGGCAAGTACCGCGAGCTCACTTCGACCTCGAACTGCACCACCTTCCAAGCCCGGCGTCTGGGCACCCGGGAGAAGCGCGAGGGCGGCACCCAGATCGTGGCCACCTTGAACGGCACCTTGGCCACGACCCGTTGGCTGGTGGCCCTGCTGGAGAACCACCAGCAGGCCGACGGTACGGTGCGGGTCCCGGCCGCGCTGCAGCCCTACCTGCACACCGACCTGCTGGTGCCCGGCGCCCGTTGAGCAATGCGGCAGGTCCCGCGCGCTGAAGCCGAACGCCTCCTGTTGCCCCGGGCCACCCCTGCGAGTGCCACTGAGACTCCAGGGACACCTGGGGTGCAGCAGGTGCGAGTCGAAGAGATGCTCGCGGCCGGGGACCTGCCGGACTGCGCCGCAAAGGGTTGGACCCCGGGTGGGGCGAGCCCAGAGGTGGTTTTTGCCTACCTGTTCGAAGACGGCAGCCGCTATGCCTGGCAGTGGGACTGCCCCCAACTGGTCCGCCTCGATGAGAAGCTGTGGTGCGCCCCGCCCAGCCAGGGTGATGTGGTGTCCTGTGTGCGGCAGAGCACGATCCTGGCCGAGCCGGAAGTCATGCAGAGCAAGAAGGACACGCTGCAACTGTTGCGCAGCCGGTTTGCGCACCCACCGGCCCCGCTCATCGACACCGACGTCCTCCAGCCCGCCGACGTCACCGCGGGCACCGGCCTGAGTCAGGAGGATGCCCGATTCCTGCTGCGATCGCGGCACGCCTGGCTGGTGCGGCGCGGCCGGGCGCTGCTGGGTGGCACCGCAGGCGCCTCGGGGTGGGTGGCGATGCAACTCGGCACGTTTCTCGGCGCAGGACTGGACTACCCCGCCCTGGGCGCCGGCGCTGCCATCATCGGCGGGCCCACCCTGGCCGCGTTCGCGCTGGACCGAGTGCGTAACCGCCCGGCACGGGTGCGTGCTGCGCAAGCGGCGCAGGCCGACCTGGAGGTGGTCGAGATCATCGGCGGCCACAGGCGCATCCTGCATCTGCGCACCCGCGACGGCGAGCGCTACAGCTGCACCCTCGAGTCCGACCTACGGGCGGAGCTGCCCAACGGGACACGGCTGTGGGCCACCCGCCTGGAGGACCCGGCGGGGTACCTGGTGGGAACCTCACCGCTGGAGGGGAAGCCGGTTGTTCTGCGCGTGCGCTCGGTGGCGCCGCAGCGGCCGGGGCGCTCGCGGGTGCAAGACCGACTGCCCGGCGACTGATCGCTGCCGACCAGAGCGCGCAGCGTTGTTTGCAGTGGAGCTGAGACACCGGCTGTTCGCGCGGCGTACGGGTAGCCGTCACCCGTTCGCAGGGTTGGGAATCACTTCCAACAGGCACGGTGTTGACCTTGACGACGACATGACAAACACAGACCCGGCGGTGATTCTCACCACGAGGGCTGCGCGTCGCGCTCCGGGGGAGGAGCGCGGTAACCGGCAACCGGGCCACGGAAAGGCACCGATGTTCTCCACTATCACCCGTCCCGTACGGCGGGACCTCAATCTCGGCACAGCGACCGGGCGGCACCTGGTCGCTCTCGATATCGACGGCACGACCCTGCTGCACGACGGCACGCTGCGCCCCGCTGTCGCCCGGGGCATCAACGCAGTGCGCGAGGCGGGACATGAGGTGGTGATCGCCACCGGGCGTTCGCTGCTGGCCACACAGCCGGTGCTGGACCAGCTCGGGATCAGCCACGGTTACGCCGTGTGCTCCAACGGCGCGGTGACGATCCGACTCGACCCCGCGCTGCCGGAAGGTTTTCGCATCGTCGACCAGCGCACCTTCGACCCAGGCCCGGCCTTGGACGCCTTGCGTCAGCAATGGCCGACCGCAGTACTAGCAGTCGAGCGGGTGGGGATCGGTTTCGACGTCAACGCCCCGTTCCCGCCCGGGGAACTGGACGGCCGGGTCAACGTCTTGCCTTGGGAGGAACTGCGCCGCCGCCCAACCACGCGGGTGATCTTCTCCGACCCTTGCGGCGACGTCGATGAGTTCGCTGCGGCGGTGGAGCGGATCGGGCTGCACGGGGTGAACTACGCCGTGGGGTTCACTGCGTGGCTGGATGTGGCGCCGGAGGGCGTTTCCAAAGCCTCCGCGTTGGAGCAGGTACGAGGCCAGGTGGGGGTCTGCGCCCAGCGCACCGTGGCGGTCGGCGATCAACGCAACGACCTGGAGATGCTGGCCTGGGCGGCGTGCGGGGTGGCGATGGGCAACGCCCCGGACCGCGTGAAGGCAGCGGCTGACCTGGTCACCGGCCATGTGCAGGACGACGGACTGTTGTCCGTGTTGGCAGCTCTGCCGGCAGCAGGCTGAACCGCGCGACCGCGGCCGAGCTGCCTTGCTGGTAGCGGGGCCGGGCGGCGCTGCTCTTCTCGATTCGCATGACCCCCGTGACCTTTGCAGCAGCGAACGGGCCTTTGCCGAATGCAACCGCTCGTTCAGGACGCGTCACTGATTCGAGCAGGTTAATAGTTCAGGGCGCGTCTTGAACGAATGGGTTATCTTCAATCAATAGTGTGGCGGTCGTACGTCCTATTAAGAGTCACTCCTGAATAACTTAATCGCCCTGTCCGAGACTGGGACTCGCTTGGACGCAACGTTTTTTATCGACGTTAAGAAGTTCTGCCGAAATCGTCCATTCGGGCGATAGGAAATAAGGAGACTCCCAGGGGGGGCAAAGGTGCGGTCCGGAAAATGTTCAGGAAAGGAGAGGGCATGTCAGTGGTGCGCGGCAACAACCGAGGTGATGGGGCTGGCCTGCCAGCGGACCTCTACACCAACCACCTGTACCTGGCCAACTACCTGCGGGACTGGGGCGTGACGGTGGCGGCCGAAGCCCAGGGTGAGACCAACCCGCTGGAACGGGAGTACCTGCTGGGCTACACCCGCGCCCTGGTTGAGATGTCCGAACACCTCGCGAGCGGGGATGGGCTCCCCGGTGGGCCGCTGTATGCCCAGGTGGCCGCGCGCCTAGCGCGCGAACACATGCAAGCCTGACGCCCCACCTCCCGCGCACCCGCCGGTATGCCGTCTTCGCGTCACGAGATAATGCGCCCATGCCGGATCTGCAGATCACCAGCCCCGCCAACGCGCGTCTGCGTCACGTGGCCTCGTTGCGACGTCGCCGCGTCCGCGACGCCGAGGGCGTCACCCTCATCGACGGGTTCGCCGAGTTGTCCCTCGCGCTCGATGCGGGGTTGAGGCCGCAGACGCTCTACTGGTGCCCAGAGCTGCTCCGGCAACCTCAGAGCCAACAGCACCTTGTGGATCGGGTGCGAGAGCGCGGCAGCGAGATCGTCCACCTGTCCAGGTCTGCCTTCGAAAAGGTGGCCTATCGCGAGGGCCCGGACGGGGTGCTCGCGGTCGTCGCCTCCCCCCAGCGAACCCTGGATCAACTCGCCGTGACGGCGGGCCTGGTGCTCGTCTGCGAAGGCGTCGAGAAGCCGGGCAACCTCGGCGCCATGCTGCGAACCGCCGACGCGGCCGGCGTCGATGCCATGCTCGCTGCCGACCCGGTCACCGACTGGGGCAACCCCAACGTCGTCCGCGGCTCCAAAGGGACGGTGTTCTCGGTGCCGGTCGCTTCCTGCGATACGGCTGAAATGTTGGCTTGGGTCAAGACCAACGCCCTGACACTCGTGGCCACGACCCCCGACACCGACCTGGACTACGCGGATGTGGACTACACCGGGCCAGTCGCGATCGCGGTAGGCGCCGAGCAGACGGGTCTGTCCGAGGAGGTGCTCGCAGCAGCAACGCACCGGGTGCGGATTCCGATGGCGGGCGCGGCGGATTCACTGAACGTCTCCATCTCGGCGGCAGTCGTTCTCTACGAAGCGGTCCGCCAGCGGCGCCGTCGCTGAAGTCGAACGGCCGCACCGCGGACCTGTCGGGCGGCGGAACCGGTAGGGCGGGCCAGCTCCCGGTCAGCCGGCGATCAGCGGGGTGCGCCACGACTGCCAATGTGGACCTGACTAAGGTCCCGGTGGTCAGGTCAGGTGCTCAGAGCGCCCTTGCGGCTATGCCACGATGAGGTCATGCGAGTCGACCATGTGTCCTACGCGGCTGAGCACGATGGTGTGCGAGCCACCGCCGATCGTCTGGCGGAACAACTGGGTGTACGAGCTGTCAACGGTGGGGTTCACCCCAGCTTCGGCACCCGTAACGTCATCCTTCCGATGGCACACGAGCGGTACATCGAGGTCGTGGAGGTGCTGGATCACCCCGCGTCCGACAAAGCCCCCTTCGGTCAGGCCGTGCGGGCCTGCTCAGAGCGCGGCGGTGGCTGGCTGGGTTGGGTGGTCCGGGTGGACGACCTCGCCCCCTACGAGACGCGTCTGGGACGCAAGGCTGTCCCCGGATGGCGACGCTTCCCCGATTCGCGCGAATTGACCTGGCAGCAGCTCGGGGTCAACGGGCTCATCAACGATCCGCAGCTGCCGTTCTTCGTGTGCTTCGACGACATGAATCTGCACCCTTCGCGCGCTATCGTCGAAGTGCCCACGGTCTCCATCACGGGGCTCACCATCGCGGGCGACCCGACCCGGGTGCGGGAGTGGCTGGACCTGCCTGCGAACAGCACCTCGACCGTCATCGACTTCACGTTCGTTGCCCCGCACGGGACCGCCGGCCTGATGTCGGTCAGTTTCGAAACCCCGGACGGCATCGTCACCATCTGAGGTGCAGCGGCGACCCGCCGCGCAGACAACAACTGTGGGCCCGCTGGACGTCGAGTCCAGCGGGCCCACGGTCGTTCTCGAAAGCTCAGAGGTGGTCGGCGACCAACTGCGGCGCCAAGCCGATGTAACTCTGCGGGGTGAGCTCCAGCATCCGCGCCTCGACTTCGGCGGGCAGGCCGAGCCCGCGGACGAACTCACGCAGGTCCTCGCCGTTGATGCGGCGCCCGCGAGTGAGTTCCTTGAGGCGTTCGTAGGGGTTCTCCATCCCGGCGACGCCTTGCGCGCCCAGCGCGCGCATCGCGGACTGGATCGGCTCGCCGAGCACCTCCCAGTTGGCGTCGAGGTCGGCCGCCATCACCTCAGGCACGGCGTCCAGGCCGGCCAGCCCACGGGAGACGTTGTCGAGCGCGAGCAGGCTGTGCCCGATGGCCGTACCGACGTTGCGCTGCATCGAGGAGTCGGTCAGGTCGCGCTGGAGCCGCGACTGCACCAGCGTTGCGGACAACACATCCAACAGTGCGTTGCTCACCTCGAGGTTAGCTTCGGCGTTCTCGAACCGGATCGGGTTCACCTTGTGCGGCATGGTGCTGGAGCCGACGCTGCCCTGGCCGCGAACCTGGGCGAAATAGCCCATTGAGATGTAGGTCCAGACATCGGTGCACAGGTTGTGCAGGATCCGGTTGAACCGGGCCAGGTCGCTGTAGAGCTCGGCCTGCCAGTCGTGGCTTTCGATCTGGGTGGTCAACGGGTTCCAGGACAGGCCTAGCCGGTCGGTGACGAAGGTGCGGCTGATCGCCGGCCAGTTCGCCTCCGGTACCGCCGCCAGGTGCGCCCCGTAGGTGCCGGTGGCCCCGTTGAGTTTGCCCAGGTACTGGGTGCTGTCCACGCGGCGCAGCTGACGCCGCAGCCGGTAGGTCAACACGGCCAGTTCCTTGCCCAGGGTCGAGGGCGTGGCGGCTTGGCCGTGGGTGCGCGAGAGCAGCGGCACCGCTGCCAGCTCGTGGGCCATGGTGCTGAGTTGTTCCAGGAGGTCTTCGGCCTTGGGCATCCAGACGGTCTGGACCGCGCCCTTGACGAGCAGGGCGTAACAGAGGTTGTTGATGTCCTCGCTGGTGCAGCAGAAGTGGATGAGTTCGCTCAGTTGCGCGGCGTCCTGCCCAACGATGTCGGGCATCCGCGCCTTGAGGTAGTACTCCACCGCTTTCACGTCGTGCACGGTCTCGCGTTCGATCTGGGCCAGCTCGTCGATGGCCTGGGCGTCGAAGTCCGCGACGATGCCCCGCAACTTGGCGATCTCGGTCTCGGTGAGCTGGCGGACCCCCGGCACCACCTGGCTGTGGGTCAGGTGGATGAGCCACTCCACCTCGACGTGGATGCGTGCGCGGTTGAGCGCCGCTTCACTCAGATGATCGACCAGCGGAGCTACGACGCGGCGGTACCGCCCGTCCAGAGCACCGAGAGCGATGGGGGGTGTGATGTCAGCGAGGGAACCCATGCTCGGCATTCTCCCACCGCAGACCTCAGCGGCGGGCCAGCTCATCCTTGATGAAGGAAACGACACCGTCGGCTGCCGCCTCGACCTCGCGCAGACACCGACCGAAGGCGGCGTCGTCGCTGTAGTACGGGTCGTCCAGTTCCACGGCGCCCGATTCGGCGGCGTCCACGTCGAAGGAGCGCAACAGGTGCACATGCGCGGCGTCGTCTTCGGCCGGGCCCATCGCCTGGATGGCGCGCAGGTGGCCGCTGTCGGCGACGAGGATGAGGTCGCGCTGCCCGTACCACTCGCGCGCGAACTGCTTGGCGCGGTGCGCTGAACCGTCATAGCCGCGCGCCTGCAGTGCCGCTACCGTGCGCGGGTCGGCGCCGCGGCCCACATGCCAGTCCCCGGTGCCGGCCGAGTCGACGACGACCTGGTCGCCAAGACCAGCCTGTTCCAGGCGGGCACGCAACACGACCTCGCCCATGGGGGAGCGGCAGATGTTGCCGGAGCAGACGACGCAGACGGTATAGGGAGTAGCCATGAGACCAGTCTCGCCCATGGTGCGGGCGGCTGCGCCCGGCCGAAGAGGGCGAGCAGGGTGCCACCGGATAGCAGGTGCCAGGCGGCACCATCCGGTATGACTCCTGTGGACCCGCCTTCCGGCGCGGGCTAGCCGTCCTTTTCGGCCAGCGCCAGCACGTTCAACGCCATCTCACACAGGATGCGGGCCAGCCCGAGAGTGAGCAGCAGACGGACGCCTCCGACGAGCAGCGCACGCAGCAGGTCCAGCGCGATGGTCCCGAGCCCGACCCCACCCAAGGCGGTGAGCACATCGAGCACGAAGACCAGGACGGCGTAGGCAACGACCAGCCCGTACACCGCAGGCACCAACGAGCGGGTGCCGCGGGTGGCGAAACCGAACTCCAACAGCGAACTCAGGCCGCGGCGGCCGCCGGTAACGGTCAGGGCATCGTCATCCTTGGACGCCGACGCCTGCACGCCGGCACTTTCCCGGGGCGGCGCGGATCGCGGGGGCACGCTGGGGGTGGCCGGTGCGGGAGTCTCCGGGGCCCAGGTCGAGGACGGCGGGGCGCCAGCAGCACCGGACGAGGTGAGCGCAATGCTCTCGGTGGGCGCGCTCACCGCCCGAATACGCGGGATCGGGCCGGTCAGGTGAGGTCCCGGGGTGCCCCAACCGCTCGAAGGGGCATCGTCAATGACGTCCTCGGGCTCTACCCAACTCGTCGCAGGCGGGAAGCCGAAGGCAGCGCCGTCGCGGCCACCCGCGCGGTCGCGGTCGTCAGGTTCACAGGAACCGGCACTGTGGGACATGGAAGGGACCTCCTGGCTGATATCTGATCCACTGTCGCACAGGCGCGCGCGAGTGGGCGGCGCCTTTGCCCGGGTGGTGCGGTGTGATTTCGACCCCGCTGCTGGGTGACATCTGTCGCAATCGGCGCGTCCCGCAAGGACATCCGACTGGACGCGCGCCTACTGTGCAGCCGGTCTTCGACGGCAGCGCAGCGTTCGCCGGTGGGGTGCGGGCTGCGCTGCCGTCGCCGTGGCGGTCTGTCAGCCTACCCGGAGGAAGCGCCCACACCGGCCGGTGGCAGCGCTGCCGCCAGCCCACCGCTGGAGGGGCGCCGCCTGATGCTGAAAGGCCGCGCCAGGGCGCCGACAGCTCATCTGCCGTCACCTCGGCAGTGTGGCAGCGCGAACACCTGCCGCCGTCAGCGCCCCAGGGTCTGCACCGTGGCGCTGGTGAGGGCGGCTGCGGTGCGCTGGCGGAACCGGGAGTCGGCGAGCAGCCGGGCATCGGTGGGATGGCGCATGTTGCCCGCTTCCAACATGATCGCGGGCCTGGTTGAGAGGTTCAGGCCGGCAATGTCGGACCGGCGCGTGATGGCGCTGCGACCGCCGGTGTAGGTGGAGGTCGGCATGCCCGTGCGGGCGTAAGCGTCACGGGCCACCCCGGCGAAGGCCAGCGAACGGCGCTGGACTGCCTTCCCGCCAGCCATCCTGGTGGAGGTGATGATGTGGAAGCCCCGCGCGGTGCGGGCCGTGTTGCCGTCGGCGTGGATGGACAGCACCAGATCGGCTCGGGCGCGATTACCGATAGCGGCCCGTTCGTTCACGCACGGCCCGGTTCCGGTGTCATTGGGACGGGTCAGCACCACGGTCGCGCCGTGGGCGCGCAACTGGCGGGCCAGGCGCAGCGCCACATCGAAGGCGTACTCGTGCTCGGGTCCGTATCGGGAAGCAGTACCGGTGGTGTTGCATGCCTTACGAGTGCCGTTGCCCGCAGGCACCAGCCGCTTGATGATCCGGGGGGACTGTCGCCCGTTGTGGCCGGGGTCGATGACGATGACCCGCCCACGCAGTCGGGCAGAACCGGAACGGGAGGTCGGTGCCAGCCGCACTCCACCGGTGGAGGGAGCGGCCGTGGGCTGGGCGCGTGCGCGATCGGGTGAGGTTCGGGTGGACCCCTGCCCGGTGGCCACCTGCTGGACCCGCGTCTGATGGATGCTCGGCTGCTGGGTCTGCGCCACGCTCGGGGTGGCCGAGAACGCGGCACCCCCCAGCGTTAAGGAGACAAGAAGGGCACAAGCGGAATATCGAGACATCAATCCCCCAGGTCGATCACGGTGTCAGCTTCGGACAATCCTTCGCTGCGGTGTGTCACCAGGACAACGCTACGGCCATGACGGGCTTCCAGCAGATCACCCAATACGGCGACCGCGCTGGGATGGTCCAGGTGAGCGACCGGCTCGTCCAAGAGCAGCACAGGGCGCTCGGAGACCAGCGCCCGAGCCAGACCGAGCCGGGCACGTTCTCCACCTGAAACGCCGCGGCCATTCGCGCCGAGACGTTCATCCAGCCCGGTCGGCAGGGTCTCGAACCACGGACTGAGCCCGGCCAGGCGCAACGCGCGCAGAATCGCTTCGTCCGGGGCTGCCGGACTGGCCAGTCGCAGGTTCTCACGCACGGTGGAGGCGAAGACGTGAGTTTCGTCATCGACGATGGCCAGTTGAGTACGCACCGCAGCCGGCGGGGTGGCCAGCGCGTCGACATCACCCACCCGGTAGGTTCCGGTGCGCGGATCCAGGTGCCGGGCCAATACCGCGAGCAGCGTCGACTTGCCGCAACCGTTGGGACCGATGATCCCTACGAATGAACCGGGGGTGACATCCAGGTCAGCCAGGTGCACCGCCGGGCGGGTCCGGTCCCAGGAGGCGCTCAACTCTCGGGTCACCACGGCCGGCGGCTGCGCGGCGGCGAGGACCGGCGACGTGCCCGGTTCGGGGGCGGGTACATCAGCGTCGGCCACGGCAGGTTCTTGAGCCAGCAAGGCGTCCAACCGGCGGGCGCTGCCTTGGGCCCGGGCCAGCGCGCCGACGGCGTCCGGGACCCCCGAGACCACTTCGCCCAACGCGATAGGGGTGAGCACCAGCAGCGCAGCCAACGGTGTGGCCATGCCTGCAGCAACCCACGGCTGGACGACGAAGGCCATGGCCACGGCATGTGCGGCCGCGACCAGCGGAGACAGGCCTACCCCGAGCGCCCGACCCCAGGCCTGCCGGGTGAGAGCGCGTTGCAGCTTGACCTGAGCATCAGCCAGCCAGCCCAACGCCTGATCACTGGCACCGATCGCGGCGAGGTCATGGCCCTGGCTGCCCAGCAGCGTCGACAACTCCCCGACGCGAGCCCGGGCGGTCACCACGTCCTGCTGCCAGCGCAGCTCCAGGCGCCAATCCAGCACACCGACCAGCAGCGCGAAGCAGACGGCCGACAGGATGACCAGGCCGGAGTGGATAAGGATGATCGAATCCAGAACTGCCGCAGCGATCCCGGCCACCAGCAGGGCCACGATCGGCACCGCCACGCGCACCTGGGCGTTGGCGAGGTCGTCCAGGTCATCCACGACACCCGCGAGCAGATCCCCGCGACTGCGCCGTCCCAGCCGCGCCGGGGTGAGCGGCACCAACCGGTCGTAGGTCAACGCGCGCTGTTCGGCCAGGAACGCCAGTGCCGCGTCGTGGCTGCGGATCCGCTCCACGTAGCGCAGTAGCGGCCGGGCCACCCCGAAAGCACGCACCAGAACGATCACGGCCATCAAGGTGAGGATCTGCGGGCGGAACGAAGCCGCCACGATCAGCCAGCCTGAAGAGGCGGTGAGGGCAACCCCGGAGGTCAACGCGAGCCCGCCGATGAGCGCCGCCGTGGGGATGCCGGGAATGAGCAGTCGGGTGCGACGGGTCCGGCCGGAGCGGATGCGGTCGGGATTGCTCTTCATTGTGCGCTCCGGGGGCGAATCAGGACCAGGACGCCTGCGCCGAGGGCGCCCGCGCCCAGACGCCGCACGGCGCGACGGGTCAGGTCCGGGCGAGTTCGGCCGGGCACGCCGCGGACCTGCTGGAATCGAATCATTGCCCACCTCGCACGGCTTGCGGGACGACCTCGATGACACGTTCGGCCAAGGTGGCCAGATGCTCGCGGTGGCTGACCGCCACCACGATGCGGTCCCGGGCCAGCTCTGCGATGACTCGCCCGATCAGCTCTTCGGAGAGCGGGTCCAGGTGTGCGGTGGGTTCATCCAGCAGGATGAGCGGGGCGCTCGACAGCAGCGCCCGCGCCAGCGCCAGCCGCGCTCGCTGCCCCGCCGAAGCGCCGAAGCCGTCATCCCCCAGAGGAGTGTCCAGACCCTGGGGCAGTTCGGCCACCAGGTAGCCCAGCCCCACCCGCTCCAGGGCCGCCATCATCGCGGCGTCGTCGAGGGTGGCTCGGCCCGCTGCGTCGAGGTTGCCCAGCGCAAGATTTTCCCGCACGCTCGTCGGCGCCAGGAACGGACGCTGGGTGACCAGGTGCGCCCGCGGCGCGGACACTCGACCGGTGCTGGGGCGGCGCAGCCCGGCGAGTAGGTCCAGGATCGTCGTCTTGCCGGCGCCGGAAGGTCCGGCAAGGACCGTCAGGCCGGTGCTCAGGTGCAGATTCAGGTCTTCGATGACGGGGGGCAG
This sequence comes from Gephyromycinifex aptenodytis, assembly GCF_012277275.1. Lineage (GTDB taxonomy): Bacteria > Actinomycetota > Actinomycetes > Actinomycetales > Dermatophilaceae > Gephyromycinifex > Gephyromycinifex aptenodytis. Next base: position 1,845,377 of record NZ_CP051155.1, on the reverse strand, counting down.
GTCTGGTTCGTAGCGGTAGCTGAGCGCTTCGACGCGCACCGATGCAGCCTCAGACTGTCCGGTTGCCGTTTCGGTCGCGGGTGTCGCGGGTGCGACTGCCGCCGCGATCGCCTCCAGTGCGGCCGCGCCATCGGCGGCGTTGTGAAACTCGGCGCCGACGCGCCTGATCGGCCAGTACGCCTCGGGGGCGAGCAGGATGAGGGTCAGGGCGATCGGTAGCTCCATCCGGCCTTGAGCCAGCGCGATGCCGGTCCAGACGGCCACGATGGCGACCGAGATCGTGGCCAGGAACTCCAACGCCGCCGAGCTGAGGAAGGCCAGCCGCAGCGTCTCTACCGTGGCGATCCGATGCTCGTCACTGACCTTGCGAATCGTGGAGCTCTGTCGGTGGGCGCGCCCGTAATCCACCAGGGTCGGCAGACCCTTCATCACATCGAGGAAGTGCCCGGACAGCGCGTCCAGGGCCTTCCAGCGTCGCGCGGTGGCATCGGCGGTGGTGGCGCCGATGAGTGCAGCGAACAGCGGCAGCAGCGGCAGCGTCAAGACCGGGATAAGAGCGGTCTGCCAGTCGAGCATCGCCATCGCCAGGACGGCCGCCAGCGGCAGGACCCCGGCCGCGATGAGCGCGGGTAGGTACCGGGCGACATAGGGCTCGACGCTGGTGGCGCCCTGACTCATCAACGTCAGCGCCTGCCCGGGCTCGCCACGCGAATCCGCGTCGCGGTGCAGGTACTCCTTGGCCAGGGCGTGCCGCAGTTCGGTGGACACCTCAGCTCCTGCGCGCGCCCCGACGACCTCGGTGGCGGCCCCGGCCAGGCCGCGCAGCGCGAACGTCGCCAGCAGCCACAGCATGGGGGCGCTTAGCGGTTGGGACCGGACCAAGGCGACGACCAAGGCCGAGACCGCGAATGCTTGGGCGATGGCGGCCAGCCCGGATAACCCGGCCAGCAGCGCCAACGCCAGCAGAGCCCCTCGCGAGGCAGGTGCCAGGCGCAGCAGACGTGCGTCGAACGGTCTCATCTGACCAGTTCACCATGCGCGCCAGGCCCGGGCGTAAAAGGAAGCGTCCATGCGGTCAGCACGACGCGGGCAGACACAACACGGGGGCTTCCGGTGAACCGGAAGCCCCCGTGGGCGGAACTGACAACAGCCATCAAGCCTCGACGCGCTCGGGCGCCGAGCTGACACCGGGGATGTGCTTGGTGGTGAGGCGCTTGCGGAACATCCAGTACGTCCAGCCCTGGTAGGCAACGACGATCGGGGTGAACACCAGTGCCGCGCCGGTCATGATTTTCAGCGTCAGCGCGCTGTTGGCGGCGTAGAAGCCGTGATCCTTGGCGATGGTCAACGTCGCGTTCGGGTCCGCCGTCGAAGGCATGACGTCGGGGAACAGCGCGGTGAACAAGGCTGCGACTGCCGCCAGGATGGTGATGAAGGTGCCGACGAAGGCCCAGCCTTCACGTCCGACGTGGTTGGCAGCCAGTGCCGCCAGCAGCGTTACTGCGGCGACGCCGGACAGGATCCATGAGCCCGTGTTGCCCCGGAGCAGGTTCGTCCACACCAGGAAGACCACCGCGAACAGGGCTGCGACGGCGCCGAGCTTGGTCGCCAAGGCGCGAGCGTCGTGGCGGATGTCGCCGTCGGTCTTCAGCGCCAGGAAGATCGCGCCGTGGGTCAGGAAGAGGAACAGCGTGGTCAGGCCGCCGACCAGCGCGAAGGGGTTGAGCAGCGAGAAGAAGCTGCCGGCGAACTCAACGCCCTGCCCCAGCTCGTTCTCGCGGATGCGCAACGGGGTGCCGCGGACGATGTTGCCGAAGGCCACACCCCACAGCAGCGCGGGGATGAACGAGCCGAAGACGATCATCTTGTCCCAGCCGGAACGCCAGGCCGCCGTTTCGCCCTTGCCGCGGTACTCGAAGCCGAGCACGCGCACGATGAGGGCGACCAGGATGAGCAGAAGGGCCAGGTAGAAGCCGTCGAACAGGGTGGCGTACCACTCGCGGAAGGCCGCGAAGGTCGCGCCGCCCGCCGTCAGCAGCCACACTTCGTTGCCGTCCCAGTGCGGCCCGATCGCGGTGAGCATGACGCGCTTGCGACGCTCGGTGTCCGCGACGCCGGCCGCCCCGTCCAGACGGCTCTTGCCCAGCACCGGCAAGAGCATGCCGACCCCGAAGTCGAAGCCCTCGAGGCAGAAATAGCCGATCCATAGGACAGCGATGAGGATGAACCAGAGAACTGCGAGATCCATGATGTAGTCCGCCTCGCTCAGTAGGTGTAGACGAGGGGGCGGTCCTCGTCATCAATGTGGGAGTACGTCGGCGGCTCGCCGATGTCTTCTGCGCCGCGGCGTAGGTACTTCAGGAAGAGCTTGACCTCGACGACCGCGAGTGCCCCGTACAGCAGCGTGTAGACGATCATCGAGATGAGAACCTCGGTCGCGCTGGTGCGGGGGGAGACCCCGAAGCGCGTCAGCAGAACACCCTGCACGGCCCACGGCTGGCGGCCCATCTCGGTGAAGATCCAGCCGAAGGAGTTGCCCAGCAACGGGAAGAACGGCGTCGCGATGATGGCCCAGTGCCACCACTTCGGACGCAGCACCTTCAGGTCGCCCTTCTTACGGGTGATCCACAGCGTGAGCAGTGACATCGCAGTGCCGAGCATGCCCAGACCGATCATGATGCGGAACGTCCAGTAGGCGACCGGCACGTACGGCGTGAACTCGGTCGTCGTGTCGTTGGTCAGCGCACTGTCGGCGTACTTGGTCTTGTACTCGGCCTTGATGTCGTTGATGCCCTCGATCTCGGCGCTGAAGTTGCCCTTTCCGAGATAGGACAGCAGACCGGGCACCTGGATCCAGTGCGTCGCCTCGGTCCCTTCGAGGTTGCCGGTGGCGAAGACGGAGAACGGCGCGGGAGCTTCGGTCTGGTAGACCCCCTCTGCAGCGGCCATCTTCATGGGCTGCACCTGGGTCATCACCTTGCCCTGCAGGTCACCGGTGACTATGACGCCCAGCGAGGCGACGAGGGTGACGATGGCGCCCACGCGCGCAGCCTTGCGGTACGTCTCGCGGTAGTTCGTCCCGTCGGTGATGGCGGCGTGCGCGCCGCCTCGGCCCTTGCCGTGGGAGGGGGCACCCGCCTCGGTTTCGATGGTCTCCAAGGCCGGGGCCTGGGTAGACAGCCGGCGCAGGTGCCACAGCGAGATCGCCATGACCAGGCCCCCGGCGGTCATGTAGGCGGCTGTGATGACGTGCGGGAAGGCGACGAGTTGCACCTTGTTCGTCAGCACCGCCACGAAGTCGGTGAGCTCGGCGCGGCCGTTGTCGGGGTTGATGTGGTAGCCGACGGGGTTCTGCATCCAGGAGTTCGCGGACAGGATGAAGAAGGCGGACAGCACCGTACCGATGTGAACCAGCCACATCGTGGCGGCGTGCAGTTTCTCCGGGATACGGCCCCAACCGAAGACCCAGACGCCGATGAAGACCGACTCCAGGAAGAAGGTGAGCAGCGCTTCGAAGGCAAGGGGTGCGCCGAAGATGTCTCCGACCATGCGGGAGTAGTCCGACCAGTTCATGCCGAACTGGAACTCCTGAACAATGCCCGTGGCCAGCCCGAGGGCGAAGTTGATGATGAACAACTTGCCCAGGAATCGGGTCATCTTGTACATCGCTGGGTTATGCGTGCGCACCCATGCGGTGTGGTACCCCGCGACGATCGCAGACAGGCCGATCGTGATGGGCACGAAAAGGAAGTGGTAGACCGTGGTGATGGCGAATTGCCACCGTGCCAGCTCCAGGGCGTCCATGCGTTGTCTCCAGGTGACGGGTCAGGGGGGACATGGTGGAGCCTGCGGACTCCTGCGCCGACCTCATCCCCCCAGGGCAAGTCGACAGAACGGCCATTCGACCGTGACCCTTCAATGATGAACCAGTGTCTCTAAGTAGCGTGAGGACCAAAGTCCTGCTAGGGCGCGGTTCCTCTGGGACAATTAAGCCAATTTCTTTGCATTACCGATTAATTCGGGTTTGACGTGACGGTCGTCTCATGGTGCATCGCCTTGGCGCATACGTGACACTGTCGGGAAGGCAGTTCCCCCAGAGGGCCCAGCGACGATAGGACGACGATGGACGCGAAAACGTGGGACGAGCGATACCGAGCTGAAAACCTGGTGTGGGGAAGTGACCCGAACCGCTGGGTCGTGCAGGAACTCGGCACCCTCATGCCCTCGACCGCGTTGGATCTGGGCTCAGGCGAAGGCCGCAATGCGATCTGGCTTGCCAGCGAAGGCTGGCGTGTCACCGCGCTGGACTTCTCCCAGGTCGCCCTCGATCGGGCACGGTCCTTGGCCGAGAAGGCCGCTCAGGAGTATCAGCGCGAACTCGACATCACCTGGCAGTGCCAGGATGCCAGCTCGGCCGAGCTGCCGCGCTCAGCGTTCGACGCGGTGCTGGTGTGTTATCTGCACCTACCGGAGTACGAGCGCACTCCTGCGATGCGTGCCGCGGCGCGCGCGCTGGCCCCCGGCGGCACGCTGCTGGTTGTCGGGCACGATACGACGAACTTGAGCGAGGGGTATGGCGGCCCGCAGAACGAGTCGGTTCTTTACACCGCGGCAGACGTGGAGGAGGACCTGCAGGACTACATCTCTTCCGGCAGCCTCATCGTCGAACGTTCCGGCCGGGTCGCCAGGGAGATCGAGACCGATGACGGCAGCGTCATCGCCTGGGACTGCCTGCTGCGCCTCAAAGGCCGCGACATGAGCAAGGGTGAGGTCACCTTCGGCTGACCCCCCCCTGGTCCAGGCCGCCGGGTGGCTGCGCTGTCTGCCTTGCGCGCACTCGCGCAGCCGGGCCGACTCCGCAGGTGAAGGTCGGGCTAATCGCTTCGGGGTGGCGTGCGTTCCAACAGCGACCACACGGCGTCATGATCCGAACCCTCGACGCGCAGCACCGCTTGGTCCACCGCTTTCCAGCCGCGCGCCAGAACGTGGTCGATCTGCACGAACGGGATCCCGGGGGCCTGTGGGGAGCGCGGCCACGTGCGAACCCACGGCAGCATCCCGCGCGGGGAGTGGTCGAACCCGCGCGCCACGGCGCGGAAGGAAGGGTGAGACATGCTGCCGTTGAAATCGCCGGCCATCACCAGTCGTGGTTCATCGGCGTGCGCCCCCACCCAATCCGCCAGGTCTGACTGCTGGGAGTGCCATCGCTCCAACGGCGCCAACCGCGGGGACCAGGCGTGAACCCCGCGCAGCAGGGTGCCGTCAGCCAGCCGCACCGTCGGCATGTCGAAGCTGTAGTCCCCGCTGGCGTCCCGGCCGGCGTAACCGTTGCGCGGGCGGGTGACCACCTGCCCACACCGAGCAGACTCGGGTAGATCCACGCAACGAACCGGCTCAGCGGTGGCGATGATGGTGCCGCCCGCGCCGCCGCTGCGGCCGGTGGCATACGGGAGGCTGCGCGCCAGACCGTGCTGGGTCAACCGATCCCAGAGCGGGGTGTGAATCTCGGTCAGCACCAGAACATCGACCCTGCGCTCTCGGACCAGGTCCACGATGCGTTGGGCGTCGGCGCCGCCGTACAGGGTGTTGATCGCCAAGACCGACAGCCGCGGGCCGGTCGTGCTTGCGGGCGGTGGCGGCAACGCCACTACGGGGGCGATGAGGGTTGCGCTGGCCAGTGCCGCGGCCAACGCCGTCCACCACCTCCTGCCGACAGCGGCCGCCGCGACGACGAGCAATCCGACTGCCCCCACGGTGGGCGCAAGGGCTTGGAACAGCGGCACCACACCGGGGGCGTCCAGGAAGGAGGCCGCCGCACCGAGGAGACCTACCCCGGCCAGCACGGACAGCAGCGGGATCCGCGCGCGCTTAGGGGCTCGCGAAGCCGAACTCACCCGAGTCCGGCGATCTCAGACTCTGTCGCCGGGCGCACCACCAACCGGGTCCAGGCGCCGACGTAGACCCGGTCATCGGCGTCGATCTCGACGCGGCGCCCGGCCTCCAGCGGCGTCGTCGGCAATGGCCCGGCCGCAGCACCGATATAGGTGCCATTGGCGGATTCCAGATCTTCGATCCACCACCGCCGACCGTCACCGGCCAAGAGCGCCTGGCGGCGACTCACTCCGGTGTCGATGCCGCAATCGATGTCCGGGGTGACCCCGCGCGAGGAGGAACGTCGCCCGATGAGGGCATGGGAGCCGGTGAGCCGCACGATGTCAGGGGGTGCAGGCGAAGGGCAGGCCTCGGAACTGTCTTGAACCGCGTACCACTGCGGATCGATCCAGATCTCCACCACCCAGTCCCCGGCCACCTCGCGTGAGGGCGGCCGGTTGACCGGTTTAGCACTGACGCGCGACTGGCTGGGCTGCTGCGGCTCCGCAGGGCTGGCCGTCTCGGAATCGGCAGAGCTGGCCGAGCTCGGCAGCTCCACCGCCGGGTAGGGCGGCTCCGACTCGGCAGCGGACCTCGGCTCAGTCGCAGGCGCGAGGACGGGTTGCGCCTGATCCAGGGAAGGGTCCTCGGGCTCTTCGACCTCGGAGTCGGGCAACGACTCCTCGATCGGGGCGGGGCTCGGCGGCGGGGGCAGTGCCGAACTGCCCGGGGAAGCCTCGGCAGCGCCCGGTTCCGGCGGATCCTGCACTGGAATCTGCGCCGGTTCGTCCGGGTCGGGGGCTTCGGCTTGCGCAGCCGAGGTGGGCTCGGCTGCCATCGGATCGGTTTGGCCAGCTTGGTCCAACGGCAGGTCTGCCGGGTCGTACGGGCCAGGTTCAGGCGTAGGCACGGGCAGGTCGAGATCGAGGAAGGACGGCTCCCCTTCGGGTGGCCGGGGCATCACTCCGGTGGTGAAGTCGTACCCGCACACCTCGCAGAACAGATCACTGGCCCGGTTGATGGCGCGGCAGTTAGGGCATTCCTGCGTGGCTGCGAGACTTTCCTGCTGCGTCGGGGTCGGGTCGGGCTGCGGCGCCGAGGGTGCGCTGGGCGCAGGCGGGGCCGTGGCGTTCATCGGCGAGCCGCAGGTGTCGCAGTAGTCGCTGGAAGCGCTGACATGCCCCGCTGGGCAGGTGCTGCTCATCGTTTGACCCGGGTGGTTTTCGTGGAGGCGGTGTCCAGTGCCATCTCATCGAGGCGGTCGACGCTGCGCTTGAGTCGCACCCGTCCGGTGCCTGCGTCCTCGATGTCGACGACGCGCCGGAGCCGGTCGGTTGCCGCCTCGTCCCCGGTCTGCTGCGCCAGTTGCACGGCCCGGCCGAGTTTGGTGGTGGCGGTGATGTCGTCACCGATGGACTTCGCGGCCAGGCCCTCCTGGATCGCCGAGGCGAGCTCCGTCTGCCCGGTGTAGTGAGCGACCTCGGGGCTGATCCGGGCGGTCAGGCTGTCGTCGGCGGACCATTTCGCTTTCACCAGGCCTTGAGTGACCTGCTGACCACCCACCACGAGCTGGACCCGTGCCGCGAGCTGTTCGGCGCCGACGACTTTGGCGGGCAGACGAACTGCGACGTGATATTCGCGGGTCTCATCTCCCCAGGAGCCGGTGGGGTAGGCGCCGGTGAGCGGGTTGACCTGCTGCCGACGGGAGGTCATGTCTTCAAGGTTGGGGGAGACCTGACGCACGAAGAGGATTTCGGCGCCCTGCGGCGCCCAGACCTGCAGCGAGGCCTCGGCTACCCCGCGCCCCATGGAGGTGCGCATCAGTGATTCGAACTCGGCTGCCATGTCTTCGCGGCGTGGGATGAGGTCGACCGTGCCGAGCAGGGCCTGGGCGATCCGGCGCACCTCATCGACCTGCCAGGCCGCGCCCAGGCCGCGGCAATCGGCTTGGAACCGGCCACGAACTGAATTGATGGCGCTGGTGAGTTGCTCAGGGGTCTCGTGCTGGTTCTCGCCGTCGGTGAGCAGAATGACGTGCTTCTGGGTCAAGGAGGGCACGGTGTCGAACAACTGCGCCGCGGCCAGCAGCCAGGTGCCCATCGCGGTGCCACCGTCGGCGTAGAGCTGGCCGAGGGAACGCTTGGCGGCCAGCCGGGTCTGGGGCGACATCGGCACCATTGCAGCCGTGTACCCGTCGGGGTAACACAACCGCGCCTGGTGGTTGCCCGCTACGACAGCGAACCAGACCCCGTCCAGGATCTGATCCAGCGCGGCGGCAGCGGCGTACTGGGCCGCGCGCACCCCCGCTGCCTCCATCGAACCGGAGGTGTCGATGACGATGATCTCGCCGGCTTCCCCGGAGATACCCTGGCCCGCGCCGCCCGCGCCGGAGCAGGTCACCGAGACGATGGCATGGACATCGGTGCCGCCACTGGGCAGGAACTCGTTCTGGTAGACGGCGCAGGAGAAGTCAGCCATGGTTCGCATTCTGCTCGATGACGGTGGGTGCCGTGGGGTCGGATCCGGCCTCGGAGATGACGATGGTGGGGTTGGTGCCGAGCGGATCCTCCTCACCGATGACCCTCTCACCTTCCTGCGCCGCCGGCCGAGTCTCGCGCGCGCCGGCGTCGCCCAGCCGGGCCAGTGCGACGGTGATGTTGTCGTGCCCGCCCTGGGCGTTGGCCCAGTCGACTAGGCCGCGCGCCAGCGCCAACGGCGGGTTGTCTTGGTCAGCAACGTCGGAGGCAGCCATCTCCGCAGCGACAGCGCCGCTGGAGAGGTCGGTGCCGGCGGCGTCACGGGTGCCCGCAGCTGTGCTGGCGAGGTCGGCATGGGCGGCCCCGGTGGCGCGGCAGACCTCACGGAACACCTCGGCCAATGCTTGCGGCTCGCTGGCGTAGTTCCAGAGTCCGTCCGAACACAGCAGCAGCCAACCGGGGCGATCCGGGGTGAGTGCAGTGGTGACCGGGGTGTGATCGGGGGCATCCACACCGAGCCAACGGGTGATGGTGTGCGCCTGCGGTCCGCGTTCGGCCTCGGCGCGGCTGGCGCCCAACCGAATCTGCTCCTCGGCCCAGGAGTCGTCGGTGGTCAGGCGCATCGGCTCGCCGGCATCTGGCAGCCAATAGGCGCGGCTGTCGCCGACGGAACCGACCACGACCTCATCACCTTCGATGACGGCAGCCACGAACGTGCACGAGGGGTTGCTGGCCGAGGTGATGTCACTGTGCGGGACGTCGCCGGTGATGTGCGCGACTGCCTGCGCAGCCGCGTCCGTCGCGGCCGTCAATCGCGCGCTCAGCGCGGGGACGACACCAGGGGCCACCCCCAATCCGCGGGAGGTGGCACCGGCCAGCACCTCCAAGGCGGCATCAGCGGCAGCTTGGCTGGCCTCTTCGGAGCGGGCTGCGCTGGAGACGCCGTCGCAGACGATCAGCGCAGCGCGTGCGCCCTCGAAGACGTCCAGGGCCATTGCGTCCTGGTTACCTGAGTGCCGGACCCCGATGTCGCACACTCCGGCCACCCAGGGGGCCGGGTTGCTTTCCTGGTGAGCGCGCGGATCTGGCTGGGGGGCGCCGCAGTTCTCGCAGTAGCCGTCCGCGAACGAGCCGCCGCACTGCGGGCACGGCTCACCGGCCGGTGCCGCCTCGGGGATCGCCTGGGACAAGGGGGTAAGCGTGCCGGGGTCGGCGCCGAGTACGAGCAGCCCGCCTTGGTCCCGGCCGGTCTTAGGCGGGGCCGCCGGTGTGGGCGCCGCCGCTGGAACTGCTGTGCCTGCTTGGTCGCCGACGTGCAGAGACGCCCCGCACTGTTCACAGAAAGGATGATCTTCGACCAGCGCCGCACAGGTCTGGCACCGGATAGGCGGTTGTGCGGCGCCCTCGGCCCTGGCTGCTTCACCGTCATCGGCAGTGGCAGCTTCGGCCTGTGCCCCGGCGGCGGTCGGCTGCGCCGGTGGGGTCTCAGTCTGGGCAACGGTGCCCTCGGGCGCCACGGAGCCCGCTACCTCGGACTCAGCCGCGGCCGCTGTCCCAGCGGCGTCGACCCCGGCGCTACCGTCCCTCTCGCCACGGGTGCGGGGCGCCAGCGACGGCGCCGACAAGGTCAGGCCGTGCTCGGGGGCATCAGGGCGAGGGTCCTGTGCGGGAGTCTCGCCGGGGGGAGGGGTCTGTTGGCTCATGTGAAACTCCAAGGACGGATGGCGTTGGCCTTATCGACCAGGTCATGACGCTCGGCCGAATCTGTCGTCAAGTCGGCAAGGGTGCGGTAAGCGCGTTCCAGCGCCTGCCGCAGATGCGGCTCGTCAGCGGGCACTCCCTCCAGCTTCACTCCCGTGGCGGGGCCCTTGCGGAGCACCTCGCTCAAGGCACGTTCCAGGACGTGCACCGTGAAGGTAGCGCGCGCTCGCGGCTCCAGGACCAGCGTGGAAATGCTGCGTAACGACTCCACGAGCGTCGGCAGGCCCCCGTCGAGGCGGGTCATCAAGTCCGCCCGCAGCCAGCGCGCTCGCGGGTATGCCCCGCTGGTCGGCGGGACGAGTTCGATCGCGTTCAGCGCCCCGCGGTGGTCGCCCCGGGCGGCGCGCACCCGGGCCAGGCCGAAGGCGGACGCCACGACATAGCCCGCGTCGGTACGTAGACAGGTCAGGTACGAGATCTCGGCCAATTCGTTCTGACCGGCGGTTTCCGCCGAGAGCGCGAGACCGAGTCGGGGCGCAAGCTCCCCGGGAACCTGGTGGTAGACGGCCGCGAAGGAGTCGGTCGCCGTGGCGGTATCGCCTCGGGCGAGCGCGTCGATACCGAGTAGCCAGACGGCTCGCCAATCCCACGGGTCGTGCGAGAGCAGCGCGTCTGAGGATTGTGCGACCAGTTCCGGGCGCCCGGCTCGAAGGGCCGTGCGACCCATCTCCAAGACGACTTCGGGGGTGATCTCGGGTGCGTTTCGCAAGGCCGTCAGGCGCGCCTGCGGGTCTTGCTCCTGCAGGCTGCGCAGCCAGGTGTTCATCGAGTCCGACTCGTCGGGCTTCATGGCCGGCAGCTCCCACCAGTCGAACGTCTCACCGGCCACGATCGGAACGTCGAAGTGGTAGCTGGCGGCCGTCTGGGTGGCTGCTCCCGATCCGCGGCGGTCGGCGACGGCCTGGCGCAGCACGCCCATCGCCTGTCCGCGCAGTTCCTCGATGGTGGCGAATCGGTCGGCCGGGTCGGGCGCGCAGGCCTTGGCCACCAGCCGGTAGAAGGCGTCGTTCTCCCGGAACGCGGGCGTCTCGCTGATCGGTGGCAACGAATCGACGTAGCGGCTTTGGTAGCCCCGGAACTCCGTGGTCAGCACGACCAGGGTGCGCCCGATGGTGTAGATGTCGCCAGGGATCGAGGGCCCCTGCTCCGCCACCTCGGGAGCCTGGTAGCCGATCGTGCCGTAGATCGGGGAATCCAGGTCGTCGATCCGGCGTACCCCGCCCAGGTCGATGAGCTTGACGCCGTCACCTTCCTGGATCAGGTTGTCGGGCTTGAAGTCGCAGTAGAGCAGGCCGTGGTCGTGCAGATAGGAGAAGGCCGGCAGGATCTCGATGATGTAGGCCAGAGCGTGCTCAATCGGCAGCGGGTCGTAGCTGCCCTTGGCGGCGAGCCGGTCCTTGAGGATCTGTTTGAGCGAGACGCCGCCGACGTACTCCATCACTGTGTACGCCGCGCCCTCGTGCGTGACGACGTTGTACACCTCGACGATGAGGGGATGCTCGACTTGGGCGAGGAACTGCTGCTCGGCCACGGCAGCGGCGACCGCGTCGGCGTCCCCGGCGTTGAGCAGGCCCTTGAGTACGACCCAGCGGTTTGAGACGTTGCGGTCGCGGGCCAGGTAGATCCATCCCAGCCCGCCGTGGGCGAGACAGCCGACCACTTCGTACTGTCCGGCGACGAGGTCCCCGGCGGAGAGCTTGGGGGTGAAGGAGAACGGGTTGCGACATTTGGGGCAGTAACCCTGTTCGCGCCCTGGTGACTCATCGTGGGAGCGGCCCACGGGTGCGCCGCAACTGGGGCAATTGCGTTTGTCTTCAGGCACGCGGGGATCGCTCATCACCGCAGCCCTCGGGTCGATCCGGGGTGCCGGTGGAACCTGGGTCAGCCCTGCGCCAAGGCTGGAGCGACGCAACCAGCGACTCTCACGAACCTGGCGCCGCACACCGGTCGCCCGCGCCGAACCGATGGCGGTGGCGCGGGTCGGGGCGCCGCCGGGGCGCGGCGTGGCCACGGCCCGGTGGGACTGCAGCGCCGAGATGTCTTCCTGTGCCGCGCCGGTGCTGCTGCCCGCTCCGACATCGGCGGTGGCGGTCGGGGCGGGCGCAGTGGCCGCAGCGGGTTCCGGGGAGCCGCACCAGTCGCAGTAGCCGTCGAGGTAGTGCCCGGGGCAGCCAGTCTCCAGGCATGCGCGCGCGTCGCTCATCAGTGGCCTCCTGCAGCGCTGAGGTAAGCGCGCGCGGCGGCAGCCAACGCGCTCAGCCGCACGAGGTCGGTGGGCTGGGCAGCCAGGACGCCGTGCGCGCGCCGCAGGATTTCGGCGGCATCTTCCTGCGGGCCAGCGCCGAGATCCGCCAAGCTCGGCACGGCTGCCTTGATCTGCTCGGCCAGTTCATCGCGGCGTTCCAGCGCACCGGCGTAGGCCGAATGAGCGACGTCCAACGCCCGTGCGACATTGGCCAACTTGCTCAGATAGGCCGTCAACGCTTCCGGCTCGGCCGGGGGCTCGCCCAGAGCCGTGACGTCCGGTACCGCGAACCGGGGGGCTGGGTGCACCTGGGCGATGCAGGTTGCGGCCAGGCGCTGCACCGCTTGGCCGCGTGCGGCGAGGTCTTCGACGCTTTCCAGGGCCCGGACCTGTTCGTCGCGGGTGCGGGTTCGGGTCGCTGCACCGACGATGAGGTCTCGTTCGGCTTTGGCGGTGTCCAGGTCCAGCGGCCCGAGCAGTCCGCCGACGTCGGCCCCGCGCCGTGCCCGCTCGGTGACGTCCACCAGTCGCCGGTCCAGGTCGACGAGAATTCCCTGGGCTGTTGAGCGGCGCGGCCGCGGCAGGTCGGCGACCAAGTCGCGGATCCGTTCCACCGCCGCGCGCAGGTCGCGGATACGCCGGGCCACATCGGGTTCGGACCCTTCCAGGTGCAGGCGGGCCCGCAACGAGGACGCAAGTGAGTCCGAGAGTCGGCACGCCTCAGGCAGCGAGACGGCGAAGGCGTTGCCTTCGCCCGCCTTGTGGTCCAGCCGCCCCCAGATGAGCGTCGAAATACGACGTCGGTCCGCGGGCAGCACTCGGCCGGAGTCCCAGGTAGCCAGGATGAGGTCGTGTCGTTCGGCGACGGACTTCCACAACGCCATCGACAGCAGGACGTCGCCGGTCAAAGCGTCCCGATCGGGCGCCCGCAGGGAAGCCTCATCGAGCAGGTCCAACTCGCCACGGCGCCGGTCACGCCAGGAGCCCAGCGCTTGCAGGTAGGCCATCAGCTCCGGGGCGGGGATGTCATCGCCCAGCGATCCCGGCGCCTGCGGTGCTACCGCGAACTGTGAGCTCATCGGTACTCCCTCAACCGTTGCGAAATGCCGCCCCAGGCCAAGGCGCCCGCACCCAAGCCGCCTAGGAGCAGCAACGGCCCGACGGCAGGCAGGTGGGCCAGGCCACGCAGCGCTACGACGTAGGGGGCGATCGTCGCGGCTGCCGGGATGCTCGCGGCTGCCACCGAGGAGACTCCGGCGCTGAGCAAGATGGCCCCGACCAGCGGCGGGTTGATGATGCGGTGGGTCTTGAGCGCCAGCCACCCGGAGCCGCCGATCAGAGTCAGCAGGCTGAGCAGCGTCGTCAATCCAAGGAATCCGGTCAGCGCTGCAGAACCAGCCTGGGAGCGTTCCGCCAGTTCGGTCGTGCTTTGGCGCAGCTGTCCCAGCGGGGCCTGGACGTCCTGCGCCAGCAGGGTCTCGGCGTCTCGGGCGAGTTCGGTGGTGGGTTTGCCGGCTGCGGCCGCCACCCGGGCCCGCTCGATGGTGGTGGCATAGCGGGTGAGCGCGGCGTGGATCGAGGCGTACTCCTCGGCATTGGCTTCGCCGTTGGAGGAGGCATAACTGACCTCGCGGGTCAAGCTGGACAGGGCGGCGTCGTAACTCGAAGAGGTGTCCGTGGCCGCTTTGCCGCCGGCCAGGATGGCATCGGTTTCGGAACGCAGCTTGTCCACCGAGGTGTCCAGGCTGGCCAGTCGTTCGCCTTGCTCGCTGGCGGCCGCCGCAGTGCTCGCCACGTCACTGTCCAGAGTGAGGTAGCCGGCGGCCCCGTTAAGGGTGCAGATGAGCACCGAAGCCGCCCCCAGCACCCGCAACCGGCTGGCCGTGGTGCTGGGTTGGACTCGGGGTACGCGCTGCTGGGAGACCCGGGGCGCGGAGACACTGGCCGAGGCGGGCGTGGCGACGGTGCTGGGTCGGGCCGGGGCGGCCATGCCCGCCGCGGGTGAAGATCCGCTCATCGGCTCTCCTGGGTGTCCTTGTTGCGCGCGGCCTCCTGGCTTGCCGGTGCTGCGAGGTCTATCTGGCCCGCCTCAATGGCGCCGGTCACCGCGCCAGCAGTGCTCGGTTCGCTGCTGTCGTCGCCGCTCAGCCCTGCTCCGGTGGCCGCGGCAGCGCGCTCGCGGCGGCGGTCCTGGTTCGGCGCGGCCTCGATCGGGCTGCTGGTGTCCTCGTCTTCGTGCTCTTCCAGATCGATCATCTCGATCGTGCGCAGTTGCTCGGTGCTGGGGTCCTGCAGGTCCTGCAAGCGCCAGGCGTGGCGCCCAATGGCCCCTTCGAGCATGTTGCGGGCGAACCGTCCATTACCGAAGGTCTCGTCGCGCGGGGTGGCCGCCAGGATCTCCCGGAATCGAGTCAGGGCTGGCTCAGCCAGGTCGTAGTCGTTCTTGCGGGCCAAGGCCTGCAAGATCGCGGTGATCTCATCGTCGCTGTAGTCATCGAAGGTGATCGTGGTGCGGAATCGACTGGACAGGCCGGGGTTGGTGTCGATGAAGCGCTGCATCGGGGCGGGATAACCCGCAACGATGACGACGAGTTCGTCGCGCTTGTCCTCCATCTCTTTGACCAGCGTGTCCACGGCCTCCTGCCCGTACTGATCCCCGGTGAGGGTGTAGGCCTCGTCGATGAACAGCACACCGCCTACCGCGGACTGCACGACCTCTGCGGTCTTGGCTGCGGTCTGGCCGAGGTAGCCCGCGACGAGTTCGGAGCGGTCCACCTCGATCAACTGGCCCGTGGAGAGCATGCCGAGCGCGTGATAAATCCCGCCGATCAACCGGGCCACCGTGGTCTTGCCGGTGCCGGGGTTGCCCACGAACACCAGATGCCGGGTGAGGGTGGCATTCTTCAGCCCCGCCTCCCGCCGTTTGGCGTCCACCTTGAGCATGGCGACCTGTTTGTGCACTTCCCGCTTGACCCGACGCAGGCCGATGAGTTCGTCAAGCTCGGTCAGCAATTCCTCCACGCTCTTCTCGGGCGCAGCGGTGGCGGGGGCGGGCGTGGCAGCTTCCCCGGCGCTGGCGGTCTGGCCAGGGGCGCTGCCCGTCAGCGGCGCGCCTGAGGAGTCCGGTGAACCGGAGGGCGTCGATGGCATCCCCGGCGTTATCGGGTCATAGGGCGCGGCAGAGGCCGCGCCGGGAAACCCCGCAGCATCAGGGCGGGGGGCTTCGCCGGGGAAGCGGGAGCCGAGCAGTTCCCGGGTGGCGCGGGTGATGGCACCGAGCTGATCCAGGACGGCTGAACCGGTCAGCGTCGGCGTCGGGAACGAAGGGGAGGGCTGCAGGTCCAGGCTTGAGCCGTCCCCTGCGGGCTGGGTGGGCGACAGCGGTTGCGGCGGGAGCAGCCCCGCCGTGGCATCGCCGCCGGTGTGCACCCCCGCCGTCTGCAATTGAGCCTGGGCCGACAGGTGCGCCTTGCCCACCGCTTCCGGCCCAGCCCCGGCGATCGTGCAGGCCGCGGTGGCGACCTCGGTCAGCGCCGCCGCGTAGGCGCCGGCATGGTGCGGGTTCTGCGCCGTCAGGATGGCCAGCAGCGGCGTCGGGCCGGAAGCGAACCGGCGACCGCGGGAGGCATCGTCGAAGAAATCCTGAACGGACCCGCCCATCACCTCGCGCCAGCCGACGTGCACCCCCGAGGGACGCGCGGTCTCCAGCACGGAGGCGGCGAGCTTGCGGCCCTCGTCGCGCACCGCGCTCTCGTCCAGTCCGGCCGCGACACCGACGGCCACCAGCGCGTTCAGCGCTGCCGGCAGGGAGGCCCCGGTGGGTTTATCGGTGCTCATCGTGCTCCTGAAGCCGCAGGGAAGTAGAACGCAGGCAAGGTGGGGTTCACCGTGCAGAGCCCGCGGGTGGGGCCAGCGGTTCGATCGCCGCCGGATCCGCCGCTGGGGCGGTGTCGTCGGCATCGCCGTCCCCAAAGGCTGGGGCGGGCAGCGCTTCGGCACTGTCCGCGCTGCCAGGCAGTTCCTGCGGCGGCGGCACCGCGCCCTCGAGGTTCACTTCGAGCTGGCCGCCGGAGGAGGCATGTCCGAACTTCTCGGCCAGGAACCGTCCGTGAACTACCAGGGCGTTGGCGTCGTCGCGGCAGACCGCGTCGAAGACCTGGTCCATGGTGGCGCCGAGCAGATCGAGCTGATCGACCAACACCATCAGGGAGGTTTTGCCGCCGTCCACGGGGCGGGTGTCGGCGAAGCGGCGCGGCAGACGCAGGTAGCCACCCACCGCTTCGGGCAGATAGTCGGTAGCGGTAGCCATCACTGAATAGCCGCGGTCGCTGCCGGTGCCGATGACTTCCAGTCGGGGGATGGTGTCGCGCACCACGGCAGTGATTCGGCGAACCCGGGCAACCACCGGGGAGGGGACTGCGCCGCCGTCCACAAGACCCTCCGTGCGTTCCAAAGCCGCGCGCAGGTCTGCCGCAGTGGGCGGGCCCGGATAGCTTTCGCGTTCCAGTTCCGCGGACTGCTCTTCGCCGCGCCCACCCAAGCGGGCGAGGAAATCGCCGAGCGCCATCCGTAGTCTCCGTTCCCGTTCGTGTCCGCGCCCACACCAAGCGAGGCACCACCGTGCTTTACAGCTTGTCGAGCCCCAGGTCCAAAGAGCCGGTTGCTTGCCGCTCGTCGGTCTTCTTGACCCGTTCCAGGTAGGAACGGGACTTGTCGACCTCGGTCTCCAACACCCCGATCGTCTGGGCCATCGAGTCCAGCGCGCGCACCTTGAACTCGTCGATGGAGTCCATGGTCGCGTAGATGTTCTGGAAGGCGGCCTGCAACTGGGGCAGCCCGATGGTGGCGCTGGCGGCCTGCTCCTGAATGGCTACCGACTGATCGCGCAGCATCACCGAGGTGCGCTCGATGAGGTTGCTCGTCGTGGTGTTCAAGGCGGTGATCTGTTCGAGCACGAGGCGCTGGTTGTTCAGGGCCTGGGCCACGATGACGGCGGTGCGCAGCGCCGAGACCGTCGTCGTCGAAGCGCGATCGACACCCTTGATGAGCTCGATGTTGTTCTTGATGACGATGTCGATGGCCAGGTAGTTCTGGATCGAGACGGCGAGCTGGGTGAGCAGGTCCTGGTGCTTCTGGCGCACATAGAACAGCACGTCTTCGCGCATGGCCTTGGCCCGCTCGGGGTCGGTCGTATCCAGTTCGGCGATCTGGGCCGTCAGTCGCGCATCGAGTCGCTCGGCGATGTAGACGTACTGGTTGAGCCGGGCCATCGAGCCCCACAGATTCTGCTTCTCCATGTTGAGCGCCGCGTTGTCGCGCTGCAGCTCGTCCTGGCCGCTCTTGAGTGCATGCAGGATGCCGTCGATGTGACCCTGAGCCGACTCGTACTTGCGGAAGTAGTCGGTGACCTTTTCGCCGAAGGGGATCATTCCCAGCAGCTTCTTAGGACCCTTGGCCTGGCTGGGGTCCAGATCCTCCACGGTGCGGCGCAGTTCCAGCAGGGTGGCCCCGACCTTGCTCTCCTGGCTGACGGCCCCCTCCTTCAGCGCCTTGACGGGGGACTTCAACAGTCGGTTGGAGGTCTCGGCGGCGGCCCGGATGTCGGCGTCACCCATGGTGCGTACGTCAGCGGCGCGCCGCTCGAAGTCGGGGGACTTGGGGGCTGCGCTGGTCAGGCTCGACAAGTACCCCTCGACCTTGGCGTCCAAGGCCGGGAGCGCCTCTGGCGGCACCGCCGGGGCCATCTTCGGCGCGGCGGTGGCTGCGATGGGTTGGGCGGGCGCGGGCGCTTCGAGGGTCAGCGGCGGTGCCGCCTCCATCCCGGGCGGGGGCTGCAACTGCTCGGTCATGCGATCTCCTTCGCCGGTACTCGGAGGGCACTCCGAGGTGGGGTCTCGTGGTCGTGCGGCCCCCAGTGCTGTCTCTCCATTCAAACGGTTACCCCTGACCACGTCCAACGAACCGTGCACAACCCGGCTATCCGGTGGGTATCCGAGAAAGTGTGTGGATGAGCGCCGGGCGAAGCGACGGTCCGCGCGCGGGGTGGGGCTCGGGTGCGCCGCCCCAGGGCAGGCTGGTCCCACCGGTGAGGGGGAGCGCAGCCGTTACCGACTACTCGTCCTGGCTGGGCTAAGCCGGTTACCGGCAGGGCCCTGAGCGTGAACCTCTCGAGGCCTCCTGGGTGCGGATTCCGCTGCTGCCATAGTCCAGCTAGCCCACCCGCCGCGGTGGGGTGCGCATGAGGGCCCCCGGCGCGGGCCTGCATGGTGGCGAGGATCACTATGTATGGGCCGCGTCGCCGGGAACCATCGGATGGCTGCTCGGGTTCACTCGGCAGTCGTGTCGGAGCCTCGGGCCTCGGCTCTTGACTGATCATTGGTACGAAATTGACCAACTTCGTTGCTGCACAACGATCTTTGGTCGATGACAGCAGGCAGAGTCATCCTCAGGCTGGGCGCTGCCCTGCCGATAGGTGCGCAACCGGCCGCCGAAGGCCCCTGAGAAGAGAGGACGTCGATGACGATGAGTGTCGGATTCGACTTGAGCCCACTGCTGTGGGCCGCCTCGTTGCACCTTGGTCGTGGCATCGCGGGGGATGTGCGCTGGATGCGGGTGGGGCAGGAGGAGCTGGACAGCCTCACCGACTCCGACCGGCACCTTGTGCATGTCGTCACCGGGGAACGACTGCCGCAGAGCGTGCCTGAGAGCGGGATCTTGCTGAGTTTCTTTGCGCTGCAGCTTGCCGCGGACCGGATGGTCGGACCGCTGCGCGACCGCGAGGACGTCTCCATCGAATACCTGGAGGACGTTTACACCGCGTACGAGACGTGCCAGGTCGGCAACCCCGTCTCCGGGGAACTGCTCGATCTTGCGTTGGCTTACCTGGCGGGGCGTGAACTGGCGCTGCTCGGGCCGGACTCACTGCTGTAGGACTGCCCCGGGTGCGGGGCGCCGCCAGCGGTGGTCAACGCTTGTGCAGCATCACCTGATCGGCCAGTTCCAGGCCGGCCCCGGTGTAGACGTTGAACGCCGCGTCAGCTCCGTCCGTGAGTGCCTGAGCGACCTCGTCGTTGTACCGGGCCACCGCCGCGATCGGGCCGGTGAAACCACCCTCACGAAGCGCCCGCACCGCAGAGAGATTGGCGCCGTGACGGGGCATCGCGACGACGGCGAAGCGCACCGTGTCGCGTCCGATCAGCCGGTTCCAGAACTCGGCATCGCTGGCGTCGCCCTCGACGACGCAGCGCCCTTCTTCGCTGAGCCGTTCCACCCGGGTGCTGTCGGTGTCGACCCCGGTCACCTTCATGCCGTATTCGCCGACGAGACGGTCGTAGGCGGAGCGTCCCACCCGGCCCATGCCGAGCACGATGACCTCAGCGCCGCTGATGTCGGCTGGACGGTCCTCCGGGTGTAGGCGTGCCGGGTCCTGACGGGGGGCGCGGGCAGCCAGCCGCTCGATGAATCGTTGCCCTAGTGCGTTGACCACGGCCGAGGCCACGAAGCTCAGTGACAGCGCCACCGAGACCACGAGCAGCCAACGCTGCTCGACCAGCCCTGCGCCGGCACCGACCGCCACCACGATCAGGGCGAACTCGGAGAACTGCATGAGCGAGAAAGCCGTCAGCAGACTCGTGCGGTGACGCACCCGCATCAGCCACAACAGCACCGCATACAGCGCCGCCTTGATCGGCAGCAGCAACAACAGCGCCAGCGCGAGGCGGACATCTTCCCCGGAGGGGAGCCCACCGGCCAGGCCGATAGAGACGAAGAACCCGACCAGCAGCAACTCCTTGAAGTGGAACAGTGCCCGGGACAGCTCCGAGGAGGAGGGGTGGCTGGCTAGGAGCAAACCGACCACCAACGCCCCCAGGTCACCTTTGAGCCCTACGAGGTCGAAGAGCAGGTAACCGGGCACCAAAGCCATGAGAATGCCGAAGAGGGATTGCATCTCGCCGTGCCCCAACCGGCCCCACACGCGCCGGAAGAGGCGTGCGCCGGGCCACAACAGCACCAGGGCAAACGCCCACGGGCTCGGCAGCGTGCCGCTGGAACCGGTGAGGAAGACGACCGCAACGATGTCCTGGATGACCAGGATTCCAATAGCGAGCCGGCCGTAGAAGGAGTGGCTCTGGCCGCGTTCCTGAAGCACTTTGACCACGAAGACCGTGCTGGAAAAGGACAGCGCCAAACCCAGTACCGCCCAGGTCCCGGCCGATGTTCCGGCCAGGAGCGCGATCCCGGTCCACGACAGGGCTGCGAGTAACCCCATCGCGATGGCCACGCTCGCGAACATGTGCAGGGTTGCGGTCAACCACACCTCTTTGCCCAACAGGCTGCGGATATCGAGCTTGAGCCCGATACCGAACAGCAGCAGGGTCACCCCGAGGTCGGCCAGGACATCCACCACCGGTACCTGCTGCAGCCCGAGCGCGTTCAGCACGAACCCTGCGGCCAGGAAACCCACGAGTGGGGGCAGCCGCAGCCGTGAAGCCAGGTATCCCAACGCAAAGGTGACGGACAGAATGACCGCCGCAGTCTGCATTGGTGCTCCGTTCTGGCCGTGGGGAAGGATCAGTTTACCGAAGGCGGCGCAGGGAACATTTCGGGCGATCGTCGGTGAGCGATCCACCGCCGCGCCCCCACCCCCGGGTTGCGCAACCGGGGCTGTCGGGGGCCCCGGGGCAGACAGGCCCCTGGAGGCGAGCGGAGGTGCCCAGCTCAGGGCCGGTGGGTACCCGAGCCCAGGTCTGGACCGGGACCTGTGCCTGCGGCGCTATTCAGCGCGGCCTGCGCCGCGACCGCCCGATTCGGTGAGTCCAGTTCGTGGCCGACTGGGGCCTGGACGGCCTGGTTCATCGGCGTTCGAGGCGGCCCCGCCTGGTTCGTGTCTGCCTGGGTCGGCGACGCCCACCGCCTGCAGCCCTTGGGCGCTCACCCGTTCCACGTCCGCTTCCTGGGCGCGCACGCTGGCAACGATCTGCTCGGGGGTGGCGCGGTGTCGCCCGCCGGAGCTGCGCCGCGCCGACAACAGCAACCCGGCCAAGGCATCCAGCCGGGCCGCGACGCCAGGAGTGGATCGCACAGATGCGGTCGCCCGGGAACGTGCATCCCGCCGCACCTCGCGGCGGCCGCGACGGGCGGCGCTGCGACTCGGGCGGGCCTGGTGGGGGCCGACGGCCTCGTCCCGGCCTCCCTCGGGGTTCGGCAGTTCCTCGCGTCGCCGCCACAGTTGCCACGCCGCGTAGGACAGCGCCAAGATCCCCAGGGCGCGAGCCCACCAAGGACGGTGGGTGGGCGGCACCCACGACAACACTGTCCCCGCATATGGCAGGTGGTAGCGGGCCAGCGCCCGCACCTGCCCGGCTTGCGCCGAGAGCTCATCTGCGGAACTACGACCGCCGGGGGCGAAGGTGAGACGTCGCCCGTCAGGGGAGTCCGCGATCGAGGCCACCCGCCGGGTCGCCAACTCGGACGATCCGAGTTGCGGGGTGAAGGTGACCACGTCGCCTACCTGCACGCTCGGGGCGCCCTCGGCCTGCGGATCGATCGGATCGACCACCACGACGCTGCCTGCCCGGATCTGCGGTTCCAGGGCGCTCGAGGTGATCGGGAGCACCACCCAGCCTGCCAGAGCGGGCATGAGCACCAGCGGGATCAGCACGATCAGCGCCACGGTCGAGACGATGGCGCGCAGGACAGTCTTCACTGCAGCAACCCCCCGTACCCGGCAACCAGCGCCGTGTCGTTGGTACCCACCGGTCCGCAGGTCGGGGCCCCCCTCTTCGGCACCCTCACCCGCCAGGTGTTGGCGGAGTCGACATAGCGGGTGGTGTCCTTGGCAAAGGGGTAGGCGCGCACAGCCAGGTCGTAGTCGCCCGGCGCCAACTTGGCGGCCCGGAAGGCGGCGGCGTACACCCGCTCGGATCGATCCGCGCTGCCGCCGCGGGTGTCGGCGAGCAGTTTCCATTCGCCCTTACCGACTGCGGGCCTGACTAGGATCGACCACCGGCTGATGGCTGACTTGGCAGGTGGCGCAGTCGCATTCGGCCAAGCCCAGTTGATGTTCAGGCTGCGTTTTCGGGCGGGGGCGCAGGCGGGTTTGCCCTTGGGTGCCAGCGCCGGAGGTAACGGCACGACATAAGGCACCTCCCACATCGTCGTCGCCGACCAGGTAGACGGTGCCGGGGTGGTGGAGTCCCAGCGGGTGCGCAGCAGCAGGCTGCGGCCGGCGAAAGCGCCGATCAGTTGAGCCTGGGACAGCTTCGAGGAGGTCTTCACACAGACCTGCGCCGAGGTGTCGGCGGCGAGTTTTTCGGCGGTGGTCGGGGTGGGGGCCCCGGCTGCGTCGAGGTGGGTGGGGGTCAGCGGCAAGCCCCAGCGGGGGTCTTTGCCGCAGGTGGTGGCGCCCGCCGCGTAATCGACCCGTAGCCCGCCCGCGTCCAGGAGCCGGCGGGTCTCGGCGGTACTCATTCCGGGGCCGGGCGCCACGGAGAGTGCGGCTGGTCGGTAGGCCAGCGGGATACCGCTGCGGCCGGTGAGCAGCACCCGCTCAGGTTGGGCTCCAGCGGGGGTGCTCAGATCGATCGCGGCGCTGCCCATGTGGATCGCAGGGACGACCGTGCGGACCGAGGCCGCGCTGCCCGCGCTACCCGGGGTGGTCTGCGGCGCCGGTTGCGGGGCTGCGGGTAGCGCCCGGGCGGAGGTGCCAAGGACGCTCACCGCAGCCAGGGTGATGAGGGTGCGCCGCAGTTGGCGGCGGCGGGCCTGCCGCCGGGTGATGCTGCCTCGGGTGGCCGTCGCACTCATGGGGTGGCCTCCGGTGCCAGGGTGATCGTCATCGGGCGTGCCCCTACCGCCACGCCTTGCAGGGCTGGCGCCCCGGAACCCCACAGGTTCGCCGCGTCGCCGGTGCGTGGCGTCTTACCGTCGCGGGTGGGGCGGGTGCGGGTGCTCCATCTGACGAGGTAGGTATGTCCGTGCGCGGCGGGGGTGACCTTGCGGGCCATCGTGTTACCGGTGACCGCGGCCAACGCCGGGGCTCCCTGCGTGGGGCGGATCTCCAGCGTGTTCGCGGTGGCGGCGAATTCCTCGGCCAGGCGGGAATCGCCGCTGGCTTTGGGTACCTGGACCGCCAGCACCGCCTGCGGCATGTCCTGGCCGACGTAGAGGGTGACCGGGAGTTCCACGGTGAGGGAGTCGCCGACAACGAATCGGTACGCGGCCGGGTTAGCGCTGATGTCCACCGGCTTCTGGGCGTAGGAGCGGGTCAGCAGCAGACGTCGCTGCCCGGCCACCAGGTCGAGACCTGTGGGTTGCTGTTGCAGGTCGCGAGCGGAGTGCGCCTGCTGCCAGGCGGCGTAGCCCGGGGTTGATCCGGCGAGAAAGGCCACACCGAGGGCAGCCGCGGCGGCGGCGCGAATCATCCGTGTCCTCGGGGTCGGCACGGCACCTCCTTCGCTCCCCTGAGGAATCGGCGCCGGCCGGGCGATCCTGAGCGCTTCTTGGTCCGAAAATCTTGCGAGCCAACGAAATTGACCCATCGCGGCGGCGCGGGGGTCAGCTCGAGGTCGGAGGCGGTGGGCGGCCGCAATCGCAGCAAACAGCCCCATAGGGCCCGCGCGGGAGCAGGCGAATGGGCCGGCCGCCGCAACTTCCGGGGCTTGGTCGGCAGGCCTGGCTAGGGCTGCCCCGCTGCTGTCGCCAGGTGCGCTCTGTTCCGTGACGAGGAACACGGTAGAAAATGGAAATGCCTGAGGTTAGCCTTGCCTGCAGCTATGAGATCCTTGCTGCCCCTGTGCGGCCTGTTTCAAAGTGCCGCCGGGAGTTCCGTGCAAGCTGACCCAAACCTGGTCGGAGACCTGAAATGTCGCAGTTGTCATCATCGCTATCCGCCCGAGTCGTTGAGTCGGCGCCTGTGCCGACTCCTGCCGCCGGGCTCGAACGAGAACGCCGCTGGTGGCGCCGGCCCGGCGCCGCAGCGGGTTCGCTGGCCGCGCTGCACGTCGGGCAGAGCGCGACGTTGCTCGGATTCCGCGACAGCATGAGCACCGAGACGACGCGCCGCCTCTTCGACTTGGGGTTCACCCCAGGCGCGCACATCGAGTTGCTGCGCCGTGCCCCGATGGGGGACCCATTCATCTTCCGTGTCGCCGACACTGAGATCGCCCTGCGCCGCCGCCAGGCCGAGTCCATCTGCGTAGCGATCGACTCATGAGCGGACACGAACACCACGGGGGCGGCTCCGCGACGCTGAAGAACCCGGTCAAAGCCCGGATCGCGCTGGTCGGAAGCCCCAACAGCGGTAAGACGACTCTGTTCAACGCCCTGACCGGGCTGCGGGCCAAGACCGGCAACTATCCCGGCGTGACCGTGGCACGTTACGAAGGACTATGCCGGGTCGATGGTGAGGACCTGCTCATCGAGGACCTGCCGGGCACCTACAGCCTGGACCCGATCAGCCCGGACGAGCATGTCGTCATCGACGTGCTCGATCCCGAGGACGCCGCGACGCAGACCCCAGATGCGCTGCTGGTGCTGCTGGATGCGACGACTCTGCGTCGCTCCCTGGGGCTGCTCGCCCATGTCCTGCAGGTTGGTTTGCCCAGCACCGTGGTGGTCACCTTCGGTGACGAACTGCAACGCCGCGGTGGCGCTTTGGACCTAGCCGCGCTGGAACGGGCGCTCGGGGTGCCGGTCGTCCCGGTGGTGGGCGGTGGCGCCGGACTGGCGGACTTGCGACGCCGCCTGGCCGATGCCCGGTCCTGGCCCACCCCGGTTGTGCCCCCGCCCACGGACCCAGCCGAGCTGACCTCGTGGATCGACTCCGTGCTCAGCTCTGCGCGCTACACAGTTCCGCAAGCCGACCAGCGCACCCGGCGCATCGATTCGGTCCTGTTGCACCCGGTGTGGGGAACGCTGGTCTTCTTCGCCGTGATGTTCGCGTTCTTCCAGACGATCTTCACTGTCGCGGCGCCGCTGCAGGACCTGGTCGAGTCGGCCTTCGCCGCCCTTGGCGGGCTGGTCGCCGAGCACGTCACGAACCCGTGGCTGGCCAGCTTCCTGTCTGACGCGCTCATCGGTGGGGTGGGAGGCGTGCTGGTCTTCCTCCCGCAGATCGCCCTGTTGTTCTTCCTGGTCTCCCTCATGGAGGGCGTCGGATACATGTCCAGGGCGGCCTTCCTCATGGACCGTGTGATGAGCCGGGCGGGCTTGGAAGGGCGAGCCTTCGTGGCCCTGCTCTCCAGCGTGGCCTGCGCGATCCCGGGCATCATGGCCACCCGTACGCTGCCTTCGGCGCGGGACCGCATCTCCACGATGATGGCCGCGCCGCTCATGACCTGCTCGGCCCGGTTGCCGGTTTATGTGCTGCTCATCGGCCTGCTGGTGCCCCGCGAGGCCACCTTCGGGCCCTTCGGCGCCCAAGGCACGATCATGTTCGCCCTCTACCTGGCCGGGGCGGTCTCGGCGATGGCCGCCGCGTGGGTCTTCCAGCGCTTCGGCGAACGGCGTGGACCGGTACTGCCGTTCTACATGGAGATGCCGACCTACCGGGTGCCCAGCCTTCGTTCGGTCGGACTGGCCGTGTGGGACTCCTGCCGGGCCTTCCTGCGCAAGGTCACGACCATCATCTTGACCACGACGATCATCCTGTGGCTGCTGCTCAACCTGCCCGCCCGCTCGCCTGCGGAGATGTCCGCTGCCGGGATCGACGTCAACGACGAAGGCGTCGTGGCCGAGTACGTGCTCGACAACAGCTACGCAGCCTCCCTCGGACGGGTGGCCCAGCCGGTCTTCGAACCGCTCGGCTTCGACTGGCGCATCAACATCGGTGTCCTGGCGTCGTTGTCGGCCCGCGAAGTGTTCGTGGCGACCCTGGGGCAGGTTGCCGCGGCCAGCGATCCGGATAACCCCGGCGACGCGCTGGCCAACATGACCGTGGCAGACGGTGAACACGCCGGTGAGCCACTGTTCTCGCCGCCGACGATCGCCGCGCTGCTCGTCTTCTTCCTCTACGCCCTGCAGTGCATGGCAACCGTAGGGGTGATGAGACGCGAGACCGGTTCCTGGAAGTGGCCCGCGATTGCCTTCGGGTATATGTTCGCTCTCGCCTGGGGGTTGGGCTATCTGGCCCGGCTCGTCGTCTCCGCATGGACGGGTTGAGCGAAGGAACGACGATGGAACTCATTCCCGTACACCCGGAATCGGTGCCCGGTGAGCCGTTGCAGCTTCGGTGGGTGACTCCGCCGGGGGCGCTGCCGGTGCGCGGCGACGTGTCGCAGGCACCTGGCGAGCTGGGGCGTCTGCTCAGCACCGGTGAGTTGGCCGGGATGCGGGTCGAGCCGGCAGCCGTGCTCATCACGCTGCCCGAAGGTGGCTCCTGGCGGGAGCTGGGCCCGCGCGTACGGACGGCGTTGACGGCGGCGCTGGCCGACGCCGACGGATGGATCGTTCGCCAATCGGGGCAAAACAGTGCAGATGCGCTGTCTCCTGAAGCAGATCGCGCGGCCCAGGTTGCCTACAACGACAGCGACCGGGAGTTGGCCTGGGCTGCCCAGTGCGTCATCCAGGGCCCGGCAGGTGAGTATGTGCGCTCGCATGGCGGCCACATCGAGTTGGTCCAGGTTCAGGATGGCCGCGTCGATGTGCGCCTCACCGGGGCCTGCGGCCACTGCTCGGGCGCCAGCTCCACATTGCACACTCGAGTGGAGGCCGACCTTCGGGCCGCCTGCCCGCAAGTGGTGCAGGTGCGTCAGATCGAGGCCGAGCCTTCGCCGGGGCGCAAAGCCCCGTGGCCCAGTCTTCGGCGCGGTTCCGATTGAGCTAGCCAGACCGCCCGTTGCTAGTGCCGTTCGGCGCTACAGCGGGCGGTCTGTCGTCTGCTGGTGGCGCCGACGGCTGCGGGCGGCGACCACCACTGCGAGCACAGCCAACACGGCCAGACCGAGGATGACCGCCAGATCAGGGATCCGCGCAGCCCACTGCCGGGTGGCTACTTCCAGGGACTGCTGAGCTTGCACGCCCAGGACCCCGGACAGAGCCGCGGTGCCCTCGGTGAACACCAGCACCAGCCCCACGAGAACGAACAAGCCTCCCGAGACCAGGTTGCCGACGGTCGTTTCGACATGGGCTCCGGGCAGCGCCAGCCGCACCGGCCGGGGGCGCAGCCAGCGCGCCGAGCCCAGGTCGAAGCGGTCCCAGGCAAGCGCTAGCAGCAGCAGCGGCAGCAGCATTCCCGCGGCGTACACGGCCAGCAGGATCCCGCCGTACAGCACGTCCCCTCCCAGCGCTGCGACGGCCAGCACCGAACCCAGAATCGGCCCCGAGCACACGCCGGCGATCCCGTAGGCGGTGCCGAGCAGGTAGATCGAGACCGGGCTGGCGGAGTCCGCTCCGCGCGACTGGCGCCGCGTCAAACCGGGTAGCGGGATTGCGCCGGCTTGCAGTACCCCGAAGATGATCACCAGGACTCCGACCACCAGAACCACCCTCGGGCGGTGCTCGACGAGCAGAGCGCCCAGGCTGCCCGCCAGCGCACCCAGCGGAACCAGGGTGGTCAGGAGCCCGAGATAGAACAGGCCCGTTCGACCGATGAGGGTCGTGCGCGAGGTGAAGGCGTAAGCGAAGAACGCTGGCAGCAGCATTGCGGCGCACGGGCTGAGCAAGGTTGCCACTCCACCCAGGAACGCCGCGGCGTATCCGATGTCGCCGATGCCCAATCCGGTACCCACTCAGCCGGCCTTGGCGGCCTGCCGCTCGATGGCGGCCAGGAAGGCTTCAGTGGGTTGGGCACCCATCAGGGCCTCATCGCCGACGATGAACAGCGGCACGCTTCGCGGCGCGCCCAACTGTTGGGCTTCGGCGACATCGCGCTCGATACCCTCGTCGGTCTTGGCGTCGGCAAGGTCGGCCTCGAACCGCTCGAGGTCGAGCACGCCTGCCTTCTGGGCCAGTTCGCGCAGCTTGGCTTGGTCGAGATTGGGGTGGCCTCGCTCGGGCGCGGCCTCGAAGACGGCGTCGTAAAAGGGCCAGAACTGGCCTTGGGTCGCGGCGGCACGTCCGGCGCGCGCGGCGACCTCGGACTGTTCCCCGAAGATAGGCATGTCGCGGTATTCGATCCGCAAGGTGCCGTCTTCTAGGTGGGTTTGTAGCGCCGGGAGGGTGTTTCGTGCCCAGAGTGCGCAGAAGGGGCAACGCCAGTCCGAATACTCGATCAGGACGACCTTGGCGTCGGGCCGGCCCTTGGCCATCGGATCGTTGGGGTCCCGGCGGGGCAGCTTGGCCAGCATTGCGTTGAGCTCATCCTCCGAGGGATTTCCGGCCTCGCCCGCCGGGGGCGCACCCGGTTCTGTGGGCGCGTTGGTCGCGCTGGCCGCGACCGCGGGAGCATCCGCTGCATCGCCTGCGCGTCGCCCGGCCGCGAATGCCATAACCCCGGTGACCAGTGCGATCACCGCGATGACCGCCACCCACATCGCCGTCCGGGAGGACGATGCGCGGGGGTTGCCCGCTGCGGTCACGACTGTGGGCTCTTGTTCGACCTGGGAGGTTGCCTGCTCGTCGGGGGCGTCGTGCGCCGATGAGGGGGGCGTCACGCCGCGGGGTCTTCGGGCTCGATGACGTGGACCCGGCGCACGCCGAGTACCGAGCGGGCGATTGCCGCAGCGATGTCTCGCTCACGACTCGATCCGACACCGCCGACCTTGACCACGCCATGCTCGACGGAGATCTTCCAGGAGTCCTGGCCGTAGTCGTGGAAGGCCGAGCGCAGGTCATCCAGCAGGTCGGCATCGGTGCGCCAGAGGGCGCGGATGATGTCGCTGCGGCTCACGACGCCGATGAGCTTGGGGCCGCGAACGACCGGCAGGCTCTTGACGCTGGTTTTTGTGAACAGCTCGATGAGGTCGGTGACGTCAGCGCCCTCGGTCGTGGTGTGCGGCGAGGTGGTCATGATCTCGGACACCGTCTTGGGCAGCGGCGCGGTCTGCTGCACCGGGATCGCGTGCGCGCGCGTGTCGGGCTCGACCGCCCGGCGCAAGACGTCGATCTCGCTCAGCACCCCGACAAGGTGTTCATGCTCGTCGACCACGGGGAGAGCGGTGACCCGTTTGCCGGCCAGAAGCTGAATTGCAGCGTCGAGGTCGGCGTCGGCGTGGATGGACAGAGCGGGGCAAGTCATGATCTCGCGGACCAACATGGCAACTCCTGGGGGCTGTCTCGCATCCTGCGTACGGCGCGTAGGACGCGCGTGTGCTCCCCAGTCTGACAGGCGGCCTTCCCGCGGTGCCGGCTGGCAGTCTGCAGGCTGCCGATTTCGGCCCGTGTCGCCCGAAAATACCGCCCCCAGGGGTGCCGACACGCACTGCGTGGGCACCGGGTCGGGGACCGGTCGTGCACGCCGGGCTGGACACAGCAGAATGGGGGTCTGGCCTTACCCGCATCGACAGGAGTTTCCTATGAGCGAGCACACCAACGGGCACGGTTGCGGCGGCGGCGCCAAGTCCGCTGAGAACAACGGCGGCGGTTGCGGCGGCGGCGGCTGCGGTGGGATGTGCGGTGGCGGCAGCTATGTCCCCACGCTCGACGCGCGGGCGATCGACCCGACGATCCGGCAGTCGGCGATCTTCGGCGTGCTCATGGGCCTCCCGGCTGCCGGCAGCGTGAAGATCATCGG
Organism: Gephyromycinifex aptenodytis; assembly: GCF_012277275.1. Classification (GTDB taxonomy): domain Bacteria; phylum Actinomycetota; class Actinomycetes; order Actinomycetales; family Dermatophilaceae; genus Gephyromycinifex; species Gephyromycinifex aptenodytis. Next base: position 1,815,352 of record NZ_CP051155.1, on the reverse strand, counting down.
CGTCACCGACCCCTCACCCATCGCCGAGCTGCTGGAATCGCGACTTCCGGGGGAGTACAGCGTGGCCGTGCAGGAGGTGGCCGAGCTCGAGTGGCACGCCACCTTCTCCCGTTCTGCGGCCGCTTGAGACGAATGTGGTTAAGGGTTAGCTGAACCCGCCTTAGCTGCGGGTTGGTGCCCGGACTTTGGTCGCTGGGTATGTGCGACTTACGTCGGTGTCAGGTTCATCCCTGGGGTGGATCCGGTTTAGGTCAGATCCCCGTAAGTTCCTTGCTTGTAGAGGCCCTTGGTCTCTGCCACGCGCCTATCGCGGCGCAGGCGTCTCGCCGGGCCAGAACCGGCGGCTCCCGGGGGAGCGCGCCGGACGTGGAACAGGGGCCACGTCCGGCGGCGTCCTGGAGACAATGCCAATCACCGAGTGCGCCAGGCTGCTTCAGCGCTGTAACGGCGCCGACCTAGCCGGAATAGCAACCTCGCCTGCCCCCGGTGCCCGGTGCCCGGTGCCCGGTGCCCGGTGTATGCGGCGGGGCGGTGAGCCGGTGCTGTCAGCACTCTGCCGCTGCGCTGTGGCTGCGATGTCGCGCCCCGGTATGGCCCTTGCGACGGCGGTTTCCGTAGTTCGGCAGGTGCCGGGCGCTCGGGCGCGAGACGATGGAGGGGCCCGTCGAATCAAGGAGCTCACATGGATGTCAGCAAGGCCCGCGAACTCGCCCAGGCGCAGATGCCCACTGTGCGCGAGAACCTCGCAACTCTCGTCGCCCACCGATCCATCGCCTTCCCGGGTTTTCCGCCTGAGCCGATGAAGGCCATCGCCGACGACCTGGTGCGGATGTTCACCGAGGCAGGCGTCGAAGGCGTACATCTGCGCGAGATCGAGGGCGGGTATCCCGCGGTGTTCGCCGAGATCCCTGGCCCGCAGGGTTCGCCCGTCGTCACCATGTACGCGCACTATGACGTGCAACCGGCCCCCGAATCACAGGGGTGGACCGTCGACCCGTGGAGTCTGACCGAGGGCGAGGACGGCCGGTTGTACGGCCGCGGCTCCGCCGACGACAAGTCAGGTGTGGTGGCGATCCTGGCCACACTGGCAGCCTTCGAGGGTAAGCCTCCGGTCACCGTGCGGCTCTGCCTGGAAGGCGAGGAAGAGACCGGCAGCCACATCGAGGCCCACGTCGAGAACCATCCGGAAGACTTCCGCTCCGACGTCTTCGTCGTTGCCGATTCGGGCAACCAGAGCGTCGGGCGGCCTGCGTTGACGACGGGTCTGCGCGGGGACTGCTCGGTGACCGTGCACCTGCGCACCGTGGACAAAGCGCTGCACTCCGGGTTGTTCGGCGGCGCCGCACCCGATGCGCTTGTTGCGCTCGTCCAGCTGCTGGCCTCGATGTACGACGAGACCGGCGCCACCGTGATCGAGGGGCTGGACTCCTTCGACTGGCCCGACGAGGAAGACATCGACGAAGAGGGCTTCCGCGCCTCGGCCGCCGTTCTCGACGGCGTTCAGCTGCAGGGCTCCGGCCGACTGTCCAGCCGGTTGTGGAGCCGTCCCGCGGCCACCGTCATCGGCATCGACGCGCCGCCGGTGGAGGGCGCCGCCAACATCGTCATCCCGCAGGCCAGCGCCCGAATCAGCCTTCGGATCGTGCCCGGTTGCGACCCCCAGGTCCAGCTCGACGCCCTGGAGAAGCACCTGCGTGAGCACACCCCGCGCGGGGCTCAGCTCGAGATCGGTGACTACAAGCTGTTCGGTGCGTGGAAGGCCGCCGAGGGCGGTCCAGCCACCACCGTGGCGGAATCAGCGATGAGCGATGCTTTCGGGGCTCCCTGCGGCCAGCACGGCTCCGGCGGGTCGATCCCGCTGGTGCAGACCTTCCTGGACACCTCCCCGGGCGCCGAAGCGATCTTGTGGGGCGCCGAAGACGAGGAGAAGGCACGCATCCACGGCCCCGACGAGTCGGTGGACCCCAAGGAACTGGAAGACCTCATCGTCGCCCAGATCCTGTTCCTGGCCCGTCTGGCCGAACAGAGCTGACAACTGGCGCCGGCCGGAAACGACCAGCTCAGCAGATAGCTGCAGTCAACGGACAGCCCGCCACCTCGACCGAGGTGGCGGGCTGTCTGGCGTCCGGTACGGGAGCAGTTCAGCTACGTTTGGGCGCCCCAGGGCGCACGTACCGCACCCAGGTGATGACTACGCACATGACGGCGAAGACCAAGCCGATCATGTAGAAGGTGCCCGGCGCCATGACGCTCAGGCCGATCCCGAAGAAGAACGGACCGAAGGCGGCGATCGCGGCTGTCCAACCGATGACGCCACCGGCCTGCCGCTTCTCGAAGATCATCGGCATCTGCTTGAACGTGGACGCATTGCCGATCCCGGAGAACAGGAAGATGGCGAGCATCCCGCCCAGGAATTTGGCGAAGCCGGCGTCCAGGGTCGCTGCCGAGGTCGTGTCGGGGGTCAGCGTCGGAATGGTGTAGGCGATCGAGGCCACCAGCCCAATCCCAGAGATGAGGGTCCAGATTCCACCGCCCATCTTGTCGGTCAACGGTGAGAACACCACCCGAGCCCCGGCGCCGATGAGCGGGCCGAGGAAGACGAACTTGGCTACGTCGGGCACGGAATAACCCGCGATGAGCATCTGGGCGTCTGCGCCGGCGCCCACCACGATTTCGGGGTTGCCGATGCCGTACAGGTTGGCCATGAGCAGACCGAACTGCGCCGACAGGCCCGAGAACGTACCGAAGGTCATGATGTAGAGCAGCGTCATGTACCAGGTGTCGACATTGCTGAAGATGTCGAACTGCTGCCTGATGTTGGCCTTGATCGGCACCGACTTCAGCATCGTCCAGGCCAGGATGGCGCCGACGAGCATCAACGGGATCCAGACGAAGGCCGCGTTCTGGTAGAAGACGCTCTTGACCGGCACGCCCGGCATCTGCAGTTGCTGACTGCCGCCGAAGATGGCCAGCCCGCCCAACGCGATGAGATACGGCGTGGTGAGCTGGACGATGGAGACCCCGAAGTTACCCAGACCGGCCTGCAGGCCCAATGCGGTTCCTTGCATCCGCCGAGGGAAGAAGTAGGAAGTACTCGGCATGAAGCCCGAGAACGCGCCACCGCCGACACCGGCCAGGAATGCCAGCACCATGAGTTCCCAATACGGAGCCGTCGGCTGTTGGACGCGCACGCCCCAGCCCAACGTGGAGGCGATGAGCAGCAGCGAGGTCAAGGTGACCATCTTGCGGGTGCCCATGATGGGTGGCAGCACCATCCACACCAGACGCAGCAAACCTGCTGCCAGGCCGGGCATGGCGGCCATCCAGTAGAGCTGGCCCTTGGTGAAGTTGTAACCGAGGGCATTCAACTTCGGGATGATCGCGCTGGGCAGGAACCAGGCGATGAACGCCAAGGTCAGGCAGAAGGTGGTGATCCACAAGGTGCGCCAGGCCAGACCCTTGTCCCAGGTGGCCTCGTTCTCCGGATCCCAGCTTTTCAACCACTCACCGGACTGCTTGGCCGGCGTGGCGGGGACGCTGCTCATGAGGAAACCTCGCTCAGACGGGTGGAGGAAGTGGACAGGACGCCGGCATCGTCGATATCCCGCGCGATACCGGGTGATTCCCTCTCGTGCATCCGCAGGATCGTCACATGCATCCACGTGGCGCAGATCGCGATGAGCACGAACAGGACGAAGAAGGTGCTGGTGGGGAAGCCCGTCCAGACCTTGGTGTAGGCGAACAGCGGCGGCAGGATGAACCCGCCGAGTCCGCCGAGCATGCCGACCAGACCGCCGACGGAGCCGACGTTGTCGGGGTAGTACTCCGGGATGTGCTTGTAGACGGCTGCCTTGCCGATACCCATCGCGCAGCCGAGCAGGAAGACCAGGGTGGCCACCGGAACCAGCCCGAGGTTCCAGGCCAGATGCTCGCTCTGGGTGCCGTCGGCGTGGGCGATGACGAGGTGTCCGTTGGGCATCATCAAGATGCCGGTCGTCAGCAACATGACGCCGAACGTCAGGTACATCGCCTTGCGGGCGCCCCACTTGTCCGAGATCCATCCGCCGACCGGGCGCAGCAGCGAGGCGGGGAAGATGAACGAGGCGGTCAACAGCGCGGCGGTCTGCAACGGGACATCGAAGTTGTCGACGTAGTACTTGGGCATCCAGGCCGAGAGCGCGACGTAGGCGCCGAACACCGCGACGTAGTAGAGGCTGAAGCGCCACACCCGCAGATGCCGCAGCGGGGCGAGCATCTCACCCACAGGTTTGCTCGCCCCCGGCATCCGGTCGTTGCGCGGGGCGATGATCCAGGTGGCGATCGCCAACACGATGAGCAGCACGGAGTAGATGACCGGAACGATCCGCCAACCGCCCTCGACGAAGCCGAAGTAGGTCGCCCCGGCGGTGCCGGTGATCAGGGCCGGACCGATGAACTTCGTCGCTGAGGCGCCGATGTTGCCGGCCCCGAACAGTCCGAGCGCAAAACCTTGCCGTTTGCGGGTGAACCACGCCGCGTTCCAGGCGATGCCCACCGTGAAGAGGTTGCCGGCGAAGCCGACGAGGAAGGCGAGCAGCAGCAGCATTCCGTAGGAGCGGGTGTGGGCCACCAGGTAGGCGGGCACGGCCGTGATCGCCAGCATCGCGATCGTCATCTTCCGGCCGCCGATCCGGTCGGCGAGCATGCCTGCAGGCAGTCGCCAGAGCGAACCGTTGAGGACCGCTACGGCGGAGATCCACGCCAGTTCGGGATCGGTGAGGCCCAGTTCCTTCTGGATCGGGATGCCTAGGATCCCGAACATCAGCCACACCGCGAACATCACGGTGAAGGAGATGGTGGAGATCCACATCACGCGGTAGGCGCCGGGGGCCTCCTGTGTTGGCGCTGGGGATGACTGCGTACCGGCTGGCGGCGAGGCGGTGCTCATGAGGTCCTCGGGGTCGAAGCGGGAGTCAGGTTGGCGGAGTAACGTTTAACAAGTCCCTGCGGTGTTTTATCGCAGTTGTTGTCCTGCAAAATGTAGCGGGGGTGGACACCGGCGCGCTGAACGGGTCACATCAGGTGTTGCCTATGTCACCGCAGATGTAGGTGGCCTGCTTAGCGGGCGCGGGTGGCCGTGCTCGCCTGCATGCGGTGAAGGAGCGGTACATGACGGGGTCTACGGGGCCACGCTCAGCGCTGTCTGAGTCCTTCGCCCGGCTGACGGCGCTCACGCCTGCCCAGCGGACTGCGTTGGCTGCGCTCGCCGGGCGGGCAGAGGCGGTGACTGCCAGCGAGTTGGCGGCCGAGCTGGGAGTGCAGCCGAGCTCCGTGCGCGAGACACTGGAAGCGTTGCGCGAAACGGGCCTGGTCGGCAGGGAGCGAATGCCGACCCTCGGGCGCGGCCGTCCGTCCTGGGGCTATCTGGCAATCGGGCCGGTGGATGTCGATCTACCAGTACGGATGCTCGCCCAGGTGCTGGACGCCACAGCTCGCGTGCTGCGGGCCAGCCACCCGGACCCGGCCCTGGCGGCGCATCAGATCGGCCGCGAGTGGGGCGGTGCTCTGCTGGCGCAAGACGTGCCCGATCATGATGAGCACGAAGCGGACTCCTACGACGAATTGCCCCTGGCAGACCACATGGGCAAGATCGCCTTCTTCTCGTCTTCGCTGGGATTCTCGGCTTCGGTGAACGCCGCACAACCCACCTCGCTGCTCCTTCGAGGCTGTCCTTTCGTGCGCAACGGCGCCATCGACCCGCTGCTGTGCCGGATGCACCTGGGAATGATGGAGCGGATCATCGAGGCCACCTCGCGCGGCCGGGTCTCGACCAGTCTGCGGCCGTGGGTGAGTCAAGACGTGTGCGCGCTCGACCTGCTGGAGTTGCCGGGTTATTCGCCCCGTTAATGGGGACACCCCAGCATTAAAAGGGTCACATCCGGTATAAATGGCAGGGTCCGCCCCGCCATGAAGGAGCTGCACGTGAGCACCACCTCCGGAATCCGCCCGCCCGCAGGCATGGATGGGTCCGCCTCCGACGCCCTCCTGAAGATGGGGCGCCGTTTCACCAAACGCTCCAGCGATGTGTCCGAAGATCTGCGCACCATCACCCACGAGGGTGGGCGCAGCGCTGACGCCTTCTACCGTGATCGCTGGAGCCACGACAAGGTCATCCGCTCCACGCACGGCGTGAACTGCACGGGCTCCTGCTCGTGGAAGGTGTACGTCAAGGACGGCATCATCACCTGGGAAGCGCAGCAGACCGACTACCCCACGGTCGGCCCGGACCGCCCCGAGTACGAACCGCGCGGATGCCCGCGTGGTGCTGCCTTCTCCTGGTACACCTACAGCCCGACCCGGGTGCGCTATCCCTACGCCCGCGGCATCCTGTTGGAGTTGTACCGCGAGGCCCTGCGCGAGCACGGCGACCCGGTACTGGCCTGGGGTTCCATCGTGGAAGACCCGGAGAAGGCCAATCGGTACAAGCGAGCCCGTGGCAAGGGCGGGCTGGTCCGCACGACCTGGAACGAAGCGGTCGAGATCGTCGCTGCCGCGCACGTCTACACGATCAAGGCCTACGGTCCCGACCGCACCGCCGGTTTCTCGCCGATCCCGGCCATGTCGATGGCCTCTTACGCAGCCGGTACCCGCTTCTACTCCCTCATCGGCGGCACCGTGCTGTCGTTCTACGACTGGTATGCCGACCTGCCCCCGGCCAGTCCGCAGGTCTTCGGCGACCAGACCGACGTCCCCGAATCAGCCGACTGGTGGGACGCCGCCTACCTGATGATGTGGGGCTCGAACGTCCCGGTCACCCGCACCCCGGATGCGCACTTCATGACCGAGGTGCGTTACCGGGGCACCAAGGTGGTCTCGGTCAGCCCCGATTACGCCGACAACTCCAAGTTCGCCGACGAGTGGGTCGCGATCCACCCCGGCACCGACGCCGCCCTGGCGATCGCCATGGGTCACGTCATCCTCAAGGAATTCTTCGTCGATCGTTCGACGCCGCAGTTCGAGTCCTACCTGGCCACCTACAGCGACTCCCCGTTCCTGGTCCAGCTCATAGAGCGCGACGGCATGGTCGTGCCGGACAAGTTCCTCACCGCCGCCGACCTCGGTGATGACTCCGAGAACGCCGAGTTCAAGACCGTTCTGCTGGATGGCGCGCAGGACCCGGCCGGTCGTCCGGTCGTGCCGAACGGGTCGATGGGCTTCCGCTACGGCGAGTCCGGCAAGGGCAACTGGAACCTCGACCTGGGCGACATCCGTCCGTTGATGTCGGTCTACGCCGAGGGCGGGCAGACCCTCGAGGTCACGCTGCCGCGTTTCGACACCGCTGACGGCTCCGGCGCCTCGGTGGTGCGTGGCGTGCCGGTGCGCGAGGTCGCCGGTCGCCGGGTGTGCACGGTCTTCGACCTGCTGTTGGCCCAGTACGGCGTTTCGCGGCCGGGTCTGCCCGGCAGCTGGCCCTCGGGATACGACGACCCGGATGCGGTCGGCACCCCCGAGTGGCAGGAATCGTTGACCGGCGTGCCTTCGGCGCAGTGCGTCCGCATCGCCCGGGAGTTCGCGCACACCGCGGTGGAATCTGATGGCCGCTGCATGATCCTCATGGGTGCCGGCACCAACCACTGGTTCCACTCCGACACCATTTACCGCGCCTTCCTCACCCTGACCACCCTGACCGGCTGCCAGGGCAAGAACGGCGGCGGCTGGGCCCACTACGTCGGGCAGGAGAAGGTGCGCCCCTTCGCCGGGTTCGCGCAGTTGGCGTTCGCGCTGGACTGGGTGCGCCCACCCCGCCAGAACATCTCGGCGGCCTTCTTCTACACCCACACCGGGCAGTGGCGGTACGACTCGCACGGCGCTGACGCGCTGGCCAGCTCGGTGGGCACCGGCGCCTGGAAGGGCAAGTCGCCAGCCGACCTGCTCGCCGCCTCGGCGCGAATGGGTTGGATGCCGAGCTTCCCGACCCTGTCCGGCAACATCCTCGACCACTGCGACGCAGCCAAGGCCGAAGGTCTGAAGCCGGCCGAGTACGTCGTCCGGGAGCTCAAAGAGGGCCGGATGCGCTTCGTGGCTGAAGACCCGGACGGCCCGGACAACCACCCCAAGGTGCTCACGGTCTGGCGCTCGAACCTCATGGGTTCCAGCTCCAAGGGCAACGAATACTTCAACAAGATCCTGCTCGGCACTGACCACTCGCTGCGTGCCACACCGGCCCCAGCGGGCCACCGCGGCAGCGAGGTGCAGTGGAACGAGGACCAGCCCGAAGGCAAGCTCGACCTGCTGACCTGCCTGGACTTCCGCATGACGAGCACGACGTTGTTCTCCGACATCGTCTTCCCGGCCGCCACCTGGTACGAGAAGTTCGATCTGAGCAGCACCGACATGCACCCCTATGTGCACTCCTTCAACCCAGCTATCGCCCCGCCGTGGCAGGCCCGCAGCGACTACGTCGCCTTCAAGGACCTGGCGGAGAAGGTCAGCGAACTCTCGGCCGGGCACCTGGACACCCGCACCGACCTCGTCCTGGCCGCGCTGCAACATGACACCCCGGACGAGCTCGCCTACCCCCGCGGTGTGACCCGCGACTGGCGCAAGGGCGAGTGCGAGCCCATCCCCGGCAAGACGATGCCGAAGATGGTCGAGGTGGAACGCGACTACACCAAGATCGGCGAGAAGTGGGGCTCCATCGGCCCGCTGGCCGCCAAGCTGGGTATGCCCGTCAAGGGTGTCGTCTTCGATCTCAGCGAAGAGGTCGAGGTGCTCACCGGGCGCAACGGCCGGGTGCGCGGCGGCGCCGGTGACGGTTCGGCTTCGCTGGCCCGTGATCGAGACATGTGCGAGGCGATCCTGGCCATGTCGGGCACGACCAACGGGCGATTGGCCACCGATGGTTGGAAGCAGATGGAGGTCCGCACCGGCCAGAAGTTGGCCGACCTGTCCGAGGGCGAGGCCGGGCGGCGGGTGACCTTCACCGACACCCAGGTGCAGCCGCAGCCGGTCATCACCTCACCGGAGTGGTCGGGTAGCGAACACGGTGGGCGCCGCTACACCCCGTTCGTCGTCAACGTGGAACGGCTCAAGCCGTGGCACACCCTGACCGGGCGCATGCACTTCTACATCGACCACGACTGGCTACAGGAGTCCGGCGAGGCGTTGCCCGTCTACCGTCCGCCGCTGAACATGAACCTGCTCTACGGTGAGCCGAAGCTGGGCGACCCCGACGCCGAGGGCTTGGGCCTGACAGTCCGCTTCCTCACCCCGCACAACAAGTGGTCGATCCACAGCGAGTACCAGGACAACCTGCTCATGCTCAGCCTTGCCCGTGGTGGCCAGGCGATCTGGATGAGTGATGTCGACGCGGCCAAGCTCGGCATCGAGGACAACGACTGGATCGAGGCGGTCAACCGCAACGGCGTCCTGGTCTCGCGCGCCATCGTCTCCAGCCGGATGCCGGAGGGCCTGGTGTACATGCACCACGCCCAGGACCGCACCGTCGACGTCCCGCTCGCGGAAGCCAGCGGCAAGCGTGGCGGCATCCACAACTCCGCGACCCGGGTGCTGTTCAAGCCCAGCCACGTCGCCGGCGGGTACGCCCAGATCTCCTGGGCGTTCAACTACTACGGGCCAACCGGTAACCAGCGTGATGAGGTCACGGTCATCCGCCGCCGCAGCCAGGACGTGACCTACTGATGCGCACATCTCGCAGGCTCTCGCCGACTCCCGACTTCGGCCCAGAGCGCGCAGTCACTGTCCCCGAGAACCCCTTCGCCGTCGCCTCGACCGCAGGAGTGAACCGATGAGAATCATGGCCCAGATGGCGATGGTGATGAACCTCGACAAGTGCATCGGGTGTCACACCTGCTCCGTGACCTGTAAACAGGCCTGGACGAACCGCTCGGGCCTGGAATATGTGTGGTGGAACAACGTCGAGACCCGTCCCGGCTTGGGCTACCCACGCACCTATGAGGATCAGGATCGCTGGCAGGGCGGCTGGATGCTCACCCGCAACGGCCGGCTCAAGCTGCGTGCAGGCGGCAGGGTCAAGAAACTGCTGCAGATCTTCGCCAACCCGGTGCTGCCGAGCATGAACGACTACTACGAGCCGTGGACCTACGACTACGACACCCTCACCAAGGCTCCGCTGCAGGAGCACACCCCGGTGGCGCGGCCGTACTCACTCATCTCCGGCAAGCCGATGAACATCGAATGGTCGGCTAACTGGGACGACAACCTGGGGGGATCACCGAAGCTGCTCAGTCAGGACCCGGTCCTGGCCAAGGTGTCCGCGGAAGTGAAGATGGAGTTCGAGAAGACCTTCATGTTCTACCTGCCGCGCATCTGTGAGCACTGCCTCAACCCCAGCTGTGTGGCGAGCTGCCCGAGCGGGGCGATCTACAAGCGGGCCGAGGACGGCATCGTGCTGGTGGATCAGGACGCCTGCCGCGGTTGGCGACAGTGCATCACCGGCTGTCCGTACAAGAAGGTGTACTTCAACCACCGCACCGGCAAGGCCGAGAAGTGCACGTTCTGCTTCCCGCGGGTCGAGGTCGGCATCCCCACCGTGTGCTCCGAGACCTGCGTGGGTCGACTGCGCTACATCGGTCTGGTCCTCTACGACGCGGACAAGGTGCTCGAAGCGGCCTCGATGCCGCAGGACAAGGACCTGTACCGCGCACAGCGAGAGTGTTTTCTGGACCCGCACGACCCACAGGTGCAGCGGGAAGCCGAGCGGGCGGGTATCCCCGGCGACTGGATGGAAGCCGCCCAGCGCTCGCCGGTCTACCGGCTCATCCACGATTACGAGATCGCGCTGCCGCTGCACCCGGAATACCGCACCATGCCGATGGTCTGGTACATCCCGCCGCTGTCGCCGATCGTGGACGAGGTCACCCGCACCGCGGTTCGTGACGTTGACCCCGAGAGCCACGAGGTGCTCTTCGCGGCCATCGACACCCTGCGGATTCCGAGCGAGTACCTGGCCGAGTTGTTCACCGCCGGGGACGTCAGCGTCGTCGACGACGTGCTGAAGAAGCTGGCGGCCATGCGCTCATATATGCGCGACATCAACCTCGGTCGCGATCCGCGCGCCGAGATCCCGGCCTCGGTCGGGATGGCCGAAGAGGACATGTACGACATGTACCGGCTGCTTGCCATCGCCAAGTACGAAGAGCGCTACGTCATCCCCAGTGCCCACGCGGAGGATGCGCACCGGCTGGAGGAACTCGCCACCGAGTGCGCCGTCTCCGAATACGGCGGCGGGAGCCCGTTCGGCGCCGATTCGGGTCGAGGTGGTCCGGTGCCGGTGGCGATTCAGACCCGCCGCGAGACGGCTCGCCGCGCCACGGCGGATGAGATGGGTCATCCCTCCGAGCGCGAGGGGGGACTGACCCTATGAGGATCCCCATCCAGTTGTTCCGCCGTAAACCGGCACCGCAAGTGGCTTCCCAGCAGCGCGGGGAGGACGAGCTCGGGCTCGGCGTTCCCTGGACTCCGCAGGAGGGTGCGCCGCGGGTGCCGCGGCGTTCCACGGACGTCCTGGAGCGCGCCCGCGGGGTCAAGGTGTCTGCTGCGCATCAGTCGATCTACAAAGCAGCCGGGCTACTGCTGGAGTACCCGAGCGAAGAGCTGATCGAGTCGTTGCCGCTGGTGCGCGCCGCGCTCGAGGAGAGCTGCGCGCGGGAGGCCGGTCCGGTCCGCGAGCTGTCGGCCGTCATCGAGCACCTGGAGTCCGTGCCGCTGGAGCAGGCCCAGAGCGAGTACGTCGAGACCTTCGACATGCGTCGACGGTGCTGCCTGCACCTGACCTACTACGCCTTCGGTGACACCCGGCGTCGCGGGATGGCGTTGTTGGACATCAAACAGACGTATCAGGCCTGCGGGGCTCAGCTCGATGAGTCCGAGCTGCCGGACCACTTGTGCGTGCTGCTGGATTTCGCTGCCTGTGTCGACGGGCCGGTGGGGCGCACCCTGCTCCTGGACCACCGGCCCGGTCTGGAACTGTTGCGGATCTCGTTGCAGGACCGTGGTTCCGTGTATGCCCACGTCATCGCGGCTGTCAGCGCAACCCTGCCGAACCTGGACGGCTCCGACAAGGATGCAGTACGCCGTCTCATCGCCACCGGCCCACCCGATGAAGAAGTCGGTATGGAGGCCTACGTCTCGAGTAGTCACGTCGCCACCGGAGTGAGGTCGTAGTCATGGACGTCGTGTTGTGGGTCATGGTCCCCTGGATCTGCATGGCGATTTTCGTCGTCGGGCATTTCTGGCGTTATAAGTACGACAAGTTCGGCTGGACCACACGCAGTTCGCAGATGTATGAGAGCAAACTGCTGCGGATCGGTTCGCCGCTGTTCCACTTCGGTCTGCTGTTCGTCATCGCCGGTCACATCATGGGGTTGATCATCCCCAAGCGGTGGACGGCGGCGGTGGGCATCACCCAGGAGATGTACCACTTGGTGGCGGTGGTCACCGGCGCGATTGCCGGGTTCTGCACCGTGGTGGGGATGCTCATGCTCATCTACCGGCGCCGAATGACCGGGCCGGTGTTCCGGGCCACGACGGCGATGGACAAGATGATGTACCTGCTGCTGGCCGGGACAATCCTGCTCGGGCTTTCCAACACGGTGGTCGGTAACGTCGTGAACCACTACGACTACCGCGAGGGCCTCTCGATCTGGTTCCGCAGCCTGTTCACCTTCAACGCTCAACCGGAGCTGATGACGCAGGCGCCGCTGACCTTCCAGCTGCATACGCTCATCGCGTTCACGCTGTTCGCCCTGTGGCCCTTCACCCGGCTGGTGCACGTGTTCAGCGCCCCGCTGGACTACTTGTGGCGTCCCTACATCATCTACCGGGCCCGCCCGAGCAGCCTGGGTTCGCGCAACGCCAAACGCGGTTGGGAACGCAGCGTCCTGGAGCGGGACTCCTCTTCCGCCGACCGAGCGGCGGGCAGTCATGCAGCGACTCGTCGCTGACTGTCTCCAGCAATGACGTAGGGCCCACCCGAACGGGTGGGCCCTACGTCATTTGCGGTGCTGGTTGAATCCGTGCTCCTGGCGCGCAGACCGAGCAGCAGCAGACCCGGCGGGTGCACCAACGCCAGGGTCGCGGAGCTCAGTTGGGCAACGCGTCGGTGATGAGGGTGTCGCCGTCGTTGAAGGTGAGGATCTGCCGGATCGTGCTGGGGCGGCTGAACGTCGTTGCCGCGACCATGGCCACGTTGGCGCGCGAGACCTGACCGGGGGCATCGTCGAAGCTGATCCGTCCGCTGGGGTCTTCGCTGGTCAGCCGGCTCGGACGCAGGATCGTCCACGCGAGGTCGCTCTCCTGCAAGTAGGCATCCGCCGCCGTCTTGGCTTCGGCGTAGTGGAAGAACGGGTCGTCTTCGGCCACCCCGTGACCGGGTCCGGCGCCGAAGTAGGAGATCATCACGTAGCGCGGCGTCCGGGAGGCCATCGCGGCGTCCATGGAGCGGATCGCTGCATCGCGGTCGACGGCGTAGGTGCGCTCGGGCGAGCCGCCGCCGGCGCCGGCAGACCACACGATGGCGTCTTGATCAGTGAGCAGGTCGGTCAGTTCCTGCGTCGACAATTTCTCCACGTCGGCCAGCACCGGGGTGGCGCCGGTGCATGCCACCGCTGCGGCGTGTTCAGGGTTGCGAATGTAGGAGGTGACCTCGTGCCCAGCGGCGGTGAGGATGGGGGCAAGGAGGAGAGCCACCTTGCCGTGGCCGCCCACGATGGCGATGCGAGACATACATTTCCTTCCGGTCGACGGTCATTCGGGCCAACGGCCAGTCGCAGGGGTTCATTCCACGCTGCGGCGAGCGGCAGCCTTGGCGGCGATGACGTCGATGAGCAGAACGATTGCAAAACCCGCCACGGCCAGCGCGATGGGCACTAACGCCTGCCCTGGTTCCGGCAGTGCCAGCCGGGTGCTGGCCAGGCCCTGTGGCCAGGGCCACAAAACTCGCAAGGAGCCGAGCATGAGCCCGATCATCGCCGCCAGGAGCGGGTCGTGGTGGTGGGTCAGCAGCCAGTTCAGACCGCGGGAGGCCAACGCCAACCCCAGGGCGCAGCCGAACGCGAACAGCACCAGGTGTCCCAGACGCAGGTGTGAGACGGCGCTGAGGACCGGGGCGTACATGCCCATCAGGACCAGCAGGAAGGAGCCGCTGATCCCGGGCAAGATCATCGCGCAGATGGCGATGGCGCCGGCTCCGAAGAAAGCCCACCAGGGGGCGGTGGCGCCCTCGACGGCCTCACCGTGGGTAGCGGGGTTGAGACCGAGCAGCACGAAGAACGCGATCGCTGAGACCACGAGCAACACCATCGCGGCCGGGGTGATCTGGCGCAGTTGACGCAGACACAGCACCGCGGCGCCGAGAATGAGCCCCATGAACAGGCCCGCCATCTGTTCGGGGTAGGTGGCCAGGGCCTTCTCCAACGGTGTGGCGAGCAGGAACACTGCCGACAGGATGCCGGTGCCCAGGCCGATGATCCACAGCCACGGGACCTGTCGCAGCGCGGCCTGAACGCCCTGCCAGTCCAGACGCAGCGCGGCCGCGGCAACGTCCACGCACAGGTCCAGAGCCGCGACGAGCCGGTGGTAGATGCCCAGCGCCAGGGCGACCGTGCCGCCGGATACTCCCGGGACGACATCGGCCGATCCCATCGCGAACCCGCGGACGAATTGCGGCGGCAGGATGCGGGCAGAGCGCTGGCGCGGCCCCCAGGTGGGTGCTTCGGCAGCGGCGGGCGGCGTCTCGGACCCCGGAGCGCCGGTGGGCATCGGGTCGGGACGAGAGGAAGGCGAGGTGGTCGACACGCTTCCTGATGGTACGGGGGTCTGCCGGTTGCAGCGGCCACGCCGCCGGGCAGGCGGCGGGGCAGCAGCGGCAGGCAGCCACGTAGCAGCAGCGCCCGGCAGGGCAGAGGTCGGCTACGGGGTGGGCAGTGCCTGCTCCAGTCGCCGCTGCCAGGGCTCGATCTGCCAGCCGCGGGCGCGCACCCATTCGTCGTCGAAGTAGGTGTGGGCGTATCGCTCGCCGGAGTCACACAACAAGGTCACGACCGAGCCGCGCTCACCGGCGGCGCGCATCCCCTGCACGATCGCGGCGACCCCGACGATGTTGGTTCCGGTGGAGGCTCCGACCCGGCGGCCGAGTCGGGCACTGAGGAAACGCGCCCCTGCCACCGAGGCCTCATCGGGCACCCGGATCATCCGATCGACGATCGCTGGCACGAAGCTGGGCTCCATGATCGGCCGCCCAATCCCTTCGATGGCGGAACTGGCCTGGCTGCGGGCGTGCGGGTCGCGCTGCTTCCAGCCGGGGTAGAAGGCCGAGTTCTCCACGTCGGTGACGCACAACCGGGTAGGCATCCGGTGGTAGCGCACGTACCGCCCCAGGGTGGCGCTGGTGCCGCCGGTCCCGGCCCCGACGACGACCCAACTGGGGATCGGGTGCGGTTCTTCGGCGAGTTGGTCCAGGATCGATTCGGCGATGTTGTTGTTCCCCCGCCAGTCCGTGGCCCGCTCGGCGTAGGTGAACTGGTCCAGGAAGTGGCCACCGTGTTCGGCGGCCAGCCGGGCCGACTCGGCACACATCTGGTCGGCCCGATCCACGAAGTGGCAGCGCCCGCCTTGGGCTTGGATGAGGCGGATCTTCTCGGGGCTGGTGCTGCGCGGCATCACCGCAACGAAGGGCAGGTCGAGCATCCGCGCGAAGTGCGCTTCGCTGACGGCGGTCGAGCCGGAGGAGGACTCCACGACCAGGCTGCCGGGCCGTAGCCAGCCGTTCACCAGCGCATACATGAACAGTGACCGGGCGAGGCGGTGTTTGAGACTGCCGGTGGGATGGGTGGATTCGTCTTTGACGTACAGGTCGATGCCCCACTGCGGCGGCAGCTCCACATGCAGCAGGTGGGTGTCGGCCGAGCGTCGAGCGTCTGCTTCCAGTCGGCGCACCCGCTCGCTGACCCAGGCCCGCAGCTCGGGGTCGGATCGATCGACGTCTTGTAGCGCGGACAGATCGATCGTGGGGTCTGCGTCCGGGGCCATGGGCCCTCCTCGGGGGTCGTGGCGGCGCCGCGTCGAGCCGCTGGCTCGCCCACCCACCCCGCCCAGCAGGCCGACTGAGCGGGCGCGCACGCTCGCTGCGTTACTTCGTCACCTCCAGGATGCCGTGTGCGCCGCGTTCGGCGTCGATCATCACGTGAGACACGATGGGATAGTGACCGGCCTGGGTGGGCACCATCTCCACGAATCCGCCCTGGGCCGTGGCCAGGTCCAGGGCTTGGCTGCCGCCGCTGTTCGCCGAAGGAGCGTCCAAGGGGCCGCGGCCGTTCTTGAGCGTGTACGTCCCTTCGCGGTAGACGGTGTCGAACTGCCCGCCGACCACGTGGAAGGAGGTGCCGCGGTTCGGTCCGGCGGGTAGCACCCAGAAGCGCACCCGCTCGCCGACCTTGGCCGCTAGCGGCCGGTAGTCGTATTGGTTTGCGTAGCCGTTGAAGACCACCGCGTCCGGAGCTTCCGCGGCGACCTTGTCGGCGTTGACCTCTGCGCCCCCAAATACACCTCGGACTGCACGAACACGTAGGAGCGGTCCA
Source organism: Gephyromycinifex aptenodytis (assembly GCF_012277275.1). Classification (GTDB taxonomy): domain Bacteria; phylum Actinomycetota; class Actinomycetes; order Actinomycetales; family Dermatophilaceae; genus Gephyromycinifex; species Gephyromycinifex aptenodytis. Next base: position 1,798,754 of record NZ_CP051155.1, on the reverse strand, counting down.
CAACCGGCAGGTCATCGGGTTCGATGACCACGGCGCCGTGCATCCCGGCCGCGATGTGACTGCTCATCGGCGTGGTCGAGCAGTGGTACATCCAGATCCCGGAGCGTTTCGCGGTGAACCGGTAAACGAGAGACTCCCCGGAGGGGATCGTGCGCATCGGCTCATCGGGGGCGATGTCCCCGGCGTGGAAGTCGACCGAGTGGCCCATGCTGCCGTCGTTGATGAGGGTGACCTCGAAGATGTCGCCGACCCGGCCGTGCAGGGTCGGGCCGGGAACGGCACCGTTGAAGGTCCACCGCTTCTGGCGCACCCCGGGGGCAACCTCGAGTTCGAGCTCTTGCACGCGCAGGGTCACCTTGTGGGTGCGGGCAGCCCCCCGTGGGGGCAGCGCGGGCAGACTCGCGTCTCGGGCGACGAAGTCGGCCGAGGGTTTACGCATCGGGTCCAGGTCGTCAGCCGCCGACGGGCCTGCGATCAGGCCCCCGCCACCGGCGTGGCCTTGGTGCCCGGGCGCGGCACCGGCACTGGGGTCGGCTGCCGGGGAGCCGGGCGCTGCACCCTCGACGTCGATGGAGAAGGTCATGCCCATCTGGCGGTGACCGACGATGCTGCACCACCCCTGGATGCCGGTGGTGACGACACCGACGTCCAGGCTGCCCTGGCCGCGGGGAGCGATGCGCTGAGTGCGCTGCCCGGTGTCCAGGACGAGGTCGTGGGCGGTGGAGTCATCGGTGTTGGTGAGTTCGATGACCAGCGCGTTACCGGCCGGCACCCGCACCCGGTCGGGCACGAAACGCATGTCGGCAGTCATCGCGACCTGCACGCGCGTGGTCTGGCCCGTGCCTTCAGCCTGGGCCGCAGCCGGTTGCGGGCTGCCCGCTCCGATGCCGGAATCGCCGACGGCCAGCGTCGCGGCGATGGCCAAGGCCAACGCGGCCACGGCGGTGACCGCCTGCACGCCCGACCAGCCGGGTCGGTGCGGGGCGTGCTCGCCGGCGCGACTTCCGGTCCCGGGCAGCTTGGTGCTGGTGGTAGCGGCTTTGTCGCGGAGCGCCTTCGCCGCAGCTCGGCGGCTGGCCCAGGCCAGCGGCAGAAATGACAGCAGGGCCGCGTAGGCGAGGAAGGAAACGACGACGCGCACCACGCTCGGTAGCGGAAGCAGGCACAGCGCCAATCCGAGGTTGAGCGTCACCACCCGCAGGGTGCCCGCTCGCTCCATCGGGGCTTGCGCGGCGCGGACCACGGCAGGCCCGCCGCCGCCGATGGCGGGGATGAGGTAGCTCAGCGCGCCGATGAGAAGTTGGGCGGTGAATCCGGTGACGGCTACCGCGACCAGGGCGCCGTGGCCAGCGGCCAACCGTTCCCGTCCGCCTTGGCTCATCAATAGCACGATCACCCAGGTGAGCACGATGAACAGCCAACACAGCGCGGCCCCGACGGACCAGGGTGCGAACTCGCGCGGCGGACGGGTGCGCAGCGGTGGCAGTAGGCTGCGCCCCCACAACAGCAGGGTGAAGGCATAGGCGAGCACGCCGATGAGCGCAATGCTCGGGTGGCCGACCAGCGCCCCCGTCACCACGACGGTGATGCTTCCGAGGAACAGGGGGAGACATCGTGCCGCGCCGGCCTCGGCCTGTGGGGAGATCCGGGTGCGCAGGAGCGTGGGCCAGAACGTGACCAGCGTGCCGATGAGGGTCAACCCGATCCAGCCGAAGATGTTGAGGCTGATGTGCGCCGCAAGCAGTCGCGGTGGCCAGGGTGCAGGTGGGCCGGTGGCGAGCAACCCGCCGACGCCGACGCCGAGCACCAGGCAGCTGGCCGCAGCGACGTAGTAGTGGACACAGCCGTGGAAGCGGCCCGGCAGGGCTGCCCTCAGCCTGCGGGTCAGGTGGATTATCTGCCAGCTCGCAGCGCCGATGACGCAGGCAGCGCCCACGACCGCTACCTGCCATCGCCCGATCGGCACGCCGATCAGGACGAGGATGACGCCGATGTGCAAGAGGGCCAGTCGTTTGTTCTGCGACGATCGCGGATCCAGGTGGGGACCGGTTTTCAACAGGGCCTGGGTGAAGTGGGTCGACCAGACCATCGCCGCATGGCTCAGAGCCCCGAGCAGGACGGTGTGCGTCATCAGCCAGTTGGCACGCGGCAGGAACGGGTGAATCAGGGTGAGGACAACGGCGACCCCCAGCCAGATGAAGGTCGGAGTGTTGCGCCACCACCACGCGCGCGGTGGTGCGGATGCCCGGTTTTGCAGGCGGGTGGTCTGCGACGGACTCGGCACGTTTCCTCCGATATTTACAACGGGCTATGCCATAAAAAATACCGGACTGGGCAGGATCGACCGCATCTGGCCTGGATCTGTCGCATGCGCCGCCCGTCACGCGGTGCCTGTACCGGCAGCGACTGGCAGGCACGGTCAGTCCGGAGGGGCGAGCATCGCTGACTGCTAGGGCGCTTATCCGGTCGCGCGGCAGCTCAATCGCTACGGGTGATGCCTTTCCACGTGCCGGGGCAGGTAGATGAGGCAAGCTCCCGGTTCGGCGAACGGCTCCAGCCGGACTCCGACGGTGGATTCGCCACGGGCTTCGTAACGTCCGAGGACAGCCCCGAGGTGGACTTGGCAGACAACGTCTGGGTGGCGCCGCGCGGCGTCCAACAGGGGGCACTGACGCAGTCGCACCCGCTCCACCTCAGCGGATTCCCCTCGAGCCTCGGCAACGGCATGGGCCTCGGGGGCGGTTGTTCCCGTGGTGCTGCGTACCGGTAGCCACGTCGACTCTTCGGGTGGCTCGGGGTCGAAACCGAGTTGTTCGAGCAGTTCGCGGCTGGAGCCTGCCGCTGGGGCGTCGCTGGATGCCAGCTTTGAGGCGACCTCGTTGCCCCAATGCCGCCCGGCTTCCAGGGCGAAGCCGCGGGGGTCTGGTGAGGTGCGCTCCAGATGGGCGGCCAGCGCAATCGCTAGGCTGGCGTATTCGCGCAACTGCGGCCGGGAGATTTCCGGCGGCGCCACGGCGTAACGGATCGCGGGGCGTCCACGCCCTTGGGCTTTCCCGCTGGTGCGCAGCACCAGCCCCGCGGCGGCAAGGGCATCGAGGTGTTCACGCACAGTGTTGGTGTGTTGGCCACACTCGGCAGCCAGTGCGGTGACCGTGGTCGGCTCGTTGTGGCGGCCGAGTTGCTCCAGAACGCTGGCGCGTGCGCGCGACATCTGGGTGGCGGGATCCTGCCCGGGGGCTGCAGGTCGCGGCCCGAGCCCGCGGTGGTCCCCGTCCTTTATCACGGGACAAGTGTAGTAAAACCCGCGTGGCAAACCGTGTGCGGGCCGCAGCAGATTCGGGTACGGCTCGCCTGGGGGTCTGCGGCCGGCGCCAGCTCTTGGCGGACCCACCGGGCGGGCTACCTGGTCAGGCACGGGTCGCCACCTACGATTGTGACGAATATCGTTGTCCCTCAGGCTGTCGCCGCTGTGCGCGTCGCCCCGCCCCGAAAGGCCCCCGATGCGTTATCGCCTCTCCCGCGCCGCCGCCGCTGCGACCGTGATCGTCTTTGCTCTGGCGGGCTGTTCCGCTTCCAACGGCTCGAACACCGCCCAAACCAGCGCTGCCGAATCCAGTGACACCGCGAAGTCCTCGCCGGAGTCGCCGACCCCTAGCCCCACCCCGACCCGCCAGGAGTTGCCCGGAGGTGGAACTGAGGTCTTCCCCGAATACCGCCTCGTCGGTTTCTCGGGTTACCCCGGCGTGCCGGCCCTGGGACGGATGGGTATCGGCAACCTGGATGACCGCGTCGTAGAGATGAAGAAGGTCGCGGAACCCTTCGCCATGGGACGCAAAGTGATGCCCGTCATGGAACTCATCGCCACCGTGGTGCACGGGAGCCCGATGAAGAACGGCAAGTACAGCGCCCCGATCGATACCAAGGTCGTCGATGACCATTTGGCGGCGTCGAAGAAGCACGGCGCGATGCTGTTGTTGGACATCCAGCCTGGGCGCAGCGACTTCCTTACCGAGGTCAAGTACTGGGAGAAGTACCTCAAGGAACCCAACGTCGGGGTGGCGCTGGATCCGGAGTGGCGGATGGGGCCCAACGAGATCCCGATGCGCACTTTCGGCAGCGTGAACGGTAAGGAACTCGATGAGGTTTCGGCCTACCTGGCCAAGCTCGTCGATGAGAACAACCTGCCCCAGAAGGTCATGGTGGTGCACCAGCTGCGCAAGCCGATCGTCAAGAACGAGGAACTGCTGCAGGAACGCAAGCAGATCGCGGCGGTGAAGTCGGTGGACGGCATCGGCAGCAAGGGGATGAAGGTCGAGACCTGGGGGGTGCTGACCAAGGGGATGAATCCAGCCTTCGCGCCGGGCTTCAAGCTCTTTTACGAAGAGGACAAGGAGTTCGGCCCGCTGATGACCCCGATCCAGGTCATGGAGCTCACTCCGACCCCGGAGTACATCCTGTACGAATGAGCCGCCAAGGCCGCGTCGCGGGCGTGGCGGAGCGGCCCGCCAGCGAGTCCGGCGAGGCATACCGGTCGTGAACTGCGCCTGTTGGCAACCGTTTCGGTCATGATGGAGCGGGGATCGCGGGGCGGCAGGGGAGAGCTATGGCAGGGCCACAAGCCGGCCGGTTGGCGGCCATCGATGTCACGCGCGGACTCATGCTCGTGGCCAACATCGCCTCACCGGCGTGGCTGAGCGCACCGCTGTGGTGGGGGCACGCGCCGTGGGTGGGCGTGCACGGCAGCGACCTCATCTTCCCCGTCTTCGTCACTCTCACCGGCACCGGCCTGGCTTTGGCCTATCGCCGCGGGGTGACCTGGCCCCCCACGCTGCGACGAGTGTTTGTGCTCGTGCTTGTCGGCCTGCTCTACAACGCCTATCACCAGTTCCTCGATGACGGCGCGCTCAGTCTGGGCACGCTGCGTTGGAGTGGAGTGCTGCAGCTCTATGCCGTGCTCGTGCTGGTGATGGCGCTGGTGCGCACCGCGATCGGTAGGTTCGAGCGGTGGTGGGTCTGGGGCGTGTTGGCGTTGCTGGTGGCCGCCGCCCACACCGGCGCCCTGGCGCTGGCCGCGGCCGGTTGCAGCGGCGGGCAGTTGAGCCCGGAATGCAATCCGTCTGCGCTTCTGGATCCGCGGTGGCTCGGCGGCGGGGCGCACATGTACGGCGCAGGGCTGCGTGGACACGACCCGGAGGGTGTCGTGTCCATGGCCGGCGCCTTGGTCAGTGTGCTGGGCGGCGCCGCACTGGCGCGGCTACTGGCCGACTCTGCCGCCCGCGAAGCCGGGGCGGTTGTCGCGCGTATGACGCTGCTGGCTGCAGTTTTCGGGGTGGCATCGGTTACTGCCGCCTCGTTCGTGCCGCCGATGAAGCGACTGTGGACAGCACCGTTCTCGCTGGGGGTGCTGGCCGGGGTGACGGTGGTCATCACCCTGGCCTACCTTGCCGTCGACCGAGGGATCGCCGCGCGCGGGTCGGCCGGGCAGGAACCGCGGGCAGCCCTGGTGTTGTGGCCGCTGCTCGCGCTCGGGCGCAACAGCCTGCTGGTCTACTTCGGGTCGATGACGCTGACCGCGACCCTGCGCACCCTGCCCCGCGACGGTCAGCCGATCGCGCAGGTCATCGCCGAGCACGTCCAGATGGGATCCACCGGGCCCCTGGGGTTCGTCCTGGCCTCGGTCGCGCTGTGGGTGCTCATCGCGATGCTCCTGGACCGCGCCGGCATCTATCTACGCCCCTGAGTGTTGCGGCGCAGTCAGGACATACCAATCGGCTGTGGGTGTTCCGAGGCGTCCGGGTGGGCGTCGCGGCCACGGGCGTGGATCATCCACACCGACCAGAGCACGGTGAAGGCGAACAGAGCCAGATCGGGGAGCGGACTGCCTGGCCGAGAGGGTGTGGGCGAGAGGAGGTCCAGGGCGAACCGGCCCCGTCGGATGAGGCACAGAGCTACCGGGGTGAGGCAGGCCAGCACGGAAAGTGCGGGGATGTCGAGCGCTGAGAGGTACCCGATGGCCCCGAGGATTGACGCGCAGACTGTGACCACGACGAGCATGATGATCCATTCGACATCCAGCACCGACCCCCAGTCGATTCGGCCATCGACCGTGAAATGGCCGAGGAGTAAGGCCGCCGCGAAGGACGCGACGCCGGCGCTCAGCATCCCGGCTATGGCTAGGAGTGGTGCCGCTGTCGCAGCGACTGCACCGCGCCCCAGCCGCGTCGCGGTTCGGCCCCAGTAGAGGGTGAGAAAAGCCCAGAGCAACCGAGAATCCACGGCCACGGTGAGCCACCCCAACAGCGGCACCCGCGAGTCGTAGAGCAACCCCGACAGTGCGCCTGCCAGTAGGCCTTGCACGATGACGGTGCCGAGCATTGCGGTGGCGTTTGGAGGCAGTAGCTGGCTCGCGGTAGGCAGCGCCCCGGTACGTGCATGATGGCGTTCAGGCATGGCTGTTGATCCCCTTCGATGCATCGGTGCGGAGGGGAAGTGTCGTTAGCCCCCGGCCCCACCCGTGTTCTGTCATGTCCCCGGCTGACGTTGGTCGCCCAGTTCTGGGCCCCTTTTCTCTCGACCACGTCAGTGGGCACCATGATTGCTGATGACTGCCGCTGCCAGGGGCGCAGCGAGCAAGTGATTCCACACAATTGAGTGCACTCGGTGCGGTGCGTCTGCTCGCGTCGCCAGGGCGCGCTTGCTCGGCCGCGATGGTGAGGGCCTCCTGATCGTGTTCGTGCCGGATTGAACGGTGCGAGGCTTGCCGTCGTGGCTCTCGCAGAGGGGTCTAGCTGCGATGCTGACCACATTGACGGGGTGCATGACCTGTTGCAGAAACGGGCATAGGGACGGTGACACATCTCTGGCAGGCCGCCGGGGACAGCGACCCTTGCCGGCTTTACGGCGCGAGAGGAACTGCAACATGCCGAAGAACTCCAAGAACGTTCACCCCGAGCCGCCCACCCTGGAGCAGCCAACGGCCCCGCGGGAGCCGAAGCCGCCGCAGCCTGACCAGCGTGCACCTGAAGTGGTCACGGCCACCGGCACCCCGACGGGTGCGCCGGCCAATGCTCGGGCGCAGTCCGGGGCCTTCCTCACCACCGGCCAGGGCAAGCGACTCAGCGACTCCGATCACTCGCTCAAGGCCGGTCGCCGTGGCCCGACCCTGCTGCAGGACCACCACCTGCGGGAGAAGGTCTCGCACTTCGACCACGAACGTATCCCCGAGCGCGCTGTGCACGCCCGTGGTGCGGGTGCGCACGGCACCTTCGTCTCCTACGGCACCGCCGCCAAGGTGACCTCGGCCGGCTTCCTCGCCAAGGACGTCGCGACGCCGGTGTTCGTTCGCTTCTCCACCGTGCTGGGTTCACGCGGCTCCGCTGACACGGTGCGCGACACCCGCGGGTTCGCCACGAAGTTCTACACCGACGAGGGCACCTTCGACCTCGTCGGAAACAACATGCCTGTTTTCTTCATCCAGGACGGCATCAAGTTCCCCGATGTCATCCACGCGGGCAAGCCGCACCCGGACCGGGAGATCCCCCAGGCGCAGAGCGCTCACGACACCTTCTGGGACTTCGTCTCGCTGCACACCGAGGCGCAGCACCTGACGATGTGGAACATGTCCGACCGCGGCATCCCCGCCTCGTTCCGCACGATGGAGGGCTTCGGGGTGCACACCTTCCGCCTCATCAACGAGGCGGGCGAGACGACCCTGGCCAAGTTCCACTGGAAGCCCAAGGCCGGTATCCACTCCCTGGTCTGGGAAGAAGCCCAGATCACTCAGGGCATGGACCCGGACTTCCACCGTCGCGACCTCGCTGACGCCATCGAGGCCGGCGCGTTCCCGCAGTGGGAGCTGGGAATCCAGACCTTCCCCGACACCGAGGACGAGACCTTCGAGGGGATCGACCTGCTCGACCCCACCAAGCTCGTGCCCGAGGAGCTCGCTCCGGTTCAGCCGATCGGCATGATGACCCTGGACGCGAACCCGACGAACTACTTCGCTGAGACCGAGCAGGTGGCGTTCAACCCCAGCCACCTGGTACCCGGCATCGACGTCACCAACGACTCGCTGATGCAGGCGCGTCTGTTCTCCTACCTCGACACCCAGATCACGCGACTGGGCGGCCCCAACTGGCAGCAACTGCCGATCAACCGCCCGCACGCCCCCGTGAACGACATGCTGCGCGACGGTTTCGGTCAGCAGGCTGTTCCCGCGGGTGTGGCTCCTTACCGGCCCAACTCCCTGGACGCGGGTAACCCCTTCGTCGCGGGCGAGGGCGACCGTCCGTTCATCGACGTGCCGGTCAAGGTCGAGGAGTCGGTCAAGGAGCGCGCGCACTCGGCCTCCTTCGACGACCACTTCAGCCAGGCCCGGATGTTCTATCGCTCGCTGAGCCCGGTCGAGCAGGAGCACGTCATCTCGGCTTACACCTTCGAGTTGGCCAAGTGTTACGAGAAGGTCGTCCGGGAGCGTCAGCTGCAGTGCCTGGCAAACATCGACGAGCGCCTGTGCGCCGAGGTCGCCACGGGTCTGGGGATGCCGGCACCGGCTCCCTCGGTCGAGGTCCCGGACGCCGAGCCGAGCCCGGCCCTGTCCCAGATCCGCCCGGAGGCCTACCCGGTCGATGCCCGCAAGGTGGGCATCGTGGCCGACGACGACAGCGACCTGTCGCAGGTCAAGAAGGCCGTCGAGGCCATCGAGAAAGCCGGCATGGTCGCCTTCGTCATTGCACCGCACGGTGGTGAGCTCGCTGGCTCCGGCGGGCCGGTGCCCGTGCAGCGCACGTTCGCCACGGCGCGCTCTGTCGAGCTGGACGCGGTCATCCTCGCCGGTAGCGCTGTGCCGGCTCCGGATGCCGACCCGGTGCGGGACGCGAAGGCCGGTGACCCCACCGGGGTGCCGAACTCGGCCGTCGAGCCGCGCGTGACCCTGCTGCTGGGTGAGATGTTCCGGCACTGCAAGGCCATCGCAGGCCTGAAGGGCAGCGATGCTGCGCTGGCGGCAGCCGGGATCGCCCCGGAGGGCCCCGGCATCGTCGTGGGCGATGACGCCAACAAGGTCGTCTCCAAGGTGGCGGAGCTGCTGTCCCACCACCGCGTCTGGGAGCGGTTCCCGGTCGCTGGCTGACAATGTTGCTGAAGGGCTCTCGGTGCTCTGCACCGAGAGCCCTTCGTTGTGTTCTGTTGGCTGGTTGGGCTTCTCGAAGCAAGCAGCTTGCCGGGGAAGCGCGCAATGCGTGCGGCTACCGGCTGAGTGAGTACCGCAGGCAATCGGCGCCGTGAAAGGTCGCACGCCTTGCCTGGAGTGCCACCGCCCGGGTGAATCACCGGCCTACGGGGTCGAGGGCGGGGGTGTCCCGACGCCGGTGCCGCTGACCCAGTGCTGTCAGAGGACGCCGAGCAGGTCCATGCGGGCGTGCTGATGGGCCAGCAGGGTCCGCAAGATACCGGGGTGGTCGTGATACCAGCGCGTTTGTTCCTCGTCGACTTCTTCGATCGAAAGTTCTTTGCCGTATACCGACCACGAACTGCTGGTCGGGGCATCGAATCCGAGTGCCACAGCGACTTCGGCGCTCACCGGCACACTGCATTGGCCGAGCAGGTCGATTTCCGGTTCCGGGATCCCGGTGGTGACCCCGAGCGCTTCCTGGATACCGCGGGCGATGTGCAACATCAGCGCATTGCCCGGACGGTCCACCGTGTGAACGGCGCTTGCTCCGGCGGTACGCACCACATCCGCGACTCGAATGTCCGTACTGGCCTCGGACATCCGCATCCGCACCAGCGACCAGGCCGCGCACTCGCGCAGCGCCCGGGCGCTCACCCCGCCACCCCAGGCCTGCTCACGGCTGGTGTGCCCAGAGACCGCAGCGATGGTGCGCAGGTCGTGATAGGGCACGACCGGTGGGGTGACCAGGCCGCCGGGCTGCACACCGACCTGATACGGATGCAAGCCCTCGAAGTGCACCCGAGGGAAGGTGATGACGGGCGTACCCGGGCGCAGGAATGGAACCAGATCATCCATACCGACGGGTTTACCGAGGTAGCCCTTGGGCAACGGTTCGGTGATGAAGGCATCTGCTTCCGCCACCAAGCGCCGCAGGTGCCAGATTTCGTCGGTGCTGATCACATCGGCCGACGGGGTGCTTGCCACCAGGTACGGAGCGTCCGTGGCAGAGAACAGAAGGCGCCGTAAGGGGTCGGCTTGAGGGCCGCCGTGAACAATCCACAACGGCCTGTCGGCTCCCACCGGCGCAGGCATGGCCGCAGCCATGTCAGGGCGGTAGGTCGAACTACTCATAACCTCTATGTACCCCTTCGAGCGGTCGGCTATGCGCCCTGCGGGGTAAGCCGGTGCGCGCGACCCTCCCAAGGGGGCAATCTGCCTACCCGTCCCGTCGAAAAAACATCGACATTTTCGTGTATTTCACGCGCGTCTGAGCCCCCCTGGACGGTGGGAGAGGCCGTAATGTGCGTTCCCGACAGTTAGCCCCTCCGCCCCTCCCGCAGGTGGCCTCTCCCGCTTCGGAGCGCTCATGAATGACCTACACCTTCTCGTTCTGCGTGTGAATGGCTTTCTGACCGAATTCGGCCTTGTGCCGTTGCTCGTCATCGCTGGCGTCGTTTTCACGGTGTGGTCTCGCGGAATGCAGTTCCGTATGGGCGGAACGATGCTCCGCGTCGTCATGGGCTCCCGGTCGGGGCACGGCGAGGGCATCAGCAGTTTCCAAGCGTTCGCCATCAGCCTGGCCAGCCGTGTCGGTACCGGCAACATCGCGGGCGTCGCAATCGCACTGGCTGTCGGTGGCCCGGGCGCCATCTTCTGGATGTGGGTGATGGCCATGCTCGGTATGGCCACCGCGTTCATCGAGGCGACCCTCGCTCAGCTCTACAAGCAGCCGCACACCGACTCCTCCTTCCGCGGCGGCCCGGCCTACTACATCGAACGTGGCCTCGGCTCGCGTGCGGCAGGCATCGTGTTCGCGGTCTGCCTCATCTTCACCTTCGGCTTTGCCTTCAACATGGTCCAGGCCAACACCATCGCCGACGTCCTCAAGTCCGGTCACGGGGTTCCCACTTCGATCACGGCGACCGTCCTGGTCATCGTCACCGCTGCGATCGTGCTCGGCGGCATCAAGTCCGTGGCCCGGGTGACCGAATACCTCGCCCCGCTCATGGCGCTGGCCTACTTCCTGCTGGCGTTGGCGGTGATCGTTGTGCGTCTGCCCGAGGTTCCGGGTGCCTTCGCCGACATCTTCCAAGGAGCCTTCGGTCTCAACCCGGCGCTGGCCGGTACCGGCGGCGCCATGTTCGCCGCTGTCATGAACGGCGTGAAGCGAGGCATGTTCAGCAACGAGGCCGGTATGGGTTCGGCGCCGAACGCCGCCGCCACCGCCACGGTGAGCCACCCCGCTCACCAAGGCCTCGTGCAGGCCACCGGCGTGTTCGTCGACACGATGATCGTCTGCACCGCCACCGCCATCATGATTCTGCTCGCAGGCCCGGAGGTCTACCGCCCCGGCGTGACGACCAAGGAAGAGGCGGGTGCCTCGTTGACCCAGACCGCGCTCGCGTCCGAATTGGGCACCTGGGTGATCCCGGTGATGACGGTGCTCATCTTCGTGTTCGCGTTCAGCTCGGTGCTGGGTAACTCCACGTACGCCGAGATCAACATGGACTTCCTGCACGGAGGCCGCACCGGTGAGCTGGGTATCCGGGTGCTCGTCGTCGTCGCCGTCCTCATCGGTTCCCTGTCGAAGTTGGCCTTCGTGTGGGACGTGGCCGACTTCGCCATGTCATTGATGGCGATCATCAACCTCATCGCCTTGCTCGCGCTCGGCAGGTACGCCATCGCGGCACTGCGCGACCTGGAACGCACCAAGGACCACCCCGAGGATGCGGTGTTCGAACTCCAGGACCTGCCGACCATGCCCAAGGGGCTCGTCGAAGGTGTCTGGGACGGGCACCGTGACAGGACCACACAGCTCTGAACGCCCTAGCGTCGCGCTGAGCGTTCTCCGGCGGGCCACCTGCACACGGCGACGTGCGCAGGTGGCCCGCCGACGCGTCCGGCCGAGGTCGTCACCACGCCGCGCGGTACCCGGAGCTCCATCACGAGGCTGGGCTGGGCGGGGGACTCCTACAGTGGAGGGATGCCGCAGACCTCGCCGTCCTCAGCCGCCTCCGCAACCCTCGATGAGCACGCGCAGGGACTCGCGTCCTTCATCGATGCCTCGCCCTCGCCGTTCCACGCCGTACAGGAGGCCGCTCGGCTGCTGGAGCAGGCAGGTTTCACGCCCGCGGCAGAGACCGAAGCATGGCCGAGCGAACCCGGGCGGTTCTATCTCACCCGGGAAGGGTCCATCGCGGCATGGAGCACGGTTGACGTTGCCGCTGGTGCAGCCGCCCCGTTCCGGGTGGTGGGTGGCCACACCGATTCGCCGAACCTGCGTATCTCCCCGCAGCCGGAGCGCAGCAGCGCCGGCTGGGATCAACTCATCGTCGAGGTCTACGGAGGTGCGCTGCTGAACTCCTGGCTGGACCGCGACCTGGGCCTCTCGGGCCGGGTAGCGGTGCGTGAGGGTAGTGGTGTCACCTTCCCGCTGATCAAGGTGGACGAACCGGTGCTGCGGGTGCCGCAGTTGGCCATCCACCTGGAGCGGGACGTCAACAACGGCTTGGCGCTGAACCCGCAGACCCAGTTGAGCCCGGTCTGGGGAGCGGGCGGGGACGCGCCAAGCTTCGCGGCCTACCTCGCCGAGCTGGTGGGCGCCGCCGAGCACAACGTCCTCGGATGGGACGTGATGACCCACGACCTGAGCCCATCGCGGCGGATCGGGCGCACCGGGGACCTGCTGGCCGCGCCGCGTCTGGACAACCTCGGCACCGCCTACGCGGGTACCCGCGCCCTCATCGACGCGGTGGCCGCGCTGGAGCAGGGCGGCGAGCACCGGCACATTCCGCTGCTCGTGCTGTTCGACCATGAAGAGATCGGCTCCACCACGAACCGGGGCGGGTTCTCCACCTTCCTGCCCGCAGTCCTGGAACGGATCGTGCTGGGCCGTGGCGGCAACCGGGAGGATTACCTGCGAGCCCTGGCCGGTTCCCTGATCTGCTCGGCCGACATGGCCCACGCGACGCACCCGAACTACCCCGAGAAGCACGAACCGGCGCACCAGGTGCAGATCAACGGCGGCCCGGTGCTGAAGGTGAACGCCAAGGGCCGCTACGCCTCCGACGCCAGCGGCGCGGCCGCGTTCGCGTTGGCGTGTGAGCAGGCGGGGGTGCCGATGCAGGTGTTCCGCAGCCGCGGCGACATGCCGTGCGGTTCGACGATCGGTCCCATGTCGGCGGCGTTGACCGGCGCCGTCACGGTCGATGTGGGTGCGCCGATGCTGTCCATGCACTCCGCGCGGGAACTCACCGGAGCACGCGACCCCGGAATGTATGTTGCGGCGCTGACCGCGGTGCTGGCGCCGCGCTGAACTTCGGGACGTTCAGTCCGGCAATGGACAGGCCGGTCAGCCGCGGTGCGGCCAGCGGCGAGAATGAGCCGGTGACCGCTTCGCTCTCCTGTGACCCTGCCGACCCCACCCGAGCCGCCGCTGTCTCCGACAGCGGGGAGGTCGAACGGCTGCTCGCCTTCGACCGCGCCCATGTCTGGCACCCGTACTCCTCGGCGCTGCGACCCAGCGTCATGCAGTTCGCCGAGTCGGCCAGCGGGGTGCGGCTGCGGCTGCGGATCAACGAGGGCCGCGACAGCGTCGAGGTCATCGACGCGATGGCCTCCTGGTGGTGCGCTATTCACGGGTACGGGGTGCCTGAACTCGACGAGGCTGCTCGGCGCCAGTTGGACTCGATGAGCCATGTGATGTTCGGGGGCATCACGCACGCTCCGGCAGTTCGGCTGGCCCAGCAGCTCATTGACTTGGCTCCGGGGGCGCCGGACCGCAAACCGGACGGCGCCGCAGTCGAGGACGACAACCGCCTTCAACACGTCTTCTTCGCCGATTCCGGCTCGGTGTCGGTGGAGGTCGCGCTCAAGGCCGCCTGGCAATACCACGCGCTCACCGGCACCCCGCGGCGGCGCATCTTCACCATCCGCGGCGGCTACCACGGCGACACCTTCGGGGCGATGAGTGTGTGCGACCCGGTAGGCGGAATGCACAGCCTGTTCACCGGCGTACTCCCGGAGCAGATCTTCGCGCCCCGTCCACCGGCCGGGGTGGACCGTGCCCTGGACGACCCGGAACTCCTGGAATGGGAGCGCGCCACCCGGGCCCTGTACGCAGCGCACGCCGACGACATCGCGGGCGTCATCTGCGAACCGGTGCTGCAAGGCGCCGGTGGCATGCATGCATACAGCCCGCATGCCGTGCGGGTGCTGGCCGAGCTCGCAGCCTCCAACGACGCGCTGTTCATCCTCGACGAGATCGCTACCGGATTCGGGCGCACCGGCACCTTCTGGGCCGCCGACCGCTGTGATGTCGTGCCCGACATCCTGTGCGTGGGTAAGGCGTTGACCGGCGGCTACGCCTCGATGGCGGCGATGCTGTGCACGCCGAAAGTGGCACGCGGCGTCAGCGCCGAGCCCGCCGGGGCACTCATGCACGGGCCGACGTTCATGGGCAACCCGATGGTGGCCGCGATCGCCGGCGCCAGCCTGTCGCTGCTGCAGCGCGACGACCCGCTTGCTCGGGTAGCCCGGATCGAAGACGGGCTCACCGCGGCGTTGGCCCCGGCCAAGGAGTTCGCCTCTGTCTCCGACGTGCGCACCCTGGGCGCGGTCGGCGTGATCCAACTGCGCGAACCCGTCGACGCGGCCCGGGTCGCCGCGGTAGCGCTGGACCACGGCGTGTGGGTGCGCCCGTTCCGCGACTGCGTCTACACGATGCCGCCGTTCGTCACCGAACCGGAAGATATCGCCAGCATCGGAGCCGCCCTGGTGGAAGCGGTCGGGCAGGTGCACGGACGATGAGCCCGAGCGGCAACCCCGGTCTGGAGGACTTCCTTCGGCAGCACGCCCGGCGGCGCGAGGACCTCGGGCTGGTCCGCACCCTCACCCCGCGCCGCCCGAGCCAGGGCCTGCTCGACCTGGCAGGCAACGACTACCTCGGGCTGCTGCGGCATCCGCACGTCATCGACTCCGCGGTGGCTGCCGCCCGGGAACACGGCGGCGGGGCGGGCGCCTCCCGGCTGGTCACCGGCCACCTGCCGCTGCATGACGAACTCGAAGACGCGCTCGCGCACCATCTGTGCGCACCTGCCGCTCTGGTGTTCTCCACCGGATATCACGCCAACCTTGCTGCCTTGTCGGCGCTGAGCGACGCGTCCAGCCTCATCGTCTCCGACGCGCACGCGCACGCCTCCCTCATCGACGGCGCACGGCTCTCTCGCGCCCACGTCGAGGTAGCCCGGCACAACGACGTCGAGCACGTGGCAACGCTGCTGGCACAGCGCGGACAGCGCCGGGCGCTGATCGTCGTCGAGTCCGTCTACAGCGTGCTGGGGGACGCCGCGCCCTTGGTGGAACTGGTTGAGCTCGCCCAAGTGCACGACGCGACGGTGATCGTCGACGAGGCGCACGGGCTGGGCGTGGTGGGGCAGCGTGGCGAAGGCCTGGTCGCTGCCAACGGGCTCGCTGGCCACCCGCGGGTCGTTGTCACGACGACCCTGTCCAAGGCGCTCGCGGCCCAAGGCGGGGCGGTGCTTGCCGGCCACCGGGTGCGCGAGCACCTCATCAACGCGGCGCGCGCCTTCATCTACGACACCGGGCTCGCTCCGGCCTCAGCCGGCGCTGCGCTGGCGGCGTTGCAGGTCCTCATCCGCCAGCCGGGCCTGGCCGCCCAGGTGCGAACCAACGCCCAGCTGCTCGCCCAGGCGTGCGGCATAGCCCCGGTGGCGGGTGCCGTGCTCTCGGTGCCGATGCCCGGGCCTGCGCAGGCGCTGGCTGCGGTCGAGCGCGCCGCCCAGGCCGGGGTGCGAATCGGCTGCTTCCGGCCACCCTCAACCCCCGACGGAGATTCGCGGTTGCGGTTGACCGCGCACGCCGACCACAGCGCCGCCGACCTGGCGCCCGCTCTCGCCGTTCTGCAGGAGGTAACTCGTGGTTGAGGCTCAGATCGTGCTCGTAGCCGGGACGAACACCGACATCGGCAAAACGGTCGCGGCGGCCGCGCTTGTCGCCATCGCCCGGCAACGGCTGGCCCTCGCTTACGTCAAACCCGCGCAGACCGGCTTGCAACCGGACCAAACCGGCAGCGACGCCGACGAGGTGCGCCGATTGGTGGGGCCGGTGGAGACCCACGAGTTCCTCCGGTTGCCTGACCCGCTGGCCCCGGCGGCCGCGGCGCGGGTCGCCGGGGTCTCGATACCCGATGTGGCCGAACATGCCCGTGACGTCGCCCAGCTCGCCAGGCGGGGGGATCTGGACCTGCTCATCGTGGAAGGGGCCGGAGGTCTGCTGGTGCGCCTGGATGAGTCTGGCGGCACCCAAGCCGACCTCGCCGCGGCGCTCATCGAACAGGGCCTGAAGGTCACGTTCGTCGTGGTCGCCGATCCGGTACTCGGCACGCTCAACCTGTGCGCTCTCACCCAGGAAGCCCTGGATGCACGTGGGCTGCCTTGCGCGGGCTACGTGTTCGGCTCGTGGCCGCAGGATCCACCGCTGGTGTGCGAGCAGAACGTCATCGACCTGCCGCAGGTCACCGGCAAGCCGCTCCTGGGCCGGATCCCCGCCGGGGCGGGGCAGCTGCGCCGCGAAGAGTTCGTCGCGGCCGCGCCATCCTGGCTCACCGACCCGTTCCACAGTCGCTCTGAACCGGGCTCGCCGATGCGCTAGTCGCGGCTACCGGGCGGCGCTGAGCAACGTCACCGTCGCGGCGCGATCGGGCTTACCGGGCCCGGTCGTCGGGATCGCCGCCACAATCTGTACGAGGCGAGGCAGCGCATGCCGTGGCAGGTCAAGCACCTCGCGCAGGTGCGCGCAGGTGACCGTGTCCGCGCCGGGGGCCAGCACGAGTGCCGCAGCAACGACCTGCCCCCACTGCCGGTCCGGCAGCCCCACCACGAGAGCATCGCTGACCTGCGGGCAGGCGTCGGTGATCGCTTCTTCGACGGCCCGGGGCGCGACCTTCAAGCCGCCGGTGTTGATGATGTCGTCGGCGCGGCCATGCAGCCTCAACCTGCCCCCTGCGTCGATCTCACCGAGGTCATCGGTGCGGAACCACCGCGTCCCAGCCCCGTCCTGAGTGAACCCAGCCTGCAGGTCGGGGCGTCCGGCGTACCCGGAGGCGACCATCGGCCCGCCCAGCGACACCCTGCCCTCCTTGTCGATACGCGCGCTCGCGCCGGGGATGGGCTTGCCGTCGTACACGCAACCGCCTGCGGTCTCACTCGTGCCGTACCCGATACACAGTCGTAGGCCTAGCGAACGGGCCTGCTCAGCTGCGGCCCGCGACAACGGCGCCCCGCCGATGAGGACAGCGTCCAACGAGCGCGCAGCCATACACGCCTGCTCGTCGGCCAGGAGCCGCACCAGTTGCGTCGGTACCAGGGTGGTGTAGCGGTAGGGCGCGCGGGCGTCCAGGCGCGCAACGCCTTCCGCGAAGGACTGCGGGG
Organism: Gephyromycinifex aptenodytis; assembly: GCF_012277275.1. Taxonomy (GTDB): domain Bacteria; phylum Actinomycetota; class Actinomycetes; order Actinomycetales; family Dermatophilaceae; genus Gephyromycinifex; species Gephyromycinifex aptenodytis. The sequence continues at coordinate 1,781,132 of NZ_CP051155.1, read as the reverse complement.
TGAACGGACCCGGTGCGAGTGCGACCGGAGGGTGGCCTGCGGCGTGCGAGCGCAGGATCACCTGAAACCCGGTGATGTGTGACGGCGGTACGCACAGCAGCCACTGTCCCGGACCTCCCAGGTGGGCATGTACGGCCTCGACCGAGAACTGCAACGCGGCCGCGCTCAACTGGGCGAACTTGGGGGTGCCGGTCGATCCGGAGGTGCCGATGAGCAGGGCCGCATCATCGGCGAGCTCGCAGTCGGGCAGCAGATGGGCCTGCGGACACACCGCCGGGCCCTGCCCGGACAGGGCTGCCTGCACCACCGGCCACGAGTCGAGCGCCTGCGCCCAACTCAGCGACGGGTCCGGCCAGGTGTGCACGCTGCTCGATCTCACGCTTCGGACTGTATGTGGTTTTTCGCGGCACACGCAGGCGCCCGCCCCGATCGAGCTGGGGCGGGCGCCTGCGCGGCTCGGGGGCTTCGGTCAGAACTGCAGACCGAGAGCCCACCCACCGATGGCGTACGTGATCAAGGTGATGAGCAGCACGCCGACGATGTTGAGGACGAAACCGCCCTTGGCCATCTGCCGGATCGTCACCGTTCCCGTGCCGAACACGATGGCGTTGGGCGGGGTGCCCACCGGCAGCATGAACGCGCAGGTAGCGGCGAGCGCGGCCGGGATGAGCAGCACCATCGGGTCGACGCCGATACCCATGGCCACACCGCCGAGGACCGGGATGAACGTCGCGGCAGTGGCGGTGTTGCTCGTGACCTCGGTGAGGAACAGCACGAGCAGCACGACCGCGCCGACGAGCAGGATCGCGGGCAGGCCACCGAGCGCCTCCACCTGCGTACCCACCCAGGAGTCCAGACCGCTTTCTGCGACCGCCCCGGCCAGGCTCAGACCGCCACCGAAGAGCAGCAGCACACCCCAGGGGAGACCGTCCTCAGCGTCGTCCCACTCCAGAACGCGCCGACCCTTCGTGTCGCCGGGCAGGAAGAACAGGATGATGCCGGCCGCGATAGCGATCACGGTGTCGTTGAAATCGCCGAGCCAGGGAACCGCGTCGGCGATGGCGGGAATCCGCATCAGCAGACCGGGCAGCACCCAGAAGCAGGCCGCGCCGACGAAGACCATCAGCACCATCCGCTCACCCAGGCTCATCCGCCCGATCTCGCGCAACTGGCCCTCGATCATCTCCTTGCCACCGGGCACGTCTTCCAGGTCGAACCGGTACAGCACGCGCGTGATGAGCAGCCATGCGATCGCGATGAACACGATGACCAGCGGCATCGCCAACTGCATCCACTCCAAGAAGCCGATGTTGCGGCCGTACTCCTTCTGCACGTACCCGGCCACGATGGCGTTCGGCGGGCTACCCAGCAGGGTGCCCAGGCCACCGATAGAGGACGACCACGCCACGGAGAGCATGAGCGCCACCCCGAAGAGCTGGACGTTCTTGTCATTGACCGCTGAGGTGATCGAGCCTCCGGCCTCCAGGTGCGCGCCCACGTCATCAACGGAATCCTCGTCCGAGAGGTGGGAGGAACGTTCGACGACCAACGCGAGGACACTCATCGCGATGGGGAGCATCATCAGCGTGGTCGCGGTGTTGGAGACCCACATCGACAGGAACGCCGTGGAGATCATGATCCCCAGGATGATCTGACGAGGCTGAGTGCCGACCCTCTTCAGCGTGAGGAGAGCGATGCGGCGGTGCAGGTTCCACTTCTGCATCGCGATGGCGATGAGGAAGCCACCCAGGAAGAGGAAGACGATCGTGTTGGCGTAGGGGCTGGTCGCGTCCTTGGCCGAGATCTGAGTGAACGTGGGGAACAACACGATGGGCAGCAGCGCCGTGGCCGACAGCGGAATCGCCTCGGTCATCCACCACACGGCCATCAGCGCGCCGATCGCGGCGACGGTCCGCCCGTCGGCGCTGAGCCCCTCCTGTCCACCGAGCAGGAACCAGACCACTACCGCGGCGACGATGCCCAAGAGCCGCAGTCCCCAGTCCAGAGCAGGACGCCGCCGGTTGTGGTCCTCGATGCCGAAGTCGGATATGCCTTGGTGGTCGACAACATTCGGGTCATGTTGACTTCGCGTGCTGCTCATCGCGGCTCCTCGTCATTGGGGTTGGGCACATGTTAGGGGCCCATGGCTTGCCATAGGGGGCGGCTGAAGCGGTGAGTCGGGACAGGAAACCAGTCGAGCGAGCCGGTTGTGGCGCGTGTGTGGCCGACATGGCGGAGCGCAACCGCGTGCACCGGTGATCGGCGGCTGCCGGCGCTCCGGCGCTCCGGCTTCACCGCACGCTCCCTGGAGGGGTGGCCTAGATCACGTTTAGGACGGGTATCGCTGCTGGTCACGGCCCGATGTGAGGTCATCGTTGCCTTATGCGGACCAACAGCCCCACACGGAGGGGCACGCGAGTCTAGGCTGGGGACATATTCCTGTCCGACGTTGTGCTGGGAGGCCTGCTCCATGACCAAGTTCGTCTACGCCTTGTCCGAGGGCAACAAGGATCTGAAGGATCTCTTGGGAGGCAAGGGTGCGAACCTTGCAGAAATGCACAACATGGGTCTGCCGGTGCCCCCAAGCTTCACCATCACCACCGAAGCTTGTAAGGCCTACTTGGCCGAGGGTGCTGAGCCGCCGGAGATGGCAGCCCAGATCGATGAGCACGTCGAGAAGATCGAGCAAGAGATCGGCAAGAAGCTCGGCGACCCCAACGACCCGCTGTTGGTCTCGGTCCGCTCGGGTGCCAAGTTCTCGATGCCCGGCATGATGGAGACCGTCCTCAACATCGGTCTGAACGACAAGTCGGTTGAGGGCCTGGCTGCGGTCACGGGCAACCCCCGCTTCGCCTACGACTCCTACCGCCGGTTGCTGCAGATGTTCGGCAAGACCGTGCTGGACATCGATGGTGAGAAGTTCGAGAGCGTCCTGGACGAAGCCAAAGACGCCAAGGGCACCAAGAACGACCTGGACCTGGACGTCGATGACCTGAAGAAGATCGTGGAGCGGTTCAAGGCGATCATCGCCGAAGAGCACGACACGCCCTTCCCGCAGGAGCCCAAGGAGCAGTTGCTGGAGGCAGTCCGGGCCGTGTTCCGCTCGTGGAACTCCGAGCGCGCTGTGCTGTACCGCCGCCAAGAGCGCATCCCCACCGACCTGGGCACCGCTGTCAACGTGTGCACGATGGTGTTCGGTAACTTGGGCCAGACCTCCGGTACCGGCGTCGCCTTCACCCGCGACCCTGCCTCGGGCCACCAGGGCGTGTACGGGGACTACCTGCAGAACGCCCAGGGTGAGGACGTCGTCGCGGGTATCCGCAACACGATGAGCCTGGCCGACATGGAAGGCGTCGACAAGGCTGCCTATGACGAGCTGATGGGCATCATGGCCACGCTCGAGGGTCACTACAAGGACCTTTGCGACATCGAGTTCACGGTTCAGGACAACAAACTGTGGATGCTGCAGACGCGAGTCGGCAAGCGCACCGCCGAGGCCGCATTCAAGATCGCCTGCCAGTTGGTGGACGAGGGCTCGATCAGCGAGGCCGAGGCGCTCCAGCGGGTCAATGGCGACCAGCTCGTGCAGCTCATGTTCCCCCGCTTCGACGAGTCCGCACCCAAGGAGAAGATCGGCAAGGGCATGAACGCCTCGCCGGGTGCGGCAGTCGGTGAGTTGTGCTTCAACTCCCCGAAGGCAGCAGAGCTGGCAGCCCAGGGCCGCAAGGTCATCCTGGCCCGTCGTGAGACCAACCCGGACGACCTCGTCGGCATGATCGCCGCCCAGGGCATCCTGACCAGCCGCGGCGGCAAGACCTCTCACGCTGCCGTGGTCGCTCGCGGCATGGGTAAGACCTGCGTGTGCGGTGCCGAAGAGCTGCTCATCGATGTGAACGCGGAGACGATGACGCTGCCCGACGGGACCGTCATGAAGGCCGGTGAGGTCGTCTCGATCAACGGCACCACCGGTGATGTCTTCAAGGGCGAGGTCGCGGTTGTCGACCCGCCGGTCGTGCAGTACTTCGAGGGCACCCTGAGCGAGAGCGAGATCGAGCAGGACGAGCTGGTGCACGCGGTGCACCGCCTCATGACGATCGCCGACAAGCAGCGCGCGCTGAAGGTGCGGGCCAACGCCGACACCGGCGAGGACGCCCTGCGCGCACGCCGGTTCGGTGCTCAGGGAATCGGCCTGTGCCGCACCGAGCACATGTTCCTGGGTGACCGTCGACCGCTGGTCGAGAAGCTCATCCTTGCGGAGACCCCGCAGGAGAAGCAGGCAGCGCTGGACGCTTTGGCCCCGAAGCAGAAGGGCGACTTCGTCGAGATCCTGGAGGCCATGGACGGGCTACCGGTCACGATCCGCCTCCTTGACCCGCCGCTGCACGAGTTCCTGCCCGCCCAGAGCGAGCTGATCGCGCAGCACGCGATGGCGCAGGCCAGGGGTATGGACCTGAAGGAGGACCAGAAGAAGATCATGGCCGCTGTGGAGCGGATGCACGAGCAGAACCCGATGCTGGGTCTGCGCGGGGTCCGCCTGGGGCTGGTCATCGCGGGCCTGTTCGAGATGCAGGCCCAGGCGATCCTGGAGGCGACCGCGGAGCGCAAGAAGGCCGGCGGGGACCCGCAGCCCGAAATCATGATCCCGCTGGTGGCCGCCGTGCAGGAGCTGGAGATCATGAAGGACGCCATCCGCAAGGTGGCGGTCGAGGTCAGCGAGAAGACCGGGGTGGACCTGACTCAGGTCCCGATCGGCACGATGATCGAGCTGCCGCGCGCAGCGATCACCGCCGGTGAGATCGCAGAGGCGGCCGAGTTCTTCTCCTTCGGCACCAACGACCTCACCCAGACCACGTGGGGCTTCAGCCGCGACGACGTCGAGGGTTCGTTCTTCAGCAACTACATCGAGCGCGGAATCTTCGGCGTCTCCCCGTTCGAGACCCTCGACCAGGGCGGCGTCGGCAAGCTCGTGGAGATCGCTGCCAAGTCCGGACGGGAGACCCGACCGGGTCTGCACCTGGGTGTCTGTGGCGAGCACGGCGGCGACCCGGCCTCGGTGCACTTCTTCAACGCGATCGGGCTCGACTACGTGTCCTGCTCCCCGTTCCGGGTGCCGGTTGCGCGCCTGGAGGCAGGTCGCGCGTCGGGCACCGAAGAGGGCAGCGACTTCCGCTGATCCACTGATCGGTTGACTGCAGGAGAAGGCCCCGGTCGCGCCTGACCGGGGCCTTCGCATGCCCACTGCGGAGTCCCGGATCAGCGCACGATGCTCCCCGCGAGCCGTCAATCGAAAGTGACGGCTCGCCGGAACCCACCCGCGAGCCGTCAGCCGGGAGTGACGGCTCGCCGGAAGCTACCCGCGAGCCGTCAGCCGGGAGTGACGGCTCGCGGGACGGCATCCGTGTAGTCGGGGACCGGCGCGGGTAGCGCACGGCGCGGGTGAAAATCCCTTTAGGTGTATTTCTTCAGCGAGCGGAAACCGGTCGGCGCCTAGCGTTAACGCTTCGTTTACCTCGCTGTCGACGCAGTTGGCGAGGCATCCACCTTGATCGCCAAGGATGTCCACATGCCCGCATCCACCCCGCGTAGTACCGAGACCATTTCCGATCCCGCGGACACCGAACGCCAGCTTGAGGCGGGTGAACAGGTTGACGAACCTGAACTCTCAACCGGCCGTAAGGTGTTGTATTGGGTGGGCATCTTCGCGATGCTCTTCCTTTTGGTGTGCGCCGTCAGCACAATTGGGGACGGGTTCAAGGCTCTTGGCAAAGAAACAGCCGAGGGCCTTTTTGCTTTCGCAAGCAATCCGTTCGTAGCCCTTTTCGTCGGCATTCTCGCAACATCGATCATCCAGTCCTCCTCGACGACCACTTCGATCGTCGTCGCCGCTGCGGCCTCGGGGGCGTTGCCGCTCTCGATCGGGATCCCGATGGTGATGGGGGCCAACATCGGCACCTCGGTCACCAACTCCCTGGCATCCCTGGGCCACATCACGAACAAGCGTGAGTTCAAACCGGCCTTCACCTCGGCGACCATGCACGACTTCTTCAACTTGCTGGCCGTCGTAATCCTGCTGCCGCTGGAGATGCTCACCGGTTATCTGGAGCGGATCAGCGCCGTGTTCGCAGCTCCGCTGCAGGGAATCATCGCCCCCGACCCGGGGCAGGCAGACATTGTCGCCAAAACGACCGACCCTCTGGTGAACATCATCACCGCCGGGACGCTGGCTCTGCCGGGGGTCATCGGCCCGATCGTGACCGTCGTCGTCGGCATCGTCATGATCTTCTGTGCGGTGCGGTTCCTCGGCATCATCCTGCAGCGCGTCATGGTCGGCACAGCCCGCAGGATCCTGCACTCGGCAGTCGGGAAGAACCCGGTGATTGCCATGGTGGCGGGAACCCTGGTCACCGTGCTGGTGCAGTCATCCTCGGTGACGACCTCGATGATGGTCCCGTTCGCCGGATCCGGTGCGCTGACCCCGCGCCAGATCTATCCGATGACCTTGGGCGCCAACGTCGGCACGACATTCACTGCGTTGTTGGCGGCGATGGCGCTCTCCGGCACGACCGGCGCCGGAATTGCACTGCAGGTGGCGCTGGTCCACCTGTTCTTCAACCTCAGCGGCATCCTGCTCATCTACGTCATTCCGCTCCTGCGGAACATCCCACTTCGCGCAGCGGGCCTGCTGGCCGAGGTGGCGACCGAACGCAAGTGGATCGCCGCCGCGTATATCGTGGTCACCTTCATCGCTATTCCGGGTGTGGTTGTGGCAATCGCGGCGTTCCTGTGATGAGTACCGACCGCCAGACCCACGAAAGGACTCCCGCTATGACGGAATCCGAAGCGGAAGCGCGAGCAGCGCTTCAGGACCTTGTTCGCGAGATCGAGGCCACCTACGAAATGCTCGGCCAGGAAGTCAGCGAACTTCGCGAACGCGCTGCGCACACTGCTATCGAGCAGTTGCCCGAGGACCTTTCCTCAGTTCGCGGTCGATGGGGGCAATTGCGTGAGCTGCTCCAGGCGTTGCGGGCAGAGAACGAGAGCCAGGCACAAAAGTAGGAAGTACAGAACACGACGCCGCCCGGGGCAGTTGGCCCCGGGCGGCGTCGTGATGTTGTGCGTCGGTTCAGAGTTTCGTGACGTCGCGGACCGCGCCCTTGTCGGCGCTGGTCGCCAGCAGGGCGTAGGCCTTCAGGGCGGTGGAGACCTTGCGGGGGCGCTCGACGTGGGGTGTCCAGGCTTGGGCGCCGCGGGCTTCCTCCGCCTCGCGGCGGCGTGCGAGTTCGGCGTCCTCGACGGCGAGGTGGATGCGCCGCTCGGGGATGTCGATCTCGATCCGGTCGCCGTTCTCCACCAGGCCGATGGTGCCGCCGGAGGCCGCCTCGGGGGAGGCGTGCCCGATGGACAGGCCGCTGGTGCCACCGGAGAACCGGCCGTCGGTGAGCAGGGCGCACACCTTGCCGAGTTTCTTGCTCTTCAGGAAGGTCGTCGGGTACAGCATTTCCTGCATACCCGGCCCGCCCTTGGGTCCTTCGTAGCGGATGATGACGACGTGTCCCTCGCGGACGGCGCCGCCGAGGATCCCCTGAACGGCGTCGTCCTGGCTTTCGAAGACGATCGCTTCACCCGCGAACTTCAGGATCGATTCGTCCACTCCGGCCGTCTTGACGATGCAACCCGCTTCGGCGATGTTGCCGTACAGCACCGCAATCCCGCCGTCGGCCGAGAACGCGTTCTCAACGGTTCGAATGCAGCCGTTCTGCCGGTCGTCATCCAGGGTGGTGTACCGCGCCTCCTGGGAGAAGGGAACCGTGGTGCGCACGCCGCCGGGGGCTGCCCGATACATGGTGCGCACCTCGTCGCTGACCTCGCCCGCGATGTCGTTCGCGGCGATGACCTCACCCAGGGTGCCGCCGGTGACCGTCGAGGTGCTGGGGTCGAGCAGCTCGCCGCGCAGCAGTTCGCCCAGGATGCCGATGACGCCACCGGCGCGGTGCACATCTTCCATGTGGTACTCGGGGGTGGCCGGGGCGACCTTGCACAGATGCGGCACATAACGAGAGAGCCGGTCGATGTCGGCCATCGTGAAGTCGACCTGCGCCTCCTGCGCGGCGGCGAGCAGGTGCAGCACCGTGTTCGAGGAGCCGCCCATGGCGATATCCAGCGCCATCGCGTTCTCGAACGCCGCCATCGTGGCGATGCCACGCGGGGTGACACGCAGGTCGTCGTCCTCGTAGTAGGCCTTGGCGAGTTCGACGATGCGCACCCCCGCCTTCTCGAACAGACGGCGACGGTCGACGTGGGTGGCCAGCAGCGAACCGTTACCGGGCAGCGAGAGGCCCAGTGCTTCGGTGAGGCAGTTCATCGAGTTGGCTGTGAACATCCCCGAGCACGATCCGCAGGTGGGGCACGCGGCAGCTTCTAAGTTGTCGACTTCGGTGTCGCTGACGGTGTCATCGGCGCCGGCGATCATCGCATCGACGAGGTCCAGGGAGCGGGACCCGCTGGGGGAGGTCACCTTTCCTGCTTCCATCGGGCCGCCGGAGACAAAGATGGCGGGGATGTTCAGCCGCAGCGCGGCCATGAGCATGCCGGGGGTGATCTTGTCGCAGTTGCTGATGCACACGAGGGCGTCGGCGGTGTGCGCGTTGACCATGTACTCCACGGAGTCGGCGATGAGGTCGCGGCTGGGTAGTGAGTAGAGCATTCCGTCGTGGCCCATCGCGATGCCGTCGTCGACGGCGATCGTGTTGAACTCCTTGGCGACTCCGCCCGCGGCCTCGATCTGCTCCGCGACGATCCGACCGACGTCGCGCAGGTGCACATGCCCCGGTACGAACTGGGTGAAGCTGTTCGCCACCGCGATGATCGGCTTGCCGAAATCACCGTCCGTCATGCCCGTCGCCCGCCAGAGGGCGCGGGCGCCGGCCATCGTGCGGCCGGAGGTGCTCGTGGCGGATCGGAGAATGGGCATAGGTGCCTCCGTGGGGTGGGTGTCGGGGGGTCGGAGCGGTCGGACTCGACCGGGGGCTGTTCTTTATGATCCCGCGCTGACGATCCGGGCCGGTCGAGGGGTCCACTCCTCGGTCGATCGTCTCGGGATATGGACGCGCGTGAGACCTACCGTACACAGGTGTCACGCGCCGTTTGCGCCCAGGTGGTCGACGAAGAGGGTCCTGTTGAGGTGGTCGGTCTCGTGGCGGAAGCAGCGGGCGAGGAGACCGATGACGCCGCGCCCTGGGCACCGGTGGGGCGCGGGGGCGGCGGCGTCGGGGCGTCAGATGGTGAGGAGCACCTTGCCGATGTGGCTGGACTCATCGAGGATCTGGTGCGCGTCACCCACCTGCGCCAGGGGGAGGCTCGTGTGGACGATCGGGCGAACCTTGCCAGCTTCGATGAGGGGCCAGACGTGTTCGCGGACGGCGGCGACGATGGCGGCCTTCTCTTGGTCAGGGCGGGAACGCAGCGATGTCGCGATGAGCGCTGCCCGCTTGGTCAGCAACCGGTTGAGGTTGATCTCGGCCTTCACACCGCCTTGGAGGCCGATGACGACGATGCGCCCGTTCGTGGCAACCGCCTTGAGGTTGCGCTCGAGGTACTTTGCGCCGATGACGTCGAGGATCACGTCGGCGCCCGCGCCGTCGGTCGCCTTTTTCAACTCCTCGACGAAGTCCTGTTCGCGGTAGTTGATGAGGATGTCAGCGCCCAGTTCGCGGCAGGCGTCGAGTTTGGCTTGCGATCCGGCAGTGACGGCGACGCGCGCGCCGATCTCGCGGGCGAGCTGGATGGCCATCGTCCCGATCCCGCTGCCGCCGCCGTGAACGAGCAGCGTCTCGCCGGGGAAGAGGTTGGCCGTCATGAACACGTTGGACCAGACGGTGCATACGACCTCAGGCAGCGCTGCCGCCTCAAGCAGGGAAACGCCGGTGGGCACCGGTAGGACCTGCGTCGCGGGAACAGCGACCTTTTGCGCGTAACCGCCACCGACCAGGAGAGCGCACACTTCGTCGCCGATCGACCAGTCCTGCACGTCCTGCCCGAGGGCGCTGATCCGCCCGCTGACCTCCAGGCCGGGGTAGGGGCTGGATCCGGGCGGCGGGTCGTAGAAGCCCTGCCGCTGCAGCAGGTCGGCGCGGTTGACTCCGGCGGCGACGACGTCGATGAGGACCTCACCGGCAGCCGGCGTCGGATCGTCCACCTCGGCGAGGACCAGTGCCTCGAGACCACCGGGTTCTGGGATCGTGACGGCCAACATGTGTTCCTCCTGAGGGATATGTGTCTACCCGGAGCGTCCCACTTTCGGGAGCCGCCGGGCGCTCTGTTCGACACTAGTGCCGGGCGGATACCTCGCTCGGGCCAGGGGACCAGCCGCGGCGGGCTCAGCGCAGCTCGTTGGCCTGGTGCAAGTCCGCTGGGGTATCCACGTCCAGGGTCGAATCTGGTGCCACCTCGATGGAGGTGAGGTTCAGTGGCGTCATCACCCGGTGCACGCCGTGGCCGCTGGGGTCATCGGGCATCACGGCCCGTAGACGCTTCACGCGGTAAGCAGCCAGCAGCGGCTGACCGCGACCGTCGCTCTGGTTCGCAGCCACGCCGTCCACATCCATTGGGGCGTCTCGCAGGTGCTCGGCGACCGTGATCGCCGCGTCGGCGGCGAACGGTTGGTCACCGGCCAGGATGACGACCAACGGGGTGTCGACATGCTCAAGGCCGGCGGCGATCCCGGCGACGGGGCCACCCAGTGGGGGGTGCTCGCGAGTCCAGATGACCTCTCGGCCTACCTCGCGCGACTCGCCGACACACACCACGGGCCAGCGTTTCGGCAGTCCGGCGATGAGGTTCTCGATGATGGTGTGCGACCCGAGGGGGCGGGCAGTCTTATCGACACCGCCCATTCGTGCCGAGGTGCCACCGCACAACACGATCGCGGTTACTGCATACGACATGGGGTTCCTGCCTGTGCATAGGCCGCCATCCAGGTGCGGCGACGGAGGTTGTGCGCCACTGATGCCGTGAGTGCCCAGGCAATGCACATCGGCGAGACGAGCACGAGTGCTACGTACATCCACGGCGGGTAGAACATTGCGACGGGCACACCGAGCAGGAGCACCAAGAACGCGCTCACTGCGGCGCCGCGGACACTGGCGTAGGCGAGCCCGATCGGACCGAGAAAGCCAGCCAGCAGCAGCGCCGTCAGCACCGATTTGCGTCGAGGGATACACACTCGTGCGGTGGGCGCCGCGTGTCGTACTCGGTCCTGCGGCGAGGTCTGCGGCCTGGTGGCGACCGGCGGGATGGGTGCCTGGTAGTAGAACATCACCACCCCCGAAGCGCGTACAGGCTGCGCTGGCGTTCGTTGTAGCGGTGCCCCGCCCACACGCCCCACAGCGGCCAGATCACTGGCAACCCGTGCCCGAGGGTGAGCACACCGACCACGGTGAACAGGACGGACATCACCAGGAACCCCAAGAAGGTCGTGTAGAGCATTCCCAACGGCCCCACGAGCAGCGTGAGCAGTGCGCTGAGCAGCAGCGACTTACGCGGCGGCGGGCTGGCCAGGGTCGTCACGGATTGGACTTGCGGCGAGGCGATGCGGGACACGGGTGCCTCCTCGGCAGTGCTGAAGTGTCGCCATTGACAACGCCATCAGGGCCGAGAACGTTCCATCTCCTGCGGCTGGCAGACCTCAGTCCGTTATGACGGTGAAGGTGCCGACCCCGTGGGCGATGGCTGCATCGTCGCGGACGCGGGTGATGTCGGCCTCGACCAGGACGAGCTTGCCGCCTCGCTTGCGCACCTCCGCGCTGGAGCGCAGTTCGTCGCCCTCCTTGGCGCCTTCGAGGTAGGTGATGGTCATCGACACGGTGACCGTGGACTGGTCCTGCTCCAGCCCGGCCCGGACGGCGTCGCCCATCGTCGCGTCGAGCATGGTGGCGATGACTCCGCCATGCAGGCCACCGTTGACGTTGATGAGCTTCTCGTCGACGGTGAGCGCTCGGCCGGCGTCGTCGCCGGGACGGGAGGTGTCGCTGGCGGATGCCTCGGTGATGCCGAGCCGTTCCGGGAATGTCGTCATGGCGACTGTTGTACCCCGTGGTGCGCGCTCACACACCTGCGGTGCCGTGTCCTGGTGGTGCCCAAAGGTAGTCGGATGTTCCGGCAGGGGGTCGATGCCGGTGCGCCCACCCCGGTGCGGGGCTGATTACTTGGCGGGAGAAATTCGAGGGTTACCTTGAGCGCACCTGGCTGATGCGACTGCAAGGATCGGGCAATGCGCTGCTTCATTGCTCTCCCGATACCGCAGCAGGTGATGGAAGACCTGGATGCCTTCTGCGAGCCGCGCCGTCAAGCTCTGCCAGATGTGCGTTGGAGTGACCCGCTCGGCTGGCATCTGACCGTGGCCTTCCTGCCTGATGTTGCGCAGGAGGACCAGGACGACCTTGAGGCTCGCTTGGCGGTGGCGGCCTCGCGGCGGCGCCCGATGCAGCTGAATCTGCACCAGGGCGGCGCTTTCCCGGATGCGCTGAGCGCCACGGTGTTGTGGACCGGTGTCACTGGCACCGCGCGCACCTTGTCAGAGCTGGACCATCTGGCCTCGGGTTGCCGTAACGCGGCAGCAGTTGCGGGTACCGGCGTCCAGGGCGGGCGCTTCCTTCCCCACGTGACGTTGGCCCGGTTCGTCCAGCCTCGCAATGTCGTTTCGCTATTGGAAGTCCTCGCGCTCTACTCCGGACCAACCTGGCGCGCTGAGTCGGTGCGCCTGATCGCCTCCCACCTCGGCGAAGGCCCGCACCGGCGCCCGCGGTACGAGACACTGGCCGAGTTCCCCCTGGGGTGAAAGCGCGAGAATCGCAGCCACCACCGCAAATTGACTGGAACTTGACCCAGTTTTGACCCTTCCCGGAGGGCGCCGTCAGTGGTGCCTCCCGGTCGCTACCTACCCTGATAGAGCGCGGCCCGATCGGGCCCGAGCGGGAGCGGATCGGAGCAGCTCAGGTGGATCAACACATCAGTCGTCGCCTCATTCTCGGGGCGGCACTCACCGGTGCAGCAGCCGCCGTGGCGGGCTGCGGTAGCGGCACAGCAGCGCCGAGGACCGGCGCCGCAGGTACTGGCTCCTCTTCTGGCGCCCCCACCGGTTCCCCCGCTGCGTCTGGTTCGCCCACAACCAGCGCCACGTCAGCACCCCCGGCGAGCCCAGCCCAGATCGCAGCCCGCGCAACCGTTCCGGTGCTCTGCTACCACCAGGTCCGCCCCTACCAAGCCTCCGACAGCGGCTACACCCGCCAGTTGCTCGTGATGCCACCGGAGAAGTTCCGGGCGCAACTTGATGCCATCGCGGGCGCCGGTTACACGACCGTCACCCCGGACGCCTACCTCGCGGCCTTGACGACAGGGGCGGCGCTGCCAGACAAACCGGTCATGTTGAGCTTCGACGACGGCAAGGACAACCAGCCGCAGACCGCCTTCGCCGAGCTGAGCAAGCGCGACATGACGGGGGTCTGGTACATCATGACCGTCGTCATCGGCAACCCCGGTTGGACGACGAAGAAACAGATACGTGCCGTCGCCGACGCCGGGCACGTCATCGGCAGCCACACCTGGGATCACCACGACGTGCGCGAGTACGGCCCGAAGGACTGGGCGCCGCAGTTCGAAAAGTCGCGGGAGACGTTGCGCGACATCTCCGGCCAAGAGGTGGCATCGTTCGCCTTCCCCTACGGCGCCTGGAACGAAGCAGCCCTGCCACACCTGGCCAAGGCTGGCTATTCCACGGCGTTCCAGCTCAACGACAAACCGCTGGATCCCGCGAAACCCCTGCTGACTCTTCGCCGTTCGCTCGCGGCCTCAGACTGGACCGGCCCTCAGGTCGTCGCCAAGCTCGACGAACTCTCCGCCTGACCCGCGCGCACGAGGACGACATCGCAGGCTTGTTCGCGAAATGGGTCGAACTGGCAGGTCCAGGCGTGGTGCGCGTCGTAGCGTGACCTCATGGCCTTTTACGTCGTCAACTACCACTACAGCAGCGACCCGCGCTTGGAGCAGGTCCGCCCGGCCCACCGTGAGTTCCTGGGCGGGCTGGTCTCCTCGGGGCTGCTGCGCGCCTCGGGTCCACTGGTCGGGGTGGACTCCCCGGCTGCGGTGCTCATCTTCGAAGCTGACGCGCCCGCAGCGGTCGAATCAGCCCTAGCCGACGACCCCTTCCAGAAGGAGGGGCTGGTGCAGCGCTGGGACGTCACCGAATGGAACCCGGTGCTGGGAGTGTTCGCCTCCTGAGTCCTGGCTCGCGCAGTGCCAGTCGAGGCGATCACCTCGCGTGGTTCTTGTCCGCGCTTCTCGGTCGGGACGGGCGGCGGCCTCGTAGGGGCGGCCCGCGGGTGCCGCCACGACCCAGGCTCGGGTGCGGTGACGCTCGGCGGTGAAGTGCTGGGTCAGCGCGTGTGCTGCCTGAATCTGCGCTGCTCGTTTGTCTGAAGACCCGCTCTGGGCATCCGAGGGCGTGGCATGCACGGCGCGAGCGCCGACTGCCTACTTGCCGAGTTCGGCGGCCCTGGTGTCCCATTCGTCCCAGATCTGCTGCTTGTTCTCCTCCATCTCGGCCAGAGCGACCTTGCGTCCCTTCGCGCTGAGGTGGTCGACGTAGAGGATGCCGTTCAGGTGGTCGGTCTCGTGCAGGAAACAGCGGGCGAGCAGGCCGGTTCCCTCCAGGCGCAGGGGGTTGCCGCGCTGGTCCACTCCTCGCACGACGGCGTAGTCGGCGCGGGTGAGGTCATACCCGCCGCCCGGCACCGACAGACAACCCTCCCAGCCGGTCTGTCGACCGGCCACGTCCTCGGGCAGCTGCTCGATGACGGGGTTGCAGATGTGTCCGACATGTCGCACGTCGTACTTGTCGATGCAGTCGTATACGAAGACGGCCAGGTCGATCCCGACCTGGGTGGCGGCCAGGCCCGCCCCGTGCGCGACGGCGTTGGTGGCGAACATGTCGTTGATGAGTTCGCGCAGCTCTTTGGTGCCGAACTCGGTGACCTCGCGGGTGGGGTGGTGGAGAACGTCTTCGCCGATGACGGTGATGCGGCGCCGTTTGCCGCGCTTGACCTCCGGTAACACCTGCGGAAGGTCATCGACGGGTACGCCGTTGAGGCGCGGCCGGCGGTCGACCGTGGTGCGAGGACCATCTGTGATGCGACGCGCGAACGAACCGAGGCCACCGAATGCAGACATGGGTCCATCTTCTCCCAGCCGACCCGTGGGGGAGAAAACACAGCAACGCTGTTTCAGGCACCCGCGCGTCTCACCCGTGTTGCTGCCGTGTTGCTGCTGCGGGCGCCCCCGCGAGCGCTTCGGTCTAGCTGCGGCGGGCAAGGGATCGCCTGCGTGGGGCTGCCTGTGCGTGGCGGCTGAGCGCCTAGCCCCCCGGCCAGGGTCGTGAGACGACCAGCAGTGCCACGATGACGGTCGGCCACAGCCACCGGGGCGCGACCTCGACTGGGGTGGCTGGCGCCAGTACAGCGCCACGAGGTCTGCCCGATCGTTTTGCCCGACCGCGCCAAGGCTGGCCCCCTGGTGTTTGCGGAGCCGGTGTTCAGGCGTCAAAGGTGCGAAGTCGTCCGAGGATCAGGCGGGACTGCGCTCCCGCGCGAGAGCGATCCCGCCGTGCTGGGCTGCCTCGACGGCGGCCAGGGCATCGGCATCGGTGATCTGGAGGCGGCGGCTGTCGGCGACGAACGCCGCAGCCAACGCTGCCAGGCGTGCGCGGCGTGCCTCTCCGGTGGCTTCGGGGCTCTGCTCGAGTACGGTCGTGCCCGCCCCACGCCGCGTGTGCACCAACCCGGCGGCCTCCAGTTCGCGGTAGGCGCGGGCGACGGTGCCGTTGGCAAGGTCGAGGTCGGCGGCGAGCTGCCGCACCGGCGACAACCGGGTTCCTGCCGGGAGTTCGCCGGTAGTGATGTAGCCGGCGAGTTGGCGGCGTAACTGCTCGTACGGCGGGGTGGGGTCTGCGGGGTCGATGACGACGGCCGCGCTCACGTCGGTTCGCCTTCGATGCGCTGGGCGCTGGTGACGGACGCGGTTCGGGGGCCGCGGGGGGCGCTGGCCCCGGGCGCGAGCAGGACCACTGCGCACCACAGCCCGATGCCGACGTAGAGCAGAGCCAGGACGAGCGCGCTCCAACCGGCGATGTCGTACCAACGGCTGAGGGTGTAGCCGTTCAGGCGGGCGCCGGGGCGTTCGCTGAGCAGGATGCGTGCCATCTCCAGACCGACGCCAGTGGCGCTGATGCTGAGGCCGAGTCCGGCCGCCGCGACCAGTGATTCTGCTTCGCGGCGCCGCACGATCCCATCGACCCGGGCGATTTCTGCGTCGCTGCCGTCACGGGGGCGCCGGATGATGACCAGCAGCGCTGCGGCAGTGAGAACGGTGAGTATCCCTACCCCCACGAATGCGGGGACTGCGTAGAACTGACCCGGCCAGGGGCCTGAGATCGAGGTGAACCGGCCGTCTGGCGAACCGGTTGTGAATGATCGGCCGGGACGGCCGGCGTCATCGGGTGAGCCCCACGCCCAGGCGAGGGTGAGCAAGACGATGAAGATCGCCCCGGCGGCGGCTACGGCCGCGCTGATGGCGGGGGGGAGGAACTGGCTGGCGCGGCGGTGTTCAGTGACGGCGCCGGCGCGGGGGCCGTCCGAGGCGGTGCGCGCGTCCCGGTGCGCGGCCAGGTCTCCGGCGCTGAGCACGACGATGAGGGTGCCGGCGAATACCAGCGGCGCCACGAGGAGGCCGCGGCCCAGGCGCGTCCACGCAGTATCGAGCGCGGCCACCCCTGCGGCGGCCCCGACGCCAAGGATCAGTCCGAGGACTCGCGCCCAGGTGGTTTTGGCGCGCAGCGCGGCCAGGCCGGGATGGGCGTGTTCGTTGATGGCGACCAGCCTGCGTCGGCGCGGGACGAGCACGAGCATGAGCCCGAGCACGGTGAGCCCCAGCAGGACAGGGAGGACTGTGAAGGTTGCGCCGACCATGACCGCTCCTTGTATCAGTGAAGTGATACAAAGATGCGCCCCCTCGAGCTTTGTGTCAAGCAGGTGGCACAAGCTCAAGCTACGGGAAAGGCCGGGTAGGGGTTGCCTACCCGGCCTCTGCCTCGACCTGCAGCCGATGCTTACTTCTTGTCGTGCTCGGTGTAATCCTTGGGGCCTTCGTGCGGAGCGTGCTGCACGTCAGCTGCCGAGGGGGTGCCCTCTTCCGTGCCGGGGGTGCCGTCGGCGCCCCCTTCGGGTGTCATCTTCGAGGTCTCAGAGACCTGTCCTTCTTTGCCTGTCATGGCGTTGTCCTCTCGCTGTGCACCAAAAGGTCTTCACACTGTGGCACGCCTGGTGGGGGCCCGCTCGGCGAGCAGTTGCCTCAGCGTCTGTAGGCAATCGGCAGGCTCGCGAGGGCGATCGGGCACACCAGCCACAGCCCGCTCCACGTCTGCTCGCCGATCATGACCCCGGCGCACAGGGCAATAGCGATGACCGGGATAAGGGTGACCGCGCGCGGCGGTGTGGTTCCGAGCAACAGCGCCGCGCCGACACCGGCCACGAAGAGCAGGAGCAGCGCCAGGTGGCTGCCCGAGTGCGGGTTGTTCCAGTTGAGGACGACGAATGACCCCGCGATAGCGACCAGAACGAGCCGCCACAGCACCATCAGGGCTGCGCCCGCCCGCTCGGCTGCGTCGTCTGGCTGCGCGCTTGAAGCCGACAGCGACTGTGTCCTTGCCTCTGGCCGTGCTGTGTTCACGTCCACCATCCCCTTGGCAACCCCTGGTTCCCCCGCCATCGCAGGCGAACTACCGGTTTTCCTTCCAGGTTAGGGCTGGGCGGGCGACAGGGTAAGAGGTGGAGACCCGCGCGATTGTCAGGCGGCCGTCGTGCAGCCGGGCCCGATGAGAAGGAAGACCGCTCATCCGATTGTCGGGCAGCTGCAAAAGACCCCGGACATCCTGAGCCTTGCCGCAATTGGGGCTCTAGGCTGGCGGCATGCTCGTTTATGACGGAGACCCTGAACGGGTAGCGACGATCCTGCCGGACCTGGAGATGTCGCCGGTGACGCCGATCCTGCATTTCACGCGGCGGTTGCTGACCGACAAAGGCTGGCATGTGCGCGTTGCGCTGTGGCCGCGAGATGAACGTGACGGTCTGCCGTTGCCGTTCATCGAGGAGGCGCTGGAGCGGGCCGGGACGCCGCAGATGCACCTGGCGGTCGGCTTTTCGGCCGGCACTCGCGGGCTGCCGGCCGCGATCGAACGCAACCTGCCAGGTATCTGGCTTCGACCGTTGTTGCGCGAGCAGAGGATCCGGGACGCAGTTGGCGCGATCCTGGAGCCGAGTCTGCTCGTCGGTGGCACAGCAGACCCGCAATGGGACGGTGCCCTGGACCGTCCCAGCCGCTGCCAGTCGCACGAGGTCAAGGACGCAGACCTGGCGTTGGAGGTGCCCGGATCGGTTCCCGAGACGATGAAGGCGATGACCCGCACCTTGAAACGGATCGAAGACTTCGTCGACGGTCTCGAACACTGAGCGATCCGGCGCCGCGCCGGTTGGGGTCGGGCTTGGGGCTGCCGGTAGCCTTCAAGGGTGCTGACCATGCAAGACGCCCTTCGCCAACTCTCCGACTACTGGATCTCGCGCGGTTGCCTGACGTGGCAGCCTTTCAACACCGAGGTCGGTGCGGGAACGATGAACCCCGCCACCGTGCTGCGGGTACTCGGCCCTGAGCCGTGGGACGTCGCCTACGTCGAGCCCTCGGTGCGCCCCGATGACTCCCGGTACGGGGAGAACCCGAACCGGTTGCAGACCCACACCCAGTTCCAGGTGATCCTCAAACCTGAGCCCGGTGACCCGCAGGAGCTGTACCTGGGCAGTCTCGAAGCGCTCGGCATCGACCTCGACGCACACGATGTGCGGTTCGTGGAGGACAACTGGGCTCAGCCGGCGATCGGTGCGTGGGGTCTGGGCTGGGAAGTCTGGCTCGACGGGATGGAGATCACCCAGTTCACGTACTTCCAGCAGGTCGGCGGTCAGGATCTCGACCCCATCCCCGTCGAGCTGACGTACGGCATGGAGCGCATCCTCATGGCCCAGCAGGGCGTGACGCACTTCAAGGACATCGCCTACGCGCGCAAGCCCAGCGGCGAGATCATCACGTACGGCGAGGCCTTCGGCCAGCAGGAATACGAGATGAGCCGCTACTACCTCGACGACGCCGATGTGGAGACCAACAGGGCCCTCTACGAGGGCTACGTCCGTGAGGCGACCCGGATGGTGCAGGCGCGCCTGCCCGTGCCGGCACACCAGTACATCCTCAAATCCAGTCACGCGTTCAACGTGCTGGACGCGCGCGGCGCCATCAGCACCACGGAGCGTGCCCAGGCGTTCGCGACGATGCGCCGTCTCATGCGCGATACGGCCTCGCTGTGGGTCGAGCGTCGCGAAGAGCTCGGCTTCCCGCTCATCAAGTCCAAGTCCGACGCAGCCGACGCCGCAGCGCAGCACGACTCTGCAAGCGAGAGCGTGACGCCGAAGGCTGAACGCGTCGAGATCGCTGCCGACGCGGCGCCGCAGACCTTCGCGCTCGAGATCGGTGTGGAGGAGTTGCCGCCGCACGTTCTGCCGCAGACCGTCGAGGCCGTCCGTGAGGCGCTCACCGGTGGTCTGGCCGCCACGCGCCTCGAGCACGGCGCGATCACCGTCGACGGGACTCCCCGTCGCGTCATCGCCGTGGTCGAGGACGTCGCCGCCCGCGAGCCGGACGCCACCCAGCTCCGCAAGGGCCCCAAGTGGCAGGCCGCGTTCGACGCTGAGGGCAACCCGTCCAAGGCCCTCCAGGGGTTCATGCGCGGTCAGGGCGTCGAGGTCGAGCAGATCGTCAAGGCCGAGGTCGGCGGCAACGAGCACGCCTGCGTCGAGATCGACGCCCCCGGCCGCGACGCCGTCTGCGTACTCACCGAGATCGTCGAGAAGACCGTCTCCGGCCTGCGGGCCGAGAAGAACATGCGCTGGAACGACCCGGCACTGAGCTTCTCCCGCGCCGTGCGTTGGCTCGTCGCGTTCTGGGGCGAGACGCTCGTTCCCGCTCAGGTCTCCCAGGTGCGCGCCGGGCGCGAGACCTACCTGCAGCGCGTCACCTCCGCCACCCGTGACGGCCATGGCCGTAGCGGGACCCGCAGCGACGGTGCGCTCCTGGGCTTCGTCGAGGTGTCCGGTGCCGATGCGCTGCTGGAGGCCATCGGTCGAGGCGGCATCGAGTGGAACACGGCCGCCCGCCGCGAGGACGTCGTCACGCAGGCGCGCGCGCTCGCTGAGGGCGCCGGAGGCACCATCGACTTCGACGCGAACGCCGACCTGGTCGACGAGATCACGAACCTCGTCGAGGACCCGCAGGCCATCCTCGGGTACTTCGACAAGCGCTACCTCGATCTGCCCGAGCGCATCCTCACCTCGGTCATGGCCAAGCACCAGCGCTACCTGCCGCTGCGCGACGTGAACGGCACCTTGATGAACGCGTTCCTCACCGTGGCCAACGGCATGTGCGACGACGACGTGGTGCGCGCCGGTAACGAGTCGGTGCTGCGTGCTCGCTACGAAGACGCGCTGTTCTTCTGGAACGCCGACCTGCAGACCACCAACGCCGACGAGTTCGTGCCCGGCCTCGACAAGCTCACCTTCGAGAATCGTCTCGGCTCCGTCGGGCAGCGTGCGCGCCGCATCGCCGACGTCGCCGCAGCCCTCGGCAAGCACATCGGCCTTGACGAGGTGCAGGCGCAGACCCTGACCCGGGCTGGGCAACTGGCCAAGTTCGATCTGTCCACGCAGCTCGTCGTCGAAATGAGCAGCCTCGCCGGTTTCGTCGCCCGCGAGTACGCGACTCGCCTCGGCGAGACCCAGGCTGTGGCGGACGCGCTGTATGAGATGGAGGCGCCGCACACGGCGCTCGACGCGGTCCCGGCGTCGGTGCCGGGCGCGCTTTTGGCGCTGGCTGACCGCTTCGATCTGCTCGCCGCGATGTTCGCGATCGGGGCCAAGCCGACCGGCTCCTCGGACCCGTACGGTCTGCGGCGGGCAGCGTTGGGTGTGGTGCGCATTCTGCGGGAGACGAGTTCAGGCCCGTTGGCGGCGCTGCGTGAGGTGACGGTACGCGGCGGGCTTCAGGCTGCGGCGCAGCGGTTGCGGCAGCAGGGGATCCAGGTCGCTGACGACGCCATCGAGGCTGCGGCGGAGTTCACCCAGGGCCGGTTCGCGCAGTTGCTACGTGATGAGGGTGTCTCGGCGGGTTTGGTGGCCACGGTGCTGCCTGGCGCGGATCGCCCTGGCGGTCTCGGACGGGCGCTGGTCGATGTGGAGTCGCTGCGCGGCGACGCGCAGTTCGCGGCGTTGGTGGCCGCGTTGGTGCGGGTGGAGCGGATCGTCCCGGCGGGCACCGAGCCGCAGTACGACGCCGCCAAGCTCACCGAGCCGGCAGAGGTGGCGCTGCGGGAGCGCCTGGAGGCGCTGCCCGCGTCAGCGACCGACGACCTACCCACCTACCAGAAGGCGGCCAGCGGGCTGGTGGAGGCGATCAACCGCTTCTTCGACGACATCCTCGTCATGGCCAAGGACCCCGACGTCAAGGCAGCCCGGCTGGGTCTGCTCGCCGCCGTCCGCGCCACAGCACCGGCCGGGATCGACTACAAGGCCCTGGACACAGTGCTGGGTTAACCCGCACACAGGGAATGCAGCTGCGGCTCCCCGCCCGGGGGGTGCCGTGGGCTGAGCCGGAATGGCAGCAGGTTGGCCGCCCCGCACAAGGGGCGGCCTTCCTGATGTCTGGGGTTCATCGCAGGAGGAACAGCACCCCGGCGAGTAGCACCACGCTGAACACCAGCGAGATGATCGCGCTCGCCTTACCCGTGGCGGGGGTAGCCGGGGAGTGGCGTGCGGTGAGCGCCGCGAGCGCGACCCCGCCCAGGATCGCGCCGGCCAGTGCGCCGAGCACCCAGCCTGGCAGCGATCCCCACGGGCCGAGCAGCCAGGCAACCACAAGCCCGCTGAGGCCCTCCACCACGCCAGTGGCCAGCGTGAGGCGCGTCGGGCGGCGTGTGAGGCGCACCAACAGACTCACCAGAGCGCACAGTCCGATACCGACCGCGATCAGCCCCATCCGGCTCGGCGCGTTCGACAACGGCGTCGCGTCGTGGCGCAGCAACCCGATGCCGAGCTCATCGACCGACCGGTCGGACGAGGCCAGCGCCAACGCCGCCTTCCGGCCCGACACATCCATGGCCAGCATCGTGCTCGACCCGCCCGTGCCGCCGTTGTGCCAGGTCAACTGCCCCTCAGGTGTGGTGTCGATGATCCACGCCAAGCCGCTGCGGCGCGGTTCGCCGTCCGTGACCGGCGTCAGCGCAGCCACCCCAGGAGCGCTGCCGTCCAACACCGCCGCTGTGTACCTCGCCAGATCCTTGGCCGTCGTGCGGGTGGCGGCCCCGGCCGGGGCGAAACCCTCCCCGCTCCACGGCGCGACACTGCGCCCGTTCGCCCAGTGCGGGCTCGCCATCCCGGGTAGCTCCGCAGCGGAACCGGCCTTCGCCCCGGTGATGAACACGGTGTGTGTCATGTTCAAAGGTCGCAACAGCCTGGCAGTGGCCAGTTCCGTCCAGGACGACACGCCCGCCGCTCGCGCCTGCGCGTGACCTAACAGCGCCATCCCGAAGTTGGAATAGGCGCGGGTGCCCTTGTTCTCGATCTGCGCCGTGCGCGCCGCGTCGATGACCTGCTGCCTCGACCAACGCCCGTAGGGGTCACCCGTCATGGGGGTCGTCAACCGGGACAGGCCCTGCTTGGGCATCCTCGGCAACCCGCTGGTGTGCGTAGCCAGCTCCCGCAGCGTGGCCGCCCCGGCGGGGGTGCCCGCCAACTCTGGCAGGTGCGTGGACAACGGGTCGTCTAGGCGCATTTCGCCGCGTTCCACCGCCACTGCGAGCAACTGACCGGTGAACGTCTTGGTGATCGAGCCGAGCTCGAACGGGGTGTCAGGCGTTGGGGCGCTGCCCTCCACCTCGCCGAAGCCGGCAAAGGTCGTGGTGCCGTCCTCGATGCGGGCCACCGACAGTGCAGGAATACCTCGACCGGGACCGAGGATCGCCTTCGTGTCCGCCACGAGCGTCGGATCGCCGGTGTGGGTATCCCCCAACTGCGGGTTCGGCCCGAGGACCAGCGCAAGCAGCGCGCCGATGACGCTCGCCGCGACGAGCAGGGCTGCCCTGCGGCTACGGGTCAGGGGTGGGCGGGTGGGTACGGACGAGTGGCCGGACTCGGTGATCGGACTCGCGGGCATAGCGCTTCCTTAGCTCGTGGCGACAACGTGAGCGGATCGGTCGACAGCTCTGAACGGTCGGCTCCTTCGCCGGAGGGAGCCAACGAGGAGGGACGGGCCGAGATCACTCACCGGCCGCAGCGACCGTGAGCAGGAGAGGGATGACCCGCGCCGGGGGGACCGCGTAGCGGCCGCGCCCGGTGGAGACGAGCCACCCGGCGGCAACGAGCTGGCGCAAGTGGTGATGGAGTTGACCGGTAGTGCCCAACCCGTCGTCATCGGCCAATTGCGCCGTCGTGCACACTCCGCCGAGCACGAGTTGCAGCAGGCGCAAACGAACCGGATGGGCCAGGGCCGCAAGTCTGCTCGCGCGTTCGTGCCAGTCGGCCTGCAGGAGCTCCTCAGGGTCCGTGCTCATCTGCCACCGGACGGGTCCGGCGGGAAGCTCGACGTGGCCCGCATAGGCCAACTCGCCGTTCGGCGTTCGGCGGAGCAGCTCGTTCAGGAGCCAGAAGTCGCCGGTAGGCGTGACCGGAGCCTGGCCGGTCTCGGTGCCAGACTCCTGAGCTCTGCTCAGCCGGGCAACCGCTGACTCCAATGCGCTCAGACGCTCTTCCACCGACGCCATGACTACAGAATTACGTAGTTGCGTAGTGGCTGCAATGGTGGCGATCTTAATAGGCGGTGTCCGCCGCCTGAACTGTCACGGCGCCGGGTGCGGCTAATCCCGCGAGATGATGCGGGGCAGCTCGGCTAGCGGATCGAGGCATAAGACAGCCGCGCCGCCCGGTGCGGGCGACGCGGCTTAGGGGTATGCGCGGGGACGTTTCAGTCCGCGGGCCTGCTGCGTTCAGTCCTGCTCGACGAGGTTCTTGATCGAGGCGAGCGTGTCGCCTAGGCCCGTCTGGACGGCGGCGCCGTCGGCGCGCTCGCTGACGATGGTGACGGTGAGTTGGGAACCGCTCTCGACCGGGTCGATGTCGAAGGTCCCGCGATAGTTATTGCGGCTACCGACCGAGCCCCAGGAGAATCTGCGGCCCAGCTCATCCACCCGCGTCCACGCGGTTCCCTTCACCTCGACCTGGCGACCGTCGGGCAGCTTGGGGTGCGCGGTGACCTGGACCGCGCCGTCGTCTCCGGCCGGTTCAGCGTGAGAAAGTCTCGGCATGTAACGGGGCAGGTTTCCCACGTCGCTGAGATAGTCGAACAAGCGGCGGGGTTCCACGTCCACGTGGATCGACTTGGAGAATTCAGGCATAGGGCAGGTGTATCGGTTCGCCCACCCCGGTAACAGGGTCTTCGGTCACTTCACTGACGTGTCCGAACTCTCGAATCGTGGTGTCTCGCCCCGCGGGCACGCTCAGGTCTGGCCGGCAGCGGCCGATCAAACTGATACGTGGGTGAGGTGTGCCCATCGCCGGTACGAAGGAGTGCCGGTGGAGTGTCGAGCCGGCACCGGTTCCGCTCTGCCCCCGATGTACTGATGAAGGAGAGCCTGATGATTCGTCGCGACGCGTGGTCGCGCCTGCGTGAGACCACCCGTACCACCGCGACCTCGGCTCTTCGTCGCAAACACAACTCCTCGTTGCTGTCTCGCCCAGGCCCGCTCACGGTGCTGGCTGCGGCAGCTCTGCTGGTGCCGATCGCTGCCAGCTCACTGCCCACCGACGCTGTGCGCCTGGAAGCGCAGCCCTCTGCTCCGGTGCCTGCTCCCAGCTCGGCCGCCGCCGCGCCTGGTGCGCGCACCGTTCCCGGCCTGTTCCTGTCCCGCCCCGGCGTCCTGCCCGCCTCGCTCGTGACGGCGCCTGGGCTGGGTACCGCTGCTGCCACTGTGAACACCACGACCATCCCGGCCCGGGTCCTGCAGAGCTACCAGAGCGCCCAAGCCTCGCTGGCCAAGACGCAGCCGAGCTGTGGGCTGCAGTGGTGGATGCTGGCGGGTATCGGACGTATCGAATCCGGGCACGCCGCCGGTGGCCAGGTGGACGCCCACGGCACCACCATCGGCCGCATCTACGGGCCACTGCTGAACGGCACCATCCCCGGCACCGCGATCATCCGCGACACCGACGGCGGCGCCTACGACGGTGACAGCACCTACGACCGGGCTGTCGGCCCGATGCAGTTCCTTCCCGGCACCTGGAAACTCGTCGGCCGGGACGGCAACGGCGACGGCAGTGCAGATCCGAACAACATCGACGACGCCGCCGTCTCCGCCGGTGCCTACCTGTGCGCCAGCGGGGGTAACCTCGCCGACCCGGCCCGCCTGCGGGCAGCGGTGCTCGCCTATAACAACTCAGCCATCTACGCCAACGACGTGATCACCGGTGGGTTGGCCTACCGCGACGGCCGCACCCCGGCCGCACCCTGGGTGCCCTCGCTCGTGCCCGGTTCAGGCGCTCCCACCGCCTCCCCGCTGCGTTCGCCGGGCACTCAGTCGGCGCCGCGTCCATCGGCAACCGCCCCGCGCCCAACGGCGACGACACCGGCGCCCACCCCGACCGGTTCGAGGCCGACGGCTGCCCCGTCCAGCGCTCCGAACACCGCCGCCCCCACGACGCCCACGGGTTCACCGACGACGACGCCCACGGGTTCACCGACCACGACGCCCACGGGTTCACCGACCACGACGCCGACTGGTTCGCCGACGACGACGCCGACTGGTTCGCCGACGACGACGCCGACTGGTTCGCCGAGCATGACGCCGACTGGTTCGCCGACGACGCCGACTGGTTCGCCGAGCACGACGCCGACCGGTTCGCCGACGACGACGCCCACCGGTTCGCCGACGACCGGGACATTGCCCCCGTGCCCGATGCCGACGGGCCCGGCGCCGAGCAACGGCGCAAGCGCCGAGCCGGAGGCCACCCCCGGCGCGAGCCCGACCTGCACCCCGGTGCCCACGGGCGCGGCGACCACCGCGACCGACGCTGCGAGCGTGCCCGCCACGCCCAGTGCCACCAGCACCCTTGCCCCGGCGCCGGTCCCGACCCCGGCCGTCACCATCACCCCTCGCCCCACCCGGCGGTAACTTCCACGAAACACCTTGAATACCCCCGTCTTTGAAGTCGTAGGCAGCGCTGAGGGTAGGTGCTAGCCTGGCCGCGTTGAACACGCGTCTAAGTTCGTGAGAGTCCACCGTGAACCGTCATTTCGATGATGCGGGGTACGACGTCCACGACGACGCAGGGGGGCGTTCCAGCCGTAAAACGGTCGGTATCGCAGTCGCGGCAGCTTTGGTTGTCGCTGCAGGGGTCCTCGGCGTCGTGGCGATTTCCCGCGAGTCCCAGCAGCAGGCCGAAGCTGAACATGTCTCGGCGCAGTTCGTCGCGTCCTCAGGCAAATCTGGGGAGGTTTCCGAGGACGACATCGCTTCGCTGCGCCCGGTCGCCGAGCAGGCGCTGGCTGCAAGCCTGCCCGACCCGGCTGGGATCACCTCGCAGGTAGCTCCCGAGGCGCTGATCCCGGCCCGGGTGCTGCAGGCATACCGCAGCAGCGAGGAGCAACTCGCCGCCGCCGAACCGGGCTGTCATCTGCCCTGGTGGTTGCTGGCCGGCGCCGGCAAGGTTGCCTCCGACCACGCCGCAGGTGGACAGGTGGATACCGCAGGCGCCACGACGGTGCGCATCTTGGGGCCCCGCCTCGATGGGAACCTGATCGGCACCTCCATCGTGCGCGACACCGACAAGGGCCAGCTCGATGGCGACCTCAGCTTCGACCGGGGCGTCGGGCCCATGCTCATCCTTCCCGCCACCTGGTCCTCCCTGGGCGTGGACGGTAACAGCGACGGCGTGGCCGACGTGCACAACATCGACGACGCCGCTCGCACCCTCGGCTCCGTCCTGTGCGCAGCCGGGGGAGATCTGAGCAAGCCCAAACCGCTGGCCAAGGCGGTTCTCACGGTCAAGCCGCAACTTCGTGATGCCAGCGATGTCCTCGCCTGGGGCGCGTACTACCAGCGCGTTCTCGGCGACGGCTCACCGAGCGCGGTTGCCTCCGCCTCGCCCTCTGCCATGCCATCGGCGGCGGCGCCGGGCGCGCCAGTGCCGGCACCGACGACGGCGCCGCCGACCAGCGATACCCCGCGCTACACGACCGTGCCGACGAACACTCAGGCCTCAACTGCACCCCCGGCCGGTGTCCCGGCACCACCGATCACGGCCCGCCCGAGCGTAGCGCCGCGTCCCACTGCGGCCCCGGCCCGCCCGACTGCGGCCCCGGGCCGCCCGACGGCTGCGCCGGCCCAGCCTGTGCCACCGGCCCGTCCCTCCCAGCCGGCCCACCCCACACCAGCCCCGGCGCCAGCGCTCCCGCCCGCGCCTGCCCCGTCCCGGCCCGCGGTGCGCCCGAGCGATCCGCCGCCCCAGAAGGTGCCGGACGCTCCTGCGCCCAAGCCCACTGAGCCGGCGCAACCGGTCGAACCAGCCCCACCGGTACAACCCGTACAACCGGTTGAGCCTGCGCCGGTGCAGCCAGCGCCGCCCCGCGTCCCCGCGCCGCCGGCGCAAGAGGCCCCCGAGGTGCCGCCGGCACCCGCGATCGATCAGGCACCTGCAGCGCGCCGGGTCGTGCCCGCCCCGCAAGCTCCGGTCGGCGAACGACTTCCGAGCGCCGAAGCAGCAACCCCGGGCGCCGACCAGTCCTGAGCGTGGGCGGGGCCGGACACGGCGCTGCCGGCCCACGAGCCGAACCCAGCGGGATTCACGGCTCAGCAAGTACGAGGACGATGCCGCGCGGCCCTACCCTCTGGTGCCACGCTGCGGAGGCGCCGCGGTCCAGGAGAACTCGGCCCCGGCCGGTCGCGTCGGAGGGCAGCGCTCCGTGTTGTCCCGGTTCCTAACGGCGCTCATGCCTCAGCGGGGCGCTGGGGTCAACGGCTCAGAAACGGCGGCGGTGTCTCTGCCGGGGCCCGCGACGGTTCCCGCACGCTCGCGGTGAACGCAGGTCCCCACGGCCTCATTTCAGGAACGGGTACCCGTGATCAGCCCGAGCGCCCAGGAGACGAGCGAGACCATCACCGCACCGATCAGGGCGGAGCCGAACCCGGCGACGGAGAAGTCGAGCCCGAAACGGGTCGCTACCCAACTTGTCAGCATCAGCATGAGGGCGTTGATCACTACCAAGAACAAGCCCAGCGACAGCACGATCAGCGGAAACCCGAAGAGCTGCAGGATCGGCTTCACCAGGCTGTTGAGCAGACCGAAGAGGCAGGCGACGAGCACCACGGTGAAGATGCGGTCAGTGCCGCTGGTGGATTCGCCAAGGGCGATTCCCGGTAGGACGAGGGCCGTCACCCACAGCGCGAGAGAAGTGACGAGGGTACGCAGGACGAAGCCGGTCATAGCCCCATCGTGGCAGGAACGCACCGAGCAGGGGTGTCCGCGGTCTTGGCAGGGGTGTCGCGGGCGCAGCAGCGTAGAGCCCAGGGTCGATGGTCTGAACGGCTCTCGACTTCAGCAGGATGTCGGTGCCTGGGGTGATGCCGCACTCTGAACATATGAAGAGCTCACCGCCGCCACCGTTGCTTCCGCCACCTGGCGGTTCTGCCGCCGGGCTGACAGGAGAGCAGCAAATGAAGACGCGCGACACCCAGGCGAGCCGGGCCTGGCGTACTCGGCCTGTTCCCGGGGCGCAGTACCAGCAGGTTCTGCGCACTCCGGCGCACCGATGGTGGAAGCCGCTGCTGTCGATTTTCATGGTCTGCCTGGGGATCTTCGTCGTGCTGCTGCTCAGCATGCCGGTAATCGCGCTGGTTGCGTGGGCCGCCGGAACACCCGACCCGTGGGCGACGGCCTCGAGCTGGCTCGAGGAAGACTCCATCACGGCGATGGGTTTCCTGGTACTCGATATCTGGCTGGCGTCCCTGGCGGTGGTGGCCCTCGTCGCCGTGCGGGTCGGGCATTGGATGCCGGCGCGGTGGATGCACTCGGTTGCCGGGCGGGTGCGGTGGGCCTGGCTGGGGCGCTGTCTGCTCGTGCTGGTCCCGGTGTGGATCCTCTACGTCGGGATCTCGTGGTGGATCGACGGCGCAGACCCGGGCACCCGCGCGGCCGACTGGTACTGGTTCGCGCTGTTGGCGCTGTTCGTGACCCCGCTGCAAGCCGCCGGCGAGGAGTACCTGTTCCGCGGATGGTTGCTCACCTCGCTCGGATCCTGGTTCAGCAACCGCTGGCTGGCGCTGATCATCCCGGCGCTGATCTCCACCGCCCTGTTCGCCGCCGCGCACGGCTCCGCAGACCCGTGGATCCTGCTCGATCTGGGCGCCATGGCGACCGCCTGTGTGATCCTCATCTGGCGCACCGGCGGCCTGGAGGCAGCCGTCGCCCTGCACGTGGCCAACAACGTCGTCATCGGGATGCTCGGCGCGCTCACCGGTGCCACCGCCGACAGCCTCATCGACACCGACTCGACCGGCGACCCGCTCTCCGCCGGGGTTTCGGTTTTCATGTCGGCCCTGGCCGTGATCCTGGTGTTGCATCAGGCGCGCAGGGCCGGTATCTCCTGCGTGGTCGGTGCCCCGGCAACCGATACGGACTCGGCAACCACTGTCTAGGGCCGCCCGGTGCACCTACAGTGAGGTTCCATGACCGGTGATCCCCGCCTCGCTGAATCCGCCCTTCGCAGTACCACCGGCGGCGAGCAGCCGCCGCAGGTTGCGCGTGTGCGCACCCGAGACGCGCTGCACGTGGTGCCCGCCTACAAGCCGGGCAAGCCGCCGACGCGCGTGGAGGGCGTCACCCCTTACAAGATGAGCAGCAACGAGAACCCGTTCCCGCCGCTGCCGGGGGTGGTGGAGGTCGTCGCCGCAGCGGCAGCCGAGATGAACCGCTACCCGGATATGGCCACCACCGCGCTGCGGGCACGGATCGCCGAGCACGTCGGGGTGAGCCCGCAAGAGATCGTCACGGGCACCGGAAGCACGGGGGTGCTGGGCTATCTGGTGACAGCCACCTGTGAGGCCGGCGATGAGGTCATCTACGCCTGGCGCAGTTTCGAGGCCTACCCCATTCTCGTCGCCCTCTCCGGGGCGCGATCTGTTCAGGTGCCGCTGACGGCGGGGGAGGGCCACGACCTGCCGGCCATGGCAGAGGCCATCACCGCCAACACCCGCCTGATCCTGGTGTGCAACCCGAACAACCCCACCGGGACGGCGATCAGCGCCCGGGAACTCGAGGACTTCCTGGCCCAGGTTCCCCCGCATGTTCTCGTCGTCCTGGACGAGGCCTACGTGGAGTTCTGCACCGACGAGGATCGCCCCGACGGCCTGGAGTTCTACCGCGATCACCCAAACCTGGTCGTGTTGCGCACCTTCAGCAAGGCCTACGGGTTGGCCGGGATGCGGGTCGGTTACGCCATCGCTCACCCGCCGGTGGCGGACGTGCTGCGCAAATGCGTGCTCCCGTTCGGCGTGAGCGACATGGCCAGCCGGGCGGCGATCGCGAGTCTGGACGCGCGCGATGAACTGCTGGAGCGGGTCGCGACCTTGGTGGCAGAACGGGAGCGGCTCGCGGCCGAACTCGTTGCTCAGGGTTGGGACGTTCCGCATACGCAGGCCAACTTCGTCTGGCTGCCGCTTCGCGAGCACGCCAGTGCGTTCGCTGCTGCCGCCGAAGCAGAGGGTCTGTCGGTGCGGGCGTTCGAGGGTGAAGGCGTGCGCTGCTCCATCGATGCCCCCGAAGCCAACGAACGGCTGCTGCGGGTGGCCGGCGCTTTCCGCTCCCAGCTCGGCTGAGTTCGCCGGTTCGCTGCTCGCCTCCCGCCGGGGCGGGCAGTGCACCGGGTCAGTGTCGGTGGCGTCGCGGGAAGCGGTCGCTGCGGGCGCGCGGCTGCGGCTGTGGTGGTGACGGCGTCGGGAACGGAGCCAGGTCACGCAGCGGAAGTGCGTCGCGGGGCGCCCCATGTTGCAGTACTGCGGCCAGATGCCGGATGGACCACAGCGTGATGCTCACGGCCAGACCCGCCAGGATCGCAACGTCGAGCCAGGGCCGCCAACCGGCGACGTTGACCGTGCCGTCCGCGTCCAGCGCCAACGACACCTGCTGGCCTTGGCTGAGCCCGACCAGGTTGGCGCGCTCCAGCTCCCGATGGCTCCGCTGACCTGCTGAGCTGGTGAACTCCACCGTGCACGGGGGTTCGAGAAGGCCACTCGGGCAGGAGATCACCCGGGCCGCAACGGTGGTCGGGGCGGTGAGGGTGCCGACTGCGCCGATGGTGGCCAGGAGCAGACTCAGCCACAGTGCCGAGGCCAACCCGGCCGTGACTGCCAGCGCAAACGCCTTGAAGCCGAAGGTCTCCGTGATCCACCTGTCCCGGCCGGCCGGGGGTCGCTGCACAGAGTCCACAGTGACCTATCGGCGCACCCCGGCCCGACCTTCGCTGCCTGGGTGGTGTCGCCTGGAACGATTTTTGCCCTATTGCGCCCAAGCCGATGCTGCTGTGAGCGGCCAGCGCATCGGCTACCGTCATCCTGACGCGCCCGTCCACCGCCGGGCGGGTGCCTGCCCTGTCACACGCCGCCGGCCGGCGCGGCAGGCGGCGTGAACATGCGGACAGTCACCCTGATCCGTCCAAAGCAAGGAGTGCGTGTATGAGCAACGACGAAGTTGCCCGAGCGTTCAACCCCGACCCCGACGTCGACGGTGTGCACCACCACGTGAGTTTCGTCGGCGACGGGAAGTTCGATGGGGGCCCCGAGGCAGTCCGCTTCATCGATAAAGACGGACAGCGGATCCGCAACGAGGTCAACCTGCCCTACGACCCGTACGTCGATGCCTTGACGGAGGAGGACGGCCGTCGCCTGTACCGCGACATGGCCCTCATCCGTCGCCTGGACAACGAAGGAACCGCCCTGCAACGCCAGGGACAACTCGGTCTGTGGCCGGGCCTGCTCGGCCAGGAGGCTGCGCAGATCGGTATCGGCCGCGCGATGCGTCCCCAGGACCACGCCTTCCCGGCCTACCGCGAGCACGGGGTGGCCTGGTGCAAGGACATCGACCCGCTGCACATCATGGGCATGTACCGGGGTGTCAGCCACGGCGGCTGGGATCCCAAGGAGAAGAACTTCCACCTGTACACGATCGTCATCGGCAACAACGCCCTGCACGCGGTCGGCTACGCCATGGGGGTGCAGCGTGACGGCGACTACGGCACCGGTGACCCCGAGCGCGACACCGCCGCGGTCGCCTTCTTCGGTGACGGCGCAACCGCCCAGGGCGACATCATGGAGGCCTTCGTCTTCGCCGCCGTCAACCAGGCGCCGGTGGTCTTCTACTGCCAGAACAACCAGTGGGCGATCTCCGAGCCCAACGTCAAACAGACCCGCAACCCGCTGTACGAGCGGGCCAGCGGCTTCGGTTTCCCCGGCGTGCGGGTCGACGGCAACGATGTGCTCGCCTGCTACGCCGTTTCGCAGCACGCCCTGGAGCACGCGCGCAGCGGCCAGGGCCCCTTCCTCATCGAGGCCTACACCTACCGGATGGGTGCCCACACCACCTCCGATGACCCGACGAAGTACCGCGACTCCGCCGAGGTGGAATTGTGGCGCGAGCGTGACCCGCTCAGCCGCCTCAAGCGCTTCCTGCTCTCGCTGCACGAGACCGAGGAGTCGTTCTTCACCGAGGTGGAACGCGAAGCCGACGAGTTGGCCGTCAAGATCCGCAAGGGTGTCGAAGAGATGCCCGATCCGCCGCAGTCGTTGCTCTTCGAGCACACCTACGTCGACCCCCACCCCGGCCTGGAAGCCGAGGCTCAGGAGTTCTACGCCTACCAAGCCAGCTTCGAGAGCGAGGGTGAGTGAGCATCATGGCAACCACCAAGATCACCCTGGCCAAGGGCATCAACGCCGGCATGCGCCGCGCGATGGAGGCCGACCCGAAGGTGCTCGTCATGGGCGAGGACGTCGGCAAGCTCGGCGGCGTGTTCCGGGTCACCGAACACCTGCAGAAGGACTTCGGTGAGGAGCGGGTCATCGACACCCCGCTGGCCGAGTCCGGCATCGCGGGCACCGCGATCGGGCTTGCGCTGCGCGGCTATCGCCCGATCGTGGAGATCCAGTTCGACGGGTTCATCTACCCGGCGTTCGACCACATCACCAGCCAACTCGCCAAGATGCACGCCCGCTCCGAAGGGCTCATCAAGCTGCCCATCGTCGTGCGGGTGCCCTACGGCGGTGGTATCGGGGCGGTGGAGCACCACAGCGAGAGCAACGAGGCGTACTTCCTGCACAGCGCAGGGCTGCGCGTCGTCACCTGCAGCAACGCCGAAGACTCCTACTGGATGATCCAGCAGGCCATCGCCAGCGACGACCCGGTGATGTTCTTCGAACCCAAGCGCCGGTACCACGACAAGGCCGAGGTCGACCTCGACGCGGCGAGCGCGCCGCGCGGCATGGAAGAGGCCGTCGTGCGCCGTGAAGGCAGCGACGTGACGCTGGTGGCCTGGGGGCCGATGATCAAGACCGCCCTGCAGGCTGCCGCCGCGGCCGAGGAAGAGGGCCGCAGCCTCGAAGTGGTGGAGCTGCGCGGACTCAACCCGCTGGATTCGCAGGCGATCTTCACCTCGGTGAAGAAGACCGGGCGCCTGGTCGTCGCGCACGAGGCCAGCGGTTTCCTCGGCTTCGGCGCCGAGATCGCCGCCCAGGTGCAGCAGCACTGCTTCTACCACCTGGAATCCCCGGTCATCCGGGTCACCGGCTACTCGATTCCCTACCCGCCGAGCAAGCTTGAGGCGTTGCACCTGCCCGACCTGGACCGCATCCTCGACGGCGTTGACCGCGCCCTGGCGTACTGAGAAGGAATCGTTATGGGAGTCAAGCGTTTCAACCTCCCCGACCCGGGTGAGGGCCTGACCGAGGCCGAGATCATCTCCTGGCGGGTCAAGCCAGGGGACACGGTGAAGGTCAACCAGATCGTTGTCGAGATCGAGACGAGTAAGTCGCTGGTGGAGTTGCCGATCCCGTGGGAGGGCACCGTCACCGAACTGCTCGTCGCCGAGGGCACCGAGGTCGAGATCGGCACCCCGATCATCGCCGTCGAGGTCGCCGGTGCAGCGGACGATCCAATCTCCGGCGACCCCAACGCGGGTGCTACCCCGGAAGCCGCCGTTGCGGGGCTGATGGCCGGGGCTGCCGACGACGGCGCCGAGGTTCCCGGTTCGGAATCCCGAGTTGTGGATTCACCCGGCAGCGCCGCCGGAGTGCAACGGTTCCTGCTCCCGGACCCGGGGGAGGGCCTGACCGAGGCCACGATCATCGCCTGGAAGGTCGCACCCGGTGATGCGGTGAAGGTCAACCAGATCGTTGTCGAGATCGAGACGAGTAAGTCGCTGGTGGAGCTGCCTATCCCGTGGGAAGGCACTGTCACCGAGCTGCTTGTGGAGGAGGGCGTCGAGGTCGAGATCGGTACCCCGATCATCGCCGTCGCGGTAGCTGGGGCGGCTGCGCCGGCCCAGGCAGCCGAACCGGACGAGCCTGCCGCCAAGCGGGAACCGAACCTCGTCGGCTACGGCGAGATTGCCGGTTCCACGTCGCGGCGTCGCCGCCGCGCAGCCCCAGCGCCTGCGGCCTCGGCGGAACCTGCCGCGCCGAAAACTGAGCCGGCACCCACGCCGGCGCCTGCGCCCACGGCTGAACCGGCACCGGCATCGCCCACGGCTGGGCGGCCGTTGGCCAAGCCTCCGGTTCGTAAGTTCGCCAAAGACAACGGCATCGACCTGGCACAGGTGCCAGGGACCGGTAAAAACGGCATCATCACCCGCGCCGACGTCGAAGCCTTCCTCTCCGGTGCAGGTGAAAGCCCTGCCCAGAACGAGCAGCAGCCACCCGTGGCCGCTGCCCCGGCTGCTGGCGCAGCAGCTCCCCGGGCAGGGGAGCGGGAGACGCGCATCCCGATCAAGGGGGTGCGCAAGATGACGGCGCAGGCCATGAGTGCGAGCGCGTTCACCGCACCGCACGTCACCGAGTTCATCACCTTGGATATCTCGGCGACGATGGAACTCATCGAGCGGCTCAAAACCGACCGGGAGTTCCGCGACGTCAAGGTGACCCCACTGTTGGTGGTGGCCAAGGCGGTGCTGCTGGCCTGCAAACGCAACCCGGGGATCAACGCCACCTGGGACGAGGCGAGCCAAGAGATCGTCCAGAAGAACTACGTCAACCTGGGCATCGCCGCCGCTACCCCACGCGGCCTCATCGTGCCGAACATCAAGGACGCTGACGCGATGAACCTGCGTCAGCTCGCTGAGGCGATGGGTTCGCTGGTGGAGACGGCCCGCGCGGGTCGGACCCAACCGGGCGACATGTCCGGTGGGAGCATCACCATCACCAACGTCGGGGTCTTCGGTGTCGACACCGGTACGCCGATCATCAACCCCGGTGAGGCAGCCATCCTCTGCTTCGGCGCGGTGCGCCGGATGCCGTGGGTCGTCACCGCGGCCGATGGCACCGAGACGATCCAGCCGCGCTGGGTCACCCAGCTCGGGTTGAGTTTCGACCACCGCCTGGTGGACGGCGATCTGGGCAGTCGGTTCATCGCCGACGTCGCCGCAGTCCTGGAGGACCCCGCCAAGGGGCTCATCTGGGGCTGATCGTCAGCGGCACAACTGGCGGCGCCACTCGCACGACGTGCGGGTGGCGCCGTTGCGTGTCGTGGGGGGGGGCTTGCCTGCGAATCGATGCGCTTCGACCGGCATCGGAACGCGGCTTGAATGGGGATGCTCAACCTCGGCTGCCCAGGTGCTCGCCGCTCCCGCAGCGGTGGATAGTCCCGATCCGAGAGCGCATGGCAAATGGCGTCGACGGACTTCAGCCCGCCGTCCGTTGCCGAGGCCGTCGCCAGGCCCCGATCCGGTCGCGAAAGTGATGCGGACGCGAGAGCGAGATCCAGCGGCTAGATCAGGGGGTGAGGGTGAGTTCGTCCAAGACCCGCTTGGCCACTGCCTCGTCGCCGTGCACGCTGTAATGCAGTTCCTCGGTGCTGCGACGGCCGGCAGCGCGGCGGGTGAAGGCCTCGGTGCTCATTTGGATGCTCGTCGTCTTGCCGATGACGGGGATCGGACCGGTCTCGTCCGTGCCGCGGGAGAACATGACATGCCCGCTGATGCTGCCGTCGGCTTCTTGGGCCACTCGCACACCGGTGCGGGCCACGACCGGGCCGGTCAACTCGAGCATGACCACCTTGCCCGGTTCGACCTCGGCGCGCTTGACGACGACCTTGGGCAGCTGGTCGAGGGCGAACTCGCAGAAGAGGGCCGCAGCGGCGGAGTCCAGGTCGCCGGGGCGACCCAGCGCTGCGCGGATGTCCTGCTCGTGGCACCACAGGTCCCGGATACGCATCCGCAGCAGTTTGCCGAACTCCACCTCGCCCAGGGGCGAGTCGACCAACGTGGTCTCGGTGAGGTCCGTGTCACGCAGTTGACCCAGCCGACGGGCCATCACGTGCTGCAACTCGGCCACGATCTCTTTGCCGGGTCGCGAGCGGCGCAGCTCGACGCCGGCCTCCATCGTGCGACCGATGTCGTTGTGTACGTGGGGGTAGTCCGGCACCTCCACCTGCGGGTCGGGCCGTCCGGCCAGGGCAGATTCGAGGCTGACCACGTGCGAGAGCTGATCCTTGACCGTCCAACCCGGGCATTCGGTGGGCTTGTCGAAGTCCTCGTCCGAGCAAGGGAAGGCAAGATCGATCACTGCCTGAGCGGTGTGCGCGTACGCGGCGATGAGGCCAGTCAGATCTTCGGGAGCGGCCGGATGCATTGGCATGCCCTCACCCTATCTAGGCTGGGTGACATGGCCACCTCGGAGACGGTTCGGACTTCCTCGCCGGCGGCGAGGGAAAAGGGCGCGCCGCCCTCTGCTGCGTTCATTGCCCCCTATCTGGCTGCCCTGGTGGCGATGGTGATCGGGGCGCTGTCCACCGGAGCGTTCGCACAACTCCTCGGATTCTCCGACGGCGGAATGATCGCCCGCTACGGCCTGCCGGTGGCCCGCGCCGTGCTCGACGTCTCCGCCTCGCTGACTATCGGCCTGCTGCTGCTGGCAGGCACGATGATCCCCGAACGCACCTCCACCCACCGCCGCCGTAGAGCCACCCGGCTGGCCACCCTCACCGGAGCGGTGTGGGTGATCGCGGGTCTGAGTTTCATGTTGCTCTCGGTCTCCAACATCTCCGGGGTCCACGTCAGCGACCCGAGCTTCGGCGCCCAGGTGGTCTCGGTGATGTGGGCCTTCGATTACTTCCGCGTCATCCTCATCAGCACGATGGTGGCGCTGGTGGTCACCATCGGATCGGCGGTAGCCCGCTCGACGGCCTCGATCACCTGGATGGCGGCTCTGGGCGTCCTCGCGTTGTTGGTGCTGGCTCTCATCGGCCACGCGGCCGGTGCCGCCGCTCACGACACGGCCGTGAACTCGATCGCGGTGCACGTGGCTGCAGCGGCGGTGTGGTTGGGCGGGCTGGCCGCCCTGGTCATCCTGCGTCCCGTGCTCGGTGAAGCGCTGCCGGTGGTAACCCGGCGCTTCTCGGTACTGGCGGCCTGGTGCTACGGCGGGGTCGGGGTCTCCGGGGTGCTCAATGCCTCGCTGCGGCTGAACGGGTTCTCTGATCTGAGCAGCAGCTACGGAATGGTGTTGCTGGCCAAGGTCGCAGCCTTCGTGCTGCTGGGCCTGGCCGGTTGGCGGATGCGTCGGCGGTTCCTTGTCCGCCTCGGCGCGGACCCGGCCTCCCGTTCGGCGTTCGCCGGTTTCGCCCTGCTGGAGATCGTCCTGATGGGGGTGGCCGCCGGGCTGGGGGTGGCCCTGTCCAGGTCTGCCCCGCCGGTGCCGCAGCAGGAATCGGCCGACATCGTCACCTCACTGACCGGCTACCCCGACCCCGGCGGCCCGCCGCGAGGAATGGACTGGTTCACCACCTTCCGCCCGGACTGGCTCTTCCTGGCCGCAGCGGCCCTGGCCTGCGTGCTCTACATCGCGGCCACCATCCGGCTGCACCGGCGAGGCGACTCCTGGCCGGTGCACCGCACGCTGTTCTGGGTGGCGGGATGGTTCGTCTTCCTGTGGACCACCTGCGGGGCGCCCGGGGTGTACGGCAAGATCCTCTTCTCGGCGCACATGCTCATGCACATGACCCTGACGATGGGCATCCCGCTGTTCCTGGCCTTCGGCGCGCCCTTGACGCTGGCGTCCCGGGCGCTGCCGGCCCGTAAGGACAAAACCCTTGGCCCGCGCGAAATCCTGCTCAAATCAGCGCATTCGCGGTGGATGAACTTCTGGGCCAACCCGGTCGTGGCCGGCATCAACTTCTCCGGCAGCCTCTACCTGTTCTACTTCAGCGGACTGTTCGAGCTGGCCCTGCGCACGCACACCGGGCACATCATGATGGTCGTGCACTTCATGCTGGCCGGTTACGTCTTCGCCTGGGCGTTGATCGGTATCGACCCCGGGCCCAAGCGTTGGCCGCCGTCGCTGCGCCTGGTGTTGCTCTTCGCCACGATGAGCTTCCACGCCTTCTTCGGTATCGCCATCATCAGCTCCACCGAACTCATGGCCGGTGACTTCTTCACCCAACTGTCGCTGCCGTGGGTCACCGATCTGTTGGCCGACCAGGAGCAGGGCGGTGGCATCACCTGGGGGATCGGGGAGTTCCCGATGTTGGCGCTGGCGCTGATGGTCGCCTTCACCTGGATGCGCGCCGACGAGCACGAAGCCAAGCGCAAGGACCGGCAAGCCGGCCGGGATCACGACGCCGAACTGGAGGCCTACAACGCCGCCATGCGGGAGCGAGGTCGGATGCTGCGGGAGGCCGAAAGCGCCGAACTCGCGCACGGTGCCCGGGTCGAGGGTGCGCTGCCGCGCCCCCGGCGGCGTCCGGACAGCGGCGCCGGCTCGGGGCGACAAGACGGGCAGGCGTGAGCGATGCGGGTAGCCGCGATCCAGTTCGCCTATGACAACGACGAGGGCGTTCAAGCCCGACTGCAGCGCGCTCTCAGCGTGGTCGCCCAGCAGCGCGGGGCTGACCTGGTTGTCCTGCCGGAGCTGTGGTCGGTGGGTGCCTACCGAACCTCCGCCTGGACGGCCCGCGCCGAGACCCTAGCCGGGCCGACCGTGACTGCTCTGGCGCAGGTCGCGTCGCAGATCGGCGCGGTCGTGCACGCCGGGTCCATCATCGAACGCGACGAGAGTGGCGCGCTGCACAACACTGCGGTGTTACTCGGACCGGACGGCTCGCTCCTGGCGACCTACCGCAAGATCCATCGGTTCGCGGCGGGCGGGCGCGAAGGGGAACTGCTGGAACCCGGCACCGAGGTCGCGATGATCCACCTGCCGCTGCGTGATGGCTCCAGCATCCGAACCGGCCTGTCCACCTGCTATGACCTGCGCTTTCCCGAGCTGTACCGTCTGCAGGTCCAGCGCGGCGCGGAACTGTTCATCGTGCCCGCCTCCTGGCCCACTCCCCGCGCGGACGCCTGGGAAGTGCTCATGCGGGCTCGGGCGTTGGAGAATCAGTGCGCCCTCATCGGGGTCAACGCCGCGGGCGTCGACGGCAAGACGGCAATGGCCGGGCGCAGCGCCATCATCGACGCCTGGGGGCGTCCGCT
This sequence comes from Gephyromycinifex aptenodytis, assembly GCF_012277275.1. GTDB lineage: Bacteria > Actinomycetota > Actinomycetes > Actinomycetales > Dermatophilaceae > Gephyromycinifex > Gephyromycinifex aptenodytis. The sequence continues at coordinate 1,741,217 of NZ_CP051155.1, read as the reverse complement.
GGCCGAGTTGGGGCAGGCGGAGGACGTGTTGGACTACGAGCTGAACATCGGTGATGTGCACCAGGCTCGTGAGGCGCTGCCGGTGCTGCGAGACCGCGTCCTGTAGTCGATCAGCGCCGGCCCACCGGTCCTGGAACGAGGCAGTGGCACGGCGTAGCCGGGACGAGGCGGAAAGGTCCTGCTAACGGGGTGTACGAGCGGCGCTGGTGTGGCAGGCTCGCACCGACCGACCGAAGGAGATCCCGTGACCACTCGTCCGCTGCTGTGGATGCGCCATGAAGTACGCCCCGGTGAAGGTCGTGCCGCGATCGTGCCGGAAACGGCCCGAACCCTGATCGAAGCCGGCTTCGAGATCGTCGTCGAAGAAAGCAACCAGCGTTCCTTCGACCTAGCCGAGTACGTCGCCGCCGGATGCCGCACGGCTGCCACCGGAACCTGGCGCGAGGCACCCAAGGATGCAATCGTCGTCGGGCTCAAAGAGTTGCCGAACGACGACGGCCCGCTGGGCGACCACATCTACTTCGGGCACGCCTACAAGGGTCAGCACGGCGCCCGGGACCTGCTGTCCCGGTTCGTGGCCGGCGGCGGGACCCTGCTCGACCTGGAATATCTGTTGGATGAGGACGGGCGCCGATTGGCCGCCTTCGGCTACTGGGCCGGCTACGTCGGTGCGGCGCTGGCGGTGCTGGAGTATCGAGGCGAACTGCCCTCCTCCCCACCGCCCACGAGCAAGCCGGAACTCGACGCGCGGCTGAGCGCCGGCCGCGGCGACCAGCCCCGGGCGCTGGTCATCGGGGCGCTGGGCCGCTCGGGACGCGGGGCCTGCGAAGCGCTTCGAGTGGCGGGCATCGAGACGACCGCGTGGGACGTCGAAGAGACCAAGGACCTGGATCACGCCGCGTTGCGGTCGCACGACATCATCGTCAACTGCGTCATGGTGGCTCACCCCGTGCCGCCGTTCCTGACCGAGGCCGATCTGGATGCCCCGGATCGACGGATCAGCGTCATCAGCGACGTGACCTGCGATGTCACCTCCGAGTGCAACGTGCTGCCGGTCTATGACGACATCACCCGGTGGGAGCAGCCGACCCGCGAACTACGCCCGGCGAACGCCGACCAACCGGCGGTACGCATCATCGCCATCGACAACCTGCCCACCTTGGTTCCGCGGGAGGCCGCCGAGAGCTACGCGGCCGACCTGCTGCCGGTATTGCTGCAGCTACCCGATGGGGCGCCGTGGCAGCGGGCCCGCGAGCGCTTCGCCCAGGCGTTGCGCGAGGAGCACCTGGCCTGAACCGCCCGCCGCCGCAGCAGGCTCTAGTTCAACCCCCAGGCCTGCGCCAGCAGGTCATAGCTGCGGCGGCGTAGCTGGGGGTCCCAGGTGTAGGTGGTGACGATCAGCTCGTCCAGGTCGTAGGCCTGGACGAGGCCGTCCAGTTGCGCCACCACGGCATCGGGGGTGCCGACAGCGTTGAAGGACAACCGCCCGTGCTGTTCCGGGCGCGCTGGGCGCACCTGCTGGGGGTCGGGTGGGTCCAGCGGCGCCAGGCGCCCGGTCTGGATGCGGCGCCGCATCATCAGGCCGGTCGTGGCCAACAACTGAGCTTCTTCATCGGTGGGGGCGCACACGACGTTGACCCCTGCCATGACCTGCGGCGCCTCGATCTGGGCGCTGGGGGCGTCGGTGCGGAAGCGCTCGCGGTAGGTGGCCAGCGCGGGCTCGATGGCGTCCGGGGCGAAGTGGGAGGCGAAAGAGAACGGCAGCCCGAGCGCGGCGGCGACGCTGGCCCCACCGAGCGAAGAACCCAGCATCCAGATCGGCATCTTGGTGCCCTCACCGGGCAGGGCCCGCACCCGCAGCGGGCGCGCCTCGTCACGATCTCCGAAGAGCGCGACCAGGTCGAGGACGTCTTGGGCGAAGGTGTCGAGTTGGCCGTCGCCGCGGCGCAAGGCGGCGGCGGTGATCGGGTCGGTCCCCGGCGCCCGGCCCAAGCCGAGGTCGATCCGGTCCCCGTACAAAGTGGCCAGGGTGCCGTAGTACTCCGCGACCATCAGTGGGGCGTGGTTGGGCAGCATGACGCCGCCGGAACCCAACCGGATCGTCTCGGTGTGGTTGGCGATGTGCGCAAGCAGGACCGAGGTCGCCGAACTCATGAACGTGGAACTGCCGTGATGCTCAGCCATCCAGAACCGGGTGTAACCGGCCTTCTCCACGCTGCGGGCCAGCGCGGTCGACTCCTGCAAGGCGGTAGCGGCATCGCTCCCGGCAGAGGTGGGGGCCAGATCAAGGACTGAAAGGGGGACTCGGTTGCTCACCTCAGGTGCAACACCGGGTGTGGCGCGGCTATTCGCTCGCCGCCGCTGGTACCTGACCCGGCCGCGCCGACCCTGACTCGCCAGGTCGCTAGCTGTTGCGCCCACCGGCTTCCCGCGCCGGTACCCCGGCGCCCCAAGCGCCGCCCAGATCGGTGCATCCGGGGTACGTCGCCAGCGGCGCGCGAGCTTGCCCGATGCGGCCATGCCTACGCCTCGCCTGGTTCGGACAGCCCCTCCCGCTCGTCGCGCTCGGCCCATTCCAGCAGTTCGGTGATGTCGAAGACGGCCTCGTCGATGCCCGCGTGCAGGTCTCCCAGCCGAGCGAAACGATCCGGCATGGTGCGCACCGTGAAGTCATCAGGTTCGGCGTCCGCGATCTCTGCCCAGGTCAGCGGCGCCGAGACGGTTGCGCGGGCGTTCCCGCGGATGGAGTAGGCGGCAGCGATGGTGTGATCGCGGGCGTTCTGGTTGTAGTCCACGAACACTGCGCTGGGGTCGCGGTCCTTGCGCCACCAGGTCGTGCTCACCTGCGCCGGGGCCCGCCGCTGCACCTCGCGGGCGAAGGCCAGCGCAGCCCGCCGAACATCGCCGAACTCGTGTTCAGGCGCGATACGCACGTAGATGTGCAGGCCGTGTCCGCCGGAGGTCTTGGGCCAGCCCGTCGCGCCCAAGTCGTCCAGGACGCCGTGGGCCACCTCGGCCACCTGGCGCACCCGCTGGTAGTCGCAGTGCTCGCCAGGGTCGAGGTCGATCCGCCACTCGTCGGGGCGTTCCACGTCGCTGCGGCGGCTGTTCCAGGGGTGGAACTCGACGGTCGACATCTGCACCGCCCAGATGACGTGCGCGAGTTCGGTGACGCAGAGTTCGTCCACGTCTCGTTCGAAACGGGGGAAGTGCACCGAGACAGTTTCCAGCCAGTCCGGTCCGCCGACCGGGACCTTCTTCTGGTGCACCTTCTTCTCGGTGATGCCCTTGGGGAAGCGGTGCAACATGCACGGTCGCTCCCGCAACGCTCGCACGATGCCCTCGCCGACGCTCAGGTAGTACTCGGCCAGGTCCGCCTTGGTCAGGCCCAGCTCGGGGAAGTAGACCCGTTCGGGGTTGCTGAGGCGCACCGACCGACCGCCGACCTGGAGCTCGATTGCGTCGCTGACCATCTGGCACTCTCCTCGCGGGCTTACCCGGGACGCTACCCAAACTCGCGCCCGCGCACCCCCCAGAAACCACCTGCGCCGAAAAGCGTCGGCGACGGGGGAGGACGAGTCGCGCACACTCGCAGCAACATTGAGCTACAGGTTGGCGGGTGCGCTGCCGATGAGAGGTCGACATTCAATCCTACGGAGGCACCATGTCAGTCGGTCTCGGAATTTTTCTCATCGCCCTCGGCGCGATCCTCAGCTTCGCCGTAAGCGATGCACTTCCGGGGGTGAACCTGCAGATGATCGGCTGGATCTTGATGGCTGCCGGTCTCGCCACGACGGTCATCTCCGTCATCATGATGAGCCAGCGTCGTACCAACGCCGCTCGCACCACCACCACGGTGGAGCGCGACGCCTACGGCCGGCCCTGAGGTCGGCACTGCGGCCAGCGGCCGCCCCCAACGCATGAGCGCGGTCCCGGCCGGTTCGGTCGGGACCGCGCTCTCAGCTATGGATTCGTGCCGCTGCGCCGCTCAAGCTCAGAAAGCCGACTCCGGTACGTCCATCAGGGAGTTGTCCGTGGTCTCGGCGACCTTGCGCTCCCCGGCCAGCAGCGGCAGGACGGTCCGGGCGAAGAACCGGGCCGCCGCCACCTTGCCGGTGTAGAAGTCGGCGTCGGAGCCGGTGGCGCCGGCATCCAGAGCCTTTTGTGCCACGTCCGCCTGGCGCAGTAGCAGCCAGCCGACCATGACGTCGCCGGCCGCCAGCAGCAGACGGGTGGTGTTCTGCCCGACCTTGTACAGGTTGGTGATATCGCCACCCTCGCGCGGGTCGGACTTCATCAACTCGCCGATCATGTAGCCGCCGATGGCTGCGATGTCGTCGACTGCCTGGCCGAGCAGCGCCCGCTCCTGGGTGAGGTTGTCACCTTCGGGTGCGGCCTTCACGGTCTGCATGATCTGCTCGGACAGGAAGGTCAGCGCCTTGCCCTTGTCGCGCACGATCTTGCGGAAGAAGAAGTCCTGACCCTGGATGGCCGTGGTGCCCTCGTAGAGGGTGTCGATCTTGGCGTCGCGCACGTACTGCTCGACCGGGTAGTCCTGCAGGAAGCCCGAGCCGCCATAGGTCTGTAGTGATTCGGTCCCGAGCAGCACCCAGGCCCGCTCCGAACCCACGCCCTTGACGATCGGCAGGAGCAGGTCGTTGACCCGAGCTGCCATGTCAACATCGGAGCCCTTCTCGCCATCCATCGAGCCGGTGGCCAGGAAGTGCTGGTCGACGATGTCTTGCTGCATGGCCGTGAAGAGGACCAGCGCGCGCAAGCCTTCGGCATAGGCCTTCTGCAGCATGAGCGAACGACGCACGTCGGGGTGGTGCGTGATCGTGACGCGGGGGGCGCTCTTGTCGGTCATCTGCGTCAAGTCCGCGCCCTGCACGCGGTCCTTGGCGTACTCCAACGCGTTGAGGTACCCGGTGGACAGGGTTGCGATCGCCTTGGTGCCCACCATCATCCGGGCGTACTCGATGACACGGAACATCTGGGCGATGCCTTCGTGCACGTCGCCGACCAGGGTGCCGACTGCCGGGTGCTTCTCGCCGAAGCGCACCTCGCAGGTGGTGGAGACCTTCAGGCCCATCTTGTGCTCGACGTTGGTGACATAGGCACCGTTGCGTTCGCCCAGTTCACCGCTGTCCACGTCGAACTGGTACTTGGGCACACAGAACAGGGACAGTCCCTTGGTGCCCGGCCCGGCTCCTTCTGGGCGCGCCAGGACCAGGTGGATGATGTTCTCGCTCAGGTCATGCTCACCGGAGGTGATGAAGCGCTTCACGCCCTCGATGTGCCAGGTGCCGTCTGGCTGCTGGACGGCTTTGGTGCGTCCGGCGCCGACATCTGAGCCGGCGTCGGGCTCGGTGAGAACCATCGTCGATCCCCACTGTCTGTCGATCATGTGCTGGGCGATCTTCTTCTGGTCCTCGTTGCCCAGTTCGAACAGGACGCGGGCGAAGCCGAAACCGGCCGAGTACATGTAGACAGCCGGGTTGGAGCCGAGCACGAGTTCGGCGCTGGCCCACTGGATCGAGGGGGGCACGACGGTGCCGCCGAGTTCGGCAGGGACGCTGAGCATGGGCCAACCTGCGTCGCAGTAAGCCTTGTAGGACTTCTTGAACGACTCCGGGAGGGTCACCTCACTGGTCGCGGGGTCGAAAACCGGCGGGTTCCGGTCGGAGTCCAGCAGGCTCTCGGCCAACTCGTTCTCGGCCAGGCGTGCAACTTCGGCGAGGATCTCTCGTGCCGTCTCAGCGTCGATCTCTTCGTAGGGCCCGGTGCCGAGGATGTCTTGGCGTCCGAGGACCTCGAAGAGGTTGAACTCCAGGTCACGAAGGTTGCTCTTGTAGTGGCCCACTAGGTCTCCCCGTTCGATGGTGGATTGGGCGCGGTGGCCCGGGCGAGGCGTTACCCGCCAGTAGGTTCCCAGGATGGACGACAGTTGCCCACCGTGCAAGGGGAGGTGGTCTCCTCGGACGGCTCTATCTCTCGCCCGGCGCTAGGCAAAAGTGAACAATAGGTAAACAATGATGAGAGACAGCAGACGGCGCGGAAGAAGGATCGACATGGCAGACGACATCGACCCGAACGAGGCCCCTGCGCCGCAGGTGGAGATTGAGAAGGAGCTGAAGTTCGAGGTCCCACGCCGGTGGAGCATGCCGTCCCTGGTCGGGATGGGGCGGGTGCAGAGCGTTAGCCAGCCCCGGCGGATGACCCAGAGCGCGACCTATATCGACACCCCTGACCTGGACCTGTTGCGGGGCCGCTGCACCCTGCGCCGCCGGACCGGCGGCACCGACGCCGGTTGGCACCTGAAGACCCCCGGGGACGAGAAGGGACGGGTTGAGCACCGCTTGCCGTTGGGTCGTTCAGCCGTGTTCGTGCCGGGGGAGTTGCGCAGCGAGGTGGCCGATCTCATCGGTTCCAAGCCCCTGGTACCCGTTGCGCTGCTGCGCACCCGCCGCACCCGCCGCGAACTCGCCGCGGACGACGGCACCGTGCTCCTGCTGGTCGAGGATGACGTGGTGGAGGCGACCACCTATCTAGATGGCGAACGGGTTCATCGCTGGCGTGAGGTCGAGGTGGAACTCGTCGAGGGCGACGAGACGGACCTGCGGGTGGTGGCGGATGCTTTGCTGGAACGGGGTCTGACGCATTCGGACAGCCCGTCCAAGCTCAGCCGGGCGCTGGCGCAGCCGCTGGCACAGGTGCGCGGCAAGAAGGGCGATAAGAGCGCCGGCGATGTGGTGCTGCGCTATATCGGTAAGCAGGTGGGTGTGCTGCAGAGCAGCGAAGCTGAGGTCCGCGCGGATGCCCCGGACGCGGTGCACCGAGCCCGGGTGGCCACCCGCAGGCTGCGCAGTGCGTTGCGCAGCTACCGCCGGATCCTCAACCGAACCGAGACCGACCCGCTGCGAGCCGAGATCGCCTGGTTGACCGGTGTTCTGGGTGAACCACGTGATGCAGAGGTGATGCGTGAACGCCTGCTGCGCCTGGCTGACACCCTGGAGCCGGAGCTAGTGGTGGGACCGGTGCTGGCCCGGCTACGCGACACCTTGGAAGCAGAGCATCGCCACGCGCACGAGCAATTGGTTCGGGCGCTGGATTCCCAACGGTATGAGCGGCTGCTGGCCGACCTGACCGATCTGATCATCAACCCCGCCCTGCTGCCTGCGGCTGAGGAGCCCGCCGAGTCTGCACTGCCCGAACTGGTGGCCAAGGCCTCCAGCGCAGTTTCGAAACAGGCCGACAAGGCGCGGGTGATCCAGGACGAGGACGAGCGCGAAGAAGCCATCCATGACGTGCGCAAGCGCGCCAAGGCGGCGCGCTACGCGGCCGAAGCGGCAGGCAAGGCCACCGGCGGTGCGGGCAAACTCGCCGACGCCTGGACCGAACTGCAGGAGGCCCTCGGCGACCACCAGGACAGCGTCGTCTCGCGCGGCGTCATCTTGCGGTTGGCGCACGAGGCGCGCGAAGCCGGGGAGGACACCTTTACCTACGGGGTGCTCGCTGAGCGCGAATACGCCTTCGCCCGTGGGGTGGAGGCTCGCTATACCCCGTTGCTCAAGGGCGCCATCAAGGCCTCGAAGCGGTTGGGTTGTTGAGGCTCTAGAGACGAAGAACGGCCCCGCGGGTGCGGGGCCGTTTCTCGTTCTGCGGTGGTGTGTCGCGTGCCGCCGCAGGCGGTGCATTGGAGCGAGTGACGGGAATCGAACCCGCGTGTTCAGCTTGGGAAGCTGATGTTCTACCATTGAACTACACTCGCATTTTCGCAGGTCAGCTACCCTTTTGAGGTTTTGCTCACCCTGAGATCCGCTTCTCTGGTGCCAAGCGGCAGCGACAGTCTACGACAACTTGCGCGCCTTGTCGGCAGGCCCCCCGTGCGGGATGTCCATCAGTGGCCGGCGCCGCTGCCTGTCCCGGCGAATCGGCCCGATCTGCGACGCGGTACCCGACGCTTCGATCACGCGCTGGTCCCGTTAGCGCCGCGGACGGTCGCAGCTCTCATCCGAGATCGCCGGAGGTCCCCCTCAGCGATGAGCCGAGGGCGCTCCGACGCCCACGGCCCCGCAGGCTCCGTTCAGCTGCACCCGACTACGGAGGTCGCCAAGGTGTCCATGGCGTAGCGCACCGCTGAGGTTTCGCTGCGTCCGTTCTCGATGAAGACGAAGACCCGGTTTCGCCCATCGGAGCCCTTGGCGACCCCGGCCAGGGCGACGGCGTCGCCCAGCGTGCCGGTCTTGGCCAACACTCGCCCGGTGGCGCAGCGCTGCGCCGTGGAGCGGAAGCGTGCCCGTAGCGTGCCGCTCTGTCCCGCGCGGGGCATCGAGGACGGGGCAAAGGCGACCGAGCGGGTGGCGGGGTCGTCCCACAGCTTGTCCACGACACTGCTCAGAGTGCGCACCGGCATCCGGTTCGAGCGCGAAAGCCCCGAACCGTCGTAGGCCCGGTAGCCCGCCAGGGGCACCCCGGTCTCGGTCAGCACGGCGCGCTGATGGGCCAGCGAAGAGGACCAGGTCGGGTAGCGCCCGGCCTCCAGCGCGGATAACCGCAAGAAGTATTCGGCATAGTCGTTGTCGCTGACCCGCAGCATCTGGCCCAGGAGTTCGCGCACCGGGGCAGACCAGCTTGCCGAGAGCTCCCGTCGAGCCGCCGGGGCGGTGGCGCTGCCCACGGTGCGTACGTTCACCCCATAGCTCTTCAGGTGGGTCGCGAACGTCGACGCCGCAGCGAGGGTGCCGTTCGAGCCGCGGTAACCGCGCAGGGTCAAACCTCGGACGTGCTGAACCTCTTTGTGGGTGAGGTAAGAGCTCTTCCACCCCGTGGCCGAAGTCGGCGCCGGGAACACTGAGGCGTCACCGTACACCGTCACCGTGTTGACCCCCTGAGCCTTCAGGGCGCTCGCGCTGCGGGCGGCGAGGGTTTTCAGCTTCGCCGAAGTCAGGCTCGGATCGCCGGCTCCCTTGAGGTAGACATTGCTCGGGACGGCCTTGCTCTGGTAGCTGCGCGTCACGAGCTGGTGCTTGGGTGACATCGAGTGCAGCGCGGTGTACGCCGTGATGACTTTCTGGGTGGAGGCAGGCATCCGGGTGCGGCCGGCGTTGTGGGACCACAGCGTCTTCCCGCTGGACTCGTCGATGACGATCCCCGACAGGTTCGCGCCCAGGTAGCGGCTGCTGGCGGCCTTGCTCAACGAACCGGCCATTCCTCCCGGCGTGATCTGGGTGCGGTTCGCGACGCTCTGCGGCGCTGCGTGAGCGGCATTCAGGGTGGGAACAGCAGACATCGCGGTAGCGAGCATCAGGGCGGCCACCGGGAGGGAGCGTCGCATTCAGAGTCCTTCGTCGTCGGAATGGTGCTGACGAGCCCCCGCACATGTCACGTCGCCGGGTGTGAGCCGATAACGAGGCGCACAAGTACCCGCAGGTTCCTGTCGGCTCGGAAGCCTCCGTCCTGAGAAGGGGCGCCGAAAGATTCGCGATGCCCCGGCTAGGCAGTCCCGTTGTATGCCAGGCTCGTTCGCGCCCTGCGCGCGCGGCTGCTACTTCGGCCGCAGCCGATGCAGGTGAAGAGAGAGCTAGGACCGGTAGCGTGTTCCCGTGCTGCTCTCCGATCGCGACATCAAGGCCCAGATCGATGCTGGGCGGGTCCGGCTCACCCCGTACGACGAGACGATGGTGCAGCCCTCGAGTATCGACGTGCGCCTGGACCGGTACTTCCGGCTGTTCGACAACCACAAGTACCCCTTCATCGACCCCGCCGAAGAGCAGCCCGAACTGACCCGCCTGGTGGAGACCGAGGAGGGTGAGCCTTTCGTGCTGCACCCCGGGGAGTTCGTGCTCGGCTCCACCTACGAATGCGTCGGCTTGCCCGAAGACGTCGCGGCCCGGGTGGAGGGCAAATCCTCCCTCGGTCGACTCGGCCTGCTCACCCACGCCACGGCTGGATTCGTCGACCCCGGCTTCGAGGGGCACGTCACCCTGGAACTGAGCAATGTGGCCACCCTGCCTATCAAGCTGTGGCCCGGTATGAAGATCGGCCAGCTGTGCTTCTTCCAGCTCTCATCACCGGCCGAGCACCCGTACGGCAGTAAGGCCTACGGCTCGCACTATCAAGGTCAGCGCGGGCCCACCGCCAGCCGCTCCCACCAGGGTTTCCACCGCACCCAGGTCTAGCCACGGTGGCCCGCATCCATCGGCGTCGTCCCCTGCAGCGACCCGAACTCAGCCTCACCCGGGGACCGCAGCCCGCTGCTGGGCTGGTCGTGGTGCTGCACGGCGGCCCGGAACGCGGCTTCGCCCCCACTCGACGTTGGAGCGCCCCCTACCTGCGGATGTGGCCCTTCGGTGCCGCCATCCGGGAGGCCTCCGCCGAGCGGATCGCCGTGATCCGGGTGCGCCACCAGCACACCGGTTGGAACGGCGGCGAAGAAACAACCCTGGGCGAGGCTTCCTTACTCCTTGACGAGATCGCCGCCCGTGCACCCTGGCTGCCGGTGGGTCTGCTCGGGCACTCCCTGGGCGGGCGAACGGCGTTGCGGGCAGCTGGACATCCTGCGGTGCGATCCGTAGTGGCCCTGGCGCCGTGGGTGCCTGAGGGCGAGAGTGTCGAGCAGCTCGCGGGGCGAGCGGTGCTCGTGGTTCAGGGCAGCCGCGACCTGGTCTGCCCCGTCGCTGACACCGACGCTTACGTCCAGCGGGCGCGCGAGGTCGGCTCCGACATCACCTACGAGCGGTTGCACGGTTGCGGGCACCTGATGATTCGGCGCGCCGAGTACTGGCACAGCCTGGCTGCTCGGCACCTCTGCACCACCCTGTTGTCGAACCCGGCCTGACCTTGCCTGCTTCCTGACGTTCGTGCTGACGAGCGATTGTCGGAGCGCGCCGTTAGGTTGGGGCGCATGATTCGGTTCGACCATGTGAGCAAGGTCTATCCCGGCGGCGCTCTCGCCGTCGACGACCTCACCCTGGAGGTGCCTGAAGGCGGGATCACCGTCCTGGTGGGGCCCTCCGGCTGCGGAAAGACGACCTCGCTGCGGATGGTCAACCGGATGATCGAGCCCACCTCGGGTTCGCTCTTCGTCGGTGGAAAAGACGTCAGCACCCTTGACCCGGCCGAGCTGCGCCGCGGGGTGGGCTACGTCATCCAGCACGGTGGGTTGTTCCCGCACCACAGCGTGGAGCGCAATGTCATGACGGTTCCGCTGCTGATGGGGTGGGACCGGGCCAAAGCTGCCGCGCGCGCCCGCGAATTGCTGGAGGTCGTCGGGCTGGCTCCCGAGTTGGGACGGCGCTACCCCGGGCAGCTCTCCGGCGGGCAGCAGCAGCGCGTCGGGGTCGCCAGGGCGCTGGCGGCCGATCCACCCGTGCTCCTCATGGACGAGCCGTTCAGCGCTGTCGATCCGGTGGTGCGCGAGCAGCTGCAGGACGAGCTCATCGCGCTCCAGTCGCAACTGCACAAGACCATTCTTCTGGTGACGCACGACATCGACGAAGCCATCAAGCTCGGGGACCGGGTGGCTGTGCTGCGGGTGGGGGGCAAACTCGCCCAGGTCGACTCACCGGCTCGACTGTTGGCCGAACCTGCCGATGACTTCGTCGCCGATTTCGTCGGGCGGGACCGCGGCTACCGATCACTGGCTTTCCAGCAGGCCGCGGTGCCTACCCACCACGAGCCGACGGTCCGGCTCGGGGAGCCCGCACCCGATGGCGGCGGAGGTGTCGGGGGGTGGAGTCTCGTGGTCGATGAGCACAACCGACCCCAGGGGTGGGTCGAGGCAGGCACAGTGCACGGCGAGCTCACACCCGGCAACCTGCGTTTGGGCGGAACGCTGGCCAAGAAGGGCGGTTCGCTGCGAGCGCACCTGGACGCGGCGCTGTCCTCCCCGTCACGACGAGGAGTGGTGGTCGATGAGCACGGCGTGCTCGTCGGCATCGTCCACCCCGGTGAGGTCCTTGACGCGATTCAAGAGGCTGGTCGCGCAGAGGCCGGGCTACTCGCCCCAGATGAGGCCGCGAACCTGGACGCCGGACCGTCCCGGGGGCAGGGATGACGTGGTTCCTGGCGCACCTCGACCGCGTCTTCGAACTCGCGCTCGCGCACACCTACCTGGCCGGGGTGCCGCTGGTGCTCGGCCTACTGTTGGCACTGCCCATCGGATGGCTGGCGCAACGTTCCCCCCGGCTGCGACCCACAGTCGTTGCCGCAACGGGGCTGTTGTACACGATCCCGTCGCTGGCGCTGTTCGTCCTCATGCCGTTGATCCTGGGCACCCGCATCCTGGACCCGATCAACGTGGTGGCGGCGATGACCCTCTACACGTTGGCGTTGTTGGTGCGAACCGTCGCGGACGGGCTGGACTCGGTGCCCGATCACGTGCGTGCCGCCGCGGTCGCGATGGGTTACGGAAGGGTGAGCCGAGCGATCAAGGTCGAGTTGCCGCTGGCCGTTCCGGTGATCGCAGCCGGGCTGCGGGTCGCGGCGGTCAGCAACGTCAGTATCGTCTCGGTCGCTTCCCTCATCGGGGTGGCACAACTGGGGACGCTGCTCACCGATGGCTACAACCGGGCGCTCACCGGTGAACTCGTCACCGGCATCCTCGCCTGCCTCGGGCTGGCGCTCATCTTCGACCTCATCATCGTGGTGGTGGCCCGGCTCCTGACGCCATGGCGGTACGTGCAGGGGGGGTCGAGATGATCTCCGGACTGCTCGGGTGGTTCGCCGACCCGGCCACGTGGGCCGGCCCCAGCGGCATCCCGGCCCGACTGGGGGAGCACATTCTCTACACGGTGGTCGTCCTGGTGATCGCGGCCGCCTTCGCGATCCCGGCCGGCCTGTTCATCGGTCATACCGGACGAGGGAAATGGATCGTCACCAGCACGAACGCCGCGCGCGCCGTGCCCAGCCTCGGGTTGCTCTTCGCCGTGGCGCTCTGGCTCGGTCCTCGCCTGCCAGGTGAGGTGGCATTCCTCCTTCCCAGCCTGATCGCGCTCGTCGTCCTCGCCATCCCGCCGTTGCTTTCGGGCGCCTACTCCGGGGTCGAAGCCGTCGACCCAGCTGCGCGGGACGCCGCGCGCGGGATGGGGATGCGCGGCAGTCAGGTGTTATTGAAGGTGGAATTGCCGTGCTCGTTGCCGCTGCTGTTCTCCGGCCTGCGCAGCGCGACCCTGCAGGTGGTCGCCACCGCCACGATCGCCTCGTTCATCAGCCTGGGCGGGCTGGGGGTCTTCCTCGTGCAAGGCCTAGCCGGCGGGGACTACCCGCAGATGGCCGGCGGCGCGTTCCTGGTCGCGCTGCTGGCGCTGGTCGCAGACGGAGCGCTGGCGCTGGCCCAGCGGTTCATCGTGCCAGCCGGCCTGCGGATCGATGACCGCCCGCGCGGCCGTCGCCGTGGCCGACTCACTCCCAGCGGTAGCAACACCGCTTCCGCAGCGGGTCCTGAGGTGACCCGCCCGCAGGCGACTGCGCCTCCGGCAAATTAGCCCATCCCGCACTGGATACGTCTCTCAAAGGAGCACCGCTCATGAATCGCTCAACTACTCGTCTTGGCAGTACCGCAGCCGTGATCGCCCTCAGCCTGGGATTGGCCGCGTGCGGTGGCGGCTCCGACCCGCTTAACGAAGAGTCCTCCGGTAGCGGCGAAGCCGCCGCGGCGCAGAGCATCATCGTCGGGTCGGCTGACTTCTCCGAGAGCAAACTGCTGGCCAACCTCTACCGGGGTGCGCTGGAGGCAGCCGGAGTCAAGGTCGGGGAGCCGCGGCTGGGGATCGGCGCCCGCGAGGCCTACCTCAAGGGTCTGGAAGACGGCTCGATCAACCTCATCCCGGAGTACACCGGTGCTCTGGCACTGCACTACGACAAGGCCTTCGACAAGACCGAGCCACAGGAGGTCTACGACAGCCTCACGAAGTCCCTGCCGGAGAACCTCACTGTCCTGGAGCCGAGCAAGGCCGAGGACAAGGACTCGATCACCGTTACCAAGGCGGTGGCCGACAAATATTCACTCACCAAAATCAGCGACCTCAAGCCAGTGGCGAACAAGCTGAGCATCGGTGCCCAGGCCGAGTTCCAGTCCCGTGCCCAGGGCGCTCCCGGCCTGGCCAAGACCTACGGCATTACGTTCAAGCAGGTGCGCAGCCTCGGCGGGCAAGCGCTCGTGCAAGCCTTGACGAACGGCCAGGTCGACGCCGCCAACATCTTCACCACCGACCCGGCGATCGCTGAGCACAACCTCATCGTCCTCGAGGACGACAAGGGACTCTTCGGCGCCCAGAACATCGTGCCGCTGTTGACGAAGAAGGCCGCCGAAGACACCACAGTCGTACAGACCCTGAACAAGGTCTCGGCTGAGCTGAGCACCGAGGACCTGCAGACCATGCTCAAGAAGGTCGACATCGACAAAAAGGACCCCAGCGCGGTCGCCGAGGAGTTCCTCTCCGAGCACGGACTGAACTAGCCCTCGCTGAACGGGAACAGACTGCCCTCCGGCGGTGTTCGGTATCCGGACGACATACCCGCACGCACGTAGAACGGAGGCCGCATGCTGTCTCGACTGCTGCGTCGCTATCTGGCACCGTATCGAGGGCTCCTGGCCCTGGTTGTGGTGCTTCAACTCGGCTCGACCATCGCCGCGTTGTCGCTGCCGAGCTTGAACGCCGACATCATCAACGGTGGCGTCGCCAAAGGCGATGTGCCCTACATCTGGAGCGTCTCGCGTTGGATGCTCCTGGCCTCGCTGGGGCAGATCCTGTGCTCCATCGGGGCGGTGTGGGCAGGGGCGCGGGCAGCGATGAGCGTCGGCCGCGACGTGCGCGCGGATCTGCTGGATCGGGTGATGAGCTTCTCCGCGCGTGAACTGGCCAGGTTCGGGGCGCCTACTCTCATCACTCGCAACACCAACGACGTTCAACAGCTCCAGCAGGTCATCCTGATGAGCTCGACGATCATGGTCAGCGCCCCGATCATGATGGTCGGCGGCATCATCATGGCCCTGCGCGAAGATGTCGGGCTGTCCTGGCTGGTGGCGGTCGCGGTGCCGGTCATGCTCCTGGTGGTACTGCTCATCATCCGCCGGATGGTGCCGCTGTTCCGGCAATTGCAGACCGGGCTGGACCGGGTCAACCGGGTGATGCGCGAGCAGATCACCGGCCTGCGCGTCGTGCGCGCTTTCACCCGCGAAGAGTATGAGCAGGCACGCTTCGCCGAGGCCAACCAAGCCCTCACCTCGACCACGCTTGCGGTCGGGCGCCTCATGGTGTTGCTGTTCCCCATCGTCATGCTCATCATGAACGTCTCCACGGTGGCCGTGCTGTGGTTCGGATCCCAGCGCGTGGCCAGTGGGGAGATGGAGATCGGTTCGGTCTTCGCCTACATCACGTATCTCATCCAGATCCTGATGTCGGTGATGATGGCCGCGATGCTGACGACGATGATCCCGCGGGCTGCCGTCTCGGCCGAACGGATCGGGGAAGTCCTCGATGAGTCGACCAGCGTCGTGGCTCCCAGCGCCCCGATCGCGTTGGAGCAGGTGCGCGGCGAGGTCGAGCTGGATGACGTCTCCTTCACCTACCCGGGCGCTGACGCAGCCGTCCTGGACGGCATCACCTTCACGGCCCGCCCGGGCACGACCACCGCCATCGTCGGGAGTACCGGCGCAGGCAAGACCACCCTGGTGAAGTTGCTGCCTCGGTTGTTCGACGCCACCGGCGGCACGGTACGCATCGACGGCGTCGACGTGCGACAGATCGCGCCCGAACAGTTGTGGGCCCGGGTCGGCATGGTGCCCCAGCGCCCCTACCTGTTCAGCGGGACCATCGCGAGCAACCTGCGCTTCGGTAACCCTGAGGCCAGCGACGAGGAGTTGTGGGCGGCGCTGGATATCGCTCAGGCGCGCGAGTTCGTCGAGGACCTCGAACTGGGGCTCGAAGCGCCCATCTCGCAGGGCGGCACCAATGTCTCAGGGGGGCAGCGGCAGCGCCTGTGCATCGCCCGGGCATTGGTCGCGGCGCCAGAGCTGTACCTTTTCGACGACTCGTTCTCAGCGCTGGACTTGGCCACTGACGCTCGACTGCGGGCCGCGCTGCACCCCGTGACGCGGGACTGCACCGTCATCATCGTCGCGCAGCGGGTCTCGACGATCGCCGACGCCGACCAGATCGTCGTTCTCGACGCCGGTCGCGTCGTCGGGCTGGGCACTCACGAGGAACTGCTTGTGAACTGCCCGACCTACCAGGAGATCGTCTCGTCCCAGCGCAGTGCACAGGAGGTGTCATGAGCGAGTCAAAGCTCAAAGAGACTCGCCGGACCCCCGCGGGGGGCGGCGGACGGGGCCGGGGAGCGCCGACTCAGAAATCCATGGACTTCTTCGGTTCCGGCCGGCGTCTGTTGGCGCAGTTGGCGCCGGTGCGCGGCTACGTCGTAGCGGCCGTGCTGTTGACCGTGACGAGCGTGGGATTGAACGTCGTCGGGCCCAAGGTGCTCGGTCGCGCCACCGACCTGCTCTTCGCCGGTGTCATCGGGGCGAAACTGCCCGCTGGGGCGACCCAACAGCAGGTGGCTGCCGGTCTGCGCAACAAAGGCCAGGGCACGCTCGCCGACATGGTCGAGAACATGCCGCACCTAGTGCCCGGTCAGGGCGTTGATTTCGCCGCAATCAGCCAGGTTCTGCTCACTGTGCTGGCGTTGTACCTCAGCGCCGCGGTCTTGATGTGGATGTCGGGTCGTCTCGTCAACTACGTCGCGATGGTGACGATGCGCCGGTTGCGAAGCGACGTCGAGGACAAGCTGCACCGCTTGCCGCTGAAATACGTCGACGGGCAGCCGCGCGGGGACCTGCTCAGTCGGGTCACCAACGACATCGACAACCTCGGGCAGAGCCTGCAACAGACGCTGGGCCAACTGCTCAACAGCCTGGTCACCGTCGTCGGCATCCTCGTGCTCATGCTCGTGGTCAGCCCGCTGCTCACCTTGATCGCGCTGGTGGCGATTCCGCTGTCGGTCCTGGCCACGGGGCTGATCGCCAAGCGCAGCCAGAAGCTGTTCGTGCGCCAGTGGAATCGCACGGGCGTGTTCAACGGTCAGATCGAAGAGGCCTTCACCGGCCATGAGCTCGTCACGGTGTTCGGGCGCCGGGCCGAAGCCGTCGCCGAGGCCAAACGCACCAACGAGGAGCTCTTCGCGGCCACCTTCGGCGCCCAGTTCGTCTCGGGTCTGATCATGCCGCTGATGATGTTCATCGGGAACCTGTCCTATGTCCTGGTCGCCGTGGTCGGGGGCGTGCGGGTCGCCTCGGGGCAGATGAGCTTGGGTGACGTGCAGGCCTTCATCCAGTACTCGCGCCAGTTCACCCAACCGCTGACCCAGGTGGCCTCGATGGTGAACCTGATGCAGTCGGGGGTTGCCTCTGCAGAGCGGGTGTTCGCACTGCTGGACGCGCCGGATCAGGTCCCCGAGGTCGGCGGTGGCCGCAGCACGCAAGGCAGCCGTGGGCGGATCGAGTTCGAGGACGTCTCGTTCAGTTACGACCCGCAGCGGCCGTTGATCGAGCACCTTTCGCTGGTGGCCGAGCCAGGCCAGACGGTAGCGATCGTCGGTCCGACCGGTGCGGGTAAGACCACCCTGGTCAACCTCGTCATGCGTTTCTACGAGCTGGACGCCGGGCGCATCACCCTGGACGGGGTAGACATCAGCGCGATGTCGCGACGAGAGCTGCGAGAGCAGATCGGGATGGTGCTGCAAGACACCTGGCTGTTCAAGGGCACTGTCCGGGAGAACATCGCTTACGGGCGCCCGGACGCCACCGAGGAAGAGATCCGCGCGGCCGCGCAAGCCACCTACGTCGATCGTTTCGTCGCGCACCTGCCGGACGGCTACGACACGGTGCTTGATGACGAGGGCGGCAATATCTCCTCCGGCGAGAAACAACTCATCACGATCGCGCGGGCCTTCTTGTCCCGCCCGAGCCTGCTCATCCTGGATGAAGCGACCTCCAGCGTCGACACCCGCACCGAACTGCTGCTGCAACAGGCCATGGCCGCCTTGCGTAGCGAGCGGACGAGCTTCGTCATCGCGCACCGGTTGAGCACCATCCGGGACGCGGACCTCATTCTGGTGATGGAGTCGGGTCAGATCGTTGAGCAAGGCAGTCATGAGGAGTTGCTGGCTGCGGGCGGGGCCTACGCCGAGCTGTACGAGGCGCAGTTCGCGGGTGCCCTCACCTCGACGCCGGCTGGCGGATCGGGCGACGGCTCGCAGGCCGCTCCACCAGCCGGGTCGCCTACCCGCTGAGGCCCCTGACCTGGGGGACGCCCCTGGCCGCCGAAGGTTGAAAAGGCGGGCCCCCGGGTGCCAGGCTCGTACCGCGATGGACCGCACCTGTTCGTCAGGCTGCCAGTGCGCGGCTCGAGGAACAGGTGCGGCGCCGCAGCGGCAGAGCGGCAGGGCGGTAGCTGCCCGCTCCGAATGGCCGGCTCACTGACGGGCCTCCACCCGGCACAGTTGTGGCTGCGGCGCTCGGGTCGAGGTCGCGGGGCCCGCGCGCGCTCTCCGTGCGTTGCTCAGAGTGTCTGGAGCGGAATCGGTTGCGGTGGTGGTGGATAGGCCGCGTCCAAGGTGGAGATGTCCTCATCGGTGAGGTTCAGGTCTAACGCGGCTGCGTTCTCGCGGACGTGTTCCACCCGAGCGCTCTTGGGGATGGCCAGTACGTTGCCGTCGCGTAAGCACCACGCCAGAGCGACCTGTGCCGCGCTGGCCTGGTGTCTGGCCGCAACCTTGCCCAGGGCGGTGACGCCGGGGCCCCCATCGAACAGGCGGCCCTGCTCGATGGGGGAGTACGCCATGATCGGCATGCTGGCCTGCCGCGCCCTCGGGAGCAGGTCGAGCTCAGGGCCGCGTCGGGTCAGGTTGTACAGGATCTGGTTCGTGGCGCAGGCCTGTCCGCCCGGAACGCCGAGCAACTCTTCGAGGTCGTCCGGATCGAGGTTGGACACCCCCCAACTGCCGATCAGCCCGGCGGCGATCAGATCCTCGAAACCGGCCACGGTTTCCGACAACGGAACCCCGCCGCGCCAATGCAGCAGATACACGTCAATGCTCTCGATGTGCAGTCGGCGCAGGCTCCGCTCGCAGGCGGCACGGACCCCGCTTCGGGAGGCATTGTGCGGGTACACCTTGCTGACGACGACAGCCGCATCGCGGCGGCCACGTAGCGCCTCTCCGACGACCTTCTCAGCGTTGCCGTCGGCGTACATCTCCGCCGTGTCCACCACGCGCAGCCCGAGTTCGAGACCGGCCTGCAACGCGCGCACCTCCTGGGCTCGCGGCAGGTGGCCCTCACCCATGAACCAGGTCCCCAATCCCAAGGCGGGGACGTCGTGGCCGGCGAAGTCGAGGTGGCGCCCGGCAGCTGTCATGGGGCCAGCCTAGAAGGGACCGGGCACACGAAGCGGGGCTAGCCACCCCGTGGATGACCAGCCCCGCTTCGGTTGTCCTACTCGCCCCGAAGGATCTTCAGGGCCTCCGAACTCGAGATCGGCTTTCCGCCCGCGGCCTCCTGTACGGCGGCCCAGGCGCCGGAGCGCGCGGGGCTTGCCGGTGTGCTCGGGGTGGGCGCCGGTGCTGGTTCTGCGTCGGCCTCGGCTGCCGGTTCCGGGTCGGTGGCGGGAGCGGCAGCCAGTCCTGTCGCGGCTGC
Source organism: Gephyromycinifex aptenodytis (assembly GCF_012277275.1). GTDB lineage: Bacteria > Actinomycetota > Actinomycetes > Actinomycetales > Dermatophilaceae > Gephyromycinifex > Gephyromycinifex aptenodytis. Next base: position 1,721,524 of record NZ_CP051155.1, on the reverse strand, counting down.
GTTCTCAGGTTCCGCCGTTGGCGCCGAGGTTGCGGCCGCGTCGTTCATGGGTTCGGCGGCCGGTTCTGGGTCGGTAGCCGGGGTCGCCGTTGCCTCGGCCGGCGGCTGTGGGGCCTCGGCCGGTTCAGCCACGGTCTCAGGCTGCGGGCTCGCCTGCGGCCCAGGGGCGGGGTGTTCCTCCTGGTCAGGTGCCGCGGCCTGGGCCCCCTTCATGAGGGCGAGCGCCTCGGCCGCCGACATCCGCCCGCTCGGCAGGTGGACGGTCTTCGCGGTCGGCGCCGGGCTTGCCGCCGCCGGGGAGGCAGCCGCAGGCGTCTGCGCCTCGGTCTGCTCTACAGCCTGCGGTGCCGCGTGCTCAGTGCCTTCCGAAGGACCCGCGACCGTACCGCTCTTCTCGGACGGTGTGGGCTGCTCTGCGGCCGGGGCCTGCTCCGGTTCGGCCTGCGTGGCAGGCTGCGCGACGCTCTCCGGCTCCGGCTGTGGTTCGGCGTCCCCGGCGCCGGCCATCATGGCCGCGAGGGCTTCCGAAGCTGTCATTTTGCCCGTCGGCAGGCTTGTTCGCGCCGCAGCCTGGGCCGGCTGTGCAGGAGCATCAGCCGGTGCCGTGGGTGCCGACTCGGCAGCCTTTGCGGGGGTAGCCGGAGCCTTGGCAACCGGTTCTGCTGGTTCCGCCGGTTCCGCAGATTCTGCCGGTTGGCTGGCGGATTGGGCTTGCATCATGGCCAGGGCGTCGGCTGCCGACATCTTGCCGGTGGGCATTGCCACCGGTTTCTCCGCTGCTGATCCGGCAGGCTTCGCAGGTGCCGTGGGCGCTTCGGCTGCTGGTGCAGCGGTTGCAGGTTCTGCGGCGGCAGGTTCTGCCGGTCGGCTGGCGGATTGGGCTTGCATCATGGCCAGGGCGTCGGCTGCGGACATCTTGCCCTTGGGCATCTCTGCGGGCTTCGCAGGTGCTGTCGGAGCTTCGGCTGCTGGTGCAGCGGCGGCAGGTTCTGCCGGTTGGCTGCCGGATTGGGCTTGCATCATGGCCAGGGCGTCGGCTGCGGACATCTTGCCCTTGGGTGCTGCTGCCGGTGCTGCCGGTGTCTCGGCGGCAGGTTCTGCCGCTTCGTTGCCGGATTGGGCTTGCATCATCGCCAGGGCGTCGGCTGCGGACATCTTGCCCTTGGGTGCTGCTGCCGGTGCTGCCGGTGTCTCGGCGGCAGGTTCTGCCGCTTCGTTGCCGGATTGGGCCTGCATCATCGCCAGGGCGTCGGCTGCCGACATTGCGCCGGCCTTCTTCTTGGCCGGTGCGTCCTGACCCGGCATCTCCTCGCGGGCCTCTTGCGCAGCCTGCGCAGTCGCATCCGAGGCGGCGACTTCGGCCGGGCCGCCCTCAGCAGCTTCCTGTGCCACGCCCGACTGGTCGGCCGAGGCTGCGGCGGTGTCCGGTTGTGCGCCCCGCTCGCCGGCGGCGGTCGCCGCCAACTCCTGCGAAGCGTCGGGGCTCTCGCCACGACGGACGGCGGCAAGCAGCATCTGGGCGATGTCGACGACCTCGACTTCTTCGCGTGCCTCGCCCTCGGACTGCATCGCAGTCAGGGAGTCGCTGAGCATGACGCGACAGAACGGGCAACCGATAGCGATACGGTCGGCGCCGGTCGCTACCGCCTCAGCGGTGCGGTTTCCGTTGACACGGGTTCCGAGCTTCTCCTCGGCCCACATGCGGGCGCCACCGGCACCACAGCAGAACGACTTCTGCCCGTGACGCGGCATCTCGCGCAGTTCCACGCCCGGCAGCGAACCGATGAGTTCACGTGGTGGGGCGTAGACGTGGTTGTGCCGGCCGAGGTAGCAGGGGTCGTGGTAGGTGACAGACGGCCCCGTCGAGGCGACCTTCTTGGCCGAAGACAGACCGGGGTGCTCCTCTGGGCGGGCGACCGGAACGAGCTTCTTCTCCCGCACCAGGCGGTTGAGCAACTGTGTGTGGTGTACGACCTCGTACTGGCCACCGTTCTGCGGGTACTCATTACGCAACGTGTTGTAGCAGTGGGCGCAGGTGACGACGATCTTCTTAGCGCCCGCCTCGTTCAACATCTCGATGTTCTGCGCAGCGAGCATCTGGTAGAGGATCTCGTTGCCGGCGCGACGGGCAGAGTCACCTGTGCAGGCTTCGCCCTCGCCCAGCACCGCGAAGGACACTCCGGCCTCGTCCAGCAACTCCGCAACCGCCCGCGTTGTCTTCTTGGCCCGGTCCTCGAAGGCGCCGGCGCAGCCGACCCAGAACAGGTAGTCGACCGAGCTGAGGTCCTCCACGTCCTGGCCGACGATCGGAATGTCGAACTCCAGGCCCTTGGCCCAGTCCATCCGCATCTTGGGGGCCATGCCCCACGGGTTCTGCTTGCTCTCCAGGTTCTTGAACAGACCACCGAACTCGGCCGGGAAAGCCGACTCGATGAGCACCTGGTTGCGGCGCATGTCCACGATCGCGTCGACGTGCTCGATGTCGACCGGGCACTGCTCCACGCAGGCGCCACAGGTGGTGCACGACCACAGCACGTCGGAGTCGATGATCGCGTCCGGTCCCAGCGCGTCGTAGGCGGCCAGCGGCCGGTCCTGCTCGTACCCGGTGTCACCGACCAGGGAGACCTGGGCCAGTTTGCGGGTGTGCTCGGGCAGGCCGGGACGATCCTCAGCGCTCGCGGTCAGCCAGGGCATCATCGCGTTCGAGTGGTCTCGCATGGCCATCACGAGCAGCTTGGGCGACAGCGGCTTGTCGGTGTTCCACGCCGGGCACTGGCTCTGGCAGCGACCGCACTCGGTGCAGGTGCTGAAGTCCAAGAGTTGCTTCCAGGTGAAATCGTCGATCTTGCCGACCCCCATGGAGATCTCGGCGTCCTCCTCGCCGTCCCCGCCCTCGGCCAGCTCCATCACTTCTTCGAGGTTCTCGGCCGTCACGGCCGTGCCACCGACCTTCATCGGCTGCAACTCACCCAGGGAGGTGCGCCCATCTGCGTGGCGCTTGAACCAAATGTTGAAGAACGCCAGGAACCGGTGCCAGGCCACCCCCATCGTCGGGGTGAGTGAGACGGTGATCATCCAGGTGAAAGAGATGAGGATCTTGATCGCAGCGACGACGATGATCGACTCGCGCAGCCACTCCTCGGACAGCCCGCCCCAGATGCCGCTCGTCCACGCTGTGAGTGGGAAGTGCACCCACACGGTGGTCTCCGGCTCGGTGAACTTGACCAGTGCGGCTTCCTGGCTGCGCAGCGACAGGATGCAGATCGAGACGAGCAGGATGATGATCTCGACGAAGTAGGCCTCCCACCAGGTGGAGCCGAAGAATCGGCTACGGCGCCCGCGTTCACCGGCGGCGCGGCGCGGGTGGTTCTTCTGGCGGATCGACATCAGCAGGATGATGCCGATGAGGCAACCCCACGCGAAGAGTTCGACGACCCACTCGAACGGTGGGAAGTGCCCGATGATCGGCAGCCGGAACTCCGGCCAGACGAGCTGGAAGAACGCGTTCACCAGGGTGCTGAACAGGATGAGGAAGCCCAGCGCAGTGAACCAGTGGGCGATGGCGACCACGGGCAGTCGTGCCATGCGTGTGTGCCCGAGGAACTCGCGCAGCAGGGTCGCGGTTCGCCGCCCTGGCTGGTTGGTTCGGGTCGGGTCGGGGGCGCCCGAACGGAACAGCTTGGTGTACCGCCAGACCTGCCGGACGAGCAGGAGCCATCCCACCGTCGGGATGATGAGGCACAGGACGATCGCCGTGATCTGCAGCGCTGACATGAAATGCAGGATACGGAGGCAACCGGGTTGGGTCTGCGGCTCGCCCTGTGACGTCGGTCGCCAAGGGGGTGCTTGCAGGTTGGCAGATGGGCGGATTTATGCGGCCCCGCGCCTGTCCGGAGCGGGAGTTTTCGGCAGGTCTGCCTGACGATGTGGACTGCCTGTCTCGGATGTCGGCTGCGGCAAGAACGAGGCCGCACGCCGTAGGAACATAATGCCGAGTTGGAATACCGATAAGCGGCCATCCGTTATGGCCGTCGTACCCGTTCGATTTCACCCCTGCGGAAGGTGCCTGCTGTGCCCATCCATGACGACGTCACTGCCCTCGTCGGCAACACCCCTCTTGTACGCATCAACCGGATCATCGACACCGCCGATTCGGGCGTGACGCTGGCAGCCAAGCTGGAGTTCTACAACCCGGCCAACTCCGTCAAGGACCGTATCGGGGTGGCGATCGTTGACGCCGCCGAAGCCTGCGGAGAGCTCAAGCCCGGGGGCACCATCGTCGAGGCGACCAGTGGCAACACCGGGATTGCGCTGGCCATGGTCGGCGCCGCCCGCGGCTACCCGGTCGTGCTCACCATGCCCGAGACGATGAGCGCCGAGCGCAAGGCGCTGCTTCGTGCGTTCGGTGCCGAGGTGGTGCTCACCCCAGGCGCAGAAGGTATGCGGGGTGCGGTGCAGCGCGCCGAGGCCATCGTGGCCGAGCGGGGCGGGGTCTTGGCCCGCCAGTTCGCCAACGAAGCCAACCCGGCGGTGCACAGCCGCACCACCGCCGAAGAGATCTGGAAAGACACCGACGGCGCTGTCGACATCGTCGTGGCCGGCGTTGGCACCGGGGGCACCATCACCGGCATCGGCCGCACGCTCAAGGAGCGCAAGCCCGAACTGCAGCTCGTTGCGGTGGAACCGGCCGAATCGCCCATCCTCAACGGCGGCCAGCCGGGCCCGCACATGATCCAGGGCCTGGGCGCCAACTTCGTGCCTGAGGTACTGGACACCGATCTGTACGACGAGGTCATCGACGTCGACATCGAGCACTCGGTGGAGTTCGCGCGCAAGGCTGCCACTCAGGAGGGCCTGCTCGTGGGTCTCTCCTCGGGTGCGGCGCTGTGTGCCGCCTCGCAGGTAGCTGCTCGAGCAGAGAACGCCGGCAAGACGATCGTGGTCATCATCCCCTCCTTCGGAGAGCGCTACCTGTCGACCGTCCTCTTCGACGGCCTGCGCGACTGACGCGAATCTCGTCCCATCATCTTCCAGGAGCGTTCGTGAGCCAGGTTCAGATCACCGAGAACACCCAGCTCGGGCCAGCCGATGAAACCCGCTGCGGCCATCAACCGCTCAACGCCGCTGCGCAGCAGCGACGTGCACGCAAGCAGTACCCGCAACCGGCAGCTCAGGACGAGGCGTGCCTGTGCGTCGGGGCAGCCTGCCCCACCCACCCCGCCGCCAGGAAGACCCTCGCGTCGCGGGCGGGCTGGCTGCGCCGGGTGAAGGAGACCGTCGTGGAGGACCTGCAGGCAGCGGTCGAGCGTGACCCAGCGGCGACATCCAAGGTGCAGATGGCAATCGTTTCGCCGGGGTTGCATGCCATCTGGGCGCATCGGGTGGCGCACCAGATGTGGCAGCGAGAGTCCTTGAAGTTGCCGGCCCGGGTGCTGTCGAATCTGGCGCGTACCGCGACCGGGGTCGAGATTCACCCCGGGGCCGATATCGGGCGACGCTTCTTCATCGATCACGGTATGGGTGTAGTCATCGGCGAGACCTCACAGGTCGGGGATGACGTGATGCTGTATCACGGGGTCACCCTCGGTGGCCGTACCCTCGCCAAGGGCAAGCGCCACCCCACTCTGGGCGACAACGTCACCATCGGTGCCGGCGCCAAGGTGCTCGGGCCGGTCGAGCTCGGCGAAGGGGCGCAGATCGGCGCGAACTCGGTGGTGGTCAAAGACGTGCCGGAGTACCACGTGGCGACCGGGGTGCCGGCGCGCCATCGTGCGCTCGCCCAGCGCGAGGACCCCTACGAGGCGATGTTCGCCGAGCCAGCTCTCTGGATCTAGCGCCGAGCCACGCTCATAGTGAAGGCCGCAACCCCACCGGGGTTGCGGCCTTCACTGACGAGCACGGTTTAACAGGAGCTGCTGGCCTCTTCGGCGCTGCGCTGCTCACTTTGACTGCTCTGCTGCGAGGTGAGCCCGTTCACGCGCTCTTGAGACTCCTCGAGGATGGCCTCGGCTTGCGCCTGCGGGTCATCGCTGCCTGCTGCGATCTCCTCCGGGAGCAACTCGGCGCGCTCAGCGGCGGCGTCCTCGCTCGCGGGGGAGGTCACGACTGGAACTTGGTCTCGTGCGGGACGTAGTCGCTACCGGACTCGCTGCCGATGAGCATGTCGTCCTTGGAGTCGCCGCTGACCTTTTCCTTGGCCGCTGCCGTCGCCTGACCCGCCACCTCGGCGAGCTTGGCGCTGACATCGGGGGCCTTTTCCTTGACCGTCTGGCTTGCGGTGGAGACCTTCTCCTGGACTCGGGGGTCGTGCCACAGCGCGTCCGCCTGCTGCTTCATTTCCTCATAGCGTCCGCGCCCTGCGCGGGTGCCGAGGACGTATCCGACTGCTGCGCCTGCCAGGAAGGTAAGCCTGTACATGGTGTTTCCTTTCGTCGACTGGCACGACTCTATGACTGGAACCGTGCCCTCGCGCGGAGGGCGTGGGATTCGAACCCACGATGCCGTTGCCGACATAGCGGTTTTCAAGACCGCCGCACTAGGCCACTATGCGAGCCCTCCATGCCCGGAAGTCGGGCGTACACCAACGTTACAGGCCCGCAGGGGCCTAGGTCTCCCCGCTGCATCCTGCGAAGGGTGGAGCGGGGCCGCTGGTGCTGCAGTCACTATGCGAGGGAGAGGAAGACCTTCTCAAGCTTGGTGGTGTCCAGGTCATCGCCGGCCTGGACACACTGCCGCATACCTTGCGCGATGAGCGTGAAGGCGGCGCGGTCCACTGCCTTGCTCACTGCTGCGAGCTGGGTGACGATGTCTTCGCACTCGCGCCCGCTCTCGATCATCGCCAGGATGCCGCCGAGCTGGCCCTGAGCGCGCTTGAGGCGGTTGGCAACCGCGGTCGTGCTGGCCGGATCGATCTGGACCATGTGCTCTCCTTCGTCTGGCGACAAGGGGGCCAGGCTCTCATGCCCGAGGGGGTATAGACATCCAGACGGGGCGCGTTCCGGCGTTCAGGTAGCCGAACCTGTTTTGTTGCGCAAACATAGGGGTCATGCCAGCGGTGACCATGACAGCTGTGGCCCGGGAGGCCGGAGTGTCCGTGAGCACCGTCTCCCATGTCGTCAACGGCACCCGAACCGTAGCCGCGCGCACGCGCGCAGATGTGCTGGAGGCGATGCATCGCCTCGGTTTCTCCTACGAGGGTGTGACCCGTTCACTGGCGGCTGGGGCTACGCCCACGATCGGGGTCGCCCTGCCCATGTCGGCCAATCCCTTCCTGCACGAACTGCGGGCAGGCATCGAGGTCGAAGCCCTGCGGCAGGGATTGTCGGTGATCGGCAGCGACACCGGCGAGGATGAGCAGCGCGAGGAACGCGCCGTGGCCAACCTGCTTGCCCACCACATCAACGGTCTGGTCATCGTGCCTACCGCTGGCTGGGAGGATGGCGCGCTGCGGATGTTGCGCGGGCGTCCGGTGCCGTTCGTCGTCCTGGACCGGTTGCAGTCCCTGGCCGTGGATCAGGTGGTCGTGGAGAACGAAGCCTCTGCCGCGAGCCTGGTGGACCATCTGCTCGCGCTGGGGCATCGCCGGATCGCGGTCATCGGTGGGATCGAGGGCCTCACCACCACGGCCGAGCGGTTGCGGGGCTATGCCGTTGCCCATCAGCGACACAACGTCCCGGTGGATCAGTCCCTGATCTTCGATGGCGGTTCGACCGAGATGCAGGGGCGTCGGGCGATGCTGAAGATCCTGGCGCTGCCGCAGCGCCCGACGGCGGTTTTCGTATGCAACGACAGCATGACCCTGGGCGCGCTGCGCGCCTTGCAGGAGGAGGGCCTTCAGGTTCCTCGAGACCTGGCACTGGTCGCCTTCGACGATCTCCCCTGGGCCGATGTCGTCGAGCCCCGGATCACTGCGGCGGCCCAGCCCAGCTTCGCGATGGGGGCGCGTGCCGTGCAGCTCCTGCGCCGAAGAATGCACAACGCCGATGCTCCTTCGCAGGTTCTGCGACTGCAGGCGGAAATCACTCACCGCACCTCCTGTGGCTGTTCCCCGCCTGGTTAGCGGCGTGCGCGGCTTTGCGAGTCGTGCTGTTTCTCAACTGGTCACGCAGCGGGTGGCGCTACCGTGAATTCACCTGATCGTCGACTCCGAGGGGGTGTGCGACGTGCCGCCTTTACCCGGCCGGACGCGCTGGACGAAGCGGTGTTCTCCAGGGCCGTTGTGGCATGTTCTCGGCCCGAGAACCGTGTTACGGTAATCCCGGCTGCACATGCAGTTCCTCGCAGTAGGAAAGACGTCGATGGAGGGCTCGTTCCACGATCGACGGGCAAGTCCCTCGTAGTGGGGGTCGTGTGCGGCAGCCGGGATCTCGCGAAGTGCGGGATTCAGCCACACCAGTAGAGAGTTGTTTTCCCCATGGCACAGGGCACCGTTAAGTGGTTCAACGCAGAAAAGGGCTTCGGCTTCATCGCGCAGGATGGGGGTGGCCCTGACGTCTTCGTGCACTACTCGGCGATCCAGACGAATGGCTACCGTTCCCTCGACGAGGCGCAGCGGGTCGAGTTCGAGGTCACCCAGGGTCCGAAGGGTCCCCAGGCTGACGACGTTCGTCCCCTCTGATCTGAGCTTTAGCTGAAGCCCCCGGTTCTTCGGACCGGGGGCTTCAACGCGTCAAGTCCAGTGGATGCGGGTAGGACGCGTAACCTGTTGGCGTGACCGACACCCCGACTACACCCGCCGCTGGCCCACCCGAGTCCGAGGGTGCGAGGTCGGCCGGGGGCTCGAAGGCTGGTTCGACCTCCGCCTCAGCCGGTGCGGGGGCGGGTTTCTGGCCTGAGGACTACACCCCGACCCGCGCCGACCGGATCGCGCTGACTCTCATCGCGGTCAGCGGCGTCTACGGCATCGTCATGATGTTGGCTCGACCCACCCTGCTGGGCTTCAACCCCCTGTTGCTTGCTTGCCTTACCGGAAGTCGCTCGGCGCTGGTCACCATCGGTGCCCTGGCAGCCACCGGCGGAACCAGCCTGAGCGTGGTCGGGGTAGCTTTCGTCGTCGCCTCGTTCAGCCTCATCAAGCTGGACCTGCTGTTCTGGTGGGCGGGCAGCCTGTGGGGCGACTTCTTCATCCGCAGCATCACCGGTTCCTCCAAAGGTGCCCTGCGTCGCGCTGAGCGCGCCGAAGGGCTGGCGCGCCGCTATCACACGCTCGCCGTCCTCATCACGAACATTCCGATCCTGCCCATTCCCCGGGCGATCGTGTTCGCGGTGCTCGGTACCGCAGGCACCTCCTTTCGTGCCATTTTCGCTGTCGACCTGGCCGCCGCGGCCGTCGTGCAAGGGCTGTGGCTCTATCTGGGCTATACCGTCGGCGAGCCGGTGGTGCAGGTGGTCGAGGTCATCGCGAAGTACTCGCTGTGGATCACTTTGGTCATTTTGGCCGGCGTGATCCTCGGCGGGATGCGCAAGGCCCGCCGGGAGCAATCGAGCAGCCACGGCGACAACACGGTGTGAACACGCGCGACGACAGCGGTGGCCACTCGCCTGACTCACCGGCCTCTGGAGAACCGAGCCCGGCCAAAGTTCGCCGAGAGGGGCTGCTGTGCGGAATCGCCCTTGGCGTGGTGAGCGTCTACGGGGTCGTCATGCTGCCGCTGCGCCCGTGGCTGTTAGGCCAGGCGCCTGCGGTGCTGGCGGCTATCTCCGGCAGCCGCACCGCCATGGTCGCCGTGGGCGCCTTGGCTGCAGCCGAGGGCCAACCGTGGCTGTGGCCGTTGTTGGCCGCCACCGTCTCGATCATCAAGTTCCACTGGGTGTTTTGGTGGGCCGGTCGGCTCTGGGGTGAAGCCGCTCTGCTCAAGGTCGGTGGGACCGCACCGAAAGCACGACGGCGTACCGCCCGGGCCGAGGCTCTGGTGCGCCGGTACCAGGTGCTCGCGATGGCCCTGGCTTACGTGCCACTCCCGTTGCCGCGCGAGATCATTCACGTCGCCCTGGGCATCGCTGGGACCCGGCTGCGCACCTTCGTGTTGGTGGACCTGGCCGCGGCAGTGACTACCCAGACGCTCTTCCTCGGCGTGGGTGCGCTGCTCGGCGATTCTGCGGTGCTGGTGGTGCGCCAGTACGCGCTCTACGCGGGCTACATCTCAGCGGCTGTGCTGCTGGCGATGTTGGTGGCGGCCTTCCGGGCCCGCCGCCGCCGGTCAAAGCCCGGCAGTTAGGCGAAAGCAGCCCTGCCGGTCACCCCTCTGGGGCGCTTCCGCTCAGCGGTGCGGGACAAGCCTGGGCGCGGCTCACCTCTTAGGGCTGCTCGGCCGCCACCGGGCGGTCACCGGCGTGCGATCATCCTGGGCCAGGTGGCCTCTATCTCAGGGCTGATCCGCGCCGTGGCCCGCGACCGATGGAGGGATACCGACCTCGCGTGCGCCACGCGACGAAGCGCAAAACCTACGGGCTATGTCGATGGGGGGGCACTGCCTCAGCAGGCGTCCTCGACCTTGACCAAGCCTTCCTTGGGAGAGGGCTTGGCTGAAGGCGTCGCGCCAGGTGCGGCGGGTGGGGCCGGGGCGGCCGGTGCAGTGGTGGGGTCGCTGGGCGGCGGGGGGCCCTCTACCGGGTCGTCCAAGATGGCGTCCTGCACGATGGCGCGGATCCGGTCGTAGTCAGGGTCGACCACGTTCACGATCTTGTTCGTGAACGGCAGGCTGCGGATCGTGCCCTGCTGCATCCGTTCCACGAGTTCGGCCCAGGCTTCGAGGTGTTCCGGCGGCACGTCGGTGTAGACGTTGTCCTTGGCCACCTTGGCCAGTGCCGGGTATTTCTCCAGCATCGATACCGGCCGGACCTGCTTGACCAGAGCACCCACCATGCAACGCTGCCGGGTCATCCGGTTGAAGTCGTCAGTGGTGGCCCGCGAACGGCTGTACCACATCGCTTCGTAGCCGTTCAGGTGCTGCGGGCCGGCCTCGATCCACCCGTTGATGCTGCCGGGCACGATGCGCCCGTTGGCGACCTTGCCGCCGATCGGGATGCGCTCCTTGACCGTGATGTCGACGCCGCCCATGGCGTCGACGAGCTCGCTGAAGCCGCGAATGTTGATGACGGCGGTGTAATCGATGTTGAGGCCTAGGACCTCCGAGAGGGTCAACCGCGTTGCGGTCAGTCCGGGCATCGGGTCGCCGGGGAAGAGCTCGCGGTGTTTTTCCCCTTCGTTCCAGATCTCGTTGATGAGGCACTTGTCGCCGCAGTTGTATCCCTGCGGGTAGACCTGGCTGAGCGGGTTGTCCGAAGCGAACGGCACATTCTCCAAGTTGCGCGGTATGCCGAAGAGCACCGTGTCGCCGGTTGTGGTGTCGATGCTGGCCACGATCATCGAGTCGGTGCGCAGACCCGGCCGGCCGGGGTAGGCATCCGAGCCCAGGAGCAGCAGGTTCACTCGGGGGTAGTTCTCCCAGGCGTCCCGGCCGGAGCCGGGCTCAGGTCGTGGGTCGTTGTCGGAACGTGCGGAACGCGCCGTCGTGAACAGATTGTCGACGAGGTCGCGGTGGATGAAGACGTACTCGACCGCTTTAGCTGCCGGGGCCAGCAGCGCCAGCGACAGGACCATCGTGAACAGGGCCGCGATGATGCGCTTGAACGTGGCGGGCGGCGTCGGCCAGTTGATCTTGGCGGTGGCCAGTACCGAGACGAACCAGATGAGTGAGCCCAGAATGATGCCCCCACCCACGGCGAGCAGCAGGTTGGGTCGAACCCCGAGGAACAGTGCGGCCGAGGTCGGACCCTTGATGAGCACGAACGAGCAGACACCGACGATAAGCGCCACGAAGCAGGCCAGCAGCGTGCCACCGACGGCACGGCGCCCGCTGAGCAGCAACCCCGATCCGGGCAGCAGCGCGCCTAACGTGGTCATCCCGAGGAAGCGGCCCAAGCCTTGGCGGGGAGTGTGCGCGGATGCACCATCCGGCGCCGCTGGTTGCAGCGTCTGCGTCATCGTTTGCCCCACCTCTCCCACGCTCAGGTGAAGAGCGCCACTGTCTATTGTGCATTGTGCGTGGACCACAGTTGACGGGTGTGAGATACCGGCGCCACAATACGCACCCGTTCGGGCGCCGTGACGCGGGTGTGCCGCTGTCGGTGTGATGAACTCGGGGTAGCTGTTTTGGTCGCTAGCCCCTTTGCCAGGTAGCCTGTTTGCTGCTCCGGTCACGCGTTGATCGGGTGGAGGAGGCGTCGCCTAGTCCGGTCTATGGCGCCCGCCTGCTAAGCGGGTTTGGGGGTTATTCCCCATCGAGGGTTCAAATCCCTCCGCCTCCGCGGTTGAGATGGGCCCCTACGGATCAGATCCGTAGGGGCCCACCCTTTTGTGGTCGTCGCACTCCGGCGCGCCCCGATAGTGCTGCCAGCTTTCGCCGCCGCCACGGCTCCCTCGGTGCTGTCTTACGGCCGGTTCATGGCGCAGCCAGGGCGACAACTAATGGCTTCGCTGCTCGATGTGTCAGCGGGCAACGGCGCGGAAGTAAGCGCAGACAGGCGCCGGCGCCCAGTCGGGCGGCCGACCCCGAGCAGCAGAACGGGCCGACATCCTGGATGGGATGTCGGCCCGTTCGTCGGAGCTTCTCAGCGGTTCCTCACCGCAGCATCAACCTCTCATGAGGCGTCGATGCGTTCCTTCAAACCGTCCAACTGCTCCTGGAGCTCGGCGGGAAGTGCGTCGCCGAACTTGGCGAACCACTCCTCGATGAGCGGCAGTTCCTTCTTCCATGCCTCCGGGTCGTAGGCAAGGGCGTTGGCGACGTCTTCCAGGCTCATGTCCAGGCCGTCGATGTTGAGGTCCTCGGCCTTGGGCAGCAGACCGATGGGGGATTCCTCGGTCTCGACCTCGCCCTCGAGACGGCGGATGATCCAGTCCAGAACGCGGCTGTTCTCCGCGAAGCCCGGCCACAGGAACTTGCCGTTCTCATCCTTGCGGAACCAGTTGACCTGGAAGATCTTCGGCAGCTTGTCGGCGTCGTGCTCCTTGCCGATGTTGATCCAGTGCTGCACGTAATCCCCGGCGTTGTAACCGATGAAGGGGAGCATCGCCATCGGGTCACGGCGCACCACACCGACCGCACCAGTGGCAGCCGCGGTGGTTTCCGAGGACAGCGTGGCGGCGATGAACGTGCCGTGGTTCCAGTCACGCGACTGGTAGACCAGCGGGATCGTCGTGGCGCGGCGGCCACCGAAGAGGAAAGCGTCCATGGGAACGCCATCCGGGTTGTCGTACTCGTCCGCGATCATCGGGCACTGCTTGGCCGGCGTGGTGAAGCGGGCGTTGGGGTGGGCCGCCTTCTCCTCCGACTCCGGGGTCCAGTCGCGGTTCTTCCAGTCGATGAGGTGCTGAGGCTTGTCCTTGGTCATGTCCTCCCACCACACGTCGCCATCGTCCGTCTTGGCGACGTTGGTGAAGATGGAGTGGCCAGCCTCGATGGTCTTCATCGCGTTGCTGTTGGTGTGAGCGCCCGTGCCGGGAGCCACGCCGAAGAGACCGAACTCGGGGTTGACGGCGTAAAGGCGCCCGTCTTCACCGAAGCGCATCCAGGCGATGTCGTCGCCGACCATCTCGGCCTTCCAGCCGGGAATGGTGGGCTCGAGCATGGCGAGGTTGGTCTTGCCACACGCGCTGGGGAAAGCGCCACCGATGTAGTACGTCTTCCCCTCGGGGTTGGTGAGCTTGAGGATGAGCATGTGCTCAGCCATCCAGCCCTCATCGCGGGCGATTGCCGAGGCGATCCGCAGTGCGTAGCACTTCTTGCCGAGCAACGCGTTGCCGCCGTAGCCGGAACCGAAGCTCCAGATAGTGCGCTCTTCGGGGAAGTGGCTGATGTACTTGGTCTCGCTGCACGGCCACGGAACGTCCTTCTCGCCTTCGGCGAGCGGGGCGCCGACCGAGTGCAGGCACTTGACGAAGTCAGCGTTCGTCTCTTCCATCTTGGACAGGACTTCGGTCCCGATGCGGGCCATGATCCGCATGTTCGTCACAACATAGGCGGAGTCGGAGATCTCAACACCGAACATCGGCACCGTCGCCTCGAGGTGGCCCATGACGAAGGGAATGACGTACATCGTCCGACCCTTCATGCACCCCCGATACAGCTCGGTCATGATCTTCTTCATCTCATCCGGGGCCATCCAGTTGTTGGTGAACCCGGCGTCTGCCTCATCCTCGGAACAGATGAAGGTCTGGCCCTCGACCCGCGCAACGTCCTTGGGGTCGGAGCGACAAAGGAAGGAATGCGGCTTCAGTTCATCGTTGAGGCGCTCGTAGGAGCCGCCGTCGACGAGAAGCTGGCACAGGCGCTCGTTCTCCTCCTCGGAGCCAGTGATCCACTCGATGCGGTCTGGGGTCGTAAGGGCTGCAACCTCATTCACCCAGGCGGTGAGGGCCTCGTGGGTGGTCCCTCCCTCAGTCGGGATATTGGTCGAGGTGGTCGTTGTCATGCGCTGGCCGTCCCTTCACGTTGCTCTTCATTGAGTTACGCCCTCAGCTACGAGCCCGGAACGTGCGGGGAACCCGCCATCTCAGGTGGTCTGGACCGCCGGTACCCGGCGGGCCGAGCCGTGGGCACGAGTGCTACTTCCCACCGTACAAGTCGGATAGGGCTTGCAGGAGTGAGCATGACACCCGACCTGGCTAAGTGCTGTGAAACGGCTCACGAAGCGCTCGCGCAAGGCTCTGGACTCGATGCTCGGCGGGGTCGCCAAACTGCTCTGACCAGGGGATTTCACATTGCTCAAGGGGCAGGGTAGAGTCTCTCGCTGTCGCCATGGTGACGAGCGCCCGTAGCTCAACGGATAGAGCATCTGACTACGGATCAGAAGGTTAGGGGTTCGAATCCCTTCGGGCGCGCTCTGTGTTGAGACAGAAGTAGAAAGCCCCGGCAAGCTAACGCGAGCCGGGGCTTTTTCCATGTCCGTACCTGCTGGCCGACCACTGGCGTGCGGCCCGACGGTCGCGGCCCCGACCCCGGTGCCAGGGCAGGATCGGGGTCGCCGTGCAGTCGGTACTCAGGCCAGCTCAGCCAGAACCCGGGGGATCTCCAGCAGCAGTTCGCGGCCGAGGTAGCCGGTGGCGCCGACCCGCGCGGCAAGCCGCTCGCCCGCACGGCCATGGGCGTAGGTGGCCCAAGAAGCCGCCTGTTCCGGGGTGGCGCGCCGGGCGCATACCCCGACGACAACGCCGGCCTTGACGTCACCGGAGCCGGAGACGCCTAAGCCTGGCACCGCTCTCATCTCGCCACCGGCGCCCGTCGGGAGCCACGATCCAGGTCGGGTCCGTGCCGGAGGCGACGGTGGCTCCGGTGATCGCTGCCAGCCGGACGGCGCCCACGTTCAACGCCGGGAAGCAGGCGGCGACGCGCGCCGTTCGGGCCATATCCGATCCCGACGAACGGCAGCGCCGGGGCCGGGGGATGAGCCGGTGACGGGCCGAAACAGCGCGTCGGGGCACGGCGGGCGGCGTCATCTGTGGCCCGGTCAGCCCTCCGCCTAACACCCCGACGCCTCACTCAAACCAGCGAAGTGAGGGGTGAAGAGGAATTCTCTTCACCCCTCACTCGAGGGCGCTACTTATTTGGTAGCGCCTGATGCCTACAGGATTCTTCTGAGCTTATGTCGTCACCGTCTCCGGTCCCGTTCGCGGCAGTGCTAGCTTGCCACTCCATTCGCGTCACGAACTGAGACGACAAAATCCTGCTGGGATTCGCTTCTCTTGACCAAGTAGGTAGCGCATGAAGGAAACTGGATGACCGGGGTGACGAGTGTGGACTGGGGTCAAGTTTTTGTTCGGCCACCCACCTTTGAACCCCAAGACGGGCTGACGAGCCTACTTCCTTATCGAAATTCGCTGATAGGAAGAGGTTGTCAGCCATGTGGCTCCTGAACCAGCAACGAACGCTGTAGCTGCTAGGAGAGCAATCAGGGGCTTTGAGGTCATCCGGCGCCCTTCTTTACCTCTTGCGGGACACAGCACCAACCGTGCTTGATGTTGTTCTCGACGCCTTGGACGAGGAGGGTGTCATGCTTGCTCCCCGTTTTGCTGATCCTGTTTTCGAGGCTACTCCCATAGCTGCTGTTCTTCAGGTCCCACCGGCTGTCCTCGGTCTTGTTGTACTGCCTCCGGCATGGCCATGGCCATGGCCATCGGCACCGCCAACGACTGCGGGACGACCAGTTGCAGCTTGCCGGCGCGCATCGCCGCCTCGGCGGCCAGCAGCACCGCGCCGGGGGTGTGCGGGTGGCCGCCGACGATGAGCACCCGGCCCCGCGCATCCATGCCGTCGTCCAGGTTCGGTAGCGCCCACTCCTGCAGGACCGTCGGGGTCAGCACGATGTCGGCGGAGTTCTCACCGGTCGGCATCGGCACCCTCGTCGCCCTTGGCCTTCTCACAGATTTGCGGGGGCGTCGACCAAAGCACCGGCCGTGGTATCGGCGTAGACAGCCAACTGCAGTGAGCCGTCCGCTGTGCGGCGGTAGACGGTACGAGAGCAGTTGGCCATCGGGGTGTCGGTGTCGATCCCCAGCAGCGTCTTCTCCTCCAGGTCCTCCAGCACGTAGCGGAAGCTCATGATGACCGCCTGGTGGCTGAAGATCCAGACCCGTTCACCGTCGTACTCGGAGCGGATGTCACCCAGGACGCTGCGCACCCGCAGCGCGACGTCGGTCCAGCTCTCCCCACCCGGTGGGCGGTAGTAGAACTTGCCTTCGTGGGCGCGTCGCTGGGACTCCTCGGGGTACTTCTCGCGGATCCCGGCACCGGTGAGACCGTCGAAGATGCCGAGGTCTCGTTCGCGCAGACGTTCATCGGTGACGATGCGATCGGCCAAATCCGAGTTCGCCAGAGCGATCCGCGCGGTCTCACTCGCCCGCCGGTACGGGGAGGCCAGCACGATGCTGGGGCGCTCCTGCTGCGACAGGCTGGCGAGGAACTTACCCACACCCTCGGCCTGATGACGCCCGTCAGGCGACAGGGGAGTGTCGGCGTCGCGGGTGTCGATCTCGAGGTGGCCGAGTCCCTTCTCACGGGCCACACGGTCGGCGACGTTCCCGGCGCTCTCGCCGTGCCGAACCAGCACCAGTTCCTGGGGTGCTCGGCGCTTACCGGCAGAGATGTCACTCATGGGGGCTACCACCTGTCTGTGTCGGGCCGGATCGCGCTGGACCCGGGTCGCCCGAAAACGCATGTCCCTGGGGAAGCGGGGCGCAGCATCTGCTGGGCGGGGATTGCTTGTCTCCCCCCTGTCTACCCGAACCGGGCGTGCGTCATTCCGCTCGGGGATCAGCGCGGGGGCGGCGCTCGGCCCGCAGCCCGAGCAGCGAGGTGACGCCGTTGAGCACGTCCTCGACCTCGTGCAGGGCCTCGGCTGCTTCTTGGGTCGGCCCGTTGGCGACCCGCGGCCGGCTCGTCTCATCCGAGGAAGACGAAGACGGAGGCGGTGTCGCTGCGGATGCTGAGGCACGCCTCGGGTGCGTCGCGGTACCCGGCGGGTCCAGGATGACGCCGCTGAGCGTGCGCCGCACGCTGTCGACGGCGTGAGCGCTGGCGTTGGTGTCCACGTTGCTGTCGCTGTTGCGGGAGGCCCGGGGTGGCGCGGCAGGTGAGAGTAGCTGCGCCACCCGAGCCGGGGTGATCCGGTAGGCGCGATCCCAGGGGTTGGCCGGGCGCTGTCGCTCTCCGCCGGCGCCGCGCACCCCGACCAGGGGCAGCGCGCTGACCGTGACGGCGGCTGCGGTCGCAAGCAATTCGATGACATCACCCACGGACTGGATGAAGGCGAGTCGACCTACCAGCAGGCAGAGCGCCAGGCCGCACAAGGCCAGCGCCAAGGAATGCCACCATCCGTCTTCCCGGCGGCGCGCGCCGATGGCGTCGACGCCGTGGGCAAGAACCACCAGGCAGGCAGCGATCAGGCAGACCACGAGAGCGTCGTCTACGTGACCCGTCACCGGTCCTCCGTCCCTGGCTGGTGGCGACCATGGCAGGGCCGCGTGCACACCTCATCGTCCGCCGAGGGCGGAGTCTGACCCGTTCCTCAGCCCCGGATCAATCCGTGGGCGCCTGTTCGGGCCGGTGCTGGGCGGAGGTGCGCAGGTAGTTCGCCACCAGGGAGTCAGGGCTGACCGGACGCACGAATTTGGCATCGAAGTCGGCCCGATAGGCGGCCGGGGTCAGCAGCTGCGGCTCGTCAACGCCGATGAGCTGGGCCGCCTGCGCTGCGACGTCCAGCAACTCGGTGTACAGGGACTCGATGGTGGAGTCGGCCGTCAGTTCCGAGCCGTGGTAAAGCGGCGGCAACGGATTGTCGAAGCGAGCGGCGCAGATGAGTTCACCGCTTTCTCCGTCGACGGTGTACACGTTCGGGGTGCTGCCAGGGCCGTCCCCGGAGACGGCGAAAGCCATCTCGATCGGACCGAAGTACCCGGTGTAGGCGGCTGTGGTGACGCTCAACGTGAACGTGTCGGCCAGGATCGACTCCAGGTCGGTCAGCAACACGGCACAGGGGTCGTGCTCGTGGGTGGGCAGGACGCCGGAGCGAGTCAGCGCCACCGCGGCGAACCCCGAAGCGCCGAGCCCGAGAGTCATCTGAAGGTGGGGTGCCTGCGGCGATGAGTAGGTGATCAGGCGGTACTCGGGCTGCACCTGCTGCTGATAGCCCTGCGGGAGGTACCTGACCGGGCCGGAAGGAAAGACGACACTGTCTGCTGCCACCGAGAGGATCTGACGCAGGTCGTCCTCGCTGAACTCCGGTGCGTCGTAGGCCTCGACGAGCCGGCCCACCCCGAGAATCCAGATGCGATTGTGAACGTCGACGGCCGCCGCTGCACCCACCAGCGCCTCATCGAGTACGTCGGTGCTCATGTCTTCCTTCCTTCACTCTTAGCCAGAGGTCCCCACCTCTTATCGGCCGCTCGTATCGTTCCGGCCAGCGGTATCTGTCCGAATCACGCATATCAATAAGGACGTTCGCCCAGTTGTCGGAGTGCCTAGCGCTCCCTGCGACAGCTCGCCCGGGCACGCCGGCTTGTCGCCGAGGCGAGGCTGAGGGGGGGCGTGCAGTGACGTACTCTCGATCTATGGCTGACCTGCACACCTTGCACGGGATGACGATTGCCATCAATGCAGGGGACTTCACCGAGGTCTTGGACTTTTACACCCGTGTATTCGGCCGTGGCCCTGACACCACCCCGATGGATGACTTCCTGGAATGGCAGATCTGCGACGGTACCTGGCTGCAGATCTCCACCGGTCACGAACGCCCCGGGGCCAACAACGCCCGTATCCGGTTCGAAGTCGAGGATATTCAGCAGGCATTGGCTCGCATGGTGGAGGCGCGCGTGCCGATGGGTGAGTCCGTCACCGTGCCGCAGGTGGTCGTCTTCTCCAACTTCTCCGACAACTGGGGCAACGCCCTGGGCTTCTACCAGTTCCTTTCGCCGCGCCAGTTCGTCAGCGACGATGAGCGCCGGATGCAGGAGGCCGACGCGAAGCTGCGACGTTTGCGACGCGAAGCACTCGACCGCGGTGAGGACCCCGACCTGATCACCCTCGAAGAACCCGCCGCCCCTGACGCAGAGGCTGCCGGGGAACCGTCAGAGCCGGGAGTGGCCCCGACGATGGAGCCTGGCGGCAGCACGGCGGCCTCCGCCGTTCAGCATCCCGCCCAGCCCAGCCCCGCGACGCCCCCGCACCGCTGAGCTCAACGCTGCCACCAGCGGCGGCGGTGATTCTCGTGCGGGCTGCTCGTGGTGTACGGGTCCGCTTGGGCGGATTCGCGGGAACTGTAGAGCGTCTCGGCCAGGTCCGGGTGACCGGCCTGTCGATCCAGCACCGGGCCGCTGGCCTTGCGGGCATTCTTTCGTCTGCCGTGTCCGCGTTCTGCGCCGTCTAGACGGGCCACCTCCCCGCGCAGGCTCGGTCGGGAGGTCGGGTCGTCCCAGGACTCCTGCCAGTCCTCTTCCCAGGGGTCGTTTGCATCCTTGCTGCCGTACAGGCGCCGACCGGTGGGCTGTTCGGCGGGAGGTTCTTCGGCCTCGGGGGACTCCTGCTCGGCGTCCGCCTTGTCGTCGTTGCTGTGGAAGATGGTGCCGACGATCTGCAGGTAGGTCTCGTTGGGGTCGGGGATGAAGTGCAGGTCCGACAGCGCCTGGTCTTGGCCGGCGCTCTCCAGGATGAAGGTGCCGTAGCCGCAGAGCCGTCCGAGGATGGAACGGTGGAAGGTCATGTCGGTGACCTTGCTCATGGGCAGCATGTCGACCTTGCGGATGATGAAGCCGTAGATGAGCAGGATGCGGCTGTCGGTAGCCACGAACCACTCCAGGTTCCACTCCCACAGGCGGGCACCGGCTCGCCCGAACAGGATCAGCCATGCGATCAGCAGCAGCTCGATGAGCCCGCCGCCTGCGCCCGTGCCGAAAAAGATGGCGGCGATAGCGATCAGGGCGATCGTGGCGGTCAGGAACGGTTCGATGACCGAGACCCAGTGCCGGTGGGTCGCCACGATGATCCGCTCATCGCGCAGCAGGTACTTGCGAAGCCGCTCGGCGTCGGGGTGTTGCTCGGGCTTCATGCGCGCCCTCCCAAGCTCAGGCGTAACCGAGCAGGCGATCGAAGAATTGCCCGATGGAGTTGAACCCGGTTACGAGGATCTCCCACACCGTGACCACGAGGTCGGCGGCGCGGTTGGGTGAGGTGAGGATCGCATAGAGCACGAAGATCCAGAAGATCCACGTGAAGATCTTCTTCACCGTTGGTGGCATCGGACTCCTCGTGGGCGTTGGTGACGGTCAACTATAGTTACGGATCGCGCAGGCGCCGAACAGTCTTGGCTCGGGCCCATCGAACCACACCACCGGGGTAAGCATGAGCGGGCCACGCCGCACCGGGACGCGCGCCGTTCGTGATCCAGGCTGGTTGGACGCTCGCCGGGGCCTAGTGGACGACGCCGTAGAGGCGGTCACCGGCGTCACCCAGCCCCGGCACGATGTAGCCGTTCTCGTCTAGGCGTTCGTCGATAGCCCCGACGACCAAAGTGACCGGAATCCCGAGCTGGTCGGCGGTCTCCCGGACAGTCTCGATACCTTCGGGGGCCGCGATCAGGCAGACGGCGGTGATGTCGTCGGCGCCGAGATCGCGCAGGAACTCGAAGGCCATCACCAGGGTGTGACCGGTCGCGAGCATCGGGTCGATGACGTACACCTGCCGCCCGGAAAGGGTCTCGGGGAGCCTGTTCGCGTAGGCGTGCACTTCGAGGGTGTCTTCGTCACGAACCATCCCCAGGAAACCCACCTGGGCGCTCGGCAGCAGACGCACCATTCCTTCCAGCATCCCCAGCCCGGCGCGCAGGATCGGGATGATGACCGGCTTGGGGTTGGCCAGCTTGATGCCGGTGGTCGGCGCCACCGGGGTTTGGATCTCTATCGGCTCCACCCGCACCTCGCGCGTCGCCTCGTAGGCGAGCAGTGTCACGAGCTCCTCGGCCAGACGCCGGAAGGTCGGCGAGTCCGTGCGGACATCGCGCAGATAGGTGAGCTTGTGGTTGATGAGTGGGTGGTCGGCCACGTGGACGCGCATGGGGGAAACTTAGCCTGTGCGCGAGGCCCCCGCTTGCAACCCTGCCGGTTCCGACGCCGCCTGGATGAGCCATGCGGTGGAACTGGCCGCTCACTGTGCGCAATTCGGCGACGTGCCGGTGGGTGCCTGCGTCGTCGCGCCCGACGGCGCTCTGATCGGCGAGGGCTGGAATGTGCGGGAGGCCGAGGCTGACCCGGCCGGGCACGCCGAGATCGTCGCGATGCGGCACGCGGCCACCTCGTTGGGTCGATGGCGGCTGGCCGGCTGCACCCTGTTCGTCACGTTGGAGCCGTGCGCGATGTGCGCCGGCGCTTTAGTGCAGTCCCGGATCGAGCGGGTGGTGTTCGGGGCCTGGGACGTCAAGGCCGGGGCGTGCGGCTCGGTATGGGACCTTGCCCGGGATCCCCTGGCGCTGCATCGCGTCGAGGTCGTCGGTGGGGTCGATGAACAGCGGTGTTCGGCGCTGCTGCTGGACTTCTTCGCCACCCGGCGCTGAGGGCGCGACGGCCTGCGGCTGCGGCTGGCCACGAGATGAGGACCCCTGGTCGCGCGCTGTGCTCGACGGCCAGCGCGCCTGCCATCGGCCCTGATAGGAAGGCGGATTTCGTGCCTCCCCTGGGGCTCTAGTAAAGTCGAGCACGGTGGCGTGTCCGAGCGGCCAAAGGAGCACGCCTCGAAAGCGTGTGTGGGGGCAACTCCACCGTGGGTTCGAATCCCACCGCCACCGCCGCAGCAGGTGCCTACGGGCACCAAGAGGTGCGTTACACCCCGTCGGAGTCTCTCCGCCGGGGTGTTCGCATGTCAGATCCGACACGGGGTGACCCCGGCGCGGCCCGCCGACGAATGCCGGTGTTGGCAGAACAACGCGCTTGTCGCACTACCGTGGCAGGCGTGACTGATATCAGTGCTGGCGGCCCCACCAGCGAAATCATGACCTGCCCGAGCTGTGCTCAGGGCGGAGTGCTGGCTGCGACGGCGCATCGGCTGGAGCTGGTAGCCAGGCGCGCGCAGCGTAAGGGCCGGGTGCCTGGCTTGGTGGCGGCGGTCGGTCGGGGCGGGCAGATGCTTTGGTCGCGTGGGGTCGGCGTCGTCGACATCGACAACCCGGACATCCCGCTGGACTGTGACACCCCGTTCATCATCGCCAGCAACACCAAGACCTTCGTGGCCGTCGTGGTGATGGCGCTACGCGACGAAGGACGTCTGAAGCTCGATGACCGTATCGAGGAGCACCTGCCGGGAACCGCACACGGCGCTCTGACGATCCGCTCGATGCTCACCCACCTCAGCGGGATGCAACGCGAAGACGCCACCGGGGTCTGGGATGACATGCACTTCCCCGACGAAGCGACGTTCATGGCCGGGCTGGGCAAGGCCGAACAGATCCACACCCCGTACACGCACTGGCACTACAGCAACCTCTGCTATGCCGTCCTGGGCGAACTCATCGCCCGCCTCGACGGTGGCAATTGGTTCCACAGCGTGCAGCGCCGCATCCTGGACCCGCTGGAGATGCGCTCCACCTACCTCGGGCCGCCCCCGGCCGGAGCCCCCCGCGCTCTGGCCGGGACGTACTTCGTGCCGCCGTGCAGCGACGTGCCGCTACCGGAGCCCGTCATCGGTTCCGGCGCCTACGACGCGGTCGGCGGCATGGTCAGCACCGCGCGCGACATGACCCGCTGGGGCGGGTTCATCGCCGACCCCGTCGCGCAGGTCCTCTCGCCGGACACGATGGAAGAAATGTGTACCCCCACCGCCTTCGCCGACCCCCGGCGGTTCCGTGCGGCCCATGGGCTCGGGTTCATGGTGCTGCGCCAGAACGACGAACTCTGGGTCGGTCACACCGGCGGGATGCCCGGCTCGATCACCGGCGTCTTCACCCACCGCAGCAGTGCAACCACCGGTTCGGTGTTCATGAACGCCAGCAACGCTCCCTCACCCGGCGCGATCGCCGTCGAGCTCGGCGCGACCCTGCGCGAGCACGAACCGGAACTGCCCGCCGTGTGGGAACCCGGGCGCAGCGTCCCCGAAGAGTTCGCCACCGTCATCGGGCGCTGGTTCAGCGAAGGTCAGGAGCACATCTTCTCGGTGCGGCACGGCGAACTGCAGGCGCGCCTCGAAGCGGACGACCCCGACGCCCCGCCCTCCACCTTCACCCGGGTAGGCGACGACGTGTATCGCACCGTGAGTGGTCGCGAGCGCGGCGAACTGCTGCAACTACACCGCGATTCCGCCGGGGTGGTTCAACGGATGCACTGGGCGACCTACCCGTTCACGCGGGAACCGCTGCCCTTCACCAGCGGCTGAGCGGCTCCCGCGGTGGCGGTCACGGCTTGACGAGGATCCGGATCGGGTTGCTCTCCCGAGTCGTCAGCATCTCGATCCCGCGATGGATCTCACTCAACGGCACCACATCCGAGATGGACTCCGACAAGTCCAGGCGGCCGTAGGAAACGAGTTCGGCCAGCATCGCAATGTCCTGCACCTTGTACCCCAGGTGCCCGATGACGTGTTTGCGGCGCAGTGCCATCTCGGCGAAGGTGCCCACGCGCATCTCTTGGGCGCTCATCCCCACCGTGACGAGTTTTCCTTCCACGTCCAGGGACTTCACGGCCTGCTGGGCTGTGGAGGTGATCCCGACCGCGTCGAAGGCGACGTCGATCATGCGCCCGCCGGTGGCGTCGAAGATCTTCTTCTGCAGGTCGGGGTCGTCAGCGCGGAAGACGGCATCGGCGCCCAGACGCAGGCCGCGCTCCAACGTTTCGTCGTTGATGTCGATCCCGATGATCGGCACCGCGCCGGCCAGCTTGGCTAGTTGGATGAGGTGGCTTCCGACCCCGCCCAGGCCCCACACCCCGACCGCGTTGCCGAGGTGAACCTGGGCGGTGCGCACCACCGCAGCGAACGGTGTGGAGACCGCGTCGGCCAGGATCGCCGCCTGATCCATCGGCACCCCATCCGGCACCCGGGTCAGGCCGGTAGCGGAGGTCAACACATACTCGGCCCAGCCACCGTCGAAGTTGAACGCCATCAACTGCAGGTTGAGGCAGTCGGCGAAGTTTCCGCGCCGACAATTGCGGCATCGGGTGCAGGCACGCCCGGCGGAGGGGATGACCGGGTCGCCGACCTGCCAGCCGTGCACTCCTGGGCCCAGCTCGTCGATGTAGCCGCTGACCTCGTGGCCCTGGGTGACCACCGGCAGCATCGCCGGGAAGTTGCCGTCGATCAACGACAGGTCGGAATGGCAGATTCCGCAGTACTCGACCTTGACCCGTACCTGGCCGGGGCCAGGGGTGGGGATCGGGATCTGCTCCAACGTGACCTTGCGGGTTTCTGCGGTGAATCGTTCAGCGAGCATCATCGCGGTCATAGCCGCCTCCTTGGGTCGCGATCAGATGACTAAGGTCTACCTTTGTCCGGCCAAAAGCGCGCCCCCCGGGGGTGCCCGTTGTGCGCAGCGTGAGGCGAAGGACACAACTTCGCGCTCGATTGGCGGCGATGCACGCGAGCCGTTCCAGGCGCCGCTAGTACCCGGCCCACCGGCATGCGAGGCTCGGACAGGTGAGCACTCCTGCCGACGACCCCACGCCTGACCCGAGGCTTGCTTCGGACTCCGTCGCCGAGCGCGACTGGTGGAAGAGCGCGGTGGTCTATCAGATCTATCCGCGCAGCTTCGCCGATTCTGACGGTGATGGTGTCGGGGATCTGCCGGGCATCTTGTCGCGGCTGGATCACTTGAGCGACCTCGGCGTCGACGTTGTCTGGCTCTCCCCGGTGTACCGCTCCCCGATGGACGACAACGGTTACGACATCAGCGACTACGAGGACATCGACCCGCTGTTCGGTTCGCTGGCCGACATCGACGCCCTCATCGCCGGACTGCACGAACGCGGCATCAAGCTCGTCATGGATCTGGTCGTCAACCACACCTCAGACGAGCACCCTTGGTTCCGCGAAGCGCGCTCCGACCCCGGCTCGGCCAAACGTGACTGGTACTGGTGGCGGCCCGCGCGCCCCGGCTTCCAAGGCGGCACTCCCGGCGCTGAACCGACGAACTGGGCCTCGTTCTTCTCCGGCCCGGCATGGGAGTGGGACGAGGCTTCCCAGGAGTACTACCTGCACCTGTTCAGCCGCAGACAACCCGATCTGAACTGGGAGAACCCCCAGGTCCGGGCGGCCGTGTACGCGATGATGCGGGGTTGGCTGGAGCGCGGCGTCGACGGCTTCCGGATGGACGTCATCAACCTCATCTCCAAGGTGGTCGGCCCGAACGGCGAACTCGCTGACGGGCCGCAGTTACCCGGCGCCGCCCTGGGAGACGGCAGCCCGTTCTACCTGTGCGGCCCCCGGATCCACGAGTTCCTGCGCGAGATGCACGAGCAGGTCTTCGCCGACAGACAAGGTGGGTTCCTGACGGTCGGGGAGATGCCCGGCGTCACCGTGGAGCAGGCACGTGCCTTCACCGACCCGGCAGGCCGTGAGGTCGACATGGTCTTCCAGTTCGAGCACGTCAGTCTGGACGAGGGACCCGGCGGAAAATTCGACCTGGCGCCCCTGGACCTGGTCCAGCTCAAGGCGACCTTGGCTCGTTGGCAGGACGGCCTGGCCCAGGTCGGCTGGAACAGCCTGTACTGGAACAACCACGACCAACCGCGGGCCGTGAGCCGGTTCGGCGATGACAGCCCGCGGTGGCGTGAACTGTCAGCCAAGGCGCTCGCAACCGTGCTGCACCTGCACCGCGGCACGCCCTACATCTACCAGGGCGAGGAGATCGGCATGACGAACATGCCGTTCACCGGCATCGAGCAGGTGCGCGACATCGAATCGCTCAACTTCTACGCCGAACTGGAAGCCGGCGGTGGTGACCTGGCCGCCGGTTGGGAAGGCATCCTGGCCAAGGGCCGCGACAACGCCCGCACCCCGATGCAGTGGGACGGCAGCCAGCACGCGGGCTTCACCGCCGGCACGCCGTGGCTGGCGCTCAACCCCAACCATGACCAGATCAACGTGGTCGCCCAAGCAGCGGACCCGTCCTCGGTACTGGCCCACTACCGGCGCCTCATCGACCTGCGGCACCGCGAGGCGGTCATCGCGCATGGCGACTTCACGATGCTGCTGCCGGACGACCCCCACTTCTACACATTCACCAGATCGCATCAGGGGCAGGAGTTGCTCGTCGTTGCGAACCTGTCCAGCGAACCGCACGAGCTCCCGGTTACCGCCTTTGCGGACTGGATCGAGGCGCCGGTGCTGCTCGGCAACTATCCCGATCCGGGCCCGCCGCGCGGCACCTTCCGCCCTTGGGAGGCCACCATCTACCGCGGCGGCCAATGAGCCGCTCATCGCGTGAGAGTGTCAACTGAGCGAGCGGATGTGACCTAGGTAACGCAATCCCGGCGGGTGGGGTGGGTTTCACCGATAGTTTGCGGGCACCCCAGCACGAAAGGACCCGCCATGTCGCGTCTGCCTAGATTTGCCCTCCTGCCCGGTCTGCTTGCGGGCACCCTCGCGCTCGCTGCCTGCGGCGGCGCTCAAGACAGCTCCGAGCCATCCGGCACTGCTGCTCCCGAGGGGAAGACCGTCGAAATCGGCATCACCCAGATCGTCACCCACCCCTCCTTGGACGCCGCACGTGAGGGTTTCAAGAAGGCCATCGCCGACGGCGGGATCAAGGCCGAGTACGAAGAGCAGAACGCGCAGGGCGATCAGGCGACCGCGACCTCCATCGCGACGAAGTTCGCCAAGAAGGACCTCGTGCTGGCGATCGCCACCCCCACCGCGCAAGCAGCAGCCCAGGCGATCACTGACGTGCCGGTGATGATCACCGCGGTGACCGACCCGGTCAAGGCCGGTCTGGTCGACAGCTTGGAGAAGCCCGGCGGCAATATCACCGGTACCACCGACCTGAACCCGGTGGAGGAACAGCTCAAGCTCATTAAGGAGATAGCCCCCGATGCCAAGACCGTCGGCATCGTCTACAGCTCTGGTGAGGTCAACTCCCAGGTGCAGGTCGACCTGGCGACCAAAGCAGCCCCGGCGCTCGGGCTGACGATCAAACCCGTCACGGTGACCAACTCCGCCGAGGTCCAGCAGGCCGCGAACTCTCTGGACGTCGACGCGATCTTCGTGCCCACCGACAACACCGTGGTCTCCTCGATCGAGTCGTTGCTGCAGGCCGCCGCGACCGCCAAGATCCCGGTCGTCACTGCCGAGGGTGACAGCGTCAAGCGTGGCGGAATGGCCACCTACGGCATCGATTACGAGAAGCTCGGCTACCAGACCGGCGAGATGGCAGTGAAGGTGCTCGGCGGCGCCGACCCCGCCACCATGCCCATCGAGCGCCAAGAAGAACTCCAGCTCATCGTCAACCCCAAGGCCGCCAAGGCCGCCGGTGTCACGCTGCCGGAGGCTCTGGTCTCCCGCGCCGACACCGTCATCGAGTAGGCGCCGGTGATTGTCGCAACCGAACTGGGACTGCTCTATGCCGTCATGGCACTCGGGGTATATCTGACCTTCCGCATCCTGGATTTCCCAGACCTCACCGTCGACGGCAGTTTCACCACGGGCGCGGCCTGCGCGGCCATGCTCATCACCGGCGGCATCAACCCGTTCCTGGCCACGGCCGCCGGTTTCGGCGCCGGGTTGCTCGCCGGGATCGTCACGGGGGTGCTGCACACCAAGGGCAACATCAACGGTCTGCTGGCCGGCATTCTCACCCAGATCGGGTTGTACTCGATCAACCTGCGGATCATGGACGGCGCGAACGCCCCGCTGCTTCGCAAAGTGACGGCGATGTCACCGTTGCGGGACAACGGCCTGAGCGGCACCTGGGTCTCGGTGGGGGTCTTCGCGGCCTTCGCGATTCTCGCCACTTTCATCATCGTCTGGTTCCTGCGTACCGATCTGGGCCTGGCGATGCAGGCCACCGGCGAGAACGAGGTGATGGCAAGAAGTTTCGGTATCGCTACCGATCGGCAGAAGATCCTCGGTCTGGCCTTGTCCAATGGGCTCGTGGGCTTAGCCGGGGCCATCGTGGCCCAATACCAGGGCTTCGCTGACATCTCGATGGGAGTCGGGCTCATCATCGCCGGACTCGCCTCGGTGATCATCGGTCAGGCGCTGTTCGGGAACCGCACCGTGGTCATCGCGGCGTTCGCCGTCGTGCTCGGCTCGGTGCTGTACCGCATCGCCATTCAGGTGGCCATGGATCTGGGTCTGGACCCCAACGACATGAAACTGATGTCGGCGGCCCTGGTCGTCCTGGCGTTGGTACCGCCGCAGACGCGGCTCATCGCCCGGCTGAAGGGGTTGCGGACCCCGCCGAAACCGGTCGGACCGCACGGCACCTTGACCACGCAGGACTACGTCGACGACATCGACGACATCGAGGTCGCCGCCAACACGGGCAGGAGGCTGTGAAGTGCTGACGATCCGTGGGGTCACCAAGACCTTCTATCCGGGCACGGTCAACGAGAAGCGCGCCCTTCGAGGTGTCGATCTGCACCTGGAGCCAGGCGAGTTCGTCACGATCATCGGCTCCAACGGCGCCGGTAAATCGACCTTGCTGGGCGCGATCTCCGGCAAGCTCACCCCGGACTCAGGCACCATCGACATCGACGGGCGCGACGTCACCGGCCTCTCGGACCACGCCCGGGCCCGCTTCATCGGCCACGTCTTCCAGGACCCGCGGGCCGGCACGGCGCCGGAGATGACCATCGAGGAGAACTTGGCGGTCGCCTACAGTCGCGGCGGTCGCCGCGGGTTGCGCCGCGGGGTCACCAAAGCCCGCCGCAAAGTGTTCGTCGAAGAGCTGGCCAGCCTCGAACAAGGCCTGGAGGATCGGCTGGACACCCGCGTCGGCACTCTCTCCGGAGGGCAACGGCAGGCGTTGAGTTTGCTGATGGCCACCTTCTCCGAACCGAAGATCCTGCTGCTCGACGAGCACACGGCCGCGTTGGATCCGCAGCGTGCGGCTCTGGTGGTCCGCCTCACCGAAGCAGTGCTGGAGCGGCACCACCCGGCGACGTTGATGGTCACCCACAACATGGAGCAGGCCCTGCACCTGGGGGACCGGCTGGTGATGATGCACGACGGCGAGATCGTCGTGGACATCAGCGGGGAACGAAAAGCCAACGCGACCATCCCGGACCTGCTGGCTGCCTTCGAAGAGGTCCGCGGCGCGGAGCTTTCGGATCGGACCCTGCTCGGCGGCTGAGAGCGCACACGACAACGGCGGGGACACCCACCGGGAACGGCTGCTGGTAGGCCGTTTGCGGTGTGGCGTCCCCGCCGTTGGTGCGCGCTCTGGGTATTACTTCTCCACGACGCCGCAGGCGATGCGCTCGCCGCCGTCGCCGGCCTTCTTGGTCATCTCATCCGCGCCGGTGGCGGCGTAGCGGGTGGGGATGTTGGCGTAGTTGTCGGAGCCGGAGTGGATCATCACCGAGGTGCCGTCGCCGTCCTGGAGATCCTGCATCGTGACCCGGTCGGTGAGCGCGGTCAGTTCCCCGATGCCGTTCTTGCCGACGTACAGCGTGGGCAGGTCACCGGCGTGCTCGGGGTGGTCTGCCCCCTCGCCCGCCAGGTGCCCACCGGCGGAAAGGAAGTCACCGGTCTTGGCGGCGTCCTTGGGGTCTGCGGAGTTCGGCTCGCACTTGCCGGTGGTGTGCAGGTGCAGGCCGTGGAAGCCGGGGGTGAGCCCCTCGACGGTGACGGAGATTTCGGTGGAGCTGCCGTCGACGTCGGAGAACTCCACCGTGCCGACCTCCTTGCCGGCGGCGTCCTTGAGGGTCGCAGTCGCGTCAGGGGCCTCTTCATCAGTGGCGGTGGCAGTGGCAGCGGCAGTGGCGGCTGCCTGGTCGGAGGGCACGGCCGCGTCTTGGGACGAACACCCGGCAGCGGTGAGCAAACCAGCGATCGTGACAGCGGTGACGAGATGACGGCGCATGGGCAGACTCCTTAGTAGGGACGAATACCCCTACGTTCGTGCATTTCTCGCTTTCCCACAAAGTGAGCCGCCCAGTGCTGCGGTGACGACGGACTCGCCGCTGCAGTTGCCCGCGGCGCCGGGCCCGGGCGGCGCGATCTCATGCCGGGCGCGGGGCCCCGCGGTGCGGGTCAGTCGCCGATGGGAGTGACCGGGCCGACCGGACCGACCGGACCGACCGGGCCGGCGGGTCCGCGCCTTCGCCCCGGGCAGGCCGAGGTGTAGTGCCCCACCTGCAGGCAGCGCCCGCAACGCGGCAGGTGTGCCGGCGGCGGGGGCGGAACCGGTTTGCGGACCGGGCGTGAGAAAGACCCCGAGCCGGGGGCGGGCGCCTCAGGAGCAGGTGGCGGAACCAAATCATCGAAGTACGTCGGTAACCCCAACGACGTCGCGGCGGCTCGCAGGTGCCTGACCTGGCTCGGCCCCAACCGGCGATGCTCGAACGCCGCCTCGCGCAAGGCCTCGCACAGCCGCTCGTGCAGGCCGCGAATGTCGGAGGCGCTGTAACCGGCCCGCGCCATCAGAGCGCTGAGCAGGCGCACCTCGTCAGTGGCGAGGCTGCCTGCGGTCAACGCGAGGGTGAGCGCTTGTAGGTAGGACGCGATCCGCGGGTCGTTGAGTTCGCGTGCGCCGCCGGGCACGTTGGACAGCAGTGTGGATAGCCACTCCTGTCCGGTTGGCGCCGGCGTGGTTCGGTGCGCTCGCTGCGCCGCCTTGCCCAGGTCGACGTCGGCTGGGGGTAGCGGCGGGGGCAGTGGGCAGGGGTAACGCAACCGTCCGCCGTGCCGGGCCAGGATGTGCGGCAGCAGCGCGGTGACGGTGCGGGCGTCGGCCAACGCTGAGCGGCCCGGGTGCTGGTCCAGTCCGAGGTGGGCGGCCAGCGTGGTCAGCCGGTGGTTTCGGGTGGGGAAGGTACGGGTGGCCAGCGCGAAGGTGTCCAGCGCAGGTCGGCTCGGCACCAGGATCCCTGCGGCCATCAGCGCCGCATCGAAGAACTGTTCAAGCAGGTCGGCATGGTGGGCAGCCACGATGCGCCCGTCTAGGCGCGCCAGGATGTCACGCGCGTTTTGGGCGAAGGTGGGTGCTAGGGCCAGCTCGCTGCGAGTCAGCCCGTGCAGGAACGTGGCCCCCGGCTGCCCGTCTGGTGGCTGTAGCAGGGTGCTGTATTCCGCACCGATACCGCCGCGGCCGTCGGTATGCACCACGGCGATCTCGATGATGGAGTCCTTCATCGGGGCCAGCCCGTTGCTGACGTAGCCGACCACGGCGTAGGGGCCCCGAATGGTGTGCCCGGCGCTGGTGCCGGCCAAACCGAAAAGACGGGTCCGTCCCCTGGGGGGCGCGGGTTGGGCGGGACTCGACGCAGGTTGCTGCTCGTGGGCAGCGTTCGGCGCGGCCCCCGCCGTAGCGCCGACCGTCCCAGCGACGTGGCCACCGAGCGGTCCGGTCCGGCCCGATCCGGCGGCGCCGGAGGCCTGGAGGCGGGCAGTGTGCACCGGCGGGGGGAGCGGGGCGCGGATCGACAACTCGTTGCCGGGCGGGGCGAGGCTTGGAGGCTGGACCTCCTCGGGGTGCTCCCCGCCGGTGAAATGGCGCACGACCAGGGCGCCGACGACCACGACGAGCAGGACCAGCAGCACCTGCGTCAGGTCCATGTGGCTCCTCATGTTCGCCGCGTCTCCTCCGAACCTCATCGGGTCTGGCCGCTGCGACCTGAGCAGGCCTGCCGTGCCCAAGCGGGTCCGGGCCTGCGAGCCCCGGCGCCTACTGCCAGCTTTCGCGGCTCGATCCGCCGCCTGGCGCGACCAACCGCCTCCGGGCACGAAGGCGCTACCGATCCGGTCGGAAGTTTCGGGCGTGACGGTTCGGCCAAGGCGGCACTGCCGCGCGGGTGGGCGTGGCAGGCTGGGCCCATGTCGCTGCGCCATGCGTTGGTCCGTCGTCCCTCTTCACGACTGGCCGAAGGAATCGTCACTCATATCGACCGAACCCCGCTGGATGTCGAGCTGGCACAACGCCAGTGGGAGGGGTACGTGGCCGCACTGCAGTCCGCCGGGTGGACGACCATCGAGGTTGCGCCGGTGGATTCCTGCCCCGATGGCGTGTTCATCGAAGACCCGGTAGTCGTTTACGGCGACCTCGCGGTGCTGTGCCGCTCCGGGGCGCCCGAGCGGCGACCCGAAACCGCCGGGCTCGCCGAGGCGCTTCAGGAACAGGGCTATCGGGTGGTGGCCATCGAAGAACCCGGCACCCTCGACGGCGGCGATGTGTTGAAGTTCGACGGCACGGTGTGGGTCGGGCAGGGTGGGCGCAGCAACGACGAGGGCATCGCCCAGCTGGCTCGCCACCTGCAGCAGTTCGGCGCCAGCGTGGTGCCGGTGCCGTTGACCAAGGTGCTGCACCTGAAATCTGCGGTGACGGCGCTGCCCGACGGGAGCGTCATCGGCTATGCGCCGCTGGTCGACGACCCAGGGGTGTGGGGCGAGAAGTTCGTGGCAGTCCCGGAGGAGCCCGGTTCGCACGTGGTGCTCCTGGACGACTCCACGGTGCTCATGGCCAGCTCGGCACCGCAGACGGCGGAGCTGCTGCGCGAGCGGGGATTGAACGTCATCAGCGTGGACATCAGCGAGTACGAAAAGTTGGAAGGCTGCGTGACCTGCCTGTCGGTACGGCTGCGCCGTTGAGATGCTGCGGCATCCCCGGTGAGACGGACACGGCTGCTCATTCCGGGCTGCTCATTCCGGCAGTCGCGCCAGCACCCAGGTGACGCTGAGCAGATCGGCGCATCCACCCGGTGAGAGTCGGCGCGCGATGAGGTCATCGTCGAACTCCTCCAGCAGTCGCGGGTGGTCGGCGCGGTCGGCGCCGCCCACCGCGAGCAGCCGGGCCGCGCGATCCCGCACGTAGTCCACGGCCGCCAACCCGCCTCGGTGGGCGAGGTTGGTGTCGGCGTTGGAGGCGTACAGCATGAGCAGGGCGTGCAGCAGAGCCCGCTCCTCGTCGCCATGCTCCTGCAGGGCGTCGCGGTAGGCAGGCAGCGCCTGATGCCGGGCCCGGGGGAAACCACCGGCGGCCTCACCGCGCGCACCGGGCAGGGCATGGGAATGGAACAGCCGCTCACCGGCGGTGACGGGGCCGGTGCGCCGGGTGCCCAGCTCGCTCAGCAGCGGCGTGGCCAACGCGGCGACGTCGTCGCAGACGTTGCCGACGGTGGCGGCGTGGGTGCCTTCACGCCCCCGGCGCCGCCCGATTGCCGCCAGCAGCAACCCCAGCGCGAAGATGGCGCCCTTGTGAGTGTTCACCCCGCCGGTGGCCACCAGCATCGAGCGTTCCGCCAGCAGGCCTAGTCGGCGTAATCGGGCGGTGAAGAGCGCTTCGTCCAATGATTCACCGCGGGCGGCTTCGGCCCGCCCAGCCTCCAATCCCGCCTGGGCCAGGCTCACCAGCCAGGGCTGCAGCGCTGCTGCGGCACGTTCGAAGGTGCCCAGGTCCATGTCAGTGTGCGCCCCGGTGTTGCGCCGGTCGACCAGCCCCGGTTTGGGGGTAAGCCTCGCCTCGACGAGTAAGGCCTGGTAGCCGAGCACGCCCAGCCGCCAACCTTGCTCGTCCACATCGATCCGGACTTGCTGGGGGTCTTGCTCATAACGAAGACTCATGGCTGCCGCCTTCGTGCGGCGCCGTGCCCGGCCAGGATCGTATCGATTGCACCCAGGACGGCCTCCAGGCTGTGAGCGCGCGAGCGAGAGCAGGCAGCAGCCGGCTCTGAGCACAGTAGACACCGCCGCGGCGGCAGCGACAGCTCCGTCCGCGACAGCGGTCCGTGCTCACCGGCGACGTCCAGATCCCACAACCGCCCGATCGGGTGCGTGTCTTCCAGTTCCACCAGGGCGCCCTTGACCGCTACCGGGTCGGCCGTAAGTGCCAGGAATGCCGTGGGGCCGGTGGCTGCCGGCGGTTCGAGCTCGCTGTGGGGTATCGGCCACCCTCGTTGCTGGGCCAGCGAGGTGATGGCCGCGCTGCCCTCTTCGCAGGCCTGCCGCGCCCAAGCGGTGTCTTTGACAGGGCCGGGGGTCAGGACGGTGACGGTGACCACTGCCGCGTGCGGGTGGGCAGCCGCCAGCTCGCGTTGACGCCCCGCTCGGTGCTCACGGGCGGCGAGCATCTGCGGCAAGGTCACCGCGAGCGTGTCCATCAGAGGTGTCTGCGGATCTGATGGACGACGTCGATCACGCTGCCGTCGCGGTACCGGATGAGTCCGACGACCCGGTCGTCGAACTCGATGGGGGTTGGCACGCCGGTGATGGAGATGGCCCGCTCATACAACTCACCGATGCTGCGCACCGGCAGCCCTGCAGCGCGCAGTCGTTGCGCCACATCGGGTCGGTTGGGGTTGACGGCGATGCCGTGATCGGTGACCAGTACGCCCACGTTCTCACCGGGGGTGACCAGGGTCGTCACCTTCGGCACCACGGTGGGGATGCGTCCGCGGATCAGTGGCCCCACGATGATCGACAGGTTGCATGCGGCGGCGGTGTCGCAGTGCCCACCGGAGGCACCCATCATCAGGCCGTCGGAGCCGGTGACGACGTTGACGTTGAAATCCAGGTCGATCTCCAGCGCAGACAAGATGACGACGTCGAGTTCGTCGACGGCGGCGCCCTTGCTGAACGGGCTGGCGTATTCGTTGGCCGAGATTTCGGCATGCATCGGGTTCTGCGCAAGTGAACGTGCGGCAGGGGCGTCGAAGCTCTGCACGTCGATGACTCGTTCGATGAGTCCCTTCTCGTGCAGGTCCACGATGCCGCCGGTGATACCGCCGAGCGCGAAGGAGGCCGTCACCCCTTTGCTGCGCAGCCGCGGCTCCAGGAACCGGGTGGCGGCGGTAGAGCTCGCGCCGGAGCCGGTCTGCAGCGAGAACCCGTCCCGGAAGTAGCCGGAGTGTTCGATGACGTCGGCGGCGTAGCGGGCGATGAGCAGTTCGCGGGGGTTGCTGGTGATACGGGCGGCGCCGACGCTGATCTTGCTGGGGTCCCCCACCTCGGGGACCTCGACGATCATGTCGACCTGGTCCTGCTTGATGCTGGCCGGCAGGTGCGGGTAAGGCACGAGTTCCTCGGTGAGCAGGATGACCTGGTCGGCGTAGGCAGCATCGACCTTGGCATAGCCGAGGGACCCGCAGGCCGAACGCCCAGCGGTGCCGTTGGCGTTGCCCATGGCATCGCAGGCGGACACGCCGAGGAAGGCGACGTCGATGTGCAACTCCCCGGACTGGATGAGGGCCACCCGTCCGCCGTGGCTGTGGATGTTGATCGGTACATCCATCAACCCGTTGGAAATCTCGCGGGCAAGTTCCCCGCGCATACCGGAGGTATAGATGTGCGAGATGACACCGGAGCGGACATGTTCCACCAGCCGCGCGTGGCAGGCGTTGAGGGAACTGCTGGCCAGGGTGAGCTCGCGCAACCCCATCTTCGCCAAGGTGTCCAGCACACGCAGGATGACCTTGTCGCCTTCACGGAAGTGGTGGTGGAAGGAGATCGTCATCCCGTCTTCCACACCCGCTCTGGCAATGGCCTCCTCCAGGGAGTCCACGAGTTTGCGCGAGCGTTTCGTGCCGTGATCGCGCAGGTGCGGGGTGTGCCGGCTCCAGTCGGTGAACGGCTCCAGGTCTTTCATCGCGGCGGCTACCGCCGGGGAAGTAGCGAGCAGGCGGCGCGTGCTCTCGCTGCGGCCCGGTCCGTCGGGGTGGGCGTTCTCGCTCATCGTTCCTCCTACCGGCGGACGCCGGAGGCGTCGGCGTAGCGGACGGTTCGGCGGGCAGCCTCGACGATCGGCGCGTCGATCATCTTGCCGCCTAGAGAGACCACGCCCAGCCCTTCGCGGGCCGCCCGGTCTGCGGCGTCGATGACGAGGTGGGCGCGGTCCAGCTCTGCCTGGGTGGGGGCGTAGGCGTTGTGCAACAGGTCGATCTGGCGAGGGTTGATCAAGGATTTGCCGTCGAACCCGAGCCGTTTGATGACCTCGACCTCGGCTAGGAAGCCCGCTTCGTCATCGACGTTGGAGAAGACCACGTCGTAGGCGCTGATCCCGGCGTAGCGGGCGGCGTGCAGGACGGCGCAGCGTGCGTAGAACAGTTCCGAGCCGTCCCCGCGGGTGGTGCGCATGTCCACGACGTAGTCGAACCCGGCCAGGGCGATGGAGGTAAGGCGGGGTGTGGCGGTGGCGATGGCAACGGCGTTGACGACGCCGGAGGCGGATTCGATGGCCGCCATGAGTCTGGTCGAACCAGGAGCCCGACCGCATTCGGTCTCGATCTGTGCGACGCGTTCTTCCAACTCCAGGATGTCCTGGGCGGTTTCTGTCTTGGGGAGGCGGATGACATCGGCTCCGGCCCGCACCGCCGCTTCCAGGTCGGCCGGGCCGAACGGGGTGTCCAGCGGGTTGATCCGCACCACCGTCTCCACGCCGGCGTACAGCTTGCTGCGCAGCGTGTGGAAGGCGATGAGACGGGCGCTGTCCTTCTCCCGCAGCGCCACCCCGTCTTCGAGGTCGAACATCACCGCGTCGGCGCCGTAGATGTAGGCGGTGCTCATCATGGCCGCGTTGGAGGCGGGGATGAACAGCATGCTGCGGTGCGGCATTCGGGCCGGGGCCCGGGAGGAACTGTGGTCGGGGTGCGGCCGGTGGTCGTGGCTCACAGCAGGCTCCAGTCCACGCTGGTGCTGGCGTCGGTGGTGCCGGTGGCTTCATCGGCGCAGGCCCGCAACACCGCAGCCTGCACGCGCGCTCGCAGGGTGCAGTCCAGGGCGCCCTTGTCCTCGACGACGATCTGGCCCTGGCTCACCCCCATCTTGTCCAGGGTGTCCTGCACGACTTCGGTGATCTGAGTGCCGAACTGGGCCATCACGCTGGAGTTGATGCTGACGTCTCGTTCGCCACCGTCGGTTGGCGACACTCGCACCAGGGCGTCGCTCGATTCCAACGTGCCGGCGAGGGAGTCCCTCACGATGCGCATGGCATGGCCTCCGGTTGTGCGTCGATGGTCAACATGGTCGGGTCGAGGCGCGCTGCGGGGGTGGTGGCGCGTCAGGGGCGTACTTGGCGGCGAGCAGGGCGAAGGTCGGGTCCGGCACCAGCGGGCGCAGTTGGTCCAGATCGCCGAGCTCGAGCAGCCTGCGCACGTTGGTGGCCGAGATGGCTTGGCTGCCAGGTTCGTCACCGGCTGCCACCCGTGGGATCTCGACAACCTGCACCGGCGCGGCGAAGGAGGGCGGCAGGTCGCGTCGTTCCAGCCAGTAATGCATGTCGGTGTTGTATTGCCGTGTCACCCGGCAGAACGGTTCGGTGCCGACATAGCGGTGGGTCACCCCGAGCGCCGGTGCGATGTGTTCCCGGAAGATGAGCAGGTCGACGGCGGTGGCACACATGTCGACCAGCCCGGAGTCCTTCAGGAAGTAGGAGGGGAACGTCGCCTTGCTCACCACATAGGTGGTGCCGGGGTGGACGTGGATGTGGTCGCGTTCGCTCATCTCGGCGACCCCCGCGCGCACCAGAGCGAGACGGTCGGTGAAGGGGAAGTACGAGGCGTCCTCGGCGACGACGAAGACGTGCAGGTAGTCGCAGTCGCGGGCGGCTTCGCGCAGCAGGTGCTGGTGGCCTTTGGTGAAAGGGTTGGCGTTGAGTACGACCGCGCCGACCTTGTCGCGGATGCGTCGGTAGTTGCGCAGATCTTCGGTGTAGCCGCGGATGCCGCGCGGGGTGTTTTCCATCATCACGACCTGATCGGGGACGGCGACGATGGGGTGGAAGCCACAGGAGGTGAACAGGTCCTGATATCTGGGTTTGGTGTAGACGAAAAGGTGGGCGTGACCGCGGGCATGCGCGATATAGCTCAGCTCGGTCATCAGGTGCGGCAGCAGGTTGAGGCCTTGGGCGTGCTGTGCCACCGCCACGCATTTCACGATGCCGCCGGCCAGAGCGGCGCAGCCGATGAGTTCCCCGAAGTGCCGGGCTACCAAGATGATGTCGAGGTCGCCGTCGAGATCGAGGTCGTGGGAGGCGAGGAACTGCGCGACGGCGTCCATCTCGGTGTGGTCGACACCGGGTGTCACTGTGGAGAGATCGATCTCCTCCAGCACGCCGTCCAACTCCTCGACTCGGGTGGACCCCAGGGTCCTGGCGCTCTGCCTGGCCTCGTTCCAGCCTAGAACTCCGGATGCGCCCAGGTGCCGGGTTCGGCGAAGTCGGCGCAGGTCCACCCCGGTAGGCCCCTCGTGGCGAAGCTGCGCCGAGCTGCCGGGCGGGGCGCGGCGGCCTCTCGTCTTGACTGTCGTTGCCCGCTGGGATGTTCTGTGCCACATGACTGCTGGCGAGATGACCGAGCGTGCGCGCGGAGCTGTGCTGGGCTTGGCGTTGGGCGACGCCCTGGGGATGACCCGCCGGATGGAGCCGCCGGCGCAGGGAACGTCACGTTCGCGCAGCCAGCCTCGACTGGGTGAGGTTTCCGCCACGCTGCGTCAGGCAGTGAGCCTGGGTTGGTTGTTGCCACCGGCTGGGGCGGCACCCGATCACGACGCCCTGGCCGCGGCGTGGACCCCGATGCTGGACCGGGATCTCATCGAGGCCGGGGACCCGCTGGAAGATGACGACACTGCGCGGGCGCTGCTGCGACGGGAGCGTGGTGGCGCGGAGACGGGAGCGGCAGGGGTGGATGCGGCAGCCGCGGTACGCGCGGTGATGTTCGGTCTGGTGCTGCCCGCCGACCCTGCCGCGCAGATCGCCGCGGCCGTGGCAGGAGTGACAGCGTTGACCCACGACACTCGGCTCGGTCAATCGGGCGCGGCGGGCGTCGCGGCCGGGATCAGCGGCGGGTTGGAAGGGGCCGACGCCCATACTCAACTGGGGTTGCTGCTCAACGCCGCCGACCTGGGCGCCGCCAACGGGGTGCACGTGCCGGGGCCGGACCTGGGCACCCGGGTGCAATGGGCCACCGCCCTGGTCGGGCGGACCCAGGAGGACCCGAGCGAGATTCTTGACGTACTCATCGGAACCAGCGCCCTCATGCAGGAAGCGGTGCCGGCGGCGCTGGCGCTGGTGAGCGTGCACGCAGACGACCCGTGGGGGGCCTGCCAGGCGGCGGCGTCCCTGGGCGGCGCCAGCCCGCTCATCGGCGGTATCACCGGTGCGCTGCTGGGGTCTCGGCACGGCTCGGGTGCCTTCCCGAAGCCGGTGGTGGATCGGCTGTTGGCAGCACACCCGGACCTGCGGCTGGTCGAACTGGCCGACGCGCTGCTGGCGGTGCGGCCCACGCACTGAGACCCCGGCCGATCCCAGTCGGTGCCGGATCGGAGCCCGACTACGCTGCCTTGGATCGAACGGTACTGAGCTGGGTTGTGGTGGTCTGGGTGGATGCCAGGCCCGCCCGGCGGGCCAGCCGCGGGGCGGACGCTTGCCGCCCGAAGCCCCGACGAGGTGAGACATTTCGTGCTCGGAACCACCGCGGAGGGGGGCGCAGTGCAGCAGAGCAGACAGGGCGCTGGGGCTGGTCTGGTCCTCATCCTGGCCGGTCTGGCGATGTTCGGGCCGTTCACGATCGACGCGGTGTTCCCGGCGTTCGAGGCGATCCGTCGGGACTTCTCCGCCGACACGTTGGCGATGCAGCAGGTGACCAGCCTTTACCTGTTCTGCTTCGCCACCATGAGTCTGCTGCATGGCCCCCTCTCGGACGCCGTGGGCCGAAAACCGGTGATGCTCGCGGGGATCAGCGTTTACGCGCTGGCCTCGGTCGGGGCGGCGCTGGCCGTGAATCTGCCGATGCTGCTGGCCTGCCGCGCGTTGCAGGGCCTCGCCGCCGGCGGCGGACAGATCGTCAGCCGCGCCATCGTGCGGGACCTCTTCGACGGCCCGCAGGCGCAACGGCTGATGAGCCACATCGCGATGATTTTCGGGATGGCCCCAGCGCTCGCCCCGATCATCGGCGGGGCCATCCTGTCGGTGTCGCCCTGGCCGGGGATCTTCTGGTTCCTCGTAGGTTTCGCGGTACTGATGGGGCTCAGCGTCGCCTTCGGCCTGCCGGAGACGCACCCGCCGCACCGGCGCACTCCGCTGCGTCCCACGTCCCTGTTCAGCGAGTTGTGGGCGGTGGGTTCGCAGTGGCGTTTCCTGCGGATCGCGCTGGCGGGGGCGTTCGGTTTCGGGGGCCAGTTCCTCTACATCGCCTCGGCGCCGCTGTTCATCGTGCACCTGTTAGGGCGCGGCGAGCGTGACTTCTGGATCCTGTTCGTGCCGATGATGAGCGGCATGATCTGCGGGGCGTTCCTGGCCGGTCGGGCGGCGGGGATCATCACCGCGCAACGGTTGGCCAGCATCGGTTTCACGATCGCGGCCGCCGGTGG
Organism: Gephyromycinifex aptenodytis; assembly: GCF_012277275.1. GTDB lineage: Bacteria > Actinomycetota > Actinomycetes > Actinomycetales > Dermatophilaceae > Gephyromycinifex > Gephyromycinifex aptenodytis. Next base: position 1,680,539 of record NZ_CP051155.1, on the reverse strand, counting down.
CGTGGTGGGTGTCGTGGTGACCTCCGTCCCCGGGTTCGCCGACCTGCCGTGGGCGGTTCTGTCGCCGACGATCATCGCGTTCGGCATCGCGTTGGTCTTTCCCGTCGTGCAACTGGCGCTGCTGGATGAGTTCCCGCTGCGGCGCGGTGCCGCCGCCTCGGTGGGCACCTTCGTTTCGCTGACGTTCGCCGCGGTGCAGGCCGGGGTGGTGTCGGCCTTGGCGGCCACGTCACTGGAGCGGCTCGCCCTGACCAGTCTCGGTTTCGTCATCCTCGGGTGGGTGCTGTGGGCCTGGCATGTGCGCACCAGCGACACACCGCCGTTGGCTGCATCCGGGGCCTGACATACGCAACGACCGGCGACACCCGTGGTGTCGCCGGTCGTTCACAGTGGTTGCGCCGCCCTCCCCAGGAACGCCGCAGCAGTTCTCAGGAGATTTCGCGCAACGCCGCGTCGAGGCGTTCGAAGCCGCGCAGGTCGTTGAGCAGAGCGTCCATTTCGACCTCGTAGGCCAGGTCGAGTTCGCCCAAGTCCATGTCGAACCCTTCCAAGACGAGCGTGTCGTCGCTGAACGGTGCGACCTGGACCGTGGTGGTGCTGAACATGTTGTCCTCCCCGATTGGTTTCCCGGCCCCCCGCCGGGTCCTTGCCGGTCATCTTCTCGACCGGCACCTACCTATCGGCCTGGACGCTCGTTCATCAAAGAAAACTCGGCAAGTTTTTCTAACAAGCGTCCAACTGCAGGTCAGGGGCCTCCCGCTGGCGTGGATCGGGGCCTATCTGCGGGGCCACATGGCTCAGCAGTCAGTCGCGGTGGAGCGCGGTGAGACCACCGAGAAGCGTTCTCCAAGAACGAGATCAACGGATGTCCCGGTGCGCTTGTCGGCGACGAGTCGGGCGCCGCGCACCCGGGTGGCCAGAACTTTGGCTGCTTGCTCGCCGGCGGGTCCGTAGCGGATCTCGGCGACGTCGGCGATGCTCGCGGCGAGCGGATCATCGCCGACTTCACCCACCTGGAAGCGGTGCGTTCCGAGGTCTTTGGCGGTGTTCCTGGCCAGCCCAGTGCGGTTGGTCGAGTTATACACATTGACGACGATCGTGTCCGGCGAGGGAACTTCTGCACTGGCGCTGGGGCAGGGTTGCGCGCCCGTGGCTGGGGTTCCCCCGGGGTCTGGCTTTCGCAGCAGCAACCCGGCGATCGCCAGGACAAGGATCAGCACCAGAGTGCACACCAGCGCGAGCAGCAGCAGGGCGCGGCGGCGCCGAACCCGCGCGGGAAGCCCCCTCTGTTGGACGTAGGACATCTCAGCTCGCCCCAAGGGTGAGGATCCGGGCGTGCAGATAACCCCGTTGGGCCAGCGCGGCGCGTAACGCGCGGTGCAGTCCGTCTTCGAGGTACAGCTCACCCTTCCAGGACACGACGTGGGCGAACAGATCGCCGTAGAAGGTGGAGTCGTCGGCCAAGACGACCCGCAGGTCCAGCGTGCTCTTGGTGGTGATGAGTTCGTCCAGACGAACCAACCGCGGCGGCACATCGACCCAGTCCCCAACGGAACGACGGCCATGGTCGGGGTAGGGGCGCCCATCGTTGACGGCCTTGAAGATCACGCTGGCAGTGTGCCAGAGCGGCCCGCCCACCTGGGCTGATTGCTGTTCGCTACGGGTGTGGCGCCGGGCGTGCCTGCCGGGGGCCTCCGTTGCCGTGGTGTGTCCGCCAGCGGGGGGTGCACGCACCCGTCAGGTCCGCCCAGGCGCCTGCGTGACCTTGGGCCGCTGGCCTACTGGGTGTTCGGCCGTCTGGCTGCTGGCTTGTTCGCCGGGCCCGCCGCACTGATTCGTGCGCGCGTTGCGCTCCGCTCAGCCGATGGCGGGCGGGCCAAGGCGCGTGCCGGGGCGTTCTGTCCGCCGGTTGCGTCGGCCTCGCCGAGACCGGTGGGGCGGATAAACTGCGCTCGTGACGACGCCGCAGACGCAACTTGACGCTATCCGCACCGGCTACGCCTCGGCGGGTCCGGCGATCGAGCTGGGCGCGGCGGTGAGCGCGGGGGAAGCCGGGGCGTTGAACGCCCACCCCGACGTCGCGGTGCGGTTGCCGCTGGCGATGATGAACCGGCACGGCCTGGTGGCGGGGGCAACCGGCACCGGCAAGACCAAGACGCTGCAACTCATGGCCGAGCAGCTCAGCACGAACGGCGTCCCGGTGTTCGTGGCCGACGTCAAGGGCGACTTGTCGGGTCTGGGCGCGCCCGGGGTCGCCGGTGACCGGGTCACTCAGCGCGCCACCGACGTCGGCCAACAGTGGCAGGCTTCGGCATTCCCGATCGAGTTCTACAGCCTGGGCGGTCAGGGGCAGGGGGTGCCGATCCGGGCGACGATCACCGACTTCGGGCCGATGCTGCTGTCGAAGGTGTTGGGTTTGAACGCGACCCAGACCTCCAGCTTGGGCCTGGTGTTCCACTACGCCGACAAGCGGGGGCTGCCGCTGCTGGACCTGAAGGACCTGCGGGCGGTCGTGCAGCATCTGGTCTCGGATGAGGGCAAAGCGGAACTGAAGGAACTCGGTGGATTGTCCTCCTCGACGGCCGGGGTGATCCTGCGTGAGCTGATCGCGTTCTCGGATCAGGGCGCGGACGTGTTCTTCGGCGAGCCCGAGTTCGACACCAGCGAGTTGTTGCGGGTGGCCGGTGACGGGCGCGGCATCATCTCAGCGCTGGAGCTTCCCGCGGTGCAGGATCGGCCGGCGCTGTTCTCGACGTTCCTCATGTGGCTGCTCGCGGACCTGTTCCAGGATCTGCCGGAGGTCGGCGACATCGACGCCCCGAAGTTGGTCTTCTTCTTCGACGAGGCGCACCTGCTCTTCGACGGGGCGAGTAAGGAGTTCGTGGCGCAGATCGAGCAGACGGTGCGGTTGATCCGCTCCAAGGGCGTCGGGGTGTTCTTCGTGACCCAGACGCCCAAGGACGTGCCTTCGGGGGTGTTGGGTCAGCTCGGGAACCGGGTGCAGCATGCGCTGCGCGCGTTCACCCCGGAGGATGCGACGGCGTTGAAGGCGACGGTGCGCACCTTCCCCAAGAGCGAGTACGACCTGGAGGAACTGCTGACCCAGCTAGGCACGGGGGAGGCGGTCGTCACCGTGTTGTCCGAACGCGGCGCACCGACCCCGGTGGCGTGGACGCGGATGCGCGCCCCGCAGTCGTTGATGGCGCCGATGGAGCAGGCCGCAGTGCAGCAGGTGGTGACGGCCTCACCGTTGAACGCGCGATACGCGACGGCGGTAGACCGTGAGTCGGCCTACGAGATGCTCGCCGGCCGACTGATCGCGGCGGAGAAGCCCGCCGCAGCACCGGCACCGGCCCCGAACCCCGGCGGTCCCACCCCCATTCCGATCCCCACCGATCGCGAACCTGGTCGGGCCCGCGAGCCCAAGGCACCCAGGGAGGATCCCGGCATCGTGGAGCAGGCCATGGAGAACCCGATGGTCCGTTCGATGCTGCGCAGCGCAGGCACCGTCATCGGCCGCGAGATCGGCCGCAGTATCTTCGGCACCGCCAAACGCCGCCGCCGCTGAGACCATTTCGCCGCCTGGCCGTGCTTGGCCGACGACCCTGAAGTACGGGGGCAGCGCCGACCCTGCGGGCGGGCTCGAGCAGGCACCGGGGTTGAACGCAGCACTCCGCTTCGTCGCGCGTTCTGCCCCTCACGCTCAGCGTCCGTAGGCGACGCCGTCCAGGTGTAGCGTCTGGCCGTTCTTGCCGCCGTGTACGACAGTGACGACGTGTTTGCCCCACAGCACCGGGATCGGTTTGAGCACGCGGCGCGTGATGTTGCCTGTGCTGCGGGTGTCCATGGTGGCGACACGTTTGCCGTCGATGTAGACCAAGGCGGGGGCGCCGGTGGGTGAGGTGCCGAACCACAGCATGACGCGGTTGGTGGTGGGGGTGGTGGCCCGCCAGCCGGCGGTGCGCCGGTTGCTGGTGAGCATGGTGCGCCCGAAGGCGGCACGGTCGATGCTCAGCTTCCAGGCCGGGTTGGGGGCTTTTGCGATGTCGTAGGGGAACCACACGGTGGTGACGCGCGACCACGGCGAGATGGTGCGGTTCTTGGCGACGGCCTGCACCTGCACCTCGATGATGCTGCCGGGGCGGGCCCGCATGACGGCGCGGGTGGCGCGGGTCTCCTGGTACCAGGGACGCCACGGCGCGGCGGCGCGCACCTTGTTTCCGGTCAGGGTGATAACGCGGTAGCGCACGTTGTAGGTGGCGCCGTCGGGGAACTGCGCGGGTGCTGCCCAGGTGAGCGTGCTGGCGCCGGGGCTGACGAGCGCGGTCGGGACGACCACGCGGGGCAGGGCCGCGGTGCCGGCCCCGGAGCCGCCGAGGATCCATTCGGTGGTGCCGCTGAGGGTGAATTTCTTCGGGTCGGCGCTGACAGCCTGCACTTTGACGCTGGTCTTGTCTCCGACGGCGACCTCGAGGGTGGGCGCCTTGTCGGAGGTTTTCGCCGGTTTGCCGTCGACGATCCAGGTCACGCCGGGCACGTTCTGCACAGTGACGATGTTGGGGTTGGGTTTGGCGGGCTTCTTGGGGTCGATGCTCTTGACGGGGGCGCCTTTGCGGAACGTGGGCGCCTTGTCCTTCGGCACGGTGACGGGGGCGGTCCCGTCGAAGGTGTAGGTCCACCGGGTTTGTTCCGGGGTCAGCGGAGTGCCGTCGGGGTTGGCCAGGCGGTAGCCCTTGTCCGGTGTGGCGGTGACGGTGACGGTGCCTTTGCCGGGGGTGGTGCCCGGTTTGCCGGAGTACTTCACCCCGGTCACGGCGGGGATGGTGACGGTGTCCTGTTCGGAGCCTTCGAGGTCTTCGAAGCTCGGTTCGAGGGGGATGACGCAGTCGGCGTTGGTGACTTTAAAGGTTTCGGTGCCGCGGGTCCCGGTGTCGGGGTCAGCACCGGCCATGCTCAGCGGGACGTACTCGAACGCACCGTTGCCGGCGTAGGTGAGCACGCGCACTGCCAGGAACGTGGTGGAGGCGTCGACACTGCGGGTCCAGGCACCGTTCTTCATCTCCTGGTAGCCCAGCGCGGCAGCCCATTCGGCTTCGGTGAGCGTGGCGGGGGGCGCCGCCTCTGGAGTTTTGGAGGTGGTGCTGGGCTTCTTCGGCGCAGTGGGTGCCTTGGGCGCTTTGCCGTCGGGCAGCAGTTGCAGCCAGAAGGTGCCGGCGCCCTCGACCTCGATGCTGTCGAGGCGACCGCACCCGTCGGTGACGACAGCGGTGGCGTTGCTGGTGGGGGAGAGCTTGCCGGCGGCGGTGGCGGCCGGTGCCAGGGCGGGAGTGGCGGCCAACGCGGCTGCCGTGCCGAGGGCGATCGCGCAGGCTCGGTTCGTGCGCGGCGAGAACGGGCGGTGGGAGGGCAGTGAGTGGGCGCCCGATCCGAACGGCATGGTCGGCTACTTCCTGGCTGGCTGGGGTGAACGGTGTGGTGGGTGGGCCCTGGTGGCGGGCGGGGCGCTCACCGCGCTCGTGAGGTCCGAGCGCGGTGAGCATCCGTGCCGAATCAGGGCGCGGGGGTGATGGGGGTGCCGACGGCGCTGGTCGTGGATTCGCCGTAGCCGTAGTCGAACACCGGGGTCACCTGTGCGTCGGCGGCGCTCGCGGTGCGGAAGCGGTGGACGTCTCCGGCCTTGACGCGGGCCGTGGTGGTCTTGCCGGCGCTGCGAATCTTCCAAGAGTTGACCCCTTGGACGCCGGTGATCTCGACGGACTGTGGGATGCCCGCCACCTGCTTCACCTTGCCGGCCACGCCGACGACGCTCAGCTTGGACGTGAACGTCAACGGCGTGTCTGCGTCGGCGCCTGGCGCGAAGGAGTAGTCGGCGGCGACAGCCACGACGGGCTTGACGGTGACGGGGTAGTTGTCGCCGAAGCTCTTGGCTGCGTAGTTGAGCGCGACGGTCTTGGTGCCGGCGGTGACGGCGTGGGTGCGCACCCCGGCGGGGGTGGTGACCTGCCATTTCACGCCCGGTACGGCGTGCAGGGTGATGGAGTCGTTTTTGGTGCCGCCGAGATCCCTACCGACCGTGGGTGCTTTGCCGGTGAAGGCGGCAGCGCTGATGGTCTGCGGTGTGGAGGTCGCGCTGCAGGTCCAGGCCAGCGAGCCGGGCTTGCTTCCTTTGACGGTGGTCAGGTCGGTTATCGGGGCGCAGGCGCTCAGCGATGGGTCGTGGATGGCGGGGTTGGCGGGCATCTTGTAGCCGGGGGCGGGGATGGCCAGGACCACGGCCGGTTTGCCCTTGGTCCCTGTCTGGGCGGTGCGCCCCGCTTTGGTGCCCAGGCGGCGTCCGTCGACATACCAGGTGGCGTTGGCTGTGTGCGCTACGACGACAGCGTCGGCTTTGATGCCGCCCAGGTCGAGCACGCCGGGGGCTTGCACGTCGGCGTCGTTCACAGCGACGTTGAAGGCCAGTTTCCATTGCAGTCCGTAGCTGTCGTCCGCGACGAGGTAGTCCTCTTCGTTGACGACGGCGGTGACGGTGACGCTGGGGGTGGGGCCGGTGGCGCCGGTGGGGTAGAAGCCTCCCTTGAGGGCGCTGAGGTCGACTGTGGTGCTGCCGACCTTCCAGGTCACGCCCTTGACGGTGGGCAGGGTGAGGCCGTCATCGAGGTAGCCGGGGCGGTCCACGGCGCGCGGTGAGGTGGCGCCGGTGAGTTTGAGGACTCCCTTGGCCTTTTTGAAGTACAGGGTGGGGAAGATCTGGGTGGAGCCGTCAGCCAGGACCGCCTTCACGCGGATCGCGTCGAGGTCTTTGGCGCTGACGTTGCAGAACTTGTCGGCGGCCTGGGTGCTGGCGTTTGCGCAGGTCGGGCTGGTGGCGGGGTCGTCTGTCGCGTCCGGTCGGGCGCTCACCTTCCAGGTGACGCCGGCGACGTCCGGGAGGCGGACGGCATCTTGGGTGGAGCCCGGCTCATCGATCTTTTTGGGCGCCTTCGGCCCGGACAGCTTCTTCGGTGCGGTGGCCGCTTCGGCGGGCAGCGCCAAAGCGGTGCCGAGACCGACCACGCTCAGCGCGATGGTGGCGGCGCTGAGGACCTGGGAGGTCCAGCGTGGCGCGGGAGCAGAGTGCTTACCCATGGTGAGTTCCTTCTCGTCTGGGAGATCGTCCGTGATAGCTGTGCTGCACTGGCGGTCCGGGCACTCAGGAGGGTTGGGCATGGACTCTTGCCTGACCAAACGGCCCCAATACGGCCCCGGACAGGCGACCTGAAGTCACGATTAGATAACGGCCCGGGCGTGGTTGCGCTAAGGGAGTATTCGGGTCCGACGTTCACGAGACGTCCAGCGCAGACGCTGCCGGACGGGCGCGGGTAGCGCTCGCTGCCAGCTCAGAGGAGAACCTGGCGGCAGTGTGGCGCCACGGCGTGGCGGGTTCGTAACCCTGACCGCGATGTGCGATCCCGAGAACGATCTGATCGCTATGAAGCCGACGGGCACACATTGACGTCCAAGGTCCCGTTAGTTGGTAGAACCGTCGGGCACATGCGACTAGTTGTCGACTTCACTAAGGTATTTATTTACACGAGGGCGCAATGAGAAGATCAGGAGCTTGAATCTCTGGCCAACTCAAAACAGGCAGAGACAACAGTTTGGATCTCCTCCGTAGTCGAATTCCAAGATAGAGGGAGAGCAATTCCGTCCCTGCCCAAGCGGCTGGCCCGAGGCAGGTCGTCAGCGCGGTATCCGAAAGACTTTCGATAGACCACCTGCTCGTGCCCTGCAATCGATGCGAGGGCGGCGCCTATGCCTTTTTGGCGCAGAGTTGTAACCCACCTAGCCCCTTCCATGGAGGCGGGAAGCACCATAAACGTTTGGAACGTATGTCCAGAATCGTAAAAAGGGACTGTGAGTGACGGCAAGCCATGCAGCGCCTCGCAGTACCTTTTCGCAACCCTCCTGCGGAGATCGAGTATGTGTGAAAACTTATCGAGCTGAACAAGTCCGATCGCCGCTGCTACCTCGCTCAGGCGGTAATTAAGACCAGTCGTGACAAAGTGTCGTTGATTTCCGCTCGATGTCTGCCCGTGGTTTCTAAAAGCTCGGCATGCTTCTGCAACGTGGCGGTGCTCTGTGAGGATGGCACCACCCTCACCCGTGGTGATCGATTTCCGCGGATGGAAGCTAAGCGTACAGGAGGATACTCCTTGCGAGAGGGTGCGTCCGTTCGACCTGGAACCTAGAGCGCACGCGCCGTCCGCCACAACACTGAGTCCATACCGCGAGGCAATTTCATCGACGGTACCCATGTTAGCCATCAGTCCAAACTGATGCACAGGAACAATCAGTCTTGGCCGGTAGCGTCCGTCACGGTGACATTTCTCGATCTTTTCCTCGAGGTCAACAGTGTCGATATTGTAAGTCGTTAGCGACGAATCTACGAAGACGACATGCCCCCCCATGCTTACTACCACGTTCGCTGCAGATGGCCAGGCGAAGCTCGGGATAAATACCGCGTCACCTGGGCGCAGGCCCGCAGCTACAAAGGCGGCATGGAGTGCGGCTGTGCCCGACGAAACTGCCACCGCATACCTGGACCCAGTTTCTCGGGCGAGTTTGTGTTCGAATTCCGCAACAACCTCTCCCTGAACCAGCCACCCTGACATTAAGACCCCCCGGACCGCATCGCTCTCCTCGGCACCTATCGAGGGACGCATGAGAGGGATCATATTTCCCTCATGCATCGGTCACACTCGCAGGGGTCGCGGCTCGCCTTATGGCGGCCCTTGCTGCAGCGCTCTGTGCGTTAGCGATGCTTTCTTGCATTAATGTTGAAGAAGCGGCACTCTGAGCCGTCCTACGAATTCCATCCTCCAGATCCACCTCCGCCTCGAATCCCAATAGGTCACGTGCTTTCTTTACGCTGGGGACTCGAAGTTCGATATCTGCTCGTTCTCGTTCTTCGAAGCGTATTGCAGAAGGGCTGCCCAGTACGCGAACGACTGTTTGCGCCAGCCCTAATACCGTTATGACGGCGCGAGCGTTACCAATATTGAAGGATTGGCCTATGGCTTCAGGACGACTGAGGCACAGCAGCAATCCCCTGATGAAGTCCTCTATATAGCACCAGGCGCGTATCTGATTGCCGTCACCGTGGATGATTATGTCTTCCCCCTGTAAAGCCTTCCTGATGAATTGCTTTATGGCTCCTTCGCCGACTTGACCAGGCCCGTAAATGTTAAAGGGGCGAACGGAAACGGTGGGCAGGCCGTACTCCTGATGGAATGCCTGCGTCAGGTGCTCTCCGGCGAGCTTGCTGACCGCGTACGTCCAACGGGCCTCTCCCACCGCTCCGATACAAGAGTCATGAAGCTCGTCTGCTCGGAAGGCCGATGACCCAAACACCTCGCTGGTGGAGAAGTCGACAAATCGTTCGAGGTGGCTTCCTGCACTCTGCGCTGCAGACAGAGCATTAGCTGTACCAACCATGTTGACCAGCATCGTCTCGGTGGGGCGCTGAAGGACCGTATCGATCCCGGCTACTGCGGCCAAGTGGAGAATCATACTTGGTTGAAAAGAGTCCACCGTCTTTGTAAGATGAGCCAAGTCAAGGACGTCTCCCTGGATCACTTTCAATCTAGGGTGGCGATTGATCTCAGCTGGTTTGAGTGCGTTTCTGCGCAGATCGTCATATACAAGGATCTCGTTATCGACCACTAGACTTCTGCACAAGGTTGATCCTATGAAGCCTGCCCCTCCAGTCATCAAGATGCGTCGACCGCGAGGCCTGTTTTCTAGATCTATCATTCTCTGGTCCTTCATCGTCGTAGCCCTTTAATCGACTTTTCAAGTGGCCTGGCTGGGTTCCCTACCACAACGGCGGACGGGGGTACCGCGCTAATAACGGTTGCGCCTACTCCGATGAGCGAATTTCGCCCGATCTCTAAGTCTCCCCGGATGCGAGCACCAATGCCGACAAAGGTGTATTCGCCGACCGAGACTCTACTTCCTATCGCGACCTGGAAGGCGCAGTAGCTATAACTACTGATTTTGGTATCATGAGCTATTGTCACGTTCTGAGCAATGGCGCAGTGGTTGGCCAAGGATACGCCCGGCTCAATTGTTGTATGGGAGCCAATGAAGCAGCCGACGCCTATTGTGGAATTTTTAGAAATGACAGCGGTCGGGTCCAGTACCGACGTCCAGCGGTCATCGGGGATTTTGAGGGACGTTACACGTCTCCAGTGCGCCTGGTTGGCTGCGGGTGCGTACAGAGAAGAAAGAAACTGAGTATCTGGCGGAAGCTCTTGCCAGTGTTCAAGTGGGCCCATGGTTGGCGCACCGTCGACACCTGACGATTGTTTTTCTGTATCGTCATCGAGATAGAAAACCTCGCGGTAGCTGCCCGTTCGTAGTGCCACGTCACGCATATAGCGGCCGGTCCCCCCGGCCCCTAGGATTGCAAGATCGGGTTTGCTAAGCATGCTCATCTCTCGTCGAATAAACGGGTTGGCTCCTATGCGGAGATGCTTTCCTAAGCTGTTGCAGTCGCATCGAACGGCCGTTCGCCTACTGGGTTTGCACTATAGAAGCCAAGGGTGGATTTTGGACGCAGATTTTTGCCTCTCTGCAGTAAGATCTCCTTGATAGGCGCGAATGAGGCGGCTGCCCGTATTCTCTATTGCGTGATATTTCATGACGTACGCGCGAGAGGCTGCGCCTATGTCGGTGAGCATCTCAGGATTCTTTGATAGCACCTTCAAGGTGGCCGCCAGAGTGTGACGATCGGCGCATATAAGAGGGAGGTCCTGAGGGTAGAAGTTCTTCATCTGGTCGTTAACAAAGCAAATGGTCGGCTTTCCCATGGCCATGGCCTCGATGGCGAACAGCCCATATCCTCCGGAAAGGATCTGATCAATAATAAGGTCGGCGGAAGCATAGATTTGTCTAGCCTGCGCGTGGTTCGTATTTTCCACCTGAATATATTCGATTTGGCAAGTCTTTGACGCCTCGGTGACAGCTTCGATGATGTAGTCAGTGCCCTTGTATAGCTGGTTCGTTGGTGCATGTACTATGCGCAGTGATCGCTTTTCTCCGGATTCTGAAACGCTGGCCGGGGGGTGGGAGTCCATGCTAATGAATGCTGGGAGGAAAATGACTTGCTCGTAGAAATCACACACATAGTTATATAGTTCAACATCGGCAACGATAGCCGTTTTTATGCGGGATCCGAGGAATTGCAGGCGGCGGCAGATGAATGTTTCGTCGGTTGGTTTTAGACGAATGTCAGGACTATTTTTAGTAGCCAAGCTGCGTCGCCGGACGTCACTTCCCCAGTGATGCATAAACATGGGATAATCGTTCTCCTGAAGTGCCAAGAGATCCTTATGGTCCGGCATTAGCGTGCTTCCAAAATGAAAATGAAAGATGGAAAAGTTCGCCATCGCAGTTGCTGTTATTTCACTGGTTGCCCGATGGGCCATAGCAGAGGTTAAGTTGTGTATGTCTAGTGAGGCGTCGGACGGATAATTGAGGTAGCTTGGATAATAATTGAGCGACATTCCGCGATGTCCCTGCAGGCGCAAGAATCTGGCCATAATGTTCATCTGTCCGGCAATCTCCATTGTTCCGTGGAGAATATCGAGGCTCGGCGTGGATGGGCTATCGATTCTCCGCTCGCCAGGCGGGATATGGTGCTTTTCGTTGGCATCCATCTTAAGGATCCTGTCCGTACATGAGCGAGTTGCCGTGCCGATTTGTAAGAGTCTGGCGGAATCTAGAGTCTGCGCGACCGTATTTCAACGGTGCGCCTAGGCCGGTGGGTGGGGTGCCTTCGAGCTTCAGGGGGCGGCCGCCGACGTTGGGTGCTCAAGATGATTACCCTTCGGTCAATTGAGTCAATTCCTGAGTGAAGTGGGCGAACTGGGCCAGAGTTGGGCGCACGACGCCTCCATAGTCTGCTTGGAAGGCGGAAGCGTCGGACCCAAGGGCAGACTCGCCGAAAGCATCGGATCCCTGGGTAGATGACTAGACGTGGGCCGCGGCCAACACCCCGCACGCATAGAGCGCCCTGTGGCGCCCGGGCATCTAAGGGACGCTGCCTGCTTAAGACAACCGTTGGACAGCTCCTCCATGGATCCACACCGGTAGGGGTGCGGAGAGGGATTTCGAAAACGACAACTGCCTGCCGAGCAGCCTGGTGATTTGCGCTTGCCGGAGGCTTACACCCGTGGGGGCCCGTCTCTCCCTGCCTGCGCCGAAAGCCGTGCTGGCAGTAGCTGAGGGTCACTCCTGAGTTGTCATGCCGCTAGCCGAGTGCCTCAGGTGGCGCTAAAGGGGGCCGATGAGCCCAGGGGAAGTGGTCAATCAAGCTTGAGGAGAGACGGTGTCTGATCTGAGCTCGCTCGCCAACATCGCAGAACGCTTGCGAACGCTAAAGGAACAGGTGGATGCCGAGCACGACAGTGAAGCTTCGACCGCTGTCCGTTTTGTCGTGGCGACTGACTGGTCTAGCGCGGCCGGGCCGCTAGCTGTCCTGCGGGCCTATCAAGCAGCGTTCGGCTCGGCCGCGCCGGTCGAGCTCTGCTTCGCTGTGCCCAACGAGCCGGGCGAACAGGATGAAGCTTGCGTGCAGGTGCTGCTGGAGGGTTTGCGGGAGAGCGGTGGCGTGGGCCGAGTGCGTGTCGAGTCTTTTGAAGAGGCTTCCGCTCAGGCGTACGACGCGGCGGTCGTGCCCGGGGCTGACCCAGAGCTTCTGCTGAGTGAAGTCGCCGGCGTGATCACGCGCATGTTCGATGTAAGTCGCCGTATGGGCGCCGAGGGGCAGGCCCCAGCGGATGCCGGGCAGGGGGACCCCGCAGCTCTGGCCACGCGGCTGCAGAACTTCGTCGCATGAGTGGCCGTCCGATGGTTGAGCCCTGGCTCAGCGTGGTCACCTTCGTTCACGATGATCAAGACGCATCACCGTCGGACTTCATCGCTTGTGTGCGCGCGTGGGCCGGCCCGCGGATTAAAGAGATTTGCATTTACGACGCCACAACCGACGGGCGGGCCCAGCCGCTAGCGGAAGCCGAGGGGCTCAAGGTTCGGCGCGGCTACTGGGATCACGAGGTCGGGCGCGCACGGAACGAGGCGATGACCCTCGCGCACGGTCAATGGGTGCTCGTTCTCGACATTGATGACACCCCCGCTGGGGATGCCGGGGAGCTGTGCGGAAAGCTGCGCAAGGCAGAGGCCGACATCCTGACTGTAGAGACGCACGCGGAAGGGCAGGTGCGCCGTCTGGGACGTCTGCTCCGTCGAGGCTCAGCGACGTATGTCGCCTCTGAGTCGGAATTTACGAACTCCGCCTTCACGCCCGCACGCACCTACGGCCACCTGTCGCGGGAAGAGTTCACCATCATGCAAGCCCCGCGCCGACCGGATGCTGCCCGCAAGGCGCCGAGACGGTTGGCGCGCTTGGCGCGGGAGCTTGGCGCTGCGCCTGCCGGGGCAGCGGAGCATCAAGCCCGCGCGCGTTTTGCGCGGGAGTGTCTCCTCGTGGGGGACGTCGCTCAAGCCGTTGATGAGTACGAACAGCTTCTGACGGCTCACCGAATGACGCCTTCGTCGGATGCGTGGATTCTTGCGGGCCTGGAACAGTACGTTGACTTGCTGATTGGACAAGGCGACCTTGACCGCGCCAGCGCGGTCCTGGATGTGCTCGAGGCTGGACCAAACCCTTCTACTGCTTCGTGGTTACGCATCCACTGGCACCTCGCCAACGGCGAGGTCGACACCGCCCTGGCAATGCTGCGTACGCAAGAGGTTCCTCAGCCGAGCTGCGCGCCACCCCTACCTGGTGATTGCGTCGTGCGGCTGCGGTACCGGGTCGCGGGCGCGGCGAACAGCCCCCATGACGTGCTGACCGCGTTACTGGCTCTGATGACGATGGGTCTAGAGATCGCGGGGCAGGGAAAGCCGCTGCTGCGCCTCTGGGGGCGCCGCTCGCCCCAAGACCTTGCTGACGTCATCGCATCAACGGGCACCACCCACATCGACGCCATAGCTGACGAACTGCAGCGGACATCCCAGGTGGGATCGAGGGTTGCCCATTACCTGCGGAAGCAACAGCGCCGGTTCCGCTCGGCTGCCGTAGTGATCGCACGGGACGAAAGTCGCTGCATCGAACGGTGCGTCCGTAGCGTGCTGCCCTGGGTCGACGAAGTGGTCGTCGCGGACACCGGGTCGAGCGACGACACTGCGGAACTAGCTGAAGCCGCTGGTGCACGCGTCATTCACATTCCCTGGACCGACGACTTCTCCGCTGCGCGTAACGCCGCTCTGGAGGCGGCAGGGGCGGACTGGCACGTATCCATCGATGCCGATGAAATTCTTACGGGGGGCGGTGCGGAGCTTCTTAACCTGGCCGCGGTGGCGCCCGAGATGGTTTACACCGTAAATGTTTCCAACGCCTTCACGTTAGCAGGAGAGTCGGAGATAGCGGTCGAACGCATAACGCGCATCCTCCCAGGCCATGTCCGCTTTGTAGGAAAAATTCACGAGTTAGCTGCACATGATCTTGAGGTTGTGCCAGCCCCAGTCACCATCGAACACGACGGCTACGAACCTGCACAGCTAGAGGCCAAGCTCGCACGTCGCGAAGCGCTTCTTCGAAGCGCGCTAGCCGCGAACCCCTCAGACGACTACCTTCGTTACCAGCTCGGCCGCAACCTAGAGACACAGGGCCGCCTCGCAGAAGCCGTAGATGAATATGCGCGAGTCAATCGTGAGCGTGTCGCTCATGAGGGTTGGCATCACATCCTTGTCGTGCAATACGCTCACACGTTGACGAGTCTCGGGCTCCACGCAGAGGCGCTTGATGTTCTGGCCGAGTATGCACAACAATATGACGCTTCCCCGGATTTTCACTTCGTTAGCGGAAATGTGCTGCTGAATATTACATCGAGCGAGCCTTCGCTGGCTCGTGAGCTGTTGCCTCAGGCCGCCCAGCAATTCCAGCGTTGCTTGGATCTGGGAGAACAAAGTCACCTAGTGGGCCACGTCCTCGGTAGGGGAGGGCGGTTGGCTGCTCACAATCTCGAGGTTGTCCGTGATTGTTGCCTAGGGCTCGACATACCACTCGCTTGCACTTCGAATGCGGAGGCGCCCGCGGAAGACCCCGTGGTTGACGTACAGACAACTGAGGCGGCGGGGGGTGACGGGGCGCCAATGGGTATTTTGGATGTGGCGATGATCGTGAAGAACGAAGAGGAGAATCTAGAGCGTACGCTGCGCTCCCTCGAATCATTGCGCCCCCTCTTGGGGGACGTGTGTGTCTATGACACGGGGTCTACCGATGGGACGCGCGAGTTAGCGCGATCGTTGGGCGCTAACGTATTCGAGGGGTACTGGGACGACAATTATTCTCGCGCGCGGAACGCGGCGGCCGCCATGTCTGACGCAGAGTGGCTGTTGGTTGTTGACGCCGACGAAGCAGTCGAGGCGGACCCTGGAGCGTTGGCCGAAGAACTTCGGAAGGCTGACGAAGCCAATCGTGAATATCTGAGCGTCGAGGTGACACCAGACGTCACTCTTGTCGGGGCGGGGCAGCAGTGGATGTCGCCCCGCCTCTATCGGCCCGATCTGGTTCACTACTCAAGGCCGGTGCATGCCGAGCTCCGTAGACGGGATGGCAGCACCCTTCCCCCCACGCAGGATCTTGCGCCGACCGCGATCCGGATCACCAATTACGGGGTCGACCCGGCGCGATTGAAGAGAAGCAGCGAGCGCTCGCTGCACCTCACCGACCTCGCTCTAGCCGATGATGCCGCGGCGCCGGATGCTGACAGGTTGGCGGCGCTCGTCGACCGCGCACGGGCGCGTTGGGGGGCTGGCCAGGCAGAGGAGGCGCTGGAGGACCTCCGTATAGCAGCCGCCATGCCCGCCACCACGAACTACTGGATTTGGGCGCAGCAAATGCTTGCTGATTTCCAGATCGCGACTGAACGGCTTGACGAAGTAGCGCAAACACTCTCGGTGCTTAAGGGGTGTCGCGTGCAGGACCCGTACACGGCATGGGTCGAAGCCCGTCTCCTTCTGGCCCAAGGCTACGCCCAGCGCGCGTCACACCTCCTGTGGCGCCTCGGCGACGTGGCGAACGCGGTAGGTCTTACCGTTCCATCCGAGGAAATCCTCGGGGTCGCGCTACACGCCGCCATCGCCGCCCAGGATCACGCCGCGGCGGTTCTAGCAGCGCAGCGTCTGGCAGCGGTGCGCGGAGGAGACCCTGAACTAGACAGCAAGGCGGCACGCCTGAAGACGCTTCTAGCCAGCGACGGGGCGTCTCGCGAGGCGTGAGACTCGGGCCCAACAGGATCTACCCGGGCTAGAAATTTCTCGTGAGATCTTCTTGAGTGCCGGGCCAGAGCGCCGATGGGGCTGGTGTCGGGAACGAAAACCCCGGCACCAGCCGGGGCTAACCGCCTCGACAGGTCTAGCCAAAGGGCTTAGACCTCGGGATCACCACGGACGGTGACCCGGACCCCACATCCACGAAGGAGCAACATCATGGGTCTGCAAATCAACACCAACGTCGCCGCGCTCAACGCATACCGCAACCTCACGGGTACGCAGGGCTCCATGCAGACGAGCCTCGAGCGTCTCTCCTCGGGTCTTCGCATCAACCGTGCAGCCGACGACGCTGCCGGCCTCGCGATCTCGGAGAAGCTGCGCAGCCAGGTCAACGGCCTCAACCAGGCCCAGTCCAACGCTCAGGACGGCGTCTCGCTCATTCAGACCGCAGAAGGTGCCCTCAACGAGACGCACTCGATGCTGCAGCGCATGCGTACCTTGGCAGTGCAGTCGGCTTCGGACACCAACACCTCCAGCGACCGCGCTGCGATCCAGAAGGAAATCACCGCTCTCGTCGATGAGATCGACTCCACTACAACCCGGACCGAGTTCAACGGCATGAAGCTGCTGGACGGTAACTTCACGGGCAAGAAGTTGCAGATCGGTGCCAACGCCGACCAGACAATGAACATCAGCATCGCCGCGATGAATGCCACGGGCCTGGGGGTGAATGATCTTACTGTCGGCACGCAAGCCGACGCACAGACTGCTCTGCAAACCATCGACACGGCCATCGGTAAGGTTTCTGGTCAGCGCGCCGACCTCGGTGCTGTCCAGAACCGTCTCGACCACACCATCAAGAACTTGGGTGTGTCGGCGGAGAACCTGGCCGCTTCCGAGAGCCGCATCCGCGACACCGACATGGCGAAGGAAATGACGAACTTCACCCGTTCGCAGATCCTGCAGCAGGCCGGTACCGCGATGTTGGCCCAGGCCAACCAGTCCAGCCAGGGCGTCCTTCGCCTCCTCGGCTGATCCGGTTGATCTGACATAACTGAACAACCCTCAGGGGGCGTGGGCTACTCGCCCGCGCCCCCTGATCGGTTGTCGGTCCATCCACGGAAGGAGGAACCATGCAGATCAGCGGACTAGGTTCAGGCATCGACACCTCGTCGATGGTTAAGCAGCTCATGAGTGTGGAACGGCTCGCCGGCCGCTCGTACACCCAAGGCAAGGTCAACTCGCAGGCCCTCGTCAGCGCGTTCACCAGCCTCAACTCGAAGATGAAGTCCCTCGGTGAGGCGGCCAACGCCTTCGTTCCAAAGTCGGTTCTCGACAAGAGCGCTTGGGCATCGGTAGCGGCCAAAAGCAGCAACGAAGACATCGCCAAGGTCAGCACGTCAGACAAGGCGCAAACCGGGACGCTCACCTTCACGGTGCAACAGATCGCCCAAGCCGGCACCACCATGGCCGGAAAAGGTTTCAGCGCCGACGAGGTCGTCAACAAACCCAACGGCGAAGCCTTCGACTTCAACATCAACATCGAGGTCACCGGCGAACCCAGCTACGTGAAGGTCGGCGCCGACGCCAAGCTCGCGGACGTTGTGGCCGCCATCAACCAGCAGGCCGGCGCAGACGTCAAAGCCACCATGGTGCAGGTCGAGTCAGGCACCTACAAGTTGCAGATCCAGTCGGCCACCACCGGCTCCAAGAGCAACGTCCACGTCACCAACGGGTCCACCCCACCCGTCATCTCCGACGTGCTCGGCAAATTCGCGCAAGTCGCCGAGGGGAAAGACACTGTCCTGCACATCGGCGACGCCAACAACGGGTACGACGTGAAGTCATCCACCAAGGAGGTCAAAGACCTCCTGCCGGGAGTCACGATCAAGCCTGTCAAGGCCGACCCGACGACGCCCGTCACCGTTGACTTGAGTGCAGACGCTGCAGGCATGGCCGACAAAGTCGAGGCCATGATCAAGTCAGCTAACGAAGCGCTGAGCAACATCAAGATCAACAGCGGCTACAACAAGGACAACCCGACCGCTTCCGGGCCGTTCGTCGGCGACTCGACCACTCGGGATCTGACCAACAGCATCCGGGAAGCCATCGTGGGTGGCTTCGGGGTCAACCCGGCCGGCGCAGGGATCTCGGTCGACAAGGCCGGCACGATCACCTTCGACCGGGCGAAGTTCACCGAGTCCTACGGCAAGGATCCGGAAACGGTTCAAAAGACCGTGAACGGAGTCGCCACCAAGTTGGGTCAGGTCGCAGAGCGAGCGACCGATTCAAACCATGGGCTCATCACTGTGCGAATCCAGGGCGAACAAGCCTCCATCAAGGACTACTCCCAGCAGATCAGCCGGTTCGAAGACCGGATGTCGATGCGGCAGCAGACCCTGGAGGCGCAGTTCGGCGCGATGGAATCGCTGCTGTCCAAGATGCAGTCCCAAGGCAGTTGGCTATCCGGTCAGCTCGCCACCCTGCCGACCGGCAACTGACTCGTTGCCCCATCGAATAAGGACTCCTGAATGACCACCCAGGCCCAGCTCCGCAACCGGTACGCCCGCGAATCCGTGAACACCGCATCGCCAGCCAAGCTCGTGACGATGCTGTACGACCGGCTCATCAGGGACCTCTCCGACGCGGAGCAGGGCCTGGGCTCACGGGATATCCAAGCCGCCCACAACGCCCTCACTCACGCCCAGAACATCCTGTGGGAATTGCACTCCACCCTGGACACCTCGGTGTGGAAAGAAGGCGAACAGCTCAAGCGCCTTTACGAATGGTGCGTCGACGAACTCGTCGCGGCCAACGTGGAGAAGGTCGCCAGCCATGTGGTCGACGTGCGCGATGTGCTGATGCCCATCAGCGACGCCTGGCACCAGGTCGTCGCGTCCGGCGAAACCGGGGAGCGCTGAGCAGTGCCTGCCGACACCACCGCGTGGGAGCAGGCGCTGACCCAGATGGAAGATGACCTGGACAAGCACGAAGAGCAAGTCCGCCTCGGCGAAGCCAGCCTCGTGCCGGCCTGGGAGCCACCCGAAGACCTCGGACCGATGCCGGCGCAACTAGCCGAACGGGCCACCAACCTGGTTCGGCGGATCGGGCTGCTCACCACGTTCGTGCAGTTCCAGCTCACCGCCGCCGAGAACGACCTCAAACACCTCGCGCAGCACCCCGGTGGGCGCGCCACGGGGAACAAGGCCATCGCCATGTACCTCGATGCTTCCGTCTGAGCTGGCCGGGCACCCGCCAGTGCGCCCCTGATTCAGACGGTCAGCACATCCCCTTCACAACCCCGCTCGGTCGGCCGATAGGAAGTCGGCCGTTCAGGAGAACTGTCCTGCGCAGCCTGGAAGAAGCCCGGGCAGGACGCCCACAACTCACGGATGAGAGATCGACATGTCAGCCTTCGGAGGACTCTTTATCGGGACTTCGGCGATCCACGCCTCACAACGGGGCCTCGACGTCACCGGTCAGAACATCGCCAACTCGGCGACCCCCGGGTACACGCGCCAACGCGTCGACCTCGAATCCATCGGTGGACCCGGTGTCCCCGCATTCTGGTCTCGCTACGACGGCACCGGCGAAGGCGTCAAAGTCACCGGCGTCACCCGGATGAACGACGAGTTCCTCGAAGCCCGGGCGCGTAACTCCAACGCCTCCTTAGGCAACCTGCAAGAGCAGGAAAAGACGATGGCTGCGATCGAACGCACCGTCGACGAACCCAGCGACACCGGCCTGCAGAAGAAGCTGTCCCAACTGTGGAACTCCTTCGGCGCCGCCGGCAACAGCCCCAGCGTGGCTAACCAGGCGCCCCGCGCCGCAGCCTTGGAGAACGCCATCGGCACCGCCGCGCAGCTGAACCACATGAGCAACTCGCTCACCACGCAGTGGAACGACACCGCGACTGAGCTGGGCGCAAACGTCAACGACGTCAACAAGATGGCCGAAGACATCGCCAAGCTCAACGTCGCCATCCGCAACAACAACATCGCCAAGGTGCCGAGCAACGAACTGCTCGACCAGCGTGACGTCCTCATCGCCAAGGTCACCGAACTCACCGGTGCCACGGTGCGTCCCGCGGAGATGGACAGGGGCGCTGCCTTCAACAGCCAGGCCGTCGACGTCATGATCGGCGGTAAAGCGCTCGTCAGCGGAACCCAGGCCACCTCGCTGCAGCTCACGCCGGCGGACCCGGCCTACCCGGCAGGCACCGTGGCCGTGAAGTGGGCAGACGGATCTGCCGCCGACATCACCACCGGCCGCATTGCCGGCCAGACGACCTCGCTCAACGACACGATCCCGAAGTACCTCAAAGAGTTCGACGACATCGCCGCGAGCCTGGCGAAAACGGTGAACGAGCAGCAGGCCAAGGGCTTCACCGTCGAAGGCGAGGTAGGCGCTGACCTGTTCGTGGCTGAGGGGGGCGGGCCGGTTACCGCGGCCAACATCCGCGTGAAGGCAGATGCGAAGCCGAACGATCTGGCAGTCTCCTCCGGCAATCCAACGGGGCCCAACCCCAGCCTGGACGGCAACAACGCGCTGGCGATGTCCCGGCATATCGCCGACAAAGACGGCCCCGACTCCACGTACAACCAGATGGTTGTCCGTTTGGGTGTGCAAGCCCAGTCGGTCAACCGCAACGTCACAGTCCAGGAAAACGTCGTTCGCCAGGCCGAAGACGCTCGCGACAACGTCTCTGGTGTCTCCCTCAACGAGGAGATGACCAACATGATCCGCTACCAGCACTCCTTCGCTGCCGCGGCCAAGTTCATCGGCGTCATCGACCAGACGCTGGACACGCTCATCCACATGACCCGCTGAAAGGGGTGACCTGACATGTCGCTACGCATCACGCAGAACTCGATGAACCGCACGCAGCTAGCCGGCCTGAACACCAGCCTCAACCGGCTGCAGCAGACGCAAGAGCAGCTCACCACCGGTAAGCGGCTCAACCGGCCCTCCGACGACCCGGTCGGTACCGTCTCGGCGTTGCGCTTCCGTTCCGAGCAGAGTCAGCTCGCTCAGTTCGGTGCCAACATCACCGACGGGCTCTCCCGGCTGCAAGCCTCCGACGATGCGCTGTCGCAAACCTCGAACATGACCCAGCGCATCCGCACCCAGGCGTTGGCGGCGCTGAACGGCACCGGTAGCCAAACCCAGATGAAGGCCTACGCGGCCGAGATTCGGGAGATGCGTGCCGGGCTGCTGCAGCAGGCGAACAGCCAGTACGCGGGGCAGCCGCTGTTCGGCGGCACCACCCCGAAGGACAACGCGTTCGACCCTGCTACCGGCGCCTTCCAGGGCAACAACCTCCCGGTGCTGCGCCAGATCACCGACTCACCGGGTGACGCCGGCCAGATCAACGTCGGCGTCAACGGCCAGGCGGCCTTCGGTAACGCCCTCGTCAAGGGCACCGGTGACCTGGACAAACTCGCGGCTGCCATCGAAGCTGGCGACTCCGCAGGGATCAACGCGGGGCTGGCAGCTGTCGACAAGCTGCAAGATGACATCCTCAACGTGCAGGCCACTGTCGGTACCCGCGTGGGTCGACTCGTCAGCCTGGAGGCCCTCAACGGCCGCCAGGACGACGCCTCGAGAATCGCGCTGTCCAAGGTGGAAGACACCGACTTCCTCAAGGCCGCGATGGACCTGTCCATCCAGTCCAACGCCTACCAGGCTGCGTTGTCTGCCTCGGCGAAGATCATCCAGCCCTCGCTGATGGACTTCATCCGGTAGTAGTGCGCTGCACCACCCCGCGAGCCGTCACCCACGAGGTGACGGCTCGCCGTGTTTTGCCGCGAGCCGTCGATTCCAAGTGACGGCTCGCGGGCGGCATCTGCGCGTGGCCTACAGGGGTGGTCGGGGCTCGCGTTGTGTCCACAGGCCGCGGAGTTGTCCGAGCCGCATGGATCCGAGCGACCCAGGCTGCCTACATGGTCACCGGCACCCGCACCTCGGCGCAGCGTCCCGCGCACGGCGCAGCCGACACGGCAGTCTTCGGAGCTCTCCCGCAACAGCCGAACCCGGCGGGCGCGCAGGGGGCGTCATGGGGGAGCGGACCCACCGGTGAGGAGGATGGCACGCGCCGGGCAAGGCGGGTGGTGCGCACCCAGGCGCGCGCCGCTTCAGCGGAGGCCGACGCCGAAACCGGGATTGCCGAGCTGCGCGAACGCTGCGCCGCGATCCTCACCCTGGCGCCCCTCGGATCGGCGATCTCACACGAGAGCGCCGCGTTTTTGCACGGACTGTGGCTGCCGCGCCCCTACCTGCCAGGCGGCCCCGTGCATGTGACCCGCCCCGCCGGCACCTCCCGGTTGCGTCGCCGCGGCTTCATCGACCACGACAGCGCACGCGGCCTGCGCCACTACGAAGACCTGTACGACATCCGCATCGTTTCCGCCGCAGACACCTGGGCCGACCTCGCAGGAGTTTGCACCCTGCCGGATCTCGTCGCGCTCGCAGACAGTGTCGCCCGTCGCCCCGAAGGGATCGAGCCGCTGCTGGCGACGCTGGCGCGTCGCAAGTTTTACGGTTGCCGCCATACCCGGGTCATGGAAAGAGCGCTGCAGCTGGTGCGCACCGGAAGCGCCTCTTACATGGAGTCACGGGCGCGGGTGCTGTTCCTGACCGAGGGGCTGCCCGAGCCGGAGCTCAACGCCGACGTCCCTGACAAGCACGGCGGCTGGCTGGCGAACGTGGACTTCCTGTGGCGTCAGGCGCGACTCATCGTCGAATACCAGAGCGAGACCCACCACGGCGACCGCACGGCTCGGGAAGCCGATGAGCGCCGCCGACGACTCCTGGAGGCCGCCGGGTACCGCGTCGTGCTCATTACCGCCAGCACCGTGTTCGAACGGCGCTACGCAGACGAACTCATCGACGCCCTGCGCACCACTCTGGACGTGTGACCCCGCGAGCCGTCAATCGAAAGTGACGGCTCGCGGACACACAGCGGCGAGCCGTCGAATGTAAGTGACGGCTCGCGGGGGAGCAGCGGCGAGCCGTCAATCACAAGTGACGGCTCGCGGAAGGTGGGAGGCGGGTCAGAACGGGATGACGATGCCGAGTGCGCCGGCGCCGTAGCCGTCGACCTCCAGGCGGAAGTCCTCGCGAGAGCCGAGGCCGCGGATCTGCATGGCGGCGGTGCGCGGCAGGACCATGCCCGGCTGGTACACCTGGTGAAGTTTGAGGTTGGCTTCGGTCTCCTCGTCGACGAACAGCGACGCGAAGATATTGAGCACCTCGAAGAAGTTGTCGTACAACGCTGCGGGCAGTTCTTGGTTCTCGATGGCGGTGTCGGCGCCGGTCGGGGGCACTAGACCCAGTGCGGCGCCGGCGCGGGCCGACAACTCCAAGTCCGCCGCGACGAGCGCACCCACATCGCCGTGCCCGTTGACGTACGTCCCTACACAGCAGGCACGCCGTGCCGTGGGCACGACCCGCTCTTCCTGGGTCGCGATCGTCACGTCACGACCGAGCAAGCTCTCGAACAGGTCTTTGATCGGCTTGTGGTCGGGGATCTTCGCCATCGTGTTCGTTCCGCTCGGATGGAAGGTGGCAACCCCGACATCGATCGGGGAGGGGAAGGTCAACCGCCGCCGCCGGAACCCTCACCGCAGAGGGCCCCGGCTGCAAGCGGTTCGCGACTCAGCCGAACAGCGGCGTGAGCGCCTCAGAGAACATGTCCGCCGTGAACGGCTTCGCGATCAGGAACAGCGCGCCGGACTCCTCAGCCTGGCTGCGCATCGCGTCCGAACCTTCGGAGGTGACGAACCCGAACGGCACCTGGTTGCCCTCGGCGCGCAGCGCCTGCAGGAACTCGATCCCGGTCATGTTCGGCATGTTCCAGTCCGAAAGGACCAGGTCGGGGGAGACGGCCTTGACCTGGGTCAGGCCCTGCGCGCCGTCTTCGCATTCGGTGATGTCGGCTTCGAAACCGGCCTGACGGAGCGTGCGGATAACGATCATGCGCATCGCGCGGCTGTCGTCGGCGACTACTACCTTCACGGCTGACTCTCTTTCGTGTACGTACGGGTTTGGGGCGTGTTCACGCTCAGGTGACGCGGTTCCAGACGGTGACGATCAGCGGGTACTCCCCGCACATGTAGGTCGCGTCGAGCATCTTCTTGGCCGACGGCACCTTCAACGTGGGGCTGGTGCCCTGCGCCACCACCGGCAGCGACAGGGAACTGGGCTCCGGCAGCAGGCTTTTGATGTTGCCGCCCACCATGTTGGTGAGCTCGCCGATTGCATCCGATATGTCGTCGTTGCTCGCATCTGCCTCGTCGAGGCCGAACATCGTCGCGCCGAACAAGCGCGCTGCATCCGCGCTCATTTCGACGCAGATGAGGCATTCGGTCGCGCCGCTGACGCCAACCGAGCCTGCAACGGCGCCGCCGTCGATGGTGGGCGGAGTCTCGAGTGCCAGCGCCTCTACAGGCAGGCCAAGCATCGAGCTCCATACCTCGTTCACGATCTGAGCGACGTCCTCGCTGTCCAGGTGCATGCTCGGTCCTTCGGTGGGGTCCTTGGTCCTTCAATGAGAGTCGGCCCGGCGTCGGTCCCGACCGCGCACCCCTGTTCACCAGGCAGCAATCTTTCGCCTGTCGGTAACGGTTGAATGCGCAAGACCATCCGCGAACGGACACCCCCTTATCGGCTGTGCCCCAACGGACCTGAGCCGTGCGTTCATCAATAGGGCGACGAATGCCATTGATGTGAGGCGCAACTGCCGGTCGTTCGACTGCTATATAGGCGCCCGCCGGTGCAGCTGTGCTGCTTCTTCAGCGCCGATCCCCTCATCGACACAGCGGTGGGCGATCTGACCTCGCCCGCACCGGTTCGATGGCGGGGAGTGTTTCTGGGCCGAGAACGCAGGGGCCCGGCGAACTCTCGCTCAGATCACTGTTCTTGCCGCCGATTGGTGGCTCGATTGCGCCCACTTCAAACCGGGAAGGTGCCCATGGAAGGCATGGAGGAGATCGTCCAGGAGTTCCTCGTGGAAAGCCACGAGAACCTGGATCAGCTCGACCAGGACCTGCTGGCCCTCGAGCGGGACCCAGGATCACGCGAGCTGCTTTCGAGCATCTTCCGTACCTTGCACACGATTAAAGGCACGAGTGGGTTTCTCGCGCTGCACACACTGGAGAAGGTCGCCCACGCGGGGGAGTCGCTGCTGTCGAAGCTGCGCGACGGGGAAATGACCCTCAACCCGACGATGGCGACCGTTCTGCTGGAGATGGTCGATGCGGTCCGAGCACTCTTGGGCCACATCGAGCAGGACGGGAACGAAGGCGAAGAGACCTACTCCGAACTCACCGCGAAACTGCACGCCCTGCTCGAAGGCCGCAGCATCGCCGACATCAGTGTCGAAGCCGCCACCTCGCAAGCGGCCAGCAGCGCCGCCGCTGCAGCCGGTGCGGCAGAGCAGGCCGCAGACGCAGCCTCCGAGGCTGCCCAAGCCGCAGCCGAAGCCGAGAGTGTCGTCGTCGCCCAGCACGAAGCCGCCGCCGAGCACAGCGGTGAGCAGGAGCACCACAGCGAGCAGGACGACGCGGTCGTTGCCGCCGCGGCCGCTCAAGGCCACAGCGCCGAGACCGCCGAACTGATCGCCGGTGTTGCGGCAGAGACCGCGGCGACGGTCGCGGCCCAGACCGCCTCCACGGTTGCAGCCGCCACCGCCGAGGCGTTCGCCGAATCCGCAGCGGTCGCAGCCACCATGGTCGGCAACCCCACCGGTCCCACCGACGGTTCCTCAGCCGGCGGCGAGGCCCACGGTTCGCACGGCGTCGACGGCATGGTGAGCGGCGGCGGTTCCCACGTGGCGACGGTTGACCCCGCCAAGGCTGCACAGCAGGCCGCCGACGCGCAGAGCACTGCCGCCAAAGCAGCCAAGAGCAGCGACAACGGTGACAAGAAGCCGCGCAGCGTTGCCGAATCCAGCATCCGGGTCGACGTCGACCTGCTCGACTCGCTGATGAACCTCGTCGGTGAGCTGGTCCTGTCGCGTAACCAGTTAGTGCAGCGCGCCGCCGCCAGCGAAGACCAAGAACTACAGCGTTCCATGCACCGGTTGTCCCTGGTCGCCAGCGAGCTGCAAGAGGGCGTCATGAAGACCCGCATGCAGCCCATCGAGAACGTGTGGAGCAAGATCCCGCGCGTCGTGCGGGACCTGTCCAACCAGATGGGTCGCCAGATCCGGGTCGAAATGGAAGGCAAGGAAACCGAGCTCGACAAGACCATCCTTGAAGCCATCAAGGACCCGCTGACCCACCTGGTGCGCAACTCTTGCGATCACGGCATCGAACCGCCGGACGTGCGCACCGCCAACGGCAAGCCCGCCGAAGGAGTGCTGCTCATGCGCGCCTTCCATGAGGGCGGTCAGGTAAACATCGAGATCATTGACGACGGCGCCGGCATCAACACCGAGCGGGTCAAGGACAAGGCCGTCGAGCGTGGGCTGATGAGCCGCGAGGAAGCCGACCGTCTCTCTGAGCGCGACGCTCAGCACCTCATCTTCCGTGCCGGTTTCTCGACCGCAGAGAAGGTCTCCAACGTCTCCGGGCGTGGCGTCGGCATGGACGTGGTGAAGACCAACATCGAGAAGATCGGCGGCGTCATCGACGTCAGTTCGGTCTACGGCGAAGGCACCACGACACGGATCAAGATCCCGCTGACGTTGGCGATCATCCCGGCGCTGCTCGTGCGCGGAAAGAACAACATGTTTGCGATCCCGCAGGTCAACCTGCTGGAGCTGGTCCGCCTGGACAAGGAGCAGGCCGCCGAACGTTTGGAGACCATCCAGGGCACCCCCGTGTACCGGCTGCGCGGACAGTTGCTGCCGCTGGTCGACCTGCGCCACCACATCGGGGTCGAAGAAGCCGAAAGCGACACCACCTTCATCGCGGTGCTGCGCGCCGACCAGCGGCAGTTCGGTCTGGTCGTGGACGACATCGAAGACACCGAAGAGATCGTCGTCAAACCACTGGGTAAGCAACTGCGGGGCATCGACCTGTACGCCGGGGCGACGCTCATGGGTGATGGCCGGGTCGCACTCATCTTGGACACGAACTCCCTGGCGGCCCACGCCGGCATGATCAACGACTCCGGCGAAGCGGCCAAGCGGGCAGCTGAAGAGGCAGCTAAACGCGCCTCGGCGGACGCCACCTCGCTGCTGGTGGTCAAGCTGTCCAACGGGCGACGGGTGGCGTTGCCGCTCAGCGTCGTTGAGCGTCTCGAAGAGTTCGCTATGTCGCGGGTGGAGACCGTCGGGCAGAACCAGGTTGTGCAGTACCGCGGCGTGATCCTGCCGCTGCTGCGGTTGGCCGATGACTACGGCAGCTACAGCGAGGTCGATGAAGCCCAGCCGTTGCAGGTCGTCGTGTGTCAACACCGCGGTCAGCTCTTCGGTTTCGTCGTGGCGCAAGTGCTGGACATCGTCGAGGACGAACTGGCCATCCGCACCCACCTGGACACCGGCGGCAACCTCGGCTCGGCAGTCGTGAACGAACACGTCACCGAACTGCTCAACATCGACACTGCTCTGGCCGGGATGCTCGCGCCGGAGGCTGAGCAACAGTTCGGCGACATGACCTCCTACAGCGGCGCCTACGCCGCCCACTGAACAGGATCGTAAAAATGGTCATGGCTACTCAGTACTGCACGTTCAAACTTGGTGGGCATTTGTTTGGTGTGCCGGTGGGGACGGTGCAGGAGGTGTTGCGTGAGCAGACGTTGACGGAGGTTCCGCTTGCTCCTGCTGTGGTTTCGGGGTTGATTAATCTGCGGGGTCAGATTGTGATCACGTTGGATTTGCGTGAGCAGATGGGATTGCCGCGGCGGGCTGATTCGGCTGAGGCTACGAATGTGGTGGTGCGTACCGGTGCGGATACTGTGACGAGTTTGTTGGTGGATGAGATCGGGGATGTGTTGGAGCCTGATCTTGATCTTTTTGAGGATCCGCCGGACACGGTTCCTGCTCGGGTGCGGGATCTGGTGGTGGCGGTGTGCAAGTTGGAGCGCCAATTGATGCTCGTTCTGGACACCGAAAAAGCCGTGAACGTTGAAGTGGCCGCTTAGTAAGGCGTCACCGGATGACATCATCCTGGCGGGAACCGGGTTCGGCAGACCGCTGCCGTGAGCCCTATTGGACACCTACCCAATCCATTACCACCGCCTCACTCGGGGTGGCGTCGAAGGAGAGCACGTGAGCACCGCAGTCGCGCAAACGGCCCCAGCGGCCGAGAAGGGTACCCGTAAAGGGTTGGGGGTGCGCGGGAAGATTCTGCTTGTGGGTCTCCTGGGTATCCTGGCGAGCGTCCTCATCGGCACTATCGCGCTCGTGAACGTCGGCCGCATAAACTCGGCGGCCGAGGAGATGCGAAACCTGGAGGGGCTGCAGGCCAAAGTCCAGGACATCCGCTTCCTCAACGGTGATGTGAGCGGTTGGCAGCTCGGCGCGGCTTGGACAGCCAACAAGGTCGGCGGCGCCGAGGCAGCGAGCCCGGAGAAGAAGTACCGCAAGAACTTCCTGGCCGCAGGCGAAGTCCTCAAGGAGACGATGGCTAAGACCCCCGTCGACCGGATGACCGCAGAAGAGAAGGCCAACTTCGACAAGCTGGGTCAGGCCTGGGATCAGTACTTCGCCTACGACCTCGAGATCGCCAAGGAATGGGCCAAAGACAACGACGCGGGCGTTGCTGCCGGCGACAAAATCATGATGGAGAAGTCGCTGCCGCTGTACGGCGACATCCTGGATGCCACCGACGCTATCGCGGCCTCGGTCGACAGTCGTAGCGCTGCCGCCGCCCAGCGCGCCAGTGATGCTGCTTCCGCAGCACGTTGGGCGATGCTCATCGTCATGCCCTTGGCTCTGCTCGCGATCACCCTCCTCGCCCTGCGCATCGCCCGTGCCTTCCTGGAGTCCATCAAGTCAGTGCGTGACTCGCTGCTGGCCCTGGGTCAGGGCGACCTGACCGTGCCGGCGCATGCCGGCTCCGATGATGAGATCGGCCAGATGGCGATGGCTGCCGAAGAAGCGCGCGATTCCATGCGCCGAGTGATCGGCGACGTCAGTAACGCCTCGACCACGGTCGCTTCTGCCTCTGAGGAGCTCAGCGCCACCGCCCGGGGGATGGGCGCTGGTGCCGCGACCTCTGCCGGACAGCTTGACCGGGTCACCGAATCCTCCGAAGTGGTGTCCAGCAACATTCAGACGGTTGCGGCTGGTACTGAGGAGATGACGGCTTCGATTCGGGAGATTTCGAAGTCGGCGAATGATGCTGCTGGGGTTGCTGCTTCGGCGGTGGCGGTGGCGGATCAGACGAATGCGACGGTGGCGAAGTTGGGTGAGTCCAGTATTGAGATCGGGAATGTCATCAAGACGATCACGAGTATTGCTGAGCAGACGAACCTGTTGGCGTTGAACGCCACGATCGAGGCTGCCCGTGCTGGTGAGGCTGGTAAGGGTTTCGCGGTGGTGGCGAATGAGGTGAAGGATTTGGCGCAGGAGACGAGTAAGGCCACTGAGGACATCGGTTCGCGGGTGGAGGCTATTCAGGCTGATACTCAGGCTGCGGTGGCGGCGATCAGTCAGATTTCTTCGATCATTGCTCAGATCAACGACACTCAGGCCACGATCGCTTCGGCGGTGGAGGAGCAGACGGCGACCACGAACGAGATGGGCCGCAACGTCCAAGACGCCGCCACCGGAGCCGGGGAAATATCCAAAAACGTCTCGCATGCAGCTCAGCAGGCAGCCGCCGCCCGCGGCTCCGCAGAGAGCATGGCGCAGGCTTCGAGCGAACTGGCCGAGCGGGCATCTGACCTGCGAGCGCTCGTCGAACGCTTCCAGTACTGATCGAGGAATTGCATAACGCGATTCAAAACATGCAGCAGCGCCCCGGAGGGATCATCCCGATCATCCGGGGCGCTGCCGCATGTAGCAGCTGCTGCCGGGGTGCCCGGCCCCTGACTTCTCGCTTGTATTAACGCGTTTGCCACCGATAAGGCAGAGAAGTATGAAACGCAGCCGTACAGAATCCGCGACTGAGACGAGGAAGAAATGAGCAGCACCGGCGTCACGCAACCTACGAGTGGGTTTATGCGGTGGTGGTCCGCGCTCGGGGTGATGACCAAAATCCTCGTGGTCGGCCTCATCGGAGTCATCGGTGCGCTCCTGGTCGGCGGCGTCGCGGTCTGGGGTCTGAACCGGGTGGACCGCGCTCAGCAGGAGCTGTCGCAGATGACGAGCATCGAGGTGGCAGCCGGTCGCTTGGACAAGCTCATGGCCGACGTCAAGGGTAGGCAGAACGAGTACGCGTTGGTTGCCCACCAGGGTGACCCGAAGGCCGCCGTGGCCAAGGACTCTGCCGCTCGGGGCAGCTACCAGGACTCCATGGCGTCCGCCGCGGCCGCGTTGCAGGGATTCCCCCAAGAGGGGATGTCTGACACCGGGCGCCGACTGCTGAACGAAATCCGCTCCGGCGTCGAGGACTTCGAAGCCGTGGATGTCAAAATCGCGGCGCTCTACGCCCAGGGCAGCAAGGACTCCGTTCAGAAGGCAGACGCCCTCGTCGCCAACGACGCCAATACCGCTTACGCGGCCGTCTCCCAGACGATCACCAAGCTGAACGCGGCTGCCGAGAAGCGCGTGACGGCCGCCGAACATGCCAGTGAAACCGCGCAGCGGAACGCACTGATCATGATGGTGCTGACCGGCCTGGTCGTCGCGGTGATCGTGTTCGTGCTGGCGATGCTCATCGCCCGCCGGATCGTGCGCTCCGTGACCTCGGTGCGCGAGTCCCTCACCGCCATGGGGCATGGTGATCTGACTGTGCCGGCCGAAATCATCTCCTTGGACGAGATCGGTCAGATGGCCACGGCCGCCGAAGAAACCCGATCCTCGATGCGTCTGCTGCTGGGGGAAGTCGGCAACGCCAGCTCCGGTGTGGCTGCCGCCTCTGAAGAGCTCACCGCGACCGCCGGCCAACTGGGTGCCAACTCCCAGACCGCGGCGCGAGAACTGGCTGAGGTGAATGTCTCCTCCGGGGATATGACCCAGAATGTGCAGACGGTTGCGGCTGGTACTGAGGAGATGACGGCTTCGATTCGGGAGATTTCGAAGTCGGCGAATGATGCTGCTGGGGTTGCTGCTTCGGCGGTGGCGGTGGCGGATCAGACGAATGCGACGGTGGCGAAGTTGGGTGAGTCCAGTATTGAGATCGGGAATGTCATCAAGACGATCACGAGTATTGCTGAGCAGACGAACCTGTTGGCGTTGAACGCCACGATCGAGGCTGCCCGTGCTGGTGAGGCTGGTAAGGGTTTCGCGGTGGTGGCGAATGAGGTGAAGGATTTGGCGCAGGAGACGAGTAAGGCCACGGAGGACATCGGTTCGCGGGTGGAGGCTATTCAGGCTGATACTCAGGCCGCTGTTGCTGCGATCAGTCAGATTTCTTCGATCATCGCTCAGATCAATGACACTCAGGCCACGATCGCTTCGGCGGTGGAGGAGCAGACGGCGACCACGAACGAGATGGGCCGCAACGTCCAAGACGCCGCCGGCCGCGCCAGCGAAATCTCCGAGCGCGTCTCGGTGGTGACCAATGGGGCCAGGGATTCCGCCGAGGCCTCCGAAGCCACCGCTCAGGCTGCCAACGAGTTGTCCCAGCGTGCCAGCGAACTGCAGGGCTTGGTGAGCCGGTTCAACCTCTGAGCACCGTTCGCGACCTCAGCTGCGCCCGTTCGTTCGCGACCGGGCGCATCTGCCTGGCCAGCGGGTTCTGATCGGGTGCCGCGCCCCGACGACCGGGGTCCGCAGCGCCTTGACCTGCGGCGCTGGGCCGCGTGGACGGCCGTCCGCCGGGCCTGCGCAACCTTGCCTCCGGGACTGCTTGATAAGGAACTGCATTCGCCGATGGGGAGATGTGCCCCGGCGCCCCCACATGCCGCGCTCACACCGCGACCAACATCCCGGCCTCGAAGAAGGACTCTATGGCTACTCAGTACTGCACGTTCAAACTTGGTGGGCATTTGTTTGGTGTGCCGGTGGGGACGGTGCAGGAGGTGTTGCGTGAGCAGACGTTGACGGAGGTTCCGCTTGCTCCTGCTGTGGTTTCGGGGTTGATTAATCTGCGGGGTCAGATTGTGATCACGTTGGATTTGCGGGAGCAGATGGGATTGCCGCGGCGGGCTGATTCGGCTGAGGCTACGAATGTGGTGGTGCGTACCGGTGCGGATACCGTGACGAGTTTGTTGGTGGATGAGATCGGGGATGTGTTGGAGCCTGATCTTGATCTTTTTGAGGATCCGCCGGACACGGTTCCTGCTCGGGTGCGGGATCTGGTGGTGGCGGTGTGCAAGTTGGAGCGCCAATTGATGCTCGTCCTGGACACCGAAAAAGCGGTTGAAATCGGGGCGGCGGCATGACCTTGCGTATCGGGCGAACGCTCGCCCCCGGAATCCCGTTTCTTTCCTGCGACGAAGGAGTGGCATGCGTGCACTCGTGATTGACGACTCCCGCGCGATGCGCACCATCCTCACCCGGATGATGGACACCTTCGGCTATGAGGTGGAAGCTGTCGCCGACGGTCAGCAAGCGATCGAGGCGATCCAACGTGGACCGCAACCCGACGTGTGCCTGGTCGACTGGAACATGCCGGTGATGAACGGTCTCGATTTCATCATCGAGGTGCGCAAGAACCGCGCCTGGCGTGACATCACCTTGATGATGGTGACCACCGAAGCCGAGCAGGCGAACATCGTTCGCGCCCTGGCGGCCGGGGCGCACGAGTACGTCATCAAGCCGTTCACTCCCGAGGTCATCGAGGACAAGCTCGCCATGTTGGGGCTGCTCTGATGAGCGGAGTCCCTATTCGTGTGCTGATCGTCGATGACTCTGTCGTCATCCGGCGGCTCATCTCCGACGTGCTCAAGACCGACTCCGAGATCGAAGTGGTCGGTACGGCGGTCAACGGCAAGAACGCCCTCGACAAACTGCCCAGCCTCAAGCCGGACGTGATGACCCTCGACGTCGAAATGCCCGTCATGGACGGGCTGCAGACTCTCGTCGAGGTGCGCAAGACGTACAAGAAGTTGCCCATCATCATGTTCTCGACGCTGACCGAGCGCGGTGCGGGGGCAACTCTGGACGCGCTGGAGCGCGGCGCGAGTGACTACGTAACCAAGCCGGCGAACGTCGGTTCGGTCTCGGAGTCGATGGAGGCGGTACGTAGCCAGCTCATCCCCAAGATCAAGTCCCTCACCGGCCGAGCCCCGATGCCGCCGCGGCGGCCGCGGCCTGCCTTCGGTGGGGAACCGCCGCGCGGTGTACGTACCGGCGCGCCCGCTCAGCCTGGGGGTGCAGCCACGGTTGAGGTCGGCCCTGCCACCGGCAAGGTCGACGTGGTGTGTATCGGTATCTCCACGGGTGGGCCGGACGCGCTGACGCAGGTGGTCTCAGCGCTACCGGGCAACTTCCCGGTGCCGATCGTGGTCACCCAGCACATGCCGCCGGTGTTCACTCAGCTCTTCGCGCAGCGTCTGGACGCGAAAGCGAAGGTGAAGGTCGTGGAGGCCACCAATGGTGAGCCACTGCAGCCCGGCAAGGTGTACATCGCCCCCGGCGACTACCACATGCGATTCAAGAAGGCAGCTTCCGGCGCCGTGGTCGCCCTCGACCAAGGCCCGCAGGAGAACTACTGCCGTCCCGCGGTTGATCCGATGTTCCGTTCCATCGGTGAGGTCTACGGGGGCAACGTGTTGGCCGTCATCATGACCGGAATGGGTCAGGACGGGCACCGCGGTGCCGAACCAATTCTTCGAGCCGGGGGTCGCCTGCTTGTGCAGGACGAAGCGACCTCTGTGGTGTGGGGCATGCCCGGCGCCGCTGTAGCTTCCGGTTTGCCCTGCGACGTCATGCCTCTAGAGAAAATCGCCGACGCCATCGTCAATCGCACGATGACCTCTGGGCGGGGAGGCGCGCCTTCAGCCATGTCTAGGAGTCCTCGCCCATGAGTATCAGCGGCAGCGACGTCGACTTCATCTCTCAGGTGGTCCGCGCCCGGTCAGCGATTGTGCTGGACCGCAGTAAGGAATACCTGATCGAGTCCCGGCTCGTGGCGTTGGCACGTCAACGCGGCGACGCCGACATCGCCGACCTTGTTCGTAAGCTGCGTTCGGCACCTAACGGACCGTTGCGCGACCAGGTGGTCGAGGCGATGACCACGAACGAGACGTCGTTCTTTCGCGACGGTCACCCGTTCATGGCCTTGTCGAACACCATCCTCCCGGAGCTGCTGGTGCAGCGCGGACGCGAGCGGTCATTGAACATCTGGTGCGCGGCGTGCAGTTCCGGTCAGGAGCCGTACACCATCGCCATGCTTATCCAGGAGCTCATCGGAGCCGACCCGAGTTGGCGGGTACGTCTGGTGGCCACCGACATCGACACCCAGATGTTGAAGCGCACCAAGGAAGGCGTTTACAACCAGTTCGAGGTCAACCGCGGGTTGCCGGCGCCGCTGCTGGTGCGGTACTTCGCGCGGCACGGCATGACCTATCAAGTCGATGCCCGGCTGCGGTCGATGATCGAGACGAAGTTCGTCAACCTGTCCGAGCCGTTGCCTCCGATGCCGCAGATGGACATCGTGTTCCTGCGAAACGTCCTCATCTATTTCGATGTCGACATGAAACGCCAGATCCTGCGCGAGGTGAAGAAGGTCATCCGCCCCGACGGCTACCTCTTCCTCGGCGGCGCCGAGACCACGATGAACATCGACGATGCGTGGGAACGCCAGACAGTGGGACGCGCGGCGGTCTACCGTCCGCGCTGAGAACACCCACGCCGTCAGGATTGGGCTGAACTGCGCACTTGCCGCTCACCGGCGGTGAGGTGCGGTTCGGCCCAATCTTCGTGTCCGGGAAATGGCGGTTCGGCCCGCGCCGGATCGACGGTGCCGCGACGTCGACGTGCTCCTGGGGCTGCGGACAACCCCAGGGTGGTGGTCCCGTCAGTCGCGCCCGTCGCAGCAAGGATCTGACAGGCCGGAGGGGCCGTCGATGGACCAGGCCCGGCCGGTCGTGCGTGCCGTGCGCGTTTTGTGTACACCGTCGACCGCCGCGACTGCGAGGCCCGGGCAGCGGTCGGCGCTGCTACCGCAGCACCGATCAAGGCTGTCGCGCGCACAGCAGAACGGCGGT
Source organism: Gephyromycinifex aptenodytis (assembly GCF_012277275.1). Taxonomy (GTDB): domain Bacteria; phylum Actinomycetota; class Actinomycetes; order Actinomycetales; family Dermatophilaceae; genus Gephyromycinifex; species Gephyromycinifex aptenodytis. Next base: position 1,645,016 of record NZ_CP051155.1, on the reverse strand, counting down.
TTTTTCATCATGGGCCTCTCGGGGCGCAGATTGGGCGACATCACGGGGAGCGGGCTGCGGTTGTGGGCCGGTATCGGCCTGCCGTTGTTCGGAATTGGCGTCGAGAGCGCAGCAGCGAGGGCTGTCTGGGGTCGCTGATGTCCAGAGCGAACAGGTGACTCCGATGGAGGACCTCCCAACCGCTCGCGGGGTGGGCCCCAGCTCACAGCCGGCGAGAACCGACCCGGAGGGGTTCGCCAGCTGCAGGTACCGCAGACCCGGGGAAATAGTCGTTGAAAACTTGACCATCTCCCCTGCGCGGCGGCGAGCCCCGCAGTTGCTGCAACCCGGTTGCAAATGGTACGAATTCACGCATTTGAGCAGGTCAGGACGCTTCTGCTGCGGGTGTCGCCGCCAGTATTCCCGGCCGCGCAACGCTCAGTGAGCTGCCCTGACGGTCGATCAAGAAGGTGGCCACGGATGGCCGTAGGTCGACATGGAGAACAGGCCACCTCCGGCGACGGCTGCCACCGTCGCTCTCACCCCGCCCCCAAGAGGGAGACATCCTCATGCCGGATCTCATCGGTGACGTCACGATGCGAGCCTTGTCGCAAGCCCTGACCGGGCTCTCGATGCGGCAACGCACCATCGCCGACAACATGGCCAACGTCGACACGCCTGGGTTCCTCGCGGGCAAAGTCGACTTCGAGAGTTCGCTGAAGTCCGCGCTGGCCGACGGCATCGACCCGCGCACCGCGAACCTGGCCACCGCCCGCTCCCTGGAGCCGACGCGCACCAACGGCAGCAACGTCAACCTTGACGAAGAGTCCGTGGCCGGGCACGAAACGGTGCTGGCCACGCAGTTGGCGTCGTTGGCGATGACGAACAAGTTCAAGAGCCTGCGCACCGCAATCACCGGATCTGGGGCCTGATCGCGATGAGCATCTTCGACGCCATGAACATCTCCTCATCGGGGCTGACGACCAACCGCAAGTGGCTCGACGCGGTCAGCGACAACATCACCAACATGAACAACGTCAGCCGCACCGACGAGGCCGCCTTCCAGGCCCGCTACGTCGTGGCTCGCGCCGCCGACTACGGCAAACCGGCCGGCGCCTACGTCGCCGGGAACGTGTGGGGTAACCCTGAGGGCCGCGTGATCGACATGCCTGACCACCCCTTGGCTGACGCGCGCGGGCAGGTGCGCGTCCCCGACATCAACATGGGCGATCAGATGGCCCAAATGATGATGGCGCAGCGCGCCTACCAGTCGAACCTCGCCGTCGTGGAACGCGCGAAGGCCACCTACGAAGCAGCGATCGGAATCGGTAAGTGAGCATCGCACCCATCCCCGGCATGCCGAACTTCGGAGTCACCCCCGGCTTCGGCATCAACCCCGCCTATGGGGTCTCCGCCACTCCGCCGCGCACGCCGGTCGACCTCGGTGAGGCCGCCAGCAACGGGGCGACCTTCGGGCAGATCCTCGCCCAGCAGATCGCGGCCGCCAGCGGCGCCGCCGCCCCTGCGAACAACCCGGGAGCTGCCCAGAGTGCGTTCGGAGTCGCCCCGGTCGGTGCAGCCACTCCCGGCGTAGCCACCCAGAACGGGGTCTTCGCCGAGCAGGGGGGCCGATCCGCAGCGGGCTTCGACAGCTCCTTCGGTTCCGCGATCGCCGGCAAATTGGGCGACCTGGCCGCCATGAACGCGCGCAGCGACCAGCTCGCCGTCAAGGCCGTGACCGGAGACTTGAAGGACATTCACGAGTACACCATTGCGGCCAACGAGGCGGCCCTGGCCACCCAGCTAGCGGTGTCCGTGCGTGACAAGGCCGTCGGCGCCTTCAACGACATCATCCGGATGCAACTGTGAACAACAAGGTCAAGTCCTTCGTCACCAAGACCAAGTCCTCGTTCAGCGGGTTCACCGCCGGGCAGCGTGCCGTCACGATCATCGCGATCATCGTCGCGATCATCGGCGGCATCGTCTTCGTCCAGTGGGCCAGCCGCCCCACCATGGCGCCGCTGTTCACGAACCTGTCCAGCTCCGACGCCGGTGCCATCACCGCCAAGCTCACCGAGCGCGGCACCCAGTACGAACTCGCCGACGCCGGCTCCACGGTGTTGGTTCCGCGCCCCGAGGTCGACCAGGCCCGTATCGACCTGGCCGGGGAGGGGCTGCCAGCCGGCAGCAAAGACAGCCAGGGCTACAACCTGCTCGACAACGAAGGCATCGCCTCCTCGGATTTCCAGCAGAAGATGACGGCCAAGCGCGCCACCGAGGGTGAGCTGAAGAAGGCCATCGAGAAGATGGATCCCATCCAGGAGGCCACGGTGCAGCTCGCGCTGCCCGAGGAAGAGGTCTTCACCGCCGAGCAGGCGCCCACGACCGCGTCGGTGCTGGTGGCGACCAAACCCAGCCAGAGCGTCAGCGCCGGGCAGGTCGAAGCCATCGTTCACCTGGTCAGCTCCTCGGTCCCCAAGCTGGCCGCCAACCAGGTGACCGTCACCGACAACACCGGCAAGTTGCTGTCGGCCTCGGGTATGGCCGGTGCCGCCAGCAGCGTCAACGACGCCCGCGTGGCGCAGGCGCAGACGATCTCCGCCGCCGCCAGCCAGAAGATCCAGGCCATGCTCGACAAGGCGGTAGGCGTGGGTAACTCCACCGTCACCGTGCAGGCCGACCTGAACTTCGACAACACCCAGGTCAAGACCAACGAGTACATCCCCGCCCAGCAGGGTGCGGTGCCGGTGCAGGAGGACTCCTCGAACGAGACGCTCAAGGGCTCCGGGCAGACTCCCGTCGGTGGCGTCCTGGGACCGGACAACATCACCGTCCCCAACGCCAACTCCGGCCAGAGCAACCAGGACTACGAGAAGGCGACGACGCGGGTGACCAACCCCGTCGGCACCCGCCAGACCGTCACCGAACAGGCGCCCGGCCGTCTGCAGCGCCTCAACGTGGCCGTCATGCTCGACGCCACCAAAGCGCGAGCTGTGACCGAGGCCCAGGTGCAGACCATCGTCGCTGCCGCCGCCGGTATCGACACCACCCGTGGGGACGTCATCGCCGTGAGCAAGATCCCCTTCGACCGGGCCGCGGCGCAAGAAGCCGAAGCCAAGGCGAAGGCGCTGGAGGAGCAGAAGAAGCAGGACGAGCTCATCGAACTGGCCAAGAACATCGGCCTGGCCCTGCTGCTGCTGTTGGCCCTGCTCATCGGTTTCCGCAAGAGCCGCAAGACCCAGACCAAGACCATCGAACTCGGTGAACTGCCCTCGATGGGGCAGCCGGAGACGCCTGGTCGCCCGGGCGGGTCGATGGCCGAACTGCCGCCATCGCCGGCGGAGTACGCCCTGGAGGACGACGAACTGCCCGTCCTCGAAGCCATCCCGGTGGACCCGCAGTCAGAGGCTCGCGCCAACGCTCGAGAGGAGATCTCCGCCCTCGTGGAGGAGAGCCCCGACGAGGTGGCCCGGTTGCTGCGCGGTTGGATCTCGGACAGGAAGTAGACCATGACCACCGTCGCAACCCAGCTCTCCGGCCTTCGTAAGGCCGCCATCCTCCTCGTGCAGCTCGGCCGTGACACCTCAGCGACGATCCTGAAGACGCTGCCTGATCATGAGGTCGAGGCGTTGACCGCCGAGATCGCCCGTATTGAGGACATCGACGTCGAGGTCCTCGACGACGTCTTGGAAGAGTTCCGGCAACTGGCGAAAGCCCGCCAGTACTACGTCCAGGGCGGGGTGGGCTTCGCCGAGGAGATCCTCGTCGCCACGATGGGTAAGGAACGCGCCCAGGAGGTCATGGACCGCCTGACGGCCTCTCTGGTGGAGATGCCGTTCGAGTTCCTGCGCCGCGTCGACGCCAAACTGGTGTTGTCCTACCTGCAGGACGAGCACCCGCAGACCATCACCCTGGTGCTGGCCCACATGCAGAGCGAGCAGGCCGCGATCATCCTGTCGGGGCTGGCCCCGGACGTGCAGGCCGAGGTCGCCCACCGGCTGGCCATCATGGACCGCACCGCGCCTGAGATCGTCAAGCAGGTCGAAGCGCACCTGGAACGGCGTCTGTCCACCCTGGTGCAGGCCTCGGACTCCACCAAGGTCGGCGGTGTGAAACCGCTGGTCGACATCATCAACCAGTCCGACCGCACCACCGAACGGCTCATCCTGGAGGGCTTGGAAAAGCGAGATCTCGAACTGGCCGAAGAGGTCCGGGCGCACATGTTCATGTTCGAGGACATCGTCGGCCTGGAAGACCGTGCCGTTCAGGTCGTGCTGCGCAAGGTCGAATCCAAGGACCTGGCGGTGGCGCTCAAGGGCGTCCGGGAGGATGTGCGCGAGAAGATCACCCGCAACATGTCTGAGCGGGCTGCGCTGTCGCTGGCAGACGAGATCAGCATCTTGGGCCCGGTGCGCCTTAAGCAGGTCGAGGAGTCCCAGGCTGTCGTCATCCGTCAGATCCGCACCTTGGAAGAGGCCGGCGAAATCGTCGTGTCGCGCGGTGGTGGCGATGAATTCGTCGCGTGAGCGCGAGCGCGGGCGGGGGCACACCTCGATCCGCCCCGGCTACGTCATCCGTCGAGACGACACCTTCACCCACGAGGGGTTGCGGGCGGCACGTCTGAACGCCGACCTGGCGTCCACCGAGTACGTGGCGCCCGGCGTGGCCGATCCGCGACTGGTCGACCCCTACCTGGCCGAACTCGTCGAAGCGGCCCGGGAGGAAGCACGCAAAGCCGGCTACGCGCAGGGTCGCGCTGAAGGGTTCGAAGCTGGGCGCCAAGAGGGGCTGGACCTGCTCGCGGCGCAACAGCGCGAACTCGTGGAACAGGACGCGGCCGAACGGGCAGCCCGCAAGGAGCGCCTCATTCACTTGTTGACCTCGGTGGAGGACGCGATCGCGGTCGCCTTGGATTATCAAGCGCCCGCGATGGAGGAACTGCGTGACCTGGTGGCCACCGTCGGGGTGGAGGTCGCTGAGGAACTCGTCGGGCACCACCTACAGGTGCGCGACTGCGCCGCCCGCGATGCGGTGATGCGGGCGTTGCAGCAGGTCCCGCGCCGGGCCAGCGTGACGCTGCGCCTGCACCCGGACGACCTGGCCTATGTCGAGGAGATCAGCGGACAGGTGACGGACTGGACCGTGGCCCGGGTGCTGGCCGACTCCTCGCTCTCACCTGGCGACGCCGTGGCCGAAGCCGACAACCTCGAGGTCGATGCGACGTTGAACGGTGCCATCGAGCGGGTACGTGCGGTGTTGAACCAGTGAGGGCCGTCCTGGAACAGATGAAGCTGGCCGCCAAACCTTCCTCCAGCGGCAAGGTGGTCAGCGCCGTCGGTCTCTCGATCGAGATCGCCGGTCTGCAGCTTGGGGTGGGTGAAGCCGTGCGGATCATCGGCGACAACGGCCCGATCATGGCCGAAGTCGTCGCGCTGCATGACGGTTACGCGTCCTGCATGCCCGTGTCCGACCTGCGCGGGGTCCGCGCCGGGAACCCCGTCCTGGCCACCGGTGCCCCGCTGCAGGTTCCGGTGGGGATGGGGCTGTTGGGGCGGGTCGTCGACGCGTTGGGGCGCCCGATCGATGGCGGGCCGCCGCTGAACAACGTCACCCTGACCGGCACCGACGGTATCCCGCCCGCCGCGATGGAACGCGATCGCATTTCTACTCCGATGCCGTTGGGGGTGCGGGCCATCGACACGATGATCCCGTGCGGCCGCGGTCAACGGTTGGGCATCTTCGCCGGCTCCGGTGTGGGTAAGTCCAGCTTGTTGTCGATGATCGTGCGTGGCACCGAAGCCCCGATCTCGGTGTTGGCGCTGGTTGGTGAACGTGGCCGTGAGGTCCGCGAATTCGTCGAAGGTGACCTCGGCCCGGAGGGGCTGAAGCGCTCGGTCGTCGTCGTGGCCACCTCCGATGAACCATCGCTGGTGCGTCTGCGGGCGGCGTTCACCGCCACCCGGATCGCCGAATGGTTCCGCGACCAAGGAACCGACGTCGTGCTGTGTATGGACTCGGTGACCCGGGTGGCGATGGCCCAGCGCGAGGTGGGCCTGGCCGCCGGTGAACCGCCGGCCACGCGCGGTTACCCGCCGAGCGTCTTCGGCCTCATGCCGCGACTGCTCGAACGCGCCGGCATGGCCAAGACCGGCTCCATCACCGGGCTGTACACGGTGCTCGTCGACGGTGACGACCTGAACGACCCGATCGCTGACAATGTCCGTTCCATCCTGGACGGGCACATCGTGCTGTCGCGAAAGCTCGCCACCGCAGGGCATTTCCCCGCCATCGACGTGTTGGAGTCCATCTCCCGTACCACCAAGGCGATCACCACCCGCGACCAGCGCGCCGACGCCACCCTCATCCGGGGCCTGATGGCCGCCCGCCGCGACGCTAAAGACCTCATCGACATCGGGGCCTACGTCAAGGGCAGCAACCCTCAGGTCGACCGCGCTCTGGAGCAGTCGCCGCAGATCGATGAGTTCCTCAAGCAAGACATGGAGGACCTCACCCCTGCAGATCAGAGCTGGGAAGCGTTGCACCAGATCGCGCAGAGTGGCTGATGGCCAAGTTCATCACCCCCTACGACACCCTGTTGCGTGTCCGCCGAATCGAGGAGGACAAGGCCAAGGCCGCGCTCGCGGAGGCCAACGCCGCCCAGCGGGCCGCGCAAACGGTGCTCAGCACTCGCGTGCAGGAGTACCCCAAGGTCGTCCGGCCGCCAGATGCTGAGACAGACCTGTCGGGATTCCAACGCCACCACGCCGTGGCCCAGGCGGCAGCTTCCTCGGTGACCCTGGCCCGGCAGTGCCTCGAAGACGCCCAGGAGACAACGGTGCAGGCCAGAGGGGATGTGCGGACGGCATCGATGCGCACCCAAGGGCTGGAGCGGTTGGTCGAGCGAGCCCGTGAGGAGCGGTTCGCGGAAATGCTCACCGTCGACCAGCGGGCAGCCGAAGAGAGTGCGACAAGACGAAAGAAGGGACGTCGATGAGCGTGGATGTTAGTGGGATCGCCGGCGCGCAAGCACGCGTCGCGCAGATCCAATCGCTCTTCGGCACCCCTGCGGCCGCTACTGCCACGGCGGCCGCAGGACCGAAAGACACGTCCTCCCCCTCCTCTTTCGGCGCAGCGATGGACCGGGCGCAGTCCGAAGCCAGCGCGAAGCACCCCAAGGCGGCGGCCTCCCGCGCGCCGGTGGCTTCCGCTTTCGAGCAGAAGATCCCGGCAGCAGCACCGGTGAGTACGCCCCCGGCGCCCTCGCAGGCAGTTGCAAGTCCGACTGCCTCCGACGGGGGCGCCAACGCCGGCGTCGATGGGGTGTTGGCCACCGCGAAGAAGTACCTGGGTATCCCGTACAAGTGGGGCGGCACGAACCCCTCCGTCGGTCTGGACTGTTCGGGGTTCGTCCAATTGGTGATGAAGCAGCACGGGATCTCCCTGCCGCGGGTCGCCCGGGATCAGGCCCGGGCCGGCGCCAAGGTCGACTCCATCGCCCAGGCCCGCCCCGGTGATCTGGTCGCCTTCGGCAGCCCGGTGCACCACATCGGGATCTATGTCGGGGACGGCAAGATGATCCACGCCCCCCGCACCGGCGACGTCGTCAAAATCAGCAAGATCCACAAGAACCTCACCGCGATCCGGCGGGTGCTGCCCGATGCGGCGGCAGCCGAGGCGCTTACCGGGACTGCCAAGGACGCGGCAGCGACCCGCACCGTTCAGTCCGCGGCCAAGGTCGCCAACCTGGCCCAAGCCCTGTCCGCCTCGGTGGCCGACACCGCCACGCCTAACCCGGCCGGTGGCCCCACCGACCCCGCTGCGCAAACCTCGACGATGACCCTGGCCTCGGCGCTGCGTTCGGCGGCTTTGTCGCCGGCGGTGAGCACCGGGGACGGCGCCCCCGCTCCGGACACCTGGGACGCCGCGGTGGCCAGCGCCATCGCGCACATGCCGGATGCAGCCGGGGGTCTGGGCGGTTTGGGCGAAGCTGGCAGCCCCAGCCCCAGCCCCAGCCCCAGCCCCAGCATCGCTGCGGCCGTGGCCGGCGTCGGCCCGGTCTCGGCCCCGAGCCCGGCAACCACCTTGACCGGCGGGTCGGCGTTGGCGGCCGCCCCCGAGCGGTACCGGGAACTGTTCGTGGCGGCTGAACGCAAGTACGGCGTCCCGGCCAACCTGTTGGCGGCTGTGGCCAAGCAGGAGAGCAACTTCAAAGCCACCGCCGTCAGCCACGCTGGGGCGCGCGGCCTCATGCAGTTGATGCCGGGGACGGCGCGCGGGCTCGGGGTCACCGATGCCTTCAACCCGGCCCAGGCCGTTGACGGCGCGGCGCGTCTGCTGCGCTCCCACCTGCGTTCCTTCGGTTCGACCGAGCTCGCATTGGCGGCCTACAACGCCGGGGCCGGTGCGGTACGCAAGTACGACGGGGTGCCGCCTTACCGCGAGACCCAGAACTACGTCCGCAGGATCATGGCGAACATCTCAGGGAGCGCGGCATGAGCGAGATCATCACCTCAATCAAGAGGGTCGCCGCAGGATTGTCCTCGCGTTCGGCAGCCGCCGAACGGGACTCCGGCGGTGCTCGCTTCGATGACGCCCTGGATGCCGCGCTGGGCAGCAAGCAAGCCGAAGGCGCCCGCGCCAACGCCCGCAACAGTTTCGGCCCCATAGTCAAGGACAACGCCAACCCCCCGCGCAGTGAGCACGCAGCTGCGGGCGGACAGGCGGCTGGCGAAAGCGCCGGTGGGGCATCGCACGAGGTTTCGTCGGCGGGCAGCCTGGCGGGGGAGCGCGCGAGTTACTACGCCCAGGTGTTGCCCGCTGGGTGCAGCGTGCTGACTCCGGCGGCCCTGCGTGAGGCCGCGCTCGCTACGCAGGCCGTCGCGCTCGACGCCGCCGAGACCCTGGACAGCGTCGCGGCGAGCTTCCCCGTTTCCAACGGCAACGCTGCGGACGCCGCTGCGGCCCAGGGGGCAACATCGACTCCAGGCGGGGTCGAGGCGCTGTTCGCAGTGCCGAGCACGGTAGACATCTCCTTCGGCACGCCGGCGAACACGGCACAGACCGGCGCCGCAGTCGCCGGGTCGGCTGAAGCTGCCCAGGTAGCCGGCGCCGTAACCAGCGGCGCGCAAGCTGCGTCGTTATCCACCGGTGCGGGGCCGGTGACTGCCGCTGCGGCTACACCTGCCGCTAACGCAGTGGCCGCCGAGATGCTTGCCGCTGCCAACAAGCCCAACGCGGACTCCGCGCCCCATGCCGCCGCTGGCGGCCCTGCCACCGGCGCACCCACCGGGCTCGGTCCCGAGATCCCCCTTGCCACGGAGCTGGAAACGGCCCAGGCAGCAACACGATTGGCCGGAGACGGGGTCCCGGCTCAGGCTGGCGCCGCCAGCCCAGCCAGCCCGGCCAGCCCAACGGCCGCCGCCAGTCCCGCCGCCGCCACCCCGGTGCCAGGTCCCGCCACCCAAACCGGCCAGGGCAGCATGCCGGCCGGCGTACTCGGGGCCACCGCCGCCACCCAGGCGACAACGGCGCACGCCCCGGCTGTGGACAGCAACCTCGCGGCCTCGCGCCCCGAGTTGCCGGTCGCCGCCGCCACGGGCCCAACCCCAGCCGAGGCCCCAGCCGTTGGAGGTGCTGCTGACGTCGCGCGTTCGTCCGCCGGGGTCAGCCCTGCGCCGACGATGACGCCGTCTGCGGCCGTCGCGGCGAGCGCGACGACCGGTCCGATCAGTGCGGTGGGTGCGGCCGCAGTCGGCCCGGCGGCTGAGCGTGCCGTCAGCGCTGCTGCGAGCGGGGTCCCGGCCGCCGCTGTCGAGACTGAGGTCGCCCCTGACCTGGCGCCGGGGCCGCTACCGAGTCCTGGCGCAGCACCCCCAGCGGCGGCAACCGCCGTCGGCGCCGGCCTGCCGACCTTAGCGACGGGTGCCGGTGGTAGTGAGATCCCGGCCCTGAGGGCACCCAGCGCCACGCCCGCCCCGATCGGGACGGGCGAAGACCCGCCCGAGATCGAAACCGATATCGAACCGGCGGTGAGCGTGCCGCAGGTCGGACGCGCCGGGCTAGGCGCACAGAGCCAGGCCAGCACCGCCGACGACCCCGACCCGCAGCGCCGCGACCCGGGTGTTGCAGCGATGGCGTCGCCGGAGGCTGCACCGCTTGAACGAGCAGGTTTCGAGCTGCCCCGCGCAACCGGTGACAGCCCAACCGCGCAGAGCCAGGCCGCCCAGAGCCAAGCCGGGCAGAACACGCCCGTCAGTGGGGCCGAGCGGGTAGCCACCCAGGCAACCTTCGCGCCGGTTGCCGCGCCGGCACCCCTACCGGGTGCTCCCGCGCACGCGGCGCTACCGCCGCATTCGCAGGTCATGCAGGCCGTGGGTCCGCTTTTGCGCGGCGCCGACGGCAGCTACCAGATTGCGCTGCACCTGGATCCGGCTGGACTGGGTCGGGTGCGCGTGCAGGTGGAGATGCGCGGCGGCGAGGTCTCGATCCACATGCTCGCCGCCGAGGGCGGCGCCCGGGACATGCTCCGGGACAACCTTGACCAACTGCGCCAGCAGCTCTCCGAGATGGGCCTGAAGTCCGGCTCGCTCGACGTCGATGCCGGTGGCGCGGACGGGCAGAACCCGTGGGAGAGCTTCGAAGCCCCGACCGAGGACGAGCGCCGCGGCGCGGCAGCCGACACCGGCTTCGACGCGGGCGAGCTTGTCGAGACCACCGAACAGGCGATTCAGCACGGCCCGTCCGATGACGGCGCCCTTGACGTTCGCATCTGAGGAGAGACCATGACCGTGCAACCCACGGGCCCGGCCCCAGCCGGCGCCACGACGGGCACCACCAGCCCGCAATACGTCACCATCAAACAGCCCGACGGCAGCTCCTATCGGATCCCGATGGCCAAAGCCACCTGGGACCCGGCGACCGGTACCTGGGCATCCGCCGCGCCACCGGAGGCCAACGAGCTGGCCAAGACGATCAACCGCAAACACGGTCAGGCGCTGGACGCCGACGACTTCATGAAGCTCCTCGTGGCGCAGATGCGCTACCAAGATCCTTCCAAGCCGGCCGACACCACCGCGATGATGCAGCAGACCGCCTCTATGGCGATGCTGGAGCGCGTCAACGAGATGACGACCTCTGCAGAGTCGATGGCCAAAGCCGCAGAGAAGTTGACGGCCAGCAACAACGACCTCATGGCTTACTACGCCACTCAACGCGTCGAGCAGCGAATGTCGGCTGCTGTCGGCCTGATCGGGGCGAACATCTCTTTCGCCAACCCGGCCGATGCGAGTCAGACGCTCGATGGAGTCGTGGAAACAGTCAAGTTCGACGAGTCCGGGCCGATTCTCATCGTGGGTGGCACGAGCGTGCCGCTCGGTTCGGTGAAGTCGGTCAAGGCGCCTGCCAGCGCCCCCGCACCAGCACCGGCGCCTGCACCTACGGAGCCGGGTCCGGCTACCGGCACCACACCTGCTCCTGCACCGACAACCCCCGCCCCGGCTCCCTCCGCCGGCGATACGGACACCTCCGGCTCCACAGCCGGAGCCCCTGCCACGGATGGCACTGCCACTGGAACCGGCACGACCGGCCCCACCGCCTGATACCTCGAACCCCCTGCGTTCGAGAAGGAGGACTTTTTCATGATCCGCTCTATGTGGTCGGCCGTCTCCGGTCTTCGCAACCACCAGATCTACCTTGACGTCACCGGTAACAACATCGCCAACGTAAACACCCACGGCTACAAATACACCCGGGCAGTCTTCGAGGACAGCCTCTCCCAGGTCGTCCGCAACGCCTCCGGACCCAACGCAGACAACGGCGTCGGCGGTATGAACCCCGCCCAGGTCGGCCTGGGTGTGCGCCTCGGGCAGATCACCGGCAACTTCACCCAGGGCGGGCTGCAGGTCACCAACGTGCCCACCGACCTGGCGATCCAAGGTGACGGCTTCTTCGTCATCGACAAGGGTGGCGAGAAGTTCTATACCCGTAACGGCGCTTTCAGCCTCGACGCGGACGGCTACCTGGTCACCGGTGACGGTAGCTACGTGATGGGTGGTGCCAGCGGCCAGAACAAGATCCAGATTTCCGCCGAGCAATGGCAGTCCTTCCAGATCGCACCGAACGGTGTCATCAGTGGTGTCGCAGTCGGGGACACCACCGGAACCCTGACGCAGATCGGCGAGCCACTCATCCTGGCGAAGTTCAACAACCCGCAGGGCCTGGACCGCGTCGGCGGCACGATGTTCCGCCAGACGCTGAACTCCGGCGAGCCGGTTCTGGCCCAGCCCAACGACAAGGACAACGGCATGGGCTTCGTCACCGCCGGCACGTTGGAGTTGTCCAACGTCGATCTGGCTGGCGAGTTCACCAACCTCATCATGGCTCAGCGTGGTTTCCAAGCGAACTCCAAGGTCATCACGGCCTCCGATGAGGTCTTGCAGGACCTCATCAACATGAAGCGCTGAGCCGTAGCGCTGCTGCGCTTGGGTGAGCGCGTGCGTCGGTGGCTACACCGGCGCCGAAGCTTCCCGCGCCTTGACCGGCACCTCGCCCCACCATCGCGGCGGGGTGCCGGTCCCGCGTTGTTCCTGCCACCTGAGGGAGATCCCCCATGTTCCGCGCTGCGGACTCTGCGATCCACGGATTGCGCCAGCACCAGACCTACATCGACGTCACCGCCAACAACATCGCCAACGTCAACTCCGACGGCTTCAAGGCGTCCCGCTCGATGTTCGAGGACACCCTGTCCCAGGTGGCTCGCGGGCACGACATCACCCCGATGCCGCAACCGAACGGCGCCGTCAACCCGGCGATGCTCGGTTTGGGTGTGTCCCTGCGCGGGATCGAGGGGGAGTTCCACCAGGGCGCCTTCAAAATGACCAACCAGGTCACCGACCTGGCCATCGGCGGCGAAGGCTACTTCGTCCTGCAGGGCCAGAACGGCCCCGTCTACACCCGTAACGGGGCGTTCACGCTCTCGGCTGACGGTGTGCTGCGTGCCGGCGACGGCAAAGCAGTGCTGGGCAGCGACAACCAGCCGGTGCGGGTTCCGCCCGGAGTCAGCGGCCCCCCGACCTTGGGCATCAACCAACGCGGCGAGCTTGTGATGAGCAACGGCAGCGGTTCCCGGGTGCTGGGCACGATCAAACTCGCCCGGTTCGAGAACCAAGCCGGCCTGCTGCGCGTCGGCAACACCGAATTCCAGGCCACGACGGCCTCCGGTGCCGCCCAGGAAGGCCAGGCGGGCCGTAACGGGCTCGGACAGCTCTTCTCCGGCGTCGTGGAGACGAGCAATGTCGACATGGGTAAAGAACTTTCGAACCTCATCATGGCGCAGCGCGGATTCCAGGCCAGCTCCAAACTATTGATGACGATGGACGAACTCACCGAATCGGTTAACCAGGTTCGTTGATCTGCCCCTATTCCACGCGACGGCCCATCCGGGTTCGGTGCCAACTATGCAAATGGCCCCAGCCCGGGTGGGCTCGTTGCTTTTTCACGACTTCTGAGTCGCTGCGGCGAGCCCCGAAAAGGCTGCCACACAGACACATCAGGGCAGGTCAGCCCCTAGCCCGGGCTTCACTCGGGCGCCATGCGGTCGATAGGAGTTCGCAGGCCGAGGAACGGCCGAGGAACGGCCATGGAGCGGCCGGACTGCCACCCCCGCCACGGATGGGAAATTGATGATCACCGTCACACGCCGCAACGGCACGACGTTCGCGCTGAACCCAGATTTGATAGAGCGCGTTGAGGCGACCCCTGACACCGTGATCACCCTGGTGAGCGGAACTCACTACGTCGTCGCGGAATCTGTCGACTGCATTGTCGAGCAGGTTTGCCGCTTTCGGGCCGCAGTCCTGATCGCCTCGGCACACCCCCAGCCCGAGCCGGTGCCTCCCGTGCGCCTGCACTCCGTATCCAGCCCGGAGAACTGACATGGATCCGTTAACCGCCATGATGGTGGTGCTGGTCTTCGTCGCCGTCATCGTGACGATGCTGATCGAAGGCTCCAGCCCCGCCCACCTGCTGAACATCCCCGCGCTGGTCCTGATCTTCGTCGGCACCTTCGGGGCCGGCGCCGCCGGCCTGATGAAAGCCGACCTGGCCACCGCCCTCAAAGGCGGTAAGAAAGCCTTCACCGGCAAAGCTCCCGACGGTTCCGACCTGGTCGACGTCATCGTCAAGATGGCTGACCGGGCCCGCCGCGAAGGTCTGCTCGCACTGGAAGACATGGCCAAAGAGATCGACGACCCCATGCTCAAAGAGGGCATCCAGATGACCGTCGACGGCACCGACGCCGACGAGATCGCCGAACTGTTGGAGATGCGGATCGACGCCAAGAAAGACGCGGACAAGGTCGCCGTCGGCTTCTTCGAAGCCATGGGCGGTTACGCCCCGACCATCGGCGTCGTCGGCGCCATCATGGGTCTGATCCACGCCCTGGGGAACCTGGAAGACGTCGCTGCCCTCGGGCACATGATCGCCTCCGCGTTCGTGGCCACCCTGTGGGGTGTGCTCATCGCCAACGCCGTGTGGCTGCCGATGTCCACCAAGCTCAAGCGGCTCTCCGGCCTTGAGGTCAAGAACATGGAGATGATCCTCGAAGGGGTCCTGGCGGTACAGGCCGGCACCTCCCCGCGCATGGTGGAGCAGAAGCTTCGTTCCTCCCTGCCGGACAACGGTAAGAAGGCCAAGACCGACGAGGCCAAGGCCGCCTGATGGCCCGCAAGAAGAAGATCCCCGAGGCCGAAGCACACGCCAACCACGAACGTTGGATGCTCAGCTACGCCGACATGCTCACCTTGCTGTTGGCGCTGTTCATCGTCATGTTCGCCATCAGCCAGGTCGACCAGAAGAAGTTCGAGGAGTTCAGTCAAGGCGCGGCGCAGTCCTTCGGCGAAGGCAGCCAAGCCCTCAGCGGCTCCGACGGCATCCTGGAGGGTCAGCCGCCCGCGCCGCCGCCGGACCCGCGTGAATCCAAGGAGGCAGTTCCGGACACAACCGACGACATCCTCGATCGGGACCCGGCCGGGGCCGCCGCGGCGTTGGCTCGGGAGAAGGCCCGCTCCAGCGCGGCCGCCCGGGAGAAGGCCCAGATGGAGAAGGTGCGCCAGCAGATTCAGGCGCAACTGAACGCCAAGGGCCTGAAAGACGCTGTCGAGTTCCAACTGAACGAGCGCGGCCTGGTCGTGAACATCGTCACCGACAAGGTGCTGTTCGACATCGGCATGGCCGACCTGCGACCGGCCGGTGGCGAGGTGTTGGACATCATCGCCCCGACCGTGAAGGGGCTGCCCAACGTGATCACCGTTGAAGGCCACACCGACAACGTGCCGATCTCCGGGCAGTACCGCTCCAACTGGGAACTGTCCACGGCCCGCGCGACCACCGTGCTGCAGCACCTGTTGCGCGCCGGTGTTCCCGCCTCCCGCGTCTCCGCTGCCGGCTATGCCGACCAGCGGCCGCTGACCAGCAACAAGAGCACCGCCGGGCGCGCCCGTAACCGCCGCGTAGCGGTCGTGGTCCTGCCCACCGTCAGCGACACCCCGCCCGGAGCCACCGCCGGCCCGGCAGCTCCTGCCATTGCCGTCCCGACCGGCCCGGCCGCAGGCGTTCCTGCGGCGGCCACCCCCTAAGACCCCTTCCAAGGAGAACGCCATGACTGCTACTGCCGAGGCTGAGGCACCCGCCGCCAAGGGTGGCAAGAAGAAACTCATCATCATCATCGCTGCCGCCGTCGTTGTGACCCTGGTTGCTGCTGCGCTGATCTTCATGACGCTGTTCAAAGGTGATGACGAGGCCAAGGAAGACCCGGCCACCACCTACGGCGCGGTGTACGCGATGGAAGACGACATGACGCTCAACCTGGCGGACGGCTCGTTCTTGAAGACGAGGCTGAGCTTGCAGTTGAGCGAGGCCGCCACCGAAGCCGCCGGCGGTGAGGAGGCGCTGAAGACTTTCGACGTCTCCAAAGCCCGCGACGCCACGATCCTGGTGTTGGGCAAATACACCAAGGAAGACCTGCTCGACCCCGCCAAGCGCGAATCCGCTCAGAAGACGCTGAGCAAGGAAGTCTCCGAGCGCTATCACGGCGACGTGTTGAAGGTGTACTTCACCGAGTTCGTCATGCAGTAACCACCCGAGATCCACACCCATTCGCCTCGCACCCGTTCACCGACGTCGAGGGCTGCACTCCCGGGCAGGCGGTCACGTGCCCGCTGCGCCTAGCGCTCAGCAACCGGGAGTACGGCCCTCGGCGTCGTGCCGGGCCGAGCGGCCGGCGCTTCACCCCCACGTTCTGGGGCAACGGCAGCTGCCGGCGCACCGGTCGCGGCAAGGGCGCCGTTGAGGACATGCCCAGCTCGCAGCAGAGGCGAACAGCCAGCAAGGAAGGGCGCATTGATGGTGGTAGCAGGCCGCAAGAGAACCCGGTCGCACTCAGGAACAGTGGTTTTCGGTCGATGTGAGGTCTTGTGAACGCCGAACCGCAGCTCTATGACTTCAGGAGCCCGAGCCGGTTCAGTCGCGAGCAGCTTCGTGCCTTGCAGATGGCCACCGAGACCTTCGCCCGACAGATGGCGACGATCTTGTCGACCACGCTGCGCATCGTCGCCCACGCCAACCTCGAAGACGTCGTGCAAACGACGTATGACGAGTACATCGGGCGGGTGCCGAACCCGTCGCTGCTCGCCATACTGAACTTCGCACCGCTAGAGGGCGATGGGGTTTTTCAGCTCCCCATGGACCTCGTGATGAGTGTCATCGACCGCCTGTTGGGTGGGCCTGGCACCAGCAAACAGCCCAGCCGTGCCCTGTCCGAGATCGAGAGCGGCCTGATCCGCAGCCTCGTCAAACAGATGGTGTGGGAGCTGCGGTACGCCTTCGAGAGCCTGGGTGGGGTCAAGGGCGAAGTGCAGTCGATGGAGTCCGACCCGCAGTTCCTGCAGTTGGCTCCGCCCTCGGACGCGATGATCGTCGCCGAGTTCGAGATCAAGCTCGGCGACCAGACAGCCCGGTCCACGTTGTGCATCCCGGTGGAGACCATCGCTCCGGTGCTGGATTCGGTACACGCCA
This sequence comes from Gephyromycinifex aptenodytis, assembly GCF_012277275.1. Lineage (GTDB taxonomy): Bacteria > Actinomycetota > Actinomycetes > Actinomycetales > Dermatophilaceae > Gephyromycinifex > Gephyromycinifex aptenodytis. Next base: position 1,627,967 of record NZ_CP051155.1, on the reverse strand, counting down.
AACCCGAGATCGAGCTCTCCGGCGCCAAGGCCGAAGCCGCGGAGAGCCTCAAGGAACGCATGCACGAGGTGCCAGTTGAGGTGCGGGTGGCGTTCGCGCCGATCGCGTTGCCCTCGCGGGACATCCTCGATCTCGAGGTGGGCGACGTCCTGCCGCTGCACCACCCCACAAACCAGCCGTTGACCTTGGAGGCCGACGGCATCCCTGTCGCGACCGCCGTCCCCGGTAGCCACGGCAAGCGCCTCGCCTGCCAGATCGTCACGTCATGACCGCACGCCCCCTTGCGAAGGAACGCTGATGCCTACCACGCCAGAGCTCGACGCCGCCCTGCTCGCAGGCGCGGGCGCGCTGCCCGCGCACTTCGCCGAGGCGGACTCGCTCACCGTTGAAGCCCTCGATGCCATTCAGGCCACGACGATGTCGTTGCCCGGTGGCGCCTTCGCTGTGGAGGTGGTGCTGAACAACGCCGGCAACACCGGCGCGGCCGTGCTGGTCATCACCGGCCTGGTCGACCACAAGAGCGGCGAGGTTTTCGACCGCACCGAGGCACGCAACCTGTGGACGACGGCGCTGACCGAGGCCCTGGAGCAGATGCACGAGGGGCTGGGGGATTTCAAGGCCGGCCAGGCCCACATGACCGACCCCTTCGATGTGCTGGAGAACGCCGACGAGGCCGGGGTCGTCGGTGTCTTCCACGAGTCGACGCTGGCGGCGCTGCTGCTGGCGATGCCCGCCGAAGCCACCGGTGAGGGCGCCGCGGCCCAGTTGGCAGCCGCCATCGCCGAAGCCGAGGCCGAGGCCGAGGGCAACAGCGACGAGGCGGAGGCCGAGACCGAGGACGAGGACGAGTCCGGCGAGGATTCCGGGGCCCAGGAGGACCAGAGCTCGGCTGAGGCAGCCGGGTCCGGCCAGGCGGCAGGCGAGAGCTTCCAACCTGCAGCGCCCCAGCAGGGCGACCCGGCCGCCTACGCCCAGTACCAGCAGGGCCTCCCGCCGGGCTACCCGCAGCCGGGTTACCCCCCACAGGGTTACCCGCAGCAGGGGTATCCCCAACAGGGGTACCCCCAGCAGGGATACCCGCCCTACCCGCCGCAGGGACAGCCGCAGAACGCTGCCGAAGCCGCGGCGGCCGCAGCCCAAGCAGCCGCCGCCGCGCAAGCGATGAACCTGCCCGGTATGCCAACCCCGCAACTGCAACCGTTCAACCCCGGAATGGGTTTCACGGTCGACCCGCGCCGCCTGGACCTGCTGCGCGAAGTGGTGATGGGCGTCAGCGTCGAACTCGGCCGGGCGCGCCTGACCGTTCAGGAAATCCTCGGTCTGACCCCGGGCTCCATCGTCGAACTGGACCGGGCCGCCGGGGCCCCGGTGGATGTACTTGTCAACGGCACCCTCATCGCGCACGGCGAGGTCGTCGTTGTCGATGAGGAGTTCGCGGTGCGCATCTCCGAGGTCCTCAGCCCGGACCGCAACGACGACGGGCGGGTCACGGCGTGACCGACGGCTCTGTGGCCGTTTCCTTGCTCCGCGCGGGCGTCTCGCTGGTCATCGTGCTGGGCCTGCTCATCCTGTTCATGCGAATCCTCGCCAGCCGCACCGGCGCCCGGCCATCACGGCCTTCCGCGCAGGTCACGGTGGAGGTGTTGGCCCGTCGGCAGCTAGGGCGCGGCTCATCCGTCCAGGTCGTCAAAGTCAACGAAAAGATCCTCCTCCTGGGAGTGACCGACACCGACGTTCGGGTGCTGACTGAGCTGTCTGCTGCCGATGTGGTGAAGGAAGACCTCAGCGATGCCAAGTCCATCCCGGACTTCAGCGAGGTGCTGCGGCGCCAAGGCGAGGTCGGCAAAGTGATCGCTGCTCTGAGCGAGCGGCAGAAGGGACGCCACCGTGGGTAAGGCGCACAGCTTCCGTCCGGGGCGACGGCTTCGTCGTGCCGCGTGGACGCTGGCCGCCGCCGCCACCCTGGCCACAACCCTGGGCTTGACTGCGCAGGGCACAGTGGCCCAGGCGGCCACGGGCGCTGGGCTGTCGGTGTCGGCTCCTGCCGTTGCCGCACCGGCCGGAGCTTCTGCTGCCGTCGGGGTCCCGGCCAGGCCGCGTCCGCCCGTGCCACCGGCGGCGCCCTCCGGCCCTGCGAGTCCGGACGGTCCCGGAGTGTCGGTGCAGATCGATGGTGAGGGCGCCGGTCGCAGCCAAGCGGTGACGATCATCGTGTTGATGACGGTGCTCTCCGTTGCCCCCGCGCTGCTGCTGCTGATGACCTCGTTCACCAAGATCGTCATCGTCCTGGGCCTGACCCGTCAGGCGATGGGAACCCCGACCATTCCGCCTAACCAGGTGATCGTCGGAATCGCCCTGTTCCTCAGCCTGTTCGTGATGGGCGGGGTCGTCAAAGACGTCAACGACCAAGCGATCCAGCCCTACCTGAGTGGCCGGGTGACGATGACGCAAGCCTTCGACCGTGGTGAAGCGCCGCTGCGCACCTTCATGCTGCGTCAGACCGGACGTCAAGAACTGCAGACGATGATCACCCTGAGCAAGTCCCCGCAGCCGGCCAGACGCGAAGACGTCTCGTTCACCACGCTGCTGCCCGCATTCGTGCTCTCGGAACTGAAGAGCGCGTTCATCATCGGCTTCGTCATCTTCATCCCGTTCCTGGTCATCGACCTGGTCGTGGCCTCGGTGCTGATGTCGATGGGAATGATGATGCTGCCGCCGGTGATGATCTCGCTGCCGTTCAAGATTTTGCTTTTCATCATGGTCGACGGCTGGTCGCTCATCACCACCGCCCTCGTGGCCAGTTACCAGCAGGGGGGATGACATGAGCGACAACGACGTCATGCACATCGCGGTTCAGGCGATGACGCTCGGGGCCAAACTTGCCGGTCCGATCCTCATCATCAGCCTGGTCATCGGGTTCGCCATCTCACTATTGCAATCCGTGACCCAGGTGCAGGAGATGACGTTGACCTTCGTGCCGAAGGTCATCGCCGTCGCCTTGGTGTTGCTGTTCGCCGGGAACTGGATGATGAACGAGGCGGTGACGTTCACCGAGAACCTCTTCAAGTCGCTGCCCACGCTGCTGCGACCGTGAGGTCGCTGTGAGCATCGACGTCGGCCTGACCCCGCTGTTGACCTTCATCTTGGTCTCGGTGCGCATCCTGGCCTTCCTCATCATCGCTCCGCCCTTCAGCAGCAAGTCGGTGCCGCTGAACGTGCGCGCGATGATCGCCTTCGCGGTGGCGCTACCGATCTTCCCGCACCTGGTCGTGGACACCGTCATCACCGGACTGCCGGGCTTCATCGGGGCGATCACCTGGCAGTTGTTGACCGGGCTGACCCTCGGGGTACTTGTGCTGGCGCTGTTCACTGCTGTGCAGGCCGCCGGTGAGTTCGTCGACCTGTTCAGCATGTTGGCGATGGCCACCATGTTGGACCCGGTCTCCAACACCAACTCCTCGATCTTCGGACGGATCTACTACCTCATCGGTACGACCTTGCTGTTCGCCACCGGAGGACATCTGCTGTTGCTGCGCGGACTGCTCACCTCCTTCCAGATCGTGCCGGCCGGTGAGATGAGCCTGGGGCGCCTAGCCCAGGCGATGGGCAGCAACCTGGACCGGCTGGTCATCTCAGCGTTGGAAATCTCCGGGCCGATCGTGGCCGTGCTGTTCCTGACCGACCTGGCTTTGGGTCTGGTCTCCCGCGCGGTGCCGAGCCTGAACATCTTCCAGCTGAGCTTCCCGGTGAAGACCCTGCTGACCGTTTCCCTGGCCACCTTGGCGATCGCGTTCATGCCCGCCGCCATCGACACCGGGCTGTCGCAGATCTTGCGCCAGTTCGGGCCGGTCACCCGAATGCTCGGGGGGTGAGCCGTGGCCGACGACAAGTCCAGCAAAACTGAGAAGGCGACCCCGCAAAAGGCCAAAGAGGCCAAACAAGAAGGCAACGTCGCCAAGACCCAAGACCTCTCGATGTGGCTGACGGTGCTGGCATTCGTCGCATTCGGTCCGATGACCGTGCGCAACCTGTCCAAACTCGTGGACCGCACCCTGCACACCGTCCTGGGCATCATTCACGAACCGGTCCTGTCCTCGGCGACGGCACTGTTCAAACAGACGATGCTGTCGCTGCTGTGGACCATCGGCCCGCTGGTGCTGGCCTGCATGTTCCTGGGCACGCTGGGTCAGCTCATCCAAGGTGGCAACAAGCCGCACCCCAAACGGTTCAAGCCGAAGTGGAAGAAGCTGAACCCCGTCACCGGCTTGAAGAACATGTTCGGGATGCAGGGCGCCTGGAACCTGGTCAAGACGCTCATCAAGTTCGTCGTATTCGGGTTCGTGGCCTACGGCATCGTCTCGGGCACCATCACCGAGATCGCAGGGTCGGGTACCTGGTCGCTGACCTCGGTCATCCAGGTGACGCAGAAGTCGGCGATGCAGATCATCACCCGGATCGCGCTGGTCGGTCTGGTCATCGCGGCCGCGGACTACGGCATGGAACGGCATCGAGTCGGCAAGTCGATGCGGATGAGCAAGGACGAGATCAAGAAGGAGAGTAAGCAGCAGGAAGGTGACCCGATGGTCAAGGGCATGCGGCGCCAGAAGCAGCGCGAGATGGGGCGGCGCCGGATGATGGCGGCGGTGGGGGACTCGACCGTGGTGCTGACCAACCCGGCCCGGATCGCGGTGGCCTTGAAGTATGAGAAAGGTTCGGGCGCGCCGCAGGTGGTGGCCAAGGGCACCGGGTTCCTGGCCAAACGCATCCGGGAGGAAGCCGAAGCCCAGGGCATCCCTCTGGTCGAGGATGTGATCGTGGCGCGAATGCTCTACAAGATGTGCGACATCGACGACTTCATCCCGTTCGAGCTGTACGACACCATCGCTCAGGTCCTCGCCTTCGTCATGCGCATGGGCGGTCTGGGCCGCTCCGCAGGGACCCACCGCTCCCCGCTTCGTCACCCCGGCTTCGACGGACGGAACCTGCCCGAGGACCTCACCGACGAAGCGCTGGGCATCCACGTCGACCCTGTTCACGACGATGTCGAGCCGGGTTCGCCCGCTTCACCCACCGCAGGTCGAGCAGCCTGATCCGCGCGGTATACCCGGCTCCGGTGGTAGTGCGCCACTCTCAGGTTGGGCACCGCTGGGCCGATGGGGAAACGTCAGTCACTCGCCCCGTCAGGGCGCGTTCACGCCAGCTTCGAGAGGCCTGAGTGAAGTCGAGCCTAGCCGGGCAGATCGGTGTCCCCGCAGCCATCATCGGCATTGTCGTGATGATGGTCGTGCCCATGCCGCCATTCGTCATGGATGTGCTGCTGGCCTTCAACATCGCGCTGTCGGTGTTGATCCTTCTGGTGAGCCTGCGGGTCACCAAACCGCTGGACTTCTCGATCTTCCCGGCGTTGCTGCTGCTGGCCACCCTGTTCCGGCTCTCGCTGAACATCAGCTCCACCCGGTTGGTGCTCACCGACGGTTACGCCGGAAAGGTGATCGAGGCTTTCGGGGACTTCGTCGTCGGCGGCTCGATCGTCGTCGGTCTGGTCATCTTCGTCATCCTGATGATCATCCAGTTCACCGTCATCACCAACGGTGCCGGGCGCGTGGCCGAGGTCGCGGCCCGCTTCACCTTGGACGCCCTGCCCGGTAAGCAGATGGCTGTAGACGCCGACCTCAACTCGGGCCTGATCGACGAGGACCAGGCCCGCCAGCGACGCAAGGAAGTCGCCGCCGAAGCAGACTTCTACGGCGCGATGGATGGTGCCTCCAAGTTCGTCAAGGGTGACGCGATCGCCTCGGTCATCATCACGCTGATCAACCTGCTCGGCGGCTTCGTCATCGGTATGGCTCAACGCGGCATGAGCGCCGGGGAGTCCATCAGCACCTACAGCTTGTTGTCCGTGGGTGATGGACTGGTCAGCCAGATCCCGGCGCTGCTGCTGTCGGTGGCGACCGGTCTGATCGTCACCCGCGCCACCACCGAGAACGACATGGGTACCGAACTGCTCGGACAGTTCGGTCGGCAACGCCAATCCGTGCAGATGGCGGGCGCGACCATCCTCATCCTCGGTCTCATCCCCGGGCTGCCCAAGGCCCCTTTCATTCTCATCGGAACGCTGGCCCTGGTCATCGCTGCGCGCCTACCCAAGCCCGGCGAAGAGGTCGAAGACACCCCGGAGATCGACGAGCTGCCCACCCAGCCGCAGAAGGACTCGCCGTTGGCGATCGCCCAGGACATGCGCGTGGAGCCGCTGGAGCTCGAACTGGCCTACGACCTGATCGACCTGGTAGATGCTGCTGCCGGCGGCGACCTGCTGGACCGGGTTCGTGCGCTGCGCCGCAAACTGGCCCAGGAGATCGGCATCGTGGTGCCCCTGGTGCGTACCCGAGACAACCTGGATCTGCCGCCGAGGCACTACGCGATCCGAGTGCACGGTGTGGAGGTGGCCCGCGGTCAAGCCCCGGCCGGCATGGTGTTGGCCATCGGGGACGACCTGGACTCCCTGCCGGGCATGGCGACCCAGGAACCGGTTTTCGGGCTGGAAGCCAAATGGGTTCCGGCGGAGCTGCGCGAACACGTCGCGCTCGCCAACTCCACGGTCGTCGACCGCAGTTCGGTGGTCACTACCCACATGGCTGAAGTGGTGCGGGTGCACGCTGCTCAACTGCTGGGCCGTGAAGACGTGAAGATGCTCGTGGACATGGTGCGCCAGAGCCACCCGGTGGTCATCGAAGAGCTCACCCCGGCGCCGCTGTCGTTGGGCGATGTGCAGCGCACCCTGCAGGCGTTGCTGTCCGAGCGGGTGTGCATCCGAGACCTGGTGCGCATCTTCGAGGCCATGTCGATGCGAGCCAAAGCCAGCCCGGACCCGGAGGGGCTCGTCGAAGCAGCCCGTGGGGCGCTCGGCCCGGCCATCGCGGCCAGCCACGCCGTGGACGGGCGGCTGTCCGTGATCACCTTCGACCCGTTGCTGGAACAGCGGATGTTGGAAACGCTGCGACAGGGAGAGGCAGGCTCGTTCCTGATGATGGATCCCATGGTCGCGGAGCGCATCGCGATGGAGGCCGCGCGTACCGCTCAGGCAGCAGAAGCCGCCGGTAATCCCCCCGTTGTCGTCTGCGCGGCACCACTTCGACTACCGGTGCGGCGGTTGTTGGAAAGCGCCGCGCCGCGCACCCCCGTTCTGTCCTATGCCGAACTCGGCGGGCAGCTCACCCTCGTCACCTCGGGAGTGGTGAATGTCGCGGAAGTCACGGCCGCCTAAGGCCCCCAAGAAGGGGAAGAAGGGCAAGAAGGGCGCCGCCCAGGACGAGCATCTCGAGATCGTCATCGAGGAGTCCGGGCCCCCCTTCGGGCTCGTCGTCCTCATCGCCCTAGTGCTCTCGATCCCGTCCCTGATGTCGTTCATGGACGGCGACATGAGCTTCCAGAACACCGTCATCCGCTTCCTCGGCGCGCTCGCCGTCGCCTGGCTGTTGGTGCAGTTGGTGTACTCGGTCATCGCCTCCTTCGCAGCGCAGGAGCGGACCACGGTCATCACCGAGGGGCCGCCCCCGGGCTATCCGAGCGATCAGTACCGCCCCGCGCCCGACCCGACCCGACGTGAGGAACCGCGTCCCTGAGAACCCGCCGGATATCGCGTCGGTGCGCTGCTGCCCGCTCGGTGAGCCCCTGCAGCGTCCGGTGCTGGGGTGGGCGCCTCGAGCGTCATCGCTCGGGTGTTCAAGCGTCGCCACCGAGACAGTCGCTGCGTGAACGTCCCCCTTTGGGCTAAGACGGGCCTTCCTGGTTCCTGGTTCGATGCTCTCGAGTCGGTAGTAGCACTGACTTCACAGAGCGCCCGCACTTCGAGCGCGTCCTTTACCAGTACGCAGCCAACCGGGAGGCGGTCGCTACGGGGTTATAGGCCCGGACCTAGTCGCTGACACGCCCCATCTCCCACGTCTAGCTACCGCTAGCTGTCGCCTGAGGTGCGGGAAGAGGGCGCATTGCTCTCTTCCCGCATCCTCCGGGGTCGCGCGCGGGCCTCAGCCGTCAGTTGGCTGCTCGGCCCCGACCGGCACCGAGTCGCGAACCAGGCAGGGCCGCTTGTGGTCAAAGATCCAACCCGGTGACAGGAACTGCATACCGATCGAATCGTCACGAGCGCCGTTACCTTCGACCTTGTTCTTGTAGAGCAGGTGTGCGGCACGTACCTGCTCCATGTCAATCTCGATACCGAGACCCGGGCCCTGGACGGCGATCTCCCCACCCGTGATTCTTGGAGGATCCAGTGTCAAGCGCTCGAGGCCCTCCTGCCAGATCCAATGCGTGTCCAAGGCGTTGTAGGCCCCGGGAGCAGCTGCCCCGCAGTGCGCGATCATTGCCAACGATATGTCGAAGTGGTTGTTGGAGTGACAGCCCCATGTCAGCCCCATGTCATGGCAGAGCTGTGCAACCCGGACCGACCCCTGCATCGTCCAGAAGTGTGGGTCGGCCAGCGGGATGGAAACCGATTGCAGGGCAATTGAGTGCATCATCTGGCGCCAGTCGGTCGCGACCATGTTGGTGGCTGTGGGTAGGCCGGTCGCGCGACGGAACTCTGCGAGCACCTCACGTCCGGAGAAACCGTTCTCGGCGCCGCAAGGGTCCTCGGCATAGGCCAGGATGCCGACTTTGTCCTTGCAGAGGTCGACCGCCTCTTCCAGGGACCACGCTCCGTTGGGGTCCAGAGTGATGCGGGCATCCGGGAAGCGTTCCTTGAGTGCTACTACGGCCCTCATCTCCTCGGCGCCGGAGAGCACACCGCCCTTCAGCTTAAAGTCTTCGAAGCCGTAGAGATCGTAGGTTGCCTCGGCCATTGCGACGATTGCTTCGGGGGTGAGGGCCTCCTCGTGGCGAAGGCGATACCACGGGACGTTTGAGTCCTTCTCCCGCACGTAGTCCAGATCGGTCTTGTCGGGGTCACCCACGTAGAACAGATAGCCCAGCGCCTTAACGCTGTCGCGAACCTGGCCGTCACCCAGCAGAGCAGCGACCGGGAGGTCGACGAACTTGCCGTAGACGTCTAGGAGAGCCGACTCGATCGCAGTCACGGCGTGAACTGTGGTGCGGAGGTCGTAGGTCTGGAGACCTCGGCCGCCCGAGTCGCGGTCGGAGAAGGTCTCGCCAACCCGGCGAAGGGTGTTGCGGTAGTCCGCGATGGACGTGCCGACTACCAGCTTGGCTGCCTCCTGAATGGTCTCGGTGATCCTCTCTCCGCCTGGAACCTCGCCGACGCCGACGGTACCGGTCGAGTCGGTGAGCACCACGATGTTGCGCGTGAAGTAGGGGCCGTGGGCGCCGGAGAGGTTGAGCTCCATGCAGTCCCTGCCCGCGACGGGGTAGACCTCGAGGCTCGCAACCGTGGGGACGCTCATGAGATCGTCTCGTCCCTGCGCACCTGAGTGTTAGCGAGCTTCTCGTAGTGGCGGACCAGGGCCGAGTGGTCGCTGGTGTCGTAACCGTCGACCGCCAGAGCAGTCATCATCTCGCGGACGGCAGCGGTAAGTGGCAGCGGGACGCCGACCTCGTGAGATGTTGCCAGCGCGTTGTTCAGGTCCTTGATGTGTAGGTTGATCCGGAACCCCGGCGTAATGTTGCCATCCAGCATCATGGGGCCCTTGGCATCGAGCACGGCGCTGCCGGCCAGACCACCGCGAATGGCCGCGAGGACCATCGCGGGGTCGACACCAGCTTTTTGGGCGAGCGTGAAGGCCTCGGCGACCGCCGCGATGTTCAGCGCGACCACAACCTGATTGGCCAGTTTGGCGATATTGCCGGCACCGATCGGGCCGACGTAGGTGACCGAGCCGGCCATGACGTCCAGGACGCCTTCTACCTTGGCAAGAGTCTGCTCGTCGCCACCGACCATTACCGCTAGGGTCCCGTCGATGGCCTTCGGCTCGCCGCCGGACACCGGCGCGTCAAGCATCTTGACGCCCTTGGCTGCTAGGGCTGCGGCAACCTCCCTGGAGGTTATGGGCGAGATCGAAGACATGTCGACGTACACGAGCCCTTCGCGCGCGCCCTCGATCAGCCCATCCGCTCCCAGTGCGACCTCTCGGACCTGCGGTGAGTCGGGGACCATCGTGATAACGAGCTCGACTTGGGCGGCCATCTCCGCAGCAGAGCTAGCGGAGCTGGCTCCGAGTTCCGTCAGCTCCGCAGAGGCGTCGCTGCGATCAAGCACGACGAGCTCGTGGCCCGCATTGAGGAGGTTCTTGGCCATGGGCTTGCCCATGATGCCGAGACCGATAAATCCAACCTTCATGTGACTATCTCCTGATGTCGGGGGAATGGTGTGAGCGAAGGGGGAGCCCGAGTCAGACAGGGCCGAGGATCGCGTTGAGGCTCAGCACACCAAGGAGGCCGAGGACGGCCAGGCAGGTGGTGTATGTCGTGCGCGCCTTGATGGCGTCCATGACGGACAAGTTGAAGTACTCCTTGAACATCCAGAAACCGGGGTCGTTGACGTGGGAGAAGGCGATCGAGCCGCAGGACACTGCGAGGACCATGAGCTCGGGTTGCACGCCGCTGACTGCGGCGATCGGGGCCGCCACGCCCGCAGCGGTGACAACTGCCACGGTGGCCGATCCGAGAGCGATGCGCAGCACAGCTGCGATCACCCAGGCGAGGATGATGGGGGACACATCGAGGCCTCCGGTGATGTCCTTGATGTAGTCGGCGATGCCCGCCTCAACAAGAACCTGCTTGAAGGCACCGCCAGCACCGATGGTCATCAGGATCATGGCCATAGCCTTAGCGGAACCAGTGCAAGAGGCTGCGACCTGCTCCAGGCTGCGACCGATGCGGGGGCCGAGGACGTATGTAGCCACCATGAGCGCGATCATTAGGGAGATGGGGGCCGCGCCGAAAAAGTTGATCCAGGATAAGGCGGTGCTGTTCTTGTCCATGGTCATGTCCGCGACGGCGGCACCGGCGATGAGAACGACCGGGAGCAAGGTGATGACAAGAGACGAGCGCATGCTCGGCATCTCTTCGTCGGTGAAAAGCTTCTCGGAGACCAGGCCGGTCGGAATCGAAGGGTTCATCTTTTTGATGAACGGCAGGCGCGGCCACAACATAGCGATGAAGGCCGCGATCGGCACAGCGAAGAGAAGACCGTAGGCCAGCGTCAGGCCGACGGAGGCGTTAAAAGTTCCGGCGACTGCCGTCGGACCGGGGTGGGGCGGGAGGAAGGAGTGCATCGTCGACAACGCGATCGACATGGGCAGACCGACCCACAGGAGGTTGGTCTTGGTGGCGCGGACCAGCGTGAACGCCACCGGGACAATGATGACGAAGGCTGCCTCGTAGAACATCGTGACGCCGAGGAGCATGGCGCTGATGACCATCGCGGCCTGGACCCCCTTGACGCCGAAGACGTCGACGAGCTTGGAGGCGATGCGCTGGGCAGCACCAGAGTCACCCAGCACCCGACCGAGCATGGCCCCCAGGCCGACCACGAGCATCGTGTCCTTGATCTGACCGCCGAGGCCCTTGGCGAGGGTGTCTGAGATCTCATCGGGGGCGATGCCCATGACGAGCGCCACGCCGATGGCAACGAGGAGCAGAGAGATAAAGCCGTTGAACTTGAACCTCGTCATTAAGACCAGGAGGACGGCGACAGCAATGGCGACGACCAGAAGTGGCATGTGGATCAGCCCTTGCGGCTAGACGGGTTGGGGTTGGTGGTCTCTACCGCTGCGGCAGCGTCCAGGGCTCGCTGTAGGGGAGCCCTGAGGGCCTCCTCGAAGTCCGTGGCCGGGGCGAGACAGTAGCCAGCATCGACGCCGGACATACGCAGGCCCTCTTTAAGGACGACCGGAAAAGTAGCCTGGTCCACTAGGTAGCGCACGGGCGCCAGCTGTTCTTGAAGACGGAGTGCGCGTTCCTGGTCACCTGAGGTCCAGGCGTTGTAGATCTCGGCGACCAGGCGAGGAGCGATGTTGGCTGTCGAGGCTATGGCGCCCTTTGCGCCCATCGCCAAGCCAGCGTAAATGAGGGTGTCCTTGCCCACGAGTACGGCGAAGTTCTCGGGGCACTCCCGCAGGAAGTCTGCAGTGGTACCGAGATTCCCGCTGGAATCTTTGACCCCCACCACGTTGGGCAGGTCGGCCAGCTCGACCGCCGCGGCCACGCTGATGGGGACCAGGGTCTTGCCGGGGTTGTTGTAGAGCAGAACAGGGAGGTCTGTCTCACCTGCGATGGCTCGGAAGTGTGCGACCAACTCGTGTTGTGTGGGGACGACGAAGTAGGGGGTCAGCACGGAAACCGCGTCGACTCCGCCGACGTCGTTGATCATGTGCATCGTCTTGATGCAGTCGCGCGTGGTGATCTCCGACGCGCCGGCATACACCGGGACGCGTCCGGCGACATGCTCGACGGTGATCTCGATGACCCGGCGCTTCTGCTCGTCGGTGAGACCGAAGATCTCCCCGGAACTGCCAAGGACAAAGACGCCGTGTACGCCTCCGTTGATCGTGTGGTCCAGGGCGTCTTTGAGGCCCTGCTCTATGAGCTCACCTTCGCGTGTCAGCGGCGTGACCATCGCGGGGATCGCTCCACATGGCTCGAACATCGTCGAGTTCCCTTCATGGGTGACGGTGTGGGGATGTCGTCCAGCCTTGTAGGCCTCCCCACGGCATGTTGTGACTATATGTCTTCATATGTAGATCATGTCTAGTGATGTGAATTAAGTTTTCAGACAGTGCGCCAGTGCGCGGCTAGAGTTGGGACGTCCCGCCCTAGGAGGTGTTATGGCTGACGACGTGGTTGGCGTCCGCGAGGTTAAGTCCGCCGTGCGGACCGTAGAGGTGCTTGAGTACCTCGCAGGTCGACAGGCCAACCCGGCGCGGCTCAAGGAGGTCGCCGACGGCGTCGATGCGCCGAGGTCGAGCACGTATGCGTTGCTCAAGACGCTGATCGGCTGTGGGTGGGTACAGGTCGATGAGAGTGGGAACTTCTACAGCCTGGGGATCCGCGTGCTCATCGCGGGTACGTCGTTCATCGATTCAGACCCGCACGTGCGAGTCGTTCGGCCGATCATCGCTGACCTCGCGGCTCGCCTTAACGAAACCATCCATCTTGGCCGGCTCGACGGGGACCAGATTGTCTACCTCGCCACTCAGGAGTCGCACCAGGAGATCAGAGGGTTCAATCGGGTGGGGCGCAGGCTTCCGGCCTGGGCGACCTCACTAGGAAAGGCGCTTCTCGCGGAGCGCACGGCCAAGGCTCTGGAGCTTCCCCGACGGCTCCAGGCGTTGACGCCTCATACGATCACCGACCGTCAGGACCTGCTCGAGGATCTAGAGCGCACGCGTCAGCGGGGTTATTCAATCGATCGTGAGGAAAATACGCTGGGGTTGCAGTGCTACGGCATGGCGCTCCACTATGGCAGTCCGGCAATGGATGCCATCAGCTGCTCGGTTCCTCTGACGCGGCTCACCCCGGAGCACGAGTCGAAGATTTTAGATGCCCTATCAGGGGCGCGCCTGCGAATAGAGCAGTCGGCGCCCCTATTCACCCGGTGACGGCCTCTCAAGCCCGGTTCTGTAGACCGTAGCCAGCGTGCGTCGCCAGCTGTCTTCGCTCCAGCATCCTGCCCATGATCTCGTCGCGTGCGAGCTCCAGCCCAGACAGATCCCCGCGCGGTACGGTGATCCGCTGCCCGCTGCCCGCTGCCCGCTGCCCGCTGCCCGCTGCCCGCGGGTCAGGAAGGCGTGGACGCGGTCCCGCCGCCCCTGGGGGGGCGCAGTTCGTCCGCGTATACGTCGACCCCTGCTCAGCGTCGTGCGCTGAGGCTGCCGCCGCCGTTGCCGGGGCCGGTGTTCGAGGCCCCCAGGACGCGGGTCCGGCCAAGACGCAAGTGGGTGCGCAGCCGGGACAGGTAGGCGTCCAGGTCGCCTTCTTCGAAGGTCTGAGCCAAAGCCAGGTGTTCCTGGTAAGAGGCCTCGAGGCGCTCTGCCAAGCCGCGCGGGCTACGCGAGGCCAGCCGTCGCTGACGGTCGCGCAGGCTGCGCATGTAGTCACCCAGAAAAGGGTTGCCGCAGGCCTCCACGAGCACCAGGTGGAACGCCGTGTCGGCGTCGAGATAATCCAGGTAGGAGCGGGCCCGCAGGTGCGTCTGCTGCTGGGCCAGGATGCGCCACATGGCGTCGGTGAGCTCCCTGGGGGGCTCAGCGTTCTCGGTGAGTACCTTCGTCGCGGCGAAGGTTTCGATGAGTTCGCGCGCCTCCATGACAGAGGCGGCCTCCTCATCAGAGACAGGCACCACCACCGCCCCCCGCTTGGGGTACAGCTCGAGCAGACCCTCGGACTGCAGACGGAGGAACGCCTCACGCACCGGGGTGCGACTGATACCCAGCGACGTCGACACCTGACCTTCGGTGATGACGTCGCCGCCGGCATGTACCCCGTCAAGAATCTTCTCGCGGGTCTCCGCGTAGGCGCGCTCGGTCGCCGACATAGGCCGTGTCATGTAATTCCCTCCCCGCCAGTCCGAACGCATGTGTACGCCAGACACCTGCGATCCATGCGGTGCTTCGGTCCCCCAAGACTGACGCTTTCCACTCATGACGGTAAGTCATCCAAACCCCCTCCGCAACTACATCGCTGCAGGTGAGAGGGGGTTTAACGCGGTCGGTTGTCCAACTGCAGGCCTTGTGGACGAGCGTCAAAAATGCTGTTTTCGGGGTTTGAGTCCAGGGTTGTCGGCCATCTGAGAGCCGGCCTGCAGCCCGCGCGGGACGGCCGAGCCACCGGTACAGGACCGGCGTCCAGTTGACGCCGGGCGGGTCTGCATCAGGGGAGCCGGCGGGAGTTTGACATCGACATGGCGGGCGCCAGATGGCTGCCGTCCGGCCCCAGGTCGGATACTGCTGCGAACCCCGATTACGCGGGAAAAGGCACCGCAGGGGCCTGTAAAGCAGGGTGGGCGACCCAAGCGGGCAGCGGAACGTCGCTGGCGCCGCGCGGCTACCGCGTTGCCGCAGACCCGCCGGGGCCTTCGCGGGTGGGACCACGCAAGCCGTTCCGCACCGACCTCGCTGCGACCCAACGCGGCTCAGCCTGTCGGGTCGTGCAGGGCGCGCTCGCGGGCCCCCTGCTCGGTAGGTCCTCAGAACGGCCCCGGCGGTTCCCGGCTCCGAGCTGGAGCAGGACTTGTGACGTAGATCTCACCCCGGCGCGGTCCTGATCGGCCCCGGCGGAGCCTCTTCCGGCTGGGGAGAAGATCGCCGCTGAGAAAGAACAGCGGCGGCTCAGGGCGAAGACCAGGGCTGGGGGTCGGCGCGTTTCCGTCGCTGGACGCCGGCGTGCTGAATGTTGCCGGTCCGGCCCGATACCGGCGGTGGCGACTCCGGTCGTGGCGGCCCGGAGCGGGGAATGACGAAAGGCGCCTGGAGAACCAGGCGCCTTCATCGTCGTGGTGGCCAGGGGCGGGGTCGAACCGCCGACCTTCCGATTTTCAGTCGGACGCTCGTACCAACTGAGCTACCTGGCCCTGCAAATTGAGCGACCCCGACCGGGCTCGAACCGGCGACCTCCGCCGTGACAGGGCGGCGCGCTAACCAACTGCGCTACGGGGCCTCGTAATGAGGGTCAAACTTTACTGCGTATCCCCAACGGGATTCGAACCCGTGCTACCGCCGTGAAAGGGCGGGGTCCTAGGCCGCTAGACGATGGGGACCTGTGCGTTTGTCACTCGCCAGGCCTCGCCGTCTTCATGCTCACGACCGAGCAGCTTGGTCCGTCGAGGACTTGAGAAAGCATAGGCGACGATCCGTCCAACACCCAAATCGGGGTTCCGCGGGGCCTGAAACGCAACCGAATTTCGGCCCGGTCAAGGCCGTGACCAGCCCAAAAGCCGATCCAAGCCCCAAGTGGTCACGATTCGCTCCGGCGGCACTTGCAGGCGCTGCGCGCGTTCTGCGCCGTAGGCAAGGAAGTCCAACTGCCCCGGGGCGTGGGCATCGGTGTCGATGCTGAACAGGCAGCCGGCCTCCAGCGCCAGGGTGATCAGCTCATCGGGAGGGTCGCAACGTTCGGGGCGGGAGTTGATCTCGACGGCGACGTCGTTCTCCGCGCAGGCGGCGAAAACGGCGGCGGCGTCAAACTGGCTCTGGGGTCGGGTGCCACGCCCCCCGGCAACGAGCCGACCGGTGCAGTGGCCGAGAACGTTCACCCGAGGGTTGCGCACCGCGGCCAGCATCCGCCGGGTCATCGCGGAACGCTCCATGCGCAGTTTGCTGTGCACCGACGCCACCACCACATCGAGGCGGTCCAACAGCCGCGGATCCTGATCCAGCGAGCCGTCATCCAGGATGTCGACCTCGATGCCGGTCAACAGTCGAAAGTCTTCGCCGGTGGTTTCCAGATGCTCATCGATGTGTTCCACCACCACGATCTGGTTGGCCAAACGCTCCGGGGACAGTCCGTTGGCCACCCGCAGCCGGGGGGAGTGGTCGCTCAACACCAGGTAGTCGCGCCCCAACTCCATCGCGGTAGCCACCATCTCCTGGATGGGGGCCCCGCCATCGGACCAGTCCGAGTGGCTGTGCAGATCACCGCGCAACTGCGCGAGCAACTCCTGCCCGTCCTGGGCCAGTGGACCCGCCAAGCTGGCCAGGTCTTGCAGATACTCCGGCTCCTGCCCGGCCAGGCATTGCGCGATGACCTTGCCGGTGCTGGCCCCGATCGCGGGCAACTCCTGTAGCGTGCCCGCCTCGGCACGAGCCTGCAGTTCCTGCGGCGGGACCGCCATCACCGCAGCAGCCGCCTTGCGGAATGCCTCGATCTTTCGGGTCTGCCCTTGGGTGCGTTCCAGCAGGAACGCGATCCGACGAAGAGCGTCGATCGGCTCCCAGGCATCTGCAGAGTTCTCCGGTGCGCTGCGCATGTCTCTCTCCTACGGCACACCCGGCCCGCGGGCAAGCGCACCGGCTCTATCGCGGCGCTTCCTTCGAGACTGCCCGCGCGCAGCGGCCAGTCTCTGGAACACTGCAACCATGAACCTGCTGAACCAGCCGCTGTCCGCGGTCGACCCAGAAATCGCCCAGGCACTCGACGCCGAACTCGCGCGTCAGGAAAACACGCTGGAGATGATCGCGTCGGAGAACTTCGCCCCGGTCGCGGTCATGCAAGCGCAGGGTTCGGTGGCGACGAACAAGTACGCCGAGGGATACCCCGGCCGCCGCTACTACGGCGGCTGCGAACACGTCGACGTCACCGAGAAACTGGCCATCGAGCGCTTGAAGTCCCTGTTCGGCGCGGGCTACGCCAACGTTCAGCCGCACTCCGGCGCCCAGGCCAACACAGCTGTGTTCTTCGCGCTGCTGCAGCCCGGGGACACCATCCTCGGTCTCGACCTCGCGCACGGCGGGCACCTGACCCACGGCATGCGCCTGAACTACAGCGGCAAGATGTTCAACGTCGTCCCCTACCACGTGGGCGAGGACGGCCTCGTGGACATGGACGAGGTGGCCGAGCTGGCCAAGGAACACAAGCCGAAGATGATCATCGCCGGCTGGTCGGCCTACCCCCGCCACCTCGACTTCAAGGCCTTCCGGGAGATCGCCGATGAGGTCGGTGCCTACTTCATGGTCGACATGGCCCACTTCGCCGGTCTGGTCGCCGCGGGGCTGCACCCCAACCCGGTGCCACATGCCCACGTCACCACCTCGACCACGCACAAGACGCTGTGCGGACCGCGCGGTGGCGTCATCCTCACCAACGAGCTGGACTTGGCCAAGAAGTTCAACTCGGCCGTCTTCCCGGGTATGCAGGGCGGTCCGCTGGAGCACGTCATCGCCGCCAAGGCCGTCTCCTTCAAGCTGGCCGCCGAGCCGGAGTTCAAGGAGCGCACCGAGCGCACGCTCTCCGGCGCCAAGATCCTCGCCGAGCGGTTAACCCAGCAGGACATGGCCGACCTGGGCGTGCGTGTGCTGACCGGCGGCACCGACGTGCACCTGGTGCTGGTCGATCTCCGGGACAGCGAACTGGACGGCAAGCAGGGCGAGGACCAGCTGCACCGCATCGGCATCACCGTCAACCGCAACGCGGTCCCCAACGACCCGCGCCCGCCGATGGTGACCTCGGGTCTGCGGATCGGCACCCCGGCGCTGGCCACGCGCGGCTTCGGTGACGCAGAGTTCGCTGAGGTCGCCGACATCATCGCGGCCGCGCTGCACCCGCAGCTGTCCGACGAGGAAGCCGCCGCGCTGCGGGCCCGCGTCGAAGCCCTCGCGGGCCGCTTCCCGCTGTACCCAGCTCTGGCCTGAGCCTTACTGACGGCCCCGCCCCCTGTCCGGGGGCGGGGCCGTCAGCGTTTCTGCACGAAAGGGTGTCCATGAACGTCGTCGCTGCCCGTCTCTGGGCCATCGAATTGCCGTTGCGTGAGCCGTTCGTGGTGGCTTACGGCAGGTGGGAGGCGATGCCTGCGGTCATCGTGGAACTCATCGATGAGCAGGGGCGCAGCGGGTGGGGCGAAGGGGTGCCCGACGAGATCGTCACCGCCGAGCACCTGCATGGCACGTTCGAGATCCTGCGGCGACTGCTGCTGCCGCGGATCGTCGGCTGCCGCGTCGCCGACATCGAAGCCGTGCACGCCAGGATGGACGCAGTCATCAGCGGAAACACCGCCGCCAAGGCGGCGATCGACCTGGCCTTGCACGACCTACTCGGCCAGGCGGGCGGCCTACCCGTGTACGACCTGGTCGGTGGGCGCAGCAACACCGAGTTGAGCTACCCGCGGGTGGTGCCCATCGGCGACCCGGCGGCGATGGCAGAGCAAGCGGCGCTCGCGGTGGGCAGCGGGTACGCCAGCGTCAAGATCAAAGTGGGGCAAGGCGATCCGCGACTGGACGTGGAGCGGGTGCATGCGGTCTCGCAGGCCGTAGCCGACCGGGTTCCAATCCGGGTGGACGCCAACCAGGGGTGGCAACGCCCGGATGTGGCGATCCGGGCCATCCGAGCGATGTCCGGCTGCGGGGTGTGCTGGGTGGAGGAACCCATCCGGGCCGGGGACATCGCGGGGCTGGCCGAAGTCCGCCGCGCGGTCGAGGTGCCGATCATGGCCGACGAGACCTGCCACGGGCCGGAGTCGCTGCTGGCCATCATCGCGGCGCGAGCGGCGGACCTGGTCAACATCAAGCTGATGAAGACCGGTGGCATCCACCCGGCGCTGGCGATGTGCCAGCTTGCCCACGCGGCGGGCCTGCGGGTGCAGATCGGATCGATGGTGGAGTCCTCCCTCGGCTCAGCGGCCGGCTACCACGTGGCCACCGCCCGGGGCGGTGTCGTCTCTACCGAACTCACCGGACCGTTGCTGTTCTCCCGCGAGATCGGTGACCTGCGCTACGAGCCGCCGCTGGTCCACCTGAGCCAACAGCCCGGTCTTGGGGTGAGCGTCGATGTCGAGGCGGTCGCCGAGCTGTCGGTGGCCCACGCCGAGGTCGGCGCGACCGCGGCTCGCTGAGCAGATCGGGGCGCGGACGCAGCGCCCAAGGTGCGGCTGACCAACCGCGCTGCCGGGGTGGGGCCGCGTTCGCCCCTAGCAGTCGCGCGGGGTACGGTGCCAAATCGACCTTGTGTCGATCGACACATCCCTGATGGAGGACTGCATGGCGCTCAGCGTGTTCGACCTGTTCTCCGTTGGTATCGGGCCTTCGAGCTCCCACACCGTCGGCCCGATGCGGGCGGCCCACACTTTCGTCGAAGGGCTTCGTGACTCCGGCCGACTCACCCCCACCACGCGGGTCCGGGCCGAGCTGTTCGGTTCCCTCGGGGCCACCGGGCACGGGCACGGCACGGCGACCGCAGTATTGCTGGGGCTCAGTGGGGAGAAACCGGAGCTGGTTGATCCGCGCAGCGTGGCCGGGGAACTCCAGCGGATCCGCAGCACCGGGCGGTTGCGGCTGTTGGGCGAGCACGAGATCAGCTTCGACGAGGACAACGACCTGATCCTGCACCGCAACCGCAGCCTGCCCCTGCACCCCAACGGCATGACCTTCTTCGCCTTCGACGAGGCCGGGCATCAGATCGCCGACCGCACCTCCTACTCCATCGGCGGCGGCTTCGTCGTCGGGGAGGGCGCGGACGGCAACACCGCTATCGTCGAGGATCAGACGCCGGTGGCATTCCCGTTCCACAGCGGTGAAGAGCTGCTCGCCCAATGCCGCGACAACGGCATGTCCATCGCGGGCGTGATGCTGGCCAACGAGTTGTCCTGGCGGCCCGAGACGCAGGTTCGTGAAGGTCTGCTGCACATCTGGTCGGTGATGTGCGAGTGCATCGATGCAGGTTCGCACACCGAGGGTGTGCTGCCCGGGGGACTTCGGGTCCGCCGACGCGCCCCGGATCTGTACCGGAGGCTGCAACTTGAGACCGACAGCGTGGACCCGCTGCGCGGAATGGACTGGTTGACGCTGTACGCCCTGGCGGTCAACGAGGAGAACGCCGCAGGTGGCCGGATCGTCACCGCCCCGACCAACGGCGCCGCCGGCATCATTCCGGCCGTGCTGCGCTACTACCGGACCTTCGTTCCGGGAGCCAGCGATGAAGGCGTCATCCGGTTCCTGCTCACAGCCGGTGCCATCGGAACCATCTACAAGGAGAACGCCTCGATCTCTGGCGCCGAAGTGGGCTGCCAGGGCGAGGTCGGCTCTGCCTGCTCGATGGCTGCTGCCGGGATGGCCGAAGTCCTCGGCGGTACCCCGGACCAGGTGGAGAACGCCGCCGAGATCGGCATGGAACACAATCTCGGGCTCACCTGCGACCCGGTCGGCGGACTCGTGCAGATTCCGTGCATCGAGCGCAACGCGGTGGCTGCGGTCAAGGCCGTCACTGCGGCGCGCACGGCACTACGCGGCGACGGGCGCCAGGTCGTCTCACTGGACAAAGTGGTGCGCACGATGCGCCAGACCGGGGCCGACATGAAGGACAAGTACAAGGAGACTGCGCGCGGCGGCCTGGCCGTCAACGTCATCGAGTGCTGAACCACCAACGTTCGAGCCTCGGGAACGGTGGCACGAGAAGGCGGGGCAAGCCCGGAACGAGTTCGGGCAGGGTGTGCTGGGTGCAGCGATGCTCCGGCAGGTACGGTGCGAACGTGCTCACGTTGCTGTCTCCGGCCAAGTCTCTCGATCTCGACTCCCGCCTCCCAACCCGCAAACACACCCAGCCGCGGATGTTGTCGGAGTCCGAAAAGCTCGTCGAGGTGATGCGGGGCAAGAGCCCCGAGGATCTCAGCGACCTGATGGGTATCTCCCCGGAATTGGCCGAGCTCAACGTCGAACGGTTCGCCCAGTTCAGCACCCCGTTCACGCCGAAGAACGCTCGCCCGGCGGTGTTCATGTTCGCCGGTGACGTCTATCAGGGGCTGGATGCCGCGCGCCGGTTCGACGCTCGTGACTTCACCGAGGCGCAGAAGACCCTGCGGATCCTCTCCGGCCTGTACGGGCTGTTGCGCCCGTTGGACCTGGTGCAGGCCTACCGCCTGGAGATGGGCACCCGGTTGGCGACCGAACGCGGGGACTCGCTCTATCAGTGGTGGGGCTCGCAGCTCACCGAACAGGTGCAGGCCGACCTGGCGGATTCGCCCGGTCCCGACGTCGTCGTCGACCTGGCCTCTCAGGAGTACAGCAGTGTGCTGGACCTGGACGGGTTGGACGCCCGCGTCATCGCCCCCCGCTTCGAGGACCAGGGACCCAAAGGTGACTGGAAGGTCATCTCCTTCTCGGCCAAGCGCGCCCGGGGGCTGATGGCCGGTTGGATCGTGCAGAACCGGGTTCGGTCAGCGCGGGCGCTGACCGATTTCGACGAAGGTGGCTACTGCTACGAAGCCGCCCTCTCCGAGCCCGATGTGCCGGTCTTCCGACGTCCACGCCAGAGAGCCTGACTGCACCTCGCTCGTCGAGGTCGGGCAGGATAGAGCGATGAGCGAGTACTGCGCGGCGCCCGGGCGCTACGACGAGATGACCTACCGCTTCTGTGGGAACAGCGGCCTGCAACTGTCGGCGATCAGCCTGGGGCTGTGGCAGAACTTCGGCGACGACACTCCGCACGAGGTGCAGCGCGCCATCGTGCGCCGTGCCTTCGACAGGGGAGTCACCCATTTCGACCTCGCCAACAACTACGGCCCGCCCTACGGCCAAGCCGAACTCAACTTCGGACGGATGCTCACCCAGGACCTGGCCCCCTACCGCGACGAGATCATCATCTCCACCAAAGCCGGTTGGGACATGTGGCCCGGCCCGTACGGACAAGGCGGCGGCTCGCGTAAGTATCTGCTGGCCAGCCTGGACCAGTCGCTGCGACGGCTCGGCGTCGACTACGTCGACATCTTCTACTCTCACCGCTTCGACCCCCAGACCCCCATCGAGGAGACGATGCGGGCCCTGGACCAGGCGGTGCGCTCCGGCAAGGCGCTGTATGCCGGGATCTCCAGCTACTCGGCGACCAAGACGCGCGAGGCAGCCGTGATCGCTCGTGAGCTGGGCACGCCGCTGCTCATCCACCAACCGAGTTACAACCTGCTGAACCGGTGGAGCGAGGAGCAGAACCTGCTGGATGAGCTGGAGGCGCAGGGGATGGGCTGCATCGCCTTCTCTGCGCTGGCCCAGGGCGTACTCACCGACCGCTACCTGGATGGGGTGCCGGCCGACTCGCGCGCCGCGCGAGCAGGGTCGCTGAAGAAGGAGAACCTTGACGAAGCGACGATGAGCCACGTCCGGAACCTGAACGAGGTCGCCAAGGAGCGCGGCCAGACCCTGGCGCAGATGGCCATCGCGTGGGTGCTGCGCGATCCCCGGATGACCTCGACCGTGCTGGGTACAAGCAGCCTGGAGCAACTCGACATGAACCTCGACGCGCTGGCGAACCTGGAGTTCTCGCAAGCGGAACTGCAGCGGATCGAAACGGACGCCGTCGACTGCGGGTTGAACCTGTGGGCGGCGCAGACGGCGGAGTGAGCCTGCAGCGCCTGGGCCGCTGCTGTGGCGCTGGCGAAGCGTCACTTACTGTTGACAGGTCCTTTCGACGATCCGGGCGTAGAGCGGGGTGGGCATGGCGCGCGGTGTCGTCTCACGGCTGCTGAACCGCCCGGTGCGGCTGGTCCCGGCCGCGTTCTTCGGAGTCATCCTGCTCGGCACGCTGTTGCTGCTCGTGCCTGCTGCGCACGCGGACGGGCACGTGCGGCCGTTGGCGGCCGCCTTCACCGCCGTCTCGGCGACCTGCATCACCGGCCTCACCGTGGTCGACACGGCGACCTACTGGACGCCGTACGGACAGGCGGTCATCATGCTGCTCACCCAGATGGGTGGGTTCGGCATCATGTCGATCGCGACCCTGCTGGCCATCCTGGTCAAGGGCCACATCGAGCTGTCGGGCACGTTGGCGGTCCAGACCGAGACGCAGGCGCAGACACTCGGTCAGGCTCGGCGGATCGTCGTACGCATCGCCGGGAGCATGCTCATCGCCGAGTCGATCGCGGCGGTGCTGCTCACACTCCGGTTCTGGATCCACGGTGGTATGCCCTTCCCCCGGGCGCTGTGGCACGGCGCTTTCTACGCCTGCATGGCGTTCACCAACGCCGGTTTCGCCCTGCATAGCGACAGCATCATGAGCTTCGTCTTGGACCCGTACCTCATCGTCGTCATGTGCCTGACCGTGCTGGCCGGCAGCGTCGGCTACCCCGTCTTCTGGGAGTTGCTCAAAGGCTGGCGCCGACCCCACTACTGGACGGTGCACACCAGGCTCACCGTCTACGGGTTCGCGGTGCTTTTCACGGTGATGTTCTTCGCCTTCCTCGTCTTCGAGTGGCAGAACCCGGACACCATCGGTTCGATGCCGGTGCACCAGAAACTGTCCGCCGCGATGGCCGGGGCGGTCATGCCGCGCTCGGCGGGGTTCAACATCGTCGACTACGGGCTTGTCCAGGACGAGACGATCATCACCACGATCGCGATGATGTTCATCGGAGGCGGCAGCGCCGGCACCTCAGGGGGCATCAAGGTCTCGACGTTCTTCCTGCTCGCCTTCCTACTGCTGGCGGTTAGCCGGGGTGAACGCGATGTCACCGTCGCGCACCGGCGCATCGGGGATGAGACCCTGCGTCAGGCGGTCACGGTGGCACTGTTGGCGGTGGCGTGCGTCGTCAGCGGCACGATGATTCTGGCGATGTTGACCGACCTACCGTTGGAAGCCGTGCTTTTCGACGTGAACTCCGCCTTCGGCACGGTTGGCCTCTCGATGGGAATCACCCCCGAGTTGCCCCCGGGCGGCCAGTTGACCTTGATGGTGTTGATGTTCCTGGGGCGGGTCGGCACCTTCACGGTGGCCTCAGCGCTGGCATTGCGCACTGCCACTCGGCATTACCATCTTCCCGAGGAACGTCCCATCGTGGGATGACCCGGCAGCGAAATCGGGGGAGAGCGTGGAGCTGAAACGCACGCTTGCGGTGCCGGCACGCATCGTTCCGCTGGCTTTTCTTGCGGCCATCACAACCGGGACGTTGCTGCTGATGCTGCCCATCGCGCACGTCTCCGGCGTGGTCGACCCGATCGCTGCGGCCTTCACGGCGGTGTCCGCGACCTGTGTCACCGGACTGATCGTCGTGGATACCCCCACCTACTGGACCACCTTCGGCCAGGTCGTCATCATGCTCCTCATTCAGGTGGGCGGCTTCGGGATCATGACACTGGCCACCCTGCTCACCCTGCTCGTGAGCGGACGGCTGCCGCTAGCGAGTTCGCTGGTGGCCCAGGCGGAGACGCACACCCTGGCGTTGGGTGACGTTGCCACCGTGCTGCGGCGCGTCCTGATCAGTGTGGCCGCTGCGGAGGGTTTCATCGCGGTGCTGCTGACGATCCGGTTCCGCACCGTCTACGACGAGCACCTCTCGACCGCGCTGTGGCACGGCATCTTCCACGCCATCTCAGCCTTCAACAATGCCGGCTTCGCGTTGTACAGCGACAACATGGTCGGGTTCGTCTCGGACCCGTGGATCATCCTGCCGATCTGCACCGCGATCATCGCCGGTGGTATCGGCTTCCCGGTCTTCTTCGAGTTGCGTACCCGGTGGCGTCACCCATCGTCCTGGACGGCACACACCCGCCTCACGGTCGTCGGGTACACGACCCTGCTCATCGTCGGGGTGCTCACCTTCGTGGCCTTCGAGTGGAACAACCCGGGCACGCTGGGGCCGCTGGGTCTGGACGGCAAGATCATCGGCTCCGTGGCCGGTGGTGTCTTCCCTCGCACTGCGGGCTTCAACAGCATCGACTACGGCCAGATCCGCCCGGAGACCCTCGTCATCAACCTCGTGCTGATGTTCGTGGGCGGTGGCAGCGCCGGAACGGCCGGCGGGGTGAAGGTCACCACGTTCTTCCTGCTCGCCTTCGTCATCCTGGCCGAGATGCGCGGTGAGGAGCAGGTGCGCATCGGTTCGCGCGCGATCGCCCCCCGCGCTCAGCGTCAGGCGCTTAGCGTCGCGCTCCTAGGAGCGGGGGTGGTGGGGACCGCCACCATCGCCTTGGTCATGGTCACCTCCCAGCCCCTCGAGCGAGTCGTGTTTGAGACGGTGTCGGCGTTCGGCACAGTGGGGCTGTCGATGAACCTCACCCCGGAACTGTCAACCCCGGCACGTCTGGTTGTGATGGCGGTGATGTTCTGCGGCAGGGTGGGAACCATCACGGTCGCTTCGGCGCTGGCGTTCTCGTCATCTCGCCGCATGTACCACCTCCCGGAGGAGCACCCCATTGTTGGATAAAAAACGTAAGGCCGTCGCTGAGTCGGTCCTCGTCGTCGGGTTGGGCCGCTTCGGTAGCGCGGTGGCCAGCTCCCTGGTCGGCATGGACAAAGAGGTCATGGCTATCGACTCCAACGCTTTGCTGGTGCAGCGTTGGTCCAACGAATTGACCCACGTCGTCCAGGCCGACACCACCGACGAAGAGGCGCTGCGGCAGCTGGGGGTGGCCTCCTTCGACCGCGCCGTCGTCGCCATCGGTTCCGACATCGAAGCCAGTGTGCTGACCGTGCTCGCCTTGGCGGAGGCGGGGGTGCAGGAGATCTGGGCCAAGGCCATAACGAGCAAGCACGGCAAGATCCTGGAACGGGTCGGCGCTCACCACGTCGTCTACCCCGAGCGAGCGATGGGCCTGCGGGTCGCCCACCAGATTGTGGGTTCCATGGAGGACTTCATGGAGTTCGAGGGCGGCTACGCCCTGGCTCGCATCGCCGCGCCGACGATTACCTGGGGAGTTCCCTTGGGTAAGTCCGACATTCGCAGTCGCCACCGCATCACCGTCGTGGGGATCAAAAAGCGTGCCCAGGGCTTCAGCTACGCCGACCAAGAGACGATCCCGCGCGCGGGCGACGAGCTGATCATCTCGGGTTCGGTTCGTGCCGTGGAGAAGTTCTCTTCCCTGCCGCACAGCACCGGCTGAGAAGTTCGGCCGGGCCCGGGGGCCTGAGGGATGATGGAGCCATGCGGCTCCTTCTTGTGCGACACGGTCAGACCACGTCCAACGTCGGGCACAAGCTCGACACTGCCGAGCCCGGCGCCGACCTCACCGAACTGGGGCGCCAGCAGGCTCAGGCCATCCCCGCTGCGCTGGCGGAAGAGAACGTCCACAGCGTCTACGTCTCGAACCTGGTGCGCACCCAGCAGACGGCTGCGCCGCTGTTGGAACACTTGGGTATGCAAGCGCAGGTGCGCACCGGGATCCGTGAGATCTCCGCCGGTGAGCTCGAGATGCGTAATGACGAAGAGGCCATCCAGGAATACATCGACGTCGTCTTCGGCTGGCATCGCGATCCGGAGCGGCGGTTGCGCGGCGGTGAGAACGGCACCGAAGTGCTGGCCCGTTACGCCGAGGGCGTGGCCGAAGCCGAAGCTGAGGCGCCGGAGGGCGCTGTCGTCTTCGTCTCGCACGGGGCGGTGATCCGGGTGTGGGCGGCGGCTCGCGCCGACAACATCGATGGTGATTTCGCCGCGACGCATTGGCTCTCCAACACCGCCATGGTCGTCATGGAGGGCAGCAGCGCCACCGGCTGGACGGTGACCAACTGGCTGGAGGAGCCGTTGGGTGGACCGGAAGTGATGGATCGGGAGCACACCGGTCCGGCAGGTGAACCCGAGCACGAAATGGGCGACTAGCCTCTGCAGGCGGGCGGCGCTGGCCATTGCCGATCTTTGCGGTGTTCATCACCTTTGGGTACGACCCCGGGGGGGCGGGCTTAGCCTGACCTGGTCGATGACACACGCCATTGACAGGACAATCAGTGGGCCGAACATGACCCTCCCGCCCGGAAGGTAAGGCTGCTCGTGACTCTTCCCACCATCGATTACGCCGTCATCGCGGTGTATTTCCTGGTCATGGTCGTCATCGGGTTCATCTCGATGCGCATGGCAAAGACTCGCGAAGACTATCTGGTAGCCGGTCGACGACTGGGTTTCCCGCTCTTCTTCGGCTGTATGGCGGCCCTGGCCGTGGGCGGTGCAGTGACGGTCGGCGGTGCCGAGAAGGGCTACCGCGACGGCATCGCGGGTCTGTGGGTGGGTGGCAGCCTCGGGATGGGCCTCATCGTGCTCGGGATGCTGGTGAGCTCGAAGCTGAACCGGTTGCGGGCGCTTTCGATCAACGAGGTCATCGAACGCAACTACGGCACTGCAGCCCGGCTGCTCGGCGCCATCCTCACCATCATCTACACCGTCTCGCTGTCAGTGGTGCAAGTGGTGGCGATGGGTTCGATCCTGCACGGGATCCTGGGTTGGAACCTGACCGGATCGATGGTGCTGGCCGGGTCGGTCGTCGTCTTCTACACCTTCCTCGGTGGCATGTGGTCGGTGACGCTCACCGACATCGTGCAGTTCGTCGTCAAGACCCTCGGCGTGCTCATCCTGGTGCCGATCTTCGCCCTGGCCGACCCGCGGATCGGTGGGTTCTCCGGGTTGCTGGACAAGATTCCCGAAGGTCACCTCGACCCGTTCGCCTACGGCTGGATGGGCACCCTGTACTGGGTGCTGCTTTACGTACCCGGTCTGGTTATCGGGCAAGACATCTGGCAGCGAATCTTCACCGCCCGCAACGAGAAGATCGCCCGCACGGGAACGTTGCTGGCCGGTTTCTACTCGATCATCTACGGACTGGCGGCCGTCGTCCTCGGCATGGCTGTGGCGATCATCGCCCCCACGCTCGAAGTCCCCAACGCCGCCTTCGTCACCGGCGTGATGGAGTTCCTGCCCGCCGGTCTGTCCGGGTTGTTGTTGGCCGCGGCGCTGGCTGCCAGCATGTCGGTCGCCAGCGGCACGATCCTGGCCTGCTCCACCGTGGTGTACAACGACCTGTTCCTGCGCTTCGTGCGCGGGCAGCGTAGCTCCGAACCGGACGGCAGCGCCCTGCAGCGGCTGGAGGAAGAGCGAGCAACCCACTCGGCGGGCCACATCGATAACGATGTGTGGGTCAACCGGTTGATCGCGCTCGTCATCGGCGTGGCCATCATCGGGCTGTCGGTCGCCATCGAGGACATCTTCAAGGCCCTCGACTTGGCTTACGGCTTCCTGTCCGGGTGTGTGTTCGTACCGGTCATCGCATCGTTCCTGCTCAAGCGGGTCAGCCCGAAGGCAGGTCTGGCGGCGCTGGCGACGAGCGCGCTGGGAATGATCGCCGCCTACACCTTCGGGTTGACCGGCGCTGCTGCTGCTCGTCTGGGTGAGGACGCTGCCGGGGAGTGGGTCATCGGCGGCAACATCCCGATCATGATCGGGATGGGGCTCGGCGTCGTGGTCTTCGCTGTGGTCTCGATGATCGACCGGGAGAAGAAGCCGGTCAACGTGGCCATCGACCCGAACGCGCCGGTGCTGCCGGAGGCAAGCTGATGAGCGACCGCTTCGTCTCTTCTCGCTACCGCGGGATGGCCTCGACCCCGATGAGTAGTTCGGTGGATCGGGCCACGCGCTTCGACGATGTCGTCAACTTCAGCCTGGGTGATCCTGATCTGACGACGGACCCGCGGATCATCGACGCGGCCGCAGCTGATGCCCACGCGGGGCACACCCACTACACGGACACTTTCGGTGACCCGGAGCTACGGGAGGAGATCCTCGCTTTCTACCGCCAGGAGTACGGCTACCAGCCGGACCCACGCGAATTGCTCGTCACCACCAGCGGTTGCCACGCGATGTGGCTGGCGTTGGAGTCGATCCTTGACGACGGCGACGAAGTGGTGATCTGCGAGCCCTACTTCACTCCGTATCCGCACCAGATCCGATTGGCACGCGGCGTGCCGGTGGTGTTGAGCACCCTGGAATCAGAAGAATTTCAGGTGGTGCCGTCCCGGCTGGAGGCGGTGATCACGCCGCGCACCCGGGCGATCATCCTCAACACCCCCGCCAACCCGACCGGATCGTGCCTGTCACGGGCGACCAAGGAAGCGGTGGCGCGGATCGCTGCAGAACACGATCTGATCGTGATCGCCGACGAGATCTACACCCTGTTCAGTTACGGCGAGGAATTCGAGCCGTTCGCGATGCTGCCGGGGATGAGCGAGCGGACGATCACCATCGGCTCGTTCAGCAAGGACTTCGCCATGACGGGGTGGCGGATCGGGTATGTGCTGGCGCCCCCCGCAGTGACCATGGCGATGAAGGACGTGAACGAGAACAACGTCTTCACGGCTCCGTCGATCTCCCAGCGGGCGGCTTTGCACGCGCTTCGGCTACGCGAGCAGATCCAACCGCCGATGCGGGCGTTGTACCGCGAACGCCTGATGCACGCCTATCAACGGGTGTGCGACATGCCGGGCATGTCGGCGATCGAGCCCAAGGGCAGCATCTATCTATGGGTGAACATCACCGCGACCGGGTTGAGCAGCGACCAGGTGGCGGAAAGACTCTTCGACGAGGCACACGTGTTGACCATTCCCGGTCCCGCCTTCGGTGCCGGTTGCGAGGGCTATCTGCGCCTGGCCATGACGGTGGGCGTGGAGAAAATCGACGAAGCGTTCGACCGGATCGCCAGGATGGACCTGTTCGGCGGGTCACCTCAGCGCTGATCTCGACCGCTTCGAGTCCCGCCGACAGCGCAGGCGAGGTCTGGGCTGACCACGGAAGGCAAAGCGATGACAGAGCACACCCAGGGCCGAGCCGTATGGGTGCCGACCAGGGACGGGCGGCGACTGTACAGCCAAGTCCTCGACGGTCCCCAGGACGCGGCGGTCACCGTCGTCTTCGAGGCGGGGGCGGCCGCCAGTCGTTCTCCCTGGTCGTTGGTGCAGACCAGGGTGGCGCAGTTCGCGCGTGCAGTGGTGTACGACCGAGCAGGGCTCGGCAAGTCACCGGCGGACCCGGCTGGACGCACGCTGAACCGGATGGCACAAGATCTGCATGACGTGCTCGACCATTACGGGCCGGGCCCGTTCGTCCTGGTCGGGCACAGCGCAGGCGGGCCCATCGTGCGGTTGGCAGCGTCCCTGCGCCCCGACCAGGTGATCGGTCTGGTTCTGCTCGACCCCGCCGACGAGGGGGTCGGTGCGCTCTTCAGCCCTGCGTTCCGCGCCGCCGAGCAGATCTCGATCTCGATCACCCGGGTCCTGGCCCGAACGGGCAGGCTGCAGCGCAGTTACGGGTGGCTGGTCGAGGCGATGCCCGCCGCTGACGTTCGCGAGGACCTACAGCGCGAGGGGTTCACTCCAGCCATGGTGGATACCCATGCCGCTCAAGCCCGCACGTTCCTCGACGAGTTGGCGGCGTGGGTCGATGACCCGCCGGAGCTCGGGCAGATCCCGGTCTCGATCATCTCGGGCAGGCGCACCGGCGACGGTATGAACGCGCGGCTACGCGCGGCGGTGAATGCTGCGCACGCGGCCCGGGCGTCGTCCTCGCCGGGCGGGCGATATGTGCTCGCCCTCAACTCCGGCCATTACGTTCTCACCACCGATCCTGATCTGGTCGCCCAGGAGATTCGCCGGTTCGTCACTGCCGGGTGAGGCGGGGGTTTGGCGAGCCGCGTCTCATCCGGGGGGCGTCCTGGATTTCACCCTCGGCTGGCAGGCCCCTGCCCTCACGGTGAGGTATCCAGCGCCTAGGGCGGGTCTCAGCAGCAGGCGCACCCTGGTTCGCATGTCGTGCAGGCATCCGAGCCGTCCTCTGACAGAGCCGCGGCCGGGTGCAGCGCTGCGGTTGCGCAGCCGCAGGCGTCGCCCCGCCAGGCGTTGATCCCTTCCCGCACGGCGATGCCGGCGATGACCAGCGCAGCGATCGGGTCGGCCCACGACCAGCCGAATGCGAGGTTCAGCCCCAGTCCGAGCAGCAGTACGGCGGAAAGGTAGGTGCACAGCAGAGTCTGTTTGGAGTCGGCCACCGCGGAGGCGGAGCCGAGCTCTCGCCCGGCGCGGCGTTGCGCCCAGGACAGCACCGGCATGATGGCCAGGCTCAGGGCGGCCAGTGCGAGCCCGACGGGGGAGTGTTCTGCGTCCCCGTCGCCGAGCAAGCTGCGCAAGGCATCGATGCTGACGAACGCGGCGAGGGCGAAGAAGGAGCACGCGATGATCTTCAGCGTGACGCGCTCGCGGGCCTGCGGGTCTTTTCCGGCGAACTGCCAGGCGACCGCTGCGGCGGAGGAGACCTCGATGAGTGAGTCCAGCCCGAACCCGAGCAGCGCCGAGGACGAGGCGGCTGCTCCGGCGCTGAGGGCGATGACGGCTTCGAGGATGTTGTAGGTGATCGTGGCCGCGACGAAGATGCGGATCCGCCGAGACAGCACCAGCCGCCGCTCGGGTGAGGGATGCAGGGACGTGGTGCTCATCGCGTCACCTCCGGGAGGTGGCCGGGGGAGACAGTGGGCAAACCGCCGCAGCAGTCGGGGTCGACGACCAGTACGAGGTCGAGCAGGTCCCCCAGGGCGTGCGCCAATCGCGGGTCGCTCAGTTCGTAACTGGAACGACGGCCGTCGGGGCGCGCCACCACCAGCCCACACCCGCGGAGGCAGGCCAAGTGGTTCGACAACGACTGCCGCGACACTCCCAGCGCCTCAGCCAGCTCGGCCGGGTAGGCGGGTCCGTCCCGCAGCGCCAGGAGAACTCCGGTTCGTGTCGGGTCGGACAGCGCATGCCCGAATCGGGCGAGCGCGTCGGGGGCAGTCGACATCATCACCCAGTAACAGTACATCGAGTGCTGTATTCAGGAAAGGGTGAACCACGGGGCGGTGACGGGCCACCTCGGGACGCCGTCGGTGGCGTGGGAAAGGGGAGGGTGGGCGTTTGCTGCGCGGGCGGAGCCGGGCAGTGCGGTGTTGATCTGCGGTAACGATGGTGGGCCCCGTCGGGCTCGAACCGACGACCAGCGGATTAAAAGACCGCGGGTAAACAAGCCCAAACAGAGACCGTCACCACACCTCGACAGCGGTAAACGCGCAGGTCACGACGCCTCAACCGCCCCAACGATCGGCGCAGCCAGACGCAACCGAGCCTCCCGAGTCCGTTCTGAGTCCGCCCGCGCCTCGAGCGCACGTTCCCCCAGCGTCGCGACCCACCCCGCCGCATCGCCCGGGAACAGGTGCCCGTACGTGTCCAGCGTGATCTGGATCGACCCGTGCCCGAGCAGGCGCGACAGCACCATTGGCGGCGTCCCGGCCTGAATGTGCAGTGATGCGCACGTGTGCCGCAGGTCGTGGGGGCGCACCACGTTGTCGCCGGCCTGCCTGGCGATACCCGCCTGCCTGATCGCCCGATCGAACGTGCGCCGCCAGTTCCTCAGCCGCAGCGGGCCACCGTGCGGGGCGGTGACGAGGAAGTCATCGGGGTTCTTCCCCTCCGCCGCAGCCATAAGGTCCGGCACAAGCCACGCAGGCACAGGAACGGCGCGAATCCCCGCATCCGTCTTCGGGGTCCCCTCAACCAGGCGCCCGCCGACCTCCGTGATGTTTGTGGTGATCGACAGCTCGGCTGCCGCCGGGTCGAATGCCCGCACCCGCAACGCGACGAGTTCACCGAACCGCAGCCCGCACCAGGCCAGGATTTTCACCGACAGGTCCTGGTCGCCCATCGCCGACGACAGGTCCCAAACTTGCGCCGCTGTAAGGGCCCGCATCGGCCGCTCCGAGCGCTTCGGTAGTGCGGGCAGTTTGACGCCCTTGCACGGGTTCTTCACGATCCGGTCGGCGCGTACGGCGTCGTCGAACGCCTGCGACAGCGCGACGTACGCCTGGCGGGTGCGGGAGGCTGACAGGCCGCGCGCGTGTAAGTCCGCGGCCCACGACTTGACGGCCTCGTAGTCCACGTCCGCGAGCGCCATGTGGCCAATATCGGCCGGCGCGATGTGCAGGGTGATCAGGCTGCGATAGTTCGCCGCCGTCGACGGCTTCAATTTCGGGTGGTCCTCGAGCCACCGCATCACGTACGGGCCGACTTTGAGCCGTCCTTTGTCGGGGTCGACCCATGCGCCCGCGTGGCGGGCGGTCTCGTTCGCAGCTATCCAAGCGTCCCCGTCGGCTTTCCGCGTGAATCGCTTGGAGCGTTCACGCCCCGCAGGGTCCGTGTAGGTGGACTGCCACACGGTCACCGGTTTCTTGAGTGACTTGCCGTCGGGGCCCTTCTTCGCGCGTCCGTCCTCGCCCCGCTGGACGATCTGGACGGTTCGCTTGACCGTTTTTCCCATCGTGTCCCCCCTTGCCCTGCGTTGCGTCAGTTGTCGGTGCTGTCCGGGAGTCGGCCCGGTGTGGTCTCGGCGATAAGGCCCGCTTTGCGGGCGCGGTAAATCCGCTGCCCGGCTGTGGAAGGGGCGATGTTGAACGCGGCCGCGACTGCCTGGCGGGGTTCGGTTCCGCCTTTGGCGAGGTGGTCGCGGTACACGAGCG
Organism: Gephyromycinifex aptenodytis; assembly: GCF_012277275.1. Lineage (GTDB taxonomy): Bacteria > Actinomycetota > Actinomycetes > Actinomycetales > Dermatophilaceae > Gephyromycinifex > Gephyromycinifex aptenodytis. Next base: position 1,594,095 of record NZ_CP051155.1, on the reverse strand, counting down.
CCACTGCTTCGAGGGCGGCCTGTGATCGGTCTCGGCGTTCGGCCCAACGGTCGCGGCCGCGCGCCTGTCCGAAGAATTCGTGTTCTGCCAGGTCGGCGACGTGCCGCCTGCGGGTCTCCTTGATGAGGCCGCTCATTGCGCGCCACGACCGCGCCGTGAGTGGCACCGGTTGGGGCGCTGTGGGGTCGTCGAGGCGCCCACGGCGGGGCGGCAGGACGCCCTCGTAGACGTCTTCGTCCTCGAGCCTGCACGACCGGACCTCGAGCCCGACGACTTCCCAGCGCCCGTCGACCGCGCCGAACGTCGGAGTCACGACCCAAGGGTTGCCGTCGTCGTCCTGCCACGTCCACCGGCCGTGGTGAACGGTCTGCGCGGCGTTGGTGGGGTCGTCGTGTCTGGTGTTGCGCGGCATATCCACCCCTTCACATCTGGTGTCACGAAGCGTGGCGTCAGAGTGATGGACGCCGTGACACCTCCCAGCATAGCCTTAACTGAAAGACGCCGGAAGGTGTCACAACGGCAAGCGAAGGGGTGAAGGTATGAGTGACACCGAGGGCGCGCCAGAGCGCCTCCTCAGCCCAACGGAACTAAGCGCGTGGCTCGGAGTCCCCGAGGCGACGCTGTACGTCTGGCGCCACCGAGGCAAAGGCCCAGCCGCGATCAAAGTCGGCCGTCACCTGCGGTATCGCCGCCGCGTCGTGGAGTCGTGGCTGTCCTCCCAGGAAGCGGGGGGCGGCGCTCAGGCGGACTCAGAACGGACTCAGAAGTCACCGGCGGGTGCCGGTGCGGCCCCCAGGCTCGGACGCCAAGCCGCTGACCAGCAAGTGCGCGAGCGGGCGGCGGCCCGTCGTACGGCCTGAGCCAGCGAAGACCAGCGGACTAACAGTCCGATGCTCCCCCCCTGCCCCCTAGACATGGAACGGCCCCGCTCCGGCGAGGAGCGAGGCCGTTAAGGAACGCAATGGTGAACGAAAGCGATTCTACCCTCCACCACCGACAGTCGCTAGGCCCCGACCGGGACGCGCTCAACAGCCCGCACCGGTGGCCGCGCACGTCCGACGAGCTGGCCCGCTGGTCGTACGAATTGGGCCTCGAGGTCTCGCGTCTCCGCGCAGCCGAGGACCCGGAGGTGGTGCGGTGACGGGCGCCGCTGGTCGCGCCCGCATCGACCTGCGCGGCGTGACGGCGCGCGCAGCCGTCCAACGCCTCGAGAACGCCCTGCTACTGCCCGCTGGTGCCCTCGTCGAGCTCGAAGTCGATCACGATTCGCCGTGGACCCCCAGCGTCGCTGAAGCGCTGGGCCGCGTCGCTCCGCGGCTCGCCTGGGCCGCCTGTGCCGACTTGTCGGACCACCGCAACGCGGCCGCGCTCGCAGGTTGGGTGCACCGTTTGCGGGCGGTCGTCGAGGGGGCGTCGTGACTGGCCAGCCGCGCCGCGCGTGGTGGTGGCACGTGTACAAAATGAGCCCGACGTGGCTGCTCGTCCGGGGCTGCCGGGCCGGGGTGCTGCGCCGTTTCGGCATACCCGTGACGCCACGCCCAAACGCTCGCGGGCTGCTCGTCCTGGCTCGGCGCGCCGCGGACATCGAAGCGGCGGCGGCGATCGTCGGCGCCCGCGTCCACCCGCACGAAGGGCCACCCCGGCCGTCGCGGTCAGCGGGCCGCAGCACCGCGCAACCATCACTGATTGGGGAGCCCTCGTGACCGAGTACGACGACCCTGGCGGGGGCCATTGGGTCCACCCGCCGGTGGACCCCGACGAGCAGGTAGAGGCAGCCCTCGCGTTCGAGCGAGAGGTCTCCCAGGAAACGCGCCGCCAGCGGGTGCGAACCGAGGCGCGTCGCCGCATCGCAGCCGAGGCTGCCGCCGCGTCGACGCTGCTTGCCGACCTCCTAGACATCGCCGACCTCGACGAACTGCCACACCCAGAGCCCCTAATCGAGGGGGTTCTGGCCCGGCACTGCTACGCGGTACTGCGCGGCCGGGACTCGACGTTCAAGTCATTCGTGGCGCTGGATTGGGCGATGTGCCTGGCTGCAGGTGTGCCCTGGCAGCGCAGGGACGCCGAACAATGCCGCGTGTTGTACGTGGCAGGCGAAGGGGCGTACGGGCTGCAGGCTCGCGTGCAGGCCTGGCAAGAGCACCACGGCGTGACCATGCTCCCAGGCGCTTTCACGGTGCTGCCGCGGGCTGTGGACCTGTTCACGGGCGCCGAGATGAGTGTGCTCCTGGACGTCGTGCGTGGGGGGCGGTATGGCCTGGTGGTCCTCGACACGCTGCGACGCATGTCGGGGCGCGCAGACGGCAACGGTTCGGATATGGCAGCGGTCATCGACAACGTCGACGCCATCCGCCGCGCCACCGACCACGGGTCGGTGCTCGTGCTAAGCCACACCGACAAATCCGACCGCGACACCCGCGGATTCTCGGGCATCGAGGACGACGCAGACATCGTCTGGGCGACCCGGCGGGACGACGACGCCCAAGCAGTCGACCTCGTGAACGCAAAGATGAAGGACGGCCCCGACGGCGCCCGGTACCTACTGCGCCCGCAGCCCGTCGGCGAATCCATCGTGCTTGTCCGGGCGGAGCGTCCGTCTGGAGTGACAGTAGGAGGTCCTGCAGAAACCGCGATCGTGTCGGTGCTCATGGACCGGGCAGGCGTCGCCGACCCGACGACGGCGCAACTTGAGGCCGCGGCAGCCGTCCCTTCGTCGTCGTTCTATCGCGCGCTCAAGGCGCTTAAGGCGCGGGGCGTAGTTGAGGGGTACAAGGACGGCCGCTCGAACCGTGTGCGCCTGCGAGGCGAGGGGCGGACGGAGTGACTACTCCCACGAGATTCCCACGCCACTCCCACTACTCCCACGCTACTCCCAGGCTCCTGCCCTGCATCTTTCCCACTACTCCCACGATTGACTCCCACTACTCCCACGCCCCTATAAGGGGCGTGGGAGTGAGAGTGGCAGTTGAGAGGCGAGACAGGCGATGACGACGACCCATCCTGGGCCCCGCCCGGCGCCCCGACCCCCCATCTGCGAACTTCACGGCGACGAACCACTGACGGCCTCAGGGACCTGCCAATGGTGCCGCTCAGAAGCGCTCGCCGGCACGCCACCCCCCGCCGACCCCGCCCCTCTAACACGTACCGGCGTCGCCCTCATCCGCGCCGCAGCCCGACGAAGGAGCCACCCGCAATGACCCCCACAGCCACCGCGCGCCTCGACCGCCACAACGACGGACGACTACACCTCACGCTCGACGTCACCGCCGACCCCGACCGCCTCGCCACCGAAACCCTCGAAGCCGCCCGCCAAATCGCAGAACGCCTCCGCGCCCCCGACCGCGACCAATTCATCACCGGCGCCCTCGACGCCACCCGACGCGCCCACACCCGAGTTTCGGACAGCCCGAAATGAGACGGGCCGAAAAATCAGAACGGCGGCGGGGTCGCCCCGCAAAGTGGACCGACGAGCAGCGCGCCGAAGCCGTGAGAATCGCACAGGCAGAAGGAATCCCGGCCGCAGTCAAAGCCACCGGGATTCCGCGCGCCACTGTCGGCCGCGCGTTGCGAGCCGCGGGCATCGACGTCGAGGGACCAGCCCGTCAGCGGACGGCCGTCGCCAGCGCTGCCGCCGCCGCCAAAGTCGCCGAAGCTCGCCGTGACGTCGTCGAGCAGCTCGCAGCCCAACTCGACGAGGTCGCCCAAGGCGTCCTGTCTCGGGTCGAGTTGCACCGGCGGCTGTCGGCCGCCGTCGCGGCCGTCGCCCCCGAGCACCTAGCGGACGAGGCGAGCGTCGCCGGAATGCGGGCGGTGGCCAGGGACGAGCAGCTGCGCGACCTGCTGCGCCGTGCCGAGCTCGCCGAGGGCGCCATGCGCACCGGCGACCTCGTCCGCGCACAGTCCGCCCTGATCGCCGACCGGCGCCTCACCACCGAACCCGCCGACGGCAGCGGCGACGGTGAGCGGCTATTCATCGTCTGGACGGACATGCCGCGCCCGCAGCCCGTCGAAGGGCGGCCGCTCCCGGTCGACGGGCCGCTGGTCCCCGTTTTTGAGGGTGAGCGGGTCGTGCGCGCCGACGGGTCGCCCGTCGTCGACGAGGACGGCGCTCAGATCAAAGACCCGCGGCTGCCGGACATCGACCGGCACGGCGACCCGATCCTCGACGCGGAGGTGGTCGAATGAGTGGCCGTGCCGCTGCGCTCGCAGCCCTCACCACGCCCGACGGCGCGGCCTCAACACCAGCGCCCGCGACCCGCCCGTGTCAGCACTGCCGCGACCGCGTCGAGGTGCACGGCGGCGTGGCGGTCGATGAGGACCACCGGCGGGGCCGTTGCGCGCTCCCCGCCCGCCTCGAGGCGGCGCACGCCGCAGCCATCCGCGAAGCCCAAACCGTTACCGCCCCAACACTGTTCAACATGCGCTTTTAAGGAGCCACCCATGACCGACAGCAATCCACGCCCGGCGACCGCCCGCACCGCACGCATGACGCGATCCGAGCTTGAACGCGAAGCGCGCTTACTCCGTGAGGCTCGGCTCGGCCGCGAACGCGAGGAACGGCTCGACCGGTGGGCCAACGGCGGCAACCTGTGACACACGTCACATTACGGATGGGTGTACGTGAAACCCCCTATTACGTGTGACGCGCACCACCCACCCGGCAGGTAGTCGTGACAAACATCACCCGCCTAAGGGGTTGCGCCCGACACCCACAACATCCCCCAACCCAGCGAAACAACACCGGAAAATGGCGATACCGACACAGGAGGAATGCAGATGACGACCACCGAAACCCGAAACGACACCCCGCCCGTGGTGCGCGACTTCAACCTCGGCCCGCAAACCTACGTGCGCGTCATCGCCGACCGCCGGAAAGTCGTTGCCCGGAACGCCGCCGGCGGCGTCGTCATGGGAGGCGACCTGGTCCACTGCTCGTTCGCGACCGCCCGCCACCTGTGCGCCCAACAGTTGAAGGCACTGCCGTGCACCCCGACCGGCGCGATCCTCGACGGCCGCGACCGACCCAAATACCTCCGCGGACAAGCGCTCATCGCAGCGCACGACGCATCCGCGGCGATTGGCGACGACGTCCACCGCCCCCGCGCCGGCATGACGCCGGTGACCCTCGTAGCGCACGACGAAACCGCCGCGAACGTGACGACGGTCACGCTCGGCGACGGCGTCCACCTCGCCGACCTCAACGGCAACACGTTCGGGCCGGGCGACACGATCCGCGCCCGCCGCCAAGACGTCGACGCGCTTGTGGCCCGCGGCCGCGCCGTCCGCGCCGACTAACCCCAGACGTCGCGGGCGCGTCGGGGTCACCCATCCGTCATGGGCGCCGCGATCCGCGACGGCGCCCCAGGGGCGCCAGTCCTGCCCAGGTCCATCCGTGGGCCCGGGCCGGGCACCACCCCTCCCGAACCGCCGAGGAAAACCACCACATGACCCGCACCCACCGCGTCACAGCCCACCTCGCAACAGACGAACTCGACACGATCCGCGCGCTCGCCGCCCGCCGCGGCACCACAGCGGCCCGAACCGTCCGCGAGGCGGCCCTAGCCGAAGCCGCCCGCGTCGACGCCGCAGACGTGCTCGAGCAAATCCTCGAAGCCACCACCGAGACCGACGACGACGCCGCCCTGCGCGCCGCCGTCGCCCACGCCGCCGCGCTACTGCGCCGTCCATGAACCGCCCCTGCCGGGTGCCGCTATCACCGCCGGAGGGACCTTCGCGCGGACTCGCATCTGTCAGGCCGATTCTCTGGCAAGGTTATTCGCATGGATGTCCTGTCGGAGCGCCAGCATCGTGCCCTTGCCTTTATCGCATCTGCAAACCGCGGGGGATGCCCGCCCACAGCGGAGGAACTCGAGCTCTGGCTTGCGAATCCTTCTCCTGAACGCATCGGTGGCGTCGACGTTAGGGTGCTCGCCCGCGTCGTAACGTCCGCGATGGAGGGAAGGTCGGAGGGCGCTGCACAGCACCTAGTTCGGCTCCTGTGGGTACACAACGACGAAGGGAGGCTGAGTTTGACGGAGCTCGGGAACGCCCTCCTTCGTGACGCCGAGATGGAGACGACCAGCGTGCAGACAGTAATTCTCGAAGCGGGAGACCCTCTTGCCTACGCGCAACTCGTAGGGGAGCTGGCGGGCATGGGTAAGGGAATGATTGTCGACCCCTATCTGGACCTGCAAGGCCTGACCGACCTGCTCACGCGGACCTCGTTCAACCGCATCCTCGTCAGCGACAAAGACGGAAGGAAGCTGGCCGCGCTGGGCACTTATCTGCAGGACCTCAGGGATGTGCCAGAAGTGCGCTACGCATCTTCTGGGATGCACGACCGTGTGATCCTGGCGGAGGACAAAACCGTCTGGACCATCGGGGCATCTCTGAACACGGTCCGAAAGCAGAAGAGTTCCACGATCCTTATGCCCGTGCCCAGCGAGGGCGTTGAAGGGATGCGCGGTGCCTACGAAGAGATGTGGGAGGCGGCTAAGCCCCTCGTCGAGGTGGCGGGCGCCGAGGGGGAGGATGTGTCAGGTGCCGCCGCTGCCGAGCCGTCTGAACGCGAGGAGACGACGTAGGAATCCCACCACGCATCGCAATACGGCATCAGCGCTTGCTGGTGGGTCGAGTGGTCCGTCGCGGCACCCGCGTGGCATCCGGCCACCGCCAGGGCAGCGTCTCCCGCACCGCAGGCAGCCTGCGGGCGTGGCTCGTCCACAGACGCGCAGACCGGGCACCCACACTGTCGCCTCGTCGGCCACCGTTAAGACATGACATTCCGCGAAGACCAGGCCGGCGGCGGCCTCGACGAGGCCCTCGACGACCCTGCCCTCGAAATCGATGACGAGGGCCAGGTTGTGTGTGTGCCGTGCTCCGTCGTCCTCGCACCCGTCGCGTCCGTGGGCCTGGCCGTCGCGCGTATACGTGAGCACCTCGAGGGGTGACCGCCTGACGATCGGAGTAGGGCGGGGGCGTGGGGCGTCGATCAGTCCCGAAGATCCGAGTGACCGGCCGCGCCGTAGGCCTCGGAGAAGTCCCCGGCGACTGTGCAGCCGCGCACGCCGCACGCGCAGGACCGGCCGTCGGTAACGTGGCGGTCCCGCACCCAGTCCAGGATGAACCGGGCGCGAGATCGACTCTGGAGGGCTGCAGCTGTTTGACGGCCCGCTTCCCGCGCCTTGTCGAGGGCCCATTTCTCGGCGGCCTTCGCGCTCCGAGCCATGTCTCGAGCACGCCGCAGGAGGTCGACTGCGCGTTTGGCGTGCTCCCGATCGCGTTCCGGTTGGGGCCCTCGAGTGTGCGCTTCGCACGGCGGGCAGGTATGCGGCTCGTCCCGCCGCGCTGCTGGGCCGGTCCACGCGAACTCGAAGTGGCAGCACATGCACGTCGCCGGGAACTGGCCCACCGTCTCGCCGCTGTAACCGACTCCGTACGGGTTCTGCTTGATCGTCATGGGTACAAGTCTGCGTGTACCCCGCGGCGCAACCGGCTGCGCTAGGCGCGGTGTTCACCTTAAGCGCGCCAGAGCAGCACTTCCCGTACCGCGGGCGGCCTGCTCCGCTTGAGTGCGCGGCGTTCGCGCATGAGTCGCAGCAGGTGCACTGTTTGGGCTGATTGCCAGCCGTTGACCCACGCTTACGTCGTCAATGTCAGGCATTCGGGTCACCCTCTGGGGTCAGTGGGCGTGTTGTTCGTGCAGGTCATCTAGTGGATCGGGTCGGGTTTGAGTCCGTTTTGAGTCCGGTATAAGTCGACAACCTACGAAAGATGACGACAAGTAGTGACTAGGTGAGGTGAGTCGCGAGACCACCGAAAAGCAGACCTGACCAGCGAAAACGTTGGTCCTACAAGGGTGGGCCCCGTCGGGCTCGAACCGACGACCAGCGGATTAAAAGTCCGATGCTCTACCAACTGAGCTAGGGGCCCGAGGGTTCTGCCGGGGTGAGCCGGTGGCGTCTGGCAGAAACCTCTCCCGGAAGTATGCCGCATCATCGGTGGCCGGCGAAGTCGGGGCCCCCGATTGGTGGTGCGCCGTGCGCGAGGGTTCGGGGAGCAGGGCAGTCGTGCAGTTTCCCCGGGGCCGCCCTCGTGGCAGGCTGCGTACAGGAATCGAACGTGGATACGCATCCACCCGAATGCATCAAGGAGCGCCGCATGAGCGACACGACCCCGACGATCGACCCCCGCGAGAACCCCGAGTCCAAGCTCGCTGAAGACACCGCCAGCCAGACCAGCGCCCGCTCCGGGCAGGGCGGCGCGGTCATGTCCGATGCTCCCAGTGCTGAAGAGGGTGCCCACGGCGTCATTGATGGCCACATCACCGGCACCGGAGACGACGGCCTGCTCAACGGTGTCAAAGCCAGCGAGAAGGACGTCGAAGAGGCAGTCGCGGGCGACACCGGCCCCGAGCACCCAGGGGAACGCCGCTGACCGGCTCCCGCCAACACCTCGAAGCCCGATCGGCAGAAATGTCGGTCGGGCTTCGACGCGTTCGGCTCGCGCCGGACTTCGTTCGGATGTGCCTTGCTATCCACCCTCTCCTGTCTTACTGTATTAAGTACCTAATACAGTAAGACAGGAGAGGAGGTGAGCGCATGGACTTCGACTCCTCGCGTCCGATCTGGCACCAGTTGATCGGCGAATTCTCCCGGCGCATCGTCGCCGGTCAGTGGCGGCCAGGCTGCCGTATCGGCGGTGTCCGGGAGCTCGCCGCCGAACTCGGGGTTAACCCGAACACCGTGCAGCGTGCCCTTTCGGAACTTGAACGAGACGGGCTGTGCCGCTCCGAACGCACCGCCGGGCGCTTCGTCACCGACGACGCAGCCCGGATCCACCAGCTGCAAGCTTCGCTGGCCGCCGAGGCCGCGCAGGACTACGTCGACCGCGCCGCAGGGTTCGGCCTTTCCCTGCCCGACGCGATCGCCCTCGTCACCGAAAGGTGGTCCACCCATGACCCGGACGACACTCACGAGCACAGGCAGGGCTGAAATCATGACCACGTCGACCGCCCCCGCCATCGAGGTCACCGGGCTCCGTAAGAGCTACGGCGCCACCCCCGCCCTCGACGGCCTCGACCTGACGTTGGAGCAGGGCCGCATCGTCGGCCTCCTCGGCGAGAACGGCTGCGGGAAGACCACACTGCTGAAGATCCTCGCCGGGGTCATGTACGACTACACCGGGCAGGTGCGCATCACGGGGCATCGCCCCGGCCCGGAATCCAAAGCTCACGTCAGCTACCTACCCGATGTCAGTTTCCTGCCCGATCGCGCCCGGATCAGCGACTGCCTGCGGCTCTACCGGGATTTCTTTGCCGACTTCGACGAGCCGATGGCCCACGAACTCATCACCTCCTTCGGTTTCCGCGACGACCTGCGGCTCAAGGACGCCTCCAAAGGCATGCGGGAGAAGGTGCAGATCGCGCTGGCCATGTCTCGCCGCGCGCAGGTGTACCTGCTGGACGAGCCCATCTCTGGCGTCGACCCGGCGGCCCGCGACGTACTGCTCGAGGCCGTCGTCCGCGCTCTGCCCGAGGACGCCCTGGTGGTCCTGTCCACCCACCTCGTTCACGACCTGGAACCGATCCTCGACTCGGCCGTCATCATGCGTCGCGGCCGCGTCCTGCTCACCGGCGACGTCGATGACCTACGCGCCGAGTACGCAACCAGCCTCGACGGGATCTTCAAGGAGTTGCACCGATGATCGCCACCCTGCTCACCCACGAGTTCCGTCGCACCAAAGGCATGGCCGGGCTCATCATGGGCGCCGTCGCCGCCCTCGTCCTGGTCGGCAGCGTGCTGGCCGCCACAGGCTGGCCACTCCTGGCGCGCTTAGGGTTCTACGTCGCTGTGGTGTGTCTGGCGGGCCTGCTGCCCGCGCTGAATATCGGGCTCGCCGTCGACTACTGGCGTTCGGCCTACGGCCGGGTCGGCTACTTCACTCAGTCGCTGCCGGTGCGCGGCTCGCGGATCTACCTGGTTCGGCTGCTGTACGCCTTCATCGTCAGCGTTGTCACCACCGCGTTGGCGGCGCTGCTGGCGATCCCGATCGTGCTCGCCTTCGCTTCGGTGAAAAAACCGGCCAGCGTCGGCCTGCTCGCCTATGTCCGCGACAACATGACGCAAGCGCTAGCGGAGCTGCCGGATATGGCCCCGGCGCTCATCGTGTGCTGGGTCGTGTTGAGCATGTGGTCGGGATTTGTCTTTGCCTACGCGGCGGCCACGATCGGTAGTGGGCCCGTGTTCGCCCGCCTGGGCGTGGTAGGTCCCTTCCTCGCCTACGCCCTGCTGTATGGGGCCGCACAGATCGCACTGGCTGTGGGAATCTTCCTGGCGCCGATCGGGATCGGGATGCGCGGCAACACGCTCAGCGTGGAATCGTTCGACTTCCTGCAGGCCGCCCTCGAGGGCGCCGAACCGCAGGTGATGCCCGTCGGCTTCGTTCCGGTGGTGGCACTGGGCACACTCGCGCTCATTGCCTGGACCGCCTGGTCGTGGAACCGGCGGGTCAGTCTGCGCTGAGAAGCGCGCCGCCGTGAATGTGCGGCCGCCCACCAAGTCCATCGACCCGGGTCGCAGGGGCGCCCGGGTCGGTGGCGCAGGTAGCTCAGTATCCGAAGGGTGAGACTGACGTTTCGCCGTTCACTGGCGGTGCGACCGCTATCCGGGACGGCGCGTCCAAAAACGTCGCAGCGGCGCACCATGGAGGGGTGAATACCCTGGTAGACAACCCCGTCTCCGCCGTCGATGTGGAAGCCGCCTTCGTGCGGCTGCGCTCTTTGGTTCGGGAGACCCCGCTCCTGCACAGCGTGCGCCTCTCGGCAGCGACGGGTGCGAACGTGTGGGTCAAGCGCGAAGACCTTCAGCCGGTGCGCTCGTACAAGGTGCGCGGCGCCTACAACCTCATCGCCCAGCTGGGTCCGCAGGACCGCGCCAAAGGCGTGGTGTGCGCCAGCGCCGGAAACCACGCCCAAGGTTTCGCTTTCGCGTGCGCTCAACTCGGCCTGGACGGGCGCATCTACGTGCCACGCACCACCCCCCGCCAGAAACGGGACCGGATTGCGGCGCTCGGGGCAGGCCGGGTGGACATCATCGTCGGCGGAGAAACCTACGATGACGCCGCCGCCGCCGCGCTGGCCGACGCCGAACAGACCGGCGCCATCCAGGTCCCCGCTTTCGATCACCCGGACACCATCGCCGGACAAGGCACCACAGCCATCGAGATCGTGGAACAACTCGGTCACGCCCCCGACGTTCTCGTCGTGCCGGTCGGCGGCGGCGGGATGCTCGCCGGCTGCATCACCTGGCTGAGCGCACGCCACCCGAACACCAGGATCATCGGCGCCGAACCCACCGGGGCGCGCTGCATGGCCGCCGCCCTGCAAGCCGGGCAGCCGCTGGAACTGGACGACATCGAGACGTTCGTGGACGGCGCAGCGGTGCGCCGGGCCGGTGACATCACCTACCCGATCGTGCGCGACTCGGGCACCGAACTGGTCAACGTCGACGAGGGACGCATCTGCACCGAGATGCTCGACCTCTACCAGGTCGACGGGGTGATCGCCGAGCCCGCCGGGGCGCTGGCCTCCGCCGCGCTGCTGGACCGCATCGAGGTAGAACCCGGCCAGGACGTCGTCGTGGTCCTCTCCGGCGGCAACAACGACGTCTCGCGCTATGCCGAGATCGTCGAACGTTCTCTGGTGGACCTGGGGCGCAAGCACTACTTCCTCGTCAACTTCCCCCAGGAGCCCGGCGCGCTGCGCCGTTTCGTCGGGGAGGTGCTCGGCCCCGATGACGACATCGCCCTGTTCGAGTACGTCAAACGAAGCAACCGCGAATCCGGGCCTGCGTTGGTCGGTATCGAACTGGCCAATCGCCACGACCTGCCGGGGCTGCTGGCCCGAATGGAGGAGTCCTCCATGACCGTCGAGCGAATCCCCTCCGACAGTCCCTTCTACCGGTTCCTGGTATGAGCTCCTACATCCTCACGTTCTCCTGCGACAACCGGCCCGGGATCGTGGCGGCCATCACGTCCACGCTCGTGCAACTCGGGTGCGACATCACCGACGGTCAGCAGTTCGACGACCGCCTCTCCGGGCGGTTCTTCGCCCGGATGCAGTTCACCCCGGTCCGCCACGACATCGGTGAGGACGGTTTCGCTAGCGGGATGACCCCGGTGCTTGCCTCCTTCGACGCGACCTGGTCGCTGCGCGAAGAGGGTCACCGCCGACGGGTGCTCATCCTGACCTCCCGCACCGATCACTGCCTGGTTGACCTGCTGTACCGCTGGCGGGTGGGGGAGATGCCGATGGACCTGGTCGCCGTGGCCTCCAACCACCCCGCCGAGCAGATCAGCGATGTCGGTGAGGTGCCGTTCCTGCACCTGCCGGTGACCCCGCAATCCAAGGCGCAGCAAGAAGGGCAAATCCTGGAGTTCGTACGCGAGAACGACATCGATCTGGTCGTGCTGGCCCGCTACATGCAGATCCTCTCCGCTGACCTCGCCGGTGAACTGGCCGGACGCTGCATCAACATCCACCACTCGTTCCTGCCCGGGTTCAAGGGCGCCAAGCCCTACCACCAGGCCTATGAACGGGGGGTCAAGCTCATCGGCGCGACGGCCCACTACGTCACCGCCGACCTCGATGAGGGGCCGATCATCGCCCAGGACGTCGAACCGGTCAGCCACCGCGACAGCCCACAGGACCTGGTGCGCAAGGGTCGCGACATCGAGCGTCGGGTTCTGGCCGGTGCCGTGTTGGCCCACCTGGAGGACCGGGTCATGCTGCGCGGCGCCACCACGGTCGTCTTCCAGCGCTGAACCTGCCGCGCTCGGCCGGGAGCACGAGCAGCGACACGAGTGGGGGATGATGGAGCCCTCATGACACTTGCCGACACGCTCTCTTCTCTGCCCCACGAAACAGGGGCCGCAGCCGACCCCGACGACTTGTTCGTCACCTTTACCCGATGGGTGAAGGAACGCGGTCTGGATCTGTACCCGCATCAAGAAGAGGCGTTGCTCGAACTGGTCACCGGCTCCAATGTCATCTTGGCCACCCCGACCGGCTCCGGGAAGTCGCTGGTAGCCACCGGCGCGCACTACTTCGCGCTCGCCCAGTGGGAACTCACCGGGCGCCGTACCTATTACACGGCGCCCATCAAGGCCCTGGTCAGTGAGAAGTTCTTCGACCTGTGCGCCACCTTCGGGGCCCAGAACGTCGGCATGCTCACCGGGGATGCCTCCGTGAACGCCAGCGCCCCCATCGTCTGCTGCACCGCCGAAGTGCTGGCCAACATCGCGCTGCGGCAAGGAGCCGGCGCCGACATCGGTGTCGTCGTCGCGGACGAGTTCCACTTCTACTCCGAACCGGATCGCGGCTGGGCCTGGCAGGTGCCGCTGCTGGAACTCCCGCAGGCGCAGTTCCTGCTGATGAGCGCCACCTTGGGTGACGTCACGATGTTTCGCGAGGACCTGACCAGGCGCACCGGCAGGGAAACTGCCGTCGTCGCTGACGCCGAACGACCGGTTCCGTTGTCGTTCAGCTATGTGTTGACCCCGCTGCACGAAACCCTCGAGGAACTGCTCTCCACCCACCAGGCGCCGGTGTACGTCGTGCACTTCACCCAGGCGGCAGCCCTGGAACGAGCGCAGGCACTGATGAGCCTGAACGTGTGCACCCGCGCGGAGAAGGACCTCATCGCCGAGAAGATCCGCGGATTCCGGTTCGCCAAGGGGTTCGGGGCGACGTTGTCCCGGCTGGTCAAGCACGGGATCGGGGTGCACCACGCGGGCATGCTCCCCAAGTATCGGCGCCTCGTGGAGACCCTGGCCCAGTCCGGTCTGCTCAAGGTCATCTGCGGCACCGACACCCTGGGGGTGGGGATCAACGTGCCGATCCGCACCGTGGTCCTGACCGGTCTGACGAAGTTCGACGGCACCAAACAGCGCCCGCTGCGGGCTCGCGAGTTTCATCAGATCGCCGGCCGGGCCGGGCGGGCCGGTTTCGACACCAGCGGTTCGGTTGTCGTTCAGGCCCCCGATCACGTAGTGGAGAACCACAAGGCCCTGCTCAAGGCGGGGGACGATCCGAAGAAACAGCGCAAGGTGCAACGCAAGAAGCCGCCTGAGGGCTTCGTGAACTGGAGTGAAGACACCTTCACCCGCATCGTCGATGCGCCACCGGAGTCGCTGGTCAGCCGGATGCGGGTCAGCCACGCGATGATCCTCAACATCATCCAGCGCGAGGGCGACCCCGTCCTGGCGGTGCGAAAACTGCTCACCGACAACCACGAACCCCCGCGGCTGCAAGCCCGACTGCAGCGCCAGGCGATCGAGATCCTGCGGACCCTGCTCACCGCCGGCGTGGTTGAGAAGTTGCCCGAACCGGACCAGGACGGACGCACCTTGCGGGTGGTGGACGAACTGCAGCGCGGGTTCGCCCTCAACCAGCCGCTGTCGCCGTTCGCGTTGGCTGCGCTGGACCTGCTGGACCCCGAAGACCCGCTCTATGCGCTGGATGTCGTCAGCGTCATCGAGGCCACGCTTGATGACCCGCGCCCGGTCCTGCGGGCGCAACAGTTCGCGGCCAAGGGCGAGGCCGTGGCGCAGATGAAGGCGGACGGGATCGAGTACGAGGAGCGGATGGAGCTGCTGGAGGATGTCTCCTGGCCACAACCCCTCCAGGAGCTTCTCGAAGCGGCGTTCGACACCTACCGGCAGAGCCACCCGTGGCTGGACGAGAGTGCCCTGTCTCCCAAGGCCGTCGTCCGTGACTTGTACGAACGTGCCATGACCTTCGGTGAGTACGTCGCGTTCTACTCGCTGCAGCGGGCCGAGGGCGTCGTGTTGCGGTACCTGTCTGATGCCTACAAGGCGTTGAAGCAGACGGTGCCCGAGGCCGCCAAGACCGAAGAGGTCGACGACCTCATCGAATGGCTCGGTGAGGTGGTGCGGCAAACCGATTCCTCCCTGCTCGACGAGTGGGAAGCGCTGACCGATCCGACCCTGGCCGAGCAGGACGTCGAAGAGGTGCGGGCACGTTCGGACCGCCCGCGTCCGTTGAGTGCGAACCCGCGCGCGCTGCGCGTGTTGGTGCGCAACCAGCTGTGGCGCCGGGTGGAACTGGCCGCGCTGGATCGTCCCGAGGAGTTGGGCAAGCTGGACGCCCCCGAGCGTCCGGGTGCGCCCGGGATGGACGAAGCCGACTGGGAAGCGGCGCTGGAGGAGTACTACAGCGAGTACGACTCCATCGGCACCGGCCCGCAAGCGCGCGGCCCGGCGATGTTCCTGCTGGATTCCACCAGCGAACCTGGTTACTGGCTGGTGCAGCAGATCCTCGAGGATCCGGACGGGGATCACGACTGGCGGCTGTGGGCCGAGGTCGACCTGGCTGCCAGCGATGACAGCGGTGAACTCGTCATTCGAGTGGTGGACTTCGGCAAGGTCTGAAAGGCCGAATCATGAACTCCGCGCCAAGCCACGCAAGCACGCGGGTCGGTGCTTTCGCGGGCACCACCAGGCCGGGTGGTGGTGAACGAAGCCATGTGGGCATAACGTGCGGGCATGGGTGTTCATGGGTGGCGAGTTCACGCCGTCACGGAGCGTGACTGGCCGGCGTTGCGCGAGCTGTCGCTGCGGATGGGTAGCGACGCGTCGAACAACAACCCCCACCCCGCCCCGGAACTCTCCGGCTGGAGCGCACAGGTGTGGCGAGTACGCACCCAAGGGCTCGTTGGCCCACACCGGTGGGCCCACGCAGCTGTGGACCAAGCCGACGGTTCCTGGCGAGGATTGCTGAGCGCCTACACCGATGGTGTCGACGAGGATCGCTACGGTGTCGTGCGCGTTGCCAGCATGCATGCCCTGTGCGTCAACCCGGCCTCCCGCGCGGCTGTGCACGAGCTGTTCTCCGAGATGGAACAGTGGGCAGCCGGCGAGGCCGCCGAGGACATCATCATCGAAGTCGCCCAGAGCGACTTGGCCTTCTCCCGCTTTCTCGGCGTGCGCGGCTACCGCCCAACCGGGGTCACCCGCCATGACGACGAAGAAGTGGCGCAGGTGGAATGGAGCAAAGACCTGCGCATCTGCCAGAGCGGGCACGCCCTCCAGTTCGGGTGTTCGCTGCTGGCTGTATGAGAAGGTGCCGCCTGCCGAAGGGACGAGCCCGCACACGGATAGGTACGGTGGGGCGGCACGCGTTGTGAGCCTGCACCCTCTCTCTTCCCAGGAGTTCCCCGCATGAACGTCACCGGCACCTATCGACTCCAGTTACACGAGGGGTTCGGTTTCGACGACGCTGCGGCCATCGTTCCTTACCTGGCGCGCCTCGGCGTGAGCCATCTGTACCTGTCGCCGATCCTGCAGGCAGTCCAAGGATCGATGCACGGCTATGACGTGGTCGATCACACCAAGGTCTCCGAGGCGCTGGGCGGGATGGCCAAGTTCGAGAACCTGGCCGCGGTCGCCCAAGAGCACGATCTCGGCCTCATCGTCGACGTGGTGCCCAACCACATGGCCTTCGTGGCCCCCGAATATGTCAACCGGCCGCTGTGGGAAGTGCTGCGCGACGGCCGCGACGCACAGACCGCCGAATGGTTCGACATCGACTGGAAAGCCGGCGGCGGTCGTCTCGGCCTGCCGATCTTGGGCGAAGATCTCGAAGCGGTACTGGAGAACGGTGAGATCACCCTCGACGTGCACGAGATCGACGGCAAGCAGCAACCCGTCATCCGCTACTACGAACACGTGCTGCCGGTGGCGCTGGGCACCGAGGGCGACGCCGAAACCACCGTGCGTGAGGTGCTGGATCGCCAGCACTACCGGTTGGCCTCCTGGCGGGACAAGGAGAACGTGCTGAACTACCGGCGCTTCTTCGAGGTGGATGAGCTCATCGCGGTTCGCGTGGAACTACCGGAGGTCTTCGCCGCGACTCACGCCCTGCTCATCGACCTCAACCGCCGCGGTCTCATCGACGGGTTCCGCATCGACCACCCGGACGGCCTGGCCGACCCCGAGGGCTACCTGGACCAACTACGCAAGGCCACCCGTCGCGGAACCCCGGTGTGGGTGGAGAAGATCCTCGAGGGCACCGAGCAGCTACCCACGTCGTGGAGTTGCGCCGGCACCACCGGTTACGACGGAATGCGCGCCATCCAGGCCGCGCTGGTCGACAGCGACCCCGCGGTGGCGGCTGCACTCACCCGATGCTGGGACGAAGCCGGTGGCGAACACACCGTGCAGGAGGCCGTCGAGCACGCCAAACGACAGGTGGTCGGGCAATCCCTCGGCCCGGAGGTCGAACGACTCACCCGGCGAGCGCGAGAGGCACTTCCCGAACTGGACCCCGAGCGGCTGCGCGCCGCCATCGTCGAACTACTTGTCGCCGGGGAGGTCTACCGGGCCTACGTGCGCCCGGATGAACGTCTCAGCCAAGACGCGCGACGCCGCTTGGTGGACGCGTTCGCCTCCGCGATCGAAGCCGCCCCGGATCTCGAGCCGGAGCTGCGGGCGTTGGCGCCCTTGACTGTCGGCGACGACGACGACCAGGCCGCCGCCAGCGACTTCTCGATCAGGCTGCAACAGACGTGGGGGCCGGTTATGGCCAAGGGCATCGAGGACACCACGTTCTATCGGTGGCACCGGCTCGTGGCCTTGAACGAGGTCGGCGGCGACCCGGAGTTGCTGGACACCGGCTCCGCCGCAGACCTGCACTCCTGGGCTCAGCATCAGCAGGAGCACTGGCCGGCCGGGATGACCACGCTGTCCACCCATGACACCAAGCGCAGCGAGGACGTCCGCGCCCGGATTCTGGCGGTCGCAGGTGACCCGCAAGCGTGGGAGGAATGCTCGGCGATCGCCGGGGAACAGGCGCAGGAGTTCGATGTGGACCTGCCGACAGCGCACCTGCTGTGGCAGACCATCCTCGGGGTAGGCCGAGTCTCCCCGGAACGCCTACGCGAATACCTACTCAAGGCGCTGCGTGAGGCCAAGCAGCACACCGCGTGGGTCGACGGCGATGCCGACTACGAGCAGCGGGTGCTGACCTTCGCCGAGCAGGTCCAGCGCGACGGCCGCCTGCACGACGTCATCGACCGGGTCCTGCACGCAGACGAGGGCGCAGTTGCGGCGACGATGCTGGCCGCCAAGGTGCTGGAGTTGAGCGCCCCCGGGGTCCCGGACACCTATCAGGGTTGCGAAATCGTCGACCTGTCTCTGGTGGATCCAGACAACCGGCGGCCGGTCGACTTCGAGCGGCGCCAAGACCTGCTGTTCCATCTCGACGAGAACCGCGGACTGACCGGCCAGCTGCCCGGTGGGTGCACCGAACTCGACGCCGTCAAGCTGCTCTTCACCTCCGCGGTGCTGCGCCTGCGCCGCGACGAACCGGACCTGTTCGGCTCCGGTGTCGGCTATGAGCCGCTGGAGGCGAGCAGTGAACACGCGCTGGGCTTCGTGCGCACCTACAGCGGCAACCGGATCGCGGGAGCGCTCGGTCTGAGCCGAACCAAGCAGCTCGCGGTGCTGGTCACCCGCGCCCCGGCCCGACTGCGCGCGGCCGGCGGATGGGGCGAGGCCACCATTACCCTGCCCGAGGGGCAATGGCAGGACATCGTCACCGGCGACATCCTCGAAGGCGGCACGCTGGCCTGCGCCACCGTGCTGTCCTCGCACCCCGCTGCCGTCCTCGTGCAGCGATGAGCAGCCAACACCCCTCCGCCCTTCGACCGGCTACCGCCGAGGAGCACACCCGCCCGATGAGTGCTGAGACCCGTACCTTCCGCCTGTGGGCTCCCAACGCCCAGTCCTCGGTCCATCTGGAGTTGGAAGACCGCAGCCTCGCCATGCAACTTGACGCCGATGGTTGGTGGAGCGTGCGCACCCAGGCTGCCATCGGGGATCGCTACGCCTACCGACTCGACGACGGCCCGGAGCTTCCCGACCCACAAGCCCGCCGGTTGCCAGACGGTCCGCACGGGCGGGCGGCGGTATATGACCCCACCACCTTCGCTTGGCGCGACACCACCTGGGAGGGCGTCGAGCTTGACGGCTCGGTCATCTACGAGATGCATATCGGGACGTTTTCCCCCGAGCGCACCTTCGACGGCGCGATCGCCAAACTCGACCATCTGGTCGAGCTGGGTATCGACATCGTCGAGGTCATGCCCATCGCGGCCTTCCCAGGCCAGCACGGTTGGGGCTACGACGGGGTGGCCCCCTACGCGGTGCACGAACCCTACGGCGGCCCGGAGGGTTTCGCCCGCTTCGTGGACGCCTGCCACAGCCGGGGACTGGCCGTGGCGCTCGACGTCGTCTACAACCACTTGGGCCCGGACGGCAACTACCTCGGCGCGTTCGGCCCGTACTTCACCGATCGGCACGAGACCCCGTGGGGCTTGGCGGTCAACCTCGACGGGCGCTGCAGCGACACGGTGCGCGACTACATCATCGGGAACGCCTTGATGTGGCTGCGCGACTATCACGTTGACGCGTTGCGCCTGGACGCGGTGCACGAACTACACGACGAGCGCGCCATCAACATCCTCGAAGAGCTGGCCACCGAGGTCGATGACCTGCAAGAAGAGTTGGGGCGCTCGCTGTGGCTCATCGCTGAGAGCGACCGCAACGATGAACGTACCGTCACCCCGCGCAGTCGCGGCGGACTGGGGTTGGACGCCCAGTGGGCCGATGACGTGCACCACGGCCTGCATGCTGCCCTGACCGGAGAGAGCCAGGGCTACTACGGCGACTTCGCCGTCCCCGCTGCCCTGCCGACTCTGCTGACCACGCCGTTCCTGCACGCCGGCACCTGGTCCTCATTCCGCGGCCGCACCCACGGCCGGCCCGTCGATCGTGCGCGCACCCCTGGCTCTGCCTTCGTCGTCTCGCTGCAAACCCACGACCAGGTGGGCAATCGCCGTGAAGGTGACCGCCTCTCCTCGATGTTGAACTACCGCCGGCTTGCCTGCGGGGCGGCGTTGCTGTTGACCAGCCCCTACACCCCGATGCTGTTTATGGGGGAGGAGTGGGCGGCCAGCACCCCGTGGCAGTACTTCACCGACCACGTCGATGAGGCGCTCGCCGAAGCGGTCAGGCAGGGCCGTCGGGACGAGTTCGGTAGCCACGGCTGGGCATCCGATCATGTCCCGGACCCGCAGTGCATCACGACTCTGGAGAACTCGACGCTGGATTGGGACGAGCGGCATCAGGGATCGCACGAGCGGATGTTGGCTTGGTACAAGGCGTTGCTGGCTTTGCGCCGGGCTCGACCGGACTTGCGCGCGACCGACCTGTCAGCGGTTGTGGTGCACACCCACGACCCAGCGGGTGCCTATGTCATCGACCGGGGACGTCACCGCGTCGGTGTGAACCTGACCGAGCACCCGGTGGATCTCGATCTGGGCGCCGGCCAGCATGACGTGGTGCTGCTCGCGCTGGACACCACCACAGCGGTGGATGAGGCGGGCATCGTCCACCTCGCACCGGACTCCGTCGTCGTCGTCGGTCCCTCGGTCACCGGGTGAGCAGCGCCAATTCCAGGGAGCCGGCAGGGCGTCCGGTGCCGCGCCGCCCGGCAATGCTGGACCCGACCACGTTCGACTCCATCGCGATGGAGCGCCTCGACCCGGCCGTCATCATGACCATCGCCCATGAGACCGCAGCGATCATCGTGCGGACCGGGCGCGCCTCGAATGACCCGGCGCTGACGCAGCGACTGGTCGGGCTGGTCGAGGAAGTGGGGCTGTCCACCCTGGCCGAGCTGTGGGCGGGACGTCCCGCCGACAGCCTGCCCGGCACCTTATGGCGGTTGTACGTCCTGCGGGAGTGGGTGCGACGGGACCCACTGGGCGCCAGCTCCGACTATCGAGCAGGTCTACCCTTTGCCGACGTGGCCGTGGTGGTGGCGGGGGTCGGTAGCCCTCCTGGCCCAGAGGAGGTACGTCAGGTGACGGACGCGATCCTGCGTGGAGTGTTCGAGGCGGATCTGGCGGATGCGCTGGAGCGGGCCAGCGCTTTCTGCAGTGTCGTCGCGGCCGGGCGGGCCTCCCGCGACGGCCAGGACGCTATCGGTACACCAGCCTCGCAGTCCCAAGCTTCTTACGCCGCAAATGTTCTGCGTATGGGCGCCGATCTCGCGGCTGCTGCCGGCCTCTGGCGGCGCGGCGACCTCGTCTGAACTGCGGCGCCGCGTCGGGGCAGGCCCATCCTGTCAGTCCAAGACGGATGAGGCGAGGCACTGCCTGACGACCGTCCAATTGTCCTACCTGCGTTCATTTCTTGTTCACCCTGAGCCAGCCAATGCGTCACCGCTGCCCCTCTACCGTCAGATTGTCAAAGGTAACGGGGGCTGAGCCTGCACTACAGCAGCCCCACCTGCCCCAGTAAGGAAGGCTCACCCACGTGAAGCGCACCATTTTCGGCCGCACCGCCGTGCTCGCCATCGCTCTGCCTCTCGCTCTGTCCGCGTGCGGCGCTGCCAATGAGGGACCAGCTGCCGGTGGCAGCGGCGAATCTGCCGGTGAAGAGGTCAGCGGCACCATCGCCGGCGCCGGGGCTAGCTCGCAGGCTGCAGCAGTAGAGGCGTGGAAGGCGGGCTTTGAGGGGATGCACCCCGGCGCCACCGTTAACTACGACCCGGTCGGCTCCGGTGGTGGCCGCGAGCAGTTCCTCGCCGGCGGGGTTCAGTTCGCCGGAAGCGACGCCTACCTGAAGAAGGAAGAGCTGTCCAAGGTCTCCACCGCCTGCAAGGGTGGCGAGCTGATCGAGTTCCCGGCTTACATCTCCCCGATCGCCGTTCCGTACAAGCTGGACGGTGTGGACAACCTGCAGCTTTCGCCCGAGACGCTCGCCGGTATCTTCGCAGGCAAGATCACGGCCTGGAACGACCCCGCCATCGTTGCCGACAACCCGGGAGTGACGTTGCCGTCCACCCGGATCGCCCCGGTGCACCGCTCGGACAAGTCCGGCACTACCGAGAACTTCACCGACTACCTCGCCAAGGCTGCGCCCAAGGCATGGCCGCACGAGCCGGAAGGTAACTGGCCGATCTCGGGTGGCGAGGCCGCCAAGGGCACCTCCGGTGTCATGCAGGCCGTCAACGGCGGTACCGGCACCATCGGTTACGCCGACGCCAGCCAGATCGGGGACCTGCCGCACGCCAAGATCAAGGTCGGCCAGGAGTACACCGGGTACTCGCCCGAAGCCGCCGCCAAGGTCGTGGATGCTAGCGAGCGGGTCGCGGACCGTAGCCAGTACGACTTTGCCATCGACGTCAAGCGAGACACCACCGAGTCGGGTACCTACCCGATCGTGCTGGTCACCTACACACTTGCCTGCACCAAGTACGACAGTGCCGAGCAGGCAAAGCTGGTCAAGGAATGGCTGAGCTACATCACGAGCGACGAGGGCCAGAAGAAGGCCCAGGAGGCAGCAGGTTCCGCCCCCATCAGCGAAAGTGCACGTGAGAACGCCAAGAAGGCCATCGACGCGATCGCAGCCAGCTGACCCACCGTTGTGAGATGGCGGCCTGCCTTGCCTGTGCAAGGTAGGCCGCCGTCTGGCGCCCAACCACCCCTGCCCGCCTCGGCCACACCTTCGGCGCCGTCGAAGGTCAGGCGGTTCGAAGTATTCCCCCGTCAGCCACGAAAGAGGCTCCTGTGACCACGCAGACGGCCGGCCCACCGAAAACGGGCGTTCGCCGCCCGGGCGACCGGATCTTCTCCGGTTTATCCACTGCTTCCGGCATCTTCATCCTTGCGATCCTGGCAGGTGTAGCCACCTTCCTGATGTGGCAAGCCTGGCCCGCTCTTGTCGCCAAACCCGAGGATGTCCGGGGCGGCCAGGGGCTGTTGCACTACATCGGGCCGCTGCTCTTCGGCACGGTGCTGAGCGCGAGTATTGCGCTGATCATCGCGACGCCGCTGGCGATCGGCATCGCACTGTTCATCACGCACTATGCGCCGCGCAAGATGGCCCAGGTCCTCGGTTATCTCGTTGACCTGCTGGCGGCAGTGCCCAGCCTCGTGTACGGCTTCTGGGGCATCTTCGTCCTGGCGCCGGCGACGGTGCCGATCGCCAAGTGGCTCTCGAAGTACCTCGGCTTCCTGCCCTTCTTCCATGGGCCGGCCAGTACCACCGGTCGCACCATCCTGGTCGTCGGCCTGGTTCTGGCGGTCATGATTCTGCCGATCATGACAGCGGTGAACCGCGAGGTGTTCCTGCAGACGCCGCGCTTGCACGAGGAAGCATCGCTGGCTCTGGGCGCCACCCGCTGGGAGATGATCCAGCAGGCCGTCATTCCCTTCGGTCGATCCGGCATCATCTCCGGCATGATGCTCGGTCTCGGGCGCGCACTCGGTGAGACGATGGCGGTCGCCATCATCCTGTCGCCGTCGGCGCGATACACCTGGGACCTGGTCAGTTCCTCAAACCCCGGCACGATCGCCGGTGACATTGCGCTGCAGTTCCCGGAATCGAGCGGGATGGACGTGAACACGCTGGTGGCCTCCGGCCTGGTGCTGTTCGCACTGACCCTCGCGGTGAACATGCTGGCGCGCTACATCGTGTCCCGCCGGTCCCAGTTCTCAGGAGCCAACTGATGGCGAGCACAGTACAAAGCACGTCCCCCAACAGCGGGAACACAACCCTGGAGTCCAAGGACACCAAGCTCGTCCGCGGCGGTCTGGTCAACCCCTCGCTCTCAGCCACCGTCCGGGCTGCAGTCTTCGGTGGCTCGGTCGTTGTCGGCATCGCTCTGGCGATGATGTTCGGCTGGGGATTCAACATCGTCGGCATCATCGTGCTGACGGCGATCGTGTACGCCATCGCCATCTACATCACCTCCCGGATGACCGAGGGTCCTCGCCCTGCCATCGACCGCCTCGTGACCGCCATCGTGACGACGATGTTCGCGCTGGCCATGATTCCCCTGGTCTCGGTGATCATCGAGGTGCTCACCAAGGGCCTGGGTCGCCTGGACGGGCGCTTCTTCACCTACTCCATGCGCGGAGTTCTCGGTGACGGTGGCGGGGCTTACCACGCCATTATGGGAACGCTGCTCATCACCCTCATCGCGACGATCATCGCCGTGCCGGTCGGCATCATGGCGGCGATCTACCTTGTCGAGTACGGCAAGACCAACCGACTGGCCCGAGCGTTGACGTTCTTCGTGGACGTCATGACGGGTATCCCTTCGATCGTGGCCGGTCTGTTCGCCTACTCGTTCTTCGTCCTGTTCATGGGTGAAGGAGCCCGCGCGGGCATCATCGGTGCCACGGCGCTGGTGGTCCTCATGCTCCCGGTGGTCGTACGCAACACCGAGGAGATGCTGCGCATCGTGCCCAATGAGCTCCGCGAAGCCGCGTACGCACTCGGTGTGCCGAAGTGGCTGACGATCGTCAAGGTCGTCCTGCCGACCTCAATTGCTGGAATCGCCACCGGTGTCACGCTCGCCATCGCTCGCATCATCGGTGAAACCGCACCGTTGCTCGTGACGGTGGGGATCACGACCGGGGTCAACCTCAACCCGTTCTCGCAACGGATGGCGACCCTGCCGGTGTTCGCGTACTACCAGTACGCCACCCCCGGGGTGCCGCCCGAGCCGTACATCGACCGTGCCTGGACGGCCTCGCTCGTCCTCATCCTCATCGTGATGACCCTCAACGTCATCGCCCGCCTCATCTCCCGCTATTTCGCTCCCAAGGGCGCGCGCTGACGCCTGTCGCAGGTAAGGAAGACAGAAAAGTGTCGAAGAGTATCGATGTTTCCAACCTCAACATTTATTACGGCGACTTCTTGGCCGTGAAGGACGTAAGCGTCTTCATCGAGCCACGGACGGTCACCGCGCTCATCGGCCCGTCGGGCTGCGGCAAGTCGACCTTCTTGCGTTCCCTGAACCGCATGCACGAGGTGATCCCCGGCGCCTACTGCGAGGGTGACGTCATCATCGACAGCGAGAACATCTACGGCCGCGGAGTCGACCCGGTCCAGGTGCGTCGCAAGGTCGGCATGGTCTTCCAGAAGCCGAACCCGTTCCCCACGATGTCCATCTACGAGAACGTGTTGGCTGGCGTGAAGCTCAACAACAAGAGGATCAGCAAGTCTGACGCGGACGAGTTGGTCGAGTCCTCTCTGCAGGGTGCGAACCTGTGGAACGAGGTCAAGGACCGGCTGGACAAGCCCGGGTCGGGCCTCTCTGGTGGTCAGCAGCAGCGTCTGTGCATCGCCCGCACTATCGCCATCAAGCCGGATGTCGTGCTCATGGACGAGCCGTGCTCCGCGTTGGACCCGATCTCCACCCTTGCCGTGGAAGACCTGATCGGGCAGCTGAAGCAGGAGTACACGATCGTCATCGTGACCCACAACATGCAGCAGGCCGCGCGGGTTTCCGACCGCACGGGAGTTTTCAACATCGAGGGAACGGGCAAGCCGGGGCAACTCGTGGAGTTCGACGACACCCAGAAGGTCTTCAACAACCCTACGGAGAAAGCGACCGAGGACTACATCTCCGGTCGGTTCGGCTGAGTTGTAGCGATCTGGGTGTCTGAGGGGGCGAGCGTGCATAAGGTGCGCGCTCGCCCCCTCAGTGGTTTTCCGCCCGCGGGCGGTGGATGCAGGCCGACAGTCGGCACCGGCGGCCGTGACCGGATGGCCGGCCCGCCGCTGAGTAGCTCTGGGCACGGGCGAGCTGCACAGCGAAGCGGCAGTACGGCCGCGCGGTAGAACGTACGATGTCGGTGGTCGACCGTCCAACAGATAGGTACACGATGGGTTGGTTAGGACGTAGGTCCTCGAGTGCGGATTTCGCTGCGACAGTCACGCCGGTTCACACGACCAGAGTGCAAGGCGCTGCCGCTGAGTCGGGCGGTCACGCCGAGCCTGCTCAGGACACCAGCGGCGGCCCGGTCGCGGTCATCGAGACCGGTTCGTTTGCGCGTGCCAAGTGCACCGGTTGCGGTTGGCAGGGCCCTGGGCGGCGGGCGCGCAGCGGGGCCGCCGGGGACGCCGAACTGCATCAACTCACCGGCTGCGTCCCGCCAGTCGAGGCTGTGGCGCAGGTGCGAACGGTCCAAGAGCGCGCTCAGTCACCGGCGCACTAGGCGCCCTTCTACCGCCGCCCACCCGACGCTTTCACCTGACCCTGCCGAAAAAGCCGAAAGATCTCGCAGTGGCGGGAACATCTGCGGCCCGCGTTCGGTTGAAACCTGAGTGCGTCGGGCCGCGGCAGCCCCGGGTCCCAAAAATAGCCGCTACGAGCGGCCACGCGCCGTGAGGCGCTCCCGGCCCGACGCACGCTCCACCCGATGCGCGGGTGAACCGCTCGGTAGGTCTGGGCAAACCTCAGTCAGGGTGTGACCCGGGGCGGGTGGCGTTCGATATCAAGCGTGGACAGTGTCCCCTCGGTGCGCGCCATGTGCACCACGACGACCTCACCCTTGATCAGGTTGTCCTTGCGCAGATCTCGCAAGATGCCGCGCACCTGCTTCGATGCGGGTTGAGCCAGTGTCGAGACCTGCTCCACGAGTGCGGGCAGGACCGGGCCGTGGCTGCACATAGCTGTCGTCTCTTCGGCCGAGAGCGCGGCCGCGACGATCCCCGGCAGGAGGTGCGGCGCGCTCTCGTGCCCCTCTTCGGAGAGCGGGTCAGCCCACGTCACGTTCGGCGCCGGTTCCAAACAACGATCCTGGGATGCCGTGGACTGTTCCTGCAGGGCGCAGATCGGCGTCTGCAGGAAGGGCCGGACCGTGTCTGCACAGCGAGTGGAGGGCGAGCACACCACGGAAGCGACCCCGTACGCGCGCAGCAGGTCCACCATGTCGACCGCTTGTGCGGACCCCACCTCATCCAGCGGCCGGAGCCAGTCATGCTCGCTGTCATGCCAGTTCTTGCGCGGCACAGCCTTGGCATGCCGCAGGATGACCAGGCTCTGGGTCTGTTGCGGACCGCCGTGGGCCACAAGGGCCTTGAGCGGCTCGAGATCGCGCGGGTGGGTCAGCAGCGACTTGGCCTCTTTCGGTGTCACCCAACGGACCTCGTCGATCTCGTTCTCCAGTACGCCATCGCCGCCGATCACGCTGGCGGCCCAGTACCGCACCTCCTTGAGGCGCTGGCCCTTGCCGGAGGGGTTGGCCACTTCGTATGTGGTTCCCGGCAGCGGCAGGCCGAGGCGGACCCGAAGGCCCGTCTCTTCAGCGCTCTCCCGGGCCGCGGCCGCGGCCCAGGTCTCACCCGGGTCGAGTTTGCCCTTGGGCCATGACCAGTCGTCGTACTTAGGACGGTGCACGAGGAGTACCTCGACGCCGCGCTCACCGACGCGCCAGGGCAGCGTGCCGGCGGCCGCGACGGGCGGGCTGGTGCTCACTGCCGCCGGCCGCGGCGGCGCGAGGCGTGCTCCTCGATGAGGACGGACTGTAGGTCCAGCAGCGGCTCACCTTCGGGGCTGCGGTGGTGGCGGGTCCAACGCCCGTCACCGGCGAGGTGCCAGCTCGAGGTCTCATCGCTCATGCCCCGCCGCAGTACATCGACCAGGTCGTTCACGTGGCGCGGGTCGGCGACCCGAACCAGAGCCTCCACCCGGCGGTCCAGGTTGCGATGCATCATGTCCGCGCTACCGATCAGGACGCCGTCCTCGCCGTCACGGCCGAAGACGAACACCCGGGAGTGTTCCAGGAACCGCCCGAGGATAGAGCGCACCCTGATCCGCTCCGAAAGGCCCTCAACGCCGGGACGCAGCGCACAGATACCCCGAACCAATACGTCGACGTCGACGCCGGCCTGCGAGGCGCGGTACAAGGTGTCGATGATGCGCTCATCGACCATCGAGTTGACCTTGATGCCGATGTAGGCGTCTTTACCCTTCTCCGCGCGGCTGATCTGGCGTTCCATCCGCTTGATCAGACCCGAGCGCAGCGACCCCGGCGCCACAAGCAACCGCTCGAAGGTGCTCCGGGGCGCCCAACCGGAAAGCTGGTTGAACAGTTTGGTGAGGTCCTCGCCGACCTGGGGGTCGCAGGTGAACAACCCGAAGTCCTCGTACAGGCGAGCGGTCTTGGGGTGGTAGTTACCGGTGCCGACGTGGCAGTACCGGCGCAGTCCGTCGCTCTCCTGGCGTACCACCAGGGACAGCTTGCAGTGGGTCTTGAGCCCGACGACCCCGTACACGACGTGAACGCCGGCGTGCTCCAGCTTGCGGGCCCAGTCGATGTTGTTCTGCTCGTCGAAACGCGCCTTGATCTCCACAACCGCCAGCACCTGCTTGCCTGCGGCCGCCGCATCGATGAGGGCATCGATGATGGGGGAGTCCCCGCTGGTGCGGTAGAGCGTCTGCTTGATCGCCAACACCTTGGGATCAGCGGCGGCTTGCTCGATGAAGGCCTGCACTGAGGTGGAGAACGAGTCGTAGGGGTGCTGGACCAGCACGTCCTTGGCTCGAACCGCCGCGAAGACGTCCGCCGCCTTGGAGGACTCGACGCGAGCCAGGTCGCGGTGGGTGCGCGGCACGAAGGCCGGGTACTTCAGCTCGGTGCGGTCCAGATCCGCGACCGTGTTCAAACAGCGCAGGTCCAGCGGCGCCTGGAACCGGAAGATCTCGCGGCGCCCGATCTGCAGCTCACGGCTGAGCATGGTCAGGACGTGGTCGTCCATGGCGGCGTCGACCTCGAGGCGAACCGGCGGACCGAAGCGTCGGCGCGAGAGTTCCTTCTCCAACGCAGTGAGGAGGTTCTCCGCGTCGTCCTCTTCGACCTCCAGGTCTTCGTTGCGGGTGACCCGGAAGGTGTAGTGCTCACGAACATTCATGCCCGGGAAGAGCTGGTCCAGGTGCGCCGCGATGATCTCTTCGACCGGCACATACCGGGAGCGATAGAGCGCTTCCTCGCTGTCGCTTGCCTCCGGGACCGGAACCAACCGGGGCAGCAGCGGCGGAACCTTCAAACGGGCGAAGTGTTCGCTTCCGGTCTTAGCGTTCACCAAGACCACCGCGAGGTTGAGCGAGAGCCCGGAGATGTAGGGGAACGGGTGCGCCGGGTCCACCGCCAGCGGAGTCAGGACCGGGAAGACCTGCTCGCTGAACCAGGTGCCCAGGTTTTCGCGCTCGGACTCGGTCAGCTCGTCCCAACCGATGAGGAAGATCCCTTCCTCTTCCAGGGCTGGGCGCACCTGTTGCTCGAAGATCTTGGCGTGCGCGTCCATCAACTGCCCGGCGGTGCTGAGGATCCGATCCAGCAGCTCGCGGGGTTCTAGCCCGGAGGTGGACCGGACCGCCAAGCCGGTAGCGATGCGACGCTTCAACCCGGCGACCCGGACCATGAAGAACTCATCGAGGTTGCTGGCGAAGATCGCCAAGAACCGGGCCCGCTCCAGCAGGTACATGTCCTCGTCTTGAGCGAGCTGCAGGACCCTCTCGTTGAATTGCAGCCACGAGATCTCCCGCTCGAGGAAGCGGTCATCGGGCAGCGGCTCTTCCTGGTCGGGAAGGGGTGTCTGCGGCACCCGGATGAATCGCCCGTTCGAGGCCCGTGGCCGCGCGTGCGCCACCGAGCTTGTCTCACCGGTGACCAGTTCGGTCACTGCAGGAGTCTCCGCTGGGGTTTCATCGCGAGGTGGGGTCATGGCCCCTATGGTGTCACCTTTGTGGGGGCGGATGCATAGCCTGCTTCGTGCTCATCGGTGGATCGCCGTGTGTACATGACGTCGGTGGACAACGGGGTGAATCCCTGGCGGCGATAGGTGTGCAGGGCCGCTTCGTTGTCACCTTCCACGTACAGGGT
Organism: Gephyromycinifex aptenodytis; assembly: GCF_012277275.1. GTDB lineage: Bacteria > Actinomycetota > Actinomycetes > Actinomycetales > Dermatophilaceae > Gephyromycinifex > Gephyromycinifex aptenodytis. Next base: position 1,564,330 of record NZ_CP051155.1, on the reverse strand, counting down.
CACGGTTTCCAACCCGCGATCGCGCAGGTACGCCAGGCCCGCTGCAGTGAGGCTGCGACCTAGCCCGAGACCCTGGTAGTCCGGGTGCACACCGACCACGTACACCTCACCTTCATCCTCGACCACCTTGGTCCAGTGGAACGCCGCCAATCGGGGCGCCGTCGAGGCCGTTGCATCGCGTTCGTCGAAGGCGAGGAAGAAACCGTCGGCGTCGAACCACGGCTCGGCCATCCGGGCCTGCACGTCGCGGGCGCTCATCCGGCCCTGCTCAGGGTGGGAGGCGAAGGCCAGGGAATTGACCTGCAGCCAGGGGTCCAGATCGGCCGGAGTGAACGTGCGCATTGTGAAGCCGGGCGGCAACTGGGTGGGGAATTCATCCTGGGGGTGCAGGGGTCGCTGCATCTTCATCAGTTCGCGCACCACGCGGAACCCGGCGCTGCGGGCGAGGGCCTGAGCCCCCGGCAGGTTCGCGTGCGCCCAGATGCGTACGGTCGGCTCCTGCTCGCAGATGGCCTCCAGGAGTTCCTGCCCCCGTCCTGCCCGCCTGGCGCCCGCAGCGATGAAGAACTCCGCGCTCGGATGCGCCTGCCCGCCGTCTTCGAGAAAGCCATAGCCACGTAGTTCCTCGCCGTCCTGGCTCAGGAAATGCGTGCCGGCTCCCGGGGAGTGCAGCCCCAGCAAGGTTTGCTCCGATACCGGCGAGACGCCGTCAGCCTCCTGGGTGCGCGTCACGAGTTCCCGGACGGCGCCAGCGAGCGCGGTGGACAACTGAGCGGTGATTCTGAGCGCCATGCCGTCATTGGACCATGCACGCGGGCAGTTCAGGGGGTCGGGCTGGGTGGGGAGTAGCGGTAGCCGACGTTGCGTACGGTGGCGATCAATGCGTCGTGTTCCGGGCCGAGCTTGGCCCGCAGCCGCCGCACATGGACATCGACGGTACGGGTGCCGCCGAAGTAGCCGTAACCCCACACTTCGTCCAGCAACTGCGCGCGAGTGAACACCCGACCGGGATGGGACGCCAGGTGTTTGAGGAGCTCGAACTCCTTATATGTCAGATCGAGCGGGGTTCCGGCCAGCCGTGCGGCATAAGCATGTTCGTCGATGACGAGCGCTCCCTCGGTGGCGGCAGGTTCGTCGTCGTTGCGTTGGTGCGTCCGGGTGATCGCCAACCGTAGCCGGGCCTCCACCTCAGCAGGGCCGGCGGTGTGCAGGAGTACATCCGCCACCGGCCAGTCGGCGGAAAGCGCTGCGAGCCCGCCTTCGGTGCACACCAGGATCACCGGGGAAGCAGTCACTGAGGGCAGCACTCGGCACACGCCGCGCGCAGCAGCCAACTCGCTGCGGCCGTCGATGAGAATCGCATCGAGTGGGCCGGGATCCACCAGCGCCGAGGCATCAAGCGGCAAGACCCGAACGCGATGGGGCAGCAACGACAGGGACGGCAGCACCTCGGCGCTTGCGGACAGCGTCGCGGTCATGAGCACCACCTGCGACATTCCCCCAGGATACGGGGGCCGGAATGGTGGCCGCGGAGCACACCTGCCAAGGTGGGAGGCGTGTCGAGTCAACCTGCCACTGTCACCGTCCACTACTGGGCCGCCGCCCGGGCTGCCACCGGCGTGGAGTCCGAAACCGTCGAAGCGGGGCGCCTGGGCGACCTGCTCGCTGCGCTGGCGCTGCGCCATAGCGAGCTTGAGCGGGTGCTCCAGGTCGCCTCCGTGCTTGTGGACGGCGTGCAATCCGAGCCTGATGTGATCGTGAACGCCGGCTCGAGCGTGGAGATCCTCCCGCCTTTCGCGGGGGGCTGACAGGATGGCGAACGTGCCTTCGCCTTCGCTGGATCGCCAGAACGCCCCGGGCCCCGGCAACGATCCGAGACGCCCCCGGCCGCCACGGCGTCCGTGGCGCCCAGCCGTGTCCTTCACGGCCTCGGTGCTGGCTGTGCTGATCATGGTGGCGGGTCTGTCCGGCCATATCTGGGCGGTCGTGGCAGCGCTGGCCCTGCCCATGGTGCTGCTGGCTTTCGGTTGGGTTCCGCTGCTGCGCCTGCCCAGCCCGCGCTCGACGACCACGGTGCAGTTGCTTTCTGCGGTGATCATCCTCGTGCCGGGGGTTCTGGCGCCGAGCGCGACCTTGGCGTGGCTACCGGCCGCGGTGGCCCTGGCCATGCTCGTCACTTTCCTGCACCAGCTCAACCGTAGGGATGCCCGCCCGAGGCTGGTGGAGTCGGTCTCTGCCAGCGCCTCCGGTGTGGCACTGCTCAGTTCAGCGGTGTGCATGCTGCCCGCGGCTTCCAGCGCTCACGGCAGGGCCGCGTTGGTTGCCGTCGCGGCAGCTACTGCGGTCTCCAGCCTGGCTGACGTCGGGCTCGGGCGAACCCCTCGCAGCCTGGTCGCGCTCTTGTGCGCCTGCTCGGCGGTGGTCCTGGGCGCGGTGGTCGCGGTCGCGGCGGTGGTTCTGATGGACCGCCCGGAGCTGTCGTTGCTGGCCGCTGCAGCGGCGGGTGCGGTGGCGGCAGCGAGTAGCTACGCGCTGCGCCAGGTGCAGTCCGTGCTTCCCTCGCTGTGGGGTCGGCGCGCTCAGTTCGCTTCGGCTGCTAGTTCCGTCTTGTGCACTGGGGCCGTGGCCTACGCCCTGGCACTCTTCACTCACGCGCCCCTGAGATGACGGCGCGCAACCTCCGAACAGCAAGGACAGTTATGCCATTCGAGATCGACGTCACCCTCTCCCCGAAGATCGCCCCGCTGGCCTGGCTCGTCGGGCGCTGGGAGGGGGCAGGGGTGGTCGGCTACCCCAACCACGAGTCGCACAACATCGGGCAGGAGCTGCTGATCACCCACGACGGGCGCCCCTTCCTGGAGGTGCAAAGTCGCACCTGGATCCTGAGTGAGGCCGGGGATATCGTGCGGCCGTTGGCCACCGAGCTGGGTTTCTTCCGCGTCTTGGACGACGGCGAGGTTGAGCTGCTCCTGGCCCACCCCTCGGGCATCGTTGAGATGTATGTCGGTGAGCGCGAAGCAAAGCGCCCCATCCTCAACCTGCGCACCGACGGTGTCATTCGCAGCCCCGCCGCTATGGAGTACAACGCCGCCAGCCGAATGTATGGGCTGGTGGATAGCCAACTCATGTGGGTTATGGACATGGCCGCCGAGGGACAGCCGTTGCAGAGCCATATCTCTGCGCAGCTCAAACGCATCGGCTGAGTAGCGGAAACACCTGGTGGGGCCGGGCGAGGTAGGCGGCTGGCGGCATCGGTAGCAAGGCCATGCCTGTTGGCAACAAAGATGCACCTGGGTGCCGACCGCAACGAACGCGGTCGGCACCCATGCATCGGATGCTGCTGTTCAGGCCTGCCCGCAGTGGCTCAGTTCGCGGGCGCGCTGACCGGCCTTCCAGGTCAGGTAGCCGCCGGTGAGGTTGGTGACCTGCCGATTCAGTTGGCCCAGCAGCCGGGTCGCCACGTGACCGCGCTGGCCCACCTGGCAGAACACGGTGTGAGGCCCGGGCGGGATCTCATCGATACGGTCTCGCAGCTCATCGACGGGGATGTTGCGTGCCCCGGGGATGCTGCCTGCGGCGAACTCCTGCGGGGAGCGAACGTCGATCAGCAGGTTCGTCTCGGCCGGTTCCCGGGCCCCAAGCTCGTCCCACTGGATGACCTGCTCGCCGGTCAGGACGTTCTCGGCCAGGTAGCCGAGCTGGTTGATCGGGTCCTTGGCCGAGCCGTAGGGCGGGGCATAGGCCAGCTCGAGGTCGATCAGGTCGGCGGCGCCGAGCTTGCCGGCCATGGCGGTGGCGATGACGTCGATACGCCGTTCCACTCCTGCCGGACCAACTCCTTGAGCGCCCAGGATCTCACCGCTGTCGGGATCGAACAGCAACGTCAGGTGCATCTGGCTCGCGCCGGGGTAGTACCCGGCGTGGTCGACCGGGTGGGTGTGGATCGCCACGAAGCGTCGGTCTTGAGCGCGCAGCCGCTTGGCGTTGGCGCCGGTCGAGGCCGCGGTGAGGCCGAAGACCTTCACCACGGCGGTTCCGTAGGCCTGCGCCGTTCCGGGAGCAGGCTCTCGGCCGGCGATGACGTCGGCCACCCGGCGGCCCTGCCGGTTGGCGATATTGGCCAGCGGCACCAAGGTCGCTGCGCCGCTGAGAGGGTCGAGCTTTTCCACCATGTCGCCGACCGCGTACACCTCGGGGGCACTGGTGCGCAGCGAATCGTCCACGACGACTCCGCCGCGGCTGCCGATCGTGATGCCGGCCTGCTCGGCCAGCCTCGTCTCAGGTCGCACCCCGATCGAGGCCACCACGATGTCTGCCGGGATCGACTCTTGGGAGGACAAGGTCACGCTCGTCTGGCCGATCTGGCTGACCTGGGTCGCCAGCCGTAGCGAGACCCCGTTCTTGAGCAGTTCGTCGGCGACGAAGGAGGCAAGTTCGGGATCTAGCGGCGGCAGAACCTGGTCGGCGAGTTCGACCAGGGTGACCTGCAGGCCACGTTCGGCGAGGTTCTCGGCCACTTCGACGCCGATGAAGCCGCCGCCGATCACCACGGCACTCTTTCCTGCAGCCAGCGCCTGGTCGGTGGCCGCCGCCATCCGGTCGACGTCGCCGACATCGCGCAGGGTCAGCGCGCGTTCGATGCCGGGGATCGGCGGGATGACGGGGGAAGCTCCCATGCTCAGGATGAGGTGGTCGTAGCTTTCGCAGGACTGCGTGCCTGCCTCCAGGTCGCGCACCGTCACCGTCTTGGCGGCGGTGTCGATGGCGGTCACCTCGTGCCGCACCCGCACGTCGAGCCGGAACCGGGCATGCAGCGACTCCGGCGTCTGCAGCAGCAGCGATGCCCGCTTCTCGATGACGCCGCCCACGTAGTACGGCAGGCCGCAGTTGGCGAAGCTCACGTAGCCGCTGCGTTCGAGAACGAGGATCTCGGCGTCCTCCATCAACCTGCGTAGCCGCGTGGCTGCCGACATTCCTCCGGCGACGCCGCCGACGATGATGATGCGCATGGGGCACCTTCCTCTAGACGATGCCTCCATCATACCCCTGGGGGTATGATGGAGGAGCGGAAATGGGCGCAGGGTCGCCGGGTACTGTGGGCGAGTGGACCCAGCCTCAGTTGTTGCTCCCTCGGCCCTGCTCTCCCGGCCAGGCGCAGTGCCCGGCGCGGGCGTTGACGCCGCCGTCGCTGCGCACTACGGCGACCCGATGCGTGAACAGCGCCTGCTTGGCGAGGGGTTGGCAGTCGTCGACCTGTCGCACCGCCCGGTGATCACCGTGTCCGGCCCGGACCGGCTCTCGTGGCTGCACTCTTTGACCACCCAGCACCTCACCGACCTCACCCCCCGGGTCGGTGTGGAATCCCTGGTGCTCAGTCCCAAGGGTCATATCGAGCATGCCCTGCACATCGTCGATGACGGGGAGCGCGCCTGGATCACCCTCGAACCCGGCACCGCCCCGGCTCTCGTTGACTGGCTGAACCGGATGCGGTTCATGCTGCGAGTCGAGGTGAGCGACGTCTCGGACTCCTACGCGGTTCTCGGGGAGCCGATCGGTGCACACTCCATCGGTTCCGAGCCGCTGGCCTGGGTGGATCCTTGGCCCGGCCCTGTGGGCGACACCGCGTTGTACGGCCCCGCGGAACACCCTGCTGCAGGCCGCGCCTGGCGCGAACTCATCGTTCCCCGCGCCGACCTCGTCGATGCCGTCGGTGACCGCCACCTCGCGGGGCTGTGGGCTGCCGACGCGGAGCGGGTCATGGCCTGGCGCCCACGCCTGGGTCTGGAGACTGATCACCGGACGATCCCGCACGAGGTGGATTGGCTGCGAACAGCGGTCCACCTGCACAAAGGCTGTTATCGCGGGCAGGAGACCATCGCTCGGGTGCACAACCTGGGTCGACCGCCTCGCCGCATCGTCTTCGCCCACCTCGACGGCTCGGGGCACGTGCTGCCCGATCCGGGCACGCCCCTGGTCGCCGGCGAGCGCGCGGTAGGGCGCCTCACCAGCGTGGCCAGGCACTTTGAAGAAGGACCGGTCGCGCTGGCGGTGGTCAAGCGGTCGCTGCCGCTGGAGCAGACCTTAGATGCCCAGGGTGTGGCGGTGGCGCAGACCGTCATCGTGGCGCCGTAACGGCCTGGGCCTGGCCGCCTATGGGCTGCGGTGTGCCATCTCACGTAGCCCCGCGGGCCTTCCCGGTTGCCGGGCGCTAACTACAGCAAGCACACTAGGGGTGTGTCCCGTCTAACTCCGCCGCTACCAGGCATGCGCGAACTGGGGGAGTACCTCCGAGAGCAACGCGAGCATGCCCAGTTGTCCGTGCGGCAGTTGTCGGCCATGGCAGGGGTCAGCAACCCCTACCTCTCCCAGATCGAGCGGGGGCTCAAAAAGCCCAGCGCCGAGATCCTGCAAGCGCTCGCCAAAGGTTTGCAGATTTCAGCTGAGAGTTTGTACGTCCGGGCAGGCCTGCTCGATGGCACGTCCGAGGCTGCCGGTCTCGACGTTCGGCAAGCGTTGAAGAACGACGTTTTCCTCACCGAACGGCAGCGGCGCCTGATGATCGATCTGTACGACTCCTTCGTCCCCGCAGACGCGATGGAGCTGGAGTCAGCGTTAGACCCGGGCGTGGATGCCGAGCAGGTGCCCGCCGACCACGAGTCAGGAGACGACCCATGCCCCTCATCAAGTCCTCCAAGCGTTCCGGCCAGCCGCGCCTCGCGCCGTTCTACGCGGCAGTCGGGGTGACCGACCGCGCCGTCGAGGCCCTCCGGGACCTGGGCGCTAAAGATGCCGACCCGAGTAACTCACCCGTCGCCGATCTGGCCAACGTGGTCCGAGGGGTCGTCGCGGTGCCCTCCCTGGCCGTGAACGGGGCACGTTCCCTCCTCGACGTCGGACAGGCTCAGTATGAGGAGTTCACCAAGCACGGCCAGAAGACGGTTCGCGAGGTGGTTTCTCCGGCGCGCCTGCTGGGTGGTCGGGGCTCCGGTCCGGTCGATGCCGAGACGGCCAAGAAAGAACGTGCGGCTCGCCGCCTGGCCCGTCAGGCTGGGACTACGGTCACCCGGGCCAGCACGACGCTGCGCAGTGTCCGCGAAGAGGCAGAGAACGTCGTCGATGCGGTGACCCACCCGGGGCCGATCCCGACCCGGAGCGACCGCTCCGGTGCCCAGGACACCTCGGATTCGAAATCCTCGCTGCCGACCCGCCCTCGTCGTCCACGTCGCCTTCCGGCCACCAGCGACCCGGCCGTGCGTTCGACGAACCCCACCGCCCCCGAGGAGAGCACCAACTCCCCGTCCTCGGGTGTCGAGGCGGGCGGGACCGCAGCCACCCAGAGCGCCCGAAAGAGCGCGGCCAAGAAGTCGGCAAGCGTCACCGCGTCTGAGGATGGACAGTCGCAGGTGAAGAAGGGCGCAGCTAAGAAGGCGGCCGTGCGTAAGTCCGCGGCCAAGAAGTCCGCGCCGCGCAAGGCGCCCGCGACGACCACTGTGGCAAAAGCGGCTGCGGTGGCCGCTACCCCGAGCATGCCCTCGGTGATCGAGGACTTGGTGGAAGGCTCTGCCTTCGGCGACCCGCAACCGAGCCCCATCGAGCAGCACGCCGAGAAGGACTCGGACCAGCAGTCCTGAGCTCTGGACCCAGCATCGAGGCCGCCCTGCGCTGGACGCGGGGCGGCCTCGACGCGTCCGGGGCAGGAGTGCAGTGCGCAGGTGAGGGCGAGCGCCAAGGGGCAGGTGCTTGCGTCGAGGGGAAAACATGTCGAAGGTGTGCTCTATGAGAGCGGTGCTGCAGCGGGTGGACGGGGCGCATGTCGATGTCGCTGGTGAGGTGGTGGGCCGAATCGAGGGCCCCGGCCTGGTGGCTCTGGTTGCGGCCACCCACGACGACGGGCCTGAGCAGGTAGCCGCGATGGTGCGCAAGATTGCGGAGTTACGGATCCTGCGCGACGAGCAGTCCGTGCTGGAAGCCGGCGCTGGGGTGCTGGTCGTCAGCCAGTTCACGCTGTACGGCCGCACGAAGAAGGGTCGACGCCCCTCATGGAGCGACGCGGCCCCCGGGCAGGTGGCCGAGCCGCTGGTGGCAGGGGTCGCCCAAGGCCTGCGGGAGCGGGGGATCGAGGTGGCCACCGGCTCCTTCGGGGCGGACATGCGAGTACACCTGGTGGGCGACGGCCCGGTGACGGTGCTGGTCGACGTCTAGGTCGTCCCCATCCTGGCCCCGTACTGTGGAGCCCATGAGTGTGCTCTACACCGTTCAGTCGTTCCTCGTACTCGCCCTGGGCGTGGCTGCGCTGGGGCTCGGGGCCTTCGCGTTCGTTGACGCCCTTCGCCATGACCCCCAGGCGTACGCCGTCGAGGGCAAACGCACCAAGACGTTCTGGTTGGTGCTGCTGGGGGTCAGCCTGGCGGTTCTCATCATCTCGGTGACCAATGTGCTCTCCTTCTTCGGGCTGATCGCCGTGGTCGCCTCGGGGGTCTACATGGCCGATGTCCGCCCGGCCCTGGCCCCGTACACCAAACGCAAGAACCAGAAGCGCATGGGTGGCTCCGGCCCACACGGCTCCTGGTGAGTCGGCTTCGGCTGCTGGAGAGTTCAGCAGGTTCGCTGGAATACCTCACCGTCGGCAGCGGTCTGCCGCACACCGTCTTCGGGCACGGCTTGGCCGGATCCATCCCGACCACCCGTCCCTTCGGTTCGGGGGTGCCCGGGTCGCGCACGTTCTTTCACTTCCGGGGACATGGCGCCTCGCACGCTCCCGAGGACGACTGGACCTACGCGGCGCTGGCCAGAGAGTTGGGCGCCGTGGCCGACCATGTCGGAGCGGATCGCGCGCTCGGGGTGAGTATGGGGGCGGGTGCGTTGTGTGCACTGCTCGCCGAGGAGCCGCAGCGGTTCGAGCGTTGCGTCTTCCTCCTGCCGGCCCTCATCGACCGTCCACGCACTGATGGGGCGCTCGAACGCTTGGTGCAGATGGCTGATTATGTGGACTGTGGTGATGAGGAAGCCGTGGCTGACCTGCTCAGCGCTGAGCAGCCGGAGCATGTAGCGGCTCGACCGGATGTGCAGGCGTGGGTCCGGCAGCAGGCGCGGGTGTTGGCGGGCACTCCGGTCTCGTGGGCCTTGCGGCATCTGCCGACGCAGGTGCCGCTGCGTGACCGCGGCGTTCTCGCCCGCGTCAGCGCACCTGTCCTCGTCATTGGGCAAGAGGGCGACGAGGCGCACCCCCACCGCATCGCGGTGGAGCTCGCGTCAGCGTTTCCTAACGCCGCCGTGGAGATCTTGCCGCCGGGAGGAGTGTTGTGGACGCATCGTGCTCACGTGCGCGCGCTCATCTCGACGTTCCTCGGCGCGCACTGAAGGAACCTACGCTCGCCGCGGCCGTCGCGTAGCTCGTCGAGGGTGTAGAGGTCATCGGTGAGCCACATGCAGCCCCAGGACTGCTGGCACGGGTTCTTCGTGATGAGGCCCGAATGCGCCTTGTCGCCGTCGAGCATCCGGCGCAGCTCTTCGGCGGCGGCGTAGGCCAGCGGTTTGCGGTGGGCGTACTCGGTGCGGGTGACCGGTTCGGCCACGGCGTAGACGGTGTGGGCGTGGCCGATGACCGGGGTCCTCCACGACGGCGTTGCGCGGGATTCGGTTAGACAGCGCCCTCAGCGTGGCGTCGTGGACGATGTGGACACGAGAAGGGTGCAGATCGCTTCCGGGTTGGCCTCCAGGTAGCTGTTTCGCTCCTGGTGCTGATGCCCGATAGACTCCGAGTCGATTGTCCAAGGGGGGGTCGGCGATCTCGCTGTACCCGGGGCAACGGCGTAGACCAGCGCGAGAGTGTCGGCTCGCCGCGCCACGACCGCCGCCCAGTCACGATCGCTGGGCCTTGCCAGGAGAGTGAGCATGAACGAGATCAACGACCGCCGCGACGATGTGTTCATCGAACAGCGGCCCTGGGGGAACTTCCAGAGCTTCGTCACCAACGAGAAGGTGACCGTCAAGATCATCACTGTTGAGCCGGGTCAGCGACTCTCCCTTCAGCGGCACCGGTTCCGGGCCGAGATGTGGCAAGTCCTGGACGATGCGCCGCTGGACATCACGGTCGATGAGCGCACCTGGACGGCCGAGCGCGGCGAGCAGATCTGGGTGCCGCTGGGTGCGGTGCACCGGATGGGCAACAGCGGAACCGTCGCTGGGCGCATCCTCGAAGTCGGGTTCGGCGATTTCGACGAGGATGACATCGAGCGCCTGGAGGACGACTACTCACGCTGAACATTGCACGATCCGGGCGCTGCTAGTTGAGCGCTGACCGGTTCGCGTTGACACCGCTGCACATCCCAGAGGGGTGTGCAGCGGTGTCGACTTTTTACGGGCTTAGCCGGCGAGGTGGGGGCCACGCCGCTGCAGGAAGCGCGTCAGGCGGCCTGGGCGGCGGGCCTGCTCCGGCGGGCGGAGTCCTTTGCGCCGGTGCGCTGTTCGTTCCTGGCGCCCCGAGGTGGCGGTCGTTCTGATCGCATCGACTCGGGCCGTCCGGGGGGCAGTACGCCGTCATGGCACGCCCTTACCCGCTGCGCCAATCGGGCCCCGCCCTGAGCGTGCAGAGGCGCTCATCACAAAGGGCGGACCCTTGACACCGCCCAGAACGGCTGCTTACTGTTCACGCAAGCAGTTTTGCTAATGCGCTTTATAGAACTGCCCTGCCGCGATCCGCGGCCGTGACGCAATGGAGCGAACGGAGAGTCAGATGGCGCAGCACCCCTTTACCCTCACGGGCAAAGTGACAGTCGTGACCGGCGGCAACCAGGGGATCGGCAAGTCCGTCGCCCGGACCCTGGCCGAGGCCGGTTCAGACATCGTCATCATTGACCTTGCCGAATCCACCCAGACCGCAGCCCAGATCGCCGAAGACTTCGGGGTTCGGGCGGCTGCGTATGTTTGTGACGTCACCCAGCCCGAGCAGGTCGCCGAGGTCATGAACGCGGCTGCGCAGAAGATGGGCACCCTGGATCACCTCTTCAACAACGCTGGAATTGTGCTGCACAAGCCGGCCCTGGAGCTCTCGCCGCAGGAGTGGCTCAAGGTCATCAACGTCAACCTCAATGGCGTCTTCTTCGTCGCTCAAGCCTTCGCCCGTTACCTCGTGGCTACAGGCAAACCCGGCAACATCGTCAACACTGCATCGATGTCGGGCACCATCGTCAATATTCCGCAGGCTCAGGCCTCCTACAACGCCTCTAAAGCCGCTGTTGTGCACCTGACGAAATCGTTGGGCGTGGAATGGGCGCAACACGGCATCCGTGTCAACAGCATCAGCCCCGGCTACATCGCCACTGAACTGATCGGCGATGTGCGCGAGGACTGGAAACGCCAGTGGATCGAGGCCATTCCCTTCCAGCGGATGGGCACCCCCGAAGAACTCGGCGGGGCGGTCTTGTATTTGCTCTCGGACGCTGCCACCTATACCTCGGGCTGCGACCTCATCATCGACGGGCTATTCACCACAGTGTGATCAATCCGGTGCAGACGCGGCCGGAGAGCCCCTGCACTGCCGTCATCACCTCTGCTGGGCGACCCCTGGCCACAACTGGCCCCTCCCTCATCTTTGCGACGCCGAATCTACGCGGCAGCCGCTCCCCAGGCATACCCGTGGTGCCTTATGCGGCGTTGATGCGCCACTTGCCTCTGGTTCCACGTTTAACCCCATGAAAGGCACTCCCATGAGTAAGAAAATCGCGTCCATCCTCTCGATCGGTGCGCTCATCCTCACCGCCAGCGCTTGCGGTAACGCCGAGGGCGGCGCTGACGGGGCCGGCGCCTCCGGCGGCTCTGAGAAGGCCGGCACCATCTGGTACTCCACCAAGAACTCCACCGAAAAGGTGCATGTTGCCATGGCTGAGGGTGTCACCCAGGCCGCGAAGGACCTGGGCTACGAAAGCCAGGTTCTCGTCGCCGAGGCCGACGCATCGAAACAGAACAACCAGCTCAACAACCTGGTCATGAACATGTCTCCGAAGGCCATGGTCGTCAACCCCTACGACAGCGACAGCGTCGCGGATGTCCTCGGGCGGGCGAAGGAAGCAAAGATCCCCTTTGCCGTGATCGACAACAAGGCGAACAACGTGGAAGCCGATGTGTCGGTACTCTTCGACTCCATCAAGTCAGGCGAAGCTGCGGGTGAGCAGGCCGTGGAGATCCTCAAGGAGAAGTACGGCTCGCCCAAGGGGACCGTGGTCAACCTGTACGGCGAGGTCGTCTCCCAGGTCTTCAAGGAGCGCTCGAAGGGATTCGAAGACACCATCAAGAAGTACCCCGAGATCAAGCTGATTTCGGTTCTCGGTGCACCTCAGGCCGACAAAGCCACGAGCGCACTGAACAACGTTCTTGCTGACGTCAAGTCCTCCGGTGGCACTGTCGATCTGGTCAACACCCCGACAGACACCGCCACGCTCGGTGTCATCGAGTCCCTGAAGACGAACAACATGTGGAAGAAGGTCGACGAGAAGGGCCACGTCGCGGTCATCTCCCACGACGGCCTCGGCGACATCCTCAAGCTGGTCGAAGAGGGCTACATCGACAACGAAGTCGTCATCGACGTCTACGGTGTCGGCGGTATCGCCACCGAAGTGCTCAACGAGTACCCGCTGCAGGGCAAGCCGGTGCCGACCTCTGGCACCTTCACGCCCAAGGGCGAGTACCTCAACAAGTCTGTCGAATTCAGCACCAGCGATGTGGGCACGACCATCATGCTCGCGCCGATCGTCGTCGACGCCAAGACGGCCAACAACCCGCTCATCTGGGGAAACGCCAGCTGACTCGCCGGATCGAAGGGTGCGCTCAGCTCAAGCTGAGCGCACCCTTCGGGGAGGAATATCATGTCCGAGCACATCCCGTTGTTGCGCGTGCGCAGCGTCTCCAAAGTATTCGGCGCCACGTCTGCCTTGCAGGACATCACTCTTGACGTCGAGGCAGGAACGATCCACTCGCTACTGGGGCGGAACGGCGCCGGTAAATCCACCCTTGTGAATATCATCGCGGGAATCTACCCGCCCACCGAGGGGGAGGTTCTGTTCGACGGGAAAGACATCCGCCAACTGAACATCTTCGAGCGGCAAGAGCGCGGCATTCGGTTGGTGCCCCAGCATGAGAACTCCTTTCCGTTGCTCACTGTCGCCGAGAACATCTTCGTCGGAGTGCTCCCTCGGAAAAACGGTTTCGTCGACTGGAAACAGGTGCACGCTCGGGCGGCGGAAGAACTGGCTCGCTACGGGCTGCACGTCAATCCCTCAGCGCTGGTCAGCGAGATCAGCTCCATTGATGCTCGGAAGCTCAACATCATTCGGGCAATGCAGGGCGGGGCCAAGCTCATCATCTTGGATGAGCCCACGACCGCGCTGACCAACAGGGAGCGTGAGGAACTTTTTGAGTTCGTCGATGCTCTCAAGCGCACCGGAACCGCCTTCATCTTCATCTCGCACTACCTGAGCGAGGTCCTGCAACTCTCCGACGGAATCACCGTGTTGCGGGATGGGAACATGTTCCCGGTAGAGAACCTGGCCACGGTCAGCGAGGTCGACCTGGCAAATCTGGTCGCTGGGCACGATGTGGAATTGCTACACCGCACGCCGATGTCGGCCGAGGCGGGCGAAGTGCTTATGCGGGTTCAGAACTTGTGTGCACCCGACGTACAGGATGTCAGCTTGGACATCCGCAAGGGCGAGGTCATCGGAATCGTGGGCTTCCCGCGTTCGGGTGCCCGTGAATTCTGTCGCACGCTTTTCGGACTTGAGCGCATCGAGAGCGGAACGCTGGAGTTGGACGGCCGGCGGCTTCGCCTGTCGAGCCCCCGAGATGCCCTTGACCAGGGCATCGCCTACATCTCGTTTGATCGGCATCGAGAAGGGGTGATCCCGGTCTTCGACGTGAACGAGAACCTCACGATCAGCATCGTTCCCACCGTTTTGAAGAGGCCCTTCGGGTTCCTGGACAGAGGCAAGCAGCGGGCAGTTTCGATGTCCCTTCGCGATGAGCTCAACATCAAGAGTAACTCCATTTTTGCGCCGATCGACAGCCTATCCGGAGGGAACCAGCAGAAGGTGATCGTGGCCCGATTGCTAGCTGCCGAGCCACGGCTGGTGATCCTGGACGAACCCACCATCGGCATTGATATCAAAAGTCGCGAAGAGATCATCACGAAGGTCGATCAGCTCACAAAAAACGACCTTAGTGCGCTCTATCTGACCAACGACTATGAAGAGCTGCTGCGCGTGGCTGATCGGCTGGCGATCTTCGATCACGGCAGGCTGGTCATGTTGTTGGATAATACCCCTGAGCTGACCATTGAGAAGCTTACCGAACTGCGTGACCAGGCTAAGGAAGAGGTCCACCCGTGAAGCAGCAAATGACCGCGAGGCGCGCCGTTGACTTCGCAATGGACAATGTGGTGTGGATTCTGCTCATAGCGGCTATCGGCATCATGGGGATATTCCGTCCCTCCTTCTACTCCGCGGGGATTCTCACGAACATCCTCATCCAGGGAACCGTGCTGGGGTTGCTCGCCATCTCCATCTCGATGATCATCGTGCTGGGCGACATCAACCTGTCGACGGTAGGTACGGCTGGTTTTTCGGCGCTCATCGGCATTCAATTCATGAAACTAGGGTTGCCGGTCTTCTTGGCCATCCTGGTAATCATCGCCGTCGGCGGCCTGGTCGGCCTGGTCAACGGCCTCATCATCACCAAGCTGCGCGCTAATTCCTTGATCACCACATTGGCCGTCAATATCGTGCTGCAAGGCGCCGTTTTGGCGCTCACCAAGGGCGCCTCGATCACTAACCTGCCGGACTCGTACAAATTCGTCAGTCAGGGGCGCATCGGAGGCTTTCCTCTGCTGCCGGTTGTTCTGGTGGTGTTCTTCGCCATCTTCCACGTCATCTGGACGCGCACATCCTTCGGCCGGGCGCTCTTCGCCGTGGGTGGCAACCCGCGTGCTGCCTACGTGGCCGGTATCGGTGTGGACCGGATCAAGCTGTGGGCGTACGTCATCTCGGGCCTGCTCTCCGGTGTCGCAGGATGGTTGCTGTCCGGCTACATGGGCGCCATGACGGCTTCTTTCGGCACGACCTACGAGATGCAGGTGATCGCGGCAGCGGTGATCGGCGGCGTCAGCCTCACCGGCGGTAAGGGCTCCATGATCGGTGTGCTGGCAGGAACGCTGTTGCTGACTGTCATCCAGGTCGGCCTGGCCATCCTGGGTATCCAGTCCACGTTGATCACCCTGGCAGGCGGGCTCATGATCGCCGTGGCGGTCCTGATCGATGCGCTGCGGAACCTCTACTACGCACGGGGGCACTGAACACGTCATGCGCACTTTTCTCGGGATCGACGTCGGCACTTCCAGCACCAAGGGAGTCATTGCCGACGAGAGCGGCGCCATCCTTGCCCAGGCGGTCCGCCGACACGACATCGCCCGCCCCCACCCCGGCTGGGCCGAGATGGACGCGACAGTGTGGTGGGAGGAGTTCGTCTCACTCACCCGCGAGCTTCTCGAAGCCACCGGGGTGGTCCCGGATGGTGTCGGTGTCAGCGGGATGGGCCCATGCGTCCTCATCACCGACGAGCACGACCGGCCGCTGCGCCCAGCGATCCTGTACGGCGTGGACACTCGAGCGGTGAGCCAGATCCGCTCCCTGGAGGAGGAGCTGGGTCGGGAGGAGGTGCTGCAACGCGCTGGGTCGCTGCTGAGCACCCAAGCGGTCGGGCCGAAACTGGAATGGTTGCATCAGGTCGAGCCGGACTCGTTCGACAAGGCGCGGCGGTTGTACATGCCGGCCAGCTTCCTGGTGCGCCACCTGACCGGGGAATACACCCTGGATCATCAATCGGCCAGCCAATCGGTCCCGCTGTATGACGGGCTCGCCCGCGACTGGTACCACCCGTGGGCCGAGCGCATCGCTCCGCAACTGGAACTGCCGCGGCTGGGTTGGGCCGATGAGATCGCCGGGCAGGTGCGCCGATCAGCTGCCACCGAGACCGGGCTTGCGGCGGGCACCCCGGTGGTGTTCGGCACGATCGACGCTTGGACCGAAGCGGTCAGCGTCGACGCCCACGGTGTCGGCGACCTCATGCTCATGTATGGCACCACGATGTTCATGGTGAACACGGTGGCGGACCGGGTCGTGCACCCGGCGTTGTGGAGCACGATCGGCGCGCTGCCGGAGACGCGGAACCTCGCCGCAGGGATGGCGACCTCCGGGGCAGTGACCAACTGGATGCAGGGGATTTTCGGCGGCCCCGGTTTCGATCAGTTGACCGAGGCTGCGGCTGCCTCCCCGCCGGGTGCAAACGGACTGCTGTGCCTGCCGTACTTCTCCGGTGAGCGAACCCCGATCGCCGACCCGGCAGCACGCGGTGTTCTCATCGGTCTGACCACCTCGCACAGCCAGGGCGACCTGTACCGTGCTGCCCTCGAAGGCACCGCGATGGGGGTGCGTCACAACATCGAGGCTTTCCGTGCCGCAGGCAGCGTCATCGAACGTGTGGTTGCCGTCGGCGGTGGCCTCACCGGCGGGCTGTGGGCACAGATCGTCAGCGACGTGGCCGGGGTAGACCAGATCATTCCGACCAGCACGATCGGCGCCAGTTACGGTGCTGCCCTGTTGGTGGCCCGGCCACTGGTCGGGGCCACCGCTTCGCAGTGGAACCCGCCCGCGCAGGTACTGACGCCACGCGTGCAGCTGCGGGAGCGCTACGACGAGCTGTTCGGGATGTACCAGCGTCTCTACCCGGCGACGGCCGACATCCAGCACAGCCTGGCCGCGATGCAGAGCGGCGGCTAGGCAGCGCGTGGTTCGCTGACGGCGTGCAGCGGCACTCTGGGCCGCTGCACGCCGTGCCCGGTTGGGTGAGCACCCCCGATGGCATACTGTCGGCACACATCGTGCGGCCGGCGACCGCGGGCCGACTGGAAGGTTTGTTCGTGGCTTCGACGGCTGGCACCGGGACTCGTTCAGAGACGCGCCGGGTCGTGTACAGCTTCATCCACGAACAGGGGATGGCGACCAAGCAGGACATCGCCTCGGCGCTCTCGTTGAGTCTGCCCACGGTGAGCAAGTACCTCAGTCACTTCTTGGCATGCGGCTTCATCGAGAAGAAAGCAAAGCTGGCATCCGGCGAACACGGCGGTCGTAGCCCGGTCGCCTATGCCTGCATTCCACATGCCCGCTATGCGATCGGGTTGGACATCAACGCGGCACGGGTGAGTGCCGTGGTGATCACCTTGGACCAAGAGGTCGTTCACCGCAGGCGCACCGTCCGACGATTCGAGCGCACCCCCGAATACCTACGCTTCCTGGGCGCCGAGGTGGAGGAGCTGGTCCGCGAGTCTGGAGTGGATCGCTGCGCCATCCTCGGCGTGGGTATCGCAATCCCGGGCCTGGTGAGTGCGCGCACCGGAGAAGTGTTCTACGGCAAGGTCATCGACGTCCTCGGCATGAGTGCTGCCGACTTCGGCGCGCACCTGGAATTCCCGTGCCATCTCGCCCACGACTCCGACGCGGCCGGGCTCGCCGAGTTCTGGGGCCGCGGCGCGAACTCGAATGCTTTCTACATCAGCCTGGGAAACAGTGTCGGCGGATCGGTGCTGCTGGGGGGAGAGATCTATAGCGGTGACGGTGTAGCCGGGGAAGTCGGACATCTACTCGTCGTCCCAGGCGGGAAGCGCTGCTATTGCGGGCAGCGCGGCTGCCTCGACCCGTACTGCAACGCCACGGTCCTCAGCGCAATGGCTGATGGGTCGGTGGACAATTTCTTCCTCCTCCTTGATTCCGGTGACGCAAAAGCGGAGGCGGTGTGGGAGAAGTACACCGACATCCTGGCGGGCGCCCTGCACGACATCCGCACCATCTTCGGCTGCCGAATCATTCTGGGTGGGGACGTCGGAGTCCACCTCGCCGGTCGGTTGGCCCCGCTGGAGGCCAAGGTGGACGCGCTGAGCTTCCGCGAGGACCCCGCTGCGGACTACCTCCAAGCCTGCCGACATCGCACGGAGAGCATCGCCACCGGGGCAGCTCTGCATTTCGTTGATCAGTTTCGGCATGACCCTGGAGCTCCGGAGGTCACTCGCGTCGTAAGACGCTGAGCGCGTCGGTTGTGACCACCGCGGACTCGCACGTAGCGAGCGTCCCCGATGCTGGACGGCTCAGATGCTGCTGCCGGAACGGGGTGCCACTGCCTCCCATGCGAAGCTCACCTCGCCGAGTCGCCACCGTTGCGGGCCGGTGAGTACCGGGAAACCCCGCTGCTTGAGCTCCCGCACCGAGGCCATGAAGCGCTGACGCTGCCCGAATGAGGCATGCGGTGCACAGCGTTCCCAGGCCTCATCCCAGGCCCGGAACAACGCGTACACCGGTTCACCGGGAACATTGCGGTGGATGAGCGCCTTCGGTAGCCGTTCGACCACAGCCGAGGGGGTGGGCAGCGAGCCCAGGTGCAGCGAGACCGTCAGCGAGTGCGGTCCCTGCGGGCGCAGCTCGATCCAGGCGTGTCGCCGTCCGACCTCATCGCAGGTTCCGTCTACCACCAGCCCGCCTGGCCGCAGGGCTGCGCAGAGCCGCTGCCATGCGGACGGTACCTGCGCTTCGTCATACTGGCGCAGCACGTTGGAGGCGCGAATCACGCTCGCCGGGCGCCCCGGCAAGACCTCGAACCCGCCATGGCGGAACGACAGCCCCGGCCGCTGCAGCGGCGTCGCGGCGCGCACGCGGTCCGGGTCGATCTCCAGCCCCACGACCTGAACATCGGGGCGTACCGCCCTGAGCCGCTCGAACAGCTCCAACGTGGTCACCGGGGAAGCCCCGAATCCGAGGTCCACGACGACCGGCGGCTCCACCGGATCCAACAGCACCGCTGATCGCTGACCGGTCAGCCAGCGATCGATTCGACGCAGCCGGTTTGGCGCTGTCGTGCCTCGGGTAACGACCCCTACCGGCCGTTGTGCTCTCACCTGCTCAGCCTAAGAACGGACCGGCTGGCCCGGGGCGTGGGGTGGCGCAATCGTGGGCGAAGATGGAGCACCGGCGCAGGCGCCCGGCACTGGCGAAGAACGGACACCACTATGACGTTGCCGCATCTTGGGCGGGTGGCGATGATCACCGTCCACACCTCTCCGTTGGAACGTCCCGGCACCGGAGATGCCGGTGGTCTGAACGTGTACGTCGTAGAGGTGGCGCGGTCTCTGGCCGCACGGGGGATCGACGTGGAGCTGTTCACGCGCGCAACCAGCAGCGAGCTGCCCGAGATCGTGCAGATCGAACCCGGTGTGCGGGTGCGTCATGTCGTTGCGGGCCCCTATGACGGTCTGCGCAAAGAAGACCTACCGGGGCAGTTGTGCGCCTTCGCCGCCGGGGTCATGCGTGCGGTCGCCAGAGCTCCAGAGGGTTGGTACGACGTTGTCCACTCCCACTACTGGCTCTCCGGCCAGGTCGGATGGCTGGCTGCGGAGCGCTGGCAGGTGCCGTTGGTGCACACCATGCACACCATGGCCCGCGTCAAGAATGCCGCCCTGGCTCAGGACGACTCCCCGGAACCGCCGGGCCGGGAGATCGGCGAGGTGCAGGTGGTGGAGGCCGCCGACCGGCTCGTGGCCAATACCGACACCGAGGCGCGCGAACTCATCCAGCTCTACGGCGCTGACCCCGACCGGGTCCGGGTGGTCAACCCCGGAGTCGACCTGGAGGTGTTCTGCCCGGGCGACCAGCTTGCTGCGCGGCGCGAGGTCGGGGTGGACCCGGAGGCGTTGCTGCTCGTCTTCGTCGGGCGGATCCAGCCGTTGAAGGCCCCCGACCTGCTGATCAAGGCGGCGGCTGACCTGGTGTCCCGGCGCCCCGATCTGCGGCCCCGGGTGCGCGTGGCGATCCTGGGCGGGCCGAGTGGGTCCGGGCTCAGCCGTCCCGAAATCCTGGAAGAGCTCGCGCACCAGTTGGGAGTCAGCGACCTGGTGACATTTTCCCCGCCCACGAGCAGGCGACTGCTTGCGCAGTGGTATCGCAGCGCCGACCTGGTCGCGGTGCCCTCACACAACGAGTCCTTCGGGTTGGTTGCGATCGAGGCCCAGGCTTGCGGCACTCCGGTGCTGGCGGCTGACGTCGGTGGGCTTCCGGTCGCCGTCAAGGGTGGGGTGCTGGTGGCGGACCATGATCCGGCCACCTGGAGCCGAGCCATCGAGGAACTCCTGGATGACCCGGCGCGTCGGGCGGAGCTGGGAGCGAACGGGGTTCGGCACGCGGCCGGATTCTCCTGGGATCGAACTGCCGATGAGCTGGTCACCGTCTACCGTGAGGCGATGGCCTCGCGCCGCCCGGAGCGCCATAGCGAGCAGGCGCCCGGCGGCACAGCTGATGGTGAGACGAAGGAGCGGATATGAACAGGGAGCAACAAGCCGCGATCGAAGCGATCACCGCCTTTGCCGCTGAGCAGGACCTACCGATGGAGGAAGGAGCCCGCGCCGGCGAATACATCATCTCCCTGCCCGGCGAGAACAAGCTCCGCACCCCGTGCTCGTTCCTCGTCGGGGAGCGCGCGATGTCGGTATCGGCATTCGTCATCCGACGGCCCGACGAGAACGCGGTCGAGGTCTACCGGTTCCTGCTACGGCGCAACATGCGCACCCCCGGTCTGGCCTACTCCATCGATGAATCCGGCGACGTCTACGTGACCGGCAGGGTGCCGCTGAAGGCTGTCGACGCCGAGTATCTCGATCATCTCTTCGGGGTGCTGCTGCAGAGCACCGACGGTGCCTTCAACGAGTTGCTGCTGTTGGGGTTCCTACAGTCGATGAAACGCGAGTGGCAGTGGCGTGTCTCGCGGCGTGAGTCACTGCGTAACTTGGAGCCCTTCCGGGATGTCCTGGGCCGTGACGCCAGCGAGGAGATCCTGCCCTACTTCGAGGACGAAGAGTTCGTTCACCTGGACGCCGGCGAGGACATCAGTGCAATCGCAGACGAGCCCATCGCCCAGGAATCTGACATCGCAACCGAGGGTGGGGGACCGATGGGTGAGGCATTCGTCGAAGACAACGCGGACTGTGCGCAGAGCGGCAGGTTGCCGACGGCCAGTGAGATCGCCAAGGGTTGGAACGGGGGCGACACGGCGGATGCCTCGGGGTCATAGAGTGGGCTCATGACTTACACCCTCGTGCTGCTACGCCACGGCGAAAGCCAGTGGAACGCCAAGAACCTGTTCACCGGTTGGGTGGACGTGGACCTGTCTGAGAAGGGCCGCACGGAGGCCGTGCGGGGCGGCAAGCTCCTAGCTGAAAAGGGAGTCCTGCCTGACATCCTGCACACCTCGCTGTTGCGCCGCGCGATCACCACGGCCAACCTGGCGATGGACGCCGCAGACCGTCACTGGATCCCGGTCAAGCGCTCCTGGCGCCTCAACGAGCGCCACTACGGGGCGCTCCAGGGCAAGGACAAGAAGCAGACAAAGGAAGAGTTCGGCGAGGAGCAGTTCATGCTCTGGCGCCGTTCCTACGACACCCCGCCGCCGCCCCTGCCGGCCGATGACGAGTTCAGCCAGGCCAACGATGTCCGTTACGCCGACATCGACGGCGAGAACCCCGACACCGAGTGCCTGAAGGACGTCGTCAAGCGTCTCCTGCCGTACTGGGAAGAGCAGATCGTCCCGGACCTGAAGGCAGGCAAGGTCGTCTGCGTCGCCGCTCACGGCAACTCGCTGCGAGCCCTGGTGAAGCACCTGGACGGCATCGGTGACGACGCCATCGCCGGTCTGAACATTCCCACCGGCATCCCGCTGGTGTACGAACTGGACGATGACTTCAAGCCGGTCACCCCCGGCGGCACCTACCTGGACCCCGATGCAGCCAAGGACGCGATCGCCGCGGTCGCCAACCAAGGCCGCTGAACCGCACCCCGCACAGCTCGCAGAAAGGGGCGGCGAAGACTCAGGTGCCGGGCGTTGCCTCGGGGGTGCCGTGCAGATGCGACCAGTCCCCGGTGACGAGGTAGACGACCTGGCGTGACACGGCGACGGCGTGGTCGGCGAACCGCTCGTAGTAGCGCGACAGCAAGGTGATGTCGACTGCCACATCGGTGGGCTGGGACCAGGTGGGGGAAGCCAGCATCGTGAACACCTGGCGGTGCAGACGATCCATGTCGTCGTCTTCGTCGGACAGCGCCAGAGCCGCATCGACATCCTTGGCCGCGATGATGGAGCCGGCTTGCTGCACCAGACGGCTCGCAATCTGACCCATCTCCACAATGACGGCGCGGGCTTCCGGTGGGACGGCGCTGGCGGGATAGCGCAACCGGGTGATCTTGGCGATGTGCTGTGCCAGGTCGCCCATACGTTCCAGGCTGGAGCCCATGTGCAAGGCCGTGACGACGATGCGCAGGTCGGTAGCCACCGGTTGCTGGCGGGCGAGGACGTCGACACCCAATTCATCGAGTTCGGCCCGCAAGTCATCGATTCGCTGATCGGCGGCGATGACACTCTCCGCAAGGCTCAGATCGGCGTCCAACAGCGAAGTCGTCGCCCTGGTCATTGCCGAACCGGCGAGGCGGCTCATCTCGACGAGCTGATCGGAGATTCGATCAAGGTCCTCGTGGAAGGCGTCGCGCATGATGTCCTTTTCGTCTGGGGGTAGGCGGGTGGTGACCACCGGCGGGTTGTCATACACCCGCAAGCGCACGCTGTCAGCCTTCGATGAACGAGGTGCCGCGTTGAAGTGAACACTCGGGGATCCCGAGGGTCATGCCTTGCCTCGATGACGTGACCAGCGGCTTCTGCGTACGCTAGCCGACGTGGACCCCATCATCCTCCTCGTCGTCGGCCTCGTCTCGGCCCTCAGCGGCGCGTCGGTGGGTGCTTTGGTGGCTCGCAGGGGCGCCGGCGTCGCTTCCCGAACCTCTGTCGCGCCCGAGGCAGACGAATTCGAGGTCTCCGCCGAGTCGGTGGCCATCCTGGCGGCGCTGCGCTCCGGCGCCGTGGTCCTGGGCCCCAACGACAAGGTCCTCAGCGCCAGCCCGTCCTCGCGCGCGCTGGGATTCGTACGCGACGACGAAGTGGTTCACGCGCCTCTGCTGGATATGGCTCGCGAGGTTCGTCGGGACAACGTCGTGCGTGAGGACGAGATCGACGTCATGCGCGGCCCCATCGGCTCCGGCAGCATCACGGTCGGTTTGCGGGCCGCTCCGCTGGCCCCCGGTCGGGTGCTTCTGCTCATTGAGGACCGCACCCAGGCCAAACGGGTCGAGGCGGTGCGTCGGGACTTCGTCGCCAACGTCAGCCACGAACTCAAGACACCGGTCGGGGGCATCTCGCTGCTGGCGGAGGCGGTGCTGGACGCGAATGAGGACCCGGAAGCTGTTGCCCGCTTCGCGCGCCGGATCAAGATCGAGAGCACTCGGCTGACCCATCTGGTGCAGGAAATCGTCGACCTGTCACGCCTGCAGGCCGCGGAGTCGCTGAGCGACCCGGCCGTGGTGGACATCGACGAAGTGGTCCAGGACGCAGTGGACCAGATGCTCTTGCTGGCAGAGGCGAAGCGGATGAGTTTCCGGGTCTCGGTTCAAGACGGCCTGGCCGTGTACGGCGATGCCTCGATGCTCGTGACCGCGATCGGGAATCTGTTGTCCAACGCCATCGCCTACTCCCAAGAACACACCCGGGTCACCGTGGCCGCCCGAGCCGTCGACGACGTCGTCGAGATTTCGGTTGCCGATCAGGGACGAGGTATCTCCCCCAGCGATCAGGAGCGGGTCTTCGAACGCTTCTACCGCGTGGACACCGCTCGCTCCAGGTCCACCGGCGGCACCGGCCTGGGTCTAGCCATCGTCAAACACATCTGTAGCAACCACGGCGGTGAGGTCAAATTGTGGAGTCGAGAAGGCCACGGTTCCACGTTCACGATCCGGTTGCCGAGTGTCGGACGGCGCCAAAACCCGCTTGACCCGCCCACCGAGTCAGTCTGAGGAGAGGTTCGAACATGACGCGCATCCTGGTCGTGGAGGACGAAGAGTCGTTCTCCGACCCGCTGTCGTACTTGCTGAAGAAAGAGGGCTACGACGTAGCAGTGGCCGAAACGGGCCCGGCGGCGCTTGAGGAGTTCGACCGCGCAGGCGCCGACCTCGTGCTTTTGGATCTCATGCTGCCTGGTCTGTCCGGTGTGGACGTGTGCCGGATGCTGCGGCAGCGCTCCTCGGTGCCGATCATCATGCTCACCGCCAAGGACAGTGAGATCGACAAGGTCGTCGGGTTGGAGATCGGAGCCGACGACTATGTGACAAAACCGTATTCCTCGCGCGAGTTGTTAGCGCGAATCAAGGCGGTGCTTCGTCGACTGAGCGAGCCTGAGGACCTGCTGCCCTCCACTTTGGAATCCGGGCCGGTGCGAATGGATGTGGAGCGTCACGTCGTCAGCGTGAACGGGCGCCACACCCCGCTGCCGCTGAAAGAGTTCGAGCTGTTGGAGATGCTGCTGCGCAATGCCGGTCGGGTACTGACCCGCATGCAATTGATCGACCGGGTCTGGGGTAGCGACTATGTCGGTGACACCAAGACGCTTGACGTCCACGTGAAACGGCTGCGGGCAAAGATCGAGCCCGACCCGGCGCGGCCGCAGTTCATCGTCACGGTGCGCGGTCTGGGCTATAAATTCGAAGCCCCGTGAGTCGCAGCTAAGAGCCCGAACGACGGACGGCTACGAGCCCGCAAGGGGCCGTAGCCGTCCGTCGTTGCGCAGCAGCCTCGGCTGTGCCTGAGGGGACCGATCAGGGGGCCGTGGTCTGCGCCGGCTCCGGGATGGCGGGGTTGGTCTCACCGCTGGCGCTCGGCGCCGGGGTCTGCTCGGGCGCCGTCGTCGAGGAATCCGAGGACTGCGTGATGCTCATCGTCGGGCTGGGCGAGGCCGAGCCGCCGACATAGCCCGAGTAGTAACCCTTCGGCGGGACCACCGGCACGCGCACGATGCTGCTGCCGGCGCCGGCGGTGCTGACAGTGAGTTCGATCAGAGAGCCGGGCTCGACCGGGATGGCCGGCAGCGTGGTGCGCTGGCCGCCGTCGGCTTCACTGATCTGCTTGGCCTCACCGGCAGGGATGCTCATGGTCACCGGGGAGCCGCTGGTGCCGTCTCCGATCTGGAAGGAGACCTCTACAGGTTGCGCGGCGCTGTTGACGCCCAGCCCGACCAGAGTGCCATCGGCGCCCTTCTTGTCCGCGACCACCAGGATGTTGTTCACCTGGACGTCGCCCACCTTGGTGGATGTTCCATCGGCGGGTTCGTACATGTGCTCTGTCTGCAGTGGTGAGGTCCACTGGCAGCCCGCGAGGGCTAGAGCAGCGATAGAGGCGGAGGCGGCGGCGAAAAAACGACGCCGCCCACGCGGTGGGGCGGACATCATCGCGGCGGGAGGCATAGGTCGTTTCACGCCGATCAGCGTACCGGGCCGGGTCGCCAGATTGGCGGCTGCGGGCCGACATCCGGCGTGGCCCGGCTCAGGGACGGCGGCAATCTGACTCGCGGGACCTCATTTTGGGTCGTCGTGGACCGTTACGGAAACTGTGCGGCTAGAAGACGGACGTCCGCCTGTCAACCCCTTCTCACCGGGGGTTTTGGCAACCGCGAGCCCCTGACCAGCACAAACGGCGCGGCGCGGCTTCCAAGGGGGCCTTCGACGTGGTAACCTGGAAGTCGCGAAAGGGGAATACGAACATATGGTCTTCAATGTCGGAGAAACGGTCGTGTACCCGCATCACGGTGCGGCACTCATCGAGCAAATCAAGAAGCGCACCATCAAGGGTGAGGAAAAGCTGTACCTCGTCCTCAAGGTCGCCCAAGGCGACCTCACCATCGAAGTGCCAGCCGATAACTGCGACCTCGTGGGCGTCCGCGATGTCGTTGGCCAGGAGGGACTAGACCGGGTCTTCCAGGTTTTGCGCGCCCCGCATGCGGAGGAGCCGACCAACTGGTCTCGTCGCTTCAAGGCCAACCTCGAAAAGCTCGCCTCCGGCGATGTCATCAAGGTGGCAGAGGTCGTGCGTGACCTGTGGCGGCGTGAGCGCGACCGCGGCCTGTCCGCCGGTGAGAAGCGCATGCTGGCCAAGGCGCGTCAGATCCTGGTCTCGGAGTTGGCGCTCGCCGAGAAGACCGATGAGGTCAAGGCCTCGACCATGCTGGATGAGGTGCTCGCCTCCTGAGCGTTGCCGTTGTCGTCGTCGCAGCCGGCAGCGGAGCCAGGCTCGGCGCAGACCGTCCGAAGGCCTTCGTCGAAATGGCCGGCCGCACACTACTGGGCTGGTCGTTGGAGCAAATTCTCGCGTCCGCGGCGGTGACTCATATCGTCGTCGTCGCGCCGGCATCTCACATCGTTCACGCCCGTGATGTGCTTGATGCCGCAGTGATGCAGCAGCAACCCCTTACCGGTGAGCAACTGCGAACGCATGTTGTCCCCGGCGGTGCCGACCGGCGCGCCTCAGTGGCCGCCGGTCTTTCCGTGCTCGATGAGCGCGACGGAATCGTACTGGTCCACGATGCGGCCCGCGCCCTAGCTCCGCCGGCGCTGTTCGACCGGGTCGTGGACGGGCTCCGTTCCGGGTTTGGGGCAGTCATTCCGGCGCTCCCTGTGGTGGACACCATCAAGCGCGTGGACGCTGCCGAAATCGTGGTGGAAACCCCCGATCGCGAGCAGCTACGTGCTGTTCAGACGCCGCAGGGCTTCGTGCGGGAGGTGCTTACGCACGCCCACGATGAAGTTCTGGACGAGGCGGTAACCGATGACGCGGGCTTGGTGGAGCGCTCGGGTACCCCGATCCACGTTGTGCCCGGCGACGCCTGGGCCATGAAGATCACGACGCAGGATGACCTGGGCTATCTGGCCTGGCGCCTGCAACAGCTTTAGGAGAACCCGATGGCATCGCCGCACGCTGCGCTTCCCCAGGTGGGCGTCGGAACGGACGTTCACGCCTTCGCCGCGCAGGACTCCGAGCGTCCGTTGTGGGTTGCCGGTCTGCACTGGCCCGGCGAGCGGGGCCTGCAGGGCCACTCCGATGCTGACGTGGTCGCGCATGCAGCCTGCGATGCGTTGTTCTCGGCCGCCGGCATCGGCGACCTTGGCACCCACTTCGGCACGGATCGTCCCCAGTGGGCTGGCGCCTCCGGTTGTATCTTGCTCGCTGAGGCTGCCCGGCTGGTACGCGAGGCCGGTTTTGAGATCGGCAACGTCTCGGTTCAGGTCATCGGCAATCGGCCCAAGATCGGTACGCGGCGCGAGGAGGCGCAGCAGGTGTTGTCCGCCGCCTGTCAGGCGCCCGTGATCCTCAGCGGCACCACGACCGACGGCTTGGGCCTGACCGGCCGCGGCGAAGGGGTTGCGGCAGTGGCCGTAGCACTCGTCATCTCATGTGACTGAAATCACTTTGTAGGTGTTTGGGGTTTTTCAACGCTGGAAAGCTTATGCGTTCTAAGCGACTTCGCAGCCCGGCGCGGTAGACAGTCGGGGACTCCGACCGGCTCGGAATCCCGTTTGCCCGGACAGGTGTTCAAGACGACTGGACGCGATGGTAGGCCTCGGTGCACAGTTCCTAACGGATCGAGGTCACCCGGTGCCGCTCGGCACCAGCTCTGGGGGGAGCGGCCGCATCGCGGCCGGGGGTGACCTGCGTAAACGAGCAGGGGGGACACTATGTCCGAGAGAACGACAGCAGAGCTAGAGCTGGTGACGACGACGGTGCCGCAGGGGTGGCGCCAGACGGGTCGGCCAGGCGAACTGACGTACAGCGGCATCGGCGGTTCACGCCCGCCGCGGGTGAGTGTGCAAGCACAAACCGCCACCGCGCAGCCGATCGAAGAGGTCTCGCTGCAGATCATGAGCGAAGTGCAGGCCGAAGGGCCACAGGCGTTGGTTTTGACCTGCGATGTCTGGCCGCACCCGGTTTGGGGCGTCGGTCGCCTCATCCAGTCGGCTCGGGTGCAGGACGGCCAGACCCTGGCCCACGACCTGTACCTGTTCGTCGCAGGCGAGAAACGCATCACTTTCCACGTCGACTGTCTGCTGGCAGATCTGTTGTCCATCGAGGAAGACGTCGCCGCCATCGTTGCTTCGACCCGCCCTGACGGCGAGGAAAGCCGATGAATGGGGAGGCGATGAACGCTTTGGCCGAACCCGAGGGTTACCTGACCGAATGGGGTGCCGAGGACCTGCGCCCGCTGCAGCGTCGCCCAGACCAGAAGATCGGGGTGTTCCGGCTGCGGGCGGGGGCCGTGCGCCATCTGCTCCAACCCTCCGGTCTGGAGGGGTGGACCGACGAACGTCAGGCTGATCGCGACGAGCTCGCTGCGCGGGGCTGGACTAACGAAGACGGCGAACCGACCGCAAAAGCTGTGGAACTCGATCGTCAACTGCGAGCGCACGGTGATGTGCTCCACCTGAGCGCCGCAGATGCCAGCGGCGTCGTGCAGGGATGGATCCACTGCGGTGCAGATCAGGCGGTGGTCATCGTGGGGCCCACCCAACGACCGAGCAACGTTGCCCAGAACCCCTTCTCGCGCCAGGGCGGGCTACCTGAGCCGCAGGCCGACGTGATGGTCGATGTCGTGAGCTTGGACGCCGTCCCGCTGCTGTTGGCTCGCTGGGGCGGGCTCTCGCCCGCTTGGAGCGATCTCGAACCGCTCACCCTGGTCGATACCGACGTGCTGTCGCGCCGAGTGGCCGACGCCAGCGAGCCGGCCCTGCCTGAGGCAGATGCTGACCTCGCCCGGCTGTGGGAACGCCCGTGGACCTGGTGGTCGGTGGCCACGGCGAGCCGTGAGGTCGATCTGCAGTACATAAACGCCGCCGATTGTGGGCAGTTCATGCCCCGGCGCAATGACGACGGCACCACGGCGCTGATGGCCCGACCGTGCAACTTGGTGTGGGG
Source organism: Gephyromycinifex aptenodytis (assembly GCF_012277275.1). GTDB lineage: Bacteria > Actinomycetota > Actinomycetes > Actinomycetales > Dermatophilaceae > Gephyromycinifex > Gephyromycinifex aptenodytis. The sequence goes on along the minus strand of NZ_CP051155.1, from coordinate 1,535,410 downwards.
AGATCTGCAAGTGGTGTGCCGCCGTCTTCCCTCCCGCAGCGACGAGGACTGGTGAGTCTCCTGGGGTGGTGCCGCCGCCTTGTAGGCTGAGGCGGTGAGTCTTCATCTGTATGACACCGCCACCCGTGAACTCCGTGAGTTCGTTCCGCTTGAGCCCGGGCGGGTCGGCCTCTACATCTGTGGGCTCACCACTCAGGGCACGCCCCACATCGGCCATATGCGTTTCGCCGTCGCATTCGACATCCTGCGCAACTGGCTGGAGATCGGGCACGGCTACGACGTGACCCTGGTGCGCAATGTCACTGACATCGACGACAAGATTCTGCGCAAGTCGGCAGAGAACGGTGCGCAGTGGTGGGCTTGGAGCTACACCCACGAGCGCGAGACCACGCAGGCTTTGGAGACGTTGGGGATTCGACCCCCGACGTACGAGCCGCGCGCGACCGGTCATGTTCCCGAGATGCTGGAGCTGATGGATCGTCTTGTGGAACGCGGGCACGCCTACCCGGCACCCGACGACAGCGGCGACGTGTACTTCGACGTGCGTTCGTATCCCGAATACGGCTCGCTGACCCGCCAGTCAATCGATGACATGGAAGCTGCCAGCGACGCCGACCCGCGTGGCAAGCGTGACCCCAGGGACTTCGCGTTGTGGAAGGGGCATAAGGAGGGGGAGCCTGAGACGGCGAGTTGGCCCACCCCCTACGGGCGCGGGCGTCCCGGCTGGCACCTGGAGTGCTCGGCCATGGCGCGCAAGTATCTCGGGGACACCTTCGATATCCACGGTGGTGCTGTTGACCTGCGATTCCCTCACCACGAGAACGAGCAGGCGCAATCTCGAGCAGCGGGATTGGGTTTCGCTCGCTACTGGATGCACAACGCGTGGTTGACGGCCGCGGGCGAGAAGATGAGCAAGTCGCTGGGCAACGGCATGACCATTGCCGAGATCACCCAGGTCGCCCGGCCGCTGGCTGTCCGGTACTACCTGTCGGCATCCCACTACCGCTCTACGATCGAATACCAGTCGACTTCTCTAGCTGAGGCTGAGGCTGCGATCTCGCGGATCGAGGGCTTCTTGACCCGCGCTGCGGGGCAGGTCACGGTGGCCGAGCCTGGCGAGGTCACCGTACCGGCTGCGTTCGCGCAGGCCATGGATGATGACATCAACACCGCCGAGGCGCTGGCTGTCGTGCATGAGTGCGTGCGCGTGGGCAACACCGCCCTGGACGCGGGCGACCTGCAGACCGTGCAGCAGGTTGCCGGGCAGGTTCGTGCGATGACTCGCGTGCTCGGCGTGGACCCACTGGACCCGATGTGGGCCGGCGGCTCACAGGGGGAGGACGGCTATGCCGCCTCCCTGGACGCGCTGATCCAAGCGCGTTTGGATGCTCGTGCCGCCGCGCGTAAGGCACGAGACTTCGCAACCGCGGACGCGATCCGTGACGAACTGACGGCAGCGGGCATCGCTGTCGAGGACACAGCTGCGGGGGCGCGCTGGACGCTTGCCCCTCGTGGCGAGAACGTCGGGAACTGACATGCCGGGAAACAGCCAGCGCCGCGGTGCTACGCGCAAGGGCTCATCGAAGAAGGGCCCATCGGTCGGCAGCGGGGCGCAGCGCCGCCGTGCCCTGGAGGGCCGGGGGCCGACCCCCAAGGCCGAAGACCGCGTCAAACACAAGAAGAACCGGGCCGCGTCGGCGCAGCCCCGCACCCAGGGGCAGGCGCGCCCCCAGGGGCAATCCCGCCCCCAGTCCTCGGCTCCTCGTCGTTCGTCATCACGCTCGCGCAGCGGCACCACCAGCAGTGAGATCGTGGCGGGGCGTAACTCTGTTGTGGAGGCGCTGCGGGCGCAGATCCCCGCGACGACGATGTACATCGCCGGTCGTATCGATGCTGATGATCGAGTTCGCGAAGCGTTGCGGATCGCCACCACCCGCGGCATCCCGGTGCTGGAGACCCCGCGCGGCGAGCTGGATCGCCTCACCGGCGACGCGGTTCACCAGGGATTGGCCATCCAGGTACCGCCGTACGAGTACGCGGACCCGCGCGACCTCATTGACCCGCAGACGCCGGGAATCCCGTTGATTGTCGCCCTCGACGGCATCACCGACCCCCGCAACCTGGGCGCGATCATCCGTTCGGTGGCCGCCTTCGGCGGCCACGGGATTCTGCTGCCGCAGCGCCGCTCGGTCGGCATGACCGCTTCGGCGTGGAAGACGAGCGCAGGTGCTGCAGCGCGGGTGAAGATCGCGCAGGCCTCCAACCTCAACCAGGCGTTGGAGAGCTATCGAAAGGCGGGCTTCTTCGTCATCGGTCTGGATATGGATGGGGACGTCGAACTGCCCGGCCTGGAGCTGGCCGACCAGCCGCTGCTTGTCGTCGTCGGTTCGGAGGGCAAGGGCCTGTCGCGGCTCGTGCGAGAGAACTGCGACCAGATCGTCTCCATCCCGATGGCGGCCGCCGTGGAGTCGTTGAACGCCGGTATCGCCACCGGCGTAACGCTGTATGAGGTGGCACGGCGGCGCGCCGAGCTAGGGCCGCGCCGCTGAGTCCGCGGGGAGCAGGAGAACCGAACACAGCAGTGGAGCGCCGGAAGAATCTTCCGCGCTCCACTGCTGTGTTGGGTGAACCGATGTTGGACGACCTTTCAGTCGTCGAACATGGCGATGACGGGCATCTCGATGGTGTCCACGCCGACGATCGATTTCTCGTCGGGCTTCTCCGGTAGGACGTGGTGCAGATAGTCGGCGAAGGCCCACTGGGTTCGCACGTCGTGTCCGCTGCGTTCCGAGAGGTACCAGCGGTGTTCCAACACCTCGTGGAAGACCTCAGCCGCTTCCAGTTTGGCGCGCATCTCCTCGGGGATGTTGGTTACCACGGGTTCGTACACCCGGGCCATCCACTCGTGCGCCACCATCTCTTCGGTGTCGCCCTCGCGCGCCTCGCTGGCCCGGAAGGCGTCCAGGTCGTTGAGGATGCGTCGGGCTTGGTTCTCTTGTACGTCCAACCCGGTCAGGCGCATCAACCGGCGGCTGTGGTGGCCGGCGTCGACGACCTTGGGCTGGATCTGGATGGTGGCGCCGTCGACATCGGTGCTGATGGCGAGTTCGTCGACATCGAAACCGAGTTGGTTGAGGCGACGCATGCGCTCCTCCACCCGCCACCGGTCGCCCTCCTCGAAGCGCTCCACGCCGGTGAGTTCCTCCCACAGGGCGCGATAACGCTTAATGAGCAGGTTGGAGATTTCGATGGGGTCGGCTTCCTCCTCCAGTACCCCGCCGGCGGCCAGGTCCATCAGTTCCCCGGCGATGTTGACCCGGGCGATATCCAGGTCGTGTTCGCGTTGCCCGTCGCTCAGCCCAGGGTTGAGCTGTCCCGTCTCGGCGTCCACCAGGTAGGCCGCGAACGCTCCGGCATCCCGACGGAACAGCGTGTTCGACAGCGATACGTCGCCCCACCAGAACCCGGCCAGGTGCAGCCGGACCAGCAGCACCGCGAGTGCGTCGAGCAGGCGGGTGGCGGTGTCGGGACGCAACCGCTGGCTGAAGACCGCGCGGTAGGGCAACGAGAACTGCAGGTGACGGGTGAGCAGGCAGGCGTCCAGCGGTTCGCCATCGGGGGTGCTTCGACCGCTGATGACGCCGTACGGCTTGACGCTGGGCATCTCCAAGCGGCGCAAGTTGCGCAGCATCTGATATTCGCGCTGGGCCAGATCCTCGCGAATCTCCTTTACCGCGAGCACCTTGCCCTGGAACTTCACGAACCGCACGACGTGCCGCGAGATACCACGCGGGAACGCCGCCAGATGGTGGTTGTCCCACTCTGCCAACGGCGTCGACCACGGCAGGTCAAGCAGCGCAGGAGAGGGTTTGGAGGTTGTGATCTGCAGCGGCATCCGTCCATCCTCTCAGGCGCCTCGGCCACTTCTGGAAACGGACAACGGACGGTTCGCGGGTGGTCGCGAACCGTCCGTTGTCCGGTGGATCTCAGTCCCCTAGCCGGAGGCCGGTGTCGTGATCGAACAGGTGCACGTGCTGGCTCTTGGGCAGCAAGTAGACCGTTTCACCCTTGTTGGGCGGGGTGCGGCCGTCGACGCGGGCGATGATCGGCGCGGAGTCCGTGGGTGATCCCTGGTAACGGCCGTACACGTAGGCGTCGGCACCCAGCTCCTCCACGACATCGACTTCCACCGGGAGGCCTTCCCCGCTCATGGAGATGTCGATGTCCTCCGGACGCACACCGAGGGTGACGGTCTCACCCGTGCCCGCCAACACCTCACGCGGAACCGGGTGCACAGTGTTGCCGAACTTCACTCCACCCTCGGTCGCGGCGACATCGAAAAGGTTCATCGCGGGGGAGCCGATGAAGCCGGCGATGAAGACATTGTTCGGGTGGTCATACATCCGGCGCGGGGAATCGCACTGCTGCAGCACGCCATCCTTGAGCACGGCCACCCGGTCACCCATGGTCATCGCCTCGACCTGGTCGTGGGTGACGTAGACGGTCGTGATCCCGAGCCGGCGTTGCAACGAAGCGATCTGGGTGCGGGTCTGCACGCGCAGCTTGGCATCCAGGTTGCTCAGCGGTTCGTCCATCAGGAAGACCTTGGGTTCGCGCACGATAGCCCGTCCCATGGCCACCCGCTGCCGCTGGCCGCCGGAGAGTGCCTTGGGCTTGCGCTCCAGAAACGGCTCGAGGTCGAGAATCTTGGCGGCTTCTTCGACCCGACGCCGGATCTCGGCCTTGTCCACGCCGGCGATCTTCAGGGCGAAGCCCATGTTGTCGGCGACGCTCATGTGCGGGTAGAGCGCATAGTTCTGGAAGACCATCGCCACGTCGCGGTCTTTCGGCGACAGATCAGTGACGTCTTTGTTGTCGATGTAGATGCGGCCGCCGTTCACCTCTTCAAGGCCGGCAAGCATCCGCAGACTGGTGGATTTCCCGCAACCCGAGGGTCCGACGAGGACGAGAAACTCGCCGTCCTCGATCTCGATGTTCAGCGAGTCCACGGAGGGGCTGTCATTACCCGGATAGATCCGGGTGGCATTTTCAAATCTGACTGTAGCCATAAGACGTCGTTGTCCTTCCTTCACCGGCAGGAACGTGCCGGACGATCCGTTGTAAAGGTTGTGCGCCGTAGCGCTGCTGCGTCACCGGAGCGGTGACCCAGCACCTCATCATGCACTACCGCGGCCCACACGGGTGCAGCCTTAGGCCTGTTGAGGCTGGCTTTCTGCCCAGAGCGGCACATGATTGCTGGCATTCTCACGCCGCCGCTGCCCAACTGGCTCCGGGCGTCCTGACAGCAGCCCGACCCACGACCAAGACAGGTAGTGGGTGCGAGCATGGATAAGCACGCAACGGCGGTGTGAAAAGAGCGTCCAGGAGGGTGCGGCACAGAAAATCACGGCCGGATCGGCATTCGGGAAACAGCCTCGCTCGGCCTGCGACCCACCACAGGCGCCGGTAGCCCTCAGCGTTGGCAGCGGCTGGCGCGGGCGGCGACGAACAGGCGTAGGCAGGCCAGCACATCCTGTACCTGCTCGACCCGGTACTCGGCGGCGCTATCCCCCGAGCCCACTTTGACGGTGACGTGTCCGTCGCCGGAGGGGAGCATCTCGAAGGCGCGCTCATCGGTCACGTCATCGCCGAAGTACAACACCGGGGCGTCCTCGCATTGCGCCAACCGGGTCAGCGCCAAGCCTTTGCTGGTGTCCACCACGCCGAGCTCTACAACGCTCTTGCCGCGCATCAGATGCACGCCCGGCCGGTCGGCGACTGCCTCAGCATCGGCCAACGCCGCCGCTGCAGCGTCCTCGGGCAGCCCGCGGGTGTGCAACGCCACCGCTGCCGGCTTGTTCTCGATGCGTGCCTGGGGATGGGCTTGCTGAACCTCCTGCAAGGACTGGTTGAGTTCGGCGAGCAGGCTGCGGCGATCCTCATCCAACAATGCCGCGGGGGCCAGATCTGCCCGGCTGCTCTGGGCACCATGACTCCCGATCAGGATGATCGGTCCCTGCTCGGCGACGCCGGAGAGCGTCCGTAGGGTCTCGACGTCGCGGCCGGAGACAAGGGCGACGCACAGCCCCGGAAGCTGCGTCGCATCGTGCAGGGCGTCCATGGCGCCCTCGATGGGGCGGGCGCTCATCGGGTCGAGCACGAAGGGCGCCAGCGTTCCGTCGAAATCTGAGGCCAAGATGACGCGGGGACGTTCGGCGAGTCGGGTGAGGGCGCGGGTCAGGTCGTCGGACAGCACAGGGGCCTCCAGAGGATCTCGATGCGGTGTGGGGCTCGGTGCGTCATGGCCGAAGCTCAGGGCGGGTTGGCCCGCCCTGAGCACTCGGGCTGGTTGCTGTTCAGTCGTCGTCGTCGGGTCGAGCCGGTGCTGCCTCCAAAGAGGCGAGGAAGCGCGCGGCCCAGGACTGCACGTCGTGTTCCCGAACGACCTTGCGCAGCGCCGTCATGCGGCGCCCCTTCTCCTCCTCGGAATCCTGGATGGCGCGGATGATGGTGCGCTTGAGTCCTTGGATGTCGTGCGGGTTGTGCAGGTAGGACTCGCTCAACTCCTGCGCTGCGCCCGTGAACTCCGAGAGCACCAGGGCGCCGCGCTCGTCGTGGCGGCAGGTGACGTACTCCTTGGCGACGAGGTTCATCCCATCGCGCAGCGGCGTGACGAGCATGACATCGGCCGCTTGATACATGGCCGCCATCTCAGCCCGGTCGAAGGACTGGTGCAGGTACTGCACCGCCGAGGCGCCGACGGTCGAATAGTCACCGTTGATCTGCCCGACGGTCCCTTCGATCTCTTCCTTGAGGTGCTTGTAGGCCTCCACGCGCTCGCGGCTGGGCACCGCTACCTGGATGAGCGCAACATCTGGCGGGGCGATGTCGCCCTGGGCCAACAGTTCGCCGTACGCCTTGAGCCGGTGGCGGATGCCCTTGGTGTAGTCGAGGCGGTCCACCCCCAGCATGAGCACCCGCGGGTCGCCCAGCGATTCGCGGATCTCCCGGGCCCGCTCCTGCACTTGCGGGCTGCGAGCCAGGGCGTCGAGGTTCTCGAAGTCGACCGAGATCGGCAGCCCGCTGGCACGCACCACGCGACGCCCCGAGGGTCCGTCCACGATGACGGTGTCGTTCTTCGTTTTCAGCCCGGTGAGCTGGCGTGCGGCCCGCAAGAAGTTCCAGGCGTCGTCCTCACGCTGGAAGCCCAGATAGTCGGCGCCGGTGAGGCCTTCGATGATGCGGTCGCGCCAGGGTAGCTGCGCGAACAGCTCCACCGGGGGGAATGGGATGTGGTTGAACCAACCGATTCGCACGTCGGGTCGTAATTCGCGCAGCAACGCCGGCACCAGCTGCAACTGGTAGTCGTGCACCCACACGATGGCGCCCTGGGCGGCTACTTTGGCCAGTTCTTCGGCGAAACGCTGGTTGACCCGCTCGTAGGCAACCCACCAGCGGCGGTGAAACGTAGCCGGCACGATCACGTCGTGATAAATGGGCCACAGCGTGTCGTTGGAGAAGCCCTCGTAGTAGTCGCGGATCTCCTCGGCCGACAATCCCACCGGGTGCAGGTGCATCCCCGAGTCGTCGAAGGGTTCACCCGCTTCACCTGCTTCGCCGGTCCAGCCGACCCAGGCACCGTCTCGTCCCCGCATCACAGAATCCATCGCGGTGACCAGGCCGCCGGGGCTGCGCTTCCATTCGATCTGCCCGTCGGGTCCTTCGGTTCGGTCGACGGGGAGTCGGTTTGCGGCGATGACGAAATCGAACGTCTCGTCGGCCTCTGACATGTGCCTTCATCTCCTACATGACGATCGGGCGTCAATGCCCCAGGTTTGTACTCATCCTAGGACGGCCCCGCGCACACCCGACGCGCGGCGGGCAGGCGAGGCGTCCAGGCGAGGTTCAGGAATCGCTCGGATGTCGCGCTTACAGTGCAGATGAGACGTGGAAACCCACAGCCGGGAAGGGGCGGGAATCGTGACGACCAGTCCGATCGAAACGGGCCCGCCCATGGGCCGGCTCGGGCCCTACCGTCTGGTCGAGAAGCTCGGCGAGGGCGGGATGGGAGTCGTCTATTGCGGCCTCGACGAGCGTGGTCGCGGGTTCGCGGTGAAGGTGCTGCGCGAGCACATCGCCCACGATCCGCAGGCTCGCGCGCGCCTCGAACGCGAGGTCAACGCTCTCAAGCGGGTCGATCATCCGCGGGTGGCTCCCTTCATCGGTGCTGATGTCCAGGGTCCGCGGCCCTACCTGGTCACTCGGCTGGTGCCAGGACCGCCGCTGGACGTCTGGATCGAGCGTCACGGCCCGCTGCGCGGCCCCGCATTGCGCGGTGCGGCAGTCGACCTGTTGCAGGCGCTGAACGCGATCCACGCCGTCGGTGTGGTGCACCGCGACCTGAAACCGGGCAACGTCCTGATGCCCGAGGGGCGACCGGTCGTGATCGACTTCGGCATCGCGCACGCCGGAGATGAGGTGCGCCTGACTTCCACCGGCTTCGTGATGGGAACCCCGGGCTATATCGCGCCGGAACTGCTCGACGGGGGCTCCGCCACCACCGCGACAGACTGGTGGGGCTTCGGCGCCACGCTGGCGTTCATGGCCACCGGCCGGGCGCCCTTCGGTCGAGGACCCACCGAGGCCGTTCTGGACCGGGTGCGGCGCGGCCAAGTCGACCTCGGCGGTGTCGATACAGACATGGCTGAACTGTTGCTGCAGGCGCTGGACCCCACACCGGGCGCCCGGCCTACCGCCGCTCAGATCGAAGCTGCTCTCAGCAGGCTCGCCGCGACTGCGGCCGCGGCCGAGACATCCGCCAGCGGGGCGACCGCCACAGCGGGGGCAACAACACAGGTTGTGCCGCAGCGCCCCTCGGGAGTGTTGGCCGCAGTCACCGCGCGGATTCCGGTCGTGCGCCGCAGCCAACGTCCTGGCACGCAAGTGCCGCCACCCTCGAAGAACGGCACCGGAGGCCAGCCGAGCACCGTGAGCGACCCCGGCCCGGCGACAATGGTGCACCCGCTCATCGCCACCCGCTCGATGCCGGTGGCGGCGCCCGCGCCTACCCAGAGCGCGCCGCGATATGCCGGATTCACCGCGCCGCGGGCTCCAGAAAGCGGGTACAGCTCCGCCGCGGGCGGCTATCCGCCGGCGAACGTCTATCCCGGTTCGGCGCCGGGCGCGCCCGCCCACCCCGGCTCGCCGCAGGGTCCCCTGCCCTATGCCGCTGCGGCGCCCAGCCCGCCACCGGCCGTTGCGCCCCCGGCGTACCCGCCGGCACGCTCCGGCACGCTGGCCGCTATCGGGCTGTTGTTCGTGGTCGGCGCGGCTATCGCCCCGGCGCTGGTCGCTGTGCTGGCCCTGACCTGGTCGGTGGCGGCCCGTTTCACCAAGCGATGTAGCGACAGCCTGTGGACGCGGCGGATGGAGCGGGGGCCGCGCCGTCGCGATGTGGCCAGCGTGGCCGCGTTGTCGCCGTTCTTCGTTCTCGGGGCGGTGTTCCATGCAGCCTTCGCGGCCCTGCTGCCGTCACTGGTTGCGGTCTCGGCCTATTACGGTGTGGCCACCGTGTTGGCCGGTGCCGCGGGTGGGTCGGTGAGGCATGCCGGTGCGTTCTTGGCGGCCGCGGCCGCGGCGCTGGTCGTCGCCTGGTGGGGTCCGGGCGGTGGTGCACTGCGACGTGGCTCCCGCAGCATGGCGCGCGCGTTGACGCCGGGAAGGTACGGCGTGGCGGTGATCGTGGGCCTGGCGTTACTCGGCGCAGCAGTTATGGGTCTCATAACACAGTCCAGCGGCTACCTCCCCACGCTTTGGCCTGTCTCAGAAGGCTACTCGTGGGGTGAATTGCTCCCGAGCGTCGATTTCCGCTTCTGATGGGCCTACCTGCGCCGACGCGCCCTCCCAGACATCGCAAAAATGAGATCCGGACGTTCAATATGTGTCCTTGGTCACACCAGTATCTGCGGTGTGTTTCCGGGCCCGGGATCTCTGACGTGGGCGGATATCGAGATACCGGCCACCAGAGCGTGACCTGTTCGTTGTCGAAACGTGACTGATCCTTTGCCCTACCCGGCGCGCTGCCCTAGAGTCCAGTGCGTTCGGCCGGCAGGAAACCGCACAGGGGCCTGTCCTTGGGGGCCTGACATACAACTGCACAACCATCCATCACATGCGTGCCTCAGCGCCCAACTTCGTCGGGGGGCACCACGCCGGTACACCGGGCAGACGAAGGTGGGGGACCCAGCGACGAGGCGTAAGCCTCGTCACGGTCGTCGCGAGACGGCCTTGGGGTGAAGTCACTATCAGTGACCGGGCACCTGACGCCCGAACCCGACAGCTAACCCCACAGGCGCCGTCAGGAGAGGATTACTATCCCTATGCACTACACCGCCAAGCACCGCGCTGCCCAGACGAGCCGTAAGGGGAGCCGTACGCTCGGCGCCGCCATTCTCGGTGGGGCGACCATCATCGGTGGGCTTGCCACCGCACCCATGTCTGCTGAGGCTGCCTCGAGCAACGTGTGGGACCGCGTCGCCGCCTGCGAAAGCGGCGGCAACTGGGGTATCGCGACCGGCAACGGCTACTACGGCGGCTTGCAGTTCTCCGCCAGCAGCTGGCGTGCAGCGGGGGGAACCCGTTACGCGAGCCTTCCGCACCGCGCGAGCCGCGCCCAGCAGATCGCTGCCGCGCAGAACCTGCTTCGCATGCAGGGCCCGGGCGCATGGCCCGTGTGCTCGCGTAAGGCTGGCCTGAACCGTTCCAACGGTCTCTCGTCCGGTGGCGGCGCTGCCGCTTCGCGTGGGCATGCCCGCAAGGCCGTGTCGAAGTCGCACTCCAACCGGTACCGCAACTCCGGCTTGTCCGTGAGCAGCGTGAAGAAGCTGCAGCGCAAGGTCGGCGCCCGCGTCGACGGCATCGTCGGCCCGGAGACCGTGCGCAAGACCGAGCGCGCCCTGGGCTTCACGCCTTCGGGTAAGCGTCAGCTCCTCGGTAGCACCTACCGCGGCGCACTTCGGATCATCCGCTGAGGCTGACACCTCAAACGTCCCGACGGCCCGGTTCCTTCAATGGAGCCGGGCCTTCGGCCTGTCCGGGCGCGTCGGCGACGGCGCTCGCCCCGGTTACAATTACCGATGCGAGGGTGCCGCAAGCACGCTCGCGCCGCTGGAGTGGCGCAATCGGTAGCGCACCTGTCTTGTAAACAGGTGGTTGAGGGTTCGAGTCCCTTCTCCAGCTCCGCTACGGGCGAACAACCAAACAACCAAGCAACCTCAACAGCGTCCCGCTCCGAATCCGGACCGGGACGCTGTTGGCGTTCCAGGGCGCGGGGGTTGCTGCGCCGTCGTTGCGGTGCTGGTGATCACTTCGGTGCCCTCCCTCGGCGGGTCACCTTGGTCTCCTCCACCAAAAGGTCACTGCATCGTGGCGCTGGTCGTCTGGGCTCGCGCAGGTCCTCAGCGCACCGGTAGCGGACATGGGCTTGGCACGACAGACGTAAGAAGCGTCACCCCCGTCAGTTAGGCGTGCGGAAATGCCAGCCGATGCGCGCTGAAACTCTTCGCGAGGCGGGATGTGTACATGACTGCTTGCGCTGCGACCGCCTTAGGGGGACTTATTAGTTCGTTAGTTGGGGGAACCACCAAGACCAGGGGACAACGTTATGTGCGATACCACACCATCAAATCCGGCGCCGTGCAGGAAGGTCTGAACATCTGACGGCGTCCGACGCCGATGGCGCAAGCGTGGGCTGCGCCTTCGATGACGACGCACTCGACGCCATTTGCGTCGAGCACTTCGGACACCACGACGAAGTGCCACGTGGATGGCCTACCGCAACCTCAACCGTTGTGCTTCCGGCTCAGCGTCGATGAGGCTCCGTTCGTGAAGTCCGTTTCAGCCGTAGCGCTCTCGGTGCTTGACCCGTTCGTGGCCGTGGGGGCCGTCTGCGGGGCCTACCGGGCGCTCGAGGCGGACCTCCGAACCGGGGCTAGGCGTGCTGTGGGGGTACCCAACGGTATTGGCGAAGGCGGCAACGCCTCCCGAGTGGCACAGGTCGTACCCCCGGGCAAGCGGCACGTCAGGCTGCTGAGCTCAAAAAACCCACGGAGACGGCCCCACTCGGACGCCTTGCACAACCCACCATCAGTCAGTCTTAGCAACGGGAGTCACCCATCATGATCCGCACCTTGGCAACAGCCGCAGCGTTCACTTTGCTCGCTTCCGGCGCCACCTCTGCCCAGGCGGTAGCGCTGTCCTCCGCGGGGGTCGCAACCCGCTCGCCCTCATCCGCGCCGGTCCCGACATTCGACGATCAGTGCGGGACCGAGAACGACACCTTCACACTGCCCACTCCGCACGCGGGCGGTACGTGGTACCAGGGTGATGACCCGATCGAGGCGGGCACCTACCCGGGATCCGGGACCGTGACCGTCTCGTACAACTACTACCAGGGCGGAGGCTCCAAGAGCGTCACCCCGGATCCGCACGAGAACCAATACGGCGAGCAGGAATACACCTTCACGTTCACCGACGAGAAGTGCGAAACACCCGAGCCCACGCCCACTCCGACGCCTACACCCGAACCGAACAAGTGGGACACCTACCGTATGCAGTTCCGCAAGGTGGACGAAGGTGGCAACCTGATCCGGGGCACCATGGCCACAGGTGCGCAGTTCGATGGCGAGTCGTGCACTCGGTCCAAGCAGAGCCTCGGATGGTCATGCCAGTCCCTGGCCGAATACGGCTGGATGGCCAGTGATGTGGCGCTGCAGGGCTTCACGGATCGGTTCGCAACGGACGTCCCCCTGATGAGCGCCACAACCCCCGGACCCATCGCTCACTGCATCCGCATCTGGGAGTCTCAGGCGCCCAAGGGGTACGTGCAGGACACCTCCAAAGCCGCCGTCTGCCAGACCGGTAACGGTTGGGTCGTGCCGGACAACGACATGGGTCTCGGGTGGGAGTTGACGGCAGGAAGCTGGGATGTCGCCAACACGCGCACCGACGAGAACGGCGGCAGTACGGTACTAACCCTGGTCAACAAGAAGGAAAACGCGCCGACGCCGACGCCGACGCCCACTACGCCAACGCCGACGCCTACTCCCACCACACCGGTTCCGGCGCCCACACCGACCTCGCCGGCAACTCCGGTGCCCACGCCTACGCCGACCACGCCGGCGCCGGTGCCTACGCCGACACCGACCGCGCCGGCCACTCCGGCTCCGACACCGACAGCGCCGGCTCCTACACCCACGCCGACGCCCACGTCGCCGGTTACACCAGCTCCGACGCCTACACCGACCCGGCCCGCCACTTCGACCCCGAGCCCCGGCCCCGTCAAGCCTGGGGCCAAGGTAACGACTCGCCTGGTCCAGATCGACACCTACCGGGTGACCTCCGCCGCCGAGAAACGTCGGGTCTTGGCGTACAAGAAGGACCGCCGCCTGCACTACCGGGAAGACCGAGAGCAGTGGAAGGACTCGACCTGGGTCATCGCGCGCCAAACCCTCGTGAACGGCAAGGTCACCAAAACCGTCGTCCTGAAGAAGGGCAACAACGGGGCCAAGGCTCGCGGCACCAAGATCCACATGACCTGGGTGCTGCACTCCAAGGCCTCCGTCAACGCCCCGTGGGGTTCGCGCAAGAACCTCGCCCAGATCTACGTGGGCTGAGAGTGTGATCCTCTCCCGTTGTGGCAGCGACCCGCTGCCACAACGGGAGTCAGCCGGCAGCCCCCCTCGCCTCATCATGAGGTGGGGGGTCCCGGCTAAGCAGCTGTCTTCGTGCGGACCGGTCTGTGGCGAGGGAAGCGCAAGCTAGGCGATTACCCCACCGACTCGGTTCTCCCTGACGACCTTGGCGTCGCCGCAGAGATGCCGGGGTGACGCTCTCCGGCGTGTATCTCGCGCAGTGTTCGGACCTTGCCTGAGAGTGTGATCTACATCATGCTCAAGCGCATGGACTCACGACGCGGATTTCTCGACACCGCCGATGCCGTAGCGGAACTCGTCGCGCGGGTGCGGCCTGACCAACTCGACGGCCCAGGCCTGGGGTCGTGGGACCTGCGCGGCCTGATCGGGCACACCAGCCGCGCCATGAGCACCGTCATCACCTACCTGAAGATGCCTGCCACCTCCGTGACATGTACGGACGCGCTTGGCTACTACATCTGGGTCGCCGACTCCCCGGGTGCCGACGACAAGATCGCCCAACGCGGAGTAGAGGCAGGTGCCGCGCTGGGTGCTGACGTCGCCGGTGCGTTCAGCGGGTTGGCCCGCCAGGTGCGCGGGGTCCTGGACCGGGTACCGGTCGGCGCCGATCCAGTCGTTTCTACCCTGGCCGGCGGGATGCTGCTCTCGCAGTACATCCCCACCCGCACCTTCGAACTCATCGTGCACGGCTACGACATCGCTGCTGCGGCCGGGATCGAATTCGCGCCGCATCCAGAGGTGGTCGCCGACACGGTGGCGCTCGCGGCCCGGATCGGCGTGGCCCTCGGGCACGGCCCCGCGCTCGTGCCGGTGCTGGCCGGGCGGGGGAGCTGGAACGAGAAGGAGGTGTTCACCCGCGCCTGAGCGCATCGGCGCCCGCAACCCCGTTCTGGCGGCGAGCAGCTTCGATGTGGCCAAATGTGCTCAGGTTGTTCGGGGTTAGGCCGTACGGGAGGGCATGAGCTCGCCCCGCCAGGACATCGCTGAGGCCGAGGCCCGGATGCGGGTCACCTTCGGCACGCGCACCGCCATCAAGAACCTGCACGAGATCATTGCCGACGATGAGACCGTGCAAGAACTCTGCGCCTGCCTCTACGCGGGCGGCGACGGGCTGCTCGTACTCACCGACAAGCGCATCATCGGTGTCCGTGATGACTACTCCAAGTATCACGTTCGCGAGCACGCGCTACCGGGGGCGAGCAAACTCGATTACGACCCGGTGGTCCATGACGGCTTCGCCATCACCACCCTCACCGGGCGGCTCGTGGTGCGCAAGATGAACGTGGAAGACTCGGGCCGTCTCGTCGCGCGGCTGCGAGCGCTGGTTCCCGCGCTGGCGTTGGAGGTGACGCGCCCCGGCGCGCACGGGCACCGGGTGACCGTGCGTACCCAAGCCGGTCAGGTAGACGCCGCGCAGGCACAAAGCAACGCCGCCGTCGCGGCAGTGGCTGCAGTGGAGCCCCCGGTGGCAGGCAGTGGGCCAGGCTCTGTCGATCCAACGCAGGCCGCCGCGGACAAGGGGGTACTCATGGGGGTGCTCGCCGACCTGCACGCCAAGGGTCTGCTCAGCGACGCTGAACTCGCCGCCAAGCTGGCGCAGGTCGCGGCCCAGGGCTGAGCCAGCGACTGCACCTGCAGAGCCCGGAGACAGCTTCGAGCTCCTGCTCGCGGCAAGAGCTCGAAGCTGAGGTCCCCGGTCGCTGACTACTTCAGCAGCGCCCGGGAGATGACCAGTCGCTGGATCTGGTTGGTGCCCTCGAAGATCTGAGTCACCTTCGCCTCACGCATGTAGCGCTCGACGGGGTAGTCCTTGGTGTAGCCGTAACCACCGAAGACCTGAACCGCGTCGGTCGTGACGCGCATCGCGGCGTCGGTGCAGACGAACTTGGCCACCGAGGCTTCCTTGCCCATCGGGCGACCCGCGTCCTTGAGCCGGGCCGCATGCAGGTAGCTCGCCCGAGCCGAGGTCACTGCCGCTTCCATTTCGGCGAGCAGGAACGCCAGCCCCTGGAACTCCCCGATGGTTTTACCGAACGCGCGGCGCTCCTTGGCGTAGGCGACCGCCTGATCCAGGGCGGCTTGAGCCAGGCCCGTGGCGCACGCCGCAATGCCCAGACGGCCCGCGTCCAGTGCCGAAAGTGCGATCGTCATGCCTTGGCCTTCGGCCCCGATGAGGTTGCCGGCCGGGATGCGGGCGTTCTCGAACACGACCTGCCCGACCGTGTCGCAGTCCAGGCCCATCTTGCGCTCCGGCGGAGGGAAAGAGATGCCGGGAGTGTCGGCCGGGACGTGGAAGCAGGACAGTCCGCGGGGGCCGTCGTCGCTGGTGCGGGCGAAGGTGGTGTAGAAGTCGGCGTGACCGGCGTGGCTGATCCAGGACTTCACGCCGTTCAACACGTACTCGTCGCCCTCGCGGCGTGCCCGCATGGAGATGGCTGCCACGTCGGATCCCGCGTCCGGCTCGGACAAGCAATACGCACCCAGCTTGCTGCCGTCGAGCATCCCTTCGAGGAATTGCGACTTCTGCTCGTCGGTGCCGAACGCGAAGATCGGGTTGCAGGTCAAGGAGTGCACCGAGACGCCGACCGCGACGCTCATCCAGGCTGAGGCGATCTCCTCCAGGGCCTGCAAGTAGACCTCGTACGGCTGGTCACCGCCGCCGAACTCCTCCGGGTAGGGCAGGGTGAGTAGCCCTTGCTCGCCCAGGAGAGTGAAGATCTCGCGGGGGAACTCGGCCTTGGCCTCCATGTCATCGACGATGGGACGTAGGCGGGCGTCGCAGACGTCGCGCGTCATGCGGATCAGGTCTTCAGCTTCGGGGCTCGGGAGAAGTCGTGTGGCAGCCATGCATCCACCATAGGTCCGCCGCAACGCCCAGCAACCGGTTCCGCCTCAGCCCACTTCGCGGTCGCGCTCAGCGAGCTACCTCCCGGTGTCCGGCGTCCAGCCGGCGGGTCCAACCGCGTTCATCGAGGTACTCCAGCAGGGGAATCGCAACCCGCCTGGTGGTGCCGAGGGCTTGGCGTGCCTGACTGGTGGTGAATGGCTGCGGCAGAGCGACGAGAATGCGCATCGCCTTGGCCGGCGCGATTGGTTGCACCAGCACCCCGTCGCGCAATGCGAGCAGGCGCCCTGCCTTGACTGCGGCGGCAACCTCCCGCGGGCCGAGTCCGGCGCTGTCGAGTTCCGGCTGCTCGGGGGCCGCGAACGGAGAGCTCGCCAGTCGAGCTTCGATCGCTGCCAGACCGGCTTCTGCCGCGCCGAGGCTGGCGCTCACCCCCGGGCGGTGCACCCGGCCGTGTTCGTGGACCATGTCGGCCGCTGCGGCCAGCGACGCAAGCAACCGGGCATCCGGTAGTCCGAGCGCCTGGGCAGCAGCCGGCGCAGGCATCAGAGGGTCCAGCGGATGGCTGCGTTCACGGGCTTGGACGACTTCGCACAGGGTCTTCACCCAGCCGCTCCAGGTTTGGGATGCGACGAGCCAGTCTTGGGTCCGGATCACCTCAGGCGGGACGGTTTCGGGCACCGCGAGCCCCAGTCGCGCGGCATGTTCCAGGCTCAGGTAGCCCCGGCGGACCACTTCGGTGCCCAGATCGGCGTGCCCGCGATGCTCCGCCAACTGCTCGCCGCGGCGCGCTCCTTCCCCCCGGCGGCGCAGCGGAGGTGGGTCGACGTCCAGCACGTGCGCTCCCAGCACCATGCCGGTCCCCGGGTCGCGCAGAATCGCCCGGTCCCCGGCTTGTACCGGCAGCGGACGATCCAGGTGCAGCCGGGCGCTTGTCGCCGACAGCGGCCGCACCCGCACTTGGGTTGCCGCCGTGCCGATGTGCAGCATGAGGTGCTCGGGCAGGCGAGGTCCCTCGCTGTGTTGACCGGACCTGCCGGGGTGGGTGGCGACGCTGACCCGGGCATCGCGGGGGAACGTCAGTCGAGCATCAATGACATCGCTCTCGTGCCAGCGTCCGGGGCTGCACAGCGCCTGGCCGCGGTGCACCGCAGCAGCAGACACGCCACGCAGGTTCAGCGCCACCCGGGCGTAGGCACGGACCTCCTGCTGATCCTGTTCCAGGCTCTGCAGTCCGCGCACACTGACTCGGTTCCCGGCCAGTTCGAGTTCGTCACCGACTCCGATGGTGCCGGAGGCCAAAGTGCCGGTCACCACCGTGCCCGCGCCGGTGATCGTGAACGCCCGGTCGATCCACAGTCGCACCCGCGCATCCGGGTCGGGCGGTGGCAACGCCCGAACCAGGGTGGCCAGCGCCGCGCGCAACTCGGGTAGCCCCTGCCCGGTACGGGCGCACACCGCCACCGAGTCGACCGGGGGACAACCGGCCGCCGTGAGTTCTGCGCGGGCTTGCTCCAACGCCGGGGCCGGGTCGGCCAGGTCGGCGCGGGTGACGGCCAAGGCGACGTGGGACAGGCCGAGCGCCCGGATGGCCGCCAGGTGCTCGCTCGATTGCGGCATCCAGCCCTCGTCGGCGGCGACCACGAATAACACCGCTGGGGCCGGCCCCAGGCCCGCCAGCATGTTGCCGATGAATCGTCGATGCCCTGGAACGTCGACGAAGGCGATCTGTTCACCGGTGTCCAGGGTGGTCCAGGCGTACCCGAGGTCGATGGTGACGGCCCGGCGTCTTTCCTCCTCCCACCGGTCTGGTTCCATCCCGGTCAGGGCCCGCACGAGGGTCGATTTGCCGTGATCGACGTGACCTGCGGTGGCGATGACGTACATCAGGCCTCCGTTCGGGCGGCCTGCACCGCGGCGATGAGCTGGGCGTCCGCGCTTGCTGGAATGCATCGCAGGTCGAGAAGGCACCGCCCGCCCTCCACCCGGGAGATCACCCCGGGGGTGCCGGTCCGTAGCCGCGGCGCCAACGCAGCCGGGAGCGCCACCGCGACACTCGGCAGATCCACCCCGGGGGCGCCACCCCCACCGATTGCGGCGCAGGTGGGCACCATCTGCGCATCCAGTGCCTCTGCCACCGCAGCGGTACGCGCTCGCAACTCGTCCAGGTCGTGATGCAGCGCGCGGTGTGTCGGGGTCAGCGGCCCGCGCAGGGTCGCCTCCAGGGCGGCCAGGGTGAGCTTGTCGACTCGCACCGCCCGCGCGAGTGGGTGGCGAGCCATCACGTCCACGAGGTCGGCGCGACCGAGGACGATGCCGGCCTGCGGGCCGCCCAGGAGTTTGTCGCCGCTCGCGGTCACGATGTCAGCGCCGGCCTCCAGGGTGGTCGTGGCGTCCGGTTCCTGCGGCAGCAGCGCGTCAGGTCCCAACAGCCCGCTGCCGATATCCGCCAGCAGGGGAACCGGGGCGGGGACGCGACCCTCCTGTTCGGCTCGGCGCAACAGCGCCGCCAGGTCGGCGATCTCGACCCCAGCAGTGAACCCCTCGACCCGGAAGTTGCTCGGATGCACCTTCAACACAAGCCCGGTCTGGGGGCTCAGCGCCTCCTCGTAGTCGCGCGGATGGGTTCGGTTCGTCGTTCCCACCTCGATGACGCGGGCGCCGGTCGAACCGATCAGTTCGTGCAGTCGAAACCCGTCTCCGATCTCGACCATCTCCCCGCGACTGACGATGATCTCCGGGCGTTGACGTGCCACCGCCAGGGCGCTGGTGGCCAGGACCAGCGCCGCCGCGCCGTTGTTGACTGCCAGCGCGCCCGAGGCGCTGGGCACCGCGGCACGCAGAGCGGCCAGCGTCGCCCGACCGCGGCGGGCACGGGTGCCCTGCTCGAGGTCGTACTCGACATCGCAATATCCGGCCGCGGACAACAACGCTTCCTTGGCCGCAGCTGAAAGCGGCGCGCGCCCGATGTTGGTGTGCAGGACGACGCCGGTGGCGTTGAGCAGCGGCTGCAACGAGGTGGCATCTTCAGCGCGGGCCCGCAACTGCGCCCCGGCCACAGCTGCGACCTCATCCGGGCTGATCTCGCCGCAGCGGGCCTGTTCGGCTGCCTGCTGGATCGCGTACTTGACCGCGGGGGCCCCATGCGTCGGCACGAACGCGGACAGCTCGGCGAGCAGCACATCGGTACGGGGGATCCGACGGCGCTGGTCGTGGGCCACGAGGGCTCCCTTCGGGGTCGGGTCTATCGAGCCTAGCCAGTCGCTGCTCGCCCTGTGCGCTCGGGCACGCAGCTGCAGAGAACGAGGCCACGCAAGTGGCGTGCTCGCACGCGGAGCAGGCCTGCACTACCCGAAAGGGTCTTCAGGACGGTAGAACTGGGCAAAACCTTTGCCTGCCTGGCGCGGCGGCCAGCGCGTCCATTGTGCAGGTGCACTGTGGGCAGACATGATGTCCAGCAAGACGACGTCGCAGGAGGCACCGCGTGCGCGACCCGAGGGACAACCTCTCACCCGCCGAGCTGCCCTTCGGCGCGCAGTGCCACGTCGCCTTCACCAAATGGGATTCCACGCCGCACTGGCGCCATGAGGCCAAGGTGCTCGGTGAAGATGCTTACGGGATCTGGGTCGGCGGGACCCCCGGCGGGCTGCTGAGCAAACCCGGGCGGGAGGTCGTCTGCAATACCCACTGGGTGAACCTGTTTCCGCGGGACGACATGTGGGTGGCCACATTCAACGATGAAGGCTCGCCCTTCAACGCCCAGATCTACATCGACGTGACGACGGTCCCTTCGTGGTGGCATCGCCCCGACGGCATCCTGGAAGTGAGCGCCGTCGACCTCGATCTGGATGTCATCCGCCGCTACGACGGTGAGATCTACCTCGCCGATGAGGACGAGTTCGCCGAGCATGCTGCCCGGATGGGCTACCCGGAGGAGATCGTTGCCGGCGCACGGGAGACCGCTGATCGGCTCCTGCAGGAGCTAGCCGCCTACGCTGAACCCTTCGAGCAGATCGGTGCCGGCTGGTTGGCACTGTGTCGCCAACGTTTCCCAGGCGAGGTCGGTGCTGCCCGCAACTCTCAGACTTCGGGGTCACCAGCCGCCGCCACCGCCGCGCAGCAGACCCCGGCCACGGGGGAACCGGCGCCGCCACAGCCTGATGCGCGGCGCGAGGAGTCTGCTGAGGGATCCCACGATTGGCTCTCCACGTGGCAAGAGAGCGTGCTGAAACCGCGTGAGGAAACGAGCGACGACCCCGTCGGGGCCGACGCGGACGAGGTGGTCGGCGACGAAGCGTGGGCTGTCCGCGGGGCTGACACCCAGCCGCTACCGGTGCTGGGCGGGCTCGGCGACAGTGCAGCGCCCCCGCCCGACGAACCGGACCTGCCGGCGATGAATACCGACGCTGGCGAGGATCTGGAGTCGAGCTTCGAGCCGCCGCCAAGCGCCCCCCAGCCGGAGCAGAACGAGTGGCCCCCGGCCCAGTTCTGGCAGGAGCAGGATGAGCGGGTCATCGACGTCGAGCGCGACATCGACGCCGGAGATGACATCGACACCACCCCGGTAGACCCAGCAGATGTGACCGGGTTGCTGGTGAGCACCTCGGAGGCAGCCACGCCGCTGTGGTTCGACGGAGCCTTGGTGACCCCCTCCGAGGTGGGACTCCCCGATGAGCTCGCCGATCACCTATACGACTGGCTTGACCGGTGGCGGCGCGATTGGGATCCCGTGCGGGGCTGGCAGCCACGGGCGCAGATCAGCGACTACGAGGCCCTCGGGCGGTGGCTTGCGCGTCGGGTCAAGGACGAAGTGGGCGGGGTGCGGGTCACGCTGCAGTTGGGGCACCTGGGTGCATCGAGCCTGGAGGAGATCCCCGGCGCCGAGGAACGCGCGCCGATTCCGGTGACCTTGAACCCGGCTCGTCCTAACCTGCCGGTGGACGGGGAGTTCGTCACCCGCGACGGAGTGGTCGGGTGCTTTACCTCCGAGGTCAACACCCGCCTGAGCGCCTGGGCACAAGAAGGTGGGCTCAACACCGTTGAGGAAGCCCGCCTCATCGAACTGATGAGCGCCGAGCTCGGTCCGAATTATGTCGTGCTGCGCGCCGAGGACGCTGACACGCCGACCGGAGCCGGCACTGACGAGCACTGACAGGCACGGTTTACGCCGAACGCCCGTGCACCAGCACTGAGGGCTACCGTCGACGGCGCCCGGATGGCGGCGCTCCTCAACGGCTGCTGGGCGCCCGGCCATAAGCCCAGTGCGGGAAAGGAAATGGCGGAGGCGGACGGGAATCGAACCCGCCAGACCGAGATACTCGACCTCACCGGTTTTGAAGACCGGGGGGCCCACCAGGAACCCAGACGCCTCCGAAGCCAACGCTACCCCGGCCAGCAGGTGAACGTCACAACGGCACCGGCCGTGGCGCAGGCCGAGAACTGACTCCGTTCGGCGGCGGCAGGTGTGCCCACCACGGACGGGGCGGCCCGCGGCTCCACGCTGGGATCCATCGGCCCCTGAGCTGGTTGGAGGGGGCTCAGGGGACAGTTCGCGGGGTCCACGGCGCCCAGGTGGGCACCGGCAGGGCCCCAGCGTCTACGGTCGATGGCATGAGCCGCAGCCACGAGTATCGCCTCACCCAGTTCGCCTCCGGTGGAGGATGCGCCTGCAAACTTCCTGCCGGGCAGTTGGAGAACATCGTGCGGGACCTGGTGGGGGAGGACCATCCTGATCTTCTCGTCGGGCTCGACGACGGCGACGACGCCTGCGCGGTGCGGGTGGATACCGGAGCCGACGGCAACGCTCTGGCGGTGCTCTCAACAGCTGACTTCTTCACCCCGATGCTCGATTCGGCTTACGACTGGGGTCGGGTGGCCGCGGCCAACGCTCTCTCGGACATCTACGCCATGGGCGGTCGTCCCGTGGCCGCGATCAACCTCGTCGGTTGGCCGGTGGAGCTGTTGCCGGACGAGGTGCTCACCGAGGTGCTGCGCGGTGGCCTGGCCGTCGGCCGGGAAGCCGGCTGCCCCGTGGCCGGCGGCCACAGCATTACCGCGCCGGAGCCGCTCTACGGTATGGCGGTGACCGGGATCGCCGACCCGAACCGGCTGATGCGCAACGACGCCGCTGCGGTGGGGCTCCCGATCAGCTTGAGCAAGCCGTTGGGGGTCGGGCTGCTGAATAACCGCCACAAGGCCACCGGTGAGAACTTCGAGCAGGCGGTCGCCTCGATGACCTCGCTCAACGCCCGCGCCTGCACCGATGCGCTGGCCGCAGGGGTGCGCGCCGCCACCGACGTGACCGGCTTCGGGCTGCTCGGCCACCTGTACAAGATGGCACGCGCTTCAGGGGTCAGCGCCGTGATCGATCACGCAGCGGTGCCTTATCTGGAGGGTGCCCGAGAGGCCCTGCGGGACGGGTTCGTCCCCGGTGGCAGCAAGCGCAACCTGGATTGGGTGCGAGCGCACCTGGACGTTGCCAGCGGAATCGATGAGGAGGAGCTGTTGCTGTTGGCGGACGCCCAAACCTCCGGCGGTCTGCTCGTTGTCGGTGAGATCCCCGGCGCCCCCGTCATCGGGCAGATCGTGGCCAGTGAGGTCCCCGGGCAGGCCACGATCAGCGTCCGCTAGCCGCCTGCGGCGGCCGACGCTGGCAGGAGCTGACCTCAGCGCTACAGGGATGCCTCGGCCTGGACCAGCGGCAGGCCCGCGGCTTTCCACGCGCTCATCCCGCCGGCAACGGCATTGGCCCACAGGCCGCACTGCTGCAACAGGGCGGCGACACGTTCGGCACGCAGCCCGTCGCTGGAGATCAGGGTTACCGAGGTTTCTTCGGCCAGCCGGGCCACATCGCCCAGCCCGCCGTTGCCGCCGAGCAGGAGCGGGGCGAGGCGGGCTGGTAGTTCCCCCTCGGCGGCGCGGGAGGCTGCCGGGCGCAGGTCGATGAGGATCGTGCGGTCATACAGGGCGTCCTGGAAAGCAGCCCGGGCGCTGATCGTTCTCTCGCCCGACTCCAGCCCTCTGCCGGTACTACTGAACAAGGAGGTGACCAGTGAGGTGACGGATGTGGCGTCAGGGCGCTGGGTGTCGCGGGGGAAGTCGGCGGGCGTGGCCGTGGATGTGGTGACAGGCAAGGTGGCGGTCATGGCGGGGTCCTTCATCGCAGCTGTGGGGGGTGTGGGGGAAGACCCCGCACAGCGCGCCGGAGCGGCGCCCGCGAAGTCTCCGTGCTGTTGTCAGGTTCAGCGACAACAGCGACAGAGCATTCGGCGCGACCAGGTCGCTGACACCGCATGCTGAGTTACCGGAGACATAACGCAATGAAGCCATAAAAAAGGCCGGACGCCCAGCCCGGCGGTGATCCGTCTCAGGATTCGACCGCCGGACTGGGCGTCCGGAGAGTGAGCTGGGGTGCCGGTCAGACAGTGACCGGGGCCGCCGGCTTCTTGGTGACGAGCGGGATGAGCGCACCCACCAGGGAGATCACACCGATGACGGTGAACGCCAAGGTGTAGTTGAGGTCCTTGCCCAGCAGCCCCGTGACGATCAGGGGACCGAACACGCCGCCGATGCTCCAGGCGATGAGCATCAGTCCGTAGATCCCACCGGCGTTGCTGACCCCGAAGAAACGGCCCGCGGTCGAAGGCATCGTGCCGAAACCGCCGCCGTAGCAGGTGTAGATGAGGGCGGCGAGCACGACGAACATCCACGCAGCGTGAGCGTGCGGGATGAGCACCAGGCAGATGCCCTGGATGCCGAGGATCCCGACGAAGGACGGCATCTTGCCGATCTTGTCCGAAACGCCCGCCCAGAGGATCCGGCCCGCGCCGTTGAACAACCCGAGGGCGCCGACCAGCGCCGCTGCGCCGGCGGTAGTGAAGCCGGCCACGTCCACCGCGGTGGCGCTGGCCACCGAGATCAGCGAGATGCCCGCCGTGACCGACAGCGCGAGGATTGCCGTCAGCAGGTACCACTGCGGTGTGCGCAACGCCTGGGACTGCGTGAAGTCTGCCTGCACCTGCGGCACGGTCGTCGACTTCGCGTTCGTGGCGGGAGCGCCGGCCACCGAGTATCCGACCGGCGGGTTCTTGAAGGTGACCGCGCCAATCACACCGGCGATGAGGTAGGCGATGCCCAGCGGCAGGAACGCCGCTGCCGGGTGCGCCGGGTCGTTGTGGATGAGGGAGTTGGCCACCGGGGCGGTGATGACCGCACCGAAGCCGAAACCGCCGACGGCCAGGCCGGTGATGAGACCGGCCTTGTCCGGGAACCACTTCTGCAGCATCGCGATCGGGACGATGTAGGCCAGACCGAGACCGAACCCGGACAGCACCCCGTAGCCCAGGATGAGCAGCCACAGCGAACCGGCGCTGGTCGCGAACGAACTGAGGATGATGCCGATGCCGTAGATGACGACACCGACCAGCGCCACCGTGCGCGGCCCCTTACGGTCCTGGATGCGCCCGCCGAGGAAAGTGCCGACGAAGATCATGCCGATGGCAACCTCGAACGGGATGGCCGCCTGAACCTTGGTCAGTGACAGCTCGGAGTCGGCGGACTGGAAGGCCCGGGAGAACACACTCCAGGCGTAAACCGCGCCGATCGAGAGTTGCACGAGGATGCCACCGGCCAGGATCAGCCATCGATTGCCGGTGGTCGAGGCACCCGGGGCAGCCCCTGGACGCGCGGAAGGTGTGCTCGACATCAAGGATGCCTTTCTTGTCAGCCGGTCAGGTGGGGGAAGGTCGGGCTGGCTGGCTTAGACGGAGCCCGAGGTGGTGGCGCCGCTGCGACCCGCAAGCTCAGCATCGCGACGGCGCTGTTCGAGCCGTTCACGTTGCGGCAGCACGGTGTACTTCGGATCGCGGGCAGAAATCATGCCTGCCTCGAAGATGCCGAATCGGGTCAACGCCGAACCGATGTTCAGAGCCAGACCGGCCGCGACGGCCAGCGGCCGACGGCCACCACCCACCGCAGCCAACGCGGCACCGCCAAGAGTCATCGCCTTGGCGGTCCGCAGGAAGACATCGGGCTTGTCGTCGTGCAGCGGCTCCGCGCACACGCCGAGGGCGCGCTCCATCAGTTCGAAGGCGCCGTATTCGAGAATCGCGCCGCCGACAGCCATCCGGCGGGCCGGAGCCGTCTCACTGGGGTCCGTCACCGCCATCGCTGCGCCGCCGGCTGCGGCCAGAGCCGAACCGACAAAGACGAACGGCATCTGCCGGTAGGCGCCATGCCAGGTGGGAGTCGCGGTGTCGGACAGCAAGACCGAGGTGTAGGCGGCCAGCGGGGCCGCGAACGCGCCAGCCCCGAGGCTGGCCATTCGATCACCCACCGGCCAGAACGCCGCACCGGGCACATCCTCGGGAAGGACGTAGTGCATCACCTCGGAGAAGGCGGCAACCGCCGAGAACGCACCGAAGCCGGACAAAATCCATGAACCGATCGACATCGGGGAGGTCAATTTGACCGTGCGCAGCATGTTGAGGAACCTGCTCGGCTTGCCCAAGTCTTTGACCAGCGCCCCGGTGCTGCCACCCAGCGCCGCCAACGCGATGAGCCGGGAGTTACGTTGCAACTGGGTTCGCCCGGTCATCTCCCCGCCTGCTGCCACGAGTGCAGAACCGGCGGCCAAGCCCCCCAGGTAGAGGTAACTGGGGATCTCGCTCTTCCACGGGGCCGGTTTGACGATGTTGCGTCCGTAGTAGGAGCTGAAC
Source organism: Gephyromycinifex aptenodytis (assembly GCF_012277275.1). Taxonomy (GTDB): domain Bacteria; phylum Actinomycetota; class Actinomycetes; order Actinomycetales; family Dermatophilaceae; genus Gephyromycinifex; species Gephyromycinifex aptenodytis. The sequence continues at coordinate 1,509,137 of NZ_CP051155.1, read as the reverse complement.
TTCACCGGCGGGACCATGATGTCTTCGCGCTGGCCCTTGCGGCGGCGCCGGGGCGTCTGCGCCGAGTCCGGCCGGGAGGGAACCGGGCTGGGTTGAATCGGCGGTTGGTAGACGCCGATACCCGGGGTTTGAGCCGGAGCGCTCTGCTTGCGCTTGGAGCGGCCTCGACCCAGGCCGCCGCTCTTCTTCTTGGCCGCTGCACTCAACCGCGAGGCACGACGCCCCGCCGTATCCGCCAGGTTGCTGACCCCGGCGAGGTGGCGCTGACGGGCAGGTTCGGCTCGCTTCGGTGCCGAGGCGGCCTCAGTCGTGGTCTCGAGGCTGTCGACCTCGCCTTCGGCGGGGGTGATCACGATCGGCTCGTCCGGGCGCTGCCCTGCCCCAGGTGTGCTGGGCAGGGCGTAACCGCGTTGGGCCATCGAAGGGGTGTGCGGCTGCTGGTCTGGGGAGTATGGAGTGCTCATCAACGCCGTCCGAGGAAGCTCAGGGCGGCGCCGACGAGCATGGTGAGCCCGGCGAAGCCAGCCTTGCGGAAGATGTCCGGCAGGTCTGCCGTGGTGACGATGGGGTCCGGCGGCAGACCGTACACCTCCGGCTCATCGAGCAGCAGGAAGATCGAGCCGGTACCGCCGACCCCGTCGTTCTCGTTGGCCCCGTACAGCCGGGCCTCGGTGTAGCCCTTCTCATGCAGGGTCTGCACTCGCTCTTCGGCGCGGCGGCGCATGTCGTTCAGATCGCCGAACTGAATGGAGGTCGTCGGGCAGGCCTGGGCGCAGGCAGGCTTCTGATCGGCGCCGATCCGGTCATAGCAGAGGGTGCACTTGGCAGCGATTCCCTCTTGCTTGACCGCGGTGCTCTCCCCGTGGGAGTTCTCGCGCCGTTCAATGACCCCGAACGGGCAGGCCGCCACGCAGTAGCCGCAGCCGTTGCAGATCTCGTCCTGGACCACGACCGTGCCGAACTCGGAGCGGAAGAGCGAACCGGTGGGGCACACATCCAGGCAAGCAGCGTGGGTGCAGTGCTTGCACACATCCGAGGCGATGAGCCAGCGGAAATCAGGCAGCGTGCCCGAAGCCGCTGCCTGCAATGCGGCCTCACGCGCCTGCTTCAGCTCGCTGACCTGCGGGCCGACGAGGGCGTCGCGGTCCTGCGCGGGCAAGGACAGCGCGGTGCCCGGTCCGGTCAGGGGCAAGCCCGTCGAAGTTGCCAGCTCTGAGGTCTGAGCCGTGGCCCGAGGCAGCACCGCTGGCGCCGAGACGGTCTCGCGCAGGCTGGGCATGCCCAGGTCTACGAGCTTGCGTCCAGATTCGCGGGCTGCCTCGACGCGGTCACTGTTCTGTTCGATGAAGGCCACATGCCGCCAGGTGTTGGCCCCGAGTGAGATCGAGTTGTCGTAGGAGTCGCCGGTCAGACCCACCCGATCCATCGGCAGGACGTTCCACTCCTTGCACGCGACCTCGCAGGCTTTACAGCCGATGCAGATCGAGGTGTCGGTGAAGAAGCCCTTGCGCGCAGGTGGGTCGTCCCAGCCGGCGTCCCGTGCCGGGTCGGTAGGGCCGGCGAGCTGGTTACGCCAGAAGCTCATGCCCGCTCACTCTCTTCGGCCCGATGGCCGACGTCTTGCTGTGGATCGCGTTCCTCCACCGGCGCCTTCCCCTGACCCGCACCCTCGTCCGCGTCTGCGGGGGTCGGGGTGGCTTGGGGCTGCGCGTACGGATTGCGCCGTGCGTTGCCGGTCTCGGCCGTAATTCCGGCCAGTGAGGAGTACTCATCGACAAGATGGCGCAGCGCCGCGCCGGTGGGCCTGCGACCCGCGCGAATGTCGCAACTGGCGACCTTGCTCTCCTGGATGGCGACGTTGGGATCCAGCGTCACCCCGAGCAGGTCATTGGCCCCGTCGCCCTGGACGACAGCACCGTCACCGCCGACACCCCAGTGATAGGGCAGGCCGATCTGGTGGATCGTGTGGCCGTTGATCGTCAGCGGTGTCATCCGCTCGGTCACCAGTACCCGCGCCTCGATCGCCGAGCGCGGCGAGATGATCGTGGCCCAACCGCCGTTCTCCAGACCGCGTTCCTTGGCCAGCTCCGGTGAGACCTCGCAGAAGAACTCCGGCTGCAACTCGGCAAGGTAAGGCAGCCAGCGACTCATACCGCCCGCCGTGTGGTGCTCGGTGAGCCGGTAGGTCGTGAACACGAACGGGTAGACCTCGGCCCCGCGCTCGCCGAAGGAGGGCGCGGTGAGGTTGTCCTTGCGCGGATAGACGAACCGTGAAGGGTTGCGCTGCTGGTTGTACAGGGTGTTGTCGACCGGGGACTCCTGAGCCTCATAGTGGCTCGGCATCGGCCCGTCGAGCATGCCCTTGGGTGCGAACAGCCAGCCCTTGCCGTCGGCCTGCATGATGAACGGATCGTCACCGGCCAGACCCTCCGGGCCGCCCACGCCGGGTTCCGGCCGATACGAGGGCGCCTTGGCCAGCGGGAAGTCCGGGACATCGTGGCCGGTCCACTTGCCAGCGTCCTCGTCCCACCAGACATAGGCCTTGCGTTCACTCCACGGGCGACCCTGGGGGTCGGCCGAGGCGCGGTTGTACAGGATGCGGCGGTTCGCCGGCCAGGCCCAGCCCCATTCGGGCGCGACCCAGGACTGCTCGGCGTCCGGCTTCTTGCGCTTGGCCTGGTTGACCCCGTCCTTGTACACGCCGGTGTAGATCCAGCAGCCACCGCTTGTGCTGCCGTCGGCCTTCATCTCGGTGAACGCAGACAGCGGTTGCCCTGCCTTCTCACCGGTGAGGTGGAAGCCGTTGATCTCGGCCAGGATCGCGTCTGCGTCTGGCTCGCCGACCTCGTCCTCGGGGTAGTCCCAGGTGAGGTCGAGCAGCGGCCGATCGCGCGGGTCGGTGGAGTCGGCAAGCTTGGCCCGCAGCACCTTCCCGAGCTCGTGGAAGAAGTGCAGGTCAGAGCGGCACTCGCCCGGAGGACGCACTGCAGCGTGGTGCCACTGCAGCATCCGTTGAGTCTGGGTGAACGTGCCGTCCTTTTCTGCGTGCGCGGCCGGCGGGAGGAAGAAGACCTCGGTGCCGATGTCCTCAGTCTTCATCTCACCGGTAGCGATCTCTGGGCCGTTCTTCCAGAAGGTCGCCGATTCGATGAGGTTGAGGTCCCGCACGACGAGCCACTTCAGGTGGCTCATCCCCAGGCGTTGCATCCGCCCGTGCGACGAGCCGACCGCCGGGTTCTGTCCGAGAAGGAAGTACCCCTCGACGGTTTCCTCCAGCATGCCCATCGCCGTGGCGTAGGTGTTGTGGTTGCCGTTGATGCGGGGCAGATAGTCAAAGCCCCAGTTGTTCTTGGCGGTTGCCGCATCACCCCACCAGGCTTTGAGGAGGCTGACCGTGTACGCCTCGGCGTTGGTCCAGAACCCCTTCTGCTGCGGGGAGGCGATCGAGGCGATGTACTTCTCGAACGTGTCGTGTGCGCCTGCCTTGGGCATCGGCAAGTAGCCGGGGAGCAGGTTGAACAGCGTCGGGATATCGGTGCTGCCCTGGATGCTGGCGTGCCCGCGCAGCGCCATGATGCCGCCGCCGGGTCGCCCGATGTTGCCCAGCAGCAGCTGCAGAATCGCGGCGGTGCGGATGAACTGGGCACCGAGGCTGTGCTGGGTCCAGCCCACGGCGTAGGCGAAACAGCTGGTGCGCTCGCGGCCACTGTTACGCGTGAGTGCGTCCGCCAGGTAGGCGAAGTCGGCCTGGCTCACGCCACACATCTGCTCCACGAGCTCGGGTGTGTAGCGCGCGTAGTGGCGTTTGAGGATCTGGAAGACGGTGCGCGGGTGCTGCAGCGTCTCGTCGCGTTTGACGACAGCGTGCTCCAGCGAAGGTCCGGCAGCGCCTTGTTCGTGGCCGCTGCTGCTCTCCTTGCCGTCGGCACCGTCCTGCCCGGCAGCCTGCTCAGAGGACTCCTCGACGTGGCCGTCACCGGCGGCTGAGTCGTAACCCCAGGAGCGCATGTCGTACGTGCCGGTCTCGGGGTCGTAACCCGAGAACACCCCGTCGAGGTCCTCCACATCGCCGAACTCCTCGGTGATGAGGGTGGCCGCGTTGGTGTAGGACAGCACGTAGTCCTTGAAATACTTCTCCTCTTGCAGGACGTGGTTGATCAGCGCGCCGAGGATGACGATGTCGCTGCCGACCCGGATCGGGATGTGTTTGTCAGCCACAGCCGAAGTCCGTGTGAAACGCGGGTCGATGTGGATGATGGTGGCTCCGCGCATCTTGGCCTCAGTAACCCACTGGTATGCCACCGGGTGGTTTTCGGCCATGTTGGAACCCTGGATGACGATGCAGTCAGCATTCGCCATGTCCTGCACGAACTGCGTGGCGCCGCCGCGCCCGAATGAGGCCCCCAAACTGGGGACAGTGGCGGAGTGTCAAATACGGGCTTGGTTCTCGATCTGGATCGCACCCAAACCGGTGAAAAGCTTCTTGATCAGGTAGTTCTCTTCGTTGTCCAGGGTGGCGCCGCCGAGGGAGGCGATGCCCATCGTGCGCGCCAGGCGGCGACCGTTCTCATCGGTCTCCTGCCAGGTGCGCCGCCGGGTCTCGATGATGCGGTCCGCGATCATCTCCGTGGCCTGGGTGAGCCCGAGGTGGGTCCACTCGGTGGCGTGGGGCGCGCGATAGAGCACCTTGGTCTGGCGGGTGGGGGAGTTGACGAGTTGTTCACTCGCGCTGCCCTTGGGGCAGAGCCTGCCGCGGGACACCGGGGAATCGGGGTCGCCCTCGATCTGCACGATCTCCTCGTTCTTGACGAAGATCTTCTGGCCGCACCCGACCGCGCAGTACGGGCAGACACTCTGCACAACCCGGTCGGCTTCGGCCGTTCGCGGTGTCAGGTTGGTCGTGCGCTTGGTGGCGACTGCAGGGCCGCGCCCGAGAAAATCACCTTCGCGTAGTTGCCGTAAGGCAGGCCAGGCGAGAAAAGTCTTGCCGATGCCCATGGGGAGCCCCTTTCGTAAGCAGACGTGACCACCGTACCTAGAACTTGGGCGAGGTCGCGCTCCGCCTCGGCTTGTGTGGGTACGCACTCGGCCCTGTTGACGGCGCTAGCAGAGGAGTCGAAGTGTTAACAGCGGGGGGGTTTGTTCGTTGTCCGCACGGCGCACTGCGCGGGTCGATAGCCTGAATCCGGCTGCCCCGAGCGGCGGGGTGCGGTATCAACGAAGGAGTTGAGAATGAGCGTGTTCCCCCGGGTCTTGTTCGAGGAGTCCCACAGCGAAGCTTGGTCGCTTGACGCGGCGGTGGCCGCGCGGATCAACCCCGCCCAACCTGCCGACGCCAGCTACGCGCTAGCTGCCCAGGCGTTGCGTAAACGCGGCTTCGAGATCGATTCCCACCGTGAGGGTCAGATCGGGGCCGCCGTGGCTGAGGCAGACGTTCTCGTCATCGCCCATCCGGCCGAGACCAGCGCCGAGCGCGCCAGCGGCTCGGGCTCTCCGATGTTCGGCTCCGAAGAGATCCAGGCCATCGAACAGTTCGTTCGCGACGGCGGTGGACTGGTGGTTTTGGGTGAGTGCAACCAGGACACTTATGGCACAAACCTCAACGAGTTGCTGTCCGCGTTCGGCGTCAGCGTGTGCAGTGTGACGGCGCACGACGGCACCGCACGGCACAACGGGGTCTCTTCCTGGGTGATGGCAGATCTGCACGGCAAGGGCGGTCAAGGCCTGCTGGCGGGTGTCCAAGAGGCCTGCTTCTATCGCGCTGGCACGTTGCAGGTGCTCGATGCCTCCAACGACGGCAAGGTCAACGTGTTGGCCACGACCAGCCCGGCCGCCCACCCTGCAGGTGAGCCCCTGGCGTTGACGGCACGTCACGGCCAGGGACGGGTCGTCGTGTTGGCCGACTCCGACCTGTTCGGCGACGACTCGATCGAGGAGTTCGACCACGAGACGCTCTGGGTCAACCTCATCACCTGGGCAGCCGGTTCCTCCACCGTCGTCTCTGAGACCCAGGTCGCGGGCGCCTGGCTCGCCTTGGACCCGCGCTGGCTGGAGCTGAAGGCCGCCGTGGAAGAGCTGCGGCCGATGCAGAGCAAGGACGGCTCCATCGACGGGCAGGCTCACGACCTGTCAGCCGCCGCCTCGCTCACCGATCGGATCATCGCCGGAATCGCAGCCTTGGCCGGTGAGTTCCCCCACGACGCGGAGTACCTGTCTGCGCTACAGGCTGATTTCGCCCGGTGGAAGGACGAGGGCTTCGGGGTGCCGGACTTCCTGGACTCCCTCGTGCTCTTCCGGCCTGATCAGCACCGCGAGGACGGGATCTGCCACCTGGTGGTGTTCCCCATGTACACCCAGAACGGCAACCCGCTGCGCAACATCGAGGCTGTACTCATCAGCGTGCTGTGGCCGGAGTGGCTGGCCGAGGTGGAACAGCGCTACGACAACCCGGCCTTCCTGTCGATCAACTTCCTGGACTTCACCCCCGGCTACGACACGAACTCAGCCGTGCTCTTCCCCGAGACGGTCGCGGTGCGCGATGTGCCCAAGTTCCATTGGGGCGCGATCTTCTCGGATCGAGAGGCCGCCCGGTTCCGTCGTGTCGTCACGGCAGCCTCGCAGCTGTTGGGTCTGCAACTACCGCCGGACGCCGAGCGTCTCCTGAGCAACCAGGAGTACTGCCAGGGCATGTTCGCGATGTGGGACCTCATCCACGACCGCACCCACAGCCACGGTGACCTGCCCTTCGACCCGTTCATGATCAAGCAGCGGATGCCGTACTGGATGTACTCCCTGGAGGAGTTGCGCTGCGACCTCAACACCTTCGTCCAAGCAGTGGAGTTGGAAAAGGAAGGCCAACCGTTCGCCAAGGCGGTGCAGTACGGGGTGGTCTTCGACCGCATCTTCCGCTTCGCCGTCACCGGCGGGCGGGTGCGCAACTATGACGGACTGGGCGGGCAGTTGATCTTCGCCTGGCTGCACAAGAACGATGCGCTGCGCTGGACGGACAACAAGCTGAGCTTCGACTGGCAGCGGGTCCCGGGCGCCGTCGTGGAACTGGCCGAGGCGGTAAACCGTCTCTACCGCGACGGTATCGACCGCAGCAAGGTGGCCCACTGGCTGGCCAGCTACGAGTTCGTCGCCGGTTACGTCGCTCCGCACCCGCGTTCGACCTGGGCCAAGGGCGCTGACGCCCTGCCGTTGGACGGCACCCGCAAGGAACTGGTCGATGCGGTGCTGGACGATGAGTTCCCGCTCAACGTCTTCTTCGAGGCCTTGGAGAAGAAGCTGGCGCCGGTCATCGCCTCTACCGCGGGCATCACCGCCGCGGACATCGACCAGGTGGAGGTAGGCGCATGAGCAACCTGGACGGCAAGGTCGTCGTCGTCGCCGGCGCCGCCGGCGCGGCCGGGCCGCCGCTGGTGAGCCGTCTCCTGGAGCACGGCGCGACCGTCATCGCATTGGACCGTGATGAAAGCAAGGTTCAGGCGTTGACCGAGGGCGCCGGTGCGCAGGCGGCCGGTATCGGGGTGGATCTGCTGGATGAGCAGGCGACCCGCGAGTTGGCGCAGCGGTTGCTTGCCGAGCACGGCCATGTCGACGGCTTGATGCATCTGGTGGGCGGTTGGCGCGGAGGCGCCGGCATCGTCGAATCCGATCTGGCCGACTGGGAGTGGTTGCACGATCTGCTGATTCGCACCCTGCAGCACACGAGCCGGGCCTTTCACGATGCGCTGCGCGATTCCGGGGGGAGGCTGGCGATCGTCTCCACCACCCAGGCGCAACAGCCCACCGCGAAGAACGCTTCGTACGCGGCAGCCAAAGCGGCAGCAGAGGCGTGGACGCTGGCGTGCGCGCACTCCTTCCGGGACACCGATGCCGCAGCAGTGATCGTCCAGATCAAGGCGCTGCTGACCGATGCCATGCGGGAAGCCAAACCGCAGGCCAAGTTTGCGGGCTACACCCATGTCGAGGAGCTCGCTGAGCGCCTGGTAGGTCTATGGGATATCCCCGCCGCCGAGCTGAACGGAACCCGTCTGTGTCTGACTCCCTGACGCCCGACTCTGCTGCCACTCCGCAGCCGCCCCCGCAGGCGCCGCCGCTACGTCAGCCCAATCGCGTCCGTCGCTTGCATGACCCGGAGTTTCGGGGTTTCGCCAGCGACAACTACTCCGGTGTCTTGCCGGAGGTCATGGAAGCGCTCGCGTTGGCCAACGGTGGGCACCAGCGTGCTTACGGCGCCGATGTCTACACGGCCGCCCTGGGTGATCTGGTGCGCCAGGAGTTTGGTGAGCTCGCCGAGATCTACCCCGTGTTCAACGGCACCGGCGCGAACGTGGTCGCTCTGGACCTGCTCACGCAGCGTTGGTCCTCGGTGGTGTGCGCGCGCAGCGCCCACATCAACGTGGACGAGTGCGGCGCGCCGGAGAAGATCTCAGGAACCAAGCTGCTGCCGGTCGACACCCCGGACGGCAAGCTGACCCCCGAGCTCATCGACACTGTGGCGTGGGGCTTCGGCGACGAGCACCACGCGCAGCCGGCAGTGGTATCGGTGACCCAGAGCACCGAACTGGGCACGCTCTACACCCCGCAAGAGCTGGCCGCGATCTGCGAGCACGCCCACGGTCTGGGTATGTGGGTTCATTTGGACGGTGCCCGGTTGCCCAACGCTGCCGCCGCCTTGGACGTGCCGCTGCGGGCGGTGACCACCGACGTGGGTGTTGACGTCCTGTCCTTCGGCGGGACGAAGAACGGGCTGATGGGCGCCGAGGCGGTCATCGTTCTGAACCCGGAGGCGGTCTCGCGGCCGTTGTTCGTGCGCAAGCTCGACGCTCAACTGTCCTCCAAGATGCGCTTCGTTTCGGTGCAACTCCTGGCGTTGCTCACCGGCCAGACCTGGCGCCGTCCTGCTTCGCACGCCAACGCGATGGCGCGTGAGTTGGCCGAGGCAGTGCGCGAGGTGCCGGGCGTGCAACTGACGCGGGAACCGCAATCCAACGCGGTCTTCGCCGTCGTGCCCCCGGCGGTCACTGCTGCCCTGCAGGAGAGATTCCCGTTCTACGTTTGGGATGAGGCGACCGACGAGGTGCGGTGGATGTGCAGTTTCGACACCACCTCGACGGACATCAGTAGGTTCGTGCAGGCCTTGCGCGAGGAACTACAGCGCGCCTAGGGCTGGACAGGTCCGCTCCGGGTCCTACGTGTCGGTGCAGGTCATCGAGATGACCTGCACCGGACACGCGTCCACGGCCGCGCTGCGCTTACCGGCGCCGCTGAGACCCGGCACCGGCAAGGCCTGCTGCTGCCATGGCTGAGCGCATCGTGGGTAGGCACATGGGTGTGCATACTCACGACACATCCCCTCCGGCGAGGAGACGATGGAGGCAGACGATCCGCCTGCGACGTTGGGAACCGCCGTGAACCGCCGCGATGCACGTATGGACCAGATCCTCAACGAGGTCAGCCTGCTGCGTGAACAGGTGCAAGGATTGCGCCACGACCTGCGCTATGGGTGGGGAGTCGACACCGCCGGGTGTTCCCCGGATCGGCAGCCCACACCGCCCAGACAGACCGCAAGCAAGCGCTCCTACGTCGATCCAGTCGCCGCCGGTGAGCAGACCCACCTTCGCTCCCCGGCAGAGACACAGCCAGGGGCTCCCGCTGCGCCGGCGTGGGTGCCGCCAGGAGTGGCGGCGCAGGAGATTTATCGCTCCAGCCCCACCGGCCGGTCGGGGTCGCCTTCCGCCGCTGAGCAGCCAAGCCGGCCCCCTGCGGAGCCGCCCACGCCCACGGGCCCATTCAGCAGGGAGCAGACGCCCGCCTCGCCTGCTGCCACGACGGCCGCAGCACCGCCAGCCTCGGCGTCCGCGCCTGGGGCGCCGCCGCCACTGGTGCTCCCGCAGCGGGCCGGCGCCAAGCGGCAGGCACGCAAGGTCAATGACGAACGGCTGCTGGCGGTCGGTGGCTCCTTCGTGACGCTGGTAGGCGCCGGGTTCCTGCTGGCGCTGGCGGTGCATGCCGGGTGGTTCGGGCCCGCGTTGCGGGTGGCCTCGCTGGCCCTGCTCAGCCTCGCCCTGGCCGGGGGTGCCTACCGGGTGCGGGTGCGCCACGCCGAAGCGGCGGTCGGGCTGGCAGCGACCGCCGCTACCGGCGGTTTTCTGGTGGTCGTCGCCTGCACCAGTCTCTACGGGTGGCTACCGGATTGGGCCGGGGTGGGGTTGGCGCTGGCGCTCGCGTTGTTCGGGGCCTATGTCGCCGGAGTGTGGCGCCGCGAACTGTTGGCCGATCTCGTGCTTGCCGAGACGCTGCTGGTTCTTCCGGTGCTCCTGCTCGACCCATTGCGCAGCAGCGTCTCGGCGCAGCCGTTCGTGCTGTGGATTCTGTTCTCGCTGGTGGCTTCGCTTGCGATGTGGCCGCTGGTGCGGGCCCACAACTGGACTCGCCTGCAATCGCTCGCGGTTGTGGGGTTGAGCCTGGTCCTCGTCCTTGCCGTGATCGCCTCGCTGTTGCTGATCCACGAGCGCTTGTGGGTCGTGGCCGTCACCGCGGTACTGGTCGCCTGCCTGATGTGGGTCGCCTGCCTGGTGCGGCATCGCACCATCCTGACTGCGGTGCCCCTGCTGGCCAGTCTCGCCGTGGCGATGTTGACCTCCAACCCGTTGGGGGGCTACCTGGCCATGATCCTGGCGGCAGCTTGTGCCCTAGCCACGGCTCGCTACGGGTTGGCCCGGGTGCACGTCCCGCTCGGGGTCATCCTGTTCGCCGTCGCCACGCTCAAGCTGGTCTCCGCGCCGTGGTGGGCGTCCGCCTTCGCGCTGGCCGCACTGCTGCTGCTCCTGCTGCCCCGGGCTCGGGAGATCTGGTGGGGCAGCGTCGGGTTGAGTGCCATGGGCGCGATCGCCCTGCTGCAGCAGGCGCCGCCGCTGGTGTTGACGGCTCCGGGCGGGATCGAGAACCCGCTCGCGGTGTGCGCGGGGGCGTTGGGGCTCGTCGCCGTGGGTGCCACTCACGTTGCCAGCGCCGATCAGGGACCGAGCGTTCCCAGCGCCCGCGTGCGCATCTGGGCCGGTGCGCTACTGGGGGGTTACGCCTTCGCCACAGCCTGCATCGCGCTGGGGGCGTTGCTCAGCCCCGGCCAGTTGGGGTTCCGGGTCGCCCACGTGAGCATGACCGTCGTGGTGGTCGCGATCTCGGTGGTGCTGGTGGTGCGCAGTGTGCGGCACCGGGGCGTGGCTGCCGGGCTGCTGGTGTGCGCCGTGGCCAAGCTGTTCCTGTTCGACCTGGTGGCGCTCGACGGGGTCCTTCGCGCGGTGCTGTTCCTCCTCAGCGGCCTACTCATCCTGTTTGCCGCGACGCGGATCCGCTCAGGTGCGACCGGTTGAAGCCTGCGGCCGGCCCGAGCTTGCCCGAAACAGATCAGCCCCGGTGCTCGGATTCCCACAGTTGTAGCGCGGGTCGCTTCGCCGTGCGGCCATCACCGGAAGAGCGCCCCTGGATGCGTCGCTGCACCCACGGACCGACGTACTCGTGCAGCCACTGGCTGTCATCCCGAAGACGGTCACGTCGCCGCGCCGGCGGCGCCGGGGGCAGGGGCGTGGACCATTCGGCGTCGCCGGGGTCATACCCCAGTGCCGCATAAGCAGCCAGGGCGATACGTCGGTGCCCCTCGGTGGTCAGGTGAATTCGATCAGGTGCCCACAACCGCCAGTCGAGCAGCATCCGGGCCCCCCACTGGTCGATGACGGCGCAGCCATGACGACGGGCGATAGACCAGATGTGGGCGCTGTAGACGGCGTGCCGGCCCCGGACATGGCGGATCACGGGGGCGGCGGCAGGATCGCTGGGTGTAGCCAGCAGCACGTCGGCGCCGGTGGCCCGGATCGTGCTGACGGCCGCCTCGAGCTCTTCGGCCAGCGCGTCGATGTCGGCCCGCGGCCGAAGAATGTCGTTACCGCCGCCGACGATGCTGACCAGGTCGGGTTGCAGGTCCAGGGCAAGGGGGAGCTGTCGGTGGGTGACGTCGTGCAGGAGCCGCCCGCGAACGGCGAGGTTGGCGTAGGAGAACGGCTCGCTGCTGACCGCTGCCAGGTGGCCGGCGAGCCGGTCGGCCCATCCGACGAAGGTCTCGGGCTCGCTGGGGTGCGCATCGCACATTCCTTCGGTGAAGGAGTCGCCGATCGCGACATAGCGATGCCACCCGCCCTCTGGTGCGGTGAGCGTGCCGACGCTGCTGCTGTTGTTGTCTTTCAGGGCAGTCTCCAATCGATAGGGTCGGCGCCTTGCTCTTCCAGCAGGGCATTTGCCCGGCTGAACGGGCGAGACCCGAAGAATCCGTTGTGAGCTGACAGCGGTGAGGGGTGCGCGCTCTCGACCCGAGGAACATGCGCCAGATTCAGCGAACGCGCATCGCGCCCCCACAGGATCGCGACCAGCGGCCCGCCGCGCTGGACCAGCGCAGTGATCGCGCACTCGGTGACGATCTCCCAGCCTTTACCGCGATGACTGGCCGATGCCCCCGGCCGGACAGTCAGCACCCGGTTGAGCAGCATCACGCCGCGGTCCGCCCACGGCGACAGGTCCCCGGTGCTGGGGCGTTCGATCCCCAGATCCTCGCTGAGTTCTCGGTAAATGTTGTTCAGACTCTTGGGTATCGGTGAGACGTCCGGCGACACCGAGAACGACAGTCCCACCGCGTGACCCGGGGTGGGGTAGGGGTCCTGGCCGACGATGAGAACCCGGACGCTGTCCAACGGCTGCTCGAAGGCGCGCAGCACATGTCGGCCCGCAGGCAGGTAGGAATGCCCGGCGGCGAGCTCCTCGCGCAAGAAAACCCCCAAGCGTCTGATGTCGTCCTCGACGGGCGCCATAGCCTGCGCCCACGAGGGGTGTATCAGCTCGCGCAACGGCCTCGCGGTCATGGCCACAACTTAGTGGGCTCGGCGCATCGACCACGCCACGACCCCCGCAGGGTGAATGACATCGATGTCGTTTGCTGGCACGATGCAGGTCGGTAGTCAGAACAGGAGGACGCCATGGAGGCGGTCGAACCGCAGGTCACGCAGGGGGCGCTCAGCGACCTCGAACGCGAGATCTTGACGTTCGAGCGGCAGTGGTGGAAGTACCCGGGGGCCAAAGAGCAGAGCATTCGCGAACTGTTCGACATGTCCTCCACGCGGTACTACCAGGTGCTGAACTCGCTCATTGACGAACCGGAGGCGCTGGCCTTCGACCCGATGCTGGTCAAGCGTCTGCGCCGGATGCGCTCCTCACGCCAGAAGGCCCGCTCGGCCCGCCGAATGGGATTCACGGTCTGACGGCTGCCACTGCGGGGGCGTTGCCACAGCTGGAACCTCCCGCGGCAATCGTTGTGCCGGCTATGACGTTTTCTCAACCCCGGATGCTTCACGGCGCGCGATCGGCTCGAGATCTAGGAACGCTGAAGGTGACGCAGCTCGCAGGCAGGTGGGGGTGCTCGCCGTAGCCTGTGGCGTATGAGAGAGCCGGAGTGGGTCGAAGTCGCCGATGGGGTATTCGTCTGGCAGCACTCTGACCTTCTCCTCAATTGCGGACTTGTCGTCGGCGAGAAGGAATGCCTGGTCGTCGATGCCGGCGCTGGTGATGCGCGTGGTCGTGAACTTGCGCACGCGGTTCGCCGGGTCAGCGACCTGCCGTGGCGAGTCGTCGTGACGCATGGTCACTACGACCATGCGCTCGGGGTGAGCGCGTTCACTCCGTGTCCGGTGTACGCCCATCACCGAATGCCCGCGCGGTTCACGCAGTGGCTGCGTGAAGGGCGGCAGGCCACGGTGGCAGAACTACGCGAGGCGGGCGCCGACGAATTGGCGCAGCTGGTGGCTACTGCCACGCCCGTGTCACCGGATCATCTGGTGACGCAGCGACAGACCCTCGATCTGGGCGGTCGGAGCGTCACCCTCATCCCCCTTGGCCCTGCACACACCGATCACGACCTGGTGGTGGCGGTGCCGGGGTCTGGCGCGGTGTTTTGGGGCGATGTCGTTGAAGAAGGCGCCGACCCTGACTTTGAGGGCTCCTATCCGCTGGAGTGGGGGCAGTCCCTGTCCCGGCTTCTGGATTCAGCGGAAGTGGGGTTGGCTGGCGTCAATGTGCCGGGCCACGGATCCGTGATGACCCGCGAAGGTGTCGAAGAGCAGTGCGTGGCGCTGATCCGACTCAGTGAGGCGCTGCGCGTCGGCAAGGAACGCGGTGCCGATCCTGCGGCGCTGGTCTCGGCCGCCAGCGTTGCCGGGTTTGGTGAACCGGCCCTCGAGGTGGCCGCACAGGCAGTGCTCGACCCGCAGTCTTAAGCCCGGTGTCAGCAGCTGCGGACTGCTTCCACCATTTGCACTCGGTGGGGTCGAGTGCTAATCATTGGGTTAGCACTCTCTGCCTTCGAGTGACAGTTCGCAGGCGAGTAGTGGTCAGACCGACCGGCAACGATGAGGTCTGGGTTCGATGCGCGAACGGCGCGTGGCGGGCCCGGGTCGTCCGTCGCGGGCATCGCCCGGTCTTCACAACCGTTACGTGTGGGAGGAACCACCGCACATGGCCAAAATCATTGCGTTCGACGAGGAGGCCCGCCGCGGTCTCGAGCGGGGAATGAACCAGCTCGCAGACGCCGTGCGCGTCACGCTCGGCCCCAAGGGCCGCAACGTCGTGCTGGAGAAGAAGTGGGGCGCACCCACGATCACCAACGACGGTGTCTCCATCGCCAAGGAGATCGAGCTCGAGGAGCCGTACGAGAAGATCGGCGCCGAGCTCGTCAAGGAGGTCGCCAAGAAGACCGACGACGTCGCCGGTGACGGCACGACGACGGCTACCGTCCTTGCCCAGGCGATGGTCAAGGAAGGCCTGCGCAACGTGGCCGCGGGTGCCAACCCGATGGGCCTCAAGCGCGGTATCGAGAAGGCCACCAAGGCCGTCAGCGACCAGCTGCTCAGCATGGCCAAGGACGTGGAGACCAAGGAGCAGATCGCCGCTACCGCATCGATCTCCGCTGCTGACACCCAGATCGGCGAGATGATCGCCGAGGCCATGGACAAGGTCGGCAAGGAAGGTGTCATCACCGTCGAGGAGAGCAACACCTTCGGTCTCGAGCTTGAGCTCACCGAGGGTATGCGCTTCGACAAGGGCTTCATCTCGGCCTACTTCGTCACCGACCCCGAGCGCATGGAGGCCGTCCTTGAGGACCCCTATGTGCTCATCGTCAACAGCAAGATCGGCTCCATCAAGGACCTGATTCCTGTCCTGGACAAGACCAAGCAGTCCGGCAAGCCGCTGCTGATCGTGGCTGAGGACGTCGAGGGCGAAGCTCTGGCGACCCTGGTGCTCAACCAGATCCGCCGCATCATCAACGTCGTGGCCGTCAAGGCTCCCGGCTTCGGTGACCGCCGCAAGGCCATGCTCGGCGACATCGCTATCCTCACCGGTGGCCAGGTCATCTCCGAAGAGGTTGGCCTCAAGCTGGAGAGCACCGAGATCGACATGCTCGGTACCGCCCGCAAGGTCGTCGTCACCAAGGACGAGACGACCATCGTCGAGGGCGGCGGTGACGCCGACCAGATCCAGGGCCGCGTCAACCAGATCCGTGCCGAGATCGAGAAGAGCGACTCCGACTACGACCGCGAGAAGCTCCAGGAGCGTCTGGCCAAGCTCGCCGGTGGCGTCGCTGTCATCAAGGCTGGCGCAGCCACCGAGGTGGAGCTCAAGGAGCGCAAGCACCGCATTGAGGACGCTGTCCGCAACGCGAAGGCTGCCGTTGAAGAGGGCATCGTCGCCGGTGGTGGCGTGGCGCTCATTCAGGCTGGCGCCAAGGTGTTCGAGGGCCTGCAGCTCGAGGGCGACGAGGCCACAGGTGCCAACATCGTCAAGGTCGCCATCCAGGCGCCCCTGAAGCAGATCGCGATCAACGCCGGCCTTGAAGGTGGCGTCGTCGCGGAGAAGGTGCGCGGTCTTGACGACGGGCACGGACTCAACGCAGCTACGGGCGAGTACGTCGACCTCATCGCGGCGGGCATCATCGACCCGGCCAAGGTGACGCGCTCGGCGCTGCAGAACGCGGCGTCCATCGCGGCTCTGTTCCTCACCACTGAGGCCGTTATCGCTGACAAGCCCGAGAAGTCGGCCCCGGCCATGCCGGGTGGCGGCGACGAAATGGGCGGCATGGGCGGTATGGGCTTCTGATGAAGCCGTAACGGTCTGTGCGGCCGCGCCCACACGGGCAGGTGCGGCGCAGTACCAGTTGCCGAACGAGAGCGGGCGGTCCTTCGGGGCCGCCCGTTCTCGCATGTTCGGGGGAGCAGGCATGATGGCTTCGCGTCGATGCTCATGGGACCAACCTCGGAGGTGTGCAGTGATCCTCATCGATCCGCCGGTGTGGCCGGCCCGGGGACGAGTGTGGTCGCATCTGGCCTCTGATGAGTCCTATGCCGAGTTGCACGCTTTCGCCGCGGGCGCCGGGCTGCATCCGCGAAGCTACGACGGGGACCATTACGACGTCCCGAGCGAGCGCTATGACGAGGTCGTGGCCGCGGGCGCCCAGCCCACCCGCGCCCGGGTGATCCTGAGCCGTCTGGAAGCGGCGGGTCTGCGCTTCCGGAAGCGCTCCGGGGAGCGCCCCCTGGCGGCGCTACCCAACGGGTTGGCCCACCATCCGGTGCCGCACCGACTCGATCTGATCGCCTCAACCCGGGAGCCTCCGGAGGCATCGACGGTCGCCACCGTGACGTTCACCGAGGACGCGCTCGGGCGGGTGCTGCTGGTGGAATCCGCGGACCGAGGCGGTTGGGAGGGGCCGGGGGGCTGGCGAGAACCTGGTGAGTCGGCCCGGGCGGCCGCGGTGCGTGAGACCGCGGAGGAAACGGGGTTGCAGCTGCACGAGTCGGCTCTGGTCCCGTGCGCTTACGAACGCATCCTGCTCACCGGCCAGCGCCCGGACGGGCCGGGGCACGGGAGGTTGCTGCCGACGAGCCACATCGCCGTCTATCGGGCCCGGATACAGCATGTGGCGCAGGTGCAGTCTCACGGCCCGGAGGGGCAGCGGCTGCGCTGGGTCGAGTCCCAGGAACTGGAGCCGATGTGCGGTGGTGCCCCGTGGTGGCCCCTGCTGGCAGCTGTGTTCACAGATTCGTTCTAGCCCAGGCTGACCCGCTCAGGCCCGGTAGCGCTCACGGCTGGAGAGAATGCAGTTCCCGGTCCAGGTTGGCGCGGGCCAGGTGCTCCCAGTGTGTTCGGGCGTGCTCGGTGCAGTAGAGATACTCCCGCGCTGTCAGGGCGGCAAGGAGCTGGGCGCGACCGGCGCGAAACAGCGCCTCCGGCACGTGCTTGTATTCCTGGCGCACCTGTCTGCAGTACTGCTCATAGCGTGGCTGCTCCGCAGACAAGATCCACAGGTCGGCATCGAGGAATGCCGCTCGCCGGGCCCTTCGAGACGGGTCGGGTTCGAGGCCGACCTCGTGCGCGATCGTGGCCAGGATATGGCCGCAGACTTCGGCAATGACGCAATCGGGTACGCCCAGGGAACCCAGCACGCTGCGAGCCAGCTCGGCGCTGCCGCGTTCGTTAGCCCCCGCGGCTTGGCCCGGGTCATAGACCGCGTCGTGAAACCACGCCGCGAACTGCAGGCTCGGGGGTAGCGTTTCGGGTCCTATCAGGGTGTGCAGCGCAGCCTCGACCTCGGCGATGTGGGCGCGGGTGTGGTAGTAGCGCTGAGGTTCGTCGTAGCGTCCGACGACCGCCTCGCGGACTCGCCGAACCAGGGAATCACTCTGTTGCGCAGGCATAGCCACACCTTGTCAGTTCTCGGCTACTGGACGCGACGGGCCGCGACGTGGGCACGCCGAGCCTGCACCCCCTACGGTGGCTGCCGTGATGCCACCGAGAGATATGGCCCTGGCCTGCATCGTGGCCCTGATCTGGGGGGTCAACTTTGTCGCGGCGCAGATGGGGATGGAGGTCTTCCCGCCGCTGCTGCTGGCGGCGATGCGATTCACGCTCGTGGCCTTACCTGCGGTCTTCTTCGTCCGGCCGCCCGGTAACGGCTGGAAGACGGTCGTGGCCGCAGGTTTGACCATGGGGGTCGGCCAGTTCGGCCTGCTGTACAGCGCGCTGCATTTTGGGATGCCGGCCGGTCTGGCCTCGTTGGTGCTTCAGGTGCAGACAGTGTTCACGGTGGTGCTGGCCGCGGTTTTATTGCGTGAGCGCCCGGCCAGATACCAGGTGATCGGCATCGCGGTCGGGGTTGCCGGGATGGCGGTGGTGGGATGGAAACACATGCTTGCCGCTCCGGCGTTGCCGTTTCTGATGACGGTGGCCGCGGCCGCTTCGTGGGCGGTGGGCAATGTCGTGGTGCGCCGCAGGCCGCCCCGGGACGGTTTCTCGCTAGTGGTGTGGTCTGCGCTGATCTCCCCGATTCCGCTGTTCCTTGCGTCGCTGTTGATCGAGGGATGGCCCGCGATCGCGGCGTCAATGACACAGGTGACCTGGCGGGCGTTGCTGGGGTTGGCGTTCATCACCTACCTGGCCTCGATGGCCGGGTACGGCATCTGGAATCTGCTTCTGTCGCGGCATTCGGCTTCGGCCGTGGCCCCCTGGTCGATGTTGGTGCCACCGATCGGGATGGTGGCCGCCTTCGTCTACAGCGGTGAACAGCCGGGCGTGCTCGGCATTCTCGGCGGCGTCATCGTCACTGTCGGCGTGCTGATGGCCTTGGGGGTCGGTACCGGTTGGGCGGCCCGCCATGATGTGCCCAGCGGTCGGCCGGCTGCTGAGCCCCCTGGTCTGTGACGCGTATCAGGGGCCGCCCCTTCATCGGGACGGCCCCTGATATGTGCCAGTTGTGCGTGTTGCCAACCGCGACCTAGGCGAGCAGCCAGAGCGCAGACACGGTGGCGAATCCGACGAGGGACCCGATCGTGGACAGCACGGTCCACGTCTTCAACCCATCAGCCACCGATAGTCCCAGGTAGCGGGTGACGATCCAGAACCCCGAGTCGTTGATGTGCGAGGCTGCGTAACCGCCGAACCCGATCGCGCACAGCACGAGGACGTTCTGCACCGGGTTGAGCCCGGCCGCCATCACGGCCGGTTGCATGAGCCCGGCGGTGGTCAGTACGGCCACGGTCGCCGAGCCTTGGGCCACCCGGAGTGCGACTGCGATGAGGTAGGCGCTGAGCAGCAATGGCATCCCCAACTCCGCGAGCGTTCCAGCCAACGCCTTGCCGACCCCGGTCTCGATGAGGACGTTGGCGAAGACCCCGCCCGCGCCGGTGACGAAGATGATGATGGCGACCGTCGGTAGGGCCGAGTCCATCACCTCTGCGCGTCTGGCCAGGTCCCATCCCTGTTGACGGCTGACGATGAGGTAGGCCAGCAGTGCGCCCACCATCAGTGCGAAAGCGGGTGCCCCCAGGAAGCCGAGCAAGTCTCGGGTCGGGTTGCCTTCCTCCAGCAGCATCGCCCCGGTGGTACCGAACATGATGAGTCCGAGCGGGATGAGGATGAGCGCCAGGACCATGCCGGCGCCGGGTGCGCGGTCGGAGGAGGTCGAGTCAGCCGCCTGGAGGGCTGCCGTGGCGGGGGAGTCGCCCAACTCGTATCGGTCCAGATTCATGCGCTTGCTGACGAAGAACGCGACGACACTCATCGGGATACACGCCAACAGCCCGATGATCGTCAACAGACCGGGGTCCGTGCCCAGCGTGGCGGCGGCAGCGACCGGCCCGGGGTGTGGCGGAACAACTACGTGCACGGCGAGCAGGACGGCAGCAACGGGCAGACCGATTCGCAGCGGGGAGATCCCGGCGACAGCCGCGAAACCGAACACGATCGGGGCCAGGATGATGAACCCGACGTCGAAGAAGACAGGGATACCGAGGATGAACGCGGCCGCAGTGACGGCCGCGACGACCCGCTTCTGTCCGAGTTTGTCGGTGAAGGTCTGAGCCAGGCGTTGCGCGCCGCCGGAGACCTCGATCATCCGGCCGAGCATCGCCCCCAGGCCGACGATGATCGCCACCGACCCCAGGGTCTTACCCATGCCGGCAGTCAGGGTGGGGATGACCTCCCCGACGGGGATACCGCCCGCGAGCGCGGTGCCTCCGGCCACGAGCAGGATGGCTACGAAGGCAGGCATCCGGATCTTGATGACGAGCACGAGCAACAGGGCGATTGCGACGATCGCAAGCCCGAGGAGGTAGGCGGTGCTCATGGGGTCATCTCCGTGCTCGTGGGGTGAGGGGCAAGAACGCGGATGACGGAGGAGTCGTCGCAGGCACCCAACCCTGCGGCCTGGCCCAACAGGTAAAGCTGGTGTGCGGCAGCAGCCACCGGGGTGGCCAGGCCTGCCGTGCGGGCGGCGTCGTCGACGATGCCCATGTCCTTGACGAAGATGTCGAGCCGGCTCTTGACCGGCGCGCCCGGCTCGTCATATGCCTGCAGTACGCGCGGGCCGCGGTCATCCAGCATGAACGACTGCGCTGCTCCGGCACCGAGTGCACGCAGGGCCTGCTCGGTGTCAAGTCCCAGCGCGCGCGCCAAGGCCAGTGCCTCAGCCGCTGCCGCGATGTGCACGCCGCACAGCAGTTGATTGACGGTCTTCATTGCCTGCCCGGCGCCGGGTTCGCCACCCACCCGTACAAGGGTGGCCGACATGGCTTCCAAGACGGGCAGCGCCCGCTCGTAGACATCGTCGTGGGCGCCGACGGTGACGAGAAGATCCCCACTTCCGGCGCGCGCGGGACCGCCGGAGACGGGGGCGTCGATGAGGCCGATTCCGGCAGAGGTCAGTCGCGCTGCCACGTCGGTGACGGCGGCAATACCCACGGTGGAGGTGAGCAGGACCGCCGAGCCGGCGGTCAGCACCTCGGCGACACCCTGCGGGCCCCACAGCGCATCTTCGAGTTGAGCGGCGTTGCGGACGGCGAACAGGACGATGTCGGCACCGGTGGCTGCCTCACGGGGGTTCGCGGCGCATGGGGAGAAGAGAGCGCGACGTTCCGGGCTGGGGTCGTAGCCGCGAACATCGAAGGTGTTCGAGAGGTGCTCGGCCATGGGCAAGCCCATAGCGCCGAGTCCGAGGACGGCGATGGTGGTGTTCATGAGGAGGAACCTTCCTGGGTTGGGGCGCACCGCAGCGCGGGGGTGGACAGGATGTCGACGACGTCAGCCAGCGACTGCGGTCCACCGACGTTGCCTGCGAAAACGATGTAGGGGATGCCGCTGGCCGGCCCGCCGATGGGCTCCCACAGCGAGACGATGCCGGGCAGCATGGGGCCTCGCACGATCGCCCGGGCGATACCCAACCCGGCCGAAGCCACGTCAGAGGAGGTGATACCTCCCTTGGCCACGACGAACCGCGGTGGGCACACTCGCAGCACCCCGGAGACGACCTCGACCAGGGCTGCTGAGACTGTGCGGGCGATGCGCAACGAGTCGGCCGCGTCCCGTCCGCGCACGAGGGTGCGGGAAGTGCGGACGACAACGTTGCCGGTGCCCAATGCTGCTGCCGCGCGCTCGACGACATCGCTCAGGTGAGCCGGGCGCCGAGCCTCGTCCAAGACGGCCTCGACGTCGATCTCGAGCTCGCAGGGGCTGCGACGGGCACGGAGTGCATCGAGTTGCGCGGTCGTCAACGCGACGTGGGACCCGATGACGATGAGCCCGCCGATCGCGTCCTGCGCCAGGCCCCCTCGCCGAATCTGCTCCACGTCTTGTGCGCTCAACGGTGCGCGCGGGGTCTGCCCGATTCGCGCGCGCGGGAAGGGTGGTCCGACGCGGTAAAGGAAGCGGCTGCCGGCGTCTTCGGCTTCGATGAGCGCGCTGGCCAGAAGCCGCAGGTCGTTCTCCTCCACAGCGTCGACGACGCACGGCTGGCTGTGGTGCAGTCCGCGCAGGGTGGCGACGACAGCTTCCTTGTCGCTTCGCAGTGCTGTCAGATCGATATGGGCGACCTGTCCTGCGCTCACTCGGCCCCCGGTCTTTTCTTCGACCCAGTCACGTAGGTCGCTTGAGGCGTAACCGAAGGTCGCGTCGGCCGCGAACTCCGTCTGGCCGACGGGAGTGAACCCGGCCTCGGTAGAGCCTGCGTAATGGATACCTCCCACGGTGATGCGACCCGCGTCGGGGAAGGCCGGGACGATGATCACGCCGTCGATCTCGGCTCCGGTGTGGGCCTGGGTTTCTTGCGCCAGTACGTCTGTCTCCAGCGGGAAGTGCCCGCGCAGGGTCGAGTCGGAACGGGAGACGAAGGTGATTGCCGTGCCGGTACGTTCTGCCGCCTGAGCGGCGTTGCGTGCGACTTCGCGGTTGACTCGCGCGGCGTCTTCGGGATCTAGGCTGCGGGAGTTTGTCATCACATAGACGGCCGGACGGCCCTGTTCGAAGGCCCAGGTCAGGGAGTCCACATCCCAGGCGGTCAGCACCGGAAGGTCGGCCACGGACTGGGTCCCGGTGGGGTCGTCGTCGAGGACGACGAATACCCGGCCGGTGCGGCTGACGCGGGTGGCTAGGGACTCGGGCGGGGTCGGGGGACTGCAGGGTCGATTCGCGAGTAGCTCATGCAGGGCGGTAGCCATCCGTGTCTCTCCTTTGAGATCAGAGGTCAGATGACTGCACCGTAGCTGAGTGTGCTGCCTTAAGGAAGGGGTGAATTCAGCCGCTCAACACGTAGTGATGCAGGTCGTCGTCCGTCTGCTGCATGTGATCGCTCATCGCGGCGCGCGCGGTTTCGGGGTCGCCCGCCTGCACAGCATCAAGAATCGCTTGGTGCCACCCGATCGCATGCTCCCGGATCGCAGCGACCGCAGAGGTTTGCGCGCGGGTTCGGCGCAGAATCTGCATGAGTGGCTCATACACGATGCCGAGAAACGGATTTCTGCATCCCTTGAGCAAAGCATCGTGGAAGGCCACATCGGCCTCAACGAAGCTCTCCACGTCGTCGTTCTCGTGCGCCTGTTGCATCAGCGCGATGAGCCGCGCGAGTTCGGCGCAGTCGCTCTCGTCTCGTCGCAGCGCGCACAGCTGTGCGGCTCCGATCTCGATCATCCGGCGCACCTCGAGCACGTGACGGGCGACGTCGCCACCGGGTTCGTCGCCCCCGGCTGCCTGGCTGATGGCGTTGACGTCAGTCCACTGCTCCACAGGGGCGACGAAGGTGCCGCGTCCGTGTACGACATGCACCATGCGGCGAGCCCGCAGCGTTTCCAACGCCTCGCGTACGGTCAGCCGGCTCACCCCGAGGTCTTGAGCAAGCTCGGTCTGGGCCGGCAATGGCTGTTCGGTCGTATAAACGCCGTCGATGATCCGCTTCATGAGGACATCGAGGGCGTGGGCGACGAGCGTCGGGCGTGCCATCTGTCCTCCTGAGGTGGTGAGCCGTCCCTGCAGGATACGAGCCGGGCGCTGATCAGGCGGTACCGAACTGGCTGGCCGCCGCGCCGCGCCCATCCCCAGGCGCACGCGTCGAGGGCGGTGGCTCTCGCAGCCACCGCCCTCGACCCATCCCACCCCGGGGTCAGTTGTTCGAACGCTGAGCCAGCGTCGTCTTGATGTCCTGACGCTTTCCGTCGCGCACGATCGTGAAGGTGGCCTCCTGGCCGACCTCACGCTCACGGACCTGAGCT
The DNA here is from genome assembly GCF_012277275.1 of Gephyromycinifex aptenodytis. Classification (GTDB taxonomy): domain Bacteria; phylum Actinomycetota; class Actinomycetes; order Actinomycetales; family Dermatophilaceae; genus Gephyromycinifex; species Gephyromycinifex aptenodytis. Next base: position 1,485,501 of record NZ_CP051155.1, on the reverse strand, counting down.
GTCAGCGATCGCGCGCCGTCGACCGGTTCGCCGTCCACCGCGATGACTGCGTCCCCGGCCTCGAACCCGGCCTTGGCAGCCGGGGTTCCCTGCTCCACCCGGACGATTCCCGCTGCCCGGCGCCGCGCCGAACCCTCGGCAGCCACCGCGTCGTTCAGGCGCACCCCCAGGTAGGGGTGCTTGACCTCGCCGGTGGCAATGAGCTGGCGGGCCACCGACTGAACCTCGGTGACCGGGATCGCGAACCCGATGCCGATGTTGCCGCTGGATTCAGACAGTGAGGCGATAGAGGAGTTGATGCCGACGAGCTTGCCAGAGGCATCGACCAGGGCGCCGCCGGAGTTTCCGGGGTTGATCGCGGCGCTGGTCTGAATGGCGTTCGTGACGACTTCCTCGCTGCGGGTCGTCGTGCCGAACGGCGTCTCCGCCGGGTCTTGGGTGGTGCTGACGGGGCGGTTGAGCGCGCTCACGATCCCAGTGGTGACTGTCCCGGCCAGACCGAGCGGGTTACCGATCGCCATCACCGGCTGTCCGACCTTCAAATCCTGGTCGTTGCCGGGGGTGATCGGGCGCAGATCATCCGGAGCGTTGTCGAGCTTGAGGACGGCCAGGTCGGTTGCCGGGTCGGTACCGACGATCTTCGCCGTGAAGACGCGCTGATCCTGCAACGTGACAAGGATCTGAGCCTGCTGGGACGCGCCGCTGGCGACCACGTGGTGGTTGGTGACGATATGTCCTGCGCTGTCGAAGATAACCCCGGAACCTTCTCCACCGGAGTTACCGGTCTGCACGCTGATCGCCACCACGCTGGGCGCCGCAGCGGCAGCTGTGGCCGACCAGTCCGGTGCGGACCCGTCTGCCTGTATCACCGGGCCGACCGGCGCGGTGTTCCGAGGACCCTCCATCGGTGCTTTCGATTCGGTGCCGCTCATCCGCTGGGTCGCCACCACAGCCACCCCAAGCAGGAGGAACAGGGCCAGGAGGGCAGCCAGCACCGGACCCAGCCACCGGCGGCGACGCCGCGGCGGCGAGCTCATCACCGGGTAGGGCGCGTTCGCCGGTGATGACCCGTGCCAGGTCGTGTCGTCGCTACGGGGCGCTTCAGGGGGAGGCAAAGTCATGAGGACTCCTCGGAGGGAACAAGTGATGGGGATGCATTCGGGACGGCACCAGGAAAACTGCCGTTCAGGAGGGGGAGGTCGACGATGAAGGTGGCGCCGCCGCCGGGGGTGGTGGTGACGCCGGTGCGACCGCCGTGGGCCTCGACGATCGCGGCGACGATGGCCAGGCCGAGGCCGTGACCACCGCTGGGACGACGACCCCGGGCGGGGTCGCTGCGGAAGAAACGTTCGAACACGTGAGGCATTTGCGCTGCCGGGATGCCGGGGCCGGAGTCGGCGACCTCTACCCGTGCGCGTCCGTCCAAGCAGCCCACTCGAACCGTGATCGGCGTCCCGTCCGGGGTGTGATGGACGGCGTTGGTGAGCAGATTGGTGACCACCTGGCGTAGACGGGCGTCGTCCCCGTGCACCAACACGGGGCCTAGCGGATGCCCGGCGACTCCTGCCAGGCGCACGGGGTGAGCGCCGCCGCGGGCCTGCGCGTCCTGGACCGCGTCACCGGCCAGCACCGTCAGGTCGACATCTCCCATCGCCATCGGGCGTCGGTTGTCCATCCTGGCCAGCAGCAGCAGATCCTCGACCAGGCCGCTCATCCGAGTCGCTTCCCCCTCGATGCGCTGCATCGAGTTGGCAACCGCCTCCGGAGAATTCGCAGCCCCTTGCCGGTAGAGCTCGGCGTAGCCGCGCACCGTGGCCAGCGGGGTCCGCAGCTCGTGGCTGGCGTCGGTGACGAAGCGGCGCATGCGTTCTTCGGAGGCCTCGCGCGCCGCGAAGGAAGACTCGATCTGGGTGAGCATCGCGTTCAGTGACCGGGACAGGCTGCCGACCTCATCGCGTGCCCGGTGTTCAGGGACACGGGATGACAGATCACCGGCGGCGATCGCCGCGGCGGTGTCCTCGATTGCGCGCAGCGGACGGAACGCCCGCTGGAAGCCAAGCCAGCCGATGACGACGCAGGCCGTGATGACGACGACCCCGATCGCCAGGCTGACCAGCAGCAGCCGGGTCACGGTCTGCTCGATGCCGCGCAGGGAAGTGGCCAACGCGAAGGTTCCGGTGCCGTTACGCAGCGGCCCCGCGATGACCTGCCAGGACCCCGACCCCGATACCGAGCGGACCATGAACGATTCGCCGGAACCCACTCTCGGGTCCTGCAGGGACAGCCGCGGGATGTCGGGGCGGTCCTTGGCCCCGGCCGGTGCAAACCGTTCGGGGGTGCCGTCAGCGCGCATGAAGACGATGGCGTAGGTGCTCGGCAACGTGATGTAGCCGTACCTGTCGCGGTACTGCTCAAGCACGGTCTGCTGCACGGAGACCGAGGCGGCCTGTAGCTCGGCGTTGGTGCGATCCAGCAGGTAGCCGCGCATCAGCATGGCGGTGGCCGTGCTCGACAGCGACAGCGCCGAGATGAGCAGGACGACAAGCACGGCGATGAGGCGCCAGGTCAGAGACCAACTCTGAAACGGCCGGGTCAGCCGCGAATGCGCTCGGTCGACGTTGGAGCGCAGCCTCGCCGAACTCATCACTGCTCGGGCGGCAGTCGCAGCACGTAGCCGACTCCGCGCCGGGTGTGGATGAGGGCCGGCTGCCCGGCGACGTCGATCTTGCGCCGCAGATAGGAGATGTAGGACTCGACGATCCCGGCCTCACCGCGGAAGTCGTAATCCCACACGTGATCCAGGATCTGCGCCTTGGACAGCACCCGGTTCGGGTTGAGCAGCAGGTAGCGCAGGAGTTTGAACTCGGTGGGAGAGACGTCGATGACTCGGGTGCCCCGACGGACCTCGTGCGAGTCCTCATTCAGGGAAAGGTCGTGGAAGCGCAGCACCGCATCGTCCGGTTCCTCGCCGCGGGTACGGCGCAGCACCGCGCGGATGCGGGCGATGACCTCTTCGAGGCTGAACGGTTTGGTCACGTAGTCGTCCCCGCCGACGGTCAAGCCTTTGACCTTGTCGTCGACGGAGTCGCGCGCCGTCACGAAGACGACGGGGATGTGGCGACCGCTCTCCCGTAGCCGCCGCGTAACGGCGAACCCGTCCATGTCCGGCAGCATCACGTCGAGCACGACCAGGTCGGGCTGGTCCCGCTCGGCGCAGGTCACCGCCGAGGCGCCGTCGCCGGCGGTCATGACCTCAAAGCCGGCAAAGCGCAAGGAGGTCGCGAGGAGCTCGCGGATGTTCGGCTCGTCCTCGACGACGAGCAGCCGTGCCTCGGGCGTGGATGGAGTGCTCACATTCGCCAGGATGCCCCCGGTCTCTGGACGTTTGCTGGACGTTTGCCGAACGCCGGGCGGGTGCGATGTCGCCGCAGTGGTGACCCTTGCGCGCGGCGGGGCCGCCCAACCTCAGATGTCGTCGGCGTCGACGATGCGGTAGGCGTACCCCTGCTCGGCCAGGAAACGTTGCCGATGAGCCGCGAAATCGGCGTCCACGGTGTCGCGGGTGACGACGCTGTAGAAGTGCGCCGTTCGGCCATCGCTCTTCGGACGCAACACGCGCCCAAGACGCTGCGCTTCCTCCTGGCGGGAGCCGAACGTGCCGCTGACCTGGATCGCCACCGAAGCCTCCGGCAGGTCGATGGAGAAGTTCGCCACCTTGCTCACGACCAAGGTCGTGATCTCGCCGGTGCGAAAAGCCTCGAAGAGTTTGCGGCGTTGGGTCACCGAACTGGCCCCGGTGATGAGTTCGGCATCCAACCGCCCGGCGAGGGTCTCCAGTTGATCGAGGTACTGCCCGATGACCAGGGTGGGTTCCCCGGCATGGCGCGCCACGAGCCGTTCCACCAGTGCGTCCTTGACGGAGGAGCACGAGGCAAGGCGGTAGCGGTCTTCGGCTTCGGCGGTGGCGTAGGCCATCCGTTCGGCCTCGCCGAGGGCTACCCGCACCTCTACGCAGTCTGCGGGAGCGATGTACCCCTGGGACTCGATGTCTTTCCATGGCGCGTCGAAGCGTTTGGGGCCGATGAGGGAGAAGACGTCGTTCTCGCGGCCGTCCTCGCGCACCAGGGTGGCGGTCAGCCCCAACCGGCGACGTGCCTGCAGGTCGGCGGTCATCCGAAAGATCGGGGCTGGCAGCAGATGCACCTCGTCGTAGACGACAAGACCCCAGTCCCGAGCATCGAGTAGGTCCAGGTGGGTGTAGGCGCCCTTTCGCCGCGTGGTCAACACTTGATAGGTCGCGATGGTCACCGGGCGGATCTCCTTGCGGGCGCCCGAATACTCCCCGATCTCGTCCTCGGTCAGGCTGGTCCGGGCCAGCAGCTCATCTCGCCACTGCCGGGCCGCGACCGTGTTGGTCACCAGGATGAGGGTGGTCGCGCTGGCGCGGGCCATCGCTCCCGCGCCGACCAGGGTCTTACCGGCGCCACACGGCAGCACGATCACCCCGGAGCCGCCGTGCCAGAAACCCTCCACCGCTTGCTCTTGATATGGCCGCAGACTCCACCCGTCCTGGTTGAGGCTGATGGGGTGTGCCTCGCCGTCGACATAGCCGGCCCGGTCCTCAGCCGGCCAGCCGACCTTGAGCAGCTCCTGCTTGAGATGCCCGCGTTCGGAGGGGTGCACGAGCACGGTGCGCTCATCGAGACGAGCGCCCAGCAGCGGCGCAATCTTGCGATGGCGCAGAACCTCTTCAAGGACTGGCACATCGGTCGTGCGCAGTACGAGCGCGCCATCCCCGGCGCCGGCGAACCGGCCCGCCTCGGAACCGTCCTCCTTCTCCAACACCAGCCGTCCGTACCGATCCATCGTGTCGGCGATGTCGACGAGTAGCGAATGCGGGACGGGGTAGCGGCTGTAGGTGACCAGGGCGTCGACCACCTGCTCGGCGTCATGCCCGGCGGCCCGCGCGTTCCACAACCCCAGGGAGGTCACGCGGTAGGTGTGCATATGTTCGGGCGCGCGCTCCAGCTCGGCAAAGGGAGCGATAGCCCGCCGTGCTTGCGCGGACTGCGGGTGATCTACCTCCAGGAGCAGCGTCTTGTCGCTCTGGACAATAAGTGGGCCATCGCTCATCCCTACAGCATGCCGGACCCGCGCGACAGGAGTTCGCTCAGGCAGGAGCGCGCCAGGCCCAGCGAGCCGTAGGCAAGGCCGGCGCAGCGGGCCAGAGCCAGCAACTGGGTATCGCGCAACTGGTCCAGGTGAGCGGGATTGCGCACGTACAGCAGGTCGGCCTCCACAAGGTGGTGGGCTTCTTCTTGGTCCGGGTCCGCCCAGGGTGTCGGCGCCAGCGGCCAGGTTTTCGTGGCCACCACCTGGTGCGGCACCAGCCCGATCTGGCGCAGCAGCACGTCGATTTCGCCGGCGCTGGGTTGGCCGAGGTAGAGCCGGTGGTAGTTGACCTCGATCTGGACGGCGAGAACCTCGGACAGCGCGCGTCGGCCATGCTCGATGATGAGGCCCTCCGCGCCCTGGACATCGATCTTGAGGTAGTCGACTCGTTCGATGTCGGGCAGATCATCCAGGCGGTGCGTACGCACCGGGGTGCGCTGGACCACCTTCGCCAGGCGCGGGAAGTCCACGAGCACCGCCAACTGAGCGGGGTCCGGTTCGAGAATGGAGGAGAAACCCGAAGAGGCACAGATCGACAGAACATGTTTGCGGCCGTCGCCCAGGGCGTAGGGCAGGTAACGCTCATGTGGGCCGGCCTGTTCGGTAAGTCGTTGCAGCGCTTCCGGTTGCGGTTCGAAGCCGGTCACTCGGGCCAGGCCCGCCTGCAGCAACGGCAGGTAGGGCGGGTCGCCGTCGATCGGGTTGGCGCCGATGTCGAGAACTTCGATGGCTTCCGGCGTGGGCAGCCCATCGCCGCTCAGCAGGGCACGGACATCAGCGATGGACTGTGGGGGTCGGGTGTGCACACGGGCCATTCTGGCTGCCAGCTTGCACACCCCGGGCTGTTCGTCGCCGCGCGGTTGAGCCGTCAGGGAGGATGGGACTCGATTGCGCGTGCTGCGAACAAGGAGACCACGATGCGCCGACCCCAGCAGGAGCCTGCAGCGGGCATGCCCGAGAGCGTCACCATCTACGAGGTGGGAGCGCGCGACGGGCTGCAGAACGAGAAGACCACTGTCCCGGTCCAGGTCAAGGCCGAGTTCGTACGACGGCTGCTGGCAGCCGGGCTGGAGCACATCGAGATCACCTCGTTCGTCTCCCCGAAATGGGTGCCACAACTCGCCGACGCCGAAGAGCTGCTGCAAAGTCTCGGCCAGGAGGGTCTGGGGCGCCACCGTCCGGTTCTCGTCCCGAACCTCAAGGGGTTCCAGCGAGCCGAAGCCCTGGGTGTCAGCGCCATCGCCGTCTTCGGTAGCGCCACCGAATCGTTCTCGCAGAAGAACCTGAACTGCTCGGTGTCGGAATCTTTCGCTCGTTTCGAGACCGTGGTGAGCAAAGCCAAGGCCGCAGACATGTGGGTGCGCGGCTACGTCTCGATGTGTTTCGGCGACCCGTGGGAGGGCGATGTCCCGATCGGACAGGTCGTCGAGGTCGCCCGGCGCATGATGGAACTGGGTTGCGATGAGCTTTCTCTCGGCGACACGATCGGGGTCGCGACGACCGGTCACGTCGAGCGGCTGTTGGGTGCGCTGCAGGAGGCGCAGATCCCGCTGGATCGCATCGCCGTGCACTTCCACGACACCTACGGGCAGGCGCTGGCGAACACGCTGGCGGCGGTGCGTGCCGGGGTGCGAATCATCGACTCCTCTGCCGGTGGGCTCGGGGGGTGCCCCTACGCCAAGAGTGCTACCGGCAACCTGGCGACCGAGGACCTCGTGTGGGCCCTGGACGGGATGGGCGTGCACACCGGCGTCGATCTGCCCAAGCTCGTGCAGGCGAGCTTGTGGATGGCCACCCAGCTGGGTCGCCCGTCGGCCTCGAACGTCGTTCGGGCACTGGGTGCCGCATGAGCCAGGACACGCCGGCACCGTCGGTGCCTTCCCCTGGCGAACAAGCGCAGCTGCCCACGGTTCGCCCGGCGCGCATCGAAGACCTGCACGAGATTGTCGACCTCTTGGCCGATGACCCGCTCGGGGCAACCCGCGAGGGCGGTGATCTGGCCCCCTACGCGGCGGCTTTTGCGCGGATCACCGCCGATGCGAACCAGATCCAGGTAGTCGCCGACTTGGGCGGGCAAGTTGTTGGCACCTTGCAGCTGTCGTTCATCCCCAGCCTGACCCGGCGGGGGACGACCCGCGCCCAGATCGAGGGGGTGCGCACGCTGTCCACGATGCGTGGGCGCGGCATCGGAGAAGTGCTGCTGGAGTGGGCTCTTGCAGAGGCGCATCGTCGCGGTGCGGGAATCGTGCAACTCACCTCCGATTCCACCCGCCTCAACGCGCATCGGTTCTACGAACGGTTCGGCTTCGTCGGCAGCCACCTGGGCATGAAACTCGAGCTGCGGAGACGCTGAGCCGCGACGTGCTCGGGCACGTACGGTGAGACAACGACGGGGTGACCGGCGCCACCTCCCCAAGAGCGGGCAGCCGGGCAACCCAGAGCTGCAACGAGAGGTGCCACGTGCGTTCCGGAATCGACCAGCAGGCTATGGACCGATCAGTGCGACCCCAAGACGACCTGTTCGGGTTCGTCAACGGCGGCTGGATCCAGCGGACCCAGATCCCCGAGGACAGGGGACGTTTCGGCTCCTTCGATGAGTTGCGGGAGGCTGCGCAGGCACACGTGCGCACGCTGCTCGACGAGGCCGGCGAGGCGGTGGCCACCGGGCAGGAACAGCCCGATGGCCTCCGGGGCAAGGTGGGGGCGCTCTTCGCCTCGTTCATGGACCAGGAGCGGGTCGAGACGCTTGGGCTCTCACCCATTGCGGCCGACCTCGACGCGGCGCAGGACTGCTCGACAGTGGAGGAGCTGTGGCGCCTGCTGGGCCGGTTGCAGCGCGAAGGGGTCAGCGGCGCTGTGGCGCCGTTCGTCTCCACGGACAACCGTGATTCCGAGCGCTACACCGTCTACCTGGAGCAGGACGGTCTGGGACTGCCGGATGAGGCGTACTACCGCGAGGACCAGCACGCCGGCTTGCGGGAGGAATATGTGGCCCACCTGCGCCGGATGGGTGAGCTGAGCGGGGCCGCGGACCCGGCCGGAGACGCCGAGCTGGTGATGGCCCTGGAGACCAGGCTCGCCGCGTCGCATTGGGATCGGGTGGCCACCCGCGACGCCATCGCCACCTACACCAAGATGACGTTCACCGAACTCACCGAGCTGGCGCCGAACGTGCCCTGGCAGGTGTGGTTCGAGGCGCTGGGTGCGCCCCGAGAACATGTGCAGGAACTGGTCGTCCGGCAGCCGAGTTTCCTGACCGGCCTTTCCGAAGCGCTGCAGCAGGAGCCGTTGCGGGCCTGGCAGGCGTGGCTGCGCCGCCGCATCCTGGGGGCCTTCGCCCCCTATCTGAACGAGGCTTTCACCGCCGAATCCTTCGACTTCTACGGTCGCGCCCTCAGCGGCACCCCGAAGAACCGGGAGCGGTGGAAGCGCGCCACCGACCTGGTTGATTCGTTGATGGGGGAGGCGGCCGGACAGCTGTATGTGGAGCGTCATTTCCCGCCTCAGGCCAAGGAGCGGATGCTCACCCTGGTCGACAACGTGGTGGAGGCCTATCGGCGTGACATCACGACGCTGGCGTGGATGAGTGAAGAGACGAAGGCCAAGGCGTTGGAGAAGCTGTCGGCATTCACCCCCAAGATCGCCTACCCCGATACCTGGCGCGACTATTCGGGGCTGCACGTCGACCCTGTCGACCTGGTGGGCAACGTCCGGCGCGGTTCGGCGTTCGAAGCCGACCGGGACTGGGCCAAACTCGGCGGACCCATCCAACGGGGCGAATGGTTGATGACTCCGCAGACGGTCAACGCCTACTACAACCCCGGCATGAACGAGATCGTCTTCCCCGCTGCGATCCTGCAGCCGCCGTTCTTCGACGTCGAGGCGGATGACGCCGTCAACTACGGCGCCATCGGGGCGGTCATCGGCCACGAGATCGGGCACGGCTTCGACGATCAGGGATCGCGCTACGACGGCGCGGGCAACCTCGTGGAGTGGTGGACCCAGAACGACCGGGACGCTTTCGACGCGCTGGCGGCGAAACTCATCGCGCAATATGACGCGTTCTCTCCCCGTGAACTCCCGGAGGAACACGTCAATGGCTCATTGACGGTGGGGGAGAACATCGGCGACCTCGGCGGGGTGACGATCGCTCACCTGGCGTATCGGATCTCGCTCGGCTCCGGTGGCCTGGACAGCGCCCCCGTGATCGACGGGATGACCGGCGAGCAGCGCTTCTTCGCCGGTTGGGCTCAGGTGTGGCGGATGAAGGCGCGCACGGAGGAGACCAAGCGTCTGTTGAACATCGACCCGCATTCCCCCGGGGAGTTCCGCGCCAACATCGTGCGTAACCTCACCGAATTCCACCGGGCCTTTGAGGTGGCCCCCGGCGACGGACTGTGGCTGGACGAAGAAGAACGCGTCCGGATCTGGTGACACCCGTGGTGGCGCTCAGGTCGTGAGCGCCACCACGGCAGGTGTGGGGCTATGGGGGACTACGTTTCCCCGCTCCGGCTTCAGAGGTCGCCAGCCACCCCGGTGACCCGGTGCACAGACAGTGTGCGAACCCCGGCGCCCTCGACGACGCCTTGGACCATCCCGGCGGCTATCCGGGTTGGGCGGAAACGCAGCCGGGCCTTGGTGCCGTCGGATTCGGCGATCCCCACCCAGACCGTCTCTCCTTCGGCCATCGCTCGGCGCAGCAGCCCCAGCGCGACCGCCGGGTCGCAGACCGGCAGCGCCGGGCCGACCCGTTCCGGGGCAGCCTCTTCTTGGACCCGCAGCTGTTCACCGGCGCGCATCGCGGCCACGATGGATTCGATCTCTTGCGGGTCAGGCCGCACCTGAGGCGGTGAGGACAGCGGTGGCTGAGGCGCGCGGTGCGGCGCCGGGGACGCTGCCACCAGATGGCCGTCCGGGCCTTCCGCGACGGGCGCCAGCCCGCAATCCCGCAGCAGCGACAGCAGGGTGGCGCCCGGTACCGAGGTCACCAGCACCGTGGGTGCCAGGCGCCGCAGCCCGGCCGGGGCCAGCTCGGCGCGCGCCAGGATGTCCTCCAGCAGTGCCACGTCATCGCTGCGCACATAGGAGCGGGCGCCTCCGACGCGGGCCTGGCCGTGGCGGCGGCCGAGGTCTTCCACCAGGTAGGTCAGCGGCTGCGGAATCGGGGTGCGGCTGGCCCCCGACAGGGTGCGCAGCACATCGTCGACGCTCCAACCCTCGTCCAGCAGCCGGCGCAGGCTCGCCGGGGTGAACCGGTACACGGTGGCGCCGCCGCGGGACTCCACATCGGCCGCCAGGCGCAGGAACGAGGCCAGCCGAGGCGTCATCCGTCCCGGCGCGACCGCCGTCAGGTCGGCTTGCAGCAGCACTTCCTCGACCGGCGGGGGGATCGCGGCGGCGGCTTCAAGCCGGGCGCCGTCATCGTCCTCGGCCTCAGGCAGCAGACGTCCGGCGTTGGTGAGCGCGCCGCCGGCAGTGACGCCGAGCAATTCCAGCTCGGCATACACGGCCGTCACGGCCTGATCCATGGAGCCGGCCGCTCGTAGCGGGCGCAGCCAGCGGACCCGCGCCGCCACGTCGGTGGCGTCCAGCCCAGCCCCGGGTTCCACTGACGCCAGCACCTGCACGACGTCACGACGGACCCCGCGCACGGCGGCCCAGGAGGCGTCCGCGGACAGCGCGTTGATAGCGGTGGGGCGCTCGCTGGTGCGGGTCCCGGCAAGGTGCGGGGCGGCCGGCATGCCGAGCCAGGCGCGCACGAGTTGACCCCAACGACGAGCGTCGTCCATCGCCAGCCATTCCTCGGCAGCGGGTGTGGGCGCCCAAGCGGGTTCGTAAGCGCCGTCCTCACGCACGAGTCCGGCGGCGCGAACGACCTCGACCAGTAGCGCAGCCTCGTGGGGGCGCAGGTCCAGCCGGGTGCTCAGCCGCGTGAAGTCGCGTACTGCCAGCCCGCCGGAGCGAAGCACGCGCGGCGGTTCAGCTCCCCAACGTTCCAGCAGATCCTCGACCAGAGCGAGGAATTCCCCAGCCCGGATCCCGCCCGCGGCGTCGATCTCAGCGGGTTCACCCGGGCGCAGGTTCACCGGCGGCGGGTCGAGATCTTCGTGGCGGCTCAACCGGCCCCCGCGCAGCGCGAGCGCGATCGGGCGGGGCAGGATCACCGATCCGACGCCTTCACCGCCCTCACGAAGCAAGCCCACCTCGATCAACCAGCGAGAGGCAGCGCCGAGAGGGCCGGTGGGGTCCAGCGTCCCGTTCGGAGGTCCCCAGGTGAGGCGGCGCAGGATCTCGGCTGCCCCTTGAGGGGCCGGGCGGGTGCGGGTCGCCACAGCAGCCACGACGGCTTCCGGCGCAGCTGCGGCCAGATCTGCGACGAGCGCGGCTGCGGCCTCGTCGTTGGGGGCAGCGGGGGCCAACCCGGCGATGTGCGGGCCGAGCGCGTCGATGACGGGGCGGTGCACGTACAGGCCCCCGACGCCGTTCCACAGCAGCGCCAGCTCATGCAGATCGCGGCACAGGCCGGTGAATCGGCGGCGCGGGCACCCCAACAGACGTGCCCCGCGGGCTTCTTCGATCGGTTCGGGGCACAGCGCCGCGGCTTGTAGCGCTCGCAGGTGGGCCGTGTCCAGATCGTCCAGAGCACGTCGGGCGCTGGCCGGGGTGCCGGCGCGCGCCGCCAGCGTGGTCAAATCTGCCGGGGCTGGGCGAGCGAGGTCGGGCCGGCCGGCGAGCAGCGCCGCGAGTTCGGCGTCGGTTCGCTCACGCAACTCCTTGGCAAGGCTGCGCGCGCGCCCGGTTCGGCGGCGTGGCGTTGCGGAGGCCGGTGAGGATGACGGTGGCATTCCACCCACGCTACTCGTGGCCGGGGCCGGGGGTGGCCTTGTGTCAGCCGGGGCCCTGATTACCGACAAAACCGGCGCAGTTACCGCTGATCGTGCCAGGGCGCCCGTTGACCGGCGTATGGAGTGCCGAAACCTTGAGCCGGAGCCTCCCGGGGGCCAGGATGGCAACGATCCATTCTGCTTCTCACCAGCTCATGCACACTGTCGTGCCGCCCCGGAGGTTCTCGATGACGCAAGCCCCTGCACCTTCCTACGCAGTCGGCGAGAGCGAGGTCCCGCTCTTGGAGGAGACGATCGGGGCGAACCTGGAGAGGACGGTGGCGCGCTTCGGTGAGAGGGAGGCTCTCGTCGATGTGCCCAGCGGGCGCCGTTGGACGTATGCGCAATTCGATGCCGACGTCAACCAGGTGGCGAAGGGGCTGCTGGCCGGCGGGATCGAGGCCGGTGAGCGGGTGGGCATCTGGTCCCCCAACTGTCCGGAGTGGACCATCTTGCAGTACGCCACCGCCAAGGTCGGCGCAATCCTGGTCAACGTCAACCCGGCCTACCGCAGTCACGAACTGGACTACGTGGTCAACCAGTCGGGCATGCGCATGCTGGTCAGCGCGGTCTCCTTCAAGACTTCCCAGTACCAGAAGATGGTCGAGCAGATTCGGGGCAAGAGCGCAGGGCTGGAATGGGTGGTCTACCTGGGCGAAGACAGCTGGAGCGAGCTGGCCCGTAGCGGCGCCGAGGTTCCGGATGAGCAACTGCGCGAGCGGATGGAGTCCCTTTCGCCCACGCAGGCCATCAACATTCAGTACACCTCGGGCACGACAGGCTTCCCCAAGGGCGCGACCTTGTCGCACCGCAATATCCTCAACAACGGTTTCTTCGTCGGCGAGATGGTGCGTTATACCGAGGCCGACCGGGTGTGCATCCCAGTGCCCTTCTACCACTGCTTCGGCATGGTGATGGGTAACCTCGCTGCCACTTCGCACGGCGCCGCGATGGTCATCCCGGCGCAGTCTTTCGACCCCACCGCCACGCTGACGGCGGTCGCGCAGGAGAAATGCACCTCGCTGTACGGGGTGCCCACGATGTTCATTGCCGAGTTGGGACTGGAGAACTTCCCGGACTACGACCTGTCCAGCCTGCGTACCGGCATCATGGCCGGTTCGCCGTGCCCGGTGGAGGTGATGAAGAACGTCATCGACCGGATGCACATGGGGCAGGTGGCGATCAACTACGGGATGACGGAGACCTCACCGGTTTCCACCTCCACCCGCCCCGAGGACAACCTGCAGCGGCGCACCGAGACGGTGGGCCGGGTGATGCCGCACCTGGAGGTCAAGATCATCGACCCGGCCACCTGGGACACCGTGGAGCGGGGTCAGACCGGGGAGTTCTGCACCCGAGGCTACTCGGTGATGAAGGGCTACTGGGCCCAGCCGGACAAGACCTCCGAGGCCATCGACTCCGAGGGCTGGATGCACACCGGCGACCTCGCCGTGATGGATCAGGATGGCTACTGCTCCATCGTGGGCCGCATCAAAGACATGGTGATCCGCGGCGGGGAGAACATCTACCCGCGCGAGATCGAGGAGTTCCTCTACGGCCACCCCAGCATTGCCGACGTCCAGGTGATCGGGGTGCCTGATGAGAAGTACGGCGAGGAACTCATGGCATGGGTCATCACCAAACCGGGTGTGGGCGAAGTGACGGTGCAGGACATCAAAGAGTTCTGCACCGGGCGCCTGGCGCACTACAAAGTGCCTCGGTATGTGCACTGCGTCGAGACCTTCCCGATGACTGTCACCGGCAAGATCCGCAAGGTCGACATGCGGGAACGGGCGATCGAACTCCTCGGTTTGCAGCAGGCTTCCGCGACTAGACACGCCTGAGCCCGTCCCGCCCCTTACCGTCGGCTGCCGCTTAGCAGGCCGGGGCGTTAGCCTGGGCATGGTGGGCGTACTTCGCCTGCGCTGACCTACTGATGAGCAAGAGGTGAACGGTGCCGACTGGCAAAGTCAAGTTCTACGACGCCGAGAAGGGTTTCGGCTTCGTGCATGGCGACGACGGCGAGGACGTGTTCCTGCCCTCGAGTGCGCTGCCTTCGGGCATCACCACGCTCAAGGCCGGCACCCGACTGGAGTACAGCGTCGCGCAGGGGCGCAAGGGTGCCCAGGCAATGCATGTGGTGGTCCTGGAGCGGGCGCCTTCGGTGGCTGAGGCCCAACATGCCAAGCACCGCCTGCCCGCCGATCAGATGGTGGTCATCATCGAAGACCTCATCAAACTGCTCGATCGCACCTCGAACGACTTCCGACGCGACCGCTACCCCGACAAACGGGAGTCCGCCAAGGTCGCGGCCGTGCTGCGTGCGGTAGCCACCAACCTCGACGGGGAGTGACTGTGGCGCCGGTCAAGAAAGACCTCACCCTGGCTGCTGCGGTCGACATCGCCAAGGAGGCCGCGCAAAGCATCGCCGAGCCGGGAACCGTGGGCGAATACCTCGGCATGGTGATGGACGCCGAACGTCTGGCGACGCATTCTTTCGTGTGCACCGCCGCGGCCTATCGCGGTTGGCGCTGGGCGGTTGTGGTGGCGCGGGCGCCGCGCAGTCGCAAGGTCACCGTCTGTGAGACGCACCTGCTGCCGGGGCCGGACTCTGTTCTGGCTCCTGCGTGGGTGCCGTATGCCGAGCGGCTCGCCCCGGGCGACCTCGGCGACTCCGATGTGCTGCCCTACATCGACGAAGATCCTCACCTGGAGGCCGGGTTCGAAGCCACCGGCGAGGAAGACGTCGACGCGATGGCCTTGTGGGAGTTGGGGTTGGGCAGGGCGCGGGTGCTGTCGGCAGAAGGCCGGGAGGCGGCTGCTCAGCGCTGGTATGACGGTACGCACGGCCCGCACTCGGATGCCGCCCAGCACGCGAGCGCCCCCTGCAGCAGCTGTGGCTATTACGTTCCGCTGGCCGGCGCGTTGCGCTCGGTGTTCGGGGTATGCGCACATGCCTGGTCACCCTCGGACGGGCAGGTCGTCAGTTTGGACCACGGATGCGGGGCGCACAGTGAGACTGACGTGAGCCGTCAGGGCGTCCACGAAATCCCGGCACCGATCGTCGACGATCTGGCATTCGACGTCCTTACCTGAGCCGCCACCGCGCCCAGACGTAGCCGATCGCCCCCAACACCAGGCCGATCAGGGCTGAGGAGAACCACCAGGCGCGTTCGCCGCTGTGCCATTGCGGGACTGCCAATGTCGCGCTGAGGGCCAACAGCCACCCGCCGCAGCCGACCGCGACGATGAAGGCGACCGGAACCGGGATCGGTTCGGGGTCGGGTCGCCAGACGCGCCGGTTCGGGCTCGGGGCCTCATTCACGGGATTGAGCTTAGCGGTCGCTATGGGCGGATGGCAGGCGCAACTGTCCGAGCCTCTAGCATGACCCCATGCCCAGCTCAACCCCTGCCACGCGAGCGCCTGCAGCCAGTTCAGGCAGCGCCCTTGACCGATACTTCCGCATCTCTGAGCGTGGCAGCACGCTCGGACGTGAGGTCCGTGGCGGGTTCGCCACCTTCTTCACGATGGCCTACATCGTCGTCCTCAACCCGCTGATCATCGGCACCGTCCAAGACAGCACAGGCGCTTACCTCGGTGGTGGTAGCGAGCCGAACCTGGCTCTTGTCGCCTCGGGTACGGCCCTCATCGCCGGACTCATGTCGATTCTCATGGGACTCGTCGCGAACTACCCGCTGGCGTTGGCGGCTGGTCTTGGACTCAACGCATTCGTCGCTTTCGGGGTCGCCTCGCTGCCCGGGATGACCTGGGCCGATGCGATGGGACTCATCGTCCTTGAGGGAATCCTCATCCTGGTGCTGGTCCTGACCGGTTTCCGGCGCGCGGTCTTCCACGCCATCCCTGCCCAGCTCAAGACCGCGATCAGTGTCGGCATCGGCTTGTTCATCGCCCTGGTCGGGCTCTTCGACGCAGGCATCGTCCGCAAGGCGCCCGCGACCCCGGTCGAGCTCGGCGTCGGTGGCTTCCTCGCCGGGTGGCCGACCCTGGTGTTCGTCGTCGTGCTGATGGCGATCATCATCATGATGGTGCGCAACGTTTCCGGCGCAATCCTGTACGGCATCATCGGCGGCACCCTCATGGCCATCACCGTCGAGGCGTTGACCAAAGTGGGTTCACAGGCCGACGCCACCGGCAAGATCATCAACCCGACCGGGTGGGGCTTGAACGTGCCGCGGCTGCCGGATCACCTCTTCGACCAGCCTGATTTCGCCCTGCTGGGCCACTTCAACCTGTTCGGTTCGTTCGGCAAGATCGGCTTCGTCGCGGCGGGGCTGTTGATCTTCACCCTGATGTTGGCGGACTTCTTCGACACGATGGGCACCATGGTCGCCATCGGCGCCGAGGCCGGTCTGCTGGACGAGGAAGGCAACCCCCCGAACAGCCAGCGAATCCTCGTCGTGGACTCCATCGGCGCTATCGCCGGCGGCATGGGAAGCGTGAGCAGCAACACCGCCTACATCGAGTCCGCTTCCGGCGTGGGCGAGGGGGCCCGCACCGGTTTGGCTTCGGTCGTGACCGGCGTGCTTTTCCTGATAGCGACGACCCTGTCGCCGTTGGTGGCCGTGGTGCCTTACGAGGCGGCCACCCCGGCCCTGGTCGTCGTGGGCTTCCTGATGATGCAGCAGGTCACCGGCATCGACTGGCAGGACCTCGACATCGCCATCCCAGCCTTCTTGACGATCGTGCTCATGCCGTTCACCTACTCGATCACGGCGGGGATCGGCGCCGGGTTCGTCACCTACGTCGTCATCAAGGTGGCCCGCGGCCAGGCGGGGCGCCTGCACCCACTGATGTGGCTGGTCTCGTTGCTGTTCGTCGTCTACTTCGCAATCGACCCCATCAAGGACATCCTCGGCGTCTCCTGACCCCCGTGAACAGACCCCGTTGAGCAACGGGCCGGCATGCGTCAATCCCACGTGTGTCGGCCCGTTGGCGATGGTGGATGATGGTGGTTTGGCTTAAAGGGGGGTAAGGATGGCGAGCGCAACATTCAGGTCGTTCACGGGACGCAACTTCCGGTTGTTCTTCCTCGGGGCATTGGTCTCCAACGTCGGCACCTGGATGGGGCGCACCGCTCAGGCCTGGCTGGTGCTGGTCGAACTCACTGAGCATTCGGCGCCCGCGCTGGGTTTGGTGACGGCGCTGCAGTTCTTGCCGATGGTGTTGTTGGCGCCGTGGGCTGGACTGATCGCTGACAGGTTTGCCAAACGGCGCATTCTGACCCTGACTCAGGGCTCGATGGCTCTCATCCAGTTGGTCACGGGACTGCTCATCATCACCGGAACCGCCACGCTCGCTCTGGTGTACCTGTTGACGTTCCTGCTGGGGGCGGCTTCGGCGATCGACGCCCCGGCCCGGCAGGCGTTCGTCTCAGAGGTTGTCGGGCCGGATCTGCTGAGTAACGCCATCGGCCTCAACAGCGCAAATTTCAACGCTGCCCGCTTGGTCGGCCCGGGGCTCGCCGGGTTGCTGATCGCGGTGATCGGAACCGGCGGGGTCTTCCTGCTCAGTGCGGTGACGTTCGCGGCCATCATCACCTCGCTGTGGGCAATGAACCCGGCTCTGATCGACGCGGCGCCCAAGGTGCGCGGACGGGGCCGGCTCCGGGAGGGGCTGACCTATGTGGCGCACCGGCCGGACATCTTGCTCATCTTCGCCATCGTCTTCCTGCTGGGCACCTTCGGAATGAACTTCCAGATGACCACGGCGTTGATGGCCACGACAGTCTACGAGCGGGGCCCGAAAGATTACGGCATCCTCGGTTCGGTGATGGCGGTCGGCTCGCTGGCTGCAGCGTTGCTGGCGGCTCGGCGTTCACGTCCGCGGCTGCGCACGATCCTGCTCGCGCTGGCAGCTTTCGCGCTCGCCAACACGGCGGCGGCGCTCGCGCCGAGCTATGAACTGTTCGCGGTGCTGCTGGTGCCGGTCGGGCTTGCCGCCTTGACCGTGTTGCCGACGGCCAACTCAATCGTGCAGCTTGCGGTTGAGCCGGAGATGCGCGGCCGGGTCATGTCGCTCTACATGGCCATCTTCATGGGTGGCACCCCGGTGGGGGCGCCCCTGTTGGGCTGGGTCGGGGAGCGATACGGGGCCCGCTGGACGTTGCTCGCCGGTTCGCTGGCAGCGGTGCTGGCACTTGTCATCGCGCTGGTGCACCTCGTCGGGTTCGGCGGGGTGCGGGTGCGCTACCGTCGGGGCGTCACGCCACGGTTCGCCGTCACCCGTGTCGGCGCGACACCGCATCCGGAGGTGACCCCGTGACTCCAGGCTTTCGCCGCATCGTCGTGCTCGTCGCGCTGGTCGGCATGTTGCTCGCCGTGGTCATCGCGCCGCTGTTCTGAGGGGGCGACGGCCCGGCTCAGAGTTGGCCGACCACGTGGTCGACGCAGCGGGTCAACGCGCTGATGTCCTCGGGCTCGACGGCCGGGAACATGGCCACTCGCAGCTGGTTGCGGCCCAGCTTGCGGTAAGGCTCCACGTCGAGCACGCCGTTCGCCCGTAGTACGGCGGCCACTTGTGCCGCGTCCACCTCAGCGGCGAAGTCGATGGTGCCCACGACTTGGCTACGTGAGCCCGGGTCGCTGACGAAGGGCGTGGCGTACGGCGATGATTCGGCCCAGCCGTACAGCCGTTGGGCGCTGTCGGCGGTGCGCGCGGTAGCGAATGCCAGCCCGCCTTGGGAGAGCATCCACTCGATCTGGTTGCTCATCAGCAGCAGGGTGCTCAAGGCGGGGGTGTTGTAGGTCTGGTTCTTGCGGGAGTTCTCGATGGCGGTGGGCAGGCTGAAGAAGTCCGGGATCCATCGCCCCGAAGCGGCGATCTGCTCGACGCGGGCCAACGCGGCGGGGGACATCAGCGCGAACCAGAGCCCGCCATCGGAGGCGAAGCACTTCTGGGGTGCGAAGTAGTAAACGTCGACGGCAGCTGCGTCCACGGGCAGTCCACCAGCGCCGGAGGTGGCGTCGATGACGATGAGCGAATCCTGGTCGGCGCCCGGCACCCGGTGCACCGGTGCCATCACTCCGGTGGATGTCTCGTTGTGCGGCCAAGCGTAGACGTCGACGCCTGGTTCGGCCCGGGGGTCACAGCGGGTTCCCGGGTTGGCGGTGATCACGCTCGGTTCGCCCAGGAAGGGGGCTTTGGCCGTCACCGAGGCGAACTTGGTGGAGAACTCCCCGAAGCAGAGGTGTTGGGCGCGCTCACGCACCAGGCCGAACGCGGCGATGTCCCAGAAGGCTGTCGAGCCTCCGTTGCCGAGGATGACCTCGTACCCTTCGGGCAGTGCGAAGAGGGCCCGTAGCCCTTCGCGGATGTCCGCTACCAGGGACTTGACGGGCATCTGGCGGTGGGATGTCCCCAGCAGGTGAGTCGCCCGGGCTGCCAGATCTGCCACCTGCGCGGGGCGCACCTTGCTGGGGCCGCAGCCGAATCGGCCGTCACCGGGCAACAGGTCGGCGGGGATGGTGATGTGCTGGGTCACGGCGGGGCACCTTCTCGAGCAGGGATCGGGCGGGCGCGAACATCTACGTGGGGAAGTCTTCCACAGCAACTCTGGCGCACCCCGCTGCAGGCGGGGCGAAGCTCTGTGGCGGGGCCCATCTGGATCTCAGGAGCCAAGGCGGGTGTGGTCTGGTCAGACGCCAGGCAGCTCGTGCAGGGCGCGCGGTGGCAGTCCGCCATAGCGGGCAGGCGGGTGCACCGAGCCCCCGGTCTGTTTCTGCTCCAGGATGTGTGCCGACCAGCCTGCGGTGCGCGCGCAGGCGAACAGGGAGCTGAACGCTTCCGGGGGCACCTGAGCGAAATCGAGAATGACCGCAGCCCAGTAGTCGAGGGTGGTGGAGACCTCGGGTCCGTGGTGGGCGCGCAGTACCTCCAAGGCGGCGGTTTCCACCGCGCACGCTAGCTCGTAGCGTGGCACCCCCAGTTGCTGGCAGATACGCCGGATCGCCCCAGCCCGCGGGTCCTCAGTGCGATAGAAGCGGTGTTCGAAGCCCATGAGGCGTTGCCCCGAGGCCAGCAGTTGGGTGATGTACATACTCGGATCCTGGCTGCGTTCTGCAGCCTCCAGGACAGGCAGCACCCGTGAGGGGGCCCCGCCATGCAGCGGCCCGCTGAGCGCCCCGACTGCAGCAGACATGCAGGCGGCCACGTCGGCCCCGGTAGAGGCTACGACGCGAGCGGTCAGCGTCGAGGGGCTGAGTCCGTGTTCGGCGGCGGCGACGAAGTAGGCATCGAGTGCCTTCACGTGCGCGGGGTCGGGTTCCCCGCGCCAGCGCACCAGGAAGCGTTGCGCGACGGACTCTGCCCGATCGATCACCCGTTGCGGAACAACCGGCAGTTCCGGCCCCCGCGCGGACTGGGCAACGAAGGACAGGGTCAGCACCGAAGCCCGAGCCAGATTCTCCAAAGCCTGTTCTGCGTCGATGTCGTGTAGTGGCCGGAAACCCCAGACCGGGGCCAAGGTCGCCAGCGCACTCTGGACGTCGGCGCGCAGGCTGCCGGTGCGGGCCGGTAGCGGGTGGGGCTCGGCCGGCGGCAGATTAGTTTGGAGATCGTCGCAGACCAGCAGTCCCCACACCCGGTCGAACGAGACGTGGCCGACCAACTCGTTGATGTCCACACCTCGATAACGCAGCACCGAACTGATCGGGTCTGCCTGCGCGATGCGGGTCTCGAGCGTGGCCTGCGCAGCGGTCTCGCCCTCTTGGTGACGGGGCATGGCCCCATGATGCAACGGGTGTTGCCCAGGTCACGAATCCGGTGCGCGCCCGACGGCGACCAGACGGGCCGCTCGAGGTGGAGGGGGGCGACAAGAGTTCGGCGAGGCCGTTGGGGAACGACCTCGCCGACCGTGACAACCCGGGGGAAGTCGTCACGGCACCGGCCAGGGGAAGCCGGCTCTACACACAGCCCGAGCGCCTTCGACACAGTCGGGGAATCCGTGTCTACTGCAGGGGCTGTACAGAAAAAGGTTAGGACCCTGAGGGCGTAACCTCAAATGATTGAGGTGGCGGTTTCGCTGAACCCTGGTGTCGTCTGGACCAGCGAAGATGTCTCATGCGGGCGTCGCGCAAGTCGTGGACCGTGGACGGGCCGAGCCGCCTAGGTAATGCAATATGCGCAGGGAGTGAGAAGGTAGACAGGTGACCGATCTCATCGACACCACGGAGATGTACCTCCGCATCGTCTTCGAGCTAGAAGAAGAAGGCGTGCCCGTGCTGCGCGCCCGAATCGTGGAACGTCTCGGCCACTCCGGGCCGACTGTCTCCCAGACCGTCGGCCGGATGGAGCGTGACGGGTTGCTGACCGTTAAACCAGACCGCAGCGTCGTCCTCTCCGCTGAGGGCCGACGACGCGCAACTCGGGTGATGCGCAAACACCGCCTCGCCGAGCGGCTGTTAAGCGATGTGCTGGGCTTGGAGTACGCCTATGTGCACGACGAGGCCTGCCGCTGGGAGCATGTCATCAGCGAGCGGGTGGAACGCAAGATCCTCAAACTATTGGCGGACCACGAACGCAGCCCCTACGGCAACCCCATCCCCGGGTTGGCCGAGCTGGGGCTGGAAGAGAGCCAACTCCAGGCCGCCTCGCCTGCCACGAGTGTGGACGCACCAGGTCGCGTCGTGCTGGAGCGGATCGGTGAGCCGTTACAGGTGGACGGGGAATTGCTGGACGCCTTGCGGACTGCCGGGATGTGCCCGGGGGTAGAGATAAGTCTCGCCACGGACGACACCGATGTGGTGCTCAGCAACGATGCAGGGCAGGTGCGGTTGACTCGCGATCAGGCGGTTCACGTGTTCGTTCGCCCCGTCACTCAAGGTGATTGAGACGCACATCACAGGTCGGTCGAGATTGATTGATTAGGGCCGATTTTCAGCTGTAGGGCGCTCAGACGCCCGGGGACAAATTGCCCAAATGGCCGGTTTTGGGTACTGATCTGTGATCTTTGCGTGACTCTTCTGTGTCCTTTCCGGTACTTTCAGCTCGGCACCCACCCCTGGGTGTCTCTCCTATCGGAACGCCGAGTCCTGCCGCCGTCCGGAGATGTGACCGAGTAACCAGGTCGGCAGGAGCGGGGGACCCACGTATGTGGCCACCTCGGTGGCCTCGGGGTGAAGCCATCCACGCGATCCGCGTGACATGGCCGGGTGATGCACTCCCACCCGAACCCGACAGCTCACCTCGCAGGCGGTAGGAGAGGCCATCCTTCTATGTCAACACGCTATGCCGGGCGCCACCGAGCTGCTCAGACCGGCTCACGTCGCCAGTTCTCCCGTGGGGTCGGCCCGGCTTCAGTCGCGAGCATCATGCTCGCCTCGAGCGCGCTGATCGCTTCGCTCGCGGTACCTGCCGCTGCGGATCCGGACCCTTCGGACCGGGTCGTAGCCGCGCAACCAGCCTACGAAGACCCCTCGGAGCAAGGCGACTACACCTCGCCTCGCCCGGAGGCGCAGTTGGAGGCCGCCCCGCAGGAGGCGCCTACTCAGGCTGAGCCAGCGCCGCAGGTAAGCCCTTCGCCCGCCCCCACTCAGGTGCCCGCGCAGAAGAAGCCTGCCCCGGCCGCTTCAGCACCGGCGCGTAAAAAGGTCACCGCCAAAGCCGCTACCCCGGCCCAGGGGAATGCCAACGGTGAAATGGGCGCCGGCGTCGGGGTCGTGTCCATCGCCTCAAGCTTGAGCGGTATCTCCTACCGCTGGGGCGGCACCACTCCCCGCGGGTTCGACTGCAGTGGCTACACACGCTACGTCTACCGCAAGGCGGGTGTGTCGTTACCGCGCACGGCGGCCCAGCAGCAGCGCGCCACCAAACGTGTCTCCAAGCCGCGTCCGGGAGACCTCGTCTTCTTCGGTCGCCCTGCGCATCACGTGGGCATCTACGCCGGTAACGGCAAGATGTACGACGCTCCCCGCCGTGGGCGCTCCACCGGCTTGCACAAGATCTGGTCCTCCAAGGTCAGCTACGGACGAGTCCGCTGAGCGGCATCTGCAGATGGGCGTCTCGTAGCTGACTCCAGCATGGCCCGGTGCGTCATTGGCGCGCCGGGCCATGCTGCGTGAACCGGGTTGTCGGTGGCGCCGGATACGGTCACCACAACGAAACAACCCGGCCCAGGAGGTGGAGATGGCGTCTGTTCGGTTCCTGCAGACCAGCGACTGGCAGTTGGGCATGACGCGGCATTTCCTCCGCCCGGAGGCACAGGCTCGCTACACGGCGGCGCGGATCGATGCGATCCATGCCATGGCTGGCCTCGCCGGGAAACATGCCTGCGATTTCGTGGTGGTTGCCGGCGACGTCTTCGAGAGCAACCTGATCGCCTCCCAAACCATTCGCCGCGCCATGCAGGCGTTGGCCGAGATGCCCTGCCCGGTCTATCTGCTGCCCGGAAACCACGATCCGCTGGATGCTGCCAGCGTGTACGACACGGATACCTTCACGGCGTGCTGCCCTGAAAACGTGGTCGTGCTGCGTCAGCCCGGGCCGTATGTGGTCAGCGCGGGCGTGGAGATCCTCGCTGCCCCGTGGGCGACCAAGAATGTGCTGGGTGACCTGGCGGCCCGTGCCCTGTCAGGCTGTGAGGCCGACGGCACTGTGCGGTTGCTGCTGGCCCACGGCATCGTCGATGTGCTCAGTCCCGATCCCAACGATGTCTCGATGTTGCACCTGGAGGCGATGGAGCAGGCCCTGGGCAAGCGCATCATCCACCACGTTGCCCTCGGCGACCGGCACTCGCGGCTGTCTGTGGGTGTCAGCGGCCGGGTCTGGTATTCGGGCTCTCCGGAGGTGACGAGTTTCGTCGAGGACGCTCCGGGGGAGGTGCTCATAGTCGAGATGGATTCGGCCGGTGGGCACACGGTGCAGAGCGAGCAGGTGGGCACCTGGTCCTTCGTCGACCTGCGACGGCATGTGGACACCTCCGCCGACCTCGAAGCGCTGCAGCACGAGCTGGCGGGGTTGCGCCCGGCCGATCGCACCGTGGTGCGCACCGCGCTGACCGGCACCTTGCGGTTGGCCGACAAGGCGCGCCTGGAGCAGATCCTGGCCGAGGCCGACGACCTGTTCGCCGGCCGGTTCACCTGGGACCGGCACGAGGACCTCGCGGTCATCATCGACGAGGCCGAGCTCGGCGACCTTGGTGTCGGTGGTTTCGCTTCCCAGGCCGCACAGGAGTTGGCTGAGCTGGCGGCGGGCAGTGGCGAGCAGGCAGTCTGCGCGCGGGATGCGCTGTCGTTGCTCTACCGGCTCGCGGGGGGTGGAGTGCGATGAAGCTGCACCGGCTCCAACTCCATAACGTCAAGGGCGTTACGGATCGCTGCATCGAGCTGCCAGAGCGGGGTGTGGTCGTCCTCGAAGGTCGCAACGAGGTCGGCAAGACCTCGATGCTGGAGGCGCTCGATCTGCTTATCGACGAGAAGGACTCCAGTCGTAAGCGCCACGTGCTGGCCGCCCGGCCGGTCGGTCAGGACGTCGCCAGTTGCGTCGAGGCTGAGATGAGCAGTGGACCGTACCGCTTCGTCTACCGCAAGCAGTGGTTCAAGCAGCCAGCGACGACGCTGACGATCACGGCGCCGCGCCGCGAACACCTCACCGGGGTGGCCGCGCATGAGCGGGTACAGGAGATCCTCGCAACGACGACGGATTTGGACCTGTGGCGCGCGTTGCGTCTCATGCAGGCGACGCCGCTGAATCAATGCGACCTCGCGTCGAGTTCGGCGTTGGCCGCGGCTCTGGACGAAGCCGCCGGGCTGGCGCAACCGACAGCCGGAGCCGAGGCAGACACCCTGTTGGCCTCGGTCGAGGCCGAATACCGCCGGTACTTCACCGCCACGGGTAAACCCACCGGCGAATACCGCGCGCTGAGCGAGCGGGTTGAGCGCGCCGAACAGGGTGTCTGCGAGGCCCAGAGCGCGGTCGATGAGGTCGAGGCCGACGTTCAGCGGCACGCCCTCCTGTGCGAGGAATCGCACAACACGACTGTGGAACTGGAGCGTGCTCGCGAAGATCTGGTCCGGCTCGAGCAGGAGTGGGGTCAACTCTCGGAACTGCTGGATCAGCGGGAGCAGGCCAGCCGGGCCCGTAGCGCCGCCACCTCCGAAGCCAATCTGCATCGGGAACGTTTGGAGGCCCGTCAAGCTCTGGTGGAGAAGGTTGCTGCGCGGGCGTCTGCGGCTGCTGCTGCGCAGACAGAGGCTGCCGGTCTCGCTGCCGAGCTGGGTCCGCACCAGGAGCACCTTGGCGAGCTCACCGAACGCCGCGACGCCGAGGCCGCGGCGGTGGCATCGTTGCGGCATCAGGCGGCTCAGGCCGAGGCCGATATGGCGTTGGTGGGTGACATCGCCGACCTGGCGGAGCTGGTGGCCGACATCGAGCGGTTGGAGAGCGCGCTCGAAGGGCGGGCCCAGGCCCGCCGCCAGTTCGAGAAATATCGCGTCGATGAGGCCACGCTGGAAGCGGTGACCCGCACCCACCAGGCCTGGCAGCTTGCTCTGGCCGAGCAGCGTGCCGCCAGTGCCCGCATGCACATCACCGCGCTTGCCGACGGGCAGCAGGTCACCGTCTCCGGTGAAGCGGCGACGTTGGTGCAGGGGGAATCGCTGGAACGCAGCCTGGAGGAGCCGATCGATCTCGTGCTGGCAGACCTGCTGTCGGTGCGGATCGAACCAGAGGCAGGTGCCGGTGCCCGAGCCGACGCCGTCGCTGCCGCCCGAGCGGAACTGGATGCTGCTCTGGCTTCGGCCGGGGCTGCGGATGTGCAGGAGGCCCAGCGGCTGCATCACAAACACCGGGAGGCCGCTGCTGCGTTGCGCGCGGCCGAGAACGACGTCGCTGCGATCGGCGCAGGTAGCGGCATTGAGGAGCGTCGAGAGCGGCGCGAGGCGCTGCAGGCCCACATCGAGGAGCGGCTTGCCGAGCGCCAGGATGAGGGTTTGCGCACGGACGTCGAACAGCAGAAGGGCGCTCTTTCGCAGGCGCGGACGCAGGAAGAAGCAAGTCGGGCGCGGCTGGAAGTGCTGGAGGCCCAGGTGCGGGCGGTGCGCGACGCGGTGCAGACGGGCCTCATCCGGCTGGCACGTGCTGAGACGCGGCGTGACTCAACGCGGGTGGACGCCGAGAACGCCGAGGCCGAGCTGCGTCAGGCCCGAGAGAAGGCCGCCGATGAGGCGCTGGAGACGGCGCTGCAGAGCGCGACGGAGGCCGCGGAGCAGGCTGAGCGCGCATGGCGTGAGGTGGAGGCGCTGGTAGGTGGGCGCGACCCGGAGCTGTTGCGGGTGCACGTCGCGGGCGCGCAGGCAGCGGTGCAGGCGATAGGCGAACGCCAGGAGAGGTCCCGCGGGGAGTTGCTCGCCGTGCAGGCGCGGCTTTCCTTCGCGGGTGGTCAGGGGCGGGCCGAGCAGCTGGATCGGGCGCGCTCAGAGTTGGTGCACGCGCAACGCGAATTCGATTCGATCGATCGCCGGGCTCGGGCGGCGGCCTTGCTGCACGAGACGATGACGCGGCATCGCAGCGAGGCCACACGGGCCTATGTCGAGCCGTTCGGTCAAGCCGTCACCCGGCTGGGTCGGGTGGTCTACGGCGAAGACTTCGATGTAGAGGTCGACCGGAGCCTGTGCATCCAGGCGCGGGTGCTTGATGGGCAGCGGATCGACTATGCGGCCCTGTCGACGGGGGCCAAGGAGCAGTTGGCGATCCTCACCCGGTTGGCGTGTGCCTCGCTCGTCGACTCTGAGCAGGGCGCGCCGGTCATCATCGACGATGCCCTGGGCTATTCCGACCCCGACAAGTTGCGTCGGGTGTGTTCGGCCTTCTCGCTGGTGGGCGATGACGCTCAGGTCTTGCTGCTGACCTGTACCCCTGGGCGCTACGCCGCCATCCCGGACGCGCACGTTATCCGGCTCTGAGGGCGGTGGGTCTCGGCTGCGGGCTAGCGGCTGGCGGTCGGTCCTGTTCTGGGTGACAGCGTCCTCTTCCGTGAACGCAGGGTTGACGCATGCGTGGGGGCTTATATTAGGTTGGACGCATGAGTACGTGGAAATCTCAACCTAGCTGCATGGCGGCGGCCAACCTGTTCAAGGTGCTGTCCTCGCCGTTGCGGGTCGGGATTCTTCTGCGGCTCGATGAGCGCCCGCACACGGTCGGCGAGTTGGCGGATGTCTTCGGGGCGTCGCAGCCACTCGTCTCGCAGCACTTGAAGGTGCTTCGGCAGAGCTGTCTCGTGCAGGCGGATCGTCACGGCCGTGAGATGTCGTATCGCCTCATGGATGACCACGTGACCCACATGGTGGCGGACGCTGTCGCGCACGCCCGCGAGCACGATCCGGCCACCCCAGCACAGACCCATGCCCCAGGAAAGGATGCGTCATGACGCACACCCAGCACGAAGAGCACACCCACCAGCACGGCGCCGATTGCGGCCACGACACTATTCAGCACGGTGACCACGTGGACTACCTCCACGACGGCCACGCCCACCGCGAGCACGACGGCCATTACGACGAGTGCGACGTCTGCGCCTGCACGAAGTGCGGCACCGAGTGCACGTGCTCGAACTGCACGTGTGAGGACTGCACCTGCGCCAACTGCTCGCACACTGCCTGAGTGCGTTAGCCCTGCGCTTGCCGCGGACGGCCCGGCCCCCGAGTTGATCGGGGGCCGGGCCGTTTGTGGTGGGGGGGTGCCATTACCTGGCTGTGAAGCGCGCGGGGTGCTGGCCCGGCTGAGGAAGGCATCCCGCACCGGCCCACCGACCAGCGCTACCTCGTGGCCTGCGTCGGTGAATCTGGCGCCGAGCTCGAGCAACAACGGCAGGGACGGGGCGAGCTGGGCGCCAGCCTCAGCAAGGAGGGGTTCGGGGCACCAGGTGCCTGTAGGCGTACCGCTCATCGTCAGGGCTCCACCAGTTCGAGCCTCGCAGCAACTCGTGCGGACACGTCGCAAGTGGTGCCACTATCCATGGGAAGGCGACTCACTAATGGCACGAGAAGCATGAGGCGCCCACAGCAGGATCGATTGTGTGCAGGGGAGCGATAGGGATGCAGTGGGCCTCAGTGCGCAGCGGGACACATTCGGGCGACAGCACCCGTAGTTGGCGCGCGCTCGCTGGTCTGGCGCTGGCGTGGGCGTTGTCTGTGGCCGTCGCGTATGTGGGGTTCCCGCTGGGTGATGCCACCCATGCTGCGCACCTGTGGAGTGTGCTGGTGGCAAGTTGGTGGGCATCGCCGGTGGTCTCGTGGCCGGTAATCGGCGTGTTGGCTTGGTCAGCGCCAAGCTCGGGGGCGTGGTGGCGCGAAAGTCGTTGGGCGTTTGCTGGCCTGCTAGCGCTGACGCTTCTGTTCTGTGGCCTGGTGGCCGGGGTGGTGACCACGCTGGCTTCCATCGTCGCCGGTCAGGTCGCGGCGGTCGCCGTCGAGGGCATCGTCGGTGTGATCATGTGGGGCGTCTGGACCGGCCTGCCGGTGTGGGTGATTCTCGCGGGGCTCGCGGTGGCCCCTGCCGGTGTGCGGCACGTTCGATAGGGACGAACAACTGGTTGAGGCGCGGTCTCTCAGGCCCAGCGGTCTCGTGCGTACCGCCACCGCCTGCAGACCCGCCGCCGGGCGTGCCAGGACGGTCACACACACATCCGACCTGATCGCAGGGGGCATCCTGGGTCTCGATGACGGCTAGTGCCCCCGGCAGGATTCGAACCTGCGACACCCGCTTTAGGAGAGCGGTGCTCTATCCCCTGAGCTACGAGGGCGCGTGGGGTGTGGGCCCCGCGTCGGCCCATAATCGCACGGCGGACCCACCCGCACGCACCCGGCACGTCTCAGGGTGGGTGCTGGGCCGCATTAGGCTCAGCCTGAAGCGGCCCAGCCGCCCCATGCAAGGGAGCACGTATGAGCGAACGGATCCTCGTCGTCGGGGAGGCGCTGGTCGACATCGTCCACCGCAGCAACGGGCAGATCGAGACCCATCCGGGCGGCAGCCCGCTCAATGTGGCCGTCGGGCTGGCCCGGCTCGGGCACCCGGTCCACTACGCCACCCGCTTCGGGCACGACCCCCACGGCGAGATCATCCGCGAGCACCTCGCCCGCGAGGGGAACCTGCGTCTCACCCCCGGCTCCGACACCGCGTCGGCCACCTCCACCGCCGTCGCCACCCTCGACGAGAACGGCGCCGCCAGCTACGACTTCGACATCACCTGGGACATCGCTGACGCCCTCGACAGTCAGCCTGTCGGGCACCTGCACGTCGGCTCCATCGGCGCCACCCTCGCGCCTGGCGCGCAAGCCGTCCTCGCCGCGGCCCGAGCCGCTCACGCGAGCGGCACCGTCTCCTACGATCCCAACGCCCGGCCCAGCCTCATGGGCGACCCTGTCACCACCCGGGCGCAAGTCGAAGAACTCATCGCCGTCTGTGACGTCGTCAAAGCCAGCGACGAAGACATCGCCTGGCTCTACGACGGCCAAGACATCGAGCCGGTGATGAGTCGGTGGGCCGACCTCGGCGCGGCGCTCGTCGTCATCACCCGCGGCAAAGACGACACGCACGTACTCCTCGGGAGCGACAGATCACGCGAGAGCGTGCCGTCGGCCCCCGCGAACGTCATCGACACGGTCGGCGCCGGAGACTCCTTCATGGCCGGCCTCCTCAGCGGTCTGCTCGACCTCGGCTTCCTCGGCGGCCCCGCGCAGCGCCAGTCGCTGCGCACCGCCACCCTGGCCCAGTTGCAACCAGCGCTGCAGCGGGCCGTCGGCTGCGCGGCCATCACCGTCGCCCGCGCCGGGGCCAACCCGCCACATCGAAAAGAACTCGTCGAGGGTATCGGCCGCTAGGCGGCCGCCGGTACGGTGGAACAGAACCGGGGGATACCTGTGCGGCGGCGCCGTTGTGGTGACCTGCCAGGCGCAACGCGCCGACAACAAGGGGAGACGACGCCATGACCGACCCACGCCACCTGAACGCGCTCGCAACAGCCGGCAACCGACGCGCCCGCTCCACCCGGGCGCTCGCAACCACGCTCGCCGTGGCACTGATCCCGCTCGGGGCCGCCTCCGCTGCCGCTGCAGGCAGCGCCGCACCTGCAGCCAAGAGCACTACTAAGAGCCCCGCGGTGGACATCGGTAAACCAGGCCTGCCCGAGAAGCGTTCTGTAACCAAGCTGGCTCCCGGGGTGAGCGTGACGACGATCGTGCGCGGCGGGGCGCCCGCCCGCGCCGGCGCCATCAACACCACCCCTTACGGGCCGTGGCGGATCCGCGTCGCCACCATCGAGCCGGGGCGCGCCAAGGGCCAACTGCGCACCGCGATCGGCTACGACCTCGCCCACTCCGAAACCGTCTCGACCCTCGGCACGTGGAGCCGCTCACTCGTGGCGATGAACGGCAGCTTCTTCGCCTTCACTCGCTCCAAGGCCTACCCCGGTGACCCGCTCGGGCTGGCCGTCAACGGCGGCACCATCGTCAGCGAACCTATGCGGGTCGCAGGCCACGTGGGCCTCCTGATGGACTCCACCAGCAAGAAGCTGCGCATGGGCAGCTACACGTGGACCGCCACGCTCACCGGCTCCACCCCGGGGAACACCCGCGAGGTGCTCGCCGTCGGGGCCGTCAACAGCCCGCC
The DNA here is from genome assembly GCF_012277275.1 of Gephyromycinifex aptenodytis. GTDB lineage: Bacteria > Actinomycetota > Actinomycetes > Actinomycetales > Dermatophilaceae > Gephyromycinifex > Gephyromycinifex aptenodytis. Next base: position 1,454,823 of record NZ_CP051155.1, on the reverse strand, counting down.
GGTCGTGCCCGCTGACTGCACCTTGCCTGGTTCGGCCGGGTGCACCTCCCGCGGTTCGGTCATTCGGTTCACCCCGCACTGGGCCAAAACCACGCCGGCCGGAGTCGGTTCCGAGGTCGTCCTCGGTAAAGACGGCTGCGTCGTCCGGGCAACGCCGCGTCGCGGAACCGCCCTCACCCCGGCCCAGACCTCCATCCAAGCCACCGGTACCTCCGCCGCGCGACTCCTGGAGCTTGCCGGATCCGGTTGCCCCGCGTTCAGCGAAACTCTGCGCGACGGTAGCGGCAAGGCCGTGAAACTCACGCCGACCACGTTCGGCGTCACCGGCCGCTACCGCCTCCTCGCTGACGGCAAAAACGTGGCCCCGTCAGGTTCCAGCGCGTTTCTGCGCCGCCACCCTCGCTCGATCATGGGCTCAACCGCCGACGGCACCGTGATGATGGTGACCATCGACGGTCGCTCGACACTCAGCGTCGGCGCGACCCTCGTCGAGGCCGCCTCGGTAGCGCGCTCTCTCGGCATGACCAATGCGGTCAACCTCGACGGCGGCGGCTCTACCGCGATGGCGGTGCGCGGCAAGGTCCTGAACCGACTCTCGGAAGGGCGAGAACGCGCCGTCGGCGACGCCGTCGTCTTCATGCCCTGATGCCTACGGGGCGGGCGCGCCGCAGCTGCTTGCCTCATGCAGTCTCTGTCTACGTAGGTGCTCAGTCTCGATACAGAGGTCAACCCCAAGGCCGCACAGGGCTTCTCGCAGTGCGCCCTGCTCGTGTCTGCACAGCCCGGGGGCAACGAACGGATAAAATCAAATGGTGACCCGTAGCCCGTCTGTGCCTGAGCCGACCCCAACTGGGCCGCAGCGCACGCCCTCGCCCAGTTCTGCCGATGAGGAATCGGTCGAGGTGCCCGCATCATCGCAGCCGGCACCCGAACCACGCCCTGCTGGCGGGCCGCGTGAGTTCCGTGACGAGATCGTCGCCGATGTCGTGCGCGGCTGGCGCCGCGACCTGGCCGACGTGGGCGGGGCAAACACGCTGCTGTGGTACCGGGACCTACCCGAGGGCACCCTGGACCTGACGACGGTGCACCCCGGCGGGGTGTCGATGCTGATGGCGGGCGGCTCAACCCGCCTGTCCCACCTGGTCCGCGAACGCACCGCCTTCGCCGAAGCCCGCCGCCGGGCGCAGGTGATCCGCGAGAAAAGCATCGAACTACGCGACGAACGCGGACTGGTCTCCTGCTTCATGGCGCTGGGGATGGCCACCTGGGAGGTGCCGGGACCGCAGCAGCCACACGCGCCGGTGCTGCTGCGCCCGTGCACGATCCACCCGATAGATGCCAGCTGCAGCGACTTCGATCTCGACCTCGGCACCGAGGTGGAGGTCAACCCGGTCCTCGTGAACTATCTACGCCACGAACAGGGCATCAACCTGGACCCCAAGGCGCTGGCCGAGTTGGCCGCCGTCTCGACACGCTTCGACCCGATGCGGGTCTTCCGCGAGCTTGCCCGCACCTGCGCGTTCATCCCCGGCTTCTCCGTGACCGACCGGCGCGTCGTCACCACGTTCTCCTATACCAAGCTGCCGATGGTGGCCGACCTCACCGAACAGGGCATGGACTTGGGCGAGCATGAGGTGCTCGCCGCCCTGGCCCGAATCCCAGGGGCGCGCCCGCTGCGTCCCGCCGGGGAAGCCCCCGCAGACGAACCCATCGACCCCGGCGCTGAGCTCCTTGCGCTGGACGCCGACGCAACCCAGTCCCGGGTGGTGCTCGACGCACGCGCCGGAGGCCACCTTGCCGTCACCGGCGGGCCCGGCACTGGTAAAAGCCGGACCATCGCCAACCTCGTGGCTGCGCTGGCCGCCGACGGCAAACGGATCCTGCTGCTGACCCAGGCCCGATCCGCGTTGGAAGCCGTCACGACCCACCTGGACGAGGCCGGTCTGGGTTCGCTGGTCCTGGACGCCCACGGCGACCTGCCCGACGCCCAGTCCATCGCCCGCGACATCGTCGCCACCCTGGACCGGCGCCGTCCCGCCCGCGAACCGGACGTCTCCGGCCTGCGCGAACAACTGCGCGAAGTCGGTTCCCAACTCGAATCCCACGTCGCAGCGGTGCATGAGGTGCGTGAACCGTGGGGCGTGAGTGTCCTGGCCGCCCAGCAAGCGCTGGCCGCCCACGAAGAGCGGGCCGACGCCCCGTCCTCCACCGTGGTGCTCTCCCGGGAGGTGCTGGCCGGACTCGACATGGATGAGGCCGCCGCGGCAGGAAAACTGCTCGCCTCCGTCGCCGAACAAGGCGGATGGTCTAAGAACTGGCACGAAGACCCCTGGTACCGCGCCTGGGTCACCACCAACGAAGAAGCCGACCGGGCCGTCACCCTCGTCCGCGAACTGCATGAAGGCCGGCTGGAGGAGGCCCGGAGTGTCCTGGACGCGACCCTGGTCGAGGCGGGCCTGCCTCCGGCGGAAACCCCCGACCACTGGGACGGTGCCCTCGATCTCATGGCAGGGGTGCGCAAGACTCTCACCTTGCTGCCCGAAGACGTCTTTCTCCAGCCGCTGGACTACTTGCTCGGAGCCACTGCCGACCGCCAGTACCGGCAGGAACGAGGCATGTTCCTCGGTTGGCGCAGCCGCCGTGACCTGCGGCGCCGAGCCGAATCGCTGCTGAACCCCGACGTCAGCCTCGATCAACTGCACGACGCGCTCTCGGCAGCTCACCAGCAACGGGTGGAGTGGACGGCCTGGAGCGGCACCTCGGACCTGCCCCGGGTGCCGGCAAGCCTGGACGAGGCTCGCCACGTCTGGGAACAGCTCGGCTCCGACCTGCGCTGGCTCTCCGAACGCCTCGAAACGACAGCCCACGGCGGGAACCTCTTCAGCATCACGGTGGAGGAACTGCGCGAGCGCATCGCCCACCTCGCCGCCCACCTGGACCGGGTCCCCGTCCTGCCCAAGGTCGCACCAGCGCTGGACCGGGCGCTGGCAGCCGGCCTGGACGAGGTCATCGTCGACCTGGCCGGCCGCGAGGTGCCGGCCGAGCAGATCCCTACCGAAGTCGAACGCATCTGGTGGCGTTCCGTTCTCACCCATATCAGCGCCGAGGACCCCCGCATCGGTAGCCACGACGGCGACCACCTGCGCGTACTCGTCGACGAATACGCCCGCCTAGACCACGACCACGTGCGCGCGAGCCGCGACGAACTGCGCCTCAAACTGGCGCAGCGGCTACACGAGGCGGCCCATTCCCACCCCGACGCCGAAACGGCCACGCGCTACGCGGCCTCTGGCACCGGCGCAGGAGTGCCGGCCAGGGCCCTGTTCGTCCAAGCCCACGAGTTCCTCACCGATGTGCGCCCCTGCTGGGCGATGAGTCCGCTCGCGGTAGCGGCATTGCTGCCGCCGGGCCGCTGGTTCGACGTGGTGATCGTCGAGGAAGCCGCACAGCTGCTCGTCGCGCATGCGGTGTCCGGGATGAGCCGCGCTGCACAAGTGATCGTCGTCGGCGACGAAGCCCAACCACCGCCGACGGGGTACAGCACAGCTGCGCCGGCCCCGGCCGAACAAGCCGACCCCGACGACGTGGTGCCCAGCCGCGCCGGCCCGACCCTGCTCGATGTCGCCCTGGAAACCCTGCCGGTGCGCCGCCTGACCTGGCAGTACGGTGCCCAGGACGAGTCGCTGGTCGCCTTCGCCAACCAGCGCGTCTACGACGGGCAGATGGTGACCTTCCCGGGCACCTCCCCGGAGCCGGCTGTGGAACTGGTCGTCGTTAACAACGAACCGCGGTGCGAGCCAGGAACCGACGTCATGCTGGACGCTCCGGCGGATTTGGACCCAGAAACCCAGACAGTGCTGGACTTGGTGCGTCACCACACGCGCACCCGGCCCGAAGAATCCTTGGCTGTGGTGACGTTGAGCACGGCTCGAGCCGAGTTGCTGCACAGCGCTATCCATGGGGCGCTCGGGTCCGACCCGGCGCTGGCTTCGTTCTGGGCCCGCGAGGGTGCCGGGGTCGTCTCGGTCATCGATCGAATGGTGGGCGAGCGCCGCGACGCGGCGATCCTGTCCCTGGGCTACACCCCGCAGCCGGACGGAGGCCTCCCGCGCCGCTTCGGGCGGCTGGATTCCGAATACGGCGATCGGGTGCTATGCGCGGCGCTGGGCATCCCCAGACGTCGAATGAGTGTCGTCTCCTCGATCACGCCAGAGGCCTTCACTGAACGCCGCCCCGCCACCTCAGGAGCGCTTCTACTGAGAGACCTGCTGCGCTACTTCGATCTGCACGGACAGGGCTCGGGGACTCCCGCCGTGGCGACCGCCAGCGGCACCACCGACCCGGCCCAGGTCCCTGCCGAAGCAGGCACTCAAAGTGGCAGCACCGAAACGGACCCGCTGCTTCGTCGGCTGATCGCCCCCATTTCCCGAGACGGCATGGTGTGTCGGCCCAACGCCGGACTGGGCCGGTTGCGGGTCGATGTGGCCGTGGCCGCGCCCGATTCACCGTCACGTCCGGTGGTCGCCGTGCACAGCGACGGACTCGCCCACGCCCGGATCCTGGACCTGCGCAACCGGGAACGGGTTCGGGCCGAGCAACTCCGCCGACTGGGGTGGGAGGTTGTGCGGGTATTCGGCAGCGACCTACTGGAACAACCGCGCCGCGAACTGCCCCGCATCCACGAGGCGCTACGCGCTGTGGAGGCCCGCGGCATCCTCGTGCGTCGTTCAGGTGGGCACCGATGAGCCAAAGACCGCCCGGCGGCAAGGACGCACCCGATCCGCAGCCGCGCACCCGGCGCGGCGTTCGTTCCGGGCCCGAGCAGACCCGGGACGATACCGACGCAGGCTGGGGTGAGTGGCGCGAGGAGAGCGAGCACGAGCGCTGGCTGCAGGAGCAGCGCCCTCCGCACTGGGAGTGAGACAGCAACAGGGGCGCCACCGAGGATCGGTGGCGCCCCTGTTATCTGCGGGTCAGCGGCGCGAGCGCAGCTCGTCGCGGATTTCCTGCAGCAGCAGGATGTCCTCGGCAGGCGTCTCCGCCACGGGCTCGAGGCCGCGGGCGCGACGCTCGGCGAGCTTGTTCATGGGGAGGATGATGAGCAGATAGACGACGAGTGCCGTCATCAAGAAGACGATCAGCGCGTTGAGGATCGTCGAGAAGTCGATGAAGGTGGCCTCAGCCATGTCAGAGCGCAGCGAGAACCCGAATCCGTTGGATTCCGGGCTGCCGGCCGCGTTGATGATAGGCGTAACCAGGGCAGTGATGAGGGTGTCGACAACCTTCTGGAAGGCCGAGCCGATCACGACGGCGACGGCGAGTTCGACGACGTTGCCGCGCAGGATGAAGTCTTTGAAGCCTTTGAGCATGGAGGTCCCTGTTCTCGGTGGTGGATGTGCCGCGTCAACTGCGCTGTAGGCGGCGGGCCCGACTGAGTCTAGGGGCTAACACGGTTCGTTAACGACCGATGACCGTTCTCGGGAAGGTGCCGGGGTTAGGGCGTGCTTAGTGAGCGGGCTCACCCGGCGCTAGTCGAAGTGCGGGGTGAACCCCTTCGGCGGCGGCAACGATGGCCGGGACAGAGGAGGTAGGCGCCGCAATCGTCAAGCCTGACGTGGGCGTGGTGCTGCCCAGTGGATCAGCGGTTTCGCGGGCGTCAATCGCGAGTACCCGCACATCGCTGGCCACGGTGCGCCCATCCGGAACCGCGAGCAGGTCCACCCGGTCGCCGGCGCGCACCAGCGACAGCGATCCCGGATCGGCGGCCCGCACATGCACGGCTCGTTCGCTGGCGCGCAACGGTCCCAATGCCCGCGCAGCATCGGTGCGTGCCGTGGTGAGCATCTCACCCTCGTTCAACGGCAGCACCAGTCGCCGTCCAAGGGCGCTGGAGGTGTCCGATACGGCCTCGGCCGGGAGCACCCGCGCAGGCGCTGAGATGGTGCGTAGGTCGGCCGCGGTGAGGACGTGACCTGCCGGGACGTCGCGGGCAGCCACTAGGACCGGGGTCTCTTCAGCGGCTAAGCCGCGCAAGGTGAGGAAGACCGCCAGCCCGAGCAGGATGGCCGATCCCATCCGCCGCAAACGTCGGTGGCGGGCCAGGCGGGCGCGCGACGACAACGGGCGGGCGGACCGTGAGCAGGGGTGCGGCATGCCGCTCAGGCTAGAGAACCGACCCCGAAACCCACCGCAGTGTTCGCCCGCTGTTGGCGGCTCAGGAGGTAGAGCTGGAGGATGTGGACGACGTCGAACTGGAGGCGCTGGAACTCGAACTGTTCGAGCTTGTCGTCGTCGCATTCGCCGTGCTGGATTTCGTCGCACCGGCGTCGCCGGAGGCCGTGCTGGACGCCGAGGACTTGCTCCCGGAAGGCTCAGCGCCGCGGGAATCTGTGCGGTAGAAACCAGATCCCTTGAAGACGATGCCGACAGTGTTGAACAGCTTGCGCAATCGCCCTTCGCACTCGGGGCAGACCGTCAGCGTGTCATCGGTGAACGACTGAACGATCTCGAAGTGGTGCTCGCACTGCGTGCAGGCGTAAGCGTACGTGGGCATGTGTCATCTCCAACAGCGACAGGGAATCGGGGCAAGTGTAGTCCCCCGCCTGCGGTGCCCCCGCCGCGCTGGTCGACCTCGGCCCGCTTCAGCTGCGGGGACGGGGCGGGGGACGCCGGGAGGTGACACTGCGTTTTTTCGCCGCAGACCAACCGGCCAACCGGCCACTGTTATCGACCGCGCGTAGGCGTTCCTCGACAGCACCGAGAAGTCGGAAGGGCGCCACGATGAGCATTTGATCGCCGTGATGCAGCCGGGTCGACAGGGTCGGGACGAAGGTTTCCCCGCCACGCACCACCAAGGAAACGGCGCTGCCTGTCGGCAGTCGCAGCTCGAAGATCTCCAAGCCGTGCAGCAGCGACCGTTCACCGACCTCGACCTCCAGTAGTTCGGCCCCGACCTTGTCCAGCGGCGTCGATTCCACATCCAGACTCATCGGCCGCTCCGGTTCGTCGACCCCGAGCTGCTTGGCCACCCACGGCATGCTCGGGCCCTGCACCACCGTGAAGATCACCACGAGCACGACGACCACGTTGAACAGCCACGAGATGCCTGGCACCCCCACCAGCAACGGCACGATGGCCAGCACGATGGGCACCGCGCCACGTAGGCCCGCCCACGACAGGAAGATCTGGTCACGCCAGCTGGTGCGGAACCACACCGTGGAGGCGAACACCGACAGCGGCCGAGCCACCAGCAGCAGCACAAGCCCCAGGATGAGCGCGAGCGGCACAGCCTCCAGCAGACCTTCGGCGTCGGCGAGCATCCCCAGCATGACGAACAGCCCGATCTGCGCCAGCCATCCCAGCGCTTGGGCGAAACCACGCGAGGCCACCCGGTGCGGCAGCCGCATGTTGCCCAGCACCAGCGCCGACAGGTACACCGCGATGAACCCGCTGGTGTGGGCCACCGAGGCCAAACCGTAGGCGAGCAGCGTCCATGACAACACCCCGATGGGTACCAGTCCGGCGGCCGCAGAGGACAGATGCCGCATCACGCGACCACCCAGGTAGCCAACGGCGATGCCGATGAACGCGCCGCCGGCGAGTTCCAGAGCGATGAGCAGCAGCAGGTCGAAGGGGTTACTCAGGTGACCGCTACCGACGATGTGTTCCGACAACGCCACGACCAGCAGAACCACGGGGGCATCGTTGAACCCGGACTCGGCCTCCAGGACACCGGTAAGTCTGGAGGGCACCCGCACCTCACGCAGCACCGAGAACACGGCGGCGGCGTCGGTGGAGGACAGGATCGCTCCGATGAGCAGGGACGTGGCTACGTCGGCGTGCAAGAAAACGTGGGTGGCGAAACCGATGACACCCACTGAGACGGCCACGCCCAGCGTGGACAGCAGCGCTGCCGGTGCGACCGAGGGTTTTATGTCGGGCCAGGAGGTCGTCAAACCGCCTTCGGCGAGGATGAGAATGAGCGCCGCGTAACCCAACACCCGGGCCAGGCCGAGCGAGGTGAACACCTCGTGCAGGCCCGTCTGGCCCAGGATGAGGCCGATGCCGAGATACAGCAGCAGGGTCGGCAACCCCGAGCGAACCGCCAGACGCACCGCAGCTACCGCAACCAGCAGGACAGCGGACGAGACCGCGAGGGCGACCCCGAGGTCCTCAACCGTGAAGCCGCCGCCGTCGCTCACCCAGTCCCCTTCCGTCAAACAGGTGCGCGAATGCGCGCTCGCGCCTCCGCAGATGTGCCTAGTTTCCCAGGTGGTCGGGCCCTATCGGTAAAACCGTCCATCCGCGCGAGGGCGTGACCACCGCATCGACGGGGGAATCATGTGGTTCGTGCGGTAGCGCGGCGACCAGTTCATCATCGAAAAGGATCGTCGCCACGGGGGCACCGTCGGCTCGACGCTGCAGCGCTCTGTCGTAGCAACCGCCACCTTGGCCGAGTCGGTGCCCGGAGGCGTCCACGGCCAACCCCGGGGTGAGCACGACGCTCGCCCGGCCGATGGCCTCCACACCCAGGGCGGGCCCTTCATCGTCCCGGTCCTCCCCACCGGGCAGGTCCGCGGCATCGCTCTTGGCGGCGGCGGAACCGCGCCGGCCGTCGAGGTTCGCCATCGGCGGCTCGTGGAGAGTGCCGGGAAGCAGCTCATGCCAGTCAAGGTCGAGGTCAGGCAACGTCCGCGGCACCAGGACCCGCACGCCCCGTTCCAGCAGTGCCGTGCTCAAGGCATGCGTGGGCGGTTCGGTAGGGGTGGAGCGAAACAGCGCCACGGTCGCGCCGGGCTGACCCCACCGGGGCAACGGTTGCGCGGCCTCACCGGTCGATCCCGGTGCCGGCTGGGCCAGCGGCATGGTCTCGTCGAGATGGCGCAGGACCGCCTCAGCCAGCGCCTGCGCCGCCCGTTCCCGCGCGCTCGCCGCGTCCGGGGCGTTCGCGCGCTCCCGACGCGCGCGACGGATCTGGCTGCGCAAAGCCTTCTTTGCATCCTTGCTCTCCATAGCGTGATTCTGCCGTGCCCGCTCGCCATCCCGCAGGTCGGCTCTGACGCCGATAGGGTGACGGGATGACGAACCCGCCTCGGATGTGATGGGAGCACCTTGTTGATTCCCGTCGAGGAACACCTGGCTCGAATCCTGAACACGGTGCACGAGCTGACACCGACCCGCACCGCGCTCGACCACGCCTTGGGCTGTGTGCTGGCCACAGACATACGCAGCCGGGTGTCTCTACCCGGCTTCGACAACTCAGCGATGGACGGGTACGCCGTCTACAGCTCCGACGTCGCCGACGCATCCAGCCAAGCTCCGGTGCAGTTGCCGGTCGAAGGCGATATCGCCGCCGGAGACACCACACACCACCGGCTGCGCGCTGGACGCACCTTCCGCATCATGACCGGCGCCCCGGTACCGATCGGGGCGGATGCGATCGTTCCGGTGGAACAGACCGACGCCGGGGTGAAATCGGTGTCCATCTACGAGGGCGTGCCGCACGGCCGCCATGTACGCCCCCAAGGTGAAGACGTGGGGGAGGGCACGATCGTGCTTCGGCGCGGCACCCGCCTGAGCGCGCGCCACATCGCCTTGGCGGCGGCGGTCGGGCACGGGGAACTATCCGTGATTCCCACCCCACGGGTCGTCGTGATCTCGACCGGTGATGAGCTCATCACCCCCGGGCAGGTGCCGGGATTCGGTCAGGTAGTCGACAGCAACGGGCCGATGATCGCCGCGGTAGCCCGGGAACTGGACGTGGTCGCCTCCCGAGTCGGCGGGGTTGCCGACGACGAAGAGACCGTGCTGCGCACCTTGCGTGCCCAACTGGGACGCGCCGACGCCATCATCACCACCGGTGGGGTGAGCATGGGCGCCTACGACGCGGTCAAAGCCGTCCTCACCCGGCTGGGCACGGTCCAGTTCGACCGGGTCGCCATGCAACCGGGCAAGCCGCAAGGATTCGGCACCATCGGTGAACACAACACCCCGGTGTTCACCCTGCCCGGCAACCCCGTCAGCGCACTCGTCTCCTTCCACGCCTTCGTCGCCCCGGCGCTTCGGCTGATGGCGGGACGGCCTGCGTTCGAATCGGCGCCGCTGGAGGCGCAGGCCGCGCAAGCCTGGCCCTCGCCTTCGGGAAAGCTGCAGTTTGCGCGGGTAGCCCTAGAGCACGACAGCGATGGCCTCAAAGCGCGCTCCGCCGGTGGTCAGGGCTCCCACGTTCTGGGCAGCCTGGCCGAGGCCGACGGGTTCGCTCTGGTCCCACCGCACATCACCCGCGTCGAGATCGGCGACCGTCTACTCGTCATGCCGCTGGGCAGCGCCGCAACCTCCCGTCGCGGCGGGGCGGATTGGTACGGGCGCGCCTGGTGCGGCACGGAGGTGTCCGAATGAATGAATCCCTGACCCATGTCCGCGCTGATGGCAGCGCCCACATGGTCGATGTCTCTGCCAAACCCGTCACCGCCCGAAGCGCCAGCGCTGCCGGGCGGGTGCTGCTCTCACCACGTGCGGTGGCGGCCCTGCGCGGCGGGGATGTGCCCAAGGGGGATGCGCTCGCGGTGGCCCGGCTGGCCGGGATCCAGGCGGCCAAACGCACCCCGGAACTCGTGCCGTTGGCCCACCCGGTCGCGGTGCACGCGGTAACGGTCGACCTGCACGTGGCCGATGACGGCGTCGACATCTCCGCCACGGTACGCACCGCGGATCGGACGGGGATCGAGATGGAGGCGCTGACGTGCGTAAGCGTCGGGGCTCTGGCTCTGGTCGACATGGTCAAAGCCGTCGACAAGCATGCCCGCATCACCGACATTCGGGTCACGGCGAAGTCCGGAGGGCGTTCCGGGGACTGGGTCGAGGATGAGCGAGACGCGCCGTGAGTACTCGCGCTGCGGTCATCACCGCCTCGACGCGGGCCGCGGGTGGCGTCTACGCCGATCGGTCTGGGCCGCTGGTCGTGGCGCGGCTGCGCGACTGGGGTTTCCAGGTCGATGAGGCTGTCGTGGTCGCCGATGGTGAAGCGGTGGGGCAGGCCTTGCGGGAGGCGATCCAGGGCCCAGCCCGACTCATCATCACCACCGGTGGAACCGGTCTGGCCCCCAACGATCTGACGCCCGAAGTGACGTTGCCGTTGCTGGATCGGCAGGTGCTGGGCATCCCGGAGGCGATTCGTGCCGCTGGCGTCGCCAAGGGCGTGCCGACCGCGATGCTTTCGCGGGGCGTGGCCGGGGTTGCCGGTGACGCCCTGGTGGTCAACCTGGCCGGTTCGACCGGCGGGGTGAAGGACGCGCTGGAGGTGTTGGAACCTGTCCTGGCGCATGCCTTGGAGCAGATTCTCGGTGGTGATCACTGATGGCCGGGTTGTGGCCGACGGTGCTGACCGTCCGCGAGCGTGGCCAGCCCGACCGCGTCATGCGGGCGCTGCGCCCCCGGGATCGCAACGAGTGGGAGCGGTTGCGGCTCACCAACCGGGAATGGCTTGAACCATGGGAGGCAACGAGCCCGAACCCGGCCGGGCCGATGCGTTTCCGCGCCCTGGTTCGCCACTACGAACGTGAAGCGCAAGCCGGTCGCCTGCAACCCTTCGTGATCGAGGTCGGCGGGCGCCTGGTGGGTCAGATGCACCTGTTCGGGATCACCTGGGGGTCCCTGTGCAGCGGCAGCGCCGGGTATTGGGTGGCTCGTTCCATGGCCGGGCAGGGCATCGCCCCGCTCTGTCTGGCGGCCCTGGTCGACCACGCCGTCTACGGTTTGGGGCTGCACCGGGTGGAGGTCAATGTTCGCCCCGAGAACGTGGCAAGCCTTCGGGTGGTGCAGAAGTTGGGCTTCCGTGATGAGGGAGTGCGCCAGCGGTATCTGCACATCGGCGGAGCCTGGCGCGACCACCGCACGTTCGCCATCACAACCGAGGACCTATCCGGGGGCTCACTGGTGGCGCAGTGGCACGCTCGTAACGGCTTAGATCTGCACGCCTCGGCACGCCCGGTTCCTCCGGGGGAGAGCCCATCCTGAAGCTGGTAAGCGACCGCGGCCAGCTGGGCAGCTTTCCGGGGCGCTAGCAGCAACGACGGCTTCGGAACCGCCACATTCGGCCGCGTTCGGCGTGTGGAGTTACACGGTTGTGATTTTCTCCTCAGACACGCGCCATAACTCCCGACAGTCGGGCGTTGCGCGCCTAACCTGAGGTTGTGTCGCCCAGCAGCCTGATCTTCGTCGCCGTCGTCGCCATCTGGGCTACCTACATCGTGGTCGATACGACGCGGCGTCGGGAGCACTTGGCAACGGCCCGGTCTGTGGACCGGTTTTCCGCGCAGATGCGCGTCCTGCAGCGTCGCGCTGTGCGCCGCGAAAGCGCCCAGACCTTCGAGGCCAGTTCGGCTCCGGTGCGTCGTTCGGCATCGGCGCTGCTCTACCGTACGCCTGCTCCGGCGGGTGCCCGCGGTTCCGTAGTTAACCCCTCTACCGGGTCCACCCGGCTGGCTAAGCCGGCTCCGGTGGTGATGCCGCGTAGCGTCCGTCGTCAACGTCGGGTTGCCGCTGTGGCCGCTTTGGTCGCTGCGTTGACTGCGCTGGTCTGTGGTGTGCTGGCGGGTTTCGGTCTGGTACATGTGGCGGTTCCGGTGGCGGCTGCGGTGGTTTCGGTCTGTGTGGTGGCGTGGTTGCGCAGCCAGGCTGTCGCGGACCGGGCGCGGGTCCGTCGCGTCGAGGCCGCTGTGCGGCGCGCTGCCGAGCGCCAACTGCGCGCGGCGCAAGAACCTGTGCAGGAAGAACTCATCGAGTTGCCGCCGCTGGTGGCCACCCCCAAGCGGGTCGCGGCGGACGAACCGTTCGATGTGCGCCAGTGGGACGAGCCCGAGGTTGTTGCCGAGCCGGACAAGAACGACCCGTTGCAGGGCACTCCCGGGTGGGAGCCGATCCCGGTCCCGCCGCCCACCTACACCCTCAAGGCTCGCGCCGATCACCCCGTGCCGCCCCCGCTCGCAGTTCCGGACAACACCCCGGTGGCGCTGCAGGACGACTGGGACGATGTGGCCTGGGACGAGCCCTGGTCGCGGGCCGTGGGTGACTGAAACACCTGGTCCGCACCTGCCCGACAGTCGATTTCGATCGGCTGGGTTTCGGGTGCTAGGGTAAGGACTCGCATCTGGGGCTGTGGCGCAGTTGGTAGCGCGTCTCGTTCGCAATGAGAAGGTCAGGGGTTCGAATCCCCTCAGCTCCACCAGTTGTCACCCCGTCAGACCAGGACATCGATTCCCGGGTCGGCGGGGTTTTTCATGCGTAGATCCAGGGCCCGCATCCTCACCCGCCGTGTCCGTCCCGGGTGCCCTGCCCCGGGAGCTGCTTGCGCCAGAGTCTCGGGTAGCCGTTATCGGGCGGAGGTCCCCCACAGCAGACGCCGCGCGCTGGGCCGTCGGCGATGGGAGCATGAGGGGAGCGCAGCGAGAGGTAGGCCGAGATGGCGCGTCTGGTCGGGGTATATAACGCTCGGGGTGGGCTCGCGGGCGAGTTGCGTTATCTGCTCGGCAAAGTCACCGGCGGTAGCCATTGCGCGCTGTGCGACATCACTCACGGACTCAACCCGCGGGGCAAGAAGCAGTGGCGTGCCCTCTCACCTCGACTGCCGTTGGCCATGAGCGTCGTGCACCTGGATGAGATGGATGCCGCTGCGGCGGCGCTGGTCGGCCCCCGTAACGCACCGGCCGTGCTTTACCTGGATGGCCGCAACGACCGCATTCTGCTGGATGCCGCGGCCCTCGAGCGCTGTAACGGCGATCCGGTGAGACTCGCAGCCGCCATCAGCTCGGCTCTGGCTGCCTCGGACTGACCAGCCAAAAGCCGCAGAGGCCGGCCCAGGTCTAGGACGCACGCCCCCATTCCGCGCCCTTAGGGGGCAGCGCTGGAGCGCCGAATGTAATAACCTGCGTAGCTATGCAGGTCATGAATAAGGCGAGGCTTTCCTACGTCCATCCGCCTCCGCAGCTCTCGCCCATCGCCCGGTTCGGCCTGCGTCGGTGCCGTGGCCCGGTGGCGCTTTTGCGGCCCGTTCAGGTAGGGGGTGCGGCTGATGTGGTCGGTTCTGCGTAACCCCACCTACGCGAAGCTGTTCTGCGCACAGGTGATTGCGCTGCTGGGCACCGGCCTACTTACCGTTGCGCTCGGCCTGCTCGCGTTCGATATCGCCACCGACGCCGCCGGATCGGTGCTCGGGACGGCACTGACCATCAAGATGATCGCCTACGTGGGGGTGGCCCCTCTGATCGCAGCCCTGGTGGACCGGCTGCCGAAGAAGGCAGTCCTGGTCAGCGCCGACCTGGTACGGCTGGCGATCGCCTTGACCTTGCCGCTGGTCACGCAGCCGTGGCAGGTGTACGCGCTGGTGTTCGTGCTGCAATCGGCATCGGCGACCTTCACTCCCGCCTTCCAATCTCTCATCCCCGCGGTGCTGCCGGAGGCGCGCCAATACACCCGGGCGCTGTCGCTGTCCCGACTCGCCTACGACCTGGAGTCACTGCTCAGCCCGATGATCGCGGCGGCCCTGCTCAGTTTCGTTGCCTACAACTTCCTCTTCGTCGGCACCGCGGCCGGGTTCGCCATCTCTACCAGCCTGGTCCTGGCCTCGCGTTTGCCGCACATCCCCAACGAGCAGGCGGAGCACACGTTCTGGCAACGGGTCCCCTTGGGAGTGCAGGTCTTCGCCCGCACGGACACGCTCCGGTTCCTGATGCTCGCCAACGTCGTCGCAGCGGTGGGGACCTCACTGGTGCTGGTGAACTCCGTGGTCTATGCGCGGGGGGTCTACCACCTGGGGGATACTGCGCTGGCCATCACCCTGGCCTGCTTCGGGGTGGGCTCCCTACTGGCCGCCCCCAATATCCCCTGGATCTTGGAACGCTTCACCGTGGTGCACACGATGCTCGTCGGAGCAGCCATCGTCACCGCGGCGCTGTTGTCGGCCGTGATCGTGACTGCGGCCGCTCCTAGGGGCGCAGGATGGGGCTGGTTGCTGGCCACCTGGACCCTTCTCGGCCTGGGCACCTCGCTGGTGAGCACGCCCTCCTCCCGGCTCCTGGCCGATGCCTCCACAGCCAAGAACCGGAACCTGGTCTATACGGCGCAGTTCGCGCTCTCGCACGCGTGCTTCCTCTTCGCCTACCCGATCGCCGGATGGATCGGATCGGTGAGTCTGCTCGCGGCCGCAGCGGTCCTTGCTGGGCTCGCTCTGCTCGCGACGGTCGCAGCAACGATCTTCGCCCTGCGCCGCAACCTACGAACGGCCAGCGACGAGACGCTCACCCAACCAGAGGCCGGGGCTACCGTCCTGCGGAAAGCTCGCCCGTGAGCGCGGTCTGAGCCCGGTGCCCTAGGCCGGCCCTGCCGACGGGCTGCAGTCAGTCGTGGTTCAGATCGAGGCGAAGGATGATGCGCGGCAGGCCCCCGTATTTGCGAACCCGGGCGACCTCGCGGAACCCACTGCGGTGCAAAGCCGCCAGGCTAGCGGCGTTGTCGGGATGCACGGTGCTGGCGATCACGTCGTAGCCGGACGGCACCGCCTGGACGGCCGCGCCCACCAGCCGGCTCTGCCAGCCGCGGCGCTGAAAGGCCGGGTCCACTGCGCAAATTTCCATGTGCGCGACGCGAGCCGGGTCGACCTGCAGGTCAGGGCCGAGGTTGTCCTCGTCCGGGCCCGGGAAGCGCACGATCTGAAAGGCGATCAGCTGCCCGTCTTCCTCACCGACCAGAGTGAACCCTCGCTCAGCGACGTGGGCTGCGAAGAACTCTTCGTCGTCGACGAAAACGTGGTCCTTGGCTGTGGCGCGAGCAGCAACGTGCAGGATCTGGTGCATCCGGGCAACGTCCCTGGAATTGGCGGGGCGAATCGTCACGCACCCATCATCTGCCACCACCGCGATGACAGCCGTGTGGCCACCCCAGCTGACATGGGACGCTAGAGATATGAGTGCGGTCGACCAGCAAGGTGGAGCAGGGCCGGGGCGGGAAACGCCGCCCCCTCCGGAGTCGTGGCCAGGGGCCGGCGGACAACGTTCCGTCGCGCCGCCTGTTCCCGCCTGGCCCGGCAGTCCCACCGCCGGTAGCGACGGTCCCGGCGGGTCCTGGCCGGGAGCGGTCGCGCTGAACCAACCGCTGGAGGCCGAGTGGCGGCGTCCGCAGCACCACGTGAGCCCCAAGGCCAAACAGGTGTGGCGCCTCAGCGCCGGCCTCGGCTGGCTCATCCCGGTAGCCGCCGTCGTGGCCGCGATTGTCTTCCTGCCCGAACAGCGCACCATCGCGTGGTGGGTTCTGGGTGCGTTCCTGCTGCTGGCGGCGCTCCATATCGGGTTGATGCCCATCTACCGCTACCGGGTCCACCGCTGGGAGGTCACCGCAGAGGCGGTGTACACCCAGTCCGGATGGGTCAGCCAAGAACGCCGCATCGCCCCCATCTCGCGCATCCAGACCGTTGACAGCGAGTTCGGCCCCATCGAACGGCTCTTCGGACTGGGCACTCTGACGGTGACCACAGCCTCGGCTGCCGGCGCGTTGCGGGTAGCCGGTCTGGAGAAGGCCACCGTGAACCGGCTCGTCGAGGACCTGACACGGGTGACCTCAGCCGTGCGTGGCGACGCGACGTGAGCAGCCTGGAGGACCTCAGGCAGGCCTCGGCGCACGACATGCCACCAGCATCGATGCAGTCCCCGAGTGCCGGTGGTGAACTGGACCCCCGATTGAGGACCGGGTGGCGCCGACTGGACTCACGGATGCTGCTCATCGACCCGGTGCAGTCCCTCGTGGGGGCCCTGCCCTCCTTCCTGCCCGTCGTCATCGTGGGCACCGCCGCGACCGACGCGAAATTCTGGTGGTTCGCCCTCCCGTTGATCGGGCTCGCCCTGGTGGTCGGTGTGCTCACCTGGTGGAAGACCGAATACCGCATCACCTCTTCCCAGCTGCAACTGCGGCGCGGGCTCCTGCAACGCAATACCCTCACCGCGCCCCTGGACCGGATCCGTACCGTCGACGTGACGGCTTCGCCGCTGCACCGGCTGCTGGGAGTGGCGACGGTGAAGATCGGTACCGGCTCTGACGAACCGTTCAAACTCGACGGGCTGTCCGCCTCAGAATCACAGGCGCTGCGCTCCGCGCTGCTGCACGTGAGCAGAGCCGCCGCGCCCAGTCAGGGCACAACAGCGGCCACCGGCGATGCGCTACCGCCCGGGGCAGAGTTCAGCGATGTCGAGCTGTCCCGCCTATCACCCGCGTGGCTGCGCTACGCGCCCTTCACCCTCTCCGGCGCCGTTGCGGTGCTGGCCGCGATGGGTTTCCTGGGGCAGTACATCGACGAGATCGGTGAGAAGGCGCTGGAGAGCGCGCTGGGCGCATCCGTGGTGGATTACGTACAGCACACCCCGTGGTGGCTGAGCCTGATCGAGGGGGTGGCGGCGGCGCTGGTGGTGTTGCTGACGGCTTCGATGACCACCTACGTCCTCATGTACTGGAACTACTCCCTGACCCGTCACCCCGGGGGCACGCTCGGGGTGCGCCGGGGGCTGCTCACCACGCGACACACGACGGTCGAAGAGACACGCCTGCGCGGGGTCACCCTGGTTCGCCCCCTGCTGCTGCGCTGGGTGGGTGCTGCCAAGGCCGACGTGATGGTGACGGGACTATCGGGCGGGGCGGAAGCGACATCGAGTTCCTCGGACCTGCTGGTACCGCCGGCGCCGCTGGCCGAGGCCGTGCGTGTGGCAGGTGCGGTGCTTGGTGATCCAGAGCCCATCACCTGCGCGTTGCAGCAACACGGAACTGCAGCCGCGCGGCGCCGGTACACCCGCGCCTTCACCGCCGCGGCGCTGGTCGTCATCCCGTCCTGGGTGGCGCTGTGGATTGCGGAGATGCCTTGGTGGTCAGCGGTACTGGCGGCGACTCCACTGCTGCTGGCAGCGCCGATCGCCAAGGGCCGGTACGCGATGCTCGGGCATGCCCTGACCAGCGGCCACCTCGTCGCGGCCAGTGGGTTGTTCCCCCACGAGCGTTCAGTGCTGCGCCGCAGCGCCATCATCGGCTGGACGATGCAGTCCTCGTTCTTCCAACGACGCAGAGGCCTGGTGACGTTGAAAGCCACCGTGGCGGCCTCGGCAGCCGAGATCGTCATTCTCGATGTTCCGCAGGCCCGCGCGGTGCAGATCATGCAGGCCGCCACTCCTGGACTGGTGGAGCCCTATCTGGACCGGCTCAGATCCAGGACGGGAACCAGATCCTGAGCTGCCACTGCGCAAACGGGATCACCTGGGCGACATAGATCGGCCAGAAGAAGGCGAACATCGTCACTGCCCCGACGCAGTACGTGGCCCAGATCCCGACCCCGACCCGGCGCCGAGTGGGGGAGTCCTCGGCCCGTCCCAGTGCCAACGAGAGTAGGTAGGTCACCGCCAACACCACCCACGGCACGAACGCCACCGAGTAGAAGGTGTAGATGGTGCGCTCCTGGTATTGGAACCACGGTAGGTAACCACCTGCGAACCCGGCGAGCACAGCGCCGGCGCGCCAGTCCCGCTTCAGCGCCCACATGAACAGCAGGACCAGCAGCGCCGCCGACGCGGTCCACCAGATGAGTGGGTTGCCCAAGTTGAGGATGGCCCGGCTGCAGGACTCCACCCGGCAGCCCTGCTCGCCCAGCTTGGGGCCTTCGTAGAAGAAAGACGTGGGGCGGATCTGCAGCATCCACGACCACGGGTTGCTCTGATAGTCGTGGGGGGAGCTGAGTCCGACGTGAAACCGCATCATCTCGGCGTGGTAAGCCCACAGCGAGCGCATCGCGTCAGGAACCAGCGAGCCGATGCCGTGCGCCGGATGTGACTGCGCCCAGTCGCGTTTCCACCCGCCTGCGGTGGCGAACCAACCCCACCACGAAAGCAGGTAGGTCAGCAGCGCCGATCCGACGATGGTCAAGAACGCGGCCGGGGCATCACCACGCATTGAGGCGACCCACCAACGCCGGATCCCCACGGATCGGCGTGCGCCCATCTCCCAGAAAACCGTCATCAACCCGAAGATGGCCAGGAAGTACAACCCCGACCATTTGACGCCGATCGCCAACCCGAGGCTGACTCCGGCCGCCCAGCGCCAGGGACGCAGCCCCAGCCACGGTCCGTACCGCAACGCGGGATCATCGGGCTGGACGCCCTGCTCGAGCAAGGCGCCGACCTTGCGGGCCAAGATCTCCCGGCTGGCGTCGCGGTCGATGAGCAGAGCGCAGAAGCCTGCCAAGGCGAAGAACATGACCGACATGTCAAGCAGTCCGGTGCGCGAATGCACGAAGTGCTGGCCGTCCACGGCCAACAGCAGGCCCGCCGTCAGCCCGAGCACGGTCGAGCCGAACATCCGTCGCGCGGCGCGGGCCAGCATGAAGATCGACAACGTGCCCAAGACGGCGACGCCGAAACGCCAACTGAAGGGGTTGGAGGCGCCGAAGATATATTCACCGGCGGCGATGACCCACTTGCCGATCGGTGGATGCACCACGAAATCGGGATTGGCGCCGAAGACATCCGGTGTCCCGGAGGCCCACACCTGATCCACTCCCGGGGTGGCGTCCTTGGCGGCGAGGGTGTCCAGCACCTTGCGTTCGTGGCCATAGCGAATGAGGGACCACGCCTGCTTGACGTAGTACGTCTCGTCGAAGACGAGGGTGCCCGGTTGGCCCAAATGCCAGAAGCGCAGGATGCCGCCGTAAACAGCCACCAGCACGGCGCTCAACAGCCCGGCAAAGGTGTCCGTCGGGCGAACCCCGAGCAGCCGCAGCCTCAGCCGCTCGGTCTGACTCATAGCCCAATGGTAGGGCGAACCGGCACCTGCCCTGATCAACCAGGCGGCATGCTGTCACGATCAGGGGATGAGCATCTCCGACGGACTACTGATTCTTGCCGCCACACCCATCGGGGACCCGCGGGATGCCTCGGCCCGGTTGGCGCTGGAGTTGCAGCGTGCGGATGTTGTTGCCGCCGAAGACACTCGCCGCCTGCACCGGCTCTGCTCCGACCTGGAGGTGAAACCGGTGGGCTCGGTACTGGCCTACCACGAACACAACGAAGCCGGCCGAACCGCTGAGTTGGTGGAGCGGATGCGTACCGGAGCCCGAGTGCTTCTGGTGACCGATGCGGGGATGCCCAGCGTGTCCGACCCCGGTTTCCGGCTCGTGGAGGCAGCCGCTGCGGCCGATGTGCGCGTCACCTGCATCCCGGGGCCGAGCGCGGTGCCGGTGGCGCTGGCCGTCTCCGGGCTGCCGGTGGACCGGTTTTGTTTCGAAGGGTTCCTGCCGCGCAAACCAGGGGAGCGGGCGCGGGCGCTGGCGAACCTGGCAGCTGAGCAGCGCACGATGGTCTTCTTCGAAGCGCCCCACCGTACGCAGGTGACTCTGGCCGCGATGGCGGCAGTGTTCGGGGCGGAACGCCGTGCGGCGCTGTGCCGAGAACTGACCAAGACCTATGAAGAGGTACGCCGCGGTTCGCTCGCAGAGTTGGCGCAATGGGCGCAGAACGAGGTGCGCGGGGAGGTCACCCTCGTGGTCGAAGGTGCCCCCGCGCGTCGAGCAGCGCCGAGCGAGGTCGTCGAGGAAGTCCTGGAACAGGTGGCGGAGGGGGTACGGCTCAAGGACGCCTGCAAAGCGGCTTCCGCCTCCTGGGGGTGTTCCACCAAGGAGTTGTATGACTTGGCCGTGGCCAGGCAGCGCGCCAGCCGGATGTGATCAGCTCTCTCGAAGGGGGTTTGCCAAAGTCATGGCGGGGGTGAATCTCGCCCACTAGCCTTGATTCTGTCGACGGCGCAGTCAACAACGGGCTTCTCTACCCGTGGCGCTCGACTCGCGGGGTGCCGCACCGCCGCGAAGGATCCAGGGCGAGGAGAGTCATGAAAATCGGTGTTCCAACCGAGGTGAAGAACCGCGAGTACCGGGTCGCGATCACCCCCTCCGGGGTGCACGAACTTGTCCAGAACGGTCACGAGGTCTTTGTGCAGGAGGGTGCCGGACTAGGGTCCTCAATCGCCGACGAGGAGTTCGTAGCCCGCGGCGCCACCATGCTGAAAGAGGCCGACGACGTCTGGGGTCAGGCCGACATGGTGCTCAAGGTCAAAGAGCCCATCGAGTGCGAGTACCACCGGCTCCGCAAAGACCTGGTGTTGTTCACCTACCTTCACCTGGCCGCTGACCGTC
The DNA here is from genome assembly GCF_012277275.1 of Gephyromycinifex aptenodytis. Classification (GTDB taxonomy): domain Bacteria; phylum Actinomycetota; class Actinomycetes; order Actinomycetales; family Dermatophilaceae; genus Gephyromycinifex; species Gephyromycinifex aptenodytis. Next base: position 1,433,615 of record NZ_CP051155.1, on the reverse strand, counting down.
CTGGAACCGAAGCGTTGATGAAGGCCGGCACCACTGCCATCGCCTACGAGACGGTCCAGTTGCCCAACGGCGCACTGCCGCTGCTCTACCCCATGTCTGAGGTTGCCGGTTGTCTGGCTCCTCAGGTCGGCGCGCACGCCCTCATGCGGGCCTACGGCGGCCGCGGTGTCCTCATGGGTGGCATCGGCGGTGTGGCCAGCGCCAAGGTCGTCGTGCTCGGCGGCGGCGTCGCCGGCCAGAACGCCGCCAACATCGCGGTCGGCATGGGCGCCGACGTGACGATCCTGGACACCAACCTGGAGAAGCTGCGTCAGGTCTTCTGGCGCTGGCAGGGCCGCATCCACCAGTTGGCTTCCAACCAGCTGACCGTCGCTGAGCAGGTGGCCGAGGCCGACCTGGTCATCGGATCGGTACTCGTCCCCGGAGCCAAGGCGCCCAAGCTGGTCACCGATGACATGGTCGCCACGATGAAGAGGGGCTCCGTGCTTGTCGACATCGCCATCGACCAGGGCGGCTGCTTCGAGGGCTCGCGTCCCACCACGCACGACGACCCTGTCTTCGAAGTCCACGACTCGCTCTACTACTGCGTGGCCAACATGCCTGGCGCGGTGCCGCACACCTCCACCTATGCGCTCACGAACGCGACCATGCCGTACGCCGTCCGGCTGGCGAACATGGGGTGGAAGGCTGCGCTGCAGCAGGACCCGGCGCTGGCTCTGGGCCTGAACACCCACGACGGGCACATCACGTACCAGGCTGTGGCCGACGCATTCGACCTCGAGTACACCCACCTGGACGAGGTCCTGGCCTGATCTGATTGGCTTCGCGCCCCCGGGTCATACCGGGGGCGCGGACGCGTCCGCAACCTGCCTGGGGCTTCGGGCACCCCGGAGCGCAAAGGCGAGGACCTAAGTCCATAATCCAGGGCCGGCGTCCATTCCAGATGTCGCAGACTAAGATGAGGGGTCGGCTAATTCCTGACGGGCAGCCGCTCACCTGCCCACCAGGCTCGTCATGACGATGTCGAAATCGTCACTGTGAGCGTTCCCAACCCGAATCGACTCGCAGAACAGGGCAGACTTCGCTCGTGGCTACTACGACTCTGACAACGCAACGGAGTTCGGCTCGTTCGACCATCGGTCTCAAGATCATGATGGCCGTCTCAGGGCTTTACTTCGTCCTCTTCGTCCTTATGCACATGTACGGCAACCTCAAGATCCTGGCAGGTCACGAGGCGTTCGACACCTACGCGCATCACCTGCGCGAATTCGGTGCCCCGATGCTGCCGTACACCGGCTTCCTCTGGGTCTTCCGCGTGACCCTGCTGATCGCGCTTGCTGCCCACGTCTACTCGGCAATGAAACTGTGGGCGCGCGCCGGTCGGGCTCGTAAGTCGCGATACCTCGTGAAGAACTCGATGGGGACGCCCTTCTCCTCTCGCACGATGCGCTGGGGCGGCATCACGTTGCTGCTGTTCATCCTCTTCCACCTCGCCCAGTTCACGCTTCGCTGGTTCACCGTCGGGCCGGCTGTGGAATCCCCGGCGGCGATGGTGGTCAACGCCTTCCAGGTGCCCTGGCTGACTCTCATCTACGTTCTCGCGATGATCGCTCTGGGCCTGCACATCCACCACGGCGTGTGGAGCGCCTCCGAGACCCTCGGCTGGACGAACACTGCGAAGTCGCGAAACCTCGCGAAGATGGCCGGGCTGTTCCTCTCCGGGTTCATCGTCATCGGGTTCCTCATCCCGCCGTTGGCCATCATGTTCGGTCTGATCAAGTAAGGCGTCTGTCACATGTCACACACCATTTATCCAGAACCGGCGACCCGGTCCGAGGAGGAGGGAATGCTCCACGGTCTGTACCGCGAGGGCGACCCCATCTCTGACGCGAAGGCACCCGCCGGCCCCATCCAGGGTCGTTGGAGTCAGCGCAAGTTCGATGCCAAGCTGGTCAACCCTGCCAACCGACGCAAGCTGTCGGTGATCGTCGTCGGCACCGGCCTGGCCGGTGGCGCGGGAGCGGCCACGCTGGGCGAAGCGGGCTACAACGTCAAGGCGTTCTGCTACAACGACAGCCCGCGCCGGGCGCACTCGATCGCGGCTCAGGGCGGCATCAACGCGGCCAAGAACTACAAGGAGGACGGCGACTCGACCTACCGTCTCTTCTACGACACGGTCAAGGGCGGTGACTACCGCTCGCGTGAGTCGAACGTGTACCGCCTCGCTGAGGTGAGCGCCACGATCATCGACCAGTGCGTGGCCCAGGGTGTCCCCTTCGCTCGTGAGTACGGCGGCCTGCTCGATAACCGTTCCTTCGGTGGCGTGCAGGTATCCCGTACGTTCTACGCGCGTGGCCAAACCGGTCAGCAGCTCCTCATCGGCGCCTACCAGGCGCTGGAGCGTCAGATCGCTGCCGGCACCGTGGAGATGTTCACCCGTCACGAGATGGTCGAGCTCATCGTCGTGGACGGCCGCGCTCGCGGCATCATCGCTCGCGACATGGTCACGGGCGAGATCGAGACGCACCTGGCTGACGCCGTCGTGCTCGCCTCCGGTGGCTACGGCAACGTCTTCTTCCTGTCGACCAACGCGATGGGTTGCAACGTCACAGCGACGTGGCGCGCCCACCGCAAGGGTGCTTACTTCGGGAACCCCTGCTACACCCAGATCCACCCCACCTGCATCCCGGTGCACGGTGACAAGCAGTCCAAGCTCACCCTGATGAGTGAGTCACTGCGTAACGACGGGCGTATTTGGGTGCCCAAGCGCAAGGAAGACTGCGACAAGGACCCGCGGCAGATCCCCGAAGAGGACCGCGACTACTACCTGGAGCGCATCTACCCCAGCTTCGGAAACCTGGTTCCGCGTGACATTGCTTCGCGCCAGGCGAAGAACATGTGTGACGAAGGCCGTGGGGTCGGCCCCGAGGTTGCCGGCCAGGGTCGTCGCGGCGTCTACCTGGACTTCGCAGAGGCCATCGAGCGGATGGGTCGCGACGCGGTCTCGGCCAAGTACGGCAACCTGTTCGACATGTACGAGCGGATCACGGGTGAGAACCCGTACGAGGTGCCGATGCGCATCTACCCGGCCGTGCACTACACGATGGGCGGATTGTGGGTCGACTACGACCTGGAGTCCACCATTCCGGGTCTGTTCGTGGCGGGCGAGGCGAACTTCTCCGATCACGGTGCGAACCGGCTGGGTGCTTCGGCGCTGATGCAGGGTCTGTCCGACGGCTACTTCGTGCTCCCGAACACGATCCGCGATTACCTGGCCAGCGGGCCCTACCCGAAGGTCGACGAATCGCACCCGGCCGTTGTGGAGGCACAGGAAGCTGTGCGTCGCCGCATCGAGCACTTCCTGACCTGCAACGGCACCCGTTCTGTGGACTCCTTCCACCGCGAGCTCGGCCTCCTGATGTGGGAGTACTGCGGTATGGAGCGCACCGAAGAGGGCCTGAAGTATGCAATTGAGAAGATCCGGGAACTCAAGAAGGAGTTCTGGAGCAATGTGCGTGTGCTCGGTGGAGCTGAAGAGCTCAACCAGAGCCTTGAGAGGGCCGGCCGCGTGGCCGACCTCATCGAACTCGGTGAGCTCATGTGTATCGACGCGCTGCACCGCCGTGAATCCTGCGGTGGACACTTCCGCGCCGAGAGCCAGACCGAGGAGGGCGAGGCCCTGCGTGACGACGAAGACTTCGCGTACGTCGCTGCGTGGGAGTGGGCCGGCGAGAACGAGCCGCCCGTCCTGCACAAGGAAGACCTCGTATACGAGTTCGTCGAGATGAAGCAGCGGAGCTACAAGTGAGAATCACACTCAAGATCTGGCGTCAGGCGGGTCCGAAAGACTCCGGTCGCGTCGCGACGTACCAGGTAGATGACGTTTCCGAGGACATGTCGTTCCTGGAAATGCTCGATGTCCTCAACGAGGACCTCAACGACAAGGGTGAAGAACCCATCGCCTTTGACAGCGACTGTCGTGAAGGCATCTGCGGTCAGTGTGGTGTGGTCATCAACGGCCAGCCGCACGGCCCAGAGGTCACCACGACCTGCCAGCTGCACATGCGCTCGTTCAAGGACGGTGACACGATCACGGTCGAGCCGTGGCGCGCCTCGGCGTTCCCGGTGATCAAGGACCTCGTCGTCGACCGTGGCGCGTTCGACCGCATCATTCAGGCGGGCGGGTTCATCTCGGCCAACACGGGTGCGGCTCCAGAAGCGCACGCGGTACCGGTCCCGAAGAAGAAGGCCGACCGGGCCTTCGAAGCGGCGGCCTGCATCGGTTGCGGTGCTTGTGTGGCTGCGTGCCCGAACGCTGCCGCAATGCTCTTCATGGGCGCCAAGATCACCCACCTGGGTGAGCTGCCGCAGGGCCAGCCGGAGCGCTGGAACCGCGTCAGGGCCATGGTCAACCAGCACGACGAGGAGGGCTTCGGTGGTTGCACCAACATCGGCGCCTGCTCGGCAGCCTGCCCCAAGGAGATCCCGCTTGACGTGATCTCCACGCTCAACAAGGACCTGTTCACCTCTTTGCGTAAGTGATCCGTAGGTTCTTCTGCAGGTAAGCAGCGGCCCGTCCCGAGTCATCGGGGCGGGCCGCTGTATATCTGCACCTCAGGGTCGCCGGCGGGCTTGCGTCGCGCTGCGGTCTTGGGGCGGGACACATTGCGCGGCCGTGGTTGCCCGGGCAGTCGCCGTCTGCCAGGAGCCGTGATTGGTAGCTCTGGTGGCCGGTGTGATCGCCACGCCGGCCGTCCCCGCAGCGCCCTGGTTGGTTCGGCTGTTCCCCGACTCTGCCTTTCCACCCGACCGGCGCGAGCTGGCCGTCGCTTTCGCCTACATCGCGCTACCAATCCGTCGAGCCCCAGCAGGGGCCGGGACGGTCGCCGGAACCTGTGGGGTCACTCCCGTAGCAACCGGCTGACTTATATCTTCCTCTCGTGGCCGCCAGGGCGGACCGCTGATGTGGTGATGACGAAAGGCGGCCCGAGGGCTGCGAGGGTCGACGGGGAACTGAGGATTACAGCGCCAGGGCAGGGGTCTGCCACGAGGCTGCCAGAGGCCGGGCCTTCCGGACCGCCACTGACGTCAGGGGTGGCCAACGGGGCAGTTGCGTCATCGATGCGGCACCGATGCCTGAAGACTTGCCCACTCGTTGCCGGGTGCGATGGTGGCGCCGGGCACGGATGTGTGCGCAGCGGTAGCCGACCCGGGTCGGCACCGAACAAGTCTGCGGTGTCGTGGCGGGGGTCACCCGCGCGGCGCCTCCAAAGTCGACCTACCCCAACGCAAAGCAGCGGCCCGTCCACCGGTGGTGGACGGGCCGCTGCCGTGTGCAGCGCCGCTGGGGCGGCCAGGGGGTCTGTCAGGAACGAGCGATGAAGATCTGGCTCACGTTTTTGCGAGCGCCCCAGGCGAGCTTGGGCGAGGCTTTCGCGCCCCGTCCGAGTTCCCAGGCCACCACGTAGCTGCCGCCTGCCTTGGCCGTGCTGAGCTTGGCCGTAGTGCGGACATCGCCCACTGCGCGGGTCGTCTTAGCGTTGATGGCCTTGATGACCTGAGCCTTGGTGGCGTTGGCCGGGACGCTGACCGTCACGAACTGCCAGCGGCTGGCGCCCCAGAGCGGGCGGTCCTCGCGGTACCCGAGGCGAGAGTCGTTGTCTAGCGAAGCGACAACGCGGGCCTGAGCAGCGTTCTTCGGCATGTAGCGGTCAACCTGGAAGGTGCGCGTCACCATCCGCCCGGCTGGCTTGGTCTGGGTCGGGGTTTCCGGCTTCTGCGGCTTGGGAGCCGTCGGCTTGGCCGGTGTGGGCGCCGGCGTGCTGGGCTTGGAAGGCGCAGGCTTGGTGGGTTCCGGCGTGCTGGGCTTGGTGGGCTCCGGCGTGCTGGGCTTGGAAGGCGCAGGCTTGGTGGGTTCCGGCGTGCTGGGCTTGGTGGGCTCCGGCGTGCTCGGGGTGGTCGGGGTGGTTGGCGTCGGGTTCGGCGTGCTCGGGGTGGTCGGCGTCGGGTTCGGCGTGCTCGGCGTGGTCGGCGTCGGGTTCGGCGTGATCGGCGCAGGGGTCAGATTCACGGTCTGGCCCTTGTCGTTGATGTCTTGGTGGACGGCGACCGGGGTGGTGTTGCTGCCGAGGTAGACCTGTTCGAAGGCGACGAGGTCTCTGCCGGCGTACTCGGCCAGTTGTTCCTTGGTCAGTTCGAAGGTGACTGTGGCGGTGCCGTTGCCGGTGGCGTCGGCGGTGAAGGTGCTCTGGGCGGTGATTCCGGTGGCGACGGGGTTGCCGTCCTCACCCTTGACCATGAGTTCGCCCTTGAGGGTGTATTCCTTGCCGCCGATGAGGCCGGTGTAGGCGACCTCGTCGTTGATGGCTGCGCCGGTGCTCTGGGAGTCGACGATCTTGTCGCCGTCGGCCTTGTCACTGGCGGTGGTGCCGATGACCGGGTTGATCCGCGTCAGGGTGACGGTCTGGCCCTTGTCGTTGATGTCTTGGTGGACGGCGACCGGGGTGGTGTTGCTGCCGAGGTAGACCTGTTCGAAGGCGACGAGGTCTCTGCCGGCGTACTCGGCCAGTTGTTCCTTGGTCAGTTCGAAGGTGACTGTGGCGGTGCCGTTGCCGGTGGCGTCGGCGGTGAAGGTGCTCTGGGCGGTGATTCCGGTGGCGACGGGGTTGCCGTCCTCACCCTTGACCATGAGTTCGCCCTTGAGGGTGTATTCCTTGCCGCCGATGAGGCCGGTGTAGGCGACCTCGTCGTTGATGGCTGCGCCGGTGCTCTGGGAGTCGACGATCTTGTCGCCGTCGGCCTTGTCACTGGCGGTGGTGCCGATGACCGGGTTGATCCGCGTCAGGGTGACGGTCTGGCCCTTGTCGTTGATGTCTTGGTGGACGGCGACCGGGGTGGTGTTGCTGCCGAGGTAGACCTGTTCGAAGGCGACGAGGTCTCTGCCGGCGTACTCGGCCAGTTGTTCCTTGGTCAGTTCGAAGGTGACTGTGGCGGTGCCGTTGCCGGTGGCGTCGGCGGTGAAGGTGCTCTGGGCGGTGATTCCGGTGGCGACGGGGTTGCCGTCCTCACCCTTGACCATGAGTTCGCCCTTGAGGGTGTATTCCTTGCCGCCGATGAGGCCGGTGTAGGCGACCTCGTCGTTGATGGCTGCGCCGGTGCTCTGGGAGTCGACGATCTTGTCGCCGTCGGCCTTGTCACTGGCGGTGGTGCCAATGGCCGGGTTGACTGTTTTGTTGTCCCAGTTCACCGAAGCGAAGGCTGAGGCGGTCGTCGCTGTGGTCGTGGCGGTGATGAGCGCCTGGGTGGTGATGGTGGGGTGATCCCACACGGTCCCCATCGGAATGCTCACGCCGTGGACCTCTGCGTTGATCAGCACGCTGCCAGGAGCGGTGCCCGCGGGAACCTGGACGTACAGGTCAGAGTCGACGGCCACCTGGCCACTGATCGGGTTTCCCTGCTTGTCAACGAGTGTCACACCAGCGGGGACAGCGGTCTTGCCTTCGGCGGGCACGAGGTTCACGGTCGCTGCAGTGGTGCCCTTGAGTTTGATGGGCCCCACCAGGCTGCCCGCCTGCCCTGTGATCGGCGCGCCGGAGAATCCGACGTTGAGGGGAGCGTTGACTGTCGCGGACTTGGCGCCCTCGATCAGGTAGTCATAGATCTTCTTGCGCTCAGCGCGGTCGAAGTCACCCTGCTGCGTCCAGTCGAACTCGACACCGTCGGTGAGGTGCCACACTGCCGACTGGACGGCGGCGGCGATCTGCGTTTGGGGCAGGTCTGCTCGGACGCCGGTCTTCGCCCGGAAGTCTGCCGCGTCAACCTGCGGGTAAGAGTTCGCCAGAATCCACGCCACCTGGGTTTTGTTCTTCTCCCAGTTGGGGGCGGACGAGCGGTAGGTGTCCCAGTCGTAGGCGTAGTAGTACTCCCTGCGGCTCTCCATGACGTTCGAGACCGGGACGTCGTGCTCAATGCAGTAGACGTAGGTGTCGGTATTGCCGTCACGGTCGGTGTCGAGGCCCATCAGCCCAGCCTTCACCTTATCGGGCTGTCCGTTCTTTAAAGTGTATACGTCGGCATTGATTGGTGTCCGGTGCCATTCGGCTCCCTTGCCTAGGTCCCCTGCGGCCGTTGCTGCTGCGCTACCTGCGAGGCCGAGGCCTCCAGCAAGTGCCATCGCGGCGATGACTGCGATCGAGCGCTGCGGCTTGATGCGCGATGTGGTGTTCATGAATGTCCCCCCTGGACAAGTGGGCCCCTCAGCCCGGTGCGGTATGACCGGCCTTGTGGTCTTCGCGTCGGTGGTAATCCCGGTGCGAGTCGTACTCGGCCTGTCCGCCGGTCCCATAACCGGCTATGTCGGCTGCGCTTGGTTTCCCCCCATTCGCGGCGACATCATCAGTATGCCCGTCCAAGTCGATCGACCGTTCAGATCTTGGATACAACTGTCCAGGACGCCTCCCATACGGCCGTCCAGAAGGATTGCGGACTGGTCGCCGGCCCAGTTGTGAGAAGCGCAATGGTGCAGCGAAACAACGAGGTTCGCCCTGCCCGGGCAAGGCTGACGCCCATTCGTTGACCGCGGTGAACCAGGCTGGCTGCCCGGGCTTGCGGAACGGGCAGCCGGGTGCTGTCGGACGCATCACGGCCCCGCATCCGAGGTGGATGCGGGGCCGTGGGCGATGAGGCCAGGCTCAGTTCTGGGCGTAGTCCTCCGGGTCATTGGAGGTGCGGATGAGCGCGATGGTCGAAACGATCAGGCCACCCCAGACCAGCAGGATTGACAGGATGAGGAAAGTCAGCGCGATGGGTGTCATCAGTGCTCCTTGCGGGGGTCGATGTGGTCCTCGGAGCGAACGGCCGGGTCGTTCGTGCCGTGGCTCTGGCTGTCCGGGTGTGGCGCAGCGTGCGAGCCGTGCGGGTGGTCGTAGATGATCGGCTCCGGTTCGATCGTGGTGTGAACCGGGGGGCCTTCGTCCGCATCGTCATGCGCAGAACGCGCGTCGACGTCCGTGCGCCAAGGGATGAGAGTGAACACGACGGCCAAGACTGCGACCGCGGCGACTGCACCCCAACCGAAGGTGTTGGTGAACCAGGCCGGGTAGGCGTCGTAGCCGTCCCGAGCCAGTGCGATCACCGTGGTGGCGAGCATGACGATGAGCGCCAGGGGAGTGATGACTCCGACGAGCACCCGCCACCAACCACCGATCGGGATACTCGAAATACCGTTCAAGTGACGCTGCAGCGCCGGCAAGCGGCCCAGCGCGTAGGTGACGACCAGCGTCATCAAGATCGCTGAGGTGACCACGCCGATCTCGTTGATGTACTTGTCGACGACGTCGAGCAGGTTCAGACCGTTGGTGGTTGAGAACAACATGATCGACATCACCGCCGACAGCCCGCCGATACCCAGCACCGCACCGATGCGGGAAAGCCCGAGCTTCTCCTGGAACGCAGCCGTGACCACCTCGAGTAGCGAAATGATCGAGGTCAAACCGGCCAGCACCAGGGAGGTGAAGAACAGCACGCCGAAGATGTTCCCGCCGGGCATCTCACTGATGACCGTGGGGAAGGTGATGAAGGACAATCCGACGCCGGTGATGCCTTCGAGCTCGGCAACCGTTTTCTGTTCAGCGTTGGCCATGAAGCCCAGGGTGGCGAACACGCCGATACCAGCGAGGATCTCAAAGGAGGAGTTCGCGAACGCAGCCACCAGACCGGTGCCGCCCAGGTTGGCGCGGCGCGGCAAGTAGCTGGCGTAGGTGAGCATGATGCCGAAGGCGATCGAGAGCGAGAAGAAGATCTGGCTGTAAGCCGCGATCCACACGCCGGGCTTGGCCAACGCTGCGAAGTCCGGGGTGAAGAGGGCGTTCAAGCCATCGAGGGATCCCGGCAACGTGAGCGCCCGGATGACCAGCCCTGCGAACAGCACGAACAACAGCGGCAAGAAGATCTTGTTGGCCTTCTCCAAGCCCTTCTGGACGCCGGCCGCCATGATGAAGAGCACGACCACCCAGACAATGACCAGCGGGATCATCACGCCGGGCACCACGTCGAAGGTGACCCCGGGGTCGCTTACCTTGAGGAAGTCTCCGACCAGGAAGCCGGCTGGGTCGTCGCCCCAGGCCAGGTTGACCGAGAAGCCCACATAGGAGACGGCCCAGGCGATGACGACGGCGTAATAGACCGTGATGACGAAGGCGATGAGCGTCTGGAACCAACCCAAAGGTTCGGCGCCCCGGGCAAGTCGGCGGAACACCGCAGGCGCCGAGCCGCGGTAACGGTGGCCCAGCGCGTAGTCGAGGAAGAGGATGGGGATGCCGGCTGTCAGCAGTGCCACCAGGTACGGGATGAGGAAGGCGCCCCCACCGTTGGTGTAGGCCACCCCCGGGAACCGCCAGATATTACCCAGGCCTACTGCCGAGCCGATCGCGGCAAGAAGGAACCCGAGCTGCCCGGACCACTGTTCACGGTGCGGCGCGCCACCGGTTGCGGGCGGCGAGGAAGTAGTGCTCATCGACGAGACTTTCGGTCAGAGGGAACGCGTGTTCGCAGGGTGGCGGAACGCGCACGATCGATCGAGCAGGTGCGCGCTGATCGGAGTCGACGACACGCACCTGGGTACCTGTGTTGTAGGCCACACGATAAGGGCTGGCTTCAGGCGGTCAATGATTGAGCAGGAATCTCCACGAGATAATCCGTGGGCGGTCCATCTGTGCCTCTGAACGGCGGTGGCCGTAGCGCCCGATCTGCCGCTGGGTGGGCGCAGAACGGGGAGAAAAGCCCGAAGCCCGCCCATGGTAGCGACCGGCCGCGTCCTGCTGGCGCAGGAACGCGCAAGCGGTGATGGCACCGGCCGCGACGGGCCCGCCGGTGCCGTGGCGACGCAGGTTGCGCGCTCACCTCTAGACTCCATGTCATGCATGTGCTTTCCGCTGTCGCCTGGCCTTACGCCAATGGACCCCGTCATATCGGCCACGTCGCCGGATTCGGCGTCCCCTCCGATGTTTTCAGCCGCTACATGCGGATGGCGGGGCATCAGGTGCTGATGGTCAGCGGCACCGATGAGCACGGCACCCCCATTCTCGTCGCGGCCGACGCCGCGGGTGTTCAGGCTCAGGATCTCGCCGACGAGAACAACCGCATCATCGTCGAGGACCTGGTCAACCTCGGCTTGAGCTATGACCTGTTCACCCGCACTACGACCCGCAACCACTACGCAGTGGTGCAGGAACTGTTCCGGGTCGTGCACGCGAACGGTTACATGGTCGAGCAGACCACGCACGGCGCCATCAGCCCGAGCACCGGGCGCACGCTGCCGGACCGCTACATCGAGGGGACCTGCCCGATCTGCGGCGCCACCGACGCCCGCGGCGACCAGTGCGACACCTGCGGCAACCAGCTCGACCCCACAGACCTCATCAACCCGGTGAGCCGGATCAACGGTGAGACCCCGAAGTTCGTCGAGAGCCAGCACTTCTTCCTCGACCTACCGGCGCTGGCCGAAAGCCTGGGTGCCTGGCTGGACGAACGCGAGGCTGACGGTTCGTGGCGCCCGAACGTCATCCGATTCAGCAAGGGCCTGCTGGCAGATATGCGCCCGCGCGCCATGACTCGCGACATCGACTGGGGGATCCCGATCCCCTTGGACGGTTGGCGTGACCAGCCGACCAAGCGGTTGTACGTGTGGTTCGACGCGGTGATCGGTTACCTGTCCGCCTCCATCGAGTGGGCACGGCGCACCGGGGACCCGGAACGCTGGCGAGAGTGGTGGACCCCCGGCAAGGCCGACGACGGCCAGGTGTCCTACTACTTCCAGGGCAAGGACAACATCACCTTCCACTCCCAGATCTGGCCGGCGGAGTTGCTCGGCTACATGGGCAAGGGCGCCTCGGGCGGCGAGCCCGGCGTCTACGGCGAGCTCAACCTGCCCACCGAGGTGGTGGCGAGCGAGTTCATGACGATGGAGGGTAAGCAGTTCTCCTCCAGTCGCGGCGTGGTCATCTACGTCCGAGACATGCTCAGCCGCTACCAGCCGGACGCGCTGCGCTACTTCATCTGTGCCGCTGGGCCGGAAACCCAGGACAGTGACTTCACCTGGTCTGAGTTCGTGACTCGAACGAACTCAGAGTTGGTCGCCGGGTGGGGCAACCTGGTCAACCGAACCGCAGCGATGATCGCCAAGAACTTCGGCCAGATCCCGCCGCTGGGCCCGACGGAAGCCATCGACGAGGAAATCCTGGCCGCGGTGCGCGGCGGGTTCGACACCGTAGGTGGGTTGATCGAACGCCACCGACAGCGCCAGGCGATTGGTGAGGCGATGCGGCTGGTCGGGGAGGTCAACGGCTATGTGAGCCGCACGGAGCCCTTCAAGCTCAAGGGGGAAGACCAACGGGAACGGCTGGGGACGATCCTGCACGTGCTCGCGCAATGTGTCAGCGACCTCAACCTCATCCTGAGCCCCTTCCTGCCGCACGCCTCCAACCGCATCGACGCGGTTTTCGGTGGCACCGGTGAACTGACGCCGATGCCGCGCATCGAAGAGGTCGAGGATTTCGACGTCGACGTCGAGGGTCTGCCGGAGTCGGTTCCCCAGGCGCGTTCCTATCCGGTCATCACCGGTGACTATTCGGGCTTCCCCGCCTGGAAGTCCCGGCCGGTGACTCCCGGAACGCCGGTCAGCAAGCCCAGCGGAGTCTTCGTCAAGCTCGACCCCGACGTGGTCGCAGCCGAACTAGAGCGCTTGCGTGGCGACAGCCCCGGAGCTGAACCGGCCGCCGAGTCGGGATCGTGACCGAGCGCGGCAGTCACCCCAGCGCGCCGGACCCGCTCCCGGTCCCGGTAGCGGACAACCACGCCCACCTGGACATCCGCCGGGACGACGACGAGAACTTCGCCCCGTCCCTGGACGAACAGGTCAGTCGAGTTCTGGCCGAGGCAGCCTCGGTCGGAGTCGACAGGGTCGTGCAGATCGGCTGCGACCTGGGCAGCGCCGCTGCGACGGTCTCGTTGCTGGAGAGGCATCCGAGACTGCTGGGCGGGGTCGCGCTGCACCCGAACGAGGCACCCGTGCACGCCGAGCGCGGCGAGTTCGAAAGCGCCTTCGCCGAGATCGAGCGACTCGCCGCGCACCCGCGGGTCCGCGTCATCGGCGAGACCGGCCTGGACTACTACCGCACCCCGCCGTCGGGGCGGCAGTCCCAGATCGAGTCCTTTCGCCGCCACATCGATCTGGCCAAGCGCACCGGCAAGGTGCTGCAGATCCACGATCGTGACTCCCACGAGGACGTGTTGCGAGTGCTCGCCGAGGAGGGCGCCCCCGAACGCACGGTGCTGCACTGTTTCTCCGGTGACATCGCGATGGCACGCGAGTGCGTGGAGCGCGGCTACTACCTCAGTTTCGCGGGCACCGTCACCTTCAAGAGCGCCCGCCCGCTGCGGGACGCGCTCTCCGTGGTGCCGTTGCAGCAACTGCTCGTCGAGACCGACTCGCCGTACCTGACGCCCAGCCCGCACCGGGGCGCGATCAACGCACCCTTCCTCATCCCGTTGACCGTGCGGGTGATGGCCGGGGTGTTGAACGTCTCGGTTCCGCAGCTGTGCACCGCGCTGTCCACGACCTCGGATGAGCTGTACGGCCCGTGGTGACTCCTGGCGACGACGGCCTACTCGGTGGGGTGGCCGTCCGGGAGCTCGCGGCCGCGCTGGGCCTGCGGCCGACCAAGCAGTGGGGCCAGAACTTCGTCGTCGACGCGAACACGGTGCGACGCATCGTCCGCCTGGCCGAGGTCGGCCCCGAGGACGTCGTGGTCGAAGTCGGGCCCGGTCTGGGTTCACTGACGCTGGCTCTGCTCGCGCAGGTGTCGCGGGTGGTGGCGGTGGAGGTCGACCCCAACCTGGCGCAGGCGCTGCCGAAGACGGTGCAGGCACGGGTGCCGCACCTGGGTGAGCGGCTTGAGGTAGTGGCTGCCGATGCGTTGACGGTGCAGACTCTGCCCGGCCCGGCGCCGACCGCCCTCGTGGCGAACCTCCCCTACAACATCTCGGTTCCGGTGATCCTGCGTTTCCTGGAGCAGTTCCCCAGCATCCGACGGGTCCTGGTGATGGTCCAGCTCGAGGTCGCGCAGCGTTTGTGTGCCGCGCCCGGATCGAAGATCTACGGGGTTCCGAGCGTGAAGGCAGCCTGGTACGGCAACGCCCGCCTGGCCGGGGAGGTGCCCCGCTCGGTGTTCTGGCCGGTGCCGAACGTCGGTTCGGGCCTGGTCGCCCTCACCCGAGGCCTGCCGCCAGCGCAGGACGTGGAGCGGGAAGCGGTCTTTAGGGTCGTCGATGCAGCCTTCGCCCAGCGGCGCAAGACACTCCGGGCTGCGCTGGCCGGGGTGGCCGGTGGCCCCGGCGCGGCCGAAGAGGCACTGCGAGCGGCCGGTATCGACCCCAGGATGCGCGGGGAACAGCTGGATGTGCACGACTTCACCGCACTGACCCGCGCCCTGACCCGATGACAACCGGCCTCCGGAGCAACTCGGACGTTCGGTGACGTCGCGCCCGCACGATCAACCCAGCGCAGCGGCAGCCACATCCTTAGCAGAGTTGGCCGCCAGGCGCCGGAACTGCCTCATTTGGGGCGGTCGCGGGGCCACCAATTAGGGTGATGGTCATGACGTCATCGGTGGGAGATCCCGGAGTGAGGGTGCGGGTGCCCGCCAAGATCAATCTAGAACTTAAAGTCGGGCCACGTCGTGAGGACGGCTACCACGAACTGGCGACGGTGTTCCACGCCGTCGACCTCTTCGACGACATCACGGTCACCCCCGCCGAGGAGTGGGGGGTGGCAGTCATCGGACCCTACGCGGATCTGGTGCCGGCCGACTCCGAGAACCTGGCGCTGGCCGCGGCTCAACTCTTGGCCGAGTCGGTCGGCCAGGAGGCCGAGGTGGGTCCGGTCCACATCCGCATCGACAAGTCGATCCCGGTCGCGGGCGGGATGGCGGGCGGCTCAGCAGACGCGGCCGGTGCGCTGGTGGCGTGCGACTCGCTCTGGGGCCTGCGTAGCGGTCCGGGACTGCTGCATGAGTGCGCAGCTTCGCTGGGTAGCGACGTCAACTTCGCGCTCGCCGGGGGGACCGCCCTCGGTTCGGGTCGTGGCGAGAAGGTCGTGCCTGCCCTGTCGCGGGGGAACTACCACTGGGTACTGGCCGTCAGCGATGAGGGTCTCTCCACCCCGTCGGTTTTCGCTGAACTCGATCGGCTGCGTGCCGACCAGGATGTCCCGCAACCGCAACCATCCTCGGCGATGATGGCGGCCCTACGTTCCGGAGACCCCAGCGCGCTCGCGGGGGCGCTCGACAACGATCTTCAGCAGGCCGCGATCTCACTGCGACCAGACCTCGGGGAGGTCATCGATGCGGGGATCGAGTGCGGAGCGTTGGCTGGGATCGTTTCCGGTTCCGGACCGACCATCGTCTTCCTGGTCAAAGATCATGACGCCGGGCTCGACTTGAGCGTCGGGTTGGCCGCCAACCGCGTCGTTGCTCAAGTTCATCGAGCCGCCGGGCCGGTCCCCGGCGCACATGTGCTCACCACTGCCAACGAGATCGGGAACGCACGCTGATGGCCAATCTTATTTCGGTCGAACGGGCTTCGCTCTCACTGGGCACCACGCTCATCCTGGATGAGGTTTCCTGCGGGGTGCTTGAGGGCGACCGGATCGGCGTCGTCGGTCGAAACGGTGGCGGTAAATCGACGCTTTTGCGGGTGCTGGCCGGGTCGCAGGACGTCGATTCGGGTCGGGTGGCCCGCGTCGGTGGCTTGAGCATGGGGATGCTCACCCAGGCGGACACTCTCGACCCGCAGGCCACCGTGCGTCAGGTGGCGGTCGGTGACCGTGCCGAGCACGACTGGGCCGGAGACCCGCGTGTCCGCGACGTCCTGGAGGGCTTGCTGGGCGGCTTGGACGCCCCCGACCTGGGCGGTTTCGAGGCCAAGGTCGGGCCGTTGTCCGGCGGTGAGAAGCGCCGTCTGGCGCTAGCCGCGCTACTGGTGCAAGACCCCGACGTCATCCTGTTGGACGAGCCCACGAACCACCTCGACGTCGAAGGGGTGGCGTGGCTGGCTGCGCACCTGTCCCAGCGCAAATCCCGGGAGGGCAGCGCCCTTATCGTCGTAACCCACGACCGGTGGTTCCTCGACGCTGTCGCCACCCTCACCTGGGAGGTCGTCGACGGCCGAGTCGAGGCGTATGACGGCGGTTACGCGGCGTATGTGTTGGCCAAGGCCGAGCGTGACCGGGTCGCCTCGGTGACGGCGGAGCGGCGCGACAACCTGCTGCGCAAGGAACTGGCCTGGCTGCGTCGGGGAGCGCCGGCCCGCACCAGCAAGCCCAAGTTCCGCATCGAGGCGGCATCGGCGTTGATCGAGGATGAACCGCCACCGCGTGACGAGGTCTCCTTGGTGCGGTTCGCAACGACCCGGCTGGGCAAGGATGTCGTCGACGTTCTGGACGCCAACCTCGCCTTCGGCGAGCGCAAGATCCTGGATCAGGTGACCTGGCGGCTCGCCCCCGGCGACCGGATCGGTATCGTGGGCGTGAACGGGGCCGGTAAATCCACCCTCATGCGGGTGATCTACGGGGATGTAGAGCTCGACTCCGGTAGGCGCAAGATCGGCAAAACCGTCGTTCCCGCGTACTTGACCCAGGACGTGCGTGAACTCGACGGGCTTGAGGACCACCGCGTCATCGACGCCATCAGCGAAGTGCGCCAGTACACCCGGCTGGGCGACAAGGAAGTCAGCGCCAGTCAGCTCGCCACGCGTCTTGGGTTCACCGGGTCACGGCAGCAGAGCCGTGTCGGTGACCTCTCCGGTGGGGAGCGACGCCGACTGCAGTTGTTGCGGCTGTTGATGACCGAGCCGAACCTGCTCATCCTCGACGAGCCGACCAACGACCTCGACATCGAGACCTTGACCTCCGTGGAGGACGTCTTCGACGGCTGGGCGGGAACTCTTCTCGTGGTCAGCCACGACAGGTACCTGCTGGAACGGATGTGTGACCGTCAGGTCGCCCTGCTGGGTGACGGTAAGGTCCGTGACCTTCCCGGAGGGGTGGAGCAATACCTGCAGTTGCGGGCTGGAGCGAAGGCGCGTGTCCTGGGGGAGTCGCGTTCGTCGGGACCGTCAGCGGCCACGGCCCCCGGCGCACCATCGGCGGCTCAGACGCGCGAGGCGCGCAAGGAGATGGGACGTATCGAGCGGGCGCTGGGCAAGATCGACGCTGCGGAGGCTCGCCTGCACGATCAAATGGCGGCCAAGGCCACCGATCACACGGCGGTCGCGGAGTTGGATGTCCAGCTGCGGGGGCTCATCGCCGAGCGCGAATCGCTGGAGATGCAGTGGCTGGAGTTGTCGGAGCTGCTCGACTGAGTCGCAGCCGGAACCGGCCGAGGTGATGCGCCCGGAGTGTCAGGCGCGGGCGGGGTGATGCTGCGGCTCAGGAGGGTTCCAGCGGCAGCAGCAACCGCCGCAGCAGCGTGGCCAGGACTTTACGTTCCTCGTGCCCCAGTTCGCCGAGCATCGCCTGCTCGCGGGCCAGCAGGTCGGCCAGTGCTGCGTCGACGACTTCTGCGCCGGGGGGCAGGAGACGCACTTTGACGCTGCGGCGGTCAGCGGGGTCGGGGCGGCGTTCGACCAGGCCGCGGCGTTGCAGGCGGTCGATGCGGTTGGTCATGGTGCCGCTGGTGGACAGGGTTTGCTGCACCAGCGCCCCGGGGGAGAGCTCGTAGGGTTGCCCGGCTCGCCGGAGCGCGGAAAGGACGTCGAACTCCCACCCGTCGAGGTCGTGCGCGTTGAAAGAGGTGGCGCGGGCGCGTTCGAGGTGCCGAGCAAGACGGGAAACCCGGGAGAGGACCTGCAGCGGCTCGGAATCGACATCCGGCCATTCCCTGGTCCAAGCGGCAACGATCCGATCGACCTCATCGTGCTGCTGGGACGGCTCAGTCTGTCCGCATGCCGTTCCCTCGCGCGTGTTCACCGTCCCAGGGTACGGCCGAGGGCGGGGCGCGCTGCGAGCACTGCGGCAACCTCGGGCCGGAACGACACTCAAAGGCCCCGTCCGGCGCCGGTGCACGCTCGAGCCTCGCCCGAAGCCCTCTCCCTGCCTTGGACACGACCATGAGGTAGGCGCGGCCGGAGACCGTGGAGACTGCCGCCGCGAGCATGACGCCGCCGCGGCGCCTGATCCGGTTCGGCAACAGCGCCGACCGGGTAACGGCCAGGCCAAGGGGCCCCAGCCGCGAGCATCCCCAGCGACAGGACGAACTGCTGCCAGGACGAGACTGTGCCGGGTGCCGAGGCAGGTGTGATGATGGGCAGGTCGGTACGGGGAGGGTGCGGTCATGGATCCGAACAGATTCCAGCAGTCACGCCGCGCTGCCCAGCGACTGCGCACCCTCGTCCCTGGAGGCGCCCACACCTACGCCAAAGGCCCGGATCAGTACCCGCAGGATTGTGCGCCGATCATTGCGCGAGGCGCTGGCTCCCACGTCTGGGACATCGACGGAAACGAGTACGTGGAGTACGGATCGGGGCTGCGCTCGGTCATCCTGGGCCACGCCCACCCGCGGGTCACCGAGGCGGTGAGCAAGCAGATTCGCTGCGGGACAAACTTTGTGCGGCCCTCGCTACTGGAACTGGACGCCGCTGACGCGTTCCTCGACGCCGTTCCCACCATGGAGATGGTGAAGTTCGCGAAGAACGGTTCCGACGTGACAACCGCAGCCGTCAAGCTGGCCCGCGCGTACACCGGACGCGACATGGTCGCGGTGTGTACCGGGCAACCCTTCTTCTCCACCGACGACTGGTTCATCGGGACGACACCGATGGATGCCGGCATCCCCGAAGCGGTGCAGAAACTCACAGTGGGATTCCCCTACGGCGACCTAGCCGCGATTGAGCGACTCTTCGTGGAGTATCCCGGTCAGATCGCTGCGCTAGTCCTTGAGCCGGAGTCTGGCGCGTTGGAACCGCCGCCGGGGTACCTGTGTCAGGTCATCGAGTGTGCGCACGCCCACGGTGCCCTTGTCATCGCCGACGAGATGATCACCGGATTCCGTTGGGCGCTGCAAGGTGCGCATGCCCTGGTTGGGGCGGTGCCGGACCTATGCACGTTCGGCAAGGGGATCGGCAACGGGTTCTCTGTCGCGGCGCTAGCGGGGCGGCGCGAGGTCATGGAGATCGGGGGTCTGGATTCGCAGCACGACCGGGTGTTCCTGCTCTCGACCACGCACGGCGCGGAATCCGGTGGGCTGGCAGCCCTCCTGGCCACGATCGAGGTGCATCGGGCCGAGGGCGTCTCGGACCAACTCGCCACCATCGGCCGGTCGCTACGTCAAGAACTCGAGCGCGTCATCGACGACGCGGGCCTGAGCGAGTATCTGAAGATCCTCGGCCGCGACTGCAACCTGGTGTTCGCCACACTGGACGCTCAGCAGCAGCCCTCGCAGGGGTTCCGTACGCTTTTCATGCGGCAGCTCATCCTGCACGGGGTTGTCGGGCCCAGCTTCGTGGTCAGTACCGCCATCAGCGCGCGCGATGTCGAGCACACCGCTGCCGCGCTCGCCGCAGCGGCGCCGGTCTATGCAGCGGCTCTTGAACGCGGTGACCCCGCAGCAGACCTGGGGGGAGCACCCGTCAAGCCGGTGTTCCGGCGCCGCGCCTGAGGCGTTACCGTGACTGCGGTCTGCGCCCAGCGACAAGGCGCAGCGTGATCGAAGGCGCGAACGTGGTGGTTGGGTGGCTGCTTCGAGGCGGCCGGAAAGTAGGGCTATATGCGCACTCAGATACGCCAACGCCTGCGGGAGGTCCTCCCGGCGCAGGTCTACGTCACAGTTCGCACGGCCCGCAACGCCGCTACCAAAGATCACCCCCAGGATGTGACGGCCGTTCTCGGTAAGGGCCGTAGCGGGTCGGCGATGTGTCGACCGTTAGAGCCCGGTGACGCCGACTCCTGGGGTGCGGCGATGCGCGCGAACTACACGCGCATGCGGCCGTGGTGGGGATTGCCGGAGGACATGGCCGTCGCGACGGATCGGGTGGCTTTCCACGAGCACCGCCGCACCTGGCAAGCGCGTGCTCGCTCCGGAACCGGGGCCTGTATGGCGATCATCGGTGCGGGTAGCGTCGTCGGTGAGATCCAGCTTTGGAATCTGCAGCCGCAGGGCCTCACCTGTGAGGTGGGGCTGTGGCTCTCACCGTCGTCAACGGTGTCGATCAAGCAGGTAGGGGCCTGTCTGGGCTTCGTCCTGGACAGGCTCATCAACCAGCTTGGTATTCAGCGCATCGACGCCCCGGTGGCCTGCGCCAACCACCTACCGCGCAGATTTCTCGCGCTCAGTGGCTTCGAGGTCGAGGCGACTATCCCCAAGTGGCGGGAACTGCACGGCGAGTTGGTCGACTACGACCTCTTCACCCTCACCCCCGCGCGGTGGGAGGCAGCCAAGATTCCCGGCCAGCGCCTGGTGGGTAGTTGGGAGCTAATCGACTGATTGCCCGGGCGTGACCATGCGAAGCGTCGGTTGTGGAATGACGAACGTGGCATCCAACCCGCCCGACCGGAGCTGGTGGATCACCTCCGCGGCGATGTCCCAGGTGAGGATGACTACCGTCTCGGGTGCCCGCCTGATCAACTCCTCGGGCGCCACGATGGGTATGCCTGCGCCGGGGATCCTGCGTCCATGCTTCGCGGGCGACAGGTCGGCGGTGAAGGGCAGCAGGTCGGGCCCGATCCCGGCAACGCCGAGCAGGGTGCACGACTTAGAACCTGCGCCGTAGCCCGCTACCGTGCGGCCGCGCCTGCGCGCCTCGGTGAGGGTCGCGACGAGGTCATCGCATACCCGTCGGGTGTCCTCGCCCAGTTGGGCGTAGCCCTGCGGTGTCGTCGCCCCGGCGGAACGCTCCTGCTCGAGGATGCGCGTCACGGCCGCAGACGGGCTGCCGCGGCGGCGGGCGACCGCGATCAGACAGCCACCGAAGACCTCCTCGCTCCAGGCATCGACGACGACCAGGTCATGACGTGCACAAGCCGCTGCCCAGGAGTGCAGGGAGAAGTAGAGCGGATGCCCGTGGCGCACAGTGTCGAACTGAGCCTCGCGCAGTTGACGAGCCGCATGATGGAACTCGACGACCAGGACCCCGTCGTCGGCAAGGGCGGCGACCCGCCGCGCCAGCGCTGCATCGGGTTGCTCGCTATGGATGATCGCTTGATTGTCGATGACCACGTCGGCGCGCTCGTGCACCGACAGTGCACCGGCTGCAGTGAAGGCCTCGATCCAGGACCCGCCGTGGTGACTGGAGAACTCCCGCACTCGCGGCGAGGTACCCAGTTCGAGTCGCCGGTAGAGCCGTGCCGTCACCTCCTGGGCATGCCTTTTCATCGTGGCGCTCTGCACGGCCAGCGCCGCCTCCTCCGGCGGCGAGGCGTGGTCGAGTTGGACGAGGGCGCACCGTAGGCACATCGCCAAAGCGAGGGGCCATGTCGGATCGGGACGCGGCGCCTCGACGAGGGGGAAGTGGTCGCAGGCAGGCTGCTGGCCGAGGTCGAGGACACGCTCCAGGGCACCGCCGCACAGACGGCAGTGGTCGAGGGCCTGGATGGGGTGGGCCGCGGCAGGCGTGACGTCGGCGGAACTCATGGCAGGGCGAGGTCCACGACGGCCTTCTCGCACCGGAACGCTTCGGCGTAGCGCTGCCGGCATTCCATCCCTCGCAATCGCGCCAGGGCGGCGAAGGTCTCCTCGTCCCACCAGTCCTTTCCGCGCTGACTGACGTAGTGCTCATCCAATGCCGCCCACTTCGCCGCAACGGCATCCTGGGTCAACGGGACGTAGAGGTTCGCCTGTGACGTGCCGAGGTCCCCGTCCCACTTGGGGATCTCGAACTGCCATACGAGGTGATCCCGAAACGCCGTGGGCGCCAGCTCTCCCAGGAGACGATGATCCTGGTGGGCGTCGAAACGTTGATGGGTCAAGACGAGGTCCCATGGTTCCTGGGCCAGTTCCGCCAGGATGTCTTTGACGCGGTCGTAGTCGCCCGGTAACCGCGTGTCGCGCAGCTCATGCACGACGACGTCGCTGGTAGCGGGCTCCACGAGAGCGCGGAGACAGTTTCGGGCCTCGCGCGCGCGCTGCGGGGTCGATGTCATCACGACGAAGGTGAAGCGGGTCTCTGGAGCTAGGCGCGCCCACGTGTGCAGGGTGGCGCCGGCCCCGATCTCGATGTCATCGCAGTGCGCGCCGACCGCCAGGACCGAACGCGGACCGGCTGAGGTCACTGCGTTCAGGGCAAGCATGTCAGCGGCCCGTCAACGGTTGGGGGATGAGAGGCTCGCGTACCTTCTCGCGCTCTCGCCACACTTGCCAGGGTGCGTCGCCGGCAATGGCCAGTCGGTCCAGGACAACTCGTTCTTTGACCGTGTCGGCTGGCATCCAGAAGCCGTCGTAGGGGTACGCCCGGACCCGCCCTTGGTGAGCTAGGCGCGTCAAGGTGTCGCCGACGAGGTCACGGCCCGGCTCCAGTTCGTCAAGCAACTCTCTTCGCATGACGAAGTACCCTCCGTTCTCGCGCATGGGCAACGTGGCGACGGAGCGGATGTCGCCGACGATGTGCCGGTCGTCGACCTCGATGATATGGAAGGCCGACTGTGGCGGAACGGCGAGCATGGAGGCGAGCGCGTCGCCTGCGATGAACTCGCGGATCATGTCGTCAAGGGGTGCGTCCGTGAGGACGTCGGCGTAATTGGCCAGGAAGAACTCGTCGTCGCCGAGGTGGTGGGCTACCCGCCGAAGTCGTTCACCGATCGGGGTCTCGACGCCGGTGTGCACGAAGGTGATCTTCCAGTCCGCGACGTCTGTGGCCAGGGGGCGGACCTGGCCCTTCTCGATGACGAAGTCGTTGGAGTGAGTCTCGTCGTAGTCCAAGAAGTAGCGCGAGATATGCCGAGCGCCGTACCCCATCGCGAGGATGAACTCCCGGTGTCCGAAATGGGCGTAATAGCGCATCACATGCCAGATCAGGGGGCGATCACCCACCATGGCCATCGGCTTGGGAACATCATCGACGCCATCGCGCATGCGCATCCCGAAGCCACCACAGAACAGCACGACCTTCATTGGGGCGACCCTTCCGGGGTGACGATATCCAGACTGGGCACGGCGAAGACGAGCTTGCCGCCCCACGTTGCCAGGGTCGGCGCCAGTTGAGCGGTGATCTCGTCGCGAAGGTTCCATGGCAGCACGAGAACGTAGTCGGGTTTGGCCTCTGCGATCGCCGAAGGAGGGCGCACCGGGATCCGACTGCCGGGCAGGAATTTGCCGTGCTTGTGGGGATTCATGTCCACGGTGAAGGGAAGTAGGTCTGCGCGGATGCCGCAGTGGTTGAGCAGCGTGTTCCCCTTGCCAGGAGCGCCGTAGCCCACCACAGTGCGGCCGTTTTCCTGGGCGTCCAGGAGGAACCGCAACAGTCCCCGTTTGACACTGGCGACAGCTGCCTCGAAACCGAGATGCCCCTGGAGGGTGTGTAGCCCGGCTTGTTTCTCGGCTGCGAGCACCTGAGCGACTGCCGGTGAGGGCGGCCGAGCGTGGTTTGCGTGCTGGGCATAGATCCGCAGCGAACCGCCGTGGGTGGGCAGCTCCATGACATCGACGACGACGAGCCCGCCCAAGGCCAGAGCCCTGCTCGCGGTGAGCAACGTGAAGTACTGGAAGTGCTCGTGGTAGATGGTGTCGTACTGCCGCAGCTCGATCAGTTTGGCCAGGTGGGGGACCTCGATGGTGAGAGTCCCTTCCTCGGCAAGCAGGGTCGCCAGCCCCTGGGTGAAGTCCCGAAGGTCGGGGACGTGGGCGAAGACGTTGTTCGCGATGACCAGATCCGCGCGCCCGTGCCGCTCGACGATCTGGGCGGCGGTCTGCGCACCGAGAAAGCACACCTGTGTCTCGATGCCCTTGTCTTTCGCCGCCCCGGCAGTGTTGGCGGTGGGCTCGATACCCAGACAGCGGATACCGAGATCGCGGACATGCTGCAGCAGGTAGCCGTCGTTGCTGGCGACCTCGATGATGAACGAGTCCCCGTCGAGCTGTAGCCGTTCGCAGGTGTCGTCGACGAAGCGCTTCGCGTGCGCGACCCAAGAAGTTGAGAATGACGAAAAGTAGGGATATTCGTCCGTGAAAATCGCTGCCGCAGTAAGTATTTCAGGGACTTGGACGAGAAGGCACTCGGTGCAGATGCGGGCGTGCAGGGGGTAGGCAACTTCACCCTGATCAACCTCTGCAGCGGTGAGAATGGCTTCGCACGGGGGAGAGGCGCCAAGGTCGACGAAGGTGGCGAACAACGGGGACTGGCAGATGCGACAACGAAGCGTAGCGACTGCACCCTCAGACATGGAGGTCTCCTCGCAGTAGCAGATGCCGTAGCAAATCAAGGCCGACACTGTCCAGGTTACGGGTAAATGTCTAAATTTTATGCTCAGGAACGTTCTGAACGCCGATGATGAGGTCAATGAACGGCAAGGGGGGGACACTTATTTACGCCAAGGGGTGTCAGCTACTTGTCCTGGCGGTTTGCGCCGAAAGCGTCGACGCGCGGGGCGACTCTGTGACCTGCGGGCTACGTCCTTGGGCCCGAGCTCATGACACGCACGGGTCTGTACGCGAGGGGGGCGTTGGTAGGGATGACAGAAGCTGAGGTGTCGAGATGAAGGTGTATGTCGAGCTGCCGCAAAGCTTGGACGTGGCTGAATGGCGTCGGAGAAACGCGCGGGGGCTCGCTCCGGATGCAACTCCCTACGGACTGCATCGGTTGGCGGACTTGCAGACGACGGTTGTCTTTCGCCGGTCCTGGCCAGGACAGTTCACTCAACCACTGCGGGTGCTGAAGTCACGCAGCCACGGCTATGAGGTGCTTCCCGCCCTGGTGTCACGTTTGTCGCCGCTGCGTAGATCCGCCGACGTCGTCCTCACGATGGATGAACGCACCGGGCTACCCGCGGCCCTCCTGGGCGGGGGACCCCCGGTGGTGACCGGGGTGGCCTGGCTGACGTCGACCAGGGAAGCCTGGCCGGGGGCGAGCGCGCTCACCAAGCGCGCCCTAGCTCGGGTCGCAGGGGTGTTCACCGAGTGCCCTGCGATGGTCAATACCCTCGTGGAGGAAATGGGGGTGCCTCGGGAGAAGGTGTATTTCGTCCGGTTCGGAGTCGATGAGAAGTTCTTCAGCCCGCGTCCGTGGTCCGAAGCGATCCCTGGTCGTGTCTTCAGTGTCGGTGATGACCGTTTCCGTGATCACGACACCCTCGTGGCCGCGATGGTCGATCTGCAGTCCGCGCTGCCACATGCCACGCTCGAACTCGCTACCACCCTGCCGGTCCAGGTGCCGCAAGGACTCGGCATCGTCCACCGTCGGAGGATGGATGAGGCGGTGCGCGGCTGTTATAGCCGCGCCAGTGTCGTCGCAGTGGCGTTACATCCGACGCGGGTCGGTTCGGGGCTCAGCGTCATGACCGAGGCGATGGCCTCAGGACGCCCCGTCGTTGCGAGCGCGAATCCGGGGTTGAACGCGTACGTGGAGCACGGTGTGACGGGACTGCTCGTACCGCCGGGCGATACGCGGGCGTTCAGGGACGCGGTGGCCTCTCTCTTAGAAGACCCAGACCGGGCACGTGCCATGGGTCAGGCCGGGCAGCGTCGTGTGCATGAACAATTCACTAGCGCTGACTTTGCGGCTGATCTCAGGGGGGTTCTGCAAGACGTTGTCCATCGCACCCCGAGGGTAGCTACCGCTTAACGGTAGCCATCAGGATTCTGCGACTGCCAGCGCCAGGCATCTTGGCACATCTCCAGGAGGCCGCGCTGAGCCCGCCATCCGAGCTCTCGCTCTGCCTTGGTAACGAGCGCCAAGGAGCGTGCGACATCCCCAGGACGGCGTGCGGTGACGCGGTACGGGATCGGCCTGCCGCTGGCCGCTTCGAAGGCAGCCCGTAGTTCGAGCACGCTGGTGCCCCGGCCGGTGCCGAGGTTCCACACATCGAGAGAGCGGGGCATCGTCGTCAGCCTGTGAAGGGCCGCCACGTGGCCTTCAGCAAGGTCATCGACGTGAATAAAATCGCGAACCCCGGTGCCATCGGGGGTGTCATAGTCATCACCGAAAACGGACAAGTAGTCTCGCCTGCCGATAGCTACCTGGCTGATGTAGGGCAGGACGTTGTTAGGAACCCCGAGTGGGTCTTCGCCTATTGCTCCGCAGGGGTGCGCGCCGCCCGGATTGAAATAGCGCAGCAGGCCGATCCGCCACTGCGGGTGGGAGGCGGCGATATCGGTGAGAATCTGCTCTCCCATGACCTTCGTCCACCCGTACGGGTTCGTCGCAGAGGTCGGACTGTCCTCAGGCGTGGGCACAGGTGGGTTCATCCCGTACACGGTGGCTGAGGATGAGAACACCAGGCAGTAAACCCCGGCCTCCTGCATCGCGGCCAACAGCGACAACGTGCTGCGGAGATTGACTGAATAGTAGGAGCCTGGGTTCGTGACGCTCTCCCCGACGGCCTTCAACCCAGCGAAGTGGATAACAGCATCCGGCTTCGCGTTCCGCATGAGCGCCTTGGTGTCAGCAGTGTCGGTGAGGTCGATCTCTTCGACCTTGACTGGGCGCCCAGTGATGCGTCGCAACCGGTCCACTACGAGCGGTGAGGAGTTGCTGAAGTTGTCGGCGATGACAACGTCATCCCCGTGTTGGAGGAGCCGGACGACAGTGTGTGAACCGATGTAGCCGGCTCCTCCAGCAACCAGGACGCGCATGGCGCCAGTCTAGATCTGCCAGAGCGCAATTAAGGCCGGTTAGCCCGCCCGCAGCAGACGTACCGAGACCACCTGGCGGTAGGTGGGGGATGTCGCGCCCTGCGACCCGCGATAGAGCCCGTTGCGGCTTACGACGTAGTCCATACCCGGGTAGAAGGTGCCGGGGCGGTTCCCGCCCCGGTAAGAAGTGGGGTGCCACTGGTTGAGCACCTGCCGACCGTCTACCCACGCGCTCACCCATCCGCGGGAGGGGTCGGAGGACAGGTACGAGCGGACTCGAACTCGAACGGGTTTGCCGTCGGTCCACGTCGTCAGCGGGGCGACCCATTCGTAGTTGCGGTTTTTCCAGTCCTGGTTGGGGTGCCCGGAACCGCCGACCAGACGCACTTGTCCATGCCGAACCGAAAGCGACAGCGCGGGTGAGTGCCAAGCGCCGTTCTTGAAGGGGCCGTGCATCTGCCATAAGACATGCCAGTCGTCGTCGTCTTGACCGGCTTGCCCAAGCTCACCCGTGTAGATCGCTTCGTGGTCGACCGTCTGGCCCTCGCGGTACTGAACGATGGCATTGCCTGTGCCCCAGTGTGTCTCGGTGCGGCGAACCGAGTCTGGGGAGCGTGAGGCCGGGACGTCGTAGATCCACGTGTCATTTGCGCATACCGGGACGGAGGCCGCGCCCTGAACCTGGGCGTAGGGAGCGGTGAAGGGCGAGGAACAGTTCAGCGACGATGCTCGAACTGATTCGATCGATGCTGCTGCTGTTGCAGGGGCGCTTTGATTGGCGGCAGACATCGCGCACAGCGGGACGGCCGCCAGGAAGCCCGCAGCGGTCAACGTGGCAAGTTTGCGTCGAGACATGATTGGCGTCTTCCGTGGTAGGTGCCCTCTGCGGGACCGTGGCCCGGCCGAGGCGCCGCATGGCAGTGCGGCGGAACCCTCATCGGCCCGGCCGGTCGGCCCTATAGGCAGCGACGGTCAACGTTGTGCACAACGCCACACCTCAATTGCGGGCCTTGTTGTGCAGCGGGCTTGGTCGGCGCAGTGACTCTCAGTGCCCGGTTGCTTCAAGGACGCGTTGAACGACGATCTGCTCGTACTCAGGCGGCGTCTCGGACTGGCTGCCGCGATACAGGCCTATCCGGCTGGAGACCTGGTGTTGCCCGGGATAGAGCGTCCCCGGGGTGTATCCGTCCGGGGATCGCGGTCGCCACTGTTCCAGGACGCTTCGCCCGTCAACACTCGCACTGACCGAGCCTTTGCGTGGGTCGGAGGAGAGCACGACGACGATACGGACCCGATGGGTCTCCCCGTCTGAGATCGGGATGAGTGGTTTAGACCACTCGTGGTTGGCTTGCTTCCAGCTGTGGTTCGGGTGACCGGCCCCACCGGAGAGCCCGAGGCGGCCGTTTCGCACGTGGAGGGCCACGGGGGGCGGGCGCCACTGCCCATCCGTCGGGCCGTGCAACTGCCACAGAACGTGCCAGGCGTCGTCGCTGGCTCCGGATTCCCCGAGTCGCACGCTCAGTTCAACATCGTGAACGATGACGGACCCCTCGCGGCCCGTGACAGGCTCGCTGCCGTTACGCAGGAAGATCTCACTCCGGCGCATTCGCTGCGGATTCTCCAGCGCCGGGGCGATGAACACCCAGGCACCGCGCACGCAGATGGGCTGACTCGCCCCGTTCTCGGTGACGGTCTCGACCTCATCTTGGGTCTTGGTGCACTCCAGAGATAAGGGTGGCCTGGGCTCCGGATCCGGCGGTGGCGCCGGTGCTGCGCACCCGGCTAGGACCGCTGTGAACACGGTTGCGGTCGCTAACCGACCTGTGCGGGCACCCATTACGTGGCGGTCGCGGGCGGCGCGGTGAAACCAGGGCTCCTCAGGGGAGCCGGGGGCGAACCCTCCTGCAGCACAGACGGCGGACCATCACCGGCCGAATACCCGCAGCAGGACGTACGAGACCTACTGGAAGGCCTACTGTCACAGGTGCGGGGCATAGCCGCAGGCTACCGCCACGCGCGCTCAGGGACGTAAGTCGGCGACTATAGTCGGTGCCGTGAAGGTTCTATGGCTGTCGCCGTGGTTTCGGACGTTGTCCGTCGCATGGGCGAACGGACTTCGCTCAGATGGCCACGAGGTCGTCGTCGCTACCACGTCCCAGCATTTTGATGCGCCGGCACTCCACCCGGCCGACATCCTGTTCAGGGGTCCGTGGCGCTCGCGCCTCGGGATGGCGGAGTTGCGCGAGGCCCACTCCTACGTGCGCAGGTTCGCACCCGACGTGGTGGTCACCGAGATCACCCGAGACCCCCGCTTCTTGCTTCTCGCTCCAGCCGGGGTCCCCCTGGTCATCACCACCCACGACGCGCGGGCGCACGACGCGGCCAACCGAACCCCTCTTATGCGACGCCTTTCCGGCGGAGTGCTCGGTCGGCGCGCAGCCCTGGAGGTCTGCTTCAGTTCCCGGGTCAAGGACGAGCTCGGCCCGCGGCGCCACCCCGTCGAGGTTCTCCCGCTGACCAGTGAAATGCCCGAAGATGCGACCCCTGAGTTGGTCGGCCCCGCGGATCGACGTGACTTCTTCGTAGTCGGCCGGTTGTCGAGCTATAAGAATCTGCCGGTCATCCTTGAGGGCTACCGTCAGCATCAGCAGTCCACATCTTTCCGTGGCGACCGGCTGGTCGTTGTCGGAGGCGGCGATCCGGGTTGCCCAATCCCGTCGGACGTCGAGTGGGTCAAGGGGCGGTTCGCTTTCGCGGACTTAGCTCCGCGTCTGGCAGCCGGTAAGGCGTCCATCTGTCTGTATTCAGCCGGTTCGCAAAGCGGAGTCCAGGTGCTCGGAGCGCAATGTGGAGTCCGCACCCTGGTCAGCGAGGTGGGGGGCCTAGCCGAATATCTGCCGAAGGGGGAGGTGCCGCTTCCGCACCGGGACCCGGGGTGCTTGGCGCAGGCCCTCGACCTACTCGCAGACCCTGAGCGAGCTGCTGCCGATGGGCGACGCCACCGTGAGCTGTACCTATCGAGCTTCTCCAACAGTGTCACAGCGCGACGGTGGGCCCAGGCCTTGACCAGCGTGGTCGACGGTGCGAACGGTATGGGGCGCGGTAGGTGAATGGGTGAGGAACCGTTATGGTCTGGTTTGCCACCTGCCTAAGGGCGATCAGTAGCCGGTTCTCGATGTGTTTCCTGCGCCCCCTCCCTTGGGTGGATGAATGATTCGGATGGCGCGCTAGTGTCATCCGGCCGCAGCAGGACTTTTCAGCCTCATAAGGGGGAAGTGCGCGTGGCTAACGGCGGTGTCTTGGCGCGGGGCGTGATGACGGTCAGTGGCGCCCGCGCTCTGGGGCTGATTCTGTCCCTAGTCCAGGTGAAGATGGCGGTCACCTACCTCGGGCCCACCGGGTACGGGCTACTCATCACCGCGACACTTTTCGTCAACAGCTTCGGCGCGTGGACGGAGCTCGGTATGGGCAACGTGGTTGTCCGCAGAGTTTCCGGGCGAGGGATGGAGCTAGGTAGACAAGTAGGCCTGACTATGGCGGTCAGTCTGCTCACGGTCGTTCCGCTGGTAGCCGTGGCAAACATCGCAGGTGCGCTCATGTATGCCGACCAGCCGCCGGTCCGGTTAGGGATCGCCATCCTGTCGCTCGGGTTGGTCGCCAATTCGTGGGCCACCTGTTTCAACCCCGTCGCTCAGGTGCACAGCAGGTTCGGTCATTACGCGGCAGCAGATCTGGTGGGGCGGGTATCCAGCTTGATCGTGATCGGGCTAGCGATCATGCTCGATCTGGGTCTCATGTGGTTCTTCGTCGCCCAACTCATGGTGCCGTTGGGGCAGATGATTGCGATGACCCGACTCGGTCGATTGATCGGCGCCTTCCGCCCGGTCTGGCAGTGGGGTGAAATGCGTGCCCTCGTTCGTGAAACTCTGCCGATGACCTACATCGCTGCTGTCGGCGTCTTGTACTTCACCGTGGACGGCGTGATGCTCAGCAAGCTGTCGACGACCGAGCAGGTGGGGGCCTACGGCCTGGCCTATAAGACTGTGGGAACGTTCACCATCGTTTCCTCGAGTATCGCGTCGGTGCTTGCCGCACGGTTCGCATCAGATGCCGCGGCGAGCGGAGCTGCGTTCGCCGAAACGATCAAGAACGCGCTCAAAGCCGTGCTTTACTTCGCAGCGCCGCTCAGCGTATTGGTGTGGGGGCTGGCTCCGGACCTCATTACCTTTATCGGCTCCCGCGAGATGGTGAGCATTGCCTCCCGACCGCTCGGGATCGTCGCTCTTGGTGTGGCTATTGGAATGGTTACGGCGGTAATCTCGGCAGCCCTCATTGCGGATTATCAGCAGCGAACGTTGACCATCTTAAATACGATAAACCTGCTCATCAATATCACTGGGAACTTCATTCTGATTCCCCAGTACGGAGCCTCCGGGGCGGCAATGGCACTCATCGTGTCCGAGGTCAGCGGTCTCCTCGTTTGCATTGTGCTGATGACGCGTAAATATGGAGCATGTCTGCCAGCGGCGATGCTGCTGAAGCTCATCCCCGCTCTCGGGCTAAGTGCGATCACCGAGCACTTCGTGCAGGGAAACTGGGCCGTACGGATCATGGCCGTCGGCCTGGCCTATCTGGCGGGGCTCGTACTCTTCAGGGTCGTGCAGTGGTCCGAGGTTCGCTCTGTGCTGCGGCCCGGTCAGGGGCCCACAGGGGTGGAATGACGGCGCAGCCTGACTTACGTCAGTGCTGGGGTGAACGCCGCCAATCGGTTGCTAATCGAGATCAGCACGAGCCGCTCGGTCGTAGATCTCGACCAGGGCACGCGTGCGTTCGGGCTCCGTCCATAGACGCCTGCGCAGCACGTCGTGAATGTGACTACGTTGCTGCGGGCTGAGGACGGGTGCAGCCAGAGCCTGACGAACGCCGCGGGCGATTGAGTCGGGGTCGTGCGCCGTCAGGGTGAGCGCCTCAGGTAGTTCGCGGGCGAGCGCGCGCAGTGCAGGCAGGTCGACCGACACCACTCTCAGACCTGCGGCCAACGCCTCTTTGACCGCCACCGGCATCCCCTCGCGTTCGCTGGTGAGGAGACCGACCCGAGAGGCTTCCATTGCGGCTGGGATGTCGGACACGGCGTGGGTGTCCAGGCTGTCCAGTCCGGGGCAGTCGGGCACGAGCCGGACCGCCTCCTGGGCCAGGGAGAACCTTTTCACCGGTCGATGGCGACTGGCGAGGAAGAGCACACCCTGCCGCTCAGCGCTTTCTGCTGGAATCTGGGGTAGGCGCACCGCTTGCCCCAGCGCCCTTGCTCTACTACGCAAGGAGGCCGGGAGCTGGTTGACCATGGTGTCGTCCTGCACGATGATCGCGCGCGCCCGACTCGCGCCCAGCACTGACAAGAGGTACTGGATCCAGTATTTACTCAGGCGAGGTCGGAACCCGAAGGCGATATCCGAGCCGTGCATCGTGACGACCAGCGGGGTGTTTCCACACGCTAAAGCAGACACGAAGCCAGATGTCCCGTAGTGAGCATGGACAAGGTCGGCACCCTGTACCTGCGCTATCACCGCACGGAGTTGAGTCAGATAACCCCGCCAGCCCGGACGCTTCGGAGCGACGTTGACTTGAATCCCAGATTCGCGAAGCGCAGTCACTTCCTTGAGGACGACCACCCCCCGCACAGGGTCCTCGTCTGAGGGGAACATAGCGGTCGCGACTAGAACACGGGGGAGTCCCAAGCGCGCCGTCACCGGGAAAACACCTCATCCCGAACGCGAAGGTAATTCGCAATCATGGCGTCCTCTGTGTAGCGATCCAGAACTCGATCCCGGCCGGCTCGGCCGAGGGCGGACAAGCGCGAGGGTTCCGCGAGAAGGTCTCGTAACGTGGCGCTCCAGTTCTGGGGGGTATTCGGATCGACGAGCACGCCCGCACCTCCTTCCAGCATCTCGGGGACAGAGGCCACTGCGGAGGAAGCCACTGCAGCCCCAGCGGCCATCGCCTCGAGAATCGCCATGGGCTGAGCCTCGAAACGGCTGGTCATGCAGAAAAGGTCGGCCCCGGCCAGTACTTCGGGAACGTCGGAGCACCAGCCGCGCAGCCGGATTCGCTCCGACATGTGCTCAGGGATTGCAGCTTCGACGCAATCACGATCTGGGCCGTCGCCCCAGATATCTGCCACCCAGTCCAGGTCTTCGATCGCGGTGAGGGCTTCCACCAAGAGCGGCACCTGTTTCGTTTCGGTGAGCCGGCCAATCGAGACCAGGGTGGGGCGAGTCGGTGGCTGTGGATGGCGTGAGGCGAAGCGGTCGACATCGATTCCGTTCGGCACGATCCAGTAGCGACCACGGTCGAGCCGTTGGTGAGCCGCGTGTGCCTGTCGATGGGCCTCAGCCAGGTAGATCATCCCGTCCGCGACACGCATCAAAGCAGTGTCAGCAGGCCGGAAGACGCCACGTTCGGGAGCTGCCGCGTGGTGATTGGCCACCACCCATCGCCCGCGTCCGCTGTTCACTGCCCGCCAGGCAGCCCCGTATGCCAGCTCGATGCGAGTGGTGCCGGTCACCAGGAGGGTCTGGGCTCCAGCGTCACGGGTGACATTGCGGTAGGAGGCAACCTGCACTTCTACTGCCGGGTCTACATGCGCGCGCAGGTCGCCTTCCCCCTGTAATAGGCGCAGAACAACCCGCTTACCAGTGGCCGCCAGCCCGTTGACAAGAGCTACCCGCTGACGCTCTGCGCCCCCGAATGCCAGGGTGGGCGAGGTGACGATGAAGTCCGGAGCTGCTGCGGAGCGCAGCCGCCGCTTTGAGCGCTGTGTCAGATCCAGCGCAGCCGAGCCGATGGTGAACGCCCGCGCCGACAGCGCGCCGTGATGGTCACGCAAGTAGCGGATCCGGTTTTCTTGCAGCAGCTGCGCGCTGCGGGACGTGGCAGCGGTAGCGTCGTTGACAGTGCCACCCGCGGAGTGGATGATCCCAGGCTCGGCGACAGCGCACAGCCGGTACCCGCGTCGCCGCGCACGGCGGCTCCAATCGGCTTCCTCGCCGTAGAGGAAGTAGCGTTCGTCGAACTCCCCAACGGCGCGCCAGGCTTCACGCGAGATCAGCAGCCCGGCGCCTGTCAGGTACCCATCGACGTCAGCGGGCTGCTGGGCATACGACATAGATAGCGGAGCAAAACGACCCAACCGATCGTCCCAGCCCGCGTACGACACGAGGTGACGCAGTGCGGTGGGTTCCCGGTGGGCGTTGTCCCACGGGTGCCTCATGCCGAGTTCGAGCCAAGGCGCAGCTGCCGCCACTGTGGGATCTGTCAGCGCCGCACGGCAGCCCGAAAGGTCACCCACAAGTTCAGCGTCGGGATTGAGCAAGAGGAATGTCGGGGCTGTCGAAGCGCGGACCAGGCGGTTGACCGCCGCCGCGAAACCGATGTTGTCCGCGCAGAACGTCCACGATGCAGCAGGCCATGCCTGTGCCAGCTCCTGGACCTTCGGACTGCCTAGCGAGTGGTTGTCCCAGACGTAGATTCGGCTATCCGGTAGATGACGGTCCACGGACTGCAGACACCGCTCCAGCAGGTCGGCACGCCGGTAACTGACGATAAGGACGTCCGGGGAGTGAGCGGTCACCTCACGCCGGGAACTCGACGAGGGGGCGTCATTCATCGTGGAGGAATCTCCTTCTGTCGGAACAACCGACACGGCGGTGGTTGGAGTCGCGGCGAGGGAGCCGCATCTCAGGCCAGGTTCGGCTCCCTTCCTCAAAACGGTTGTGGCCGTGACAGCTTCGCGGTGTCCAAGACGATCCGAGGACATCATGCAGGACAGCTGTCCCAGTGTGTGCACCTGGCCGCACAAGATTCGGCCGCATGCCGGAAGAGATGGGGGCGCTCAGCGCAGCCCCCTATGCAGCCGGGCGCGGCCGCAGCGAAACGGGCGTCTGAGCATTGCTGCTCAGGCCGCGGCTACCTCGGGTGCGAAGCGAGGGCGGGTGCGCGATGGAGGACAGCCGCGGGTTCCATCGACGCCTGCTGGTAGATAGCATCACTCGGACTCACCCGCAGGTATGAAACGGCCAACACACGACCGAGACGGGTGGCCCTCGGGCCCGCAGCCAGGCGGCGGTACCGAAACGTCGGCAGGGAGGGGGACATCGATGAGCAACACTGTGCTGCGTCATCGCCTTCTTGCTGGGTTGATTTTCGTGGTGCTCGTGGGCTCCGCTCTGGTCTCGGTAGTGACCGACAGCCTGCTCCCGCTCATCCTCATCGCCGCACCAGTGGCCGCTGTGGTCCTCCTGGTTCACCCGCGGTGGGTCGTGGTCCTTCTCGTGGTCGTGTGGGCCGGCCCATTGGACCTGCGTCTGCTCGCCAGGTCGGTGGGTGGACTTCGAGTGACTGCAGGGCTGGTCTTGTTGGCACTGGGCCTGGCCTGGGTCGTCATGTCTCGTTTGCAGGGACGCGGTCCGCGTCAGGCAGCCCAGCCAGCATGGTTCGTCTTACCTTTAGTGCTGTTCGGTTTTGCTCTCGTCCTGGCTCTGGTCCGAGCGGCGCTGGCCGGTGATCCTCTGGGGTCTACGGTCAACACCGGCCTGGCGTGCGTTGCTGGGCTGTCGTACTTCATCGCGCGCGACGCCTACGCGCGCGATCCTGACGCCTTGGCCAGGGATCTCGTTGTGACCAGTGGGCTGTGTTCGTTCCTGGTGGTCTTGGGGGTCGCGACCGGTCTGGACGGCCTTTACGGTCCTGAGATCGGCTACGTGATTACGGGTGGGAACGTGTCGCAAACGGTCCGGATCGATCCGCCGCTCTTGCGGCTGCTCAGCATCACCTTGCTGATGATCGGCCCCGGCAGGGTGTTGGCCAGGGGCCGGTGGAGTTGGCTGCGCTGGCCCTTGATCGTGGCGATGGTCCTCACCGAGGTGCTCAGTCTGACCCGCAGCACGTGGCTCCCTCTCATCATCGCCACGATCCTCATCCCGGTCATGGCCACGAGACGATCACGCTGGTCGCTGCTCGCTAGGAACGTCGCGGTTGCCGTGCTGATCCTCATGCTGGCTCTGAGCCTGGCGTTGTCCGGCCTTGCCGGAGAGCAGGGGCGGCTGGCGGCCGAACGCCTGATGAGTGTCGCTGACACCGAAGTCGTCGTTGACGACAGTTACCAGGACAGGGCCCGGGAGAATGTTCAAGCCTTGGCACGTATCCGAGAGCATCCCATCGCAGGCATCGGCCTGCCCCGTCCCTACGGCGCCTACGTGAGCATGCCGGATCCGATCGCGGACAGTGGACAGCTCTACGACCAGCGGCGTTTCATCCACCAGAGCTACCTCGGGCTGTGGATGTGGATGGGGCTGCCAGGCGTGGTCGCGTTGCTGGTGTTGCTGGCAACCATCGCCAGGACCACCGCAGTCGTCTTCAGTGAGCGCACGCGCGCTCGGGCTGCGCCGGTCGCGGCCCTCGCGGGGCTCTTCGCGCTCGCGGTAAGTTCCACGTTCCAGACGAACCTGATTTATCCCCCGGCGCATCTCGCTCTGGGTTTGGGTTTGGCCTACGTGGAGACCTGGGTGTTCGGTGCGCGTGCGCTGCACACGCATTCGGATGCGGATCAGAGCCAGTCGGCCATTGAGCTGCCGGTCGGGACTGTTCGCGGTTCAAGTCACGGCAGTCGCGGTCTCTGAGGGAGACTGACATGCGTCAACGAAAGTGGAGGGCCAGCGATGAGTTTCGATGATCTAAGACGGATGGTCGTTCGGGGTTGGGCGCTGATGGGGCTCTGCACCCTCATCGGTGCCGTGGTCGGCTTTCTGGGCTATTCGGTGGCGCCTGCCCACTACCGGAGTTCTGCGCGTACGTCCGTGGTCGCAGCATCGACTGAGGGGCGGGTGGAGGCGCTATACCAGGTGACCCAGGCGATCCGAGTAACGATGCCCCAGTACCTGTCGCTAGCCAGGAGCGCGGACGTGGCGCAGGAAGCGTCGAAGGCCAGTGGCCTCTCGCCGGAGGAGATCGGGGCACTTGAGACCACGACGAGCCCGGATTCGACTGTCATCCAATGGTCTATGCAAGGCCAGGATCCCCAGCAGGTCCAGAAGGCGCTGGCCGCCTCCGTCGACGCCTTCGCCAAAGCGGTTGAGGTGCAGTCACCGCGAACAGACGGAAATCCTGTCGTCGGAGTCAACGTGGACGCCCCTGCCTCCCTCGGTGAACGTGATTCCCTTCTGTCTCCGATCACGGCAGGGCTGCTGGGTGCCGCTATGGGATTCCTGGCAGCATCGCTGATCGTGCTTTTGAAGGAACGCACCGGGGCCCGCGCCTTCGACGCCGAGGACGTCGAAGCCTCACTGCGGACTGCTGTGCTTGGTCACCTGCCGCAAGATGCGGCGCAGCGTCGCATCACCTGGGAGTACGTCGGAGCTTTCGTCGACAGGCGCAGCGCTCCGGGCTGCGCACTACTGGTCGGGGTGAGCAAACGGCCGACGAGCGAAGACGTCGACATGCTCGCGGCACAGTTCACTCCCGAGCTTGAGGGAGAAGGTGGTGCTGTCGCTGCCGCTCGTCTCGACGACGACGACCTTGCTCGTCAGGCAGCCTCCGCCCGCGCGGTGGTGCTGATGGTCCCGCGTGGCCAGGACGACTTGGAAAACCTACGTCGGCAGACGCACAGCCTTCAGGCGGTCTGTCCCGGGCCGGTATGTGCGGTCCTCGATGACCGATGACATCCCGGGCGCCGGCGACTCACCCTAGAGCCAATACGGATTCGATAGTGGAGGCTGGCGGGCAAAAGCCAGCCGCGCGGATCTTGTCAAGGTTGAGGGCACTGTGCACAGGTCGCGGCGCCATGTCCTTCCCCAGGCCGTATTCCTGGGTAGACACGCGCCGGACGTCATCCGGGGACGCCCCAACGACCCGGAACACCTCTGCGGCAATGTCGGCCCAACTGAGCACAGGACCAGAACTCGTGAGGTTGTAGGTGCCGTATGGGCAGCGAACCGCAAGTAAGTGGCAGATGCCTGCTGCGATGTCCTGAGTGAAGCTCAACCGGCCGAACTGATCAGCCACGACGCTCGGCGCCACACCCTTCTTCGCCAGCTGGGCCATTGTCGAGACGAAGTTGCGGCCCTGTCCCACGACCCAGCTCGTGCGCACGATGTAGTGCTGTTCCCAGGTGGCCACGAGCGCATCGCCGGCTGCCTTGGTCTGCCCGTACACGCCGAGGGGAGAAAAGGGTTCGTCTTCCATATGTTCATCCAGCGTCCCGTCGAAAACGTAGTCCGAGGAGATGTGGACCAACGGGATCTGGCGTTCTCGTGCGATGCGGACAAGGTTGGCGACCCCACTCACATTCGACGCCCACGCCTGTCGGCGGCCGTCCGGTGTCTCGGCCGCATCCACTGCCGTATAGGCGGCGGCATTGATGATCGCGTCCACGCCTGTCCAGTCGATCTGCGCGAGCGTCTCCGGCTGAGCGAGGTCGGCTTGCTCGCGGGTGAGCGCCACGGCATCGGGCAGCGCATTCGACAGCGCTTTCCCGAGTTGGCCCCCAGCGCCCAGGATGGCCGGGCGC
This sequence comes from Gephyromycinifex aptenodytis, assembly GCF_012277275.1. Classification (GTDB taxonomy): domain Bacteria; phylum Actinomycetota; class Actinomycetes; order Actinomycetales; family Dermatophilaceae; genus Gephyromycinifex; species Gephyromycinifex aptenodytis. The sequence continues at coordinate 1,395,224 of NZ_CP051155.1, read as the reverse complement.
GCAGGCTGCACCGGTCGCGCGTTGCTCAGTAGCGGGTGCTGTCGGTCAGCATCCGAAACCACCGCCTCAGTGAGCGGAATCGGCCAGTCGATACCAAGCGCGGGGTCCGCAAGCTGGACGAAGGTGTAGCGCTCTTTGGCTTCAGGGCTCCAATGATCGTTGACCAGGTAGCTGTAGGCCGTACCCGCTTCCAGGGTCTGGTAGGCGTTGCCGACTCCGCGGGGAACGAACACGGCCGTCTCGGGTCCCAGCGTGAGGGTGACGACTCGGCCGTGGGTGGCACCCGCGCGCAGATCGACCCACGCCGCGAACACACGGCCGGTGGCGACGGACACGAGTTTGTCCCAGGGCTCGGCATGGATCCCCCTCGTGACACCGGTCTGCTCGTTGAACGAGATGTTCTGTTGCACCGGTCCGAAGTCCGGCAACCCCAACGCGGTCATCTTTGCTCGCTGCCAGTTCTCCTTGAACCAGCCCCGTGAGTCGCCGTGCACCGGCAGATCGATGACGACAAGTCCGGGAATGTTCGTCGTGCGCACAGCGAGGTCGCTCACAGTAGGTCCTTACCTGTGGGGGCAGTCGATGGATGACAAAGAGGGCTTACTGACGTGCGGCGGCATACGTGGCCTCGGTGGCAGCCTTGTGGGGGCGCCACCACGCTTCGTTAGCCTCGTACCACTCGATGGTGCGCATCAGTCCAGAACGGAAGTCCGCATAGCGCGGTTGCCAACCCAGTTCGCTGCGGAGCCGGGAAGCGTCGATCGCATACCGTAGGTCGTGACCTGCCCGGTCAGTGACGTGCTCGTACGCATCCCGCTCTCGCCCCATCAGCTCCAGGATGAGCTCGATGACATCCTTATTGGACTGCTCGCCGTCGGCCCCGATCAGGTAGGTCTCCCCGATGGTGCCAGCCTCGATAATCCGCAGCACCGCCGCATTGTGGTCGTCCACATGAATCCAGTCGCGCACGTTGAGTCCCTGGCCGTACAGCTTGGGACGCTGGCCATCGAGGATGTTGGTGATCTGACGTGGAATGAACTTCTCGACGTGTTGATACGGCCCGTAGTTGTTGGAGCAGTTGCTCAAGGTGGCGCGAACGCCGAAGGAGCGAACCCACGCTCGCACAAGCAGATCTGAGCCGGCCTTGGTCGAGGAGTACGGGCTCGAGGGGTTGTACGGGGTGGCCTCTGTGAACCGTTCAGGATCGTCCAGCTCAAGGTCGCCGTAGACCTCATCGGTGGAGATGTGGTGGAAGCGCTTCTCGTGCCGACGAACCGCCTCGAGAAGGCAGTAGGTGCCGATGAGATTGGTGCGGATGAACGGCGAGGGGTCGCGTAGCGAGTTGTCATTGTGTGATTCGGCGGCGAAGTGGACGACGGTGTCATGCGCCCCGACGAGTTCGTCCACCAGATCAGCGTCGGCCACGTCCGCCTGGACCAGGGCCACCCGGTTCGGCGGCAGTCCCTCCAGGGTGCGCCGGTCCCCGGCGTAGGTGAGCTTGTCCAGCACAGTGACGGAGTCGTCTGAGACCTCCAGCACCTGGCGGACGAAGTTTGAGCCGATGAATCCGGCACCGCCGGTCACGAGCAGTCTCGACATGCCGTCATCGTACGGCGACTATTCGCCTTCTCTGATCCGCGGCTCCCCTTTGTTACGAACGGAGCCCGCAATGCGACAGACTGGCGCTATGCGAGGCATCATCCTGGCCGGAGGCACCGGCTCGCGGCTGCATCCCATCACCAAGGGCATCAGCAAGCAGCTTGTGCCGGTCTACGACAAGCCGATGATCTACTACCCCCTTTCGACGCTCATCCTGGCGGGCATCCGCGAGGTCCTTGTCATCACCACACCCCACGAGGCAGAAGGCTTCGCCCGTTTACTCGGCGATGGGTCGCAGTTCGGCATCGACATCGTCTACGCCGAGCAGGCCAGCCCAGACGGACTGGCGCAAGCCTTCACGATCGGCGCCGACTTCATCGGCGTTGACGAAGTGTGTCTCGTCCTGGGCGACAACGTGTTCTACGGGCCAGGCCTGGGCACGCAACTGGCGCGGGTGCGGGGGCTGAACGGGGGAGTGGTGTTTGCGTACTGGGTGGCGGAGCCCAGCGCCTACGGCGTCGTGGAGTTCGACCACGACGGAGTGGTCCTGGGGATCGAGGAGAAACCCGCACACCCGCGGTCCAATTACGCAGTCCCGGGGTTGTATTTCTACGACAACGATGTGGTCGAGATCGCGCGTTCGCTAGCACCGTCCGCGCGGGGCGAATACGAGATCACCGACGTCAACCGGACCTATCTCGCGCAGGATCGGCTACGCGTCGAGGTTCTGCCACGCGGTACGGCTTGGCTGGACACGGGCACCTTCGACGCGCTGAACGACGCCGGGAACTTCGTGCGGACGATTCAGGCGCGGCAAGGACTACAGGTCGGCTGCCCCGAAGAGGCAGCTTGGCGGATGGGCTTCCTCGATGATGCAGGGCTGGCCGAGCGCGCAGATGCGCTGGCCAAGTCCGGGTACGGCGCGTATCTGCATGCGCTCTTGGCTGCGGGCAGACAGGCTCAGCCGCGCTAGGTGGGGGCGGCATGTGCCGGTCACGGCCTCGCGGTCGGCGCTCAGCTCCGGGTGCTAGTTGGAGGGGCCGCGCAAGGTGGGCTTCTCAGCAAGCCCGGTCAGGCCGTTCCAAGCCAGGTTGACCAGGTGTGCTGCCACATCGGCCTTTTTGAACTTGGGGGAGTCCAGCCACCATTGGCCGGTGAGTGCCACCATTCCGACCAGCATCTGGGCGTAGATGGGGGCGGTCTTGGGGTCCAGCCCACGGATCTTGAACTCCGCGCCCAGCAGGTGCTCGACCTGGCTGGCCACATCACTGATGAGGGAGGCGAACGAGCCCGTGGATTGGCCGGTCGGCGAGTCGCGCACGAGGATGCGAAAGCCCTCAGGTGAAGTTTCGATGTAGTCCAGGAGCGCTAGGGCTGCTTGCTCGAGCAGAAGCCGAGCATGGATGCGTTCGCTGAGTGCGCCGGTGATGGCGTCGAGTAGAGCCTGGATCTCGCGGTCCACGACGACCGCGTACATCCCTTCCTTGCCCCCGAAGTGTTCGTAGACAACGGGCTTGGAGACTCCGGCCTTGGCCGCGATCTCCTCCACTGTCGTTCCCTCATAGCCCTTGTCGGCGAACAGACGACGCGAGACCCCCAGCAGTTGCTCTCTGCGCTGCTTACCCGTCATGCGGGAACGGCCGCCGCCGGTGGACGCCTTCGATGTCATAGCTCCATCTTGCCGTGTCTCCACCGGGGTCCGCCCGCTGCGAATGCGAGGCGGCACCAGCGCGGTGCGGCCAGCGCTGATCGCGTGGTTGCTGGCGCACGGCGGGGCGGGGATGGGGGCAGCCCATGGCCGGTGCCTTTTCACTCTGGCAGTCCACTATCCTGGACACAACGGTCCTCGCCCCCACCCGGGGTAGGTCCACGTTCCCCGGTTGGTCTGCTGGTAGGGCCCGCCTGACTTTGAATCAGGACAAGCGACGTAGGTTCGATTCCTACCCGGGGAGCTGCTTTGCCTCCGCGATCTCGCGGGAGGCCCGCCCGCCCGCGGGTAGCATGCGGGGTGTCCTATGAGCCGCTGCCGGCTCCTGGCCACCTCTTGCTCACCAAATCGGGGGTTCTCGCGTGACCGACTCACGTCCCGCTGCTGTCATCGTCCTCGCCGCAGGCGCAGGAACAAGGATGAAGTCCAGCCTCGCCAAGGTTTTGCACCCGATTGCCGGGCGCAGCCTCCTGGGGCATGCGCTGGTCGCAGCGCGCGAATGCGGGCCGGCTCACCTGGTCGTGGTCGTCCGCCACCAACGAGACGCTGTGGCGGCGCATATCGAACAATTCTTCCCCGGCGCGCTCGTTGCCGATCAGGATGAAATCCCCGGCACGGGGCGGGCTGCCGAGTGTGGTCTGGCGGCGCTACCAGCCGACTTCGAGGGCACGGTCCTGGTCACCTCGGGCGATGTCCCGATGCTGGCCGGTTCGACCCTCCGAGCGATCCTGGCCGAACATGAAGCCTCAGGTAACGGGGCGACCGTCATGACGGCGGTGGTGCAGGACGCCACCGGGTACGGCCGCATCTTGCGCGATGAGACCGGCGCGGTTCTCGGCATCGTGGAGCAGAAAGACGCCACAGAGGAACAGCGCGCCATCCGCGAGATCAACTCCGGGATCTACGCCTTCGACGCGTCGCTGCTACGGGCCGCCCTGAGCCAGGTCAGCACCGAGAACGCGCAACGAGAGAAATACCTCACCGACGTTCTCGCCATCGCACGCACCCAGGGCCGGCGGGTGGCGGCCTACGTCTGCGACGACCTATGGCAGACCAATGGCGTCAATGATCGAGTGCAACTGGCTCGGATGGGTGCCGAGATGAATCGCCGGATCATCGAATCGTGGATGCGCGCCGGGGTGAGTGTGCTCGACCCGGCCACGACTTGGATCGACGCCGACGTGAGCATCGGTCAGGACACCACCGTGCTCCCGGGCACCCAGATTCTCGGCGCATCCACCATCGGTGCGAACGCCATCATCGGGCCTGATGTCACCCTCGGTGATGTGGAGGTGGGGGCCGGGGCCCGAGTGGTTCGCACCCAGGCTCAATTGGCTGTCATCGGCGAAGGGGCAAGCGTGGGGCCGTTCGTGCACCTTCGGCCCGGCGCCCAGGTGGGCGCAGAGGCGCAGGTGTCGGCGTTCGTCGACGTTCAGGGCGCTAGGATCGACGCAGGCGCGTGCGTGAGCGCTCTCACCACGCTCACCGGTCAGCCCGGACAGAGCAGCACAGACAGCTCCGACATGATGGGTCAGGCATGACAAGCATTAAGCGTGCGTCCGAGAAGAACCTCATGATCCTCTCGGGGCGCGCACATCCTGCGCTCGCCGAAGAGGTGGCGCAGTGCCTGGGAATCGACCTGGTGCCGACAACGGCCTATGAGTTCGCCAACAGCGAGATCTACGTTCGGTTCGAGGAGAGCGTTCGCGGCTCCGACGCCTACGTGGTGCAGAGCCACACCGCTCCGATCAACGAATGGATCATGGAGCACCTCATCATGGTCGACGCGCTTAAACGCGCCTCGGCCAAGCGGATCACCGTGGTTCTGCCGTTCTACGGGTATGCCCGACAGGACAAGAAGCACCGCGGCCGTGAGCCCATCTCGGCCCGACTCATGGCAGACCTGTTCAAGGCTGCCGGTGCGGATCGCCTCATCTGCGTCGACTTGCACACCGCCCAGATCCAAGGGTTCTTCGACGGGCCCGTGGACCACCTGCAGGCATTGCCGATCCTTTCGGATTACGTGGCCTCTAAGTACGGGGATGAGAACCTCGCGGTCGTCTCTCCCGACGCGGGCCGCATCAAGGTGGCCGAACAGTGGAGCAAGCGCCTGGATGACGCGCCGCTGGCTTTCATCCACAAGACGCGCGACATCAACCGTCCGAACCAGAGCAAGGCCAACCGCGTCGTCGGCGACGTCGAGGGGCACACCTGCATCCTGGTCGACGACATGATCGACTCCGGCGGCACGATCGTCCAGGCTGCCGATGCGCTGATGGAGGCCGGCGCGACCAGTGTCGTCATCGCCGCAACGCACCCGATCTTCAGCGGCCCCGCCGTGCAGCGCCTACAGGAGTGCGTCGCACGCGAGGTCATCGTCACCAACACGCTGCCGATCCCGCAGACCGCCCGGTTCGAGGGCCTGACCGTACTGTCGATCGCGCCGCTGATCAGTCAGGCCATTCACGAAGTCTTCGAAGACGGTTCGGTCACGAGCCTGTTCGACCCCGCGTTCTGAGGACCTGGGTCGAACCCGGCTACTGGCGCTCGATTCGGCGCAGCCACCCCACGCGGGTAGACTATTCCGGTTGCCTCGGCGAGGGCCGCGACACTGGCGTATAGCAGTGTTGCGAGCTGTGATCGACGCGGTGGCACCTGGTATCTCGGGTGCGCGCCGTCTGTGTTGCGCCCCACGCCTAGGCCACTGCTGAGGTTTCACCCGGAGGGCGATATCGCCCCGCACCCGTCAAGGAGTTCGCTGTGAGCGACAACCCCGTCATCGCCGCCACCCGGCGCACCGAGTTCGGTAAGGGCGCAGCCCGCCGTATCCGCCGCGCCGACAACATCCCAGCCGTTCTATACGGATCAGGCACCGACCCGGTTCACCTGACCCTGCCTGGTCACGCGACCATGCTGGCCGTCAAGGTCCAGAACGCCCTGCTCGACCTCGACATCGAGGGCACCCAGCAGCTCGCCCTGGTCAAGGACGTGCAGCGCGACCCGATCAAGCCGGTAATCGAGCACATCGACCTCGTCGTCGTGCGTCGCGGCCAGAAGGTCACGGTCGACATCGCCGTCACCGTTGTCGGTGAGGCTGCTTTGGAGACCGTCGTCACCCTGGAGAACTCCTCGCTGCAGGTCGAGGCCGACGCCACGAAGATTCCGGAAGGTATCGAGGTCTGCGTCGACGGCGTCGAGGCCGGAACTCAGATCCTGGCCGGCCAGGTCAAGCTGCCCAGCGGTGTGACCTTGGTCAGCGACGAGGAGCTCCTCGTCGTGAACGTCACCCAGGCCATCTCGGCAGAGGCCCTTGAGGCCGAGTTGGCCGAGGCCGAGGCCGAGGTCGGCATCGAGAAGGACGAGTCTGACGAGGAACGCGCCGAGGGCGCTGACTCCGAGGACGAGGAGAAGAAGGAGTCCTCCGAGGACGCTGAGTAAGCCTGCGGGTGTTGCGGGCTGACCGAGGTCGCCGCAGCTGCCCATCATGAACTCTCGTTCGGCCCCGTCTTGGTTACCAAGACGGGGCCGAACGTCGTTCAGGTCTCGAGTGTGCCTCTCGCGCAGAGCAACCCGCTGCGGCCATTAACAGGTTGGGCCTCGGTGTGGTCGCCAGGTGGGCAAGCGTCCTGGACGGCCGTTCCATAACTTAGGTAACCTTAAGTAACATCATTCGTCTGCTGACGGAGGCCGGGGGGCTTCTGAAGATACGTTCGCAGGCGCCCTTGTACTGGGAGGAATCCGTGACGGTCCTCAACCCGCACCGCACAAAAACGCACACCCCTAAGACGCGATTGGGCACGCGACGCAGTGAACCCCGCCACCGACTCGAGTTGCCGCCGGTGGCCGATCCGCTGGCGCCTCGGCTCCATGTACCGCCCCGTGAGGGTGAACGTGTTGCGCCGTGGAACCGTCGCTACCTGCGGCGGATGGTGGCGCTGGACGCGCTCAGCGGGCTCGTCGCCGCGCTCAGCGCGGCGGTGCTCAAGTTCCAATTTGACCTGAAGTTCGGCTACGACCTGATGACGCTGGCCTTCCCACTGCTGTGGGTGCTGGCGCTTTCGCTGGGCGGCGCCTATGAACGACGCAACCTGGGGCAACCCGGTGGCGAGGAGTATCGCGGGGTGGGCCGCGGATCCGTGTTGATGCTGGCCTTGCTGGCGATCATCGCCTTGACCCTGTCCGCGCAACTGTCCCGGATCTTTGTCGGCACGGGGATCCTGCTGGCGGCCATCGGCAGTTTGCTCGTGCGCAAGACCTTGCGCACCTGGGTTGCTCGGCGTCGTCGGCAAGGACTGATGGCGCAGCGTGTTGTCGTGGTGGGCCGGGTGGACGCCGCAGCCGGGGTGATCCGCAGTATCAAGGACGACATCGATCAAGGACTGGTGCCGGTGGCGGTGTGTGCCTCCGGACTGGACGGCCCGTGGAGCCAGGCACCCAGTATCGAGGGGGTGCCGATGGCCGGCGAACCCGGGGATGCCGTCGCGGTCGTCGACCTCATGGAGGCCGAGGCCGTCATCGTCGCCTCACACCCGGATCTGTCCGGGCATGCTCTGCGCCGCTTGGCCTGGGCCCTTGATGAGCGTCAGGTCGATCTGCTCGTCAGCCCCGGCCTGCTCGACGTGGCCGGCCCTCGAATGTCCATCCGACCCTCGACGAACCTGGCTCTCCTTCACATCGAACGGCCGGCCTCCACGCGCCGAGCTGTACTGCTGAAGACTGCGATGGACCGGGTAGCGGCTGTGCTGTTGCTGCTGGGGCTCTCTCCGGTCTTCTTCGTTGTTGCCGTCGCTATCTGGCTCGACGACCGCGGCCCGGTCTTCTACCGGCAGCGGCGGGTCGGTGTCCGTGGTGAGTTCTTCGATATGTACAAGTTCCGTTCGATGCGCCAGGGCGCCGACAAGATGCTCGCCGACCTCATTGCCCGCAACGAGGGCAATGAAGTGCTCTTCAAGATGAAGAACGACCCGCGCATCACCCGAGTCGGCGCCTTCCTGCGGCGCTACTCGATCGATGAACTCCCGCAGCTGCTGAACGTACTGCGCGGTGAAATGTCCCTTGTGGGTCCGCGGCCGCCGTTGGCGCGGGAAGTGGAGGAGTATGAGCCCGACGCGATTCGTCGGTTGCATGCGGTGCCCGGGATGACGGGTTTATGGCAAGTAAGCGGCCGTAGCGATTTGTCCTGGGATGAGTCCCTACGCTTGGACTTGAGGTACGTCGACAACTGGTCACCAATGCTGGATCTGTGGATTCTGGTGCGCACGGTGCGTGCGGTGCTCGGGCGTTCCGGGGCGTACTGAGGCCGCGTCGAAGTCTCGTAAGCTGACGTCATGGAGTCTTGGCTGGTCGTAGGGCTCGGCAATCCTGGGCCGGGTTATCGCGGCAATCGCCACAATGTCGGCGCAATGGTCGTTGACGAGTTGTGCCGCCGCCATGGCGGCCAACTTGCACGGCACAAGAGCCGTGCGTCGGTGGCCACCGTGCGCCTCGGGGTAGGCCCCGGCGGGGCCCCCGGACCGAGAGCGATCCTGGCGGTTCCCTCGTCATTCATGAACGAGTCCGGCGGCCCGGTGGCTGGGCTGCTTTCCTACTACTCCCTGGAACCGCAACATCTGATCGTGCTGCACGACGAGTTGGATGTCCCCTTCGACACTGTGCGTCTCAAACGCGGCGGGGGCGAAGGAGGGCACAACGGACTGCGTTCGATCAGCGCCAGTCTTGGGACCCGCGACTATTACCGAGTGCGGGTGGGCGTCGGACGCCCCCCAGGTCGGATGGACGCGGCTGCCTTCGTTTTAAAGGACTTTTCGGCAACTGAACGAAAGGTTCTGCCAATGTTCATTGACACAGCGGCAGATGCAGTAGAAGCGCTGGTCGAGGTGGGTTTGACTAGTGCTCAGCAGCGCTTCCATGCCCCTGCGCAGGCCTAGACGCACCCCTTCTGGAGGCTCCTATATTTAGGGCAGGCTCCACTGCTGTGACAGAATCGAAACGCAGGCATCCCGAATCGCGTTGAGCGACATAGGGATTGCGCTGGCGCGGGTCGAGGGGGTTTCGCGCCGGGCTGCATACCAAGCGTCGTCTGAGTTGTTCACGATGCGTCCGGGCGCCCCAGGTGCCTGAGTTCGGGTATCGACGGGGCGGGTTCACGGTCGTCGGAAGGCGGAGAATGTCAGCGGATGAGAAGGTCGAGCTTCGGAGCCGACGCCACGAGCGACCCCGTGCCACCGAGCGCGTCAAGGTCGCCTCCAGCGACATCCCGTTCGCCCCTTCGCTGGGGGGAGCTCAGGCTGTGGCCCGTCGGTCCCGCTCGGAAGATTGGGCGCAGGCCTACCTCGCCCGTGTTCTCGGATGGGATGTCTTCGTCGGGGTGTTGGGTGCGGTTCTGGCCTCGGTACTTCGCTTCGGGGACGGCCTTACCCCCGGATATGTACTACTCAGCGCCGCCATCCCAGTCACCTGGGTCCTTGCGCTGGCAATGTCGAACGCTTATGAACGGCGCTACCTCGGCGTCTCCGTAGAGGAGTATCGCGCGGTAGGCCGGGCAGTGGTCGGCGTACTCGCCGCACTGGCAATCGCCGCCTTCGTCGCGAACGTGCTGCTGGCCCGAACCTACGTGGGAATCTTGCTGCCGCTGCTGCTCCTGGGAGGTCTGCTGGTGCGGCGCTTCATGCGCCGGTGGCTGATGGCGCGGCGCTCCCAGGGTCTCCTCATGCAGCGAACCATCGTCGTTGGACGCGCGGACGCCGCCGCTGCGCTGATTCGCAGCATCTCAGCCGAACCGCTGCAAGGCCTGCAGCCCGTCGCCGTCTGCGCCTCAGGGCTGGATGGCGACTGGGAAGCCACCGGCAGCATCGAAGGTGTGCCGGTGATGGGCCGCCCGCGGGACGCGGTGGCTGCCGCCGACCTGTATGACGCCGAATGCGTCGCTGTCGCCTCCCACCCCGACCTTGCGGGCAAGGCCCTGCGCCGGTTGGCCTGGGCTTTGGAAGAGCGCGGTATGGACCTCATCGTCTCTCCCGGGCTGCTGGACGTGGCAGGCCCCCGGCTCTCGATCCGGCCTTCCTCCAACCTCTCGCTGCTACACATCGAGCGCCCCGCAGCGGCTCGGCGTGCGGTATTCCTGAAACAGGCGATGGACCGAAGCCTGGCCTTTGTGCTGCTCCTCCTGCTTTCTCCGATCCTCATTGCGGTGGCGATCGCCATCAAGGTCACCGACCGGGGCCCGGTGTTCTTCCGTCAACAACGCGTCGGGGTGGGCGGAGAACTGTTCTCGATCTTCAAATTCCGCACGATGGTCGTTGACGCCGAAGAACGTCTGGCGGCGTTGGCACGCAAGAACGAGGGCAACGGCGTGCTGTTCAAGCTGCAGGACGACCCGCGGGTGACGCGCGTCGGCAAGATCCTGCGCCGCTACTCGATCGACGAGTTGCCGCAGTTGCTCAACGTGCTCATCGGTGACATGTCTCTGGTGGGGCCGCGGCCACCGCTGGCCCGCGAGGTCGAGCAGTACGAGCCGGATGCGTTGCGCCGGCTTCACGTACGCCCCGGAATGACCGGACTGTGGCAGGTCAGTGGGCGTAGCGATCTGTCCTGGGAAGAATCTCTGCGGCTCGACCTGCGCTATGTGGACAACTGGTCACCGATCGGGGATCTGCACATTCTGTTCCGGACGTTCCGAGCCGTCACCGGGGGATCCGGCGCGTACTGAGCTCGCGTCCTCGGCGCCCCCGGAGAGGCTGGGTCGGCACGCTGACACCAGCGACGCTCTCCGGGGTCGCCGGTTACGAGGTCGGCGCTGCCAGAACCCCCAGTGAGGCAGTGAACAGGAAGAGCATCGACTCGGCCTCGCTGCAGTTACGGGCGGCCAGACAGGTGTCGATCCGATCCACGACTGCCTCCGTCTGCACATAGGTCTGCGGTGCCCGCGACGCCAACTCACGCAATCTGCGCCCGGCCCGCTCGTCTTGCAGCAAGAACGAGGCATCCACTCGGAACGCGGCTTTGGCGAACCCGAGCTCGGTAAGCCCCGGACGCTGCTGCGCCAGCGTGCGGATGAGGTCACGAAGGGGTGTCTTGCCTTCAGCGACGCTGACGAAGGAAACCGGGTCGCGGCTCAACGCCCACTCGACGACCGGCGTGGCCAGGTACGCCGGTCGAAGCTCGACGCCCTCCTCAGACCAAGCGTGGTCGCCTTGAACTGTCAGCAGGTAGGAGGCCAGCAGACCACTGAGGTCGTGCCGGCGACGCTCCTGGACCGTGACCGGTGTGGGGGCGCTATCGCGTAGCCGTTCTACCTGCTGCCACAGTTGCGGGGAAATCAGATCAGCGACGGGGGAGATGACATCACTGCGCCGTGCGCCGGTGTGGGCCGACAGTGCGATGATGGTGCGCCAGTAAGCGCGCGCCCACCGCGGGCCGCGTTCGGCGCCGAACTCGGGTGGGCCGAAATCACTCCACGGCAGCGAAGAGACTGGGCCCAGCGCGCCGGCGCGGGCCGCCATGATCCGCGCAGAGTCATAACCGCCGAAGAGCTCATCGGCACCTTCGCCAGAGATCACCGAACGGATGCCCTGGCTGCGCGCGAAGCGCGCCAAGGACATCATGCCGACGGGGCCGAGGCGCACCAGTGGCATCTTGCGGGTCTGGACGTACTCCTCAAGCAAGGTGACCGCGGCCACGGCATCGAGTTGGTGCTGCTGTAGGTCCATCTCGACCGTCTCGGCAACCTGCCGTTGACGATCGCGGACCACCTCATCGCCCTCCAGGTAGAGGCCGAGCCCGCCGCGCGCCCCACCATCGCGGGCCAGTGCCCCAAGCAGGGTCGAGTCGACACCGCCGGAAAGCAGACAGGTGACCGGTGTGGTGGAACGCAACCGGATTCGGACCGAGGCGCGCAAGCGGCCCAAAAGGTCGGCCAGCTCATCCGGTGTGGGCGGCCGCGCGTCCGCAGCGTCACTGCTGGCGGCGCTCTCCAGGAGGGCTGGGCTCCACCAGAGGCTGCGGGTGGTCAACGAACCATCCTCGATAACGAGGAATTCGCCCGCTTGGCACTGCTGTACACCGCGCAGCGGCGTCAGATCGGCGACCGGGGCCCACTCGGTCAGGATTGAGGCCAACCCGGCGGGGTCCAATTCTTGCTCAGGCTGACTCGGCGCGGTGTCGGTGCGGGCCAGCGCCGACCAAGCATCGAGGTTGGAAGCGAACACCCAACCCGAGGCACCGCGCCCGTAGTACAGCGGCGCGATGCCGAAGCGGTCCCGGACGGCAATCGTGCGGCCGTCGGGAAGCGCGACCACAGCGGCGAATTGGCCGTCGATCAGATGCAACGCTTCCAGCCCGTGATCCCGCACCGCAAGGTAGACCGCCTGGATTTCCGATGCGTCGGGACGGGCGATCAGATCGAGCAGATCCTGCAGGTTGTAAATCTCGCCGTTGAAGACGGCGGCTCCGCCGTCCTCGTCCACATAAGGCTGACTCGAAGCGCCTTCCTCCCAGTGCGTCAAACGTGAGGACACGGCGACCAGGCGGTCGCTGGTGTACTGCGCTGTGACATCCGGACCGCGGCGCGCGAGCGCAACGGCGACCTGGGGGTCGGGGTCCGGTGAGAGGTGCGGACGGTCATGAACGAGGACGGCGAACCCACACATGTCAGACCCGGGAGTACAGGGACTCGATGGTGGCCAAGTTGGCGAAGTCCGTAGCTTGCGCCTCATCGAGTGCTTCCTCGTCGGCGCCGCAGTCAGCGAGTACCTCCAAGATGGCCACGATGGACAGCGAGTCGAGCAGACCGTCGGCGGCCAGGTCCTTGGAGTCCGCGACAGCCTGGGCGTCGTGGGCGTAGAAGACGTTCTCGATCAGGTTGTCTTTGACGGTGTTCCAGTCGTCCTTCATAACTTCTCTTTCTCGTCGTGAGGTGGGCGGGGCGTCAGCTGAGGCGCAGGCTGCGGGTGCGCTGGTAGCGCAACAGCGCCCGCAGGCCGACGGCCACTTGGCGCAGCGAGGCCACACTCCATCCGGGGGCCTGGTCGAGCAAGGGCGTCAGAACAGCGTCATCAGCCAGTTCTTCGTCGCTCATAGTGCCCAGGATGCGCAGCAGGTCGGCAGGCAGGGAGTAGTAGTAATCCTCCTGCGTCTGCTCCAGGGCGAAGGTGTCCGTTGTGGGTGGGCGAGCGATGATCTGCTCGGGAACTCCCAGCTCACGGGCAAGGGCGTAGACCTCGGGCTTGGCCAGGTCTCCGATAGCGCAGATGTCAGCCGCGTCGTCGCCGTACTTGACGACGAAGCCGGTGTCGAGCTCGTCCCCGTTGGAGGCCCCGATGACGGCGAAGTTGCGTGCCTCGGCCTCGGCATAGGCAAAGGTCATGCGTGTGCGCTGCTTACGGTTCTGGTAGGCGATGATCGCCCGCAGATCCTCCACGGATACCCGCAGCACCGTGTCGGCCTGCCCGTGCCGAGGGCCGATGACGACCTGGTAGACCAGCGCCCCGAGCCGCTTGGCCATCCGCTGGGAAGCGTTGACCGAGTAGGCGTGGGTGCTGGGGTCGTACTCGGGTGCGTAGGTGCGGATGATGCGGGTGATTTCTTCCCGGGGGCACTGAGCATCGATGGCGGAGGCGATCGACTGCTCAATCAGTTCCACGCCGGCGCTCTGCGCGGCAGCGTCGACGAATTCCTTCGTCTCCGGTCCGGTGGAGGAGTCAGGCAGGTAGAGGGCTACGACCTTGTCCGGCCCGAGGGCTTGCGCGCACAGGTGCAGCACGACGGAAGAGTCGATTCCGCCAGAGAGTTGTACGAGGGCGCCCCTTCGGCCCAATTGGTCGATTTCATCCTTGAGCCAGGTCTTTCGGGTAGGCAGTTCTGCCTTCACTTTCCGCTCTCCTTCAAACGTAGGCGATCCACGATGTGGATCTCGAACAGGGCGACCAGCGCCCCGAATTCAGGGTGTAGCAGCCGCTTGACGTCGGCCTTCTTCAGCGGGAATTCAGGCTGGGGAATGATCTCTATGACCGGGACCATGTCGCCCCCGACGCGGGCCGGTCTGGAGTCGGCGCGCACGATGATGGGGGTGAAGGCCTGCTCTACCATCGTCGTAACGCGGCGCATGTCCACCTTGGTTCCGGCCACATTGAGGACGTGGTCAGCGCGTCCACGGTGAACCAGCGAACCGTCTGGGGTGCGGATCGCCAGATCGCGAGTTCCCGTGCTCGCCCGCGGCGTCGGCCCCGGAACGGGGGTGTCGTAGGGGGCGGGCAGCGCCCATGACATGGCGAACGGCGTACGGGCCAGGATCTCCGAGGCTTCTGTTCCATCAGCGTGCTCGTGCTCGGTAGCCCGCAGCTCGAGTTCTACCCCCGGTAGCGGCTCCCCGATCAATCCCTCCACGTACTCGTTGAGCGGCCCCTGCCACATCGACAGGCGAGGGCCGAGCTCCGCCTGGCCGTACATGTTGGTCAGCCGGGCGCCGGGGCATCGTTCGGCCAGGGCCGCCGCAGCCGACCCTGACAGGCGCCCGCCCGCAACGATGAAGCGGGAGATCCGCTCGTGCTCAAGGGGAGCGCTCAACACGAGCGGAACGTGCTGCGGCAAAAGATAAAGTGCGATGTCGTCGGCCGCCTCAACATCCGCGATGGCACTGTTCAGGCTGTTCAGTCCCCAATCGCTTTCGCAGAAGGTCACGCCGACCCCACTGTGCAGGTGGCTGTTAACGATGCTGAGCCCATAAGCGAAGCCGGGCGGGGTCAAGGCGAAATAGCGGCGCTGGGGTTTCCTTGCCAGCTCTAGCGCTGCGGCGATAGCGCCCGCGTGCGCATCGACGGTGTCTCGGGTGTAGACAACACATTTCGGTGAACCGGTCGAGCCGGAAGTGAAGAAAGCCAAGGTGGGTTCGCGCTCAATGCTCCCGCCGTCCTGCTCGGCGAGCAACCGTTGCGAGTTCCCCCGCAAATCGGTGACGAGCAGCGGCAGAGCCGAACGCGGCTGCAGCATGTGCACGACCTGTGCCAAGCCCGGGTGATCCTGGGACGGCCGCACGAGGATCGACTCCTCACGTTCTGCTGCGGCCTGGTACTGCGCGAGCCCCTGCGCGAGCGCCGGATCGCTCGCTGTCACGATGTGCCTGTTGTCCACGTTCTTCCTCCCCGCGGCATGCGCGCCCGCATAGCTGCCCCTCAGCAGGCATTACGGCATGTCATTAGGAGATCCCCCCATGACGAAGCCCCTTAACGTCCGATCACCGAGTGATCGACGTTCCCAGGGGACATCGTAGGGCAATTATCGGACCGGCCGTCCTGAACGAGTGACCCGTTGTATGCGTTCGCGCTTACAGATGGGGGGTAGGCCGCGGCGCTACCCCCCATCTGCGCTGGGCGTGGCTTAGGACATCAGGACTTTCGTGTGGCGGGCGCTTTGCTGGTAGGTCGGCGTCTTGGTGCGGTCTGAACCTCGATACAGGCCTGAGCGGGAATACACCTCAGAGCTTCCGGGGTAGAAGGTGCCTGGGCGCAACCCGGTGCGTGAGGTCGGCCTCCAGCGGTCGAGTACCTTCTTGCCGTCCACCCAGACACTGATCCAACCGCTGTTAGGGTCGGAGCTGAGGTAGTCCTGAATCTTCACCTGATAGGTGCGTCCATCGACATAGGGAGCCAAGTCGTTGGCCCAGCTGTAGACGCGGCCGGCGCCGGGGTTATGTCCCTCATGGCCGTTTCCGCCGGTGATGCGCAACTGCCCGTCGGCGACGGTCAATGCGATCGACGGGCCTTTCCATTGGCCGTTGGTAGTACCGAGCAGCTGCCACAGCACGTGCCACTGACCGCGCTCGTTGGCGGCCTGCCCGAGCTTGGCGGTGACCTCAGCCTGATAGGTGGCGACGTCGCCCTCGCTATAGGAGACGGCCGCGCCGTCAAGAGCCCACCACAGTTCGCTACGACGCCGATCCGGCGCCGACTTCGTCGCGGGAAGGACGAAGTCCCATTGGTCTGCGCCGACGATGGGCTGCTGTCCGTCCCAGGCGTGGGTTTTGTAGGCGCTGAATCGGGAGCTCGGCGCGGTGGCCGCGGCCGCGGCCTTGGTGGCGGCAGCCGGTGCGGCAGAGGCCGAGCTGGGCAGGGTGGCGGCGGCGCCGCCGCCGAGAGCGGCGACCAGAGCGAGCGAGGTCGCCAGGCGGGTGGTGCGGGAGCGGGATAGGACTGAGAACATGAGCACTTCTCTTCCACTGTTGCGGGAGAGGCCGGGAGTGGCGTGGCCAGGGAGTACCTGTTCCATCGGCCGCAGGAGCGTCGGCGTGAGTGCGCAGCAGTAACGGCTGCACGAACAGCGCTCAGCTAGCGCAGATCGGAGCCCCAACCGGGCTGAAAGGCTTTGCTTAACAGCGACGGCGGGGTCGTTCAGCCAAGAGGTGCGATGTGTCTATGCCGACTTCGAGAGGCATTGGAGGGGGCCCGACGGTCCTGTACAGTCGACTTGGACAGCACATCAGGACAGTCGTCTGCTCTAGATGGTTGTTCGTCGGCCGGGGGGTCGTATATAGCGCGGCGCAGCGCTGTCAACATGCGGGGTGGAAGGAAAGTTACTGATGTCCGGACGTCTTTTGGTCGCCTCAACAGGCGGCCATCTGGAGCAATTGCATCGGTTGGAGCCGCGGCTTCGACCCACTGCTGACCGGGTGGCCTATGCCACCTTCGAAGACCAGCAGTCGAGCTCCCTGCTGGCGGGGCGCGAGGTCCACTATGTGCCGCGGATACCGCCACGAGGGGCTAAGCAGGCATTGGTCACCCTTCCGCAAGCCTTCCGCATCCTCAAAAGTGGGCAATTCTCCTCTGTGGTTTCCACAGGTTCGGCTATTGCGATTCCGTTCTTCACTGCGGCCCGAAGCCTTGGCATCGAATGTCATTACGTGGAGAGTTCCGCCCGCGTCGAAGGGCCGAGTTTGACCGGCCGAATGATGACCAAGGTGCCCGGTGTCCACCTTTACGCCCAATACGAGCGGTGGGCAGAGCGCCCGTGGGCCTACCAAGGGTCGGTGTTTGACAGTTTCACTCGGGACTCAGCGGTCAGGCCGAGCGGCGCTGGGATCAACCGGGTTGTTGTCACGCTCGGCACCATGCGCGGGTATCCGTACCGTCGTGCCGTCGATGCAGTTCAGCGCGTCCTGGCCGAGGTGGCAGCTACGGATGTTTCCGTCCTGTGGCAGGTGGGGGATACCCCGGTGGCCGACCTGGGTCTCGACGGTCGTTTCCTTGTTCCCGCCGCTGACTTGAGCGCAGCGATCAGGGACTCAGACCTGGTCTTCGCCCATGCAGGCGTGGGGTCATGTCTGCAGATTCTCGATGCGGGACGATGCCCCGTATTGCTGCCGCGGGTCGCCGCGCGTGGCGAACACATCGACGACCACCAGTGGATGATCGCCGACGAGCTCCATGGCCGCGGCCTCGCGGTCAGTCGCGATGCCGACGCGTTGACCGCAGGTGACGCGCTCGAAGCGCGCTCAAAAGGAGTGATCGCCGTGACCGCCCCGCCGTTCTCGCTGCACACCGGACATCGCTCCGTGCCGAGCAGCGGCAGCGAGGACGTCGCGGCATGAAGCTCGCAGAGCGCCTCCCCAACAGCATGGGCCAGACCCGCCTCATCGAGGATGTATCCGTGCGTCCCCTCCGGGTCTGCCTCGTCGGATCCGCACCCGCCTCTGCTCAGAGCCGCGGCGGTATGGCCAGCGTGATGGCGCTCTCCCTGCGGGGAATGGGGCCGCAGGTGCAACTCGAGCACATCACGACCTACCGGGACACCGACGCCGCCGATCGCGCCAAGGTGGGCGCGTCCGGATTGGCTCGGCTGGCAGCCCGTCTGAGCGCCCGAAACGTGGACGTCGTGCATGTGCACATGTCATACAAGGGCAGCGTGGCGCGCAAAGTTGTGGTCTTGCGCATGGCCAAGGCCTTCGGGGTACCGACCGTTCTGCACGCACACAGCCACGGTTTCAAGGCATGGTTCGATTCCTGTTCAGCTCTGACCCAGCGAGCGATTCGGCGTGGGCTTTCGGCCCAACGGTGGATCGTGCTGGGGGAGGGCCTCAAACGCGAGTATGTCGAGATGTTCGATCTGGACCCGGACCAGGTCATCGTGTTGCGCAACCCCGTGCCGCTGCGGCCAGCCCCGCAACGAGCTGAGCGGGGTAGCGATGCGCCGTTCCAACTGCTGTTCCTGGGCCGGTTGGGTCAGCGGAAGGGCACCTACGATCTCATCGCTGCGCTGGCGCGGCTACCCCGTGAACTGCGCATGCGTACGGTGCTGACCCTGGCTGGAGACGGCGAGATCGAAGAGGCCAAGCTCGCTGCGCGCCGCGCAGGGGTCGAGGACCAAGTGGTCTTCCCCGGCTGGATCGACCCTGCAGAGCGCGCCCGGCTGCTGGATCAGGCCGATGCCTTCGTGCTGCCCAGCTACGAAGAAGGCCTGCCGATGGCTTTGCTGGAGGCGATGAGTCACGGTGTGCCGGTGCTGACCTGCCCCGTCGGCGGAATCGGAGAGGTCATCCGTCACGGAGAGAACGGTCTGCTCGTGACGCCCGGCGACGTGAGCGCTCTCGTGGAGGCACTCACCGAGTTGTCTGAGCCGAAGGCGGCGGCTCGTATTGGGCAGGCTGGATGGCAAACCTCGACGCAGTTCGACGTCGAGACGTGGCGTGGCGAGTTGGTCCAGCTGTGGACCTCACTAGCCTCATGAACGCACCGACTCGCTCCTGGCCCTCGGTGACCGCCGTCATTCCGACGATTCTGCGCAGCGAGGACGAGCTACGCCGAGCCGTCGCTTCGGTCCTGGCCCAAAGCGCGCCAGTGACGGAGGCCATCGTCGTGGTCGACCGCGCGGACCCGGTGCAGGACCTTCCGGAGTTCGACGATCAGCGAGTACGCGTCATCTGCAACGAGGGACCGCACGGACCCGGCGCGGCCCGGATGTGTGGTGTCGCCGCTGCAACTGGTGAATTGATTGCCTGGCTGGACGACGATGACACCTGGACCCCGGATCGTCTGGCAGCACAACTGGACGCCTGGTCGCACTGCCCTAGGCCAGAAGTGACTATCGTTGCGGGACGCTCGCGATTGGAAGGTGCCCAGGGTTCGGTTCTGACCCCGGACCGCCCCCCGCGGACAGGCGAATTGCTCGCCGACTACCTATTTCCGCCGCCAGGCTTCGCCCGGGCTCCTCGTCGGTCCTTGTGCACCCCTTCGCTATTGATCCCGAGGTGGATCCTGCAGGCATATCCCTTGGATCTGAGCCTGCGTCGGTGGGAGGACTATGAATGGCTGCTCCGGGTCATCGACGCCGGGACGGCGCTTCTGGTCGTCCCAGACATCGCCTGCGTCATCGATCAGCGACGCGAGAGTGGTGCCTCTCTCTCCGGTAAACACCGCCCCGACGTTGATCGGCGCTGGGCACAGGAGAATCTGGCCGGGCGTTCGATGAATGCCTACGACGTATTCGTGCTGACCTATGTCGTTCCCGGTCTGGCCGGGGAACACCGCAGCACGGAGATCGCCGGAGTGTTGGCCTCGGCTCTGCGACGCGGAGCACCTGCTGCGCTGCTGATGAAGGGAGCCCTATGGGGTGTCCTGGATGAGCAGTCCAGAGAACGGTTGCGTCGAACCGTGGGGCGCTGGCGCTCCCGGTTGCGTTGAGCCCAGCGTGCTCATCAGCACAATTGGCTATGTCCGACCTGCCCTATTCTGAATGACAGGTCGAGTCCACACCGTCCATCGTTCACACCAGGGAGGGCCACCTTGCGGTTCCTTCTGGCGGTAATGCTCACCCTAGCGTGCGCCGCGCTGCTGCGGCGTAGACCGATGACGCTGCTCATGCTCGGACTTCTTCTGCACGGGCTCATCCCCTCGGTGCTGGTGGTCAGCACGTTGCAACTGGCCCGCTTCTCCCTGCACCCGGGCTCGCTCCTGGCCCTATGGGCCGCAGTGATCGTGCTGCTGGATCATCGCGCCGGCCTGTCGCGGGTCCTCAGCGAACGCTTTGAGCTCGTCGTGGTGGCTGTCGGCGTCGTCCTCTCCGGGCTGCTGCACGCACTACTGGTCACAGGCGGGCCCCCGGCGCTCGGCTTCGTCCTGGACCAGACCTTCATCCCCCTGGTGACCCTGTTCAGTGTCGGGGCGCTGTTGGTCGAGAATCCCCGCTCAATCGAGACAATCCGTTGGACGCTTGCCGGTCTGGGGGTCGCGACTGCGGTACTGGCCTTGGCCCAGTCGGCGACTAACCGGGTGCTGTTCTTTGAGAGCGCTTTCTCACAACAAGAGTGGTACGGACGCAGCGACATCCGTTGGATGGCGACCTTCGACCACCCGCTGGTGTTGTCGATGGTGTTGGCCTGCGTCATCCCGTTGATGGTCAGCGTGCGCCGCTGGTGGCTCTCGATCCCCGTGGTCTCCTTGGCGCTGGCCGGCATCGTCGTCACCGAATCCCGTTTCGGGATCGGGGTCGGGATCCTGGCCACCGGGTATGTGCTGCTGCGCGGGCGGATGTCACGCCCGGTTCGCTCGGTGATGTGGTGTGTCGCCGGGGTGGCGGCGGCCTTGGTCGTTTCGGCCGGTCTGCTAGCAGGCGTGCAGGAGCGATTCGCGACCGCAGACGACTCCACCGAAGCTCGGGTCGCCGCGGTGGAGTACTTCGTGGAGATTCTGCCGCGCTATCTGTGGTCCGGGGGTGGCACCGGGGCCAGCTATACCATCGCGGCCAACGGAGGCTTGGAGTCGAGTTTCGAGAACTCCTTCCTCATGATGATCCTGGACGTCGGGTTGCCTACAGCGTTGCTGTATTTCGGGCTCCTGGTCGCGTGCATCCTGATCGGTCTCCGGCGCCGCGCGGACGAGGGATTCATCATCTCCTCGGTCGTGGCGCTGATCTCAGTGCTGTCGTTCAGCGCGCTGGGGGTCCGCTCGGCGGTTGCCCTGATCATGTGGGTGATCGCCGCTGGCGCCCTGTTCGGGCCGGGGCGTGAATATCCCCGGGCGCCTCATCGTCGCCGCAGCGCGGCTGCCTCGCCGGCGGTGGCGCCGACTGGGGCACTCAACACAAGGAGGAATCACCGGTGAGTCATCCCACGGCCGCCATCTGGCGTTCCCAGTGGTTACCGGCATCCGAGACCTTCGTTCGGGACCACGTTACCCACCTGGACAGGTGGCGTCCCCTCACCCTGGGTCTGACGGCCGTCGACGACCGTCTCGGCATCGTGCCCGACCGTGCACCGTTCCCGGCGAACCGCCTCGGCCGCAAACTCGGCCGGTTGTCACGACGCACGGGTTACGCCGGGGTGTACGACACGTTCTTGCGCTCCCACGACGCCAGCCTGCTGCACGCGCACTTCGGTACTGATGCCACCGAGTGCCGCCGCATCGTGCGCCGCCTCGAGCTTCCCTTCATCGTCACCTTCCACGGGTACGACGCGACCGCCGCCCCCCGCCGCGACACTGACGGGCGCTATCGACGTGAGTTGGCGGAGGTCTTTGCGCAAGCCAGCGTGTTACTGCCGGTCTCCAACTTCATCGCCGGGCGAATCAAAGCCTTGGGTGCTCCCGCGGACAAGGTGCGAGTCCACTACCTGGGGATCCCGGCCCTGCCCACGGCACCGACGCCACCCGAAGGGCCCCGGCAGGGGCCTGCCCGGATCGTGTTCGTAGGGCGGCTGGAAGAAGGCAAGGGGGTCGACCACCTCATTCAGGCGTTCGCGCGCTTGCCGCGCGAACTCAGAGACGAAGCCCAGGTAGACATCCTCGGCGACGGCAGCCTGCGCCCCTCGCTCGAACGCCTGGCACACGGGATCGAAGGCCGGGTTCGGTTTCACGGCCGGGTGTCTCCGGCGGAAGTGGCCGCCACCTTGGCTGACAGCACGCTATTCGTGGGGCCATCGCAACCCACCGCAGCGGGATGGGATGAAGGGCTCGGCCTGGTTTTCCTAGAAGCTGCCCAGAACGGGGTGCCGGTGCTGTCCTATGCGACAGGCGGTGTGCCCGAGGCGGTGCAGGACGGGGTCACCGGCCTGCTGGCTCCGGTGGGCGATATGGACGCATTGACCGCGCACATGGAACTCTTACTTCGAGACACCCAGATGGCGCGACGAATGGGTGAGGCGGGTCGGGCGAGGATCGCCCGCGATTTCGACCTCAGCCGGCAGACGCAGCGACTGGAACGGATCTACGACGAGTGCGTGGGTGCGTGAGAAGTTGATGAGGCTGGAGAAACGGACCAACGGGGGCCGTGCACGCGGGGATCTCCGAGTGATGACGAGGGACTTCGGTCCAGGGGGCGACAGAGAGACATGAACGTAGGGGACTACTTTGCCGTGCTGCGGCGCTACTGGCCTGTGGTGCTGACCTCGATCCTGCTGGGCGGAATGCTCGGCGGGGCGGCCGCGCTGTCCCAGGACCGCGGCTACACCGGTCAGTCACGCATCTATGCGGTGAACCCGTTGGCTGACTCGGCATCGGTGCAGCAGATGACGGTCGGCGTAATGCGGATGGGCTCTTACGAACAGCTCGTCACCGGGACGCGGTTGGCGCGACGGATCGCCAACCGGCTGGACCTCGAACGCGACCCCGATGCCTTGGCCAGCTCGTTGAGTGTGTCCCGCGCCCGCGACACGGTAGTGATGACTGTCACAGCGACCGGGGATTCAGCTGAAGAGGTGGGGGCGGTGCTACGGGTGCTACCCGAGGAACTCACCACCACCCTCAAAGAGGTCTCCCAAGAGAACCGGACCCCTCCCGAGGCAGCCACCAGTTTCGTCGCCATCGACGGCCCGCGGGTGGCTCCGGCGCGCTCCCTGCGTGGCCTGCTGACCTCCGGCCTCCTCGGGGCAATCCTGGGGATGGTTGTCGGTCTGGTGGCTAGCGCCTTGCTGACCCGGCGCAACCCTGTCGTGCAGACACCGGCCCATGTCGCGCAGGTGATGGACACCCCCGTGATCGCGGTCATGCCCACCGTGCCTGGCGGCGTCGAGGCCGACCAGCACGAACGCCAGGTGTCGGTGGCGGCCCACCGCCTTGCGCTGGCCGTTCAAAACCAGCTCGATCAGGCTGGTCACCCGGTCATCGCCGTTACCGGCACCGCCGCGGGCGTAGGAGCGAGTACGACGGCCATGGCCCTGACCCGGGCTCTGGCCGAGCGTGGCCACGAGGTGTGTTTCGTCAACGCCAGTGCGGCTGGCGGACGCGTCGAATCTTTCGCCGGAGGAGGAGCTGTCACCTCTGAACTGGGCAGTCTGCCGACGGGCCGCGCCGCGCTGATCCAGTCCGCGCATCACGCGCCGATCCGGGTGTTGGACCTGCGCAGCGAAGGAGCTTTCGTCGCGTCGCAGGTACGCGAGACGCTACGCAGTGGACAAGGGGAGGCGCAGTTCACCGTGATCGATCTGCCGCCGATTGAGCACCTCGCTACGGCGACCTGCTTCTTGGATCACGCCAGTGCGGCCGTACTGGTGTACAGCCAACGCACCTCGCGGGAGAGGGATCTGGAGCGTGGTCTTGACGTGCTCGACGCGGTGAGCCCGGTGTCTGGTGTCCTGGTCGCGAATGAGGGTGCCCGCACGCGGAGGTCGACTCCTCGAGACAACCGGTCGTGGAAACGGGGACAGCAGACGGCGCCCTGATCGTCTTCGCCGCCCCATCCGAAGGTAGGGCGGCACAGCCCAGGGGCAGAGGCCGATTTGCTGATGTCGCCCTGGCAGTCGAGGATCGGTACCTCCAGAGCCCACCGACCAGGAGGCACCTCCCCGTGAGATGGCGTGCCCTTCCCGCAGCCGGAGCCGCCCTGGTGGTGTTCGCTGGCGTTGGGGGCTGTGGAGCGCCCACGCAGCCGGATCCAACCGCCAGTCGGCGGGTGATGAGCGATCCCTCGGTGACTTATGTCTCATGCGGTGGCGAAGGGGACGCGCGTCGTGCCCACACCCAAGAGAACGGTGAGCCCCCGATCTGCTACGGCTCGTCATGGAATTTCGTTCTCCCGGCGGACCCGACGCCGGCGCCCCGCAGGCGCAGTGAGGTCTTCGTCTCCCAGGGCCGCGAGCCGCGAACGTATCGCCCCGGTGACGAGGTGCACTTCGCTGCGACCATCACCGGCTTCCTCGGTGCGGCTGCGGATACCACGACTGATTGGCATGTGCTCTGGCAGGTGCTCGGCCAGACCAATGGGCAGTGGAAGGGCCCGTCAATGGCGCTCATCGTTGCCGACGGGCGGCTGGCGCTCAGCGGCGGCAACGGGCACCCAGAACACGGCGAGGGCAACTCCTACCAGTGGAACCGGCTGATCACCCCTTACCGCGACGGAACCCCATACCGGATTGAGATTGACTCCCGGTTGGACGCCGAGGACGGCTGGGTCACCGTGCGACTGGACGGCGAGACGGTGCTTGACCGCTACCGACCCCGCACCGCTGAAGGCAAACGGTTGGGGACGGTCTACCCGGGGCAGGACGAACTCACCGAGCGGTACGGCCTGTACCGCGGAAGCGACGCCAAGCCCCCCGCTTACGCCCAGATGGTGCGCCAGGACGTCGTCGAGGAGTAGCTAGGGCGTCAGTGCGCGCGCTACCTCTTCGCCCATCGCCTGATGGCCTTCGCCGTTGGGGTGCAGCGCGCCGGGGCTGAACGGGCCGTTGACCCAGGACTGCTTGGAGCACAGCCCATGCTGGAGGCCGTCCTCGGGTTCGAAGACGTCGTTGGGGTCGATGAACACCACGCGGACGTTGCGGCTGCGCAGCACCGAAGAAGCCTGCTTCACGGCAGCCTTGGTGCGGGTGTTGAGTTCGGTGATGGCCGAGCGGATCTGCACTATGTCTTCGAAAGCCATCCCGTCGCAGTTGCCCACTTCAGCTACCAGCTCGGCAGAGGCCGTGCCCTGGGCGGTCACCACATGCTGCGGATCGGCGAAGAGCTGGGGGTAGCCGTGCACCAAGATGGTGCCGCCAGGCTCGGTGATCCCGGCGAGCTGGGCGATCACAGACGCGCCTTGCGCCGGTGAGCGCCACAGCGGCACGGATCCTTGGGCCAACTCGCCAGCCTCAGGGCCACCGGTCAGGGCGGCGATTTGGGGGTCGAGCGCCGCGACCTCTTCTCGGCACCGGCCCCACCGCGGGGAGGTCCAGGTCATCGGGGTGTCGGAGCGGTCCACGTTCAGGCACGTCTCGGTGACTTTGCCGAGATTGATGTTGTTGGCACCGAAGGAGAAGGACACCAGATCCCAGCGCTGCCCGCGCTTGCCAGCAGCGGCGATTTCGGCGCTGACACGTTCCGGGTCGGGTGTCGAGGTGGCCCCGACCAGGGAGGGCAACTCCACACCTGCACGGGTGTAAGCCTCCGCCGTCTGGCGCAGCCAATCGTCGGTGATCGATCCTGAGCATGCAGTGAAGCTCAGATCGGCCACCGCGCCCTGCTTGCGCAGTTGGCGGAACGCGACCACCGGCCAGGCGAGGGCAGGAGTGTCGGCCGGGATCTCGACGTCGACCCCGTCGGCCCGCCGGCAGTTCTGCCCCCATGGGGTCTTCACCGGTGAGAGGTAGGGGATACCGAAGCCGGAGCTGATGCTGTCCCCGATCGCCAACCACCGGCCGCGCGGACTGGGGGCAGCCGGTGCGGCAGGCGTCTCGGCGATGGCCGGGGTGCTGACTGCGGGGGAGGTGAGCAACCCACAGGCCAGCGTCACGGTGAGCAGGGCTGCACCACAGCGGTACTGACGGCGTTTCACGAGGCCACCCCTAAGGTCGTCAAGCGGGTTTGGACGAGGGCGATAGCCAGGCGGGCTGACTGCACCTGTCGGGCCTGGACGGGAGTGCCTCCGGCGCATGCGGTCAGCAGTTGGCCGACCTCTGTTCGCGCATGGAGCAGCAGCGTCGTGAGCGTCTCGTCCTTGACGCGTCCCGCCGCGGCGAACAGGTCATCGGGTGGGGCTGCGAGCCCCAGCGCGGAGGCCACCGGAGCGCAGTCGGCGGCGGCGAGTCGGTCTTCGCCGGCCACCAGTCGAGCGGACTCTCGGGTGAAGCCGTGAATGATGTCGGCATCCTCAGCGGAGCTGAATACCTCATCTCCCGTCAGCTTCGGTTCGGCGACCCCTTCCAGGAGTTGTTCGGCCTGGGCGATGGCCGGCGAGGGCAGCGGTGGGGCGGGCTCGCTCTCGGGTTGGCTACATGCTGTCGTCGGCAGGCAAACGACAACGCTCAGCAGCGCGGCCGCGATGAACCGGCTGCCGGTGCCCCCACCGTTGTCGTACCTCGCCCCACATCGACCGACTGTCATTTCATCAGGCTAGCGCCGCTCGACCCGGGGACCGCACCACTATCGGTGCGCGCCGTGCTCAGTCACTCCGCGATGACGAGCAGTTAACGCCCTATTAGCGGGTGTGAGAGTATGGCGAAGTCCGGAAAGGGGCCTCTGAGAGGCCTGGAGTGTATGCGGCTATGGCGCTGCAACCGAGACCAGCTGGCCTAGCTCACCGGCCACCCCAGTTCCCGTTCTCCTCCCCATTGTTGGGCCTTGTGAAAGGAAGACATGGCCAGTCTTGGCGCTGTAGCAGCTCGTGGTGCTCGGGTTGTCATGTCCGCGCAGATGGCCCGATTGGCCATTCAGCTCGGATCTTTGGTCGTGATGTCGCGACTATTGACACCCCAGCAGGTGGGCCTTGTGGCGATGGTCACAGCCGTCATCAACGTGGCGGATCTCATTCGCGATTTCGGGCTCTCCTCTGGCGCGATTCAGGCGAAGACGCTCAGTCGGGGCGAACGCGACAATCTCTTCTGGGTGAACCTGAGCCTGGGGCTGGCGTGCACGCTGGTGGCTGCGGCCATCGCGCCGTTGCTCGCCCTGCTCTACTCCGAGCCGAAGGTCACACTGGTGACTTGGGTGCTCTCGGTGTCGTTCCTCATCTCGGGGGCGACGACCCAATATCGGGCTGGACTGACTCGCGCGATGCGTTTTCGTCAGATCGCCGCTATCGACGTGGGCTCCCAGATCGTCGCGACGGCAACCGGAATCACGATGGCGCTCAACGGATTTGGCTACTGGGCGATCGTGGCGCAGCAACTCACCATGGTGTCTTGCGCGCTGATCGGGAACGTGGCGCTGAGTGCTTGGGTGCCCCGACTTCCGAGACGAGATGTCGAGACGAAGAAGTTCTTCCGCTTCGGTGGCCCCATTCTGGGAACGAACCTGCTCGGGTATGCACTCAACAACATCGACAACATCGGGCTAGGTGCCGTGGCTGGTCCGGCATCCGTCGGTCTGTACAGCCGCGCTTATCAGTTGCTCATGGTGCCCCTCGGTGTCCTGAATGGCCCGATGAGTGGCGTTGCTTTCCCGGTGTTGGCCAAAGTGCAGGACGACGAGGAGCGCTTCGTGCGCTTCGTGCGCCGTTTTCACCTCATTAGTGCGTATCTCTTCGGCCTGGGATTCGGTGTCATGGCTGGCCTTGCTCTGCCAATCGTCGACATCCTGCTGGGAGACAAGTGGAATGCAGCGGCGCCTATCGTTGCCGTGCTGGCGCTCGGTGGCATCTTCAAGGCCCTGACCATGGTCTTTTATCAGGTCTATGTTGCGCGTGGCGCTACCGGCGAACTATTCAAGCTTTACTTGCGCACTCGCCCAATAATGTTGCTGCTCATCCTTGCCGGACTTCCATGGGGTCCGCTGGGAGTTGCCTGGGGCCACCTTGTGGCCGCCATATGGTTCTGGGCTTATTCGTTGCGGCGCGTAGCGAAGCTAACTGCGTTGCCGATCGGTGAGGTGACGTCGGAGTCTGTGCGCGCAGTCCTTCTGCTCTCGCTGCCGGTGGCCTTGTCTGCGCACTTCGTCACCACGCTGATCACAAACCCCTGGTTGCAGCTGCTGGCTGGCTCGGGAGCTGTCGTTGCGTGGTGCCTCGTCGTACTCTTCATCCGCCCCATCCGGCACGACCTGCAGGATGTGTGGTCAGCGGTCAAGCCTGCCTTCGTCCGCTGAGCACACCCGCTGAGAACGGCGTGGGTTACGGCTTGATGACTCTCGCGGTAGGCGGGGCCACCAACGAGCCTGCGGGTACGTCCCGCAGCACCACAGCGTTGGCGCCGACGCGGACCCCGTCACCGATGGTGACGCGTCCGAGCACCTTCGCGCCCGCGCTGATCGTCACGTTGTCGCCGAGGGTCGGGCAGCCGTCATCGTTGGTGAAACCCAAGGTCACTCCCTGGTTGACCCAGGCATTCCTGCCGATCCTTTCGCAGCCGATATAGCTGGCGTCCCCGTGTTGGATGTAGAAACCCGGACCCACCTTGGCCGGGTCCATGTACAGGTGAAGGCTGCGTACTCCGGGGAAGAGGGGCTCCACGAGGCGGCCGGTGAGCCCCATCCGCCAATAGACCAAAGAACGGAACTCCGGGACGGTGGCCAGCAGAAAACGCAAGGCCTGCTGCTTGTCCAGCTTCAAGTTGCGGACGCGGATCCATCGCTCAAGGTCAGCTTCGACCATGCGGCGCCTGGGGCTGCGGCACAGCAGAGTCAGCAACGGAGTCAGGCGCACATAAGAAATCCCCCGCCAGGCCCGCTTCATGGCGTTCTTCAGTTCTGCCTCATCAATATTGGTCAGTTCGGCCGGGCGCCGTCCCACTGATCGGATTGCCTTTTTCACGCTGTTCCCCCCGTTCGACACACGCTGCGATCTCGTCCGCAGCCCCCGTTGATCTTACGAGCTTGGCAGAAAGAGCCGTGCGACGATAAATCTCGCCTCGATCACGATCCGTGACCGGTGCGGCTGTGTTCGGCGAATGTTCATCGCCCGCGGCGATATTCGACGTCGTGTAGGCCCAGTGCCGCGGTCAGCGCTCCCTTGCCGCGAGCCACATCTACCGCTGCTGCTCCGGCGAGGTCTGCGTCGGCCGAATGGGTTGCCCGCAGGCCCGCAATACTGCCCCGCACGATCCGCCACGCTCCGCGTCCGGCGTGCTCGGCTCG
Organism: Gephyromycinifex aptenodytis; assembly: GCF_012277275.1. Classification (GTDB taxonomy): domain Bacteria; phylum Actinomycetota; class Actinomycetes; order Actinomycetales; family Dermatophilaceae; genus Gephyromycinifex; species Gephyromycinifex aptenodytis. Next base: position 1,365,953 of record NZ_CP051155.1, on the reverse strand, counting down.
AGTCCGGAGTCGGCGCGCTCCACTCGCGGCGGTCAGGATCTGCAACCGGGTGCCCGCATTGGTCGTCCTGCGGGTTCGGCGTGCCACCCACCCTGCCTCCGCCCGGGAAGCAGGCACGAGCTCGCGCACCACAGCCTCGTCGCACCAACGCAGATCGGCGCCCGCTGCCACCAGCGCACGCGTCAACGCTGAGTCACTGCCCCCGGTGAGACCGAACCGGTCATCGAACCGTAGCCCGGTGCGGCGCAGAATCTCCGTGCTCAGCAGGAGGTTGTTGGTTGCAGCCTCCGGCATCTGGGTCCCCGTCGGGTGGCTGAGCCGGTCGAAGACCCGCGAGGCGCGCACCCAGCGATCCGGCGGGGAGGAGAATTCGTACTCCACCGGGCCCGTCACGCCGTCGCAACCTGCGCTGAGCCAGGCGTCGATGAGGCGTTGCAGCCACTGCGGGGCCGGGACCTCGTCGTCGTCGATGAAAACCACCGCGTCTTCGGCGGCGGCGGCCTGCAGCCCGGCGTTGCGGGCAGCTGCGATGCCGGGGCGGGGTTCATGTACATAGGTCAGCTCGGCGCCCTGGGCCTGGAGTTCGGCGACCACCTGTTGCGCGCTGGCGTCGGGATCGTTGTCGATGATGATCAACCGGACGGCGGCGCGGTCACACTCGGCGACCTGTTCCAGGATCGGGGCGACGGCGCGGGCCAACCCCTCCGGGCGTCGGAAGGTACACATAGTGATGGCGACATGTGGCAACTCGTTGGGCATGGTTGCTCCTCCATTACGGGAAAAGGTGATGGGTGGACAGGCCTTAACCACAACGAAGAGTGGGCGCCAGTTCATGTCATCATATGATCCCGGCGCAGCCCTGCGTCGCTCAGCATCGCGAACGCCTCTGGGCTCACAGACGCACTTTCGTGGTTCTGCATTTTCGAAGGAGGGGATATGGCGCCGTCATTACGGGGGGTCCGCCGCCGCGGACTCACACAGCTTGCTGTTCAGCGGATTCGGTTGGAGGCGAAGCTATCGGGGCTGGGGATTGAGACCGAGATCGACCCGCGGGCAGACATCTCGTCGCGGGTGATCCTGCATTTCTGGGGTGAGCCCGGATCCACAATTGCGCTCAAGATCGGCCCGAACGTGCGCATCGAGGACGGGGCTGTCCTGCGCCTGAAGGGCGGGTGCTCGGTCGAGTTGGGCGAGGGCTCGGTGGTGCGCACGGGCGCCGTGCTGAACGTCAGCGGCCGGCTCGAACTCAAGGGGCACAACCTTGTGTCGTGGGGCACCGTCATCCACTCCGCCGAGCGGGTAGTCATCGGGGAGTACACCGGCATGAGTGAGGGTGTCACGGTCGTGGATAGCACCCACTACCGCACGGCTCCGGGTGATGACGGCTATCTGAACGCGATCGCTACGCCGGTCACGGTCGGTAGCCGCACCTGGTTGGCCTCCAAATCGGTGGTTCTGCCGGGCGTCACCATCGGCGACGAGGTCACCCTGGCGGCCCTGAGCACGGCTGGGCGCGACATCCCGGCTGGTGCCCTCGCCGCAGGTTCCCCGGCGCGGGTGCTCCGTGAGCGCTACGACGGGCCATCTCCGGCCGAACGGCAAAACGCCACCGCGGTAGCGCCGGACTCGCTCAGCTAGACCTGGCTGCCACTTCGCCTACCGGTGAGGCGAAGTGGCGCGCCTGGACGTGGGTGGGCTCTCAGGGGTTGACCGCGGTGCCGGTGAGCGGGGATGTGTCGCCGTGGCCGCCGAGTACGTCCACGATGCGCTGGCCCAGCATCGGAGCCGCCTTCTTGGACAGCTCGTCGTTGGGGTGAGAGTCTTTCTCGCCGCTGGCGTAGCGGGGCGCCAGGACGCCGTTCTCCGCTGCTATCGCTCGGAAGTCCCAGACGAAGATATTGTCCCCGGGTTCATCCCAGGAGGTCCTGACCCATTCGGCGAACTCGTCGGCGCGAGCGGCCTGCTCCGGCGAGGTGTTCGCGGCGACGTGCGGCGGCAGCGTCCACACCAGGAACTTCGTGTCGGGGAACTCGCGCATCTTGGCCTTGAGCGCCTCGTACTGGAGCTTGTAGTTCTCCACAGACTTGTTCTTGGAGGAAACGTCGGGTTCGCCCTTGAGCGGTTCCATCTCAGAGCCGATGTAGCAGTGCTTCCACACGACGAGGTCGTAGGCGGGGGCTATCTGTTCAAGCGTGGGCTGCTTACGGAAGGCATCCTGGCCGGAATGCTGCACCCACAACTGCCAGTAGTCGTGCGGGTCATTACTCCAGGGGTACGGCTTGTCGGGGTAAGAACGTTCCACCAGGTGGTAATTCGCCCCAGTGTCTTTGTTGTGCTGTTCGATCCACTCCGGCAGCCCACCCTGCCAAATCCGTTTTCCGGTGCTGTGGTGGATGAACAGAACCTTCGGCGCCTCTTCCGGTAGATCCGCCGGCACCATCTCGGGGCCGGCGGCGCCGCAGGCCGCCAGCAGTACCCCGGATCCGAGCCCGGTGACGAGCCCGATCGCTCGTCGCCTTATCTTCCCCACCAGCTGCTGCATCCTGTTCTCCTCCTGAGCTCGCCAGCACCTGCGACATCCGTCCGGCAGAAGTCTCCCAGGCGCTTGATCGAGTGTCCAAAGACCAGGGCATGAGGTTGTCACCACCGGCGCCTACCCTTGTCGATGGTCGGTCTACGGCCATGTCTGCAGCTGCCAGGAGTACACCGCCCATGAGTCTTGCCCGTCTCGTTGATGTCCTGCGTGCGGATCCCGCGGTCCAGCGCGCGCTCCAACTGGCCCAGAAGGACGCCGGTGGGGAGCTTGTCGATGTCACCGTGGCGCCGGGCGCACGGCCGATGCTTCTTGCCGCGTTGACGGATGCCCTGACAAGCGACGGTGAGGTCGGGGCTGGTGACACCAAACGGGGTGTCCTGCTGGCGATCACGGCTACCGGGCGGGAGGCCGAGGACCTGGTCGCTGCGCTGCGCTGCGTTCTGCCGGCCGAGCGGATCGCGGACTTCCCCAGCTGGGAAACGCTGCCGCACGAACGGCTCAGTCCCCGCAGTGACACCGTCGGTCGCCGGTTGGCCGTCTTGCGCCGGCTGGCCCACCCCCAGCCGCAGGACCCCAGCTATGGGGTCCTGGATGTCGTGGTGGCCCCGATCCGGGCCGTGCTGCAGCCCATTGCCCGAAACCTGGGTGAGTTGGTGCCGGTTGCCATCAAGGCAGGTCAGGAACGCCCGCTGGAAGAGATCGTCGAAGCGCTGGCGGCCGCCGCCTACACCCGCACCGACCTTGTTGAACGACGTGGCGAGTTCGCAGTTCGTGGGGGCGTGCTCGATGTCTTCCCGCCCACCCAGCAGCACCCGCTGCGCCTGGAGTTCTTCGGCGACGAAGTCGAGGAGATCCGCACCTTCAGCGTCGCTGACCAGCGCAGCCTCGAGGTCGCAGAGGAAGGGCTGTGGGCCCCGCCGTGCCGGGAGGTACTGCTCACCGAACAGGTTCGCTCGCGCGCCAAAGAACTCGCGCACACCCTGCCCGGTGTGGCCGACCTGCTGGGCAAAGTCGCCGAAGGCATCGCAGTCGAAGGCATGGAGTCCCTTTCTCCGGCGCTGGTGGACGGCATGGAGACCTTGCTCGATGTGCTGCCGGAGTCGTCTCGGGTCGTCCTGCTGGATCCGGAGCGGATCCGCTCCCGCGCGCACGATCTCGTCGAGACCAGCGAGGAGTTCCTCGAAGCGAGCTGGTCCAACGCCGCGGCCGGCAACACGGTGCCGATCGATCTGCGGGGAGTGTTGGGCGAGGCCTCCTATCGCACCCTGGCGCAGATTCGCGCGCACGCCATGGACTTGGAACTACCGTGGTGGAGTTTCTCCAGCTTCGCCGCCGCTCCCATACCGGAGCCTGGGCAGAACCTGGAGGCCTATGCCGGCCCCGACGCGCAGGACGATGTCCTGACACTGCGGGTCGAGAGCTATGACATCGAGCCCTATCGCGGGGCTCGCGAGGCCGCAATCGAGGACCTGCGCCGTTGGGTAAGTGAAGAGAACCGCCTGGTCACCGTGATCACCGAAGGCGCGGGGTTCGGCAAACGTCTCGCTGAGGTGCTGGCCGAGCATGAGGTCCCCTACCGTCGCCAGCCGGAAGGCCTCGACACCGAGCCGGGCATCGTGCACATCACCACGGGCGCCCCGGGACGCGGGTTCATCGCCCCCGGAGCGGGTTTGGTCGTCTTGACCGAAACCGACCTGGTCGGGGACCACCGCACGGGTGCCGGCAGTACGCGGGACATGCGCAAGATGCCCTCACGGCGCCGCAACCAGGTAGATCCCCTCGCCCTGCGCCCCGGCGACCACGTCGTCCACGAGCAACACGGTGTTGGCCAGTTCGTCGAGATGGCCCAGCGCACCGTGCAGGGCGCCACTCGCGAATACCTTGTGCTGGAGTACGCCTCCTCTAAGCGTGGCCAGCCCAAGGATCGCCTCTTCGTGCCGACCGACCAGCTCGACCAGGTCACGCGCTACGTGGGGGGTGAAGCCCCGACCCTGAACAAACTCGGCGGCTCGGACTGGTCCAAGACCAAGAGCCGGGCCAAGAAGCACGTCAAGCAGATCGCGGGGGAGCTCATCCGGCTCTACAGCGCTCGAATGGCGACCACCGGGCATGCGTTCGGGCCCGACACCCCGTGGCAGCGCGAACTCGAAGACGCTTTCGCCTACGTGGAGACCCCCGACCAGCTCTCCAGCATCGAGGAGGTCAAGGCCGACATGGAGAAGTCGGTCCCGATGGACCGCCTCATCTGCGGCGACGTCGGCTACGGCAAGACCGAGATCGCGGTGCGGGCCGCCTTCAAAGCCATCCAGGACGGCAAGCAGGTGGCCGTTCTCGTTCCGACGACGCTGCTGGTCCAGCAGCACATGCAGACCTTCTCCGAGCGCTATGCCCAGTTCCCGGTCGTGGTGAAGGCGCTGTCCCGCTTCCAGAGCGACAAAGAATCCCAGTCGGTGATCAAGGGCCTCGCGGACGGCAGCATCGACCTCGTCATCGGCACGCACAGTCTGTTGACCAGCAGGGTCCACTTCAAGGACCTCGGTCTAGTCGTCATCGATGAGGAACAGCGCTTCGGTGTCGAGCACAAGGAGCAGTTGAAGGCGCTGCGCACGAATGTGGACGTGCTCGCCATGTCTGCCACCCCGATCCCGCGAACCCTGGAGATGGCGGTCACCGGCATCCGGGAGATGAGCACCCTGGCAACGCCCCCGGAGGAGCGCCATCCGGTGCTCACCTTCGTCGGGGCTTACGACGAGAAGCAGATCACCGCCGCGATCCGACGGGAGTTGCTCCGCGAGGGGCAGTTGTTCTTCGTCCACAACAAGGTGCAGAGCATCGACAAGGTCGCGGCCCGACTGCGCGAGCTGGTACCCGAAGCGCGGATCGCCACCGCTCACGGCCAGATGGGGGAGCAACGCCTGGAACAGGTCGTCGTCGACTTCTGGGAGAAGCAGTTCGACGTGCTGGTGTGCACGACGATCATCGAGACCGGTTTGGACATCAGCAACGCGAACACCCTCATCTTGGATCGTGCCGACACCTTCGGGTTGTCCCAGCTGCACCAGTTGCGCGGTCGCGTCGGTCGCGGACGAGAACGCGCCTACGCCTACTTCCTCTATCCGCCCGAGAAGACCCTCACCGACACCGCGCACGACCGGTTGGCCACCATCGCCAGCCACACCGATCTCGGATCGGGGATGCAGGTGGCGATGAAGGACCTGGAGATCCGGGGTGCCGGCAACTTGCTCGGCGGTGAGCAGTCCGGGCACATCGCCGGAGTCGGGTTCGACCTGTATGTGCGTCTGGTGGGCGAGGCCGTCGCCGACTTCCGGGATGGGGGAGCTGAGCGACGCCCGACTGAGGTCAAGATCGAGCTGCCCGTGGACGCCCACCTGCCGCACGATTACGTGCCCGGGGAACGCCTGCGCCTTGAGGCCTACAAGAAGCTGGCGGCAGTAGAAGACGAAGCTGCGCTGGCTGAGATCGAAGCCGAACTCGTGGACCGCTACGGCCCGTTGCCGGAGCCGGTCGTCAACCTGGTGGAGGTGGCCCGTCTGCGCACCGTCGCCAAGCGCGCCGGGGTTCACGACATCGGCGTCCAAGGCAACATGGTCCGGTTCGGGCCGCTGGAACTCGCAGAAAGCCAGAGCCTGCGCATCCAGCGGCTTTACAAGGGCACCGTCATCAAGGCGGCCACCCGCACCGTGCTGGTGCCCCGGCCCAAGACGCGGCCCGTCGGTGGCACACCGTTACGGGACAAGGAAGTGCTGTCTTGGGCGGCACAGGTACTCACCTCGGTGGTTCTGGACGCACCCGTGCCGACGCGCTGAAGCGCCATCGCGGGGGTGGCGACCCATCGGCTCACCCCGCCGGCAGCTGAGTCGTGGGGGCGCTGACGGCGATCCCGAGAACAGGCCTTCGCGTCATCGCTACAGAGGAGGCAGCGCGGCTGCCTCCTCGTCGGTGAACAGCCGCGACCTGGTGAGGAAGCGCATCCCCTCGGGGCCTTCGAGACTTAAGCCGGCACCCTTGCCCGGGACGGCATCGATGGTCAGTCGGGTGTGTCTCCAGGCTTGGTACTGAGCCCGCCCCATCCAGACCGGAACCGGCTCCATACCAGGCACCTCGAGGTCGCCCAGGTGCACATCTGCCGCGCCGGTGAGGAACGTGCCGAGGGCGTAACACATCGGGGCGGAGCCGTCGCAGCATCCACCGCGCTGGTGGAACATCACCGGCCCATGTTTAGCGACGACGACCTGGAGGAGTTCGGCTGCTCTGGGCGTCAGAGCTACGCGGACCGGACCCGCGGTTGGTAGCTCGGCCACCTCCCCCGCGTCGAACTGACAGATGGGATCGTGCATGTCTTCTCTCCCTGCGCTGTATGCCAAAGGTGGGCGACATTGCGCACCCGTGGGGTCTACCGCTCTCGGGGGACCCGGGACGGGCGTGGACAGTTATCGCGCCTCCCTTGCCTCATGTGACGAGCGTTACAGGCACACTAGGGGAGTGCGAGGTTGTTGTCGCGTGCGTCACACTTATGTATTGGGGAGTGCTGCCCCGGGTGGGCGCTGGGCGAGAGCGGCGTCGAGTCCGGATGGGTTGCGCTGCGGTTCCCCGCGGCCGCAAACGCGACACTCACCGGAGGGCCCCTGCTCGTCTTCTCGCCGGAGCGGTGGACAATGAACGAAAGCACTTCACGAACAGCACATCCCGCTGTCCTGGTCAGCACCTTCCGCAGTTCTACCGAAAGGCCCCGCAGTGAAGCCCCAACGCATCGGCCGCGCCGCCGGCGCAGCGCTCCTGCTCTCCTTCGCCCTCGCGGGCTGTGGGGGAGCCAACCCGAGCAACGCCGTGGTCGTCGGTGACCAGGTGGTGACCGAGAGCGACGTCGACGCGGTCGTCAACGATCTGCGGAAGTTCGAGCCGGCCGCGATGCCGCCGCGCTCTGACGTGGCTCAGGAGCTTGCCACCACCAAGTACTACACCGATCGCTTGGCCAAGGTCGGCGTCGTGGTGTCCGACGACGAGGTTCGTCGTTCCCTGCCACCGGAAACCGGTGAGGTCTCAGAGCAATTCCTCACCCTGCAGCGCGGTCAGCACTTGCAGGGGGCGCTGGCTGAACTAGCCCAGAAGGCACCCACCGACCCCAAGGCCGCCGCCCAGCTCGCCAAGGCGGAGAAGGCCTTGCAGCAGGGGCAGGCGGAGCTGGCCCAGATGGTCGAGAACGGAACGGTGAAGATCAACCCGCGCTATTCCGAGCGGCCCGCGTGGCTGCAGGGCGGCGACCAGCCCGGAGGCGAAGTTCCCCAGCAGCCGCAGGAAGCTCCCCAGGGTGAACAGCCGGCGCCGGCGCCGTCCACCCCGGCGGGCTGACGATGACGGCGCAGGCGCAACCCGGTCAGCAGCTCCTGCGACTCGTTCAGGTCATGGACACCCTCCTGAGCCCTGGAGGGTGTCCATGGGACGCCGAACAGACCCACGAGACGCTGGCGCCCTACGCTGTTGAAGAGGCATACGAGCTGGTCGAGGCGATCAGTTCGGGCAACCCAGACGACATTGCCGATGAATTGGGTGATGTCCTGCTGCAGGTGGTCTTCCACGCCCGGGTGGCCCAGAACGCTGGCACCTTCGACGTCGACGATGTAGCCGAGCGGATCACCGAGAAGCTCTACCGCCGCCACCCGCACGTCTTCGCAAACGTGGACGCCACCACCCCCGAGCAGGTAGAGGCTAATTGGGATGCCATCAAGGCTGCCGAGAAGCCGGAGCGGCGCGGCCCGTTGGATGGCATCCCCACCGGGATGCCCCCGCTGGAGCGTGCCGTGAAAGTCGTTTCCCGGCTGGAACGCGCAGGCTTGGGGGAGCAGGTCACCGCCGCTGCACGCGGGAAGGACCTCGGGGCTCAAATGCTTGCGCTCGTACTGCATGCCCGCGAGTCCAATCTTGACGTTGCCATCGCGCTACGCGGCACCTTGGCAGCCCTGGAAGCAGACGTGGCCGCAGCAGATCGCAGTAGCGGCGGCTGAGGCCCAGCCGGGGCGCTGCCGGGACTCCACAAGCACCGCGCGGCCCTGTGGAGAACCTGCGACGAGGGCGTCGCCGGCCCGTTAGACAGGGCCCATGACTACGCAACCCTTCGCTGGTTCGCCTGACCTGATTTCGGCGCAACCGGCCAGGATCGAGGGATCCTCCGCTGCCCCGAGTCGCCAGGAAGCTCGGCACCGACCGCCTGAGATGGCGCCGACCGGTCATGCCGGTAACCCCGACGAATCGGCGCCGCAGCAGTCCGCAGCGGCGGCCGGCTCTACCGAATCGGGCCAGGTTGCGGGGCAGGGTGGCCAGCCCCGTCCGGGCCCGCATCCGCTACCCGGAACCGAACCCGGTGGGCAACAGCCCCCTCGCTGCGCGCACGCCCGCAAGCTGCCCCGAATGTTGCTCCGGGTGGGTCTTATCCTCGTGCTCGTGGGGGTGGGCGGCGGCATCGGCGGGTTCGCCCTTCAGCGTTCCGCCCAGCTTGAAGTCCTGGAGGGGACCCTCGTGGCTACTGATCCGGTCGCGCTCTCCCTCGGAGCGGGTGAGGAACGGAGCTTGTGGGTGCGAGATTTCGGCGGCTTGGGCGCTCGACCCTGGATGACGACATTGCGGTGCGCGGTCGCCGACGAGTCGGGTCGCCCCGTCCCGATGGTGCGTCGGCACCACGCCAACGTGGGTTCGGGCGACAACCGTTTCGTCTTCGCCGGCTCCTTCGCCGCATCCGAGCGTGGTAAGTACACCTGCAGCTGCATCGTGGGTGAGGGGCGGATCACTGCGAAAACGGTTTCGACATCCGTTGGTTGGAGCACCGGGAGCCTTTTCGGTGCTGCTTTGGCTTTGTTTGCCGGGATCATCTCCCTCGTCGGCGCCGGGCTGCGCGTGCTGTTCCTGCGCGACTCCCAGCAGTGCACGTGCGGTGCGACACCGGCGACCGGCAGCCAGCCGGACCCAGCTCCGTACCTGTCTGCTCCGAGGCAGTCGCCAACTCCCCGGCACTGACAGCCGTGGGGCGCCCTGCCCGGCGACCGCGCTCCTGGTAGCGGCTAGGCTCAAGGGGTAACCGCCCGACCTAGCTCCTAGGAGAGATTCGTGGCAAGTATCGAGCACATTGAGGCACGCGAGATCCTCGACTCCCGCGGCAACCCCACCGTCGAAGTCGAGGTTCTCCTTGACGACGGAACCGTTGCCCGCGCGGCAGTTCCCAGCGGCGCCTCCACCGGCGCCTTCGAGGCGGTTGAGCGTCGCGATGGCGACCAGGGCCGTTACCTCGGTAAGGGCGTCGAGCAGGCCGTGGACGCCGTCATCGACGAGATCACCCCCCGTCTGGTCGGCTTTGACGCCAGCGACCAGCGACTCATCGACTCCGAGATGATCGCCCTGGACGGAACCGACAACAAGGGCAAGTTGGGCGCCAACGCGATTCTCGGCGTTTCGCTGGCCGTGGCCCGCGCAGCCGCCGACTCAGCTGGTCTGCCGCTGTTCCGCTACGTCGGAGGCCCGAACGCACACGTGCTGCCGGTCCCGATGATGAACATCCTCAACGGTGGTTCGCACGCGGACACCAACGTTGACATCCAGGAGTTCATGATCGCCCCCATCGGCGCTGCGAGCTTCAAGGAGGCGCTGCGCTGGGGTGCAGAGGTCTATCACACCCTGAAGAAGGTCCTGCAGGACAAGGGTCTGGCGACCGGTCTCGGCGACGAGGGTGGCTTCGCCCCCAACCTGGGCAGCAACCGCGAGGCCCTCGACGTCATCATCGAGGCCATCACCGCTGCTGGCTACACCCCCGGCAAGGACATCGCGCTGGCCCTGGACGTGGCCGCCTCGGAGTTCTACTCCGACGGTGCCTACTCCTTCGAGGGCGGCAAGAAGAGCGCCGGTGAAATGACGGACTACTACGCCGAGCTCGTCGAGGCCTACCCGCTGGTCTCCATCGAGGACCCGCTGGACGAGGACGACTGGGAGGGCTGGAAGCAGATCACCGAGCGTCTGGGCAACAAGATCCAGATCGTCGGCGACGACCTGTTCGTCACCAACCCCGAGCGGCTTTCGCGTGGTATCGAGAGCGACACCGCGAACGCCCTGTTGGTCAAGGTCAACCAGATCGGTTCACTCACCGAGACCCTGGACGCCGTCACCATGGCCCAGGTCGCCGGCTACAAGTGCATGATGAGCCACCGTTCCGGTGAGACCGAGGACACGACCATCGCTGACCTCGCCGTCGCCACCAACTGCGGCCAGATCAAGACCGGTGCACCGGCCCGTTCGGAGCGCGTCGCCAAGTACAACCAGCTCCTGCGGATCGAGGAACTCCTCGACGACGCGGCTCTCTACGCCGGCGCCGGGGCCTTCCCGCGTTTCAACCGCGGTCAGTAAGAAGTACCCACACTGATGAGTGCGGACGGCCGCCGTCGCTCCCCGGGGCCCTCGGGAACATCCCGACGGGTTTCCGGGGCGCGTCGTCCTGCCGGCCGGGCCTCGGCCCGGCCGGCAGGGGCGGCCGGTCCGCGCACCTCCAACCGCGCCCGGCGCGGGTCCACAGCAGCTAATCGCGCCACGGCGGGGGCCTTTGCCCGTCGTTCGACCCGGCGGTTGGCCGCATTGTGCGGTGTGTTCGTGTTGCTGGCGATCATGCTCGTCCCGCCACTGCGTGCTTACCTGGATCAGCAGCAGCAATATCGCGACCTGCAGGCCAAGGTGAGCCGCCAAGAGCAATCCGTCTCGGACCTGCAAGCCCGTTCGCAGCGCTGGAACGACCCGATCTTCGTGGAGCAGCAGGCGCGGGAGCGCCTGCAATATGTTCGCCCCGGTGAGACCGCCTACACGGTTGTCGGCGCGGAATCCCTACAGGAGCAGGCTGGCGCCGGGCGGATCAGCGTGGTGAATCCCGCTCGCCGCGACGAATCGTCGGCTTGGTACGCCCGGATGTGGGAATCAGCGCGTCTGGTGGACGGCCTCGACACCGACCCGTTGGCGGCGCCCGTGACATCCCTGGAGCGTCCCGGTGCCGATCCCGGCGCGAAGCTTGGCGAGACTCCCGACATCACCCCGGGCAATGCGCCCACGACAACGACAGATCCAGCCCCATGAACGAGCAAGTCGGCCCTGGGCCCGAGTCATTGACGAACGCTGATCTGGCCGCCGTGCACAGCCAGCTCGGTCGAGCGCCGCGAGATATCGTGCAGATCGCTCACCGATGCCCCTGTGGCCAGCCCGATGTAGTGGCTACCGCTCCTCGCCTCTCAGACGGAACCCCCTTCCCCACGACTTTCTACGCCACCTGCCCGCGACTGACGGGCGCGATCAGCACCCTGGAGTCATCCGGGCTGATGCGGGAGATGAGCGCGCGCCTGCAGCAAGATGCTGAGCTGGCCGCGAACTACCAACGGGCCCACGAGGACTATCTCGAGCGGCGGGACGCCCTCGGCGAGGTTCCCGAAATCGCCGGAATCTCTGCTGGCGGCATGCCCAAGCGCGTCAAGTGCCTGCATGTGCTCGTCGGACACTCCCTGGCCACCGGGCCCGGGGTCAATCCGCTGGGCGACGAAGCGCTGGAGGCACTGCCGCGCTGGTGGGAGGCGGGGCCGTGCGGAACTCAGACAGGCAAGGCTCCCGAGACGACGAGGCCGTCCGAACAGGCACAAGACCCGGCCGGTGGGCCGCAGATATCCGACGGCGCCCACGCCGTGGCTGAGAGGAACGAGTAGGAATGACGCGCGTCGCAGTTCTCGATTGCGGAACTAACTCCCTTCGACTTCTCGTGGCCGACATCCAGGACACCTTGCAGGAGGTGACCAGGCAGACGCAGATCGTGCGCCTTGGCGCGGGCGTGGACGCCAACGGCTGCATCGACGATGAGGCGCGCTCGCGGGCAGCCGCGGTCTGTCGCGAATATGCCGGCGTATGCGAGGAACTGAAGGTGGAACGGGTGCGCTTCGTCGCCACATCGGCGGCTCGGGACGCGGCGAACATGGACGAGGTCGGCGCCCAGCTATCGGCTTGCTTCCCCGGTCGAGAGGTGCCGGTGGAAGTCATTGGAGGAAAGGAAGAAGCGGAACTCTCGTTCTTGGGAGCAACGGCCGGACTGGCTGAGCAAGGACGGCCGGCGCCCTACCTCGTGGTCGATCATGGTGGTGGTTCGACTGAGTTCGTGCGTGGTGATCAGGGGGTCGAGCAGAGCATCAGCGTAGATCTGGGTTCAGTGCGCCTCTTCGAGCGACACCTGCACAGCGACCCGCCCACTGCGGAGCAGATCGCTGCCGCGGCCCGGGAGATCGATGAGCACCTCGACGCTGCCCAGGAGCAGGTGCGTTTCGATGGTGTCGGCACACTGCTCGGGCTAGCTGGGACGGTGACCACTTTGACGGCGCATGCCCTCAAACTGGATTCCTACGACCGCAACCGCGTGCACGGGGCGAACGTGCCGCTCGGGGTCATGCTCGCCGGCTGCGACCACTTGCTGACGTTGAGCACGAAGGAACGCGCTGAGCTGCCCTATATGCATCCTGGGCGCGCCGACGTGATCGCCGCCGGGGCCTTGACCTGGTCTCGCATTGTGCGGCGGGTGGTTGCCCGCTCACCGCAGTTCGTCCAGCTCACGTCGGAGAGCGACCTGCTCGACGGGGCGGCGTGGCGACTGGGATCGTGACCGAGTCCCGCCCAGATCCCGCGCCACACCCCATCACCGGCCAGTTGTTCCGTTCCCCGGTGCCACCGGGCTCCGGTTGGCCGCAGGACCCCGCGACCCCGGCAACCGCAGTGGCCAAGGACGGGCGTGACGTACAGCGCATCGCTGTCGCCTGTACGGAGGTGGCCGAGGTTGACGCGGCAGTATCGGTGTGCCGCGCCTGTCCGCGCCTGGTGCAATGGCGAGAGGACGTCGCGCGCACACGGCGGGCGGCTTTTGCCGATCAGCCGTACTGGGGCAGGCCCGTTCCCGGGTTCGGTGCGCAGCAGCCCCGCGTATTGGTCGTCGGGCTCGCCCCGGCTGCTCACGGGGCCAACCGGACCGGGCGGATGTTCACTGGCGACCGCAGCGGTGAATGGCTGTACGCAGCGCTGTACCGGGCCGGGTTCGCCGATCGGGAGCGTACCGAGCACGCGGGGGACGGGCTCACCCTGCACCAGATGCGTATCGTCGCCCCCGTGCGCTGCGCCCCGCCGCAGAACGCCCCTACGGCGCAAGAGAAAGCGACCTGTGCGCCGTGGCTGGACCGCGAACTAGCCTTCGCGGCGCCAGGATTGCGCTCCATCCTGGCGCTGGGCCAGATCGGGTGGACGACGACATTGGCTGCGGCCCGTCGCGGTGGGTGGAGCGTGCCGCGTCCGCGCCCGGCGTTCGGGCACGCAGCCCAGGCGCTGCTGGCGACCCCGGATGGATCGCCGGTCAGGCTGGTGGGCAGTTATCACGTCAGCCAACAGAACACGTTCACGGGGCGGTTGACCGAGCGGATGCTCGACGCGGCGATCGCGCTCCTCTAGCCCGGCACCGTCGGGCTGGCTCGCAGCTGCAGTCCTGCCGGTACAGTCGCCTCATGGCTGAGCACCTCATCGCCGTGACGCTCGTCGGCCCCGATCGCAAGGGCTTGCTCGCTGACGTCACCGGTGCCCTCGTTCCCCTCGCCGTCTACCACGGCGACCCGACCTTCACCATGTTGCCCGGCGGCAACGTAGCGATCCTGTTGGCAATGCGCACTGATGTCGACGCAGCCGCTGTGCGGCATGCGCTGGCCCCCCTCACCAATGAACCGTGGATCGCCGTGCACGTCGATGATCTGGCCGATCGGGCATCCCAGGCAGAGACCCAAGGCGCCCGCTTCGTATTGCGCATCCGCACCCAGGGTCGCCCGGGGGTGCTGGCCGAATTCACCAAGATCGTCGCCCAACACGGCGGGCTCTTGGTCGACTTCGGAACCCGGATCGGCGGCGACCGCATCTCGGTGCTTCGGGTGGAACTGCAAGATCCCGCGGAGCACAACGTGGACGCGCTGACCCAGGCGTTGTACTCAGCAGCCGAACAGATGGGGATCGGCATCAAGTTCTACGACACGGCACTCGGTGAGAACCCGCTGATGTGAGCGCTGCTACCTCGCGGCCAGGAGCATTCTTGGTATCCCCGACGGGACTCGAACCCGCACTTTGGCCATTTTAAGTGGCTTGCCTCTGCCGTTGGGCTACGGGGACCTTGCCCACATTACCGGGCGTGCTCAACCAGCCGCAGCCTGGGCGGGGCGACGGGTGCCGTTTACCCCGAACAGGACGCAGGCGCGGTTCAGGGCTACCGCCTGGCGCGTTCCCGCGTCGGCGAGCCCTGGGCTGGGAACATTGAGATGCGCCGAGGCGTTCTGACCACAGGTATTCGGCGACACTAACCGTCGAACCCGTTCACTTTGTGAACTACCCAGCACCAGTCATCGGAGGACACCCCGACATGAGCAACCCGGTCTTCAACCGGATCGACAAGGAGAGCAGTCGCGGCTACGCCGGATTCGGCAGCCAGCCCTCCTCCGGCCAGTACGGCCCGCCGTCCGGTCAGTACGGCCAGCGCTCGGCCGGAACCCAGAGCAGCCCATACTCCACGCAGGGCATGAGCGAAGCCCAGCTGCGCGATCTGTACGCACGCCCCGCGGCGGGCCCGGTCCAGACCGGCCGCCTCACGGTAGACGACGTCATCATGAAGGCCGCGCTGCTGTTCGGCATCATGATCGTCGTTGCTGCAGGTACCTGGTTCGTTGGCGCAACGGTCAGCCCCGCCATCGCAAGCATGGCCATGCTGGTCGGCATCTTCGTCACCCTGGGCCTGGGGCTGCTGATCGCCTTCAAGAAGACGATCTCTGTGCCGCTCATCGTCACCTACGCAGCCGTTGAGGGTCTCCTCGTCGGTGGCATCAGCTTCATGTTCGAGACGATGTACGACGGCCTGGTGACGACCGCGATCATCGCGACGCTGTCCGTCTTCGCGGCGATGTTCATCGGCTGGAAGGCCGGCTACATCAAGGTCACCGCCAAGAGCCGCCGAATCTTCGGCATGGCGATTATGGGCTACCTCATCTTCGCCCTGGTGAACCTCGGTTTCTCGCTCTTCGGCGCGAACAACGGCTGGGGCATCTTCGGCCAGGGTTCGAACATGGGCATCCTGCTGTCGGTCTTCGTGGTCGGCTTGGCGTCGTACTCCCTTGCCATGGACTTCGACTCCATCGACCGTGCCGTCTCCTCTGGTGCTCCGCAGCAGTACAGCTGGCTGCTGGCGCACGGGCTTCTCGTCACGGTCGTCTGGCTCTACCTGGAGATCTTGCGTCTGCTCGCACACTTGCAGGGCCGCGACTGACCATGTACGACCCCGTGCCGCCCTCGGTACGGACCGAACTCACGCGCCTGGGCGATCGGTGGCATCAGCTACCGATCGACCGGGCGCGTTCGGCATCCGTGGACCTACGAAGCCTGGCTATGGGGCTGCTAGATCAGGCGAACCAGGGTGGATCGCTGCCCGATCTAGGCCCAGCGGCAGCGTTGGATCAACTGCGCGTTGCGGTCTTCGAAGCGGCCCGCTGCGCCGTCCCCGAGGCCGACCTGGCAGCCGGATTGGCGCAGTTGCGTCGTCGGCTCGCCGCAACTGAGTTCACCCGGCCGTAGCCGAGCTGGAGTCGCGACTGCGGACCCGGGCACTGGACCCGACGGTCGCAGGGGAGCACCAAGCCCCTTGCAGGCAGCGTCGGGCCCACGCGGGCAGCGGCAGGGGGCGTCCCCGGGTTCTCAGCTCAGGCGTTCGTAGATGATGGCCATGCCCTGACCGCCGCCGACGCACATGGTTTCCAGGCCGAGCTGACCATCGCTGGCCTGCAAGCCGTTCAGCAGCGTCGTCGTGATCCGGGCGCCAGTGGCGCCGAAGGGGTGTCCCAGGGCGATAGCTCCACCGTGAATATTGAGCTTGTCCAGGTCCATGCCCAGGTCGTCAGCGCTTGGCAGCACCTGGGCGGCAAAGGCTTCATTGATCTCGTACAGGTCCATGTCGCCGATCGACATTCCGGCCCGCCGCAGCGCCTGCCGGGAGGCCTCCACCGGGCCGAGCCCCATCACCTCGGGGGACAGCGCGCTCACACCCGTGGACACGATGCGTGCCAGTGGTGTCAGCCCGAGGTCCTTGGCCTTGATATCGCTCATGATGATCAGCGCGGCAGCGCCGTCGTTGAGCGGGCAGCAGTTACCGGCCGTGACAGTGCCGTCCTTGCGGAACACCGGCGCCAACCCGGACACCTTCTCCAAGCTCACGCCCGCGCGAGGGCCGTCATCGGTGCTGACCACTGTGCCGTCGGGCAGGGTCAGGGGTGCGATCTCCGAGGCGAAGAAACCGCTCTTGATCGCCTCCTCGGCGCGATTCTGGCTGCGCACACCCCACTCGTCCTGGCGCTGGCGAGAAATCCCGCGCGAGGTGGCGACGTTCTCGGCGCTTTGACCCATGGCGATGTAGGCATCGGGCAGCAGACCCTGCTCACGCGGGTCCGTCCAGGTCTGGTTGTTCTTGGCCATCTGGGCTGTGCGCGCTTGGGCATCGGCGAATTCCGGGTTGTTCCAGGAATCCATCGACATTCCGGCGGCGGATAGGTCGGGGTAGCGCGAGACGCACTCGACCCCGGCACTGATGAACGCATCACCTTCGCCGACGCGGATTGCGTGGAAGGCCATCCGCGTCGTCTGCACCGATGAGGCGCAGAACCGGTTGACGGTGCAGCCCGGAACGGTGTCTAGACCCAGAAGCGTCCCCACGATGCGAGCCATGTTGTAGCCCTGCTCACCCCATGGCTGTGCGCAGCCCAGGTAGAGATCATCGATGGTGGAGGCGTCTAGTGCCGGTACCTGTCCCAGCGCCGCGCGGATGGTTTGCGCTGCCATGTCATCAGGTCGCATCCCGACGAGTGAACCCTTGCCTGCGCGGCCGATCGGGCTCCGCACAGCGGCGACGACAACTGCTTCAGGCACGTGGCCTCCCCGGTCGATGTGAGGTCGCCTGAGGTGGGTGACCCGAGATGGATGCTAGCCGTACTCGGGCGTCCGCGTCGGCCCCAGGGGTGACCGGTGCACATCGCAAGGTCATGTCTGGGGCTTGCGGGCTGCGTGGTGTTGCCCATCCTGGTCGGGTACGTCCCGGATCGGGGCGGTTGTTGCCGGGCTCGCAGCGGCGTCGGCGTACTCCTCTTCGCCATCGTCGTCACGATCTGACTCCGGGGGACCGTCGGGACGTCGCCGCCTCAGCAGGACCGCCCAGCGACCCCGCGGTCCGTGGCCGCGCCCGTGCACCGCAGTGCCGCTGACCTCGGTTCCAGGCTCGCGCACGGCCCGTTCGGCGGTCACCGCGACCGGCCCGATGCGCTCACCGCGGAGCCGATCCGGCTTGCGATCCAACTCGCTGGCCCACAACCCCAGGGCGGCACAGACGGTAGGCAGCAACGCTGCCGAGGCACGCGCGTAGCCGGCTGGTGAGGGATGGAAACCATCGACGCTGAACATGTGATCGGGCGCGGAGATGAAATCGGGGCGCAGCAGGTCACCGAGGGATACCGTGCGCCCGCCCGCTTCGACGACGGCGACGGTCTGGGCAGCGGCCAGGTCACGACTCCAGTGCTTGGCCAGGGTGCGCAACGGTTGCGGGAGCGGGTCGATGGTGCCCAGGTCGGGGCAGGTGCCGACAACCACTTCGGCGCCGCTGGCCCGCAGCGCTCGGACTGCCTCCTGCAGGTGCCGGACGGAGACCGCTCGGTCAAGCCCGTGGGTGACGTCGTTGCCGCCCACAGAGATCAAGGCCACATCGGGTGTGGGGACCGCCGCCAAGGCCCGCACCACCTGGGCATCCAGCCACGGTGATTCAGCACCCACCTCGGCGACGTTGGTGAGCTGCACTGGGCGACCGGCCAATGCGGCCACACCGGTGGCCAGGACGCCGCCGAGGGTCTGGAAGCGGTTGTCGGCGCCCAGCCCCGCAGCCAGGCTGTCTCCGAGCACGACGAGCTGGATGGGCTCGCCGAAGCCTGCGCCGTACAGGTTCGTGTCATCCGGGGAGGCGTCGAAGGGTTTGCCGATGGCAGCGCGGGCGAGGCGAGCCTCGAACTTGAGCAGTCCGTAGCTGACCAACCCTGCGGCCCCGAGCCCGGCAAACCCGATTCCCCCGCCGTAGGCGGCGCTGGCAGCGATTCTGCGTGCGCGGCGGGCACGGCTCATGAGACTCCTCGTAATTCTGGTGCCGACCATTGCGGCTGGTCCGAATTCACGCTGAGTCCACGGTACGGGTCTTGGCCCGCTGCGGCTGTGTCACCCACCCCCGGTGGGTGGGGGCAACGCCCTGCCGGAAGCGGTTCTGCGGGGGGCTCGGAATCGCGGCGACGGTGCCGATGAGAAGACGATGAGGAGACCCCGCCAGGCGTGACCTGGCACAACTCACGGATGAGTGCATCATGACGGCGTCCTACCCTGGCATTGACCTCGGGCCGAGGTCCTCTGCAGCGCATAACTGGCCGCGTCCGGCGGCAACCGGCGGCGCCCGAGCGAACCCGCCGGAGAGCGACCACGCGCCCGCACAGCCGTACCCGCCACGGTCCAGGGCTGCCCGCGTGGATTCCGCGGAGGCGGCGCGTGCCGGTGCGGCCCGCGCCGAGATGGACGCGCGCCGCACCACCTACGAAGGGGTGGAACGGGTCGTTCGGGAGTCGGCGCGAACCCTGCAACCGCAGCTGGCGAGACTAGAGCACTCGCAGCGAGCCCCGGCGCGCCGGGCCGCCGAGCGACGAGAGACCGTGGATCGTGCCGATGAGGTGGCCCGACAGTTCCGGGTGACTGCGGCCCGCATCCACGCAATGCGGTTGGCACTGAGCGACCAAGCCGCACGTACGGTCCACAGCGCCAACCAACAGGCCGCCGAGCTGGCTGAATTGAACCAGCAGGTCCGCGCCGATCCCGGGTCGGGTGAGGCGTTGGCGGATAGGCAGCTGCGGCTGGCCTCGGCCCTGGGGGAGTCGACCGGGGCGGTGAGCACCCGAGAGGGCGACGGCACGCTCACTGTGCGGGTGGGATCTCGAGCGTTGGTTCAGGGTGAGAGTGCAACGGCCATCGCGTTGGAATCAGGATCGAACCACCGCGAGCCCGCGCTTGCACCGCGCCAGGACCCCGCGGGCGAGTTCGAACCGAGGCAGAACCCGTCCCCCGGGCCAGTCGATGACGCCGCTGGCGCGCTGATCCCGAGGACGCCTGCCGAAGCCGCGCCTGCGCGCCCGGCCGAAACTCAGCTGCCGACGGTGGCACCGCAGCCGCCAACGAGGGACACTCCGGGGCCAGCGCCCGGCGCTTCGCAGGGGACTGCCCAGACCACTGGTGCTGAGCCGGGTGTGCCCACGTCCAGATATCCAGCGGTGCGGGCGATCTGGCCGGATGGAGACGAGGTCGCCCTGGGCGGTGCGGTCCGGGGTTACCTCGTCGCGGCGCAGGCCACCGTCGGCACTGTGCTGCACCGCCTGGACGCGCTCGCCCAGTCAGTGCTGGCGCAGACCAACGCTGTGCAGGCTGCGGGCCTCACGGTGTCCGGGCAGCCAGGGCCACCACTGCTGCAGGGCACCAGCGCCTGGGAGTTGCAACTCGCCCCGGGCACAACCCCCGATGAGGTGGTCGTACAGGGGCGCGGCGCCCCCTCGGGGCAACCCCTCCCACGTGCCGCGCTGCCCAACCCGGAGCTCATCGACACCGCCGTTGTCGACCCGGCATTGATGGACCCGGCAGGACTGGACAGCCTCGAAGCGCTGGCTGCGGGCATGTCCCAAACGGCCGGCGCAACGTCGATGCGCGGGTACCTCCCGCCGCTGATCGCAGGGGCTCAGGCTGGAGCTGTCCTCACCGGGCAATCGGCAGGCTCCCCCCAGGACCAGCTCAAACAACTGCAGAACGACCTGGCGCGGCTGTCCCAACATGCCACGCGCCGCTCCCATGTCGCCTCAGAAGTGGAGTCGTTGGTCGCGACAAACTCGCGGGTGGGTTCTGGCCTGGAGACTCTTCTGGGCGCGGTGGCGGGAGGGCCTGCCGCCGATCAGGAATCCATCCCGGCGCTGCAACGCCTGAACGCCGCCGTATTGGCGGTTGGCGCCACGACCGCTGCGTTGACGCCCGGTTCGGTGATCCCGGTGCTCGTGGGTTCCAGCGACCCCGGCATTGCCGCGGCAACCGGCGGCGCCGTCCCACTGGCGTTCGCCGCCGCCATGCCCTCCCGCGTGGCCGCGATGAACGTGGAGCAGATCGCCCAACCCGCGGTGTTCCTCTCCGAGGTACTGCCGGACGGCCCATTGCCGGCTCCGCTGCCGTTGAGC
The DNA here is from genome assembly GCF_012277275.1 of Gephyromycinifex aptenodytis. GTDB lineage: Bacteria > Actinomycetota > Actinomycetes > Actinomycetales > Dermatophilaceae > Gephyromycinifex > Gephyromycinifex aptenodytis. The sequence goes on along the minus strand of NZ_CP051155.1, from coordinate 1,345,046 downwards.
CTCAGCGACGGCAACACCGCACCGCGACAGGTCATCGTCCCCGCCCGAACCGAGCCCGAGGAACTGGCCGCCATCATCGCCGGCGCGCTGCCCGGCGTGCAGGCCACCCTGGAGCCGGAGGATGGCGGGGTGCGCCTGCGGCTGCAGGCCGGCTCCCTGGAGGCGAACGCACCGAACCTGGGCGCGGCGATTGCCGGGACGGCGGTGCCCGCGATGCACACGCAGGTGCGCCTGGCTGAGGGTAGTGTCCTCACCTCGCCGACGGCCACCATCGGCGGCATCTGGCCGGGGGTCGAGGTTCACGTCAAGGCGGTCAGCGCGCAACCTGTGCGATTGACGATGACCCCAGACCCCAGCGCGGGCCTGGCCAAGATGCAGGCTTTCCTGGCCGCCGCCAACGCAGCCCTGGGGATGACAGGCAACTCCCCGGTGGCCGGCGCGGTGGGAGAGGCGCTGCTCGGGGCGGTCGTCGGTGCGGACGGACGCCCGCTGGTGCCCGGCTTGTCCCGAACTCATGACGGCCGGCTCGCTCTGGACCGGGAAGCGTTCGTGCGCGCCTACCTGCGGAATGCCCCAGGGGTGGAGGAGGCGATGGGTAAGGTTGCGGCCGCCAGCGGCGATGTGGTGGAGAAGACCTCTGATCCTCGCACCGGCATCCTTCCGGTTCGGATCCAAGGCGAGCTGGAGTTGCACCGCGACTACTCCATCGGCGATGCGGGCATCGACGAGCGTCTGGCCTACGAGCAGGGACAACTCACCCTGAAGGCCGAAGCGCTGCGTTCGCTCCTGGTGCGCCTGAACGACGAGGAAGAATTCCTCAGCCACTCCCTCGCGGCCCGCTGAGTCCGGCCGTGCCCGAACGGCGCGTCGCAGGTGCCTGCCGGGGCAGGTTCAGCGCGGCGGCTCCACGTCGGTCTGCGCCGGCAGGTCAGTGGAGGACAACAGCCCCACTGGGCACGTGAAACCGTTCGGCCCGTGGTTGCAGTAACCGTTGGGGTTCTTAGCCAGGTACTGCTGATGCTCCGGTTCGGCGTAATAGAACGGGCCGGCCTCACTCATAGCTCGGATCTCGGTGGTGATCTCGCCCAAACCCGCCTCGCTCAGCACTGTCTGGAAGGCCTCACGCGTCTGCTGCGCGGCCTGCTGCTGCTGCGGAGTGCTCCAGTAGATGGCAGAGCGGTACTGGGTGCCGACGTCGTTGCCCTGGCGGTTAGCGGTCGTCGGGTCGTGGTTCTCCCAGAACGTCTTAAGCAAGCTGGCGACCTCGATCTGGGCCGGGTCGTAGGTCACGAGCACTGCTTCGGTGTGCCCGGTGCGCCCGGTGCAGACCTGCGCGTACGTGGGGTTCGGGGTGAATCCGCCCGCGTAACCGGCAGCGGTGGCGATGACACCCGGCAGCTGCCAGAAAAGACGTTCGGCGCCCCAGAAGCACCCCATGCCGACGCACAGCGTGCGGTGCGAATCGTTGGGCTCGGGGGCCAAGGGTCCCTTCAGGACCGCGTGCTGAGCCGGGATCTGCATCGGTTCGCTGCGCCCGGGGAGGGCCTCTTGGCGGGTGACCATCTGGGCGGGGCGTCCTAATCCGAAGAACATGTATCCAGTCTGCAGGCAGCGGCCGCCACGCGCCCGTTCGGTCCGGAGCTCAGCGGTGCTCGGGGCCTCAGCGGGGCTCCAACGCTGGCACTGGGGCCGGACGCGTCAAGGCCGCCCAGGCTTTACAGCGGGGCGGCCTTGCGGAGTCGATCAGGCCTCGTACGGCTTTGCTGCCAGCACCTTGACGGTGATCGACTTGGCGTTGGGTGCCTCGTAGGTCACTTCGTCGCCGATTTTGTGTCCGTTGATCGCGGCGCCCAGCGGTGACTTCTCGGAGTACACGTCGATGTCGTCGTTGCTGATCTCGCGGCTGCCGAGCAGGAACATCATCTCTTCGTCGAACATCTTGATGGTGACGACCATCCCGGGCTCGACGACGCCGTCATCGGGAGGGGTCTCGCCCACCACCGCGGTCTGCAGCAGCTGCTGCAGCTGGCGGATGCGGGCCTCCATCTTGCCCTGCTCTTCTTTGGCTGCGTGGTAGCCGCCGTTCTCCTTGAGGTCGCCCTCGTCCCGGGCCGCCTCGATACGCTTGCTGATCTCGGAGCGGCCTTCGGTGGAGAGGTGTTGGAGCTCGGCCTCCAGGCGGTCGTACGCCTCTTGGGTGAGGTAGCTCGCCGTGGTCGTGGTCTCGGACACGTCACGTCTCCTTCGTTGATCTGGGGCCGCCGAAAACGCAGACACCGACACGAGGAACGAGTCGACGGCCGGTGATTCGGCGGGGTCGCGTCAAGTCGACTCGACGCGATAGGCAGACGCCCCGACGTATGTCGGGGCGCGGATATAAGAGATGAGTATAGCCAGAGCAGGCGGTAGAGGCGATCTTGGTAGCGGTGTTCCTACTGCGCTCGGCAGGTACGTACTTGGCCGATCACGGCCTCAGATGTGGTGCGCACTGCGACGGTACGAACAACGCGCGCCTGCGGTCCAGGTGGGATGACGTCCTCCACGCGCCCGACGGTGCCGTGGTTGACCTCTTTGGCCTCCACCAGGCAAACCACAGTGCGGTCAGTGGGCCGGGTGAGCTGATATTTCACGATCACCGTCCGAGCGTCCTTGACGTCGTAGGCCAGATCGCCCCACAGCGGCTTGCCGATCGAGGCGGCCAGCACGAACCACACCACGATGCCGATACCGCCCAGGATCGCCAACGTCCCGAACACCCACATGCGCCGTCGTGCTGGGGGCAGTGATCGAAACGTGTTCAGGAGGGCCACGGGGCCAGGCTACGCTGCCCCGTTGCGGCACGGGTAAAGGTGTGCGCGGCTGGGGCGGGCAGGTGCTGTCGGGCCCGGGTGCAAGAATCGAAGGGCCCGGCCATCCGGCCGTGGCAGACCGATTGATGCAGCGAGGACGACCAGTGACCCAGGCAGAGCCCACCTTCCGGCTTCTCGCCGTGCACGCCCACCCTGACGATGAGTCGAGTAAGGGCGCCGCGACCACAGCTCGGTATGTGGCCGAGGGAGTCGACGTGCACGTTGTGTCCTGCACGGGCGGCGAGCGAGGCGACATTCTGAACCCGCGTCTCGCGGACGACCCGGACGTGCTGCGGGACCTGCCCGAGTATCGCCGCACCGAGATGCGTAAGGCCCAAGAGATCCTCGGTGTGCGTCACACCTGGCTGGGATTCGTCGATTCGGGTCTGCCTGAAGGTGATCCGCTCCCGCCACTGCCCGAGGGATGTTTCGCCCTGGAACCGATCGATGTCACCGCTGAGGCGCTGGTACGGGTCATCCGGGAGTACCGCCCGCATGTCGTGACCACCTATGACGAACAAGGCGGCTACCCCCACCCGGATCATGTGATGACCCATGTGGTGAGCGTGGCGGCGTTCCGCGCCGCCGGTGACCCCGCGGCCTACCCACACGCGGGCGAACCGTGGCAGCCGTTGAAGCTCTACTACAACCAGACGATCGCAGTGGATCGAATGCGTGCCTTCCACGCCTCGTTCGTCGCGCGCGGTGAAACCTCGCCATTCGAGGGGTGGATCAAGCGGTGGGCGGACCGGCCGGTGCGTGCGGTGACCACGCGTGTGCCGTGCGCCGACCATTTCGAGACCCGCAACAACGCCTTACTCGCTCACGCCACCCAGATCGATCCCGACTCGTGGTGGTTTGCGGTGCCGCTGGATGAAGAGCGCCGTATCTGGCCCACGGAGGACTTCGAGGCTGCCGCTTCCTACGTACCGATTGCCCCGGGTGAGGACGACCTGTTCGCCGGACTCGGGTCGCCGGCAGAAGCTGATGAGTTGGCGGCGCATGTACGTGCGACTAATGCCAAACTCGTCTACGACGAGATCAAGGAGGCGTGATGGGCGGCGGCATCGACCAGTCCGTATCACCCGGCATTGGCGGATTCTTGGCGTTCTTCTTCCTGGCGATCGCCCTCTGGCTGCTGATGCGCAATATGAACTCGCGCCTGCGTAATGTGCGCTATCTCGAAGAGGCCGAAGATGAGCGCCGAGGGCAGGAGGCGCAACAGATCGTCGTCTCACGGCCACCGACGCCCAAACCGGGGCAAAGCCCAGCGGCGGCTGAGGTCGACGAGGTGGTTGAGGTCGACGAGGTCGACGAGGTCGAGAAGAAGGACGGGCGTGGGACGTCCGAGGAGAACCAAGCAGCAGAGTGAGTGCGCGACGGCGGCGGGCATACTGCGCCGCCGCCGTGGCCCGCCGTGCGTTAGGTGAAACGGGGCCGAGAACCAACTCGGCGTGGCCGCTACTGATGTGGTGTGCCACGGGTGGCGCCGCCAGAGATCGGGCGGCCAGCTGCGTGCCGTGGTCGTCCTGGGAGTCGTGCGCTCGCCGGCTAGGCCGGGGCTGAGGCGATGAGGATCGAGGCCGCAACCGCGTGGGCCCCGAAACCCAGGATCGTCAGGGTGTGGAAGACCTCATGGAAACCGAACCAGCGCGGCGCCGGGTTCGGGCGGCGGAGACCGTAAACCAGGGCGCCGACTGTGTAGAGCACCCCGCCCACAGCGATCAGCGTGACGATGAGCGCACCGCCGCTGGCATAAAAGGCGCGGATGTAGAAGATCGCAACCCAACCCAACAGCACGTACAGCGGGGTAGACAGCCAGCGCGGGGCCTGCATCCAGACGGTGGAGAACACCACTCCAGCCGCGGCGCCGATCCACATCACCCAAAGCAGCGGCCCGGCCTCCTGGCGGGTGAGCAGCGTGGTGGCGAACGCTGTGTAGGTTCCGGCGATGATCAAGAAGATGTTGGCGTGATCGAGACGCTTAAGCACCCTGGCGGTCCGTTCGTTCCACCTGCCGCGATGGTAGGCCGCCGAGGTTGCGAACAGCAGGGTGGCGGTGATGACGAAGACGGTCATTCCCCACCGGATGCGTCCGGGAGGAGAGGCCAGGACCAGCACGACGCCGCCGATCAGGACGACGGGGACCATCGCTGCGTGCAGCCAGCCCCGCAGCCGGGGTTTGGGCGGTGGCGCTGCCGCGGGGGCGACGCTTGCGCCGGTTTCCGTGACCGGCCCCGGCTCATCGTGACTTCGGTCGGTGTGCGCTGGGGCGGCGGGGGGAAACTGACTGTCGCGATGGGCCATAGTGCGTCCCTCTCAGAGCTTGACGCTATGATTGCCTAACCTACGTTACCGTAGGTTGTGGCGCGCCGGAATAGCCCGCTGCGCCCAGGGAACCCGGAGCTGCGCCCTGTACCGTTTTCCCTGTGACCGGGCGACCGGCACGTGGGCAGCCGAGGAGCCGGGGTGTAGCTATGGACGTGAGTGACCTCCTCTATGGGGCATATGAACGAAAGCTCACCGCGCAGCTGCCCCCTGAGCGACTTCCGCGGCATGTCGGAGTCATGCTCGACGGCAACCGGCGCTGGGCCCGGGAGAAGGGCGCCGGCACCACCGACGGCCATCGCGCCGGTGCTGACAACATCATCCCGTTCCTCACCTGGAGCGAAGAGGTGGGTATCGAGGTGGTCACGCTGTGGCTGCTGTCCACTGACAACCTCAACCGAGACCCGGCCGAGTTGGCCCCCCTGCTGGCCATCATCCAGGACGTCGTCGAGCAGATCGCGGCCGAGGGCCGGTGGCGGGTTCACCCGGTGGGAGCCCTGGATCTGCTGCCTGAGGCGACCGCGAACCGGCTGAGCCAGGCTGCCGCCGCAACCAAAGACATCGCGGGAATGGTCGTCAACGTCGCCGTCGGTTACGGCGGGCGACAAGAGATCGCCGATGCAGTCCGCGCGCTGCTACTGGAAGGTGAGGCCCAGGGGCGCACCTTGCGTGAAGTGGCCGATTCGATCGATGTGGAGTCGATCACCGCTCACCTGTACACCCGTGGTCAGCCCGATCCTGACCTTGTCATCCGCACTTCGGGGGAACAGCGGATCGGCGGGTTCCTGCTGTGGCAGAGCACGCACAGCGAGTTCTACTTCTGCGAGGCCTACTGGCCGGACTTTCGCCGGGTGGACTTTCTGCGGGCCCTTCGTGCTTATGCCGAGCGGGAACGACGTTTCGGCTCCTGAGCGAGGACCAAAGGTGCATGCGGCCCGCGATTTACGGCATCATGGACGCTCGTACGAGATGTCACAGCGAACGTCCAGGCTGTGCTGGCAATCTGACTGAGTAGTTGCGTCGTCATATGCCAGGCTGATGTGAGGCCTCTCTTCGGGGAATGTAGAGAATCGCGCACACGAAAGGGGGACTGCTGGTGAGCGCCACCACCGCCTCAGCCACACCCCGTTCAGACGCGCCGCAAGCCTCACCCGCCGGATCGCTGCGGGCGCGAACTTCTCAGTTGTGGCGCTCCAGCCGGGCCCAACTCGCGCAGGCGTGGGCATGGCCGCTGGTCCCGCAGGGGTTCATCGCCATGCTGCTCATCGCAGCCGGTTCGATTTCGCCGGCATTCCTTCCCGCAGACGCGCCGCTGCTGGCAGCGCTGCCCTGGTTCAACAGTGCGTTGGCCCGGCTTCTTTCCACCGCAGTGGTCCTCGTTGGTCTGGTAACACTCTTCGAGGCCTGGCTGCGACTGCGCCCGCGGGCGGGTCGCCGCACCGCGCCCACTGCGACCTGGGCCATCTGGAGCGCGCCACTGTTGTTCGCCCCTCCGATCTTCAGCCGGGATGCCTACAGCTACGCCGCCCAGGGCCTGGTGGTCAGCCGCGGGATGGATCCCTATCAAACCGGTCCGATCGCGGTGCCTGGCCCGTTCGCCGATCAGGTCGATCCGTTGTGGCTGTTCACCCCGGCCCCGTACGGACCACTGGCTTTGCAGCTGCAGCGGATCGTCGTAGAACTCAGCGGCGGGCATGCCCTGGTCGCGGCCATCGCGATGCGTGTGCCCGCGCTGGTGGCCATGGGCGTCATCGCGTGGGCGCTACCCCGGCTGGCGACGCGGATGGGAGTCAGCCGCGATCACGCGGTGTGGCTCGGCGTGATCAGCCCCCTGACGCTGTTGCACCTGGTCGGGGGCGCGCATAACGACGCCGTGATGATCGCCTTGGTGGTCGCCGGGTTGTTGCTGGCCTCGGACGGGCGCTGGGTCGTCGCCAGCGTCGCTGTCGCCGCCGGTGCAGGCTTCAAGCAGACCGCCGTCCTGGCGCTGGTCGGGGTTGCCGGGTTGGCCTATCGCCACGCGGCCGGAGGACCCGGCGAAGGCCCGCTGCGAAGCGCCGTGGATCAGCGCGCCTACCTACGCATCGCCAGCAAGGTCGGACTGCTCGCCTTTCTAGCCTTCACCGCGCTCACTGTCGTGACCGGGCTGGGCTGGGGGTGGATCGCCAACCTGTCCGTCCCGGGCTCAGTACTGTCGTTCTTGTCCCCGGTGACGATGGCCGGTGCGGCGCTCTCCTGGGCGTTGGGGGCGCTCGGGGTCCCCCAGGAATGGGCGGCCATGGCGCTACCTGCCGTGCAGGGGTGCGGCGCAGTCGCGGCGGTGCTCGCCCTCGGCTGGATCACCTGGGTGTTGGGTCCCCGTCGTCCGGTGGCAGCCTCAGCTGCGGCGTTCATGGCCTTCACCCTCGGCGGCCCCACCGTTTACCCCTGGTACGTGCTGTGGGGGGCGGTGCTGCTCGGTGCGACATTGACCGATCGGCGCATCGTGCAGTGTCTGGTGTGGGCGACCGGCTGGATGTTGGCTTACGCCGCGTTGGACGTTGCCGTGGTCAACGGTCTGTGGATCCTGGCGCTGGCCGGCATCGGCTGGGGTGTGCTCCGCATCGGGCGGGCACGTCTGGACCGCGTCGACGAACCGCTGATGGGCGGATCTGCCAACGACCGGCAATGGTCGCCGGCAGCCAACACCGGCAACGCCCCGACCGGGTCCGACAGCCGAAACTGAGGTCTGCGGGCCGACGGGCGGGTGAACAATTGCCGACGCCCGAGTGAGCACGGCCGTTCCGGCGGCCAACCGCGCCTACCGTCGAGAAACACCGGCATCGATGACAGCCGGTGCCGGGGATCAACGGCGCCTGCCGCGTCCAGTGGCACGTGCTCGCCCAGCCGAGCGGTCTAGGACGCCGCCTTCTCCGGACCCGTCGACCGACGTCCACGGACGTGGGGGAGGACCTCTTCGTGACTGAACACATCGAGCCCGTGAGTCCCAGGAATCGAAAGACCTACGTCATCGATACCTCGGTGCTGCTGTCAGACCCGCGGGCACTCCTTCGATTCGCTGAGCATGACGTGGTGTTGCCCGTCGTTGTCATTACCGAACTCGAAGGCAAACGGCACCACCCCGAACTGGGGTACTTCGCCCGATCCGCCCTGCGGCTGCTCGACGAACTGCGGGTATCCGCCGGGCGCCTCGACGTGCCGGTGCCCGTCGGCGACCAGGGCGGCAGCCTGCACGTCGAGCTCAATCACGTCGAACAGACGACGCTGCCACCAGGCTTTCGGTTGGGTGACAACGACAGCCGCATCCTGGCCGTTGCCAAGAACCTGGCCGATGAGGGCAGCGAGGTGACCGTGGTGAGCAAGGACCTGCCCATGCGCATCAAGGCCTCCGCGATGGGCCTGGACGCCCAGGAGTATCGGGCCGAACTCGCGGTGGACAGCGGTTGGACCGGGATGTCACAGCTGGAGATCAGCACCGAGGAGATGGATTGCCTCTACGAGCAGGGGCGGATCGTGCACGACAGCGCCGGCCAGATGCCTTGCCACACCGGGCTGGTGCTTCAATCACCCCGGGGTGGGGGACTCGGACGGGTCAGTTCCGACGGCACGATCCGTCTGGTCCGGGGCGACCGTGATGCCTTCGGTCTGCACGGCCGTAGTGCCGAGCAGCGCATCGCCTTGGATCTGTTGCTCGACCCCGACATCGGCATCATCAGCTTGGGTGGCCGGGCCGGAACCGGCAAGAGTGCGCTGGCTATGTGCGCAGGCCTGGAGGCCGTCTTGGAGCGCCGTCAGCACCGGCGCGTCATCATCTTCCGTCCGCTGTATGCCGTGGGTGGGCAGGACCTCGGCTATCTGCCGGGCACCGAGGCCGAGAAGATGGGCCCGTGGGGCCAGGCCGTCTTCGACACCCTGGGCGCGGTGGTCAGCACCGAGGTGGTTGAAGAGATCGTGGACCGCGGCATCCTCGAGGTGCAGCCGCTCACCCATATCCGCGGGCGGTCATTGCATGATGCGTTCGTCATCGTCGACGAGGCTCAGTCCCTGGAACGGAACGTTCTTTTGACGGTCCTTTCCCGGATCGGGCAGAACTCCAGGGTCATACTCACCCACGACGTGGCCCAACGCGACAATCTGCGCGTCGGACGCCACGACGGGGTGGCTGCGGTGATCGAGGTCCTGAAGGGAAATCCGCTGTTCGCGCACGTGACCCTGACCCGTAGCGAACGCAGCCCGATCGCGGCCCTGGTGACCGATCTCCTGGAAGGTGATCACGTCTGAGGCGCGGCCTGCGATTGCGGCGACATCCGACTGCTTTTCTGGGCGAGCCGTTTGACGGCCCCTTACCTGCCCCCCCGGTTGGTGCAGCGGTCCTGAGGGAGCGCTGCGACGATGGCCGGGTGTCCCCGAGATGGGTACTCACGGGCATTATCGGTGCGCAATTACCAGGGCAGCCGGGCAGCTGGGATCGATACTGATGCCCGGCGGGGTAATGGCAGTGCAGGGCGCCCGGGTTGCTAGAACGGGCCGCCATTTGTCAGACGTCCGACCTGATGGCATCGTTTAGGTAACGGTTCCGTAACCAATCGGTTCCAAATCTTCGAGAGCGAGCATCGGTGTCTTCACGATCCAGGTCTACCCGGCTGGCAATATCCTGCGCCGCGGGCGTGTGCGCCTTCGCCTCCGTCCTGCCCTCGGGCGCCGCCGCAGCGGCCGAAGCGCCCCGACCGCAGGCCTCTGTTGCGCAGGGCTTAGCGCCGGCCGCCAGCCGTGCCGTTCGCAGCGGGGTCCCCGGATTCGCTCCCGCTGCAGTGGTTTTGAATGCCCGTCAGCAACTGGCCGCCCGGCTGCGGGTCCAGCGTCATGCACTGGCCGCCCGGCAGGCCAAGGTCGCTGCGCGCAGCGCGACGCGCACCGATCGGCTGCTCGTTACGCGAGCTCACCTCGCGGAATCGCCCGCGGCCTGGTCAGTGAGCACGGATGGTCCTCTGAACAGTTTCGGTGCCTGGACAAACTGTGGACCAAAGAAAGCAATTGGCAGGTGAGCGCCGATAACCCCACCTCTAGTGCATACGGGATTCCGCAAGCGCTGCCGGGGCCGCGAATGGCCTCGCACGGCAAGGATTGGCGCACCAACCCGGAAACGCAGATTCGGTGGGGCTTGGATTACATCCAGAAGCGCTACGGCAACCCGTGCAAGGCGTGGTCGCATTCCCGCGCCACCAATTGGTACTGAGCACCGCCGGGCGCCTGCGGACCAGCCCCCGCCGTCACCGGAGTGATCGGGCTCGATTCGGGTCGACGAAGGCGTCTACAGCTTGCGAAGCCGGACCAACCGCACCGCGTGATCCGCGCCCTTGGTGAGCACCAAGGTGGCTCGGCCGCGCGTGGTGGCGACGTTGGCTCGCAAGTTGGGCTCGTTGATGGTCCGCCAGATCCGTTCCGCCGTGGCCCGCGCATCGTCGTCCGAGAGTTGGGCGTAGCGGTGGAAGTAGGAGTCCGGGTCGGTGAAGGCCGTTTTCCTTAGCCGCAGGAAACGCTCGACGTACCACTCTCGGATGTGCTCCAGGCGCGCGTCGACATACACCGAGAAATCGAAGAAGTCGCTGACCGCCAGCCCACTTCGCCCATCGGCGCGAACCCGGGGCGGCTGCAAGACGTTGAGGCCTTCGACGATGAGAACATCGGGCTGACGCACGACGATCCGCTCATCGGGGACGATGTCGTAGGTCAGGTGGCTGTAGACCGGCGCTGTCACCTCACCGACACCCGCTTTGACGGCGGCGACGAAGCGCAGCAGGGCACGTTGATCGTAAGACTCGGGGAAGCCCTTGCGGTGCAGGATTCCCTGGCGCTCCAGCACGGCGTTGGGGTAGAGAAAGCCGTCGGTGGTGACGAGTTCGACATGCGGGGTCTGCGGCCAGCGGGCCATCAGTTCGCGCAGGATGCGGGCTGTGGTCGACTTCCCGACCGCAACCGACCCGGCGATGCCGATGACGAACGGGGTTCGCTCGGGACGCTCCCCGAGGAAACCCGAGGTGATCAGACGCAGGTGGTCCGAACCCTCGACGTAGAAGCTGAGCAGCCGCGACAGCGGCAGGTAAACCTGTTCCACCTCGTGCAGGTCAAGCCGCTCGCCGACACCCCGCAGCCGCTCCAGATCGTCATGGGTCAAGCTCAACGGGTGGGTCAAACGCAGCCGCGCCCACGCAGCTCGATCGAACTCCACGTACGGCGAGGGCACGACGCGCTGGTCAATTGACACCGCGCCATTGTCCCGCACTGGGCGGCCTCATGTGGTCATGGGCTGCCCGTTGAGAGCACATCGCCTCCTCCGGGTGTCCAGTAGGCTGAGGGCCATGTGTGGAATCGTGGGTTATGTCGGCCCGAACATCGATGACAAGGCCTTGACCGTCGTGATGGAGGGCCTGGCCCGCCTCGAATACCGCGGATACGATTCCGCGGGCGTCGCGCTCATCAACGGGCCGACGGTGGACGTGCGTAAGCGCGCCGGCAAACTGGCCAACCTTCAGCGCGCCATCCAAGACGTCCCGATGCCGGCAGCCAACACGGGAATCGGCCACACCCGTTGGGCCACCCACGGTGGACCCACCGATGAGAACGCCCACCCGCACTACGGCGGCAGCGACGGGAAGCTGGCCGTCATCCACAACGGCATCATCGAGAACTTCCACGGACTGCGCACCAAGCTCATCGCCGAGGGCGTGCAGTTCCGCAGCGAAACCGACACCGAGGTCGTCGCCCACCTACTGGCCCGCGCCTACCAGGAGGTCGGTGACCTCACCAAGGCGATGCGTACCGTCGTGGCGCACCTGGACGGGGCTTTCACGCTGCTTGCCGTGCATGCCGACGAGCCTGGCGTGGTCGTTGCCGCCCGGCGTAACTCGCCGCTGGTGGTGGGGCTGGGAGAGGGCGAGAACTTCCTCGGCTCCGACGTGGCCGCCTTCATCGGCTACACCCGCGAGGCGCTGGAACTGGACAACGACCAGATCGTCACCATCACCGCGGACGAAGCCGTCGTCACCGGTTTTGACGGCACCCCGGCGCAAGGCAAGAGTTTCCACGTAGATTGGGATGCCGAAGCCGCCGAGAAGGGCGGACACGCCTCCTTCATGGAGAAGGAGATCCTTGAGCAGCCGCTCGCGGTTGAGGCCACGCTGTTGGGCCGCACCGACGCAGACGGCGCCCTGGTGCTGGACGAACTGCGCATCCCGGTGGAGCACCTGCGCTCGGTCAACAAGATCGTGGTAGTGGCCTGCGGCACCGCGTTCTACTCCGGCATGACCGCCAAATACGCCATCGAACACTGGACACGCATCCCCACCGAGGTGGAGATGGCACACGAGTTCCGCTACCGCGACCCGGTCGTGGACAAGCGGACGCTGGTGGTCTCGATCAGTCAGTCCGGGGAGACGATGGACACCCTGATGGCGGTCAAGCACGCCCGCGAGCTCGGCGCGCAGACCATCTCGATCTGCAACACCCACGGGGCCACGATCCCGCGTGAGTCCGACGCCGTCCTCTACACCCACGCCGGCCCGGAGATCGCGGTCGCCTCGACCAAAGCCTTCACCGCCCAGATCACCGCCTGTTATGTGCTCGGGCTGTACTTGGCCCAGCTACGCGGCGGCTCCTACGCCGACGAAGCGCAGCAGGTCATGCGGGAACTGCACGCGATCCCGGAAAAGATCAGTCAGCTTCTCGGTCAGATGGATCGGGTCCGCGAAATCGCCCGTTTCATGGCCGACACCCGCTCGGTGCTCTTCCTGGGCCGCCACGTGGGCTTCCCCATCGCTCTGGAAGGTGCGTTGAAGCTCAAGGAGATCGCCTACATCCACGCCGAAGGCTTCGCCGCCGGTGAGCTCAAACACGGTCCCATCGCGCTCATCGAGCCCGGGCAGCCGGTCTTCATCGTGGTGCCCGGCCCGGACACCCCGCACGGTCTGCACGGCAAGGTCGTCTCCAATATCCAAGAGATCCGCGCTCGCGGCGCTCGCACCCTGGTGATCGCCGAAGAGGGCGATCACGATGTCGAGCCCTTCGCCGACGAGGTGATCCGGGTTCCGCAGGCGCCGCCGCTGCTGGAGCCGCTGTTGACGATCATCCCGCTGCAGGTCTTCGCCTGTGAACTGGCGACGGCCAAGGGTTTGGACGTCGACCAGCCCCGTAACCTCGCCAAGTCGGTCACCGTCGAGTGATCGTCGGTATCGGCATCGACGTCGTGGGCGTCGAACGCTTCGAAGAGGTCCTCTCCCGCACGCCTGGCGTGCGGGAGCGGCTCTTCACCCCCAGCGAGCGTGAGATGCCGCTGCTGTCCCTTGCCGGGCGGTTCGCGGCCAAAGAAGCGCTGGCCAAGAGTCTCGGCTCCCCGCCGGGAATGAGTTGGCAGGACGCCTGCATCAGCAGAGGTGCCCACGGCGCGCCATCGCTGGCGGTCAGCGGAACCGTGCAGGCCCGCGCCGACGAGTTGGGCGTGGCCGGGTTTCACCTGTCCATTTCGCACGATGCGGGAGTAGCGGTCGCTGTGGTCGTTGCGCACGCCGGAACGTGATCGATCCGTACAGACTCGACGACCCGATAACTGGAGGACTGGTATGACGATCCGTGCGTGGTCGGTTGAGGTGGTTCGCGCCGCAGAGGCAGCGGCGATGAAGAAGCTGCCTGAGGGTGAGCTCATGCAGCGCGCCGCCCGTGGGCTCGCCGAAGTCGTGATGGCGCGGCTGCAGGATGTGCCGGACGCCCGAGTGGTGGGCCTGGTCGGGTCCGGCGGTAACGGGGGCGACACCCTGTATGCCCTGGCTCGGTTGCAGCGCAAAGAGGTCGCTGCCGGGGTGGTCGCCGTTCTGACTTCCGCCGACGGTGCCCACGAGGCCGCCCTGGCGCAGGCCCGCGAGCGCGGCGTGCAGGTCATCGACGCGCAGAGTGAGTACGAGCAGGCCGTGGCGGCCCTGGGCGAGGCCGATCTGGTGATCGACGGGATCGCGGGTATCGGTGGCACGCCAGGGTTTTCGGCTAAGTCGGCGCAGCTGCTGTCGGGGTTGCTGGATTCGATTGCCGAAGACGCCTACATGCTGGCGGCCGATCTGCCTACCGGCGCAGACCCGGCAGGGGAGAGGGCGCACAGCGAGGGGATCTGGGCCGACGAGACCGTGGCCTTCGGGGTGTGCAAGCCCGTGCACCTGTTGGCGACCGCCCCGCGTTGCGGGTTGTTGAGCGTTATCGACATCGGCCTCGAGATGGTCTCGACCCCGAGCGTGGAACGCCTGGGACATGACGACGTCGCCGCGTTGTGGCCTCTGCCCGGTCCGGACGACGACAAGTACACCCGCGGGGTGGTCGGCATCGTCGCGGGCGGACAGTCCTACCCCGGGGCGGCAGTGCTTGCGGTGACGGCTGCGGTCGAAGCCGGCGCTGGGATGGTGCGCTACGTCGGCCCGAGCCACCCCACCTCGCTGGTGCAGGCCGCGGTTCCCGAAGCTGTGCATGGGCCGGGGCGAGTGCAGGCCTGGGTAGTCGGTCCGGGGCTCGATCCGGACCCGAGCCAGGCCGACGAGGCCGATCTGGCCCAGGTCGCCGCGGCGCGCGCAGCGTTGGACTCGGGCGAGCCGTGCGTGGTCGACGCCGGCGGGTTGGCTCTGCTGGAGGGCCCGCGGGCGGGGGCCGGGGCCCGAACCCTGCTCACCCCGCACGCGGGTGAACTGGCCCGGCTGCTCAGCCGCCTGGACGGGGTGCAGCTGAGCGCCGCCGACATCAGCGCTGAGCCGATTCGACACGCCCGCAGGGCCGCCCAGTTGCTACATGCCACCGTGCTGCTCAAGGGGGCGACCACCTACGTGGTGCCACCCAGTGAGAACCTGCCGGTGCGCGCCCAAGCAGATGCGCCCGCGTGGCTGGCCACAGCCGGGGCCGGTGACGTATTAGCAGGTCTGGCCGGGGCGCTACTCGCAGCCGGGCTGGATCCGTTGGACGCAGGTGCCCTGGCGAGCCTGGTGCACGGTCTCAGTGCGCACCAGAGCAATCCTGGAGGCCCTGTCCGCGCGCTGGGCGTGGCCCACGCCATACCCAGAACCGTGGCCCAGCTGGTGCAACGCGGCCTCTCGTAGGTCAAAGTTGACCCGTAGGTAACGCCCGTATTCTGGTGTAGTTGCACGCGCCCAGCGCCGACCGGACCGGTACGGCTCGAACCGGGGCATCAGGAATCACCTCGATGGAGGTAGACAGCATGGCTGGACAGGGACCTCGCGGCGTTCCCCGCCTGCCGAGCAGCGGCTCGGCCAGCGGGCCTGGCCTCGGCATGGGGTTGGGGTTGGTCGCTGCCGGGCTCACCGCTGCCGCCGGTGTCGCCGCCGATCGCCTCAGCCGTGATCGGCGCACGGCCGTGGCCCTGGACGCCGCCGGAATCGATCCCCGCTACCACGACAAACCGGATGCGCAGTGTGTCGTCACCGCAGGCGACGGGGTGGAACTGCACGTTGAGATCGATGAACCGGCCGGCAGCGACGATCCGGGAAAACCGACCGTCGTTTTCTCGCACGGGTACTGCTTGAGCTTGACCTCATGGGTTTTCCAACGTCGCGCGTTGCGCGAGGCGGGATATCGAGTCGTGCTGTGGGACCAGCGTGGCCATGGCCGTTCCGGTACCGGCCCGCGAGAGTCCTATGTCATCGACCAGTTGGGTGATGACCTCTTTCGGGTCTTGGAACAGGTCGCACCCACGGGCCCGCTAGTGCTCGTCGGTCACTCCATGGGCGGGATGACGATGATGTCGCTCGCGCTGGATCACGAGGAGTTCGTCCGGGAGCGGGTCGTCGGCGCCGCATTCGTGGCCACCAGTCCCGGCAACCTCTCCAGCGTCTCCTACGGGGTCGGGCAGATGGCAGCCAAGGTCATCCGGCGGGTGACCCCGGCAGCGGCGGGTCGTCTCGCTCGGCGTCAGGGGCTGGTTGATGCCACGGTCAAGCAGGGCCGCGACATCATGGACTTCCTCGTTGACTGGGGCTCCTTCGGTTCGCCGGTGCCGCTGTCTATCGCCCAGCTCACTACCGACATGATCTTCGGCACCCGGATGGAGGTCATTTCAGCCTTCTTCCCGCACTTCGACACCCATGACAAACGGGACGCCCTGCGGACCTTCGACGGCGTCGAGACCCTGGTCATCAGCGGGACGGAAGACCGGCTCACTCCCGTCGAGCACAGCGAGGAGATCGTGCGGCTGGTGCCCGGCGCCGAGCAGATCGTCATCAAGGACGGCGGCCACGTCATCATGCTGGAGCACCCGACAGTGCTCAACGAGCACCTGCTGGAACTGGTGGAACGGGCACAGCGAACTGCCGAGAACCCCAAGGAACAGCTCCCGCCGCGCCGCCGCGCCAAGACCACGGTGCGGGATGTGCACGCTCGGCGGGTCGCTCGCCAGGCCCGGGATGCAGCTCGTCGTCAGCGGGAAGCGGGTCGATCGCGCAGTGCCTGAGATCCCGAAGTCAGCAGCAGCAAGCGAAACGTCCGTGCAGGCAAACGCAGTGCCTGATGAATCAGCTGCGCTCGAGGCAGGTCAGGATGCACCGGTCGAGCTGGTGACCTGGCGCAGGCTGGTGAGCGCTGAAGACACCGCAGACCTGGGACGCGTGATCGCCGCCCGATTGCGACCTGGCGATGTGCTCGTGCTGGCCGGGGAACTCGGCGCCGGCAAAACGACCTTCACGCAGGGCCTCGGCGAGGGCTTAGGCGTGCGAGGACCGATCACCTCGCCCACATTCGTCATCTCCCGGATCCACCCCAGCGAGGTCGGCGGCCCTGCGCTGGTCCACGTGGACGCCTACCGGCTCTCGGATGCAGCCGAGCTGGATGACCTGGACCTTGACGCCGACGTCAACTCATCGGTGACGGTCATCGAGTGGGGCGCCGGGATGGCCGAGCAGCTCGCCGAATCCCATCTGCGCGTGGAACTGGTGCGTGCCTTGGGTGAGCAAGCCAGCGCTGTCGTCCACGACCCGGACGCGGCGATCGACCTGGACGGGCCGGACCCGCGCCAGGTGCGGGTGCTGGGTTACGGCCCACGCTGGGCCGACGAGCCAATTCTGGTCTGACCCCGGCGCGGCGGTCTTCTGCCGGGCGGAACTGGGCACGATACCGGCCCCGCAAGTGGGTGTTCTAGCCTTGTGCGGTGCTGCTCCTTGCTCTTGACACCGCCACCTCCGCCGTCACCGCTGCCCTGCACGACGGCACGCGGACCCTGGCCGCGTCCAGCGTCATCAGCCCGCAAGGGCACGGCGAACTCCTGGCTCCGGCGATCCGCACTGTGCTGGCGCAGGCGGGCGTCGCGCCCGCAGACCTCACCGAGGTCGTCACCGGGATCGGTCCGGGTCCCTTCACCGGGCTGCGCGTTGGAGTAGTCACTGCCGCGACCTTTGCGCACGCGCTCGGCATTCCGGTGCACGGGCTGTGCAGCCTGGACGCGATCGCCCACCAGGTACACCTGGAACGAGGTCCGCAGGCCGAACCGGGTCAGATCGTTGTGGCCACCGACGCCAGGCGGCGCGAAGTCTATTGGGCCCAGTACGAGCTCACCGCAGCAGGCATTCGTGCTTGCACCCAGCCGGCGGTGGATCGGGCCGCCGATATCAGCGAGGAGGTGGGGGCACTGCCGGTGGCCGGGCGCGGGGGGCAGCTCTACCCCGAATGCTTCGGTGACGCGCTACCCGTGCTGGATGTCGACGCGGCGGCGTTGGCAGATCTGGCCGCGACTCGGCTGCACGCCGGTGTCTGCCTGCCGGGCATTGAGCCGCTCTATCTGCGTCGACCCGACGCGGTGCCCTCCACCAAGACCAAGTCGGTGTTGAGGCAGCGGTGAGCCAGGAGGCGCTGAGGCTCCGATCCGCTCGATTGCGCGAACTGTGTTGGCGCGACATCGAGCAGCTCGCCGACCTGGAGACCGAGCTCTTCGGGGCGGACGCCTGGAGTCAGGCCACCTGGTGGTCGGAGTTGGCGGGGCGGCCGCGCCGGGCCTATATCGTGCTCGAAAGCGAAACCGAGATCCTCGGCTACGCCGGGTTGGACCTGGCAGGGGAGGTCGCGGACGTCATGACGATCGCGGTCGCCCCGGCCGGGCAGGGGTTCGGGTACGGTCGGCGGCTGCTGGGGTGGCTCATCGAGACGGCCCGCGCGTATGGCGCCGCTCACCTCATGCTGGAGGTCCGGGCAGACAACGACCCCGCCGCCGGGCTGTACAGCTCAGCCGGGTTCACGACCATCTCGCGTCGACGGCGCTACTACCAACCGGGTGACGTCGACGCCCTCATCATGCGACTGCCTTTGGAAGGACATCGATCGTGACCACCACCTTGCCCAGCCCGTCTGCGGCGCCACTCGTGCTCGGCATCGAGTCCTCGTGCGACGAGACCGGGGTCGCCATCGTGCGCGGCCAGGAACTGCTCTCCAATGCGGTTGCCAGCAGCGTGGAAGAACACGCCCGCTTCGGCGGGGTGATCCCCGAGATCGCTTCTCGGGCCCACCTGGAGGCGATGGTCCCGATGATCGAGAAGGCCTGTGATGACGCCGGTGTAGGCCTGGGAGAGCTGGACGCCATCGCGGTGACCAGCGGGCCCGGGCTGGCCGGTGCACTGTTGGTGGGGGTGGCTGCTGCGAAGTCACTGTCCCTGGCGTTGGATCTGCCGCTGTACGGCATCAACCACCTTGTTGCCCACGTCGGGGTGGACGTGCTGGAGCACGGCGAGTTGCCGGAGCCGATGTGCGCCCTGCTCGTCTCCGGGGGGCACTCCAACCTGTTGCTGGTGCGCGATATCTCCAGCGATGTCATCTCCCTGGGCCAGACCGTGGATGATGCCGCCGGTGAGGCCTACGACAAGGTGGCTCGCCTGCTCGGGCTGCCTTATCCGGGGGGACCACACATCGACGCCATCGCCAAGGAGGGCAACCCGCAGGCAATCGCATTCCCGCGCGGTCTCACCTCAGGACGCGACATGCAGAACCACCGATATGACTTCAGTTTCTCCGGCCTGAAGACGGCGGTTGCTCGGTGGGTGGAAGCGTGCAGCGCTGCCGGACGGGAGGTCCCGGTCGCCGATGTGGCCGCGAGTTTCCAGGACGCGGTGGTGGATGTGCTCACCCGCAAGGCGGTCCTTGCCTGTCGCGAGCACGATGCGAAGGATCTACTTATCGGTGGTGGAGTAGCGGCCAACAGTCGCCTGCGCGAATACGCACAGCGGCGCTGCGATGAGGCGGGGATCCGGTTGCGGGTGCCTCGCCCGGGCCTGTGCACCGACAACGGGGCGATGGTCGCGGCCCTCGGCTCGCAACTGATCATGCGCGGGCGGGCTCCCTCGGCCCTGGACTTGGCCACGGATTCCTCGATGCCGCTGGAAGTCGTCCAAGCCTGAAGCAGCCGCGAGGACCCACTGGGGTGGTCATGAAAACGTGCCGCTGCGGCTCGGCAGTGCTCGGATATCGCCGCGGCCGGTCGCTTCGGCCGCAGCTGGGGTGCCACCGCGCGTAGGCTCGGGCGGGTCCGCCGCGGCATACCGCATGTCCTGCAGGTATCAGGCACGATGGCCTGATGGGGATGACCAGGGGTGAGCGCATGAAGACCACACGCCGGATCGCTTTCGCTGCAGCGGTGGCGCTTGGGGCTGCCGGGTGTACCGGGGCCGCGCCGACCGCGCAGGGCACCTCCGGCGCACCCTCGGCGACCCCCCGATCCAGTGCTGCGAGCCCGGCAACGACACCGGCGGCCTCGCCTACCGTGCCCCGTCTGAGCCAGGCGCAACGACGCCGCGCCGCCGCAGATGTGGCCCCGCTGAGCACGGCCGCCCTGGCCGCCCAACTCGTGGTGCCCGACCTGGGCAGCATCGACGCCGGTGCCGCAGCAACCGTGCGACAGCAGGGTTACGGCGGAGTGGTCGTGATGCGCAACGCGCTTCCCGCCGGACCCGCTGCCGCTGGCGCGGCCAAGGCTGGGAACGCGCGGATCAGCGCCGCCGTCACCGCCAGCGGCAGGCGCTGGCCGGCCTTCGTGGCGGTGGACCAAGAAGGTGGCACCGTCACCCGGTTGGACGCCCCCCTGACCCAGTTCCCAGGCGCGATGGCGCTCGGGGCGGCCGGTTCAGCAGGCCTGGCCGCCAAGGTCGGGCGGGCCTCGGGGGCTGAACTGCGCGGGTTGGGTTTCACCGTGGTGATGGCCCCGGACGCAGACGTCACCATCGGGGCGGCGGATCCCACCATCGGGGTCCGTTCACCGGGCAGCGACCCGGCGCTGGTGTCTCGGATAGCGGCGGGCTATGTGCGCGGCTACCGACAGTCCGGGATTCTGCCGGTCGTCAAACACTTCCCCGGCCACGGCAGCGTCCGGGGCGACACCCACACCGGGCTGGCCCGCCAGGACGCCGACCTGGCGGCCCTGACCAAGCGAGACCTGGTGCCCTTCCGCGACGCGGTCAAGGCCGGGGCCCCGGCAGTGATGACCGCCCACGTGATCCTGGACGCGGTGGACCGCCAGCGCCCCGCGAGCCTGAGCCGAGCCGTCACCACCGACCTGCTGCGCGACAAACTCGGCTATCAGGGCCTGATCGTCACCGACGCCCTCAACATGGGGGCCATCACCGAGGGCATCGGCGCCGGAGAGGCTGCGGTGCGGGCGCTGGAAGCCGGGGCGGATGTGCTGCTGATGCCGGCCGACCCTGCGGCTGCCGTCAGCGCCATCGAGGACGCCGTCACAACCGGGCGGATCAGCCGGTCCCGGCTGGAGGCCTCCGCCGCCCTGATGGTCGCCACGCTGCGGGCCAATGTGGCGGCGGTACCGAAGGATTCAGCTCCGGGCTCGCACGGGAACATCGCCCGCGAGGTGGCCACCTCTTCGCTGACCCAGATTTCTGGCAGGTGCGGTCGACGACTCGTGGGCCGCTCCATCACCCCCAGCGGGGGCACCGCCGCAGATCGTGCAGCGCTGGCAGCGGCGGCCAAACGAGCTGGTCTGCGCGTCAACGACACCGGGACGACGGTTGCTTTGTTGGGCGGCGGGGTCTACCGCGCCGGTTCGGCGCGCAGCTCCGGTGCCACCAGCGCAACCGCTGACGTGCTGGTGGCCCTGGACGTCCCCTACGGGTTGGCGTCCAGCAAGGGCGTCAAGATCGCGGCCTACGGGCGTACCCCGGCTACCTTCACCGCGGTCGTGGACGTACTGCTGGGCCGCAGCCGCGCGCCCGGTGCGCTGCCGGTCGCGGTCGGTTCGGTGCAGGCAGGCGCTGGCTGTGGCCGCTGACCGCCAGGACAGGGTGCTGGTCTGTGGCGCGCTCGCGGTCGAATACGGGTGCTCCACGCTGGCGCTGCCGACTTCGCCCGGACGGGCCCCGGTGCATGTGGTGAGCTCCGAACAACGCACCCTCGGCGGTGCGGCGGCCCTAGGCGCGGCGGCGGCTGCCCGAGCCGGGGCGCGAACCACGCTGTCGGCGGTCTGCGGCGACGACGCCGACGGGTTGTGGTGTCTGAGCTGCCTGGACAGCGCCGGGGTCGATACCAGCGCCGTCTTGAGCGTGCCCGGCCCCACCATGGAGCGCCTGCTGCGCTGGAGCCCCAATGCGCAGCAGACCTTGGACGAACGCCTGCTGGCGGATTCCCTCCTTGAGAGCTATCCCGAGCCGGAGGAGGAGACGATCATCCGCCCCGGGATCGTCCCGATGAGCCCCCAGGACCTGGATTCGCCACTGGCCCAGGAATGGCTTACGCAGGCCCGCAACGCTCTGGCCGAATGCCAACCGGGTGATGTGCTGCTCATCGAAGGCCTGATGCTCGGCGTCGGTCGGAGCCTGCTCGAGGCGGCCTACGACGCCGACCTGCAGATCGTCGGCGACCTGCGCCCCTTCCCGGCGTTGACGGCCAGCACGCTCGTGGAACGACTCGACGTGGCGGTTGTCGACCCTGACGGTGCCGGCCTGCTCGCAGATTCTCCAGCGGCACCGGCCTCGACGTTGATCCTGGCCGGCGCGGGTGGCGCCTGGTGGGATGGGCTACAGGTGCAGCCGCCGCTGGATCCGTGGGCGCCCGCGACGATCCTGGCCGCGCCGGAACCAGCCCACCACGCCTTCTGCGGCGCTTTGGCTGCCGCGCTCGCCGCCGGAGTCGACCGGCCGGAAGCTTTGGATACCGCTCTAGGGGCGTGGGCGGCGGCCGCCGCCGGTGGCCGGCACCGTTGCGACTTGGGGGCGGGTTCCTGATGGAGCTCACCTCGCCGACCCCGTCCGCAGCGCTGTGCGGTGTCCTGGTCGATGAACTCTGCCGACTTGGGGTGCGCGAGGTGGTGCTGTGCCCGGGTTCGCGTTCGGCGCCGCTGGCCTACGCCTTCCACGAGGCCGATCGCGCCGGTCGGTTGCGGCTGCACGTGCGGGTGGATGAACGCTCGGCCGCCTTCCTGGCGCTCGGTCTGGCCAAGGCCAGCGGAATGCCCGCTCCCGTCGTCACCACCTCTGGTACGGCTGTGGCCAACCTGCACCCCGCGGTGCTGGAGGCTCATGAGGCGGGCGTCCCCATGCTGCTGCTCACCGCCGACCGCCCGCCCGAGCTGCGGGGCACCCGGGCCAACCAGACCACCGACCAGGTCAAGGTCTTCGGTGGCGCGGTGCGCTGGGCGCACGACTTGGAGACCCCGGCCGTGCGGATCGGCATCCAGCAGGCCTGGCGCACCGGCGCCGACCGGGCGATGGCGGCGGCGCTGGGAGCGTTGGGGGCCGACCCTGGTCCGGTGCACCTCAACATCCCGCTCCGGGATCCGTTGGTGCCCGCTGATCGAGGGCAACCGCCGTGGCCGGAGTCACTGGAGGGGCGCCCGAACGGTTCGCCATGGACCCGGGTCGGACTGGACCCGCGGACGCCGCGCTGGATGGGCGGGCCGATTCCTGGCGAGGGCGACATGATTACCGCGCAACCGCGCACCTTGATCGTGCTGGGCGATCTGCCGCTGCGGGCCCACGCCGAGGCGCTGCGAGTAGCCGACCATCTCGGGCATCCGGTGATCTGCGAACCCTTCGGACAAGCCCACCCGGACTGCGACGTGCTGCCGTGCGGCAACCGAATGCCACACGGTGCGTTGCTTGCGCCACTGGCGCAACGCCGGGCGCTGCGGCCTGATCGCATTCTCGTCCTGGGCCGGCTCACCCTGTCGCGTTCGATGGCCCAGTTGCTGCGCCTGCCAGGGGTGCGCGTGGAGATGGTCACCTCCGGCACCCGCTGGCCCGACCCCGGCCATGTGCTGGATGCGGTCTACCCCTGGTCTGCGTTGCGGCTGCTCTGCGATAGCGAACTCGCAATGGAAGATGTGGCCGCCACCAGTGAGTTCCTGCGGGCCTGGTCCGAGGCAGCCCGGGAGGCCTCCGAGCGGGTGCGTCCGCTGCTGGATCAGGGGTGGCCGCACGGCCCGGCGGTGGCTTCGACCCTGTTGAGCGCGCTGCCCGATGAGTCGCTGCTCTTCCTCGGCTCCTCTAACGGTGTACGTGACGTTGACGCTGCCCGGTACGCCGACACCGCCCAGGTGCTGGCCAGTCGCGGGCTGGCCGGGATCGACGGCTGCGTCTCCACAGCGGTCGGACTCGCGCTGGCGACCCGACAACCCACCTATGCGCTGCTGGGCGACCTGACGTTCCTGCACGACACCAACGGCCTGCTCATCGGGCCGGGGGAGCCCCTGCCCGACCTGACCATCGTGGTGGCCAACGATGACGGCGGCGGAATCTTTGACACCCTGGAATACGGCCAGGATGCGCAGCGCCGACATTCCCCGGGGGCATTCGAGCGGGTGTTCGCCACCCCGACCGGAGTTCGGATCGTCGACCTGGCCGCCGCACACGCCGTGCCCTACGCGGCCGCGTGCACACCGGAGGAACTGGCGAGCGCGGTTCGGGAACGACCGCGCGGGTTGCGGATCGTGGAGGTGCCGCTGGCGCGCACCGGTCGCCAGGATTTCGCCGCGGCACTGCTTCGCGCTGTGGGCTGACCCGCCAGGGGACCCCGGCTCGGCGCCGTCACCGTCCCGCTGCGGGGGCTGTGCGGCAAAGAGCAGCTCAGAAGCTCGCGCCCCCGATCGGGGCGATCCCGGTGTCCAGGGCGCACCCGAGTTCGTGCGCGGCTGCGGGGCGCAGTTCCTGGATCAGACCTGCGGCGTGCAGTTCGGCTGCGCCCTGTAAACCCAGGTACAGCCCGGCGAGGCTCGACATGTCCAGGCGAAGATCCGGTTCGGCCTGCGTGGGTGATGTGCGGGCGACCCCGTCCGCAGCGATGGTCAGGTGCACCCGCTGAGCCCCGCTCGGCGCCATGGCGTCGGTGACCTCCAAGACCAGGTCGGCAGCGCAGGCATATCCGCGCAGCCCCAGGGCATCCTCCAGGATCGCCGGTCGCAGCCACAGCCCGTCGTACACCCGCAGTTTCGCGTCGCGTGGGCTGTTGCTCCAGGCCAGGAGCGGGTCGCTCAACCCGCGGTGGGAGAACGTGGTGCTCCCCGCCAGATCCATGTCGAGCAGGCGGGCGCACAGCGCCAGGTGGGTCGGTGCATCGAGGGCCGCCAGGTGATAGACCATGACCTCCCCAGCGGGACTGGCCTCTTCCCACGACAGTTTGCGCGAGTAGATCGCAGCCCCGACCTCGACCCCCTGCCGGGTCGCGATCAGCGCCCTGCGCGGCTCCTGGCCGGGGCGTGCCGCCGGCACATCGCGCAGGTTGGCCCGGACCTGGTTCGGGCTCAGGGTGAGGAACCCCAGCGTGCTGCCCGCGCACCGGGTGTCGATGTCGCTCAGGCGTCGGGCGCACTCGGGGCTGTCGATGTCGAACAGCGTGCTGGTCTGCACCTGCTCGGCGTCGGCCTCGATGTGCGCTGGCGCGGCCAGGCGCGCCCCACGGGGCAGGGTGAGGGTGACGTCGTGGCTGGCGACTCCGAACCCGAAGCGGCCGTAGATGCCGGTCTCGGTTGCGTGCAGCCCGCATAGGGCGATCCCGCGCTCGCGCACGGCGGCGAGGTAGTGACGCATCATCGCGCTCAGGACGCCGCGTCGGCGCACGTCGGGATGCACACCGACCCAACTCAGCCCGGACAGCGGAACGCTTCTGGCGCCTCCGCGCGGGCCCGGGATCGTCATCGCCAGGTCGAAGGAGGTGTACATGCCGCAGAGTTCACCTGGGTGTTGCGGGTCTCGGACGCCGAAGGTGGTCTCCCAGTTGATCTGCTCGGCCATGTCCACCGGGGCGCTCTCCGGAGCACTGGCGAAGGCGTAGCCACCTAGGGTCAGTACAGCCTGAATGTCCTGCGGTCCCAACGGGCGGATGTCGATTTTCACCCGGTCATCCTGGTGGCCGGTCGCCGGTGGGTGCAAACGAGGTGTCCGACTCAGCCTTGTAGGGCCGAGCGCATCGGGACCAGCTTGGCGTCCGATTCGGCCAATTCGGCCGCCGGGTCCGAACCGGCAACGATCCCGCAGCCGGCGAACAGGCGCATCCGAGTGGGTACCTCGCGGTCAAGCGCCCCGCTGCGCAACGCGATTCCCCACTCGCCGTCACCGGAGGCGTCCATCCATCCCACCGGCCCGGCGTAGCGGCCGCGATCCATCTGCTCCAGGTCGGCGATGAGCCCGTCCGCGTCCGGTTTCGGGGTGCCGCACACCGCAGCCGAGGGGTGTAGCGACGCTGCGAGTTCCAGCGAGGTCGCGCCGTTGACCAGACGCCCGGCCACGTCGGTGGCCAGGTGCATGACATTGGGCAGGTGCAGCACGAACGGCGACTCCGGCACGCTCACCGAGGTGCAGTACGGGTTGAGGGCATCCCCGACTGAACGCACCGCATACTCGTGTTCCTCCAGGTCCTTGCTGGAACGGGCCAGCGAAGCGGCCAACGCGAGATCGCGTTCGTCATCGCCGGTACGTCGGATCGTGCCCGCCAGGACCCGGGAGGTGACCAGGCCGCGTTCCAGCCGGACGAGCATCTCGGGGGTGGCGCCCACCAGCCCGTCCACGGCGAAGACCCAGGTGCGTCCGTAGCTGGCGCCGAGTTGAGTCAACACCCATCGCAGGTCGATCGGGCACTCCGTCTCGGCGACGAGGTCTCGGGCTAGGACGACCTTGTCCAGGTCGCCGGCCGTGATGCGCTCCACGGCGCAGGCCACCGCAGCCTGCCAACGCGGTCCAGGCAGTGCACCGTCAGCGAAGACGACCAGGCCGGGACTGCGGGGGGCCTGCACCGGGGCGGACAGGTCGGCTCGCTGGTTACGAGCGGGGTCGCTGGGCGGGCTCTGCTCGCTCAGGGTGGTGGCCCACCAGGTGTCCTCCCGCCGGCCCACGATGACCTGCGGGACGATCAAACATGAGTCTTCAGTCGAATCTGCCGCGTAGGCGAAGGAACCGAACGCTACGAGTCCGCTTCCGTAGACCCGCACCTGGTCATCGACCTCGGCGCCGGCCACGACATCGGCCCACCAACGCTCCGCCTGGGCAAAGCGCTCCTCGCCGCTGGTGTCCACCCTGGCGGCCTCACCCCAGCCGACGATCCCCTCACCGTCGCGAACCCAGGCCGCCAGCTGCGTGGCCGGGACGTTCTCGGGTAGGAGGTCAAGCAGGGCGCCAGGGTCGGCCACGGTGCGGGTGTGCACGCGCAGGCGCGGGGCTGGGATGGTCATAACGCACAACTTTAGGTCTGAACCCGGCGGAGTGCGTGACCGCCTCTGGGTGGGGGTCGCAAACGCCCCGCACACTCCTGTCGGCCTGCGGTAGTCCAAGATGGGGTCATGCGAGCGAGCTTGGATAAGAAGCCCCATGAGGTTGCGCGAATGTTCGATGAGGTCGCAGCGCGCTACGACCTCACCAATGACGTGTTGGCCATGGGGCAGACGCGTCGGTGGCGCAAGCTCGTGGCCGAGGCCGTCGCAGCAGAACCGGGGGAGAAGGTGCTGGACATCGCCGCCGGTACCGGCACCAGCAGCGTGCCCTTCCACGAGGCCGGCGTGCAGGTCGTCGCGGCCGACTTCTCCCTGGGAATGCTGCGCGAAGGTCGGCGCCGCTACCCGCAGTTGTCCTTCGCCGCCGCCGACGCGATGCGGCTGCCCTTCGCCGACGCGTCCTTCGACGCGGTCACCATGTCCTTCGGGCTGCGCAATGTGGCTGACCCGCAGGTTGCGCTGGCGGAGTTCGCCCGGGTGACCCGACCCGGCGGCCGGCTCGTCATCTGCGAGTTCAGCCACCCCACCAACGCCGCGTTCCGCCTGGTTTATCAGCGCTACCTCATGGGTTCGCTGCCCGCGATCGCCCGCGTGGTCAGCTCCGACCCCAGCAGCTACGAATACCTGGCCGAGTCCATCGTGCGCTGGCCCGCCCAGGAAGCCTTCGCCCAGCAGGTCGGGGCGGCGGGATGGCAGGGCGTTCAGTGGCGTAACCTCACGGCCGGAATCGTGGCTCTGCATCGAGCGCGTCGGCCACTCGAGTAGTCTCATGAGGGGCCCGGATGACCGGATTGCCAGCCCGGTCACCGCGACCGCCGACTCGAGCGAAGGATGATTGAGCGTGACCTCGCCCTCAGTGCAGCAGGCTGACGCCATCGTCGTCGGAGCAGGGCCCGCCGGATCCAGTGCGGCCGCTTACCTGGCAGGGTTCGGCCTCGACGTCGTTCTGTTGGAGAAGACGAGCTTCCCGCGCGACAAGGTCTGCGGTGACGGGCTCACCCCTCGCGCGGTCAAAGAACTCATCACCCTGGGCGTATCAACCGAAGACCCGGGCTGGATGCGCAGCCGCGGACTGCGCCTGATCGGCGGGGGACACCGGGTCGAGATCGACTGGCCGGAATCCTCGATCTACCCCAATTACGGACTCGCGCGCGCCCGCAACGATTTCGACTACCTGCTGGCTCGGCATGCCGTGGCGCGGGGCGCCCGGTTGGTGCAGCGGGCTAACGTCAGCGGCCCGATCCGCGACGAGGCCACCGGAAGGCTGCGCGGGGTCCAGGTCAAGGTGATGGACGAACGCGGACGACCCACCGGGGAGACCACCGAATATCACGCGCCGTTCACGCTGGCCTGCGACGGCAACAGCAGCCGGCTCTCCCTTGCGATGGATCGACCTCGACGCGAGGACCGCCCCATGGGGGTCGGCGTGCGCACCTATTTCAAGACGCCGCGCAGCACCGACGACTACATGGAGTCGTGGATGGAGCTGTGGACCCCCTCGGACCCGCAGGACCCCTCCAGTAAGCCGGTGCTGCTGCCCGGGTACGGCTGGATCTTCGCCTTGAGCGACGGAACCAGCAACGTGGGGCTCGGCATCCTGGATACCTCGCCATCCTTCCGGAGCGTGGACTGTAAAGAAGTGCTGCGCCGCTGGGTAGACACCCTCCCGGCGGAATGGACTTTCACCCCGGAGAACATGACCTCCCCGATCCGCGGGGCGGCCCTGCCCATGGCACTGAACCGGCGCCCCCTCTACCGCGACGGATTGTTCCTGCTCGGCGACGCCGGCGGCATGATCAGCCCGTTCAACGGCGAGGGCATTGCTCACGCCATGGAAGCGGCGCGCATCGCGGCGCAAACGATCTCCGGTGCGCTGGACCAGCCTGACCAGCGCGCCCGGGAGCGCGTCGCGGCGACCTACCCGGGGGCGGTCGAGGATGAGCTCGGTGGCTACTTCATGCTCGGGGCCCAGTTCGCCCGCATTATCGGCCACCCAGAGATCATGCGGCTCGCGGTGCGCCACGGTTTGCCGCGCCGCACTCTGATGCGCTTCGTCGTCAAGATCATGGCCGGACTGGCCGAACCTTCCGGGGGTGGTTTGGACGATCGCGTGATCGCCGCGCTCACCAGAGTGACCCCTTCGGCCTGAGAGATGATTACGTTCACTAGACTGTCTAGGCGCCGCCGAACCGTCCGAGCAGATGCTCGCCCGGTGCTGCGACACGCAAGACACTGACCCGAGATACCGCCGCACCGCCGTCAACCGAAAGGGGAGCGCGTCGAGATGACCAGCCCCTATCTGCCGATCCTTATCTTCTTCGCCTGCGGCATCGGTTTTGCCGTGCTGTCGGTGCTGGGGCTGGGCCTGTTGCTCGGGCCCAAGCGGTACAACAGCGCCAAAGTGATGGCCTACGAATGCGGCATCCAGCCGTCGCCGCGAGCAGACTCGCGTGGCCGCTTCCCGGTCAAGTACGCCACGACGGCGATGTTGTTCATCATCTTCGACGTCGAAACGATCTTTTTGCTTCCCTTCGCCGTCACCTTCGACCAGATGGGCCTGTACGGCCTGCTGGCCATGACGGTGTTCTTGATTAATGCGTTCTTCATCGCCGATGCCTATGTGTGGCGTCGTGGCGGATTGGATTGGGACTGACATGTCAGAATCGAGCTTGCCGTCGGGCGTGATGACGGCCAACATCAATCAACTTGCGGGCTTCCTGCTGAAGACCTCGGTGTGGCCCGCGACGTTCGGCCTCGCCTGTTGCGCGATCGAGATGATGGTGACGGTGTCGCCCGACAACGACGTCGCCCGCTTCGGTATGGAGCGTTTCTGTGCGACCCCGCGCCAAGCCGACCTCATGATCGTGGCCGGTCGGGTGAGCCAGAAGATGGCCCCGGTCGTGCGCCAGGTCTACGACCAGATGCCCGAGCCCAAGTGGGTCATCTCGATGGGCGTCTGCGCCAGCTCCGGTGGCATGTTCAACAACTACGCGATCGTGCAGGGCGTGGACCACATCGTTCCTGTGGACGTGTACCTGCCCGGCTGCCCGCCTCGGCCTCAGATGCTCATCAATGCCTTCTTGAAGCTGCACGAGCAGATCCAGAACTCGCCGCACGCGTTCAACCGCAAGGAAATCGCGCGCCAGGTCGAGGCTGCGGCCATGGCTGAGACGCCACTCATCGAAATGAAGGGGCTGCTGCGGTGAGCGAGGAAAAGAAGGTCGGTACCGGTCAGGCGCAAGCCACCGGCAGTCAGCCGGCGGCTGTGCACGGCGGAGCCGGCCAGCACGACGAGTCGCTGCCCGCGGCGCCCGGAACCGTTCCCGACCCGGTCGTCGTCGGCGCCCGGCAGGGAATGTTCGGCGCTACCCGCGGCGGAGACACCACCGGTTACGGCGGGCTCGTCTCACCAGTGCTCTTCCCGGGAGCCTCGGTGCGCCCGTACGGCGGGTACTTCGACGAGATCGCCGATGCGCTGGAAGCGGCGCTGGAGCGCCACGGCGGACCGGCC
This sequence comes from Gephyromycinifex aptenodytis, assembly GCF_012277275.1. Classification (GTDB taxonomy): domain Bacteria; phylum Actinomycetota; class Actinomycetes; order Actinomycetales; family Dermatophilaceae; genus Gephyromycinifex; species Gephyromycinifex aptenodytis. The sequence goes on along the minus strand of NZ_CP051155.1, from coordinate 1,314,637 downwards.
ATGGCCGAGGCCGTCGAGATGGTCGTCATCGACCGTGACGAGATGACCCTGCACGTGCAGCGCGAGCACCTGCCGCGGATCATGCGGGTGCTGCGCGATGAACCCGCGCTGCGTTTCGAAATGTTCACCGGCGTCTCCGGTGTCCATTACCCCCAGCAGGTCGGCAAGGAGTTGCACGCCGTCTACCACCTGCTTTCGATCACCCACGGCAGCCGTCGCCTCCGCCTGGAGGTCACCTGCCCCGACGCCGACCCGCACATCCCCTCGGTCGTCGACACTTACCCCGCTGCCACCTGGCATGAGCGGGAAGCCTGGGACTTCTTCGGCATCATCTTCGACGGGCACCCTGCGCTCACGCGCATCCTTATGCCCGACGACTGGCCGGGGCACCCCCAGCGCAAGGATTACCCCCTCGGCGGTATCCCGGTGGAGTACAAGGGCGCCACCGTGCCGCCGCCGGACCAGCGGAGGGCCTACAACTGATGAGCACCACCTCGACCACCTGGGCCGCCTCGGGCGCCGACGAGCGCGGCGACGAACGCATCCTCAACACCGAGGGCGGTGACTGGGACGACCTCGCGCGCGAGGCTGTGGAGCACAGCGACGAGCGCATCGTGGTCAACATGGGTCCGCAGCACCCGTCCACGCACGGTGTTCTGCGCCTCATCCTCGAACTCGATGGTGAGCACGTGACCGAAGCCCGCGTCGGCATCGGTTACCTGCACACCGGTATCGAGAAGAACATGGAGTTCCGCACCTGGACCCAGGGCGTCACGTTCTGCACTCGCATGGACTACCTGACCCCGATGTTCCAGGAGACCGCCTACTGCCTCGGGGTGGAGAAGCTGCTCGGGGTCACCGACCAGATTCCCGACCGGGCGACCACCATCCGGGTCCTGATGATGGAGCTGACTCGCATCAGCTCCCACCTGATCTGCTTGGGTACCGGTGGCATGGAGCTCGGCGCGACCACGGTGTTCACCACCGCAGCCCGCGAACGTGAGCGGGTGCTGCGCTTCATCGAGGCCACCACCGGTTTGCGCATGAACAACGCCTACATCCGTCCCGGCGGCGTCGCCCAAGACCTGCCTCCAGGTTGGAAGGACCTGCTCGATGAGCAGCTTCCCCTGCTGCGCAAGGGCGTCAAGGAGATGGAAGGGCTCGTTCTGGAGAACCCCATCGTCAAGGGCCGCACCGTCGACGTGGGCTACTTGGACCTCACCGGGTGCATCGCGCTCGGCCTGACCGGGCCCATGCTGCGCTCTGCCGGTATGCCGCACGACCTGCGACGCAGCGCGCCCTACTGCGGCTATGAGACCTACGACTTCGATGTCGTCACCTGGAACACCGCCGACAGCTACGGGCGTATCCGGGTGCGGTTCCAAGAAATCTGGCAATCGCTGCGGATCGTCGAACAGTGCATCGAGCGCCTCGCGTCAAGCTCAGGCCCGGTCATGATCGACGACCCGAAGATCGCTTGGCCGGCGCAGCTGGCCATCGGCGGCGACGGCATGGGCAACAGCCTGGATCACATCAGGGAGATCATGGGCACCTCCATGGAGGCGCTGATCCACCACTTCAAGCTCGTCACCGAGGGCTTCCGAGTCCCGCCGGGGCAGGCATACCAGGCGGTTGAATCCGCCAAGGGCGAGTTGGGGTGCCATGTCGTCTCCGACGGCGGAACGCGTCCCTTCCGGGCTCACTTCCGTGACCCCTCCTTCCACAACCTGCAGTCGGTGGCAGCCGTCGTCGAAGGCGGAAACGTCGCCGACGTGGTTGTCGCTGTCGCCTCCATCGACCCCGTGATGGGAGGAGTGGACCGCTGATGGACACCACCAGGCCTAACTACGGTTCTCAACCGGCGATCGCTACGCCTTCCTACGACCAGGACACCCTGGATCGGCTGCGTATCGACGCCGCCGAGATCGTCGCTCGCTACCCGCAGAAGCGTTCGGCGCTGCTGCCGCTGCTGCACCTGGTGCAGAGCGTTGACGGCCACGTCACCACGCGCGGCATCGAGTTCTGCGCCGAGACCTTGGACCTGACCGGGGCCGAGGTCAGCGGAGTGGCGACGTTCTACACCCAGTACAAGCGCTTCCCCAACGGGGACTACAGCGTCGGCGTCTGCACGAACACGCTGTGCGCGATCATGGGCGGCGACGCCATCTGGGAGGCGGTCAGCGCTCACCTCGGGATCGGACACGACGAGACGACCCCGGACGGCAAGATCACCCTGGAACGTTTGGAATGCAACGCGGCCTGCGACTACGCCCCCGTGGTCATGGGCAACTGGGAGTTCTTCGACAACCAGACCCCCGAGTCGGTCATCGCGATGGTCGACGCGCTGCGCTCAGGCCAGGACGTCCAGCCCACCCGCGGCCCGGACAAGCTGGCGACGTTCAAGGAGATTTCGCGGGTGCTCGCCGGGTTCCCCGACGGGCGCGCCTCGGAAGGCCCCGGCGCCGGTGAAGCGTCGCTTCGCGGGTTGACCTTGGCCAAGGAGAAGGGCTGGAACGCTCCCGCCGGCCAGCAGCAGGAGCCGACTTCGGCTTCGGATTCGGCCCAGAGCGACGGATCTTTGACCCCAGGAATGCCGAGTTCCACTGACACCCCGGCCAACGCGCCGGCCGAGAAGCCCGGCGACGGGAAGGTGGGCTGATGAGCACCGAACTGACCCCTATCCTCACCAAACCGTGGGGTGAGGCGCAGTCGTGGTCTCTGGCCACGTACGAGCGTTACGAGGGCTACCAAGCACTGCGTAAGGCACTGGCCACCGAGCCGGATGCGCTGGTGCAGCAGGCCAAGGACTCCGGCCTGCGCGGCCGCGGCGGTGCGGGCTTCCCAACCGGGATGAAGTGGGGCTTCCTGCCCCCGCCGGACGGCGGCCCCCGCTACCTGGTCGTCAACGCCGATGAGTCCGAGCCGGGAACCTGCAAGGACATCCCGCTGCTCATGGCCAGCCCCCAGTTCCTGATCGAGGGCATGATCATCACCAGCTACGCGATCGGCTGCCACCACGCGTTCGTGTACCTGCGTGGCGAGGTCGTGCACGTCTACCGGCGCCTCATGCAGGCCGTGCAGGAGGCGTACGCAGCCGGATATCTCGGCAAGAACATCCTGGGCAGCGGTTTCGACCTGGACATCACGGTCCACGCCGGTGCCGGCGCCTACATCTGTGGTGAAGAGACCGCGCTGCTTGACTCCCTCGAAGGCCGCCGTGGCCAACCGCGGTTGAAGCCGCCGTTCCCCGCTGTCGCCGGTCTGTACGCCCGGCCCACCGTGGTGAACAACGTCGAGTCCATCGCCTCGGTTCCGCCGATCATGTTGCACGGCGCGGAATGGTTCGGGCAGATGGGAACCGAGCGTTCCAAGGGCTTCGGGATCTTCAGCCTCTCCGGGCACGTCACCCGGCCGGGTCAGTACGAGGCGCCGCTAGGTATCACGCTGCGCGAACTCATCGACATGGCCGGTGGTATCCGTGCCGGCCACGAGCTGAAGTTCTGGACCCCGGGTGGGTCCTCGACGCCGCTGTTCACCAAGGAACACCTCGACGTGCCGTTGGACTTCGAGTCCGTCGGCGCGGCCGGTTCGATGTTGGGTACCCGCGCGTTGCAGATCTTCGATGAGACCGTCTCGGTCGTGAAGGCCGTCTCACGGTGGATCGACTTCTACGCCCACGAGTCGTGCGGCAAATGCACACCGTGTCGCGAAGGCACTTACTGGCTCAAGCAGATTCTCGCCCGCCTGGAAGCGGGTCAGGGATTGCCGGGCGACATCGACAAACTGGACGACATTGCGAGCAACATCCTCGGACGCTCTTTCTGCGCTCTGGGTGACGGTGCGACGAGCCCGGTGATGTCCGGTATCAAGTACTTCCGCGAAGAGTTCGAGATGGCGATGACCACCCCGGTCGACGTGTCCTTCCCGCCGGAGCGGTCCACCCTGTTCGCTAAGGAGAGCGTGTCCTCATGACCGTCCCGACCAGCCCCGCGTCGGGGAGTAACCCAACCTCTGAAGGCGGTAACGCGCAACTGCCGCCGCCGGTCGAGATGGTCGAGCTGACGATTGACGGCATCCCGACCCAGGCGCCTAAGGGGTCTCTCGTCATCCGGGCCGCGGAGCAGATCGGCATCGAGATCCCGCGGTTCTGCGACCACCCGCTGCTGGAGCCGGCTGGCGCTTGTCGCCAGTGCCTGGTGGAGGTGGCGACCCCCGGTCGCGACGGCAAGATCGCCAAGATGCCCAAGCCGCAGGCCTCGTGCACGATGACCGTCTCTCCGGGCATGGAGGTCAGCACGCAGTTGTCCTCACCGGTGGCGGACAAGGCGCAGCAGGGCGTGATGGAGTTCCTGCTCATCAACCACCCGCTGGACTGCCCCGTCTGCGACAAGGGTGGGGAATGTCCGCTGCAGAACCAGGCGCTGAGCCACGGCCGGGCCACCAGCCGCTTCAATGACGTCAAGCGCACTTACCCCAAGCCGGTCAATGTCAGCACCCAGGTGCTGCTGGACCGGGAGCGTTGCGTGCTGTGTCAGCGCTGCACCCGCTTCTCCGACCAGATCGCGGGCGACCCGTTCATCTCGCTCACCGAGCGGGGCGCGAACAGCCAGATCGGCATCTACCAAGAGAAGCCCTTTGCTTCCTACTTCTCGGGCAACACCGTGCAGATCTGCCCGGTGGGTGCCCTCACCAGCGCCACCTACCGCTTCCGTAGCCGCCCCTTCGACCTGGTCTCCACTCCGGGCGTGTGTGAACACTGCGCCAGTGGCTGCGTGCAGCGCACCGACCACCGCCGTGGCACCGTCCTGCGGCGGATGGTGACCAACACCCCTGAGGTGAACGAAGAGTGGAACTGCGACAAGGGTCGCTGGGCGTTCCCGTACCAACGCCAGCCCGACCGTCTGGCCGCACCCAAGGTGCGCGACAGTGACGGCACGTTGCGGGTCGCCTCCTGGCCGGAGGCGCTAACCGTCGCGGCTCAGGGGCTGGCCTCGGCCCAGCGTCGAGGCGGCGTCGGGGTCTTGACCGGTGGTCGACTCAGTGCTGAAGACGCCTACGCCTACAGCAAGTTCGCTCGGGTCGTGCTGGGCACAAATGACATCGACTTCCGGGCCCGTCCGCACTCGGTGGAGGAGCAGGAATTCCTCGCCTCGCACGTGGTTGCGACCAACCCCGAGGACGGGGCGGTCTCCTACGATGATCTCGAACAGGCCGGGGCTGTGCTCCTGGTCGGCATCGAGCCTGAAGAAGAGTCGCCGATGATGTTCCTGCGCCTGCGCAAGGGCGTTCGCAAGAACAAGACGGCCGTCTTCTCGATCGCCCCGTTCGCCACGAACGGTTTGACCAAGCTCACCGGCAGCCTGGTGCAGGCCGCGCCGGGCACCGAATCCGAACTCCTGCACGCGATCCGCGAGGGACGTCCAGAGCTGGAAGCGGTCAGCGCAACGCTGAACTCCACCGCGATCATCGTGGTCGGCGAGCGGATGGCCACCGTGCCCGGTGCCCTGTCCGCGATTGCTGCTCTCGCGCAGAAGACCGGCGCCCGCGTGGCGTGGGTCCCGCGCCGTGCCGGCGAACGCGCTGCCCTGGAAGCAGGCGCGCTGCCCAACCTGCTGCCCGGCGGTCGTCCGGTGGCTCAGGAAGAAGCTCGTGCCGACCTGGCCGCCTCCTGGGGCGTCGACAGTCTCCCGGCCACTCCCGGCCGCGACGGCAATGCCATCATCGCCGCCGCCGCTACCGGAGAACTTGGCGGTTTGCTCATCGGTGGCGTCGAAGCCGCCGATCTGCCCGAGCCTGGTCGGGTAGCACTCGCGCTGCAGCGGGCCTTCGTGGTCGCGCTCGACCTGCGTGCCGGTGACGTGATGGATCACGCCGACGTCGTCCTGCCCGTCTCCTCCCACGATGAGCGGGCCGGCTCCTATGTCAACTGGGAAGGGCGTCTGCTGCAGTTCGCGCAGGCACTGGAGACGACCGCGATGTCGGATCTGCGGGTTCTGGACCTGCTGGCGGGGGAGATGGGGGAGTTCCTCTCGACCTCGACCCTGGCCGCTACCCGCGCTGACATGCAGCGACTGGGCTCCTGGTCCGGGCCACGCACCTCACCGCCGGCCACCTCGGCCGAGCGTCTTCCCACCCTCGGAGATCATCAGGCGGTCCTGGCTACCTGGCACCACCTGCTGGACGCCGGTGTCATGCAGGACGGTGAGCCGTTCCTGGCCGGCACCGCCCCCCAGCCGGTGGCTCGACTGTCCGCCGTGACGGCCGCCGGTGTCGGGGTGGCTGACGGTCAGCCGCTCACCGTGGCTACCCAGCGCGGGGCGATCACCCTGCCCGCGCAGATCACGCCCATGGTGGACCACGTCGTGTGGCTGCCTACGAACTCGCCCCGCTCACGGGTGCGCACCGCTTTGGGCGCGCTCGCCGGGGACGTCGTCACACTGTCGAAGGGTGGTGTCGCATGAGCCCGATCTTCACGCTCTCCGGTCCCGTGGCTGACTTCTCGGACACTCCGCTGTGGTTGAGCGCGATCAAGGCCGTCCTCGTCTTCGTCTATCTGCTCCTGCAGGTGGTCGTGGTCATCTGGTTCGAACGTCGCATCGTGGGTCAGATGCAGCAGCGTCCGGGCCCCAACCGGTTCGGGCCGTGGGGCATCCTGCAGACCCTGGCGGACGGCTTCAAGCTCATGTGGAAGGAAGCGGTCATCCCGGCTCGGGCCGACCGCGTGATCTTCACCCTGGCGCCGATCATCGCCGGTTCGACTGCCTTCATCTCCTTCGCGGTCATCCCGCTGGGGGGCATGGTCAACATGTTCGGGCACCGCACCCCGCTGCAGGTCACCGACAGCCCCGTCGCGGTGCTGATCGTGCTGGCCGCGGCCGGCGTAGGCGCCTACGGCTTCGTACTGGCCGGTTGGTCCTCCGGATCGACCTACCCGCTGCTGGGTGGTCTGCGCTCCACCGCTCAGGTCATCTCCTACGAGATCGGCATGGGCTTGTCGCTGGTCGCCGTGTTCCTCTACGCGGGATCGATGTCGACCTCGACCATCGTCGAAGCGCAGCGCGGCATGTGGTTCATCGTTCCGGCCTTCTTCAGCTTCCTTGTCTACGTGGTGTGCATGGTGGGCGAGACCAACCGTCTGCCCTTCGACCTGGCTGAGGGCGAAGGCGAACTGGTGGGTGGTTACCACACCGAGTACTCCGGCATGTGGTTCGGAATGTTCTTCCTCGGCGAGTACGTGAACATGTTCACCGTCTCGGCGCTGGCGAGCACGCTGTTCCTCGGCGGTTGGCACGCCCCGCTTTCCTTCCTGCCCGACGGCGGGTACCTGGGCATCGTGTGGCTGACGCTGAAAATGTGGATGTTCATGTGGTTCTTCGTGTGGCTGCGCGCCACGCTTCCCCGGACCCGCTACGACCAGTTCATGGCCTTCGGCTGGAAGTTCCTCATCCCGGCCACCTTGGCGTGGGTCCTGGCGGTGGCTTACATCCGCGCCGCCGGCCTGGGCTTCTTCGGCCCGCGCACCTTGATCCCGACGCTGATCATCATGGCTGTCGCCCTCGTGTTGGCCTTTATCGCCGCGATGCGGTGGGATGCTGGTCAGCAGCGCAAGGCTGAAGCGCGGATCGAAGAGCACCCCGACGAAATCGACCCCTTCGCAGGCGGTTACCCGATTCCCCCGATGCCTGGACAACGGCTCGTGGAGCCGCACCCCGGCGCGCAGGCGAGCATCCGTCCCGATGCGCCAGAACTCACCGATCAGGAGATGAACCGTGGCTGATCCCACCCCGACGCACGACAGCGCGGGCGACGAGCGGCGCCCCGCGGTACGGCCCACTTCCGCCCCCTTGACCGTGCGTGGCGCGGAGCAGGTCCAGGCCGAACACCAAGGCGGCTTCCTGCAGGATCTGTTTGCCCCGGTAGCCGGGTTCGGCACCACGTTCCTGCAGCAGTTCAAGAAGAACCCGACCGAGGAATACCCCGAAGAGAAGCGGCCCACCCAGCCGCGCTATCACGGACGTCACCAGCTCAACCGGCACCCGGACGGGCTCGAGAAGTGCGTCGGGTGCGAGCTCTGCGCGTGGGCCTGCCCTGCCGACGCGATCCTGGTCGAGGGCGCTGACAACGACGACACCCCCGAGGCCGAGGGTGGAACCGGCCGGTTCTCCCCGGGCGAGCGGTACGGCCGCGTCTACCAGATCAACTACCTGCGCTGCATTTTCTGCGGGTTGTGCATCGAGGCGTGTCCGACCCGTGCCCTGACGATGACCAACTTCTACGAGTTGGCCGATCACAACCGCCAGGACCTCATCTTCGAAAAGCACCAGCTCCTGGCGCCCGTCCAAGAAGGAATGGTCTCGGCACCCCACCCGATGGTGGAGGGCATGGAGGAGCGCGACTACTACCAGGGCAAGATCGCCAGGGCCACTCCCGAGCAAGAGGAGTTCGCCCGCCGCCGCAGCGCGGAGATCGCGCAGCTGGATGCCCAGGGCAGTGTCGCTGAGCCCACGCCGGGCGCGGGGACGGCACGAAGCCACGAAGGTTCGGCGCAGGCGCACCCTCACGGACTCACGGAAGGCGGTACCCAGCGATGACCGGCACTGGCGAGGCGGTTCTGTTCTTCATCGCCGCCCCGATCATGGTTATCGGGGCCTGCGGTCTGCTGTTCGCCAAGCGGGCGGTGTACGCCGCCTTGTCGATGGTGTTCGTGATGATCCTGCTCGGCATCGTCTACCTGGCACAGGGCGCGGACTTCCTGGGGATCGTCCAGATCTTCGTCTACAGCGGCGCCGTGATGATGCTGTTCGTCTTCGTCATCATGCTCATCGGTGTGGATGCCTCCGAGACGATGGTCGAAACGATCCGAGGCCATCGTGTGGTCTCCATCCTGGTCGCGCTGGGCCTGGCGGCCCTGATCATCTCCACGCTGAGTGGGGTGGCCTTCCGTCCGGGGCGCCCGATCGAGGAGATCAATGCCGCAGGTAACGTCACCGGTTTGGCAGAAGTCATCTTCGGTCAGTACATGTGGGCCTTCGAGATGATCGGTGTGCTGCTGGTCGTCTCCGCGATCGCGGCGATGGTCCTGGCTCACCGTGAACGTCTGGTACCCAAGCCCTCTCAGCGGGAACGCTCCAAGCGACGCATCCGGGACAACCACTACGTGGCCGGTCTGCCCGCACCTGGTGTGTACGCCCGGCACAACGCGGTCGACACCCCGGCGCTGCTGCCCGATGGCACGCCCAGCGAGCTGTCGGTCTCACGCGTCCTCGTGGCCCGTGAGCAGCTGATCACGCCCGACCGGTACGTTGACCCGTCGGTGGAGATCGAGAACGAGATCGAGGAGGGCAAACAGCGATGAGCTTGGCCAATTACCTCTATTTGGCGGCGATCCTGTTCTCCGTCGGTGCTGCCACCGTCCTGGTGCGGCGCAACGCCCTCATCGTGTTCATGGGCATCGAGCTCATGCTCAACGCGGTCAACCTGACGTTCGTGACCTTCGGTCGTATGAACGGCAGCATCGAAGGCCAGACCATCGCCCTCTTCGTGATGGCCGTCGCGGCCGCCGAGGTCGTCGTCGGACTGGCGATCATCATGACGATCTTCCGTGCCCGCCGATCGGCTTCGGTCGACGACGCCAACCTGTTGAAGCTGTAAGGAGCGAGCAGCGTGCTACCTCTCATCTCCGCCGCCGCGCTCGTCGGCGCGAGCGAACCGCTCGCAGCCACGGCCGCGAGCGGAGCCACCGCCTGGATGTGGCTTGTCATTGCACTGCCGCTGCTGGGCGCCGGGCTGCTGCTTGTAGGCGGCCGCGCAACGGACTCGTTCGGCCCGATCCTGGCCACGGCTTTGTCCTGGGCCTCGTTCCTGGTTGCCGCAGCCTCCTTCCTGCACTTGCTGGGGCTGGACCCCGCGCAGCGCGGGCAAGGGATCGGGCTGTGGTCCTGGATCCCGGCCGGATCGTTCGCTCTTGACATCGGTCTCCTTGTTGACCCGCTGTCCATCAGCTTCGTCCTGCTGGTCACCTTCGTGGGTTCGCTCATCCACGTGTACTCCCTGGGGTACATGGAGCACGACCCAGCCAAGCGCCGGTTCTTCGCCTACTTGAACCTGTTCGTGGCGGCGATGCTGACCCTGGTGCTGGCCGACTCCTACCTGCTGCTCTATGTCGGTTGGGAAGGCGTGGGTCTGGCTTCCTTCCTGCTGATCAGCTTCTGGAACTGGAACCCGGCCTATGCGGCCGCCGGTAACAAGGCGTTCATCCTCAACCGCGTTGGTGACTTCGGTCTGGGTATCGCGATCATGTTGATGTTCGCCACCTTCGGAACGGTCACTTTCGCCGGGGTCTCCGCGGCGGCTCCGAACGCCAGCCAGGGTGTGCTGACCGCGCTCGGTCTGCTGCTGCTGCTTGCTGCCTGCGGTAAGTCGGCTCAGTTCCCGCTGCAGAGCTGGCTAGGCGACGCGATGGCCGGTCCGACCCCCGTGTCGGCCCTGATCCACGCAGCCACCATGGTCACCGCCGGTGTCTACCTGGTGGTGCGCAGCAACGCGATCTACACCTTGTCCCCGGACGCGCAGCTCGCAGTGACCATCGTCGGTGCGATCACGTTGACGATGGGCGCGATCATCGGTTGCGCCAAGGACGACATCAAGAAGGCGCTGGCCGCCTCGACGATGAGCCAGATCGGTTACATGATGCTCGCGGCCGGTCTCGGCCCGATCGGCTACGCCTTCGCCATCTTCCACCTGCTCACGCACGGCTTCTTCAAGGCCGGCATGTTCCTCGGTGCCGGCTCGGTCATGCACGGCATGAACAACCGGGTCGACATGCGCACCTTCGGTGCCCTGGGCAAGGCCATGAAGATCACCTGGCTCACCTTCGGGCTGGGGTGGCTGGCCATCATCGGTGTCCCGGGCCTGTCGGGCTTCTGGAGCAAGGACCTCATCATTGAGGCCGCCTTCGTCGGCGAGGGCTGGCGTCCCTGGGTCTTCGGTCTGACCACCCTGTTCGTGGCCGGTCTGACGGCGTTCTACATGTCGCGGCTGTTCTTCATGACCTTCCACGGCAAGGCACGCTGGAACGAGACGGACCACCCGCACGAGTCTCCGCTGACGATGACCATCCCGATGATCGTGCTGGCTTTCGGCTCGGCGTTCCTCGGCTTGATCCTCACGCTGGTGGACTTCCCGCGGTGGCTTGAACCGGTCACCGGGCACGCTGTTCACCACGAACCGGTACTGCCGGTGATGGTCATCCAGCTCTCGGTCTTCGTCCTCGTGCTCGCCGGTGTGGCGCTGGCGTGGATGATGTACGGGCGTGACGAGGTTGCCCGCGTGGCTCCGCGCGGTTCGCTGATCACTCAGGTGGCGCGTCGGGACTTCTTCCAGGACGACGTCAACCAGGGTGTCTTCGTCGGACCCGGGCTGGCGGCCGCTGGCGGACTCGCCTACGCAGACGAAAACGGTCTCGACAGCGGTTTCACCGGCTTCGGTTCCGCGATCGCCGGCGCGTCGGGCGCAGTGCGTCGCCTGCAGAACGGTTTCGTTCGGTCGTATGCCCTGACGATGCTCATCGGCATCGTCGCAATTCTCCTCGGCGTGTGGGTGGTGCAGTGATGCTCAGCAGTTTTCCCTGGTTGACCACGATCGGGCTGATCCCGCTCGTGGGAGCCCTGGTCGTCATGCTCCTGCCGGGGCGCGGTGCCTCGCGTCTGGTGGCGCTGGTGACCTCACTCATCACCCTGGCGGTGGCCGTCCTGGCCACCATGCAGTTCCAGCCCGGTGCGGCCGAGCAGTTCCAGCTCGTGGAGCGCGTGCCGTGGATCCCGCAGTGGGGTGTCAGCTACGCCCTCGGTGTGGATGGCATGGCGCTGGCCATGATTCTCATGGCCGCGATCCTGGTGCCGATCTGCCTGCTGGCCGCCTGGAACGACGTTCCTGAGGGTGGCCGTCGCGAGAAGGCTTACTTCGCGTGGATGCTGGTGCTGGAGACGATGATGGTCGGCGTCTTCGCCTCCATCGACGTCTTCCTCTTCTACGTCTTCTTCGAGGCCATGCTCTTGCCGGTGTACTTCCTCATCGGAAGCTACGGCGGCGCAGGGCGCACCCGGGCAGCGATCAAGTTCTTGCTGTTCTCGCTGGCCGGTGGGCTCATCATGCTCGTCGCGGTCATCGCCGTGTTCTTCGTCGGCCCCCGCGGCCCGGAGGGTTACCTCATCGGCAACCTGACGAACCTCACGATGGCCCCGATGACGGAGAACCTGCTCTTCCTCGGCTTCTTCATCGCTTTCGCGGTCAAGGCTCCGATGTGGCCGGTGCACACCTGGCTGCCGGAGGCTGCCACCGAGGCCCGTCCGGCCACCGCCGTCCTGTTGGTCGGCGTGCTGGACAAGGTCGGTACCTACGGCATGATCCGGTTCTGCCTGCAGATGTTCCCCAACGCCAGCCAGTGGGCCACTCCGGTCATCATCGTGCTGGCGCTGATCTCGATCCTGTACGGCGCTGCCGCCGCAATCGGTAGCCGCGACATGATGCGACTGATCGCCTACACCTCGGTGAGCCACTTCGGGTTCATCGTGCTCGGCATCTTCGCCTTGACGTCTGTCTCTCAGGCGGGCTCGATCCTGTACATGGTCAACCACGGCTTCTCCACGGCCGCGCTCTTCCTCATCGCGGGGATGTTGGTGGCTCGTGGCGGCAGCAAGTACGTGGGGGATTACGGCGGGTGGCAGCGCGTCACGCCGGTTCTGGCGGGTTCCTTCCTCGTCGCCGGACTCTCCGGTCTGGCTATGCCGGGCATGGGTTCCTTCGTGTCGGAGTTCCTCGTCATGATGGGTACCTTCCAGCGCTACCCGGTGGCTGCTGTGATCTCCTCGGTGGGCATCATCCTGGCCGCCGTCTACGTCCTGGTGCTGTACAAGCGGGTCTTCACCGGCCCGCAGCCGGGCACCATGGTGCTGGAGGTGGACGGAGTGGTCAGCCACACCGATGACCTCGAGGAGGCCCACCAGCTCGAATCGGCTCAGGGTGACAGCGGCGCTCACGCAGCCCGTCGCCGTCGGCTGGACGTGCTGGACCTGGATGGCAGGGAGAAGCTCGTTGTCGCTCCGCTGATTGCGCTCTTCCTGGTACTCGGCTGCTACCCCAAGCCGGTGCTCGACGTCATCAACCCCGCTGTCGAAAAGACGCTCCAATATGTGGGCGTCGCTGATCCCGCGCCTGCAGTCGGCGCGGCGAACGGGAGTACCAAGTGATGCCCGCCCTGTTCCCCTCCGTGGTTCAACTCCCGGAGTACAACGCCCTCGCGCTAGCGCCGGTCGTGCTCGTTGCCCTCGGCGGCCTCGTGTGCGTGCTCCTGGAGGCGTTCCTGCCTCGTCGCCTGCGTCATCAGGTCGAGCTCGCCGTAGCAGTCGTCGCCCTCGTGGCTGCGTTCCTGGTGCTGGCGCTGCGCGAGACGCAGATGCTCGGTATAACGATGGCTGGTTCGGTCGTCATGGACGGGCCGACCGTGGTCATCCAGATGCTGCTGCTGGTGCTGTCGCTGCTGGCGCTGATCATCATGTCCGAGCGTTTCGGCGGCCGCGTGGCCGACGCTTTCACCTCCTCGGGTTCGGCCGTTCCGGGTTCTCCGATGGAGGGCATCGCCGAGCGGCGGGGCACCACCACCGAGATCTTCCCGCTGACGCTGTTCTCTGTCTCGGGCATGATGCTCTTCCCCGCTGCAGGGGATCTGCTCACGATGTTCATCGCCCTGGAGCTGCTCTCCCTGCCGCTATACGTGCTGACCGCCCTGGGTCGTCGTCGGCGCCTGCTCTCCCAGGAGGCAGCGCTGAAGTACTTCCTGCTGGGTTCGTTCTCCTCGGCGTTCTTCCTGTTCGGCGCGGCGCTGCTGTACGGCTTCGCCGGTTCGGTCCAGTTCGGCTACATCGCTGACCGCATCGCCACCGTCAGCGGGATGGACCCGTTGTTGTGGATGGGGTCGCTGCTGGTCCTGGTCGGCCTGCTGTTCAAGGTTGGCGCGGTGCCGTTCCACTCCTGGACCCCCGACGTCTACCAGGGCGCACCTACCCCGGTCACCGGGTTCATGGCTGCCTGCACCAAGGTTGCAGCCTTCGGTGCGCTGCTGCGGGTCGGTTACACCGGTATCGATGCGGCTCGCTGGGACTGGCAGGTCGTGTTGTGGATCATCGCGGGGCTGACCATGATCCTGGGGTCGCTGCTTTCGGTGACCCAGACCGACATCAAGCGGATGCTGGCCTACAGCTCGATCGCGCACGCGGGCTTCATCCTTGTTGGCTTCCTGGCCTTCAGTACGGCCGCCGTCGGCGCGGTGATCTTCTACCTGGCTGCGTACGGCTTCGCCACGATCGCGGCTTTCGGTCTGGTCATGCTGGTTCGCGCCACTGAGGACCAGTCCGAAGCGACCTCGTTGACTCAATGGGAAGGCCTGGGGCGTCGCTCACCGCTGGTTGCCGGTGCCTTCTCGTTCCTGCTGATGGCATTTGCGGGGATCCCGCTCACCTCGGGCTTCACGGCCAAGTTCGCAGTGTTCGGGGCCGCGATCTCCGGCGCAGGTCTTCCCGGTGTGGTGCTGGCCGTCATCGGTGTGTTGTGTAGTGCAGTGACCGCCTTCGTCTACTTCCGGGTGATCTGGCTGATGTACTTCGCCGACCCGGACGGCGAGGCAGTCACGGTCTTCACTCCGTCGGTGGCGACCGTCAGCGCGATCGCCTTGGGTGTCGTCATCACCTTCGCGCTCGGCGTGTTCCCGACCCCGTTGCTCGATCTCACCTCTGCCTCATCGCTGTTCCTGCGATGAGCGGCGGCGCGAGGATCCCGGAGACCGACCCGGAGTTGGAGAAGGCGTTGGGCGATGGCCTGGCGCAGGTGGATAGTTTCCTGCGCCAGCGTGTCGATTACGACGACCCGTTCATCGCCGAGGCCGGAGGGCATCTCCTCGGCGCTGGGGGTAAGCGTTTTCGCCCCCTGCTGTGTCTGATGGCTGCTCAGGCTGGCAAGGGCACCAACGCGGACGTGATCGCCGCTGCTTCCGCAGTGGAATTGACACACCTCGCTTCGCTTTACCACGACGACGTCATGGACGAAGCGGACCTGCGGCGCGGGGTCGTCTCAGCCAACGTCGCGTACGGAAACTCCACGGCGATCCTCGTGGGAGACCTGCTCTTCGGTACGGCATCGGCCGTCATGGCGGAGTTGGGGCCCGAGGCGGTACGGATTCAGGCCGAGACGTTCATGCGGTTGTGTGCGGGCCAGATCCGGGACGATCGGCCATGCCCGCCAGGGGTGGACCCGGTCGAGTACTACCTGGGTGTGCTGCGGGATAAGACCGGGGTCCTCATCGCCACCGCCGCCAGGTACGGCGCGATGTTCTCCGGGTGCGACGCAGCCACCGTGGAGACATTGCGCGAGTACGGCGAACTGCTGGGTGTGGCCTTCCAATTGGCCGATGACCTGCTTGATATCGCCTCGGTCAGCGGGGTCTCTGGAAAGACCCCGGGAACCGACCTGCGTGAGGGCGTGGAGACATTGCCGATTCTCATGCTGCGTTCGGCTGCTGACCCGGCCGACGCGGAACTGCTGGAGCTGCTGGATCGGGATCTGCGCCACGATGACGAATCACATGCGCGTGCCCTCGCAGGCTTGCGAGCGCACCCGGCCCTGCAGCAGGCTCGCGAGTACACGCTCGGGGTCGCCCGCCAGGCTCAGGCGCGTCTGGAGCCGCTAGGTGACACTGCAGTGGCTCGCGCCCTGCACGCGATGACGATGGGCGTGGTCGATCGGGCGGTATAACCCGAGCAGCGCGTTCCTTGCGTACGACCAGGTGTCCCATCCCCGCGCGGGGATGGGACACCTTGTTCGTGGGTGAGGCGCACGGGATGCGGATGAGGCTCGGTTACGGCTGCTCCGACGGGGTGGCGGGCTGAGGAGGCCGGGCGCCGGCAGACAGGCACAGGAACGATCTCGCCGGGATACCCGTTGGCGACGAGTGTTGCCCCCCGGTCTGGCCGCAGGCCTCAGCGCAGCCAGAGCGTCGGATCGTCCAGGAATGGCCGTCAGAATGCGGTCCGGGAAGGGCCGGCGGAGGAATCTGGGGGCTGATTCGTTCGAGTTGGTTGGGTGGGCGCGCAGTCGTCCCGGTCGCGCCCGCAAGCGGAGCGCCAGATGAAATCCGCACGGGCAGTAAGGGAATCGTGGCCGTTCGCCCGGGTTCGCGTACTCGACGGACGCCCGACACACAGGGCCGTCTAGCCGTGTGATCGGCAAAGATGCGCTGTCTTGGCGGACTTCCGACACTGGCGGATAAAGTTCTGATAACGGCAGGGTATGGGTGGCGTAAGGGTGGCCGCTTGGGCTGTAGGGCGACCTACCCAAGGCCCTACAGTTCTGTTTATGTCGCGAGTCCCAGCGGAGCAACGCCGCGAGCAGCTCATCGAGGCAACCATCGCCCTTGCAATCGAAGAGGGCCTGGCTGCCGCATCGGTGCGCCGTATCGCCGATAAGGCGAACGTGTCCCTCGGTGTTGTCCACTACTGCTTCAGCAGTAAAGAAGCCCTTATCAACGCTGTCGCCGAGGCGTTCATCACGCCTATTCTCGGCCCTGTCGGTGAGGCCCTTGCCGGCGTCGCCGACCAGGGTGTTGAGGAGAAGGCGCGCCTTGCGTTCCAGACCTTTTGGGACGTAACGCACCACAGCCCCGGACGGCAGTTGCTCAGTTACGAGCTGGCTGCCTGGTCGATCAGGGGTGACGGGGTGGCGGCGAAGCTGCTCTACCAGACCTACCTCGACGCGATCGAGATGTTCATCACCGAAGGGGTGGGCGTCGTTGGTACCGATGCATTGCCCACCCGCACGCTGGCCCGGATGGTGCTCAGTGTCGCCGACGGGGTGATGTTGTCGTGGTTGGTGGATCGCGACGACGAAGCCACCCAGAAGGCCCTGCAGGCATTCGTTGCGGTCCTGCTGGACGTCGTCAAGCACGGTTTGGACGCCGGGATACTCAATCAGAGTGGGTCAGCCGGAGCCTGAGACCAGTACCGGCCGACGCCACACCACAACCACAGCAGGACGAACACCGCGATTCTCGGGGGAGAGCGCTAGGCGGTGTTCCGCTCGGGGGAGCGATCAAGCAGCAGAACGCCAAAGGCCCAGACCGTGCCTCACCGACTACGTGCGGTGGGGCTTTCGCATGTCACCACACCCACGTTGCAGACGAAGCTGTCGGGGTAGGCGCGTACTCCGCGCGCCCGGGCAGCTTTTTCGTATCGTGCCGTGACTCTGCCCTGCGTCAGCGCACGGTTGGGACGCTACAGCCCGGCAAGAGGGGGATGCGGGCCACCGCCACACACCAGCTCGGGAGAAAGCCGCCCAGGGCCGCTGACGGCTCATCCTGGCCCGCGGCTGGGAGTGCGCGCAACGCCCCACCCGGTGGAGAGCGTTATTCGACGATCCAGGTGTCTTTACCGCCGATGAGGTTGATCAGGTCGGAGTCGTCGACGGTGCCACCTTGAGCGGCCACCGCCGAGGCCACCTGGGCGCGGACCTGGTCGTCATAGGTGGGGCGGTCGACGTTGCGGAAGATGCCCATCGGCACGTGCTCCATCGATTGAGCATCGATCTGTGCCAGTGCGAAGGCCCGCGAGGGGTCCTCGGCCCGCTCATCGTGGATGACGATGTGTTCGGGGTCGGCGCCGGCCTCGCCGACCACTTCGAGTTCCCCGAGGCTGTCGCGCACCACGACGTGCTTGGCGCCGGTTCGCACCGGCTCACCGTGTTGCAGCCGCAAGATGTGGGCTTCGGCCGAATCGGAGTCCTTCAACGTCTCGAAGGCGCCGTTGTTGAAGATGGGGCAGTTCTGGAAGATCTCGACCAGGGCCGCGCCCCGGTGCTCCGCTGCAGCCTGCAGGGTCGCGGTCAGGTGGGCGCGGTCCGAGTCCATCGTGCGGGCCACAAAGGTCGCTCCGGCCCCCAGCGCTAAGGCGACGGGGTTGAACGGCACGTCGAGGGAACCGTCCGGGCTCGATTTGGTGACCAATCCCTGAGCGGAGGTAGGGGAATACTGCCCCTTGGTCAAGCCGTAGATCCGGTTGTTGAACAGCAGGATCGTCAGGTTGACGTTGCGCCGCAGCGCGTGGATGAGGTGATTTCCACCGATGGAGAGTGCATCGCCGTCACCGGTGACCACCCAGACCGACAGGTCGGGGCGAGCCGTTGCCAATCCGGTGGCGATCGACGGGGCGCGCCCGTGAATCGAGTGCATGCCGTAGGTGTCCAGGTAATACGGGAACCGCGAGGAGCAGCCGATACCTGAGATGAAGACGATGTTCTCCCGACGCAGGCCCAACTTGGGCAGAAAGCCCTGCACTGCGGCCAGAACGGCATAGTCGCCGCATCCGGGGCACCAACGCACCTCCTGGTCGGAGGTGTAATCGCGTTTGGTCGCCGGTGGCTGGTCAGGGTCCATGCGAGGGACGCCATGCGTGCCCAGGCTCGGCATTCCGAGGTCCATGCTCATGGTTGGTCTCCCGTTGAGGTCTCGGGCGAAGGCTGCGCCGCGGTGGCGTCGGCTGCCGCGCTGTTCAGATCGCCGGCGCCCTTGGACGCTTCGACCTGCGCGATTGCCGCCGCCAGGACATCGACGAGCTCGGTGGAGGTGAACGGCAGACCGCGCACCGCGGTGTGGGATTGGATGTCCACCAGGTATTCGGCGCGCAGCAGTAGCGCGAGTTGGCCGAGGTTCATCTCGGGGATGACCACGTGCCGGTAGGAACGCAGCACATCACCGGTGTTGCGCGGCATCGGGTTGAGATGGCGAAGGTGGGTCTGGGCGATCGACAGTCCCGATTCGCGCAGCGTGCGTACCGCGGCCGTGATCGGCCCGTAGGTCGATCCCCATCCCAGCACGAGCACGTCGGCGTCCTGCCCCGGGTCGTCGACTTCCAGGTCGTCGATCGTGGTGGCGATCCCTGCGATCTTGGCGGCCCGCAGCCGGGTCATCCGGTCGTGGTTGTCGGGGTCGTAGCTGATGTTGCCGGTGCCGTCGGCCTTCTCGATGCCGCCGACGCGGTGCTCCAGGCCTGCAGTGCCAGGGATGGCCCAGGGGCGGGCCAGGGTCTCCTCATCGCGCTGGAAGGGGTGGAAGGTCGGGTTCCCCTTGGCGTCCGTGGCATTGGGTTCGGTCGCGAACTCGACGCGCAGATCGGGCAGGTCATCAATAGCCGGGAGCCGCCAGGGCTCTGAACCGTTGGCGAGGTAACCGTCTGAGAGCAGGATCACCGGCGTGCGGTAGGCGGTGGCGATACGAACCGCATCGACAGCGGCATCGAAGCAGTCCGATGGGGACTGGGGCGCCAGTACGACGACCGGCGATTCGCCGTTACGACCGAACATCGCCTGCAGCAGGTCTGCCTGTTCGGTCTTGGTGGGTAGTCCGGTGGAGGGGCCGCCGCGCTGCACATCCACGATCACCAGCGGCAACTCGGTCGAGACTGCCAGGCCGATGGTCTCTGCCTTCAGGGCCAGCCCTGGCCCCGAGGTCGTGGTGACCCCGAGGGCGCCGCCGAAGGAAGCGCCCAGGGCGATACCGACCCCGGCGATCTCGTCCTCGGCCTGGATGGTCGTGACGCCGTAACGCTTCAGCCCAGACAGGGTGTGCAGGATGTCGGAGGCCGGGGTGATCGGGTAGGAACCGAGCACTAGTGGCAGCTGGCTGCGGTAGGCGGCGGCGACCAGCCCGTACGCGGTGGCGATGTTGCCGGTGATGTTGCGGTAGAGACCCGGCGTCATCTTGGCTGGCGCGACCTCGTAGCGGTGCGCGAAGTCCTCGGTGGTCTCGCCGTAGTTGTACCCAGCGTTCAGCGCGGTCAGGTTCGCGCCCAGCACCTCGGAGCGGTTGGCGAACTTGACCTTCAGGTAGGCCTTGGTTCCTTCCAGGGGCCGTGTGTACAGCCAGGACAACAGACCCAGAGCAAACATGTTCTTCGCTCGTTCCTTGTCCTTGCGGGTCAGGTCGTAGTCGGCCAGCGAATCCACCGTCATCGAGGTGAGCGCCACCGGGTGCACATGCCAGGACTCCAGCGAGTCGTCATCGACGGGGCTCTGGGTGTAGCCGACCTTGGCCAGGTTGCGCTTGGTGAACTCGTCGGTGTTGACGATGATCGTCCCGCCGCGCGGCAGGTCACGCAGGTTCGCCTTCAACGCCGCGGGGTTCATCGCCACCAGTACGTCGGGGGCGTCACCCGGAGTGAGAACGTCGTGGTCGGCGAAATGGAGCTGGAAACTGCTGACTCCGGGCAGGGTCCCCTGGGGAGCCCGAATCTCGGCCGGGAAGTTCGGCAGTGTCGACAGGTCGTTGCCAAGGGTGGCGGTCTCGCTGGTGAATCGGTCACCGGTGAGTTGCATGCCGTCGCCGGAGTCACCGGCAAAGCGGATGACGACTTTAGAGAGCCGTTCCACCTGCTTGTCGTGAGTGCCGGTACTACCGGTCTTCAGGGCGCTCATGTGGTGCGAAGTCACCTGGCTTCCGTTCGGGAGTCACCGCTTGGTCCAGCGTCCAGTCATCCTAGTCGCGCAGCATTCTCTCGCGCAGGGGGACCTTCGGCCCTTGCGATTAGACCACCTCAAGCGCCTTGCCGTGCGATTGATCAAAGAAGGAGACTGTGTTGGGCGCGTCCTGGGCTGTTTGTTGCCCGTCCCGGACCGCAGGTGGAACGTTCCGGCTTTCCCTGGCGTTGCCCTGAGCATGCATCGGCATTTCAACGGGCTGAAGACAGCCCTGCTGTTCGGGGCGATCTTCGCCGTTTTGCTCGGCATGGGCTCGGTTATCGGCGGCGGTCGCTACCTGTGGCTGTTTGCTCTGTTCGGCCTGGTCAGCACTTTTTACGGGTATTGGAACAGCGACAAGCTGGCCATCCGGGCGATGCGGGCCCGCCCGGTCTCCGAGGCCGAAGCGCCGGGCATGTACGCCATCGTGCGTGAGCTCTCGATGCGGGCCGGCCAGCCGATGCCGCGCCTGTTCGTCTCACCGACGCAGGCCCCCAACGCCTTCGCCACGGGCCGTAACCCCAACCATGCGGCGGTCTGCTGCACCGAGGGAATCTTGCGGTTGCTAGACGAGCGGGAGCTCCGCGGAGTGCTGGGGCACGAGCTCATGCACGTCTATAACCGCGACATCCTCACCAGTTCGGTGGCGGCGGGTCTGGCCGGGGTCATCACCAGCGTGGCGCAGATGCTCATGTTCGCCAACATCTTCTCCGGCAGCGACGAGGACCGTCCCAACCCGATCGCGATGATCGCGATGTCGTTGCTGGCCCCCCTTGCTGCCGGGCTCATCCAAATGGCCATCAGCCGCACCCGGGAATACGACGCCGATGAGGACGGCGCCGCCCTGACCGGCGACCCGCTGGCGTTGGCTTCGGCGTTGAGGAAACTGGAACGCGGAACCGCGAGCGCGCCGTTGGCTCCCGAGCCGCAGGTGGTCAACGCGGCGCACATGATGATCGCCAACCCGTTCCGCGCCGGTGACGTCTCAAGGCTGTTCTCCACTCACCCGCCGATGGCAGATCGCATCGCTCGACTGGAGGGCATGGCCGGGCGACACCTGATGGGGTGAGCGCGCGGCCGACCACGCGCGGTCGAATAGCCGGGTTGCCTGGACTGGTCGGGCTCAGTCGCTCAGTTCTGCGACGGCGAGGCGAGCGGCCAGTGTGCGCAGCAGCGGCCCGGCTTGTTCCATGCACGTGGCCTCGTCCGGCTCGATGTCGGTGAGTCGGTAGAGACGCTCGAAGCCGACCTCGGCCGCCTCCTGCTCGCTGAGCAGCGCGCGCCCGCACACGGCCACGATCGGCACTCCTGCCGCGCGGGCTGCGGCAGCCACTCCCGCCGGAGCCTTGCCGAGCAGGGTCTGCAGGTCCAGTGACCCTTCACCTGTGACGACCAGCCGTGCGCCGTTGAGGAGTTCCCCGAAGTTATTGAGGTCGAGCACGATCTCGATACCGGGTCGCATCCGCGCTCCGAGCACCGCCAGCGCAGCCCAGCCGACCCCACCGGCGGCGCCTGCGCCCGGCTGGTCCGCCACGTCACGCCCGGTTGCCTGCGCGACGAGTTGGGCAAGCCGGGCCAGCCCCGTGTCCAGGTGCTTCACGTCCTGCGGGCTGGCGCCCTTCTGCGGGCCGAAGATGGCGGCTGCGCCGCGCTCACCGAGCAGGGGGTTATCAACGTCGCAGGCCACCGTGATCGCGACCTCGCTAAGACGCGGGTGTAGGCCGCTGAGGTCGACGCGCTCCAAGGTGGTCAGGGCGCCCCCGCCGGGCGGCAGTTCCTGCCCGTGCTCGTCCAGGAAGCGTGCCCCCAGCGCGGTGAGCATCCCGACGCCGCCGTCGGTGCTGGCGCTGCCACCGATACCGATGACGATCTCCTGCACGTCGGCATCCAAAGCTGCTTTGATGACCTCGCCGAGGCCGGCGCTGGAGGCTTCGAGCGCGCGACGCTCTCCCGCGGGCAGGCGCATCAGGCCGCAGGCGTCGGCCATCTCCACCACTGCCTCGTGGCCGCGGCGCACATAGCGGGTGTGCACCGGTTCACCGGTGGGGCCGGCGCAGGTGAGCGGTACCGGTTCGAACCCGGCGACCTCGGCTGCGTCCAGGGTGCCGTCGCCGCCGTCGGCGATGATGACCGAGCGCACGTCTACCCCGGGGGCTCCCTCTTGCAACCCTGCCTGGAGATGTTCGATGACTTGGTGAGCGCTCAGCGAGCCCTTGAACTTGTCGCATGCGATCAGGACGTGCCCGGGGTGTGTCATCGCGGTTGCTCTCCTAGCTGTGCTGCTGCCCGGTCTGCATTCGGGCGCGGGGCGTGGTGGTCAGTGGGTATCGAACAGGCGCTGGATCGTGGCGACATCGCTGGTTTGGGTCAACGCCAAGGCCAGGAGCACCCGGGCTTTGAACGGGTTGAGGTCGCCGGCGGCAACCCAGCCGTGTTCGGTGTCGGAGACCGCGCCGTTGCGGGCGACGACGCCCGCGCCCACCCGTGAGGAACGCACGACGACCACCCCACGCTCACGCGCCTCGTCAAGCATCCGCGCGACCGGCGTCGCGACGTTGCCGCCGCCGGGGCCTGCGTGCACGATCCCGGCGGCACCGGAATCGAGGATGGCCCGACAGATGGAGGCTGGCATGTCGGGGTGGCTCAGCAGCAGTTCGACGCTAGGCAGGCTCTCGGGCAGGCTAGCGAGCTCGAACGCGCTGTCGGCGCCGAACCGGCGAGCGGGGCGGCCGTAGAGCAGTAGGCCTTGTTCCGAGACATCGCCCAGGGGGCCGTGGAAAGAGTCGAAGGCGTCCAGACGGCTGGAGATCCGCTTGCTCACCTCGCGTCCGCTGTGCACGGCCCCCCCGAAGACGACCAGGGTGCCCAGGCCGTGGGCCGCCGGGCTGGCCGCGACGGTGACCGCGTCAAGGATGTTGGCGGGCCCGTCCGCCCCCGGGGCATCGGCCGGGCGCATCGCACCGGTGAGGACGACGGGTTTGTCGGTGCCTACCAGCAGGTGCAGCAGGTAGGCGCTTTCTTCCATGGTGTCGGTGCCGTGTGTGATGACGACCCCGTCCACGTCCGGGTCCGCAGCGATCTGTGCAACCCGACGCGCCAGCTGGAGCTGACGGGGCAGGTCCAACTCCACCGAGTCGAGGCTGAACAATTGCTGGCAACGCAACTGAGCGATGTCTGCCAGGCCGGGCGCCGAGGCCAACAATTCTTCGATCGATAGGACGCCGGCGGTGTAGTGATGCCCGAGCGCGGCTGCTGTCGAACCGGCGATGGTGCCACCGGTACCAAGGATGACGACACCGGGACGG
Organism: Gephyromycinifex aptenodytis; assembly: GCF_012277275.1. Taxonomy (GTDB): domain Bacteria; phylum Actinomycetota; class Actinomycetes; order Actinomycetales; family Dermatophilaceae; genus Gephyromycinifex; species Gephyromycinifex aptenodytis. The sequence continues at coordinate 1,290,779 of NZ_CP051155.1, read as the reverse complement.
GACTGCGGGGGACTGCTGGTGGGCATGTTGTCATCCTGCCTGTTCGCCGTAAGCGTGTACGCCGTTCTACCGATTATGGGCGGCAGCAGGGAGTCGCCCCGGGATGTAGCGACTCGAAGTGTCCCTGTGGGGCAGGGACACAGGGCGAAGATTAAGTTGCCTGCGATACTGTTATGACCGTTCAGATGTCGGCATCCTGCGTCTGCAGGTCGTCGAGTTACAGGCCTCGACGGGGAGAGTGACGTGACGACGCAGGTCTCAGGTGGAGTTCAGTCGGTGGGCCGGGCTCTGGATGTCTTAGAGGTTCTTGCAGAGGCTGGCGGAGAGATGGCGATCAGCGACATCGCCACATCGACCGGTCTCCCACTGCCCACGATTCATCGTCTTTTGCGAACGCTGGTTGCTCGGGGCTACGCGCATCAAACCCCCCGGCGGCGATATGCGCTGGGTGCTCGGTTGATCCCGCTGGGGCAGCTTGCCGGTGGCGCCGTGGGGGAGAGCGCAGCGCCGATTCTCGGCGAACTGGTCGCCCAGGCGGAGGAGTCGGCGGGTGTCGCGATGCGGGATCTCAGTCGTGCGGTGTACGTCGCCCACGTCTCCTCGAAGCGTTCCATGCGGATGACCACCGAGGTGGGACGCCGCGTCCAGATGCACTCCACGGCCGTGGGTAAGGCGCTGCTTGCGCAGGGAAGCGACGAGGAGACGCGTAGCCTTGCCGAGCGCGTAGGACTGGCGGAATGCACTACGCACACCATCACCTCGCTCGACTCCCTGTTGGAGGAGCTCGCGCGGATCCGAGAGCAGGGGTACGCGGTGGACGCCGAAGAGCAGGAGCTCGGTGTCACCTGTATTGCGGTGCCGGTCCCCAGCCCGGTCCGGTTGGCGATGGCCATCTCGGGGCCGACCTCCCGAATGACACCGCAGCGGCTCGATGAGTTGCGTCCGTTATTGCTCGCTGCTGCTGCTCGCCTGGCGGAGCAGACCAGCGACACCCATGCGGTCCGGGCCACCTGAGCTGGCGACCCCAGAGCGAAGCCGCACTTCTCCGGTCGTTCCTGAGCACCGCACCAGGGTGGTCTCTGATTCCAGAGCCCACCCTGGTGTCTGCATGACCGGCGCTAGTCGCGCTCATTCAGGCCCGTCGAGCACGCCATCGGAGTCCGGCTACTGCTCAGCGATACGGTCCAGAGCGCTCGCGAGTCGATCCAGGGTCGCTTCCGGGTCGGCCAGCTTGTCCAGGCCGAACAGGCCGAGGCGGAAGGTAGAGAAGCCCTCTGGCTCGCCGCACATCAAGGGCACCCCGGCAGCGATTTGCATGCCCTGGGCGGCGAAGGCGGCCCCGCTGCGAACCTCGGCGTTGTCGGTGTAGGCCACGACCACCGAAGGCGCGGCGAAGCTGTCGGCGGCAACGCAGGGATAGCCGTGCTCGGCCAACAGCGCGCGCGTCTTCTGGCCGAGTTCGAGCTGCGCGTTGCGGGTCTGTTCAAGGCCGCGTTCGCGGGTCTCGCGCATCGCCTGCGCCACGCCGGCCAGGGCGTCGGTCGGCATGGTCGCGTGGTAGGCGGCCTTGCCCTGGGCGTAACCCTCGGTGATGGAAAGCCACTTCTTCAGATCGATGGCGAAGCTTGTCGAATCCGACTCGAGGACCGCAGCGCGCGCTGATTCATTCAGCATCACGAACCCGGCACAGGGTGTTCCGCTCCACCCTTTCTGCGGGGCGCTGATGAGGATGTCGACCCCGGCCTCCTGCATGTCCACCCATATCGCGCCGGAGGCGATGCAGTCCAGGACGAACATGCCCCCAGCTTCATGGGTAGCGGTGGCAACCGCGCGCAGGTAGTCCGGCGGCAGCAGCATGCCGGCAGCCGTCTCGACGTGGGCAGCGAACACGAGCTCGGGTTTGTCCCGCGCGATGGTGGCCACGACCTCGTCGATGGGCGCGGGCGCCCACGGTGCAGTGGGGCCCTGAGCGAGCGGGCGGGCCTGGCAGACCGTGACTGAGTCGGTGATGCCACCGGTTTCGAAAATCTGCGACCACCGGTAGGAGAAAAAGCCGTTGCGAATAACCAGACAGCGGCGTTTAGTCGCGAGCTGGCGAGCAACTGCTTCCATCGCATAGGTGCCGCCGCCGGGGACCAGCGCGACGGTATGTGCGTTGTAGGTCGACTTCAGTGACTCGTCGATCTCCTGCATCACACTGATGAACCGACGCGACATGTGGTTCAGGGCGCGGTCAGTGAAGACGACGGAGTACTCGAGCAGGCCGTCCGGGTCGATCTCGGGACGCGGGAGGTTCATATCGAAAGCCTACGTCTCCGGCTGAGCCTCCGGAGTCCTCGCGCAGCAGCGGCCTGGCCCTCGGCGCGCCGGGTGGGGTCGGGGTTGCGGCAGGCATAGGTCCGCCCACCCGAGGATGCCGGGCGGACAGACCTCTATCTGCATACGCTGCATTGCACGAAGGTGCGGCGCTCGCGTTCACGGGTTCAGCCGCGAGGTCCAGTCCTCCACCCGCCGCTTGGCGACGCGTTCGGCAAAGGTGGCGCGCCAGCCCGGCGACAGGGTGCTCAGGCCCGCGGCTGCCTCCCATTCGCGCGGACCGGCGGAACGGTCGAACAAGGCGGTCAGCAACCGCGCGAGCGGCCACTGCGGCTCGGGGCGCTCAACCAGGACGAGGCGATCGCCCGTGCTGATCTGACCGGGGGTCAAGACGCGGTAGTACCAGCCGGTGCAGCGCAACTCCTGCATGCGCCGGGCTACCCCTCGACGGCCGTGGCGCAGATCCAGTTTCCAGCACGGCTGGCGGGCCTGAGACACCTGGATGGTGGTGGAACCCAGCTCGAAGGTGTCTCCGAGGCAGACGTCGCTCTCGGTCAGCCCGGTGGTGGACAGGTTCTCCCCGAACGCGCCGGGAGCCGCGAAGGCTGCACTGGATGCCGCCTCCTGGGGCATCCACGCCGCCCACCTCGGGTAGTGATCACGCGGGTAGTGATGCAGAGCCTTCTCCGGGCCGCCGTGATGCACGAGATCGGCCTGTTCGTCCCCGAGTGCGCCGTCGGTGCCGACCACTACAGGTTCGGCTCGGGCCTGTTTGATGATTGCGCTTCGAGCGCGTCCCCCGGGTAGTGCAGCAGCACGGCCGGTCAGCACAGCCTGAAGCTCCACGTCGACCTGTGCCATGTCGGGGAGGCTATCGCCTCGGATCACGGGGGCGGCGCCGGGCGCGGTACTTGCGTCGCAGCGCAGCGTGCAACGGGTCGAGTCGGGCACCGTCGCCGGCCATCAGAGCACGGGTCTTGCGTCGGGTGGAGACGATGCCGAGCAGGCCGATCGCGAAAAGCGGGAACTGGGTGGCCATCGCCCAGCGGTGCGCCGCCAACGGCGAGGCGCCGAACCCGGTGAGGACGTCGATGACGACCCCGATGATGAGGATGGAGACCAGCGCAGCGCCGAAACCGCCCATGATGACGATGCCGGTGGCGGTACCGAGGCGATGGGCGGGGTTGGAGGTGCGGGCGAAGTCGAATCCGATCGCCGAACCCGGACCACCGGTGGCCAGGCCGAGCGCGAGAACCACAAGCAGCCAGGTGGGCGCCGGTCCGGGCCAGGCCAGCACCAGTATCCACGGCAGGATGTTGGCGGCGACGATGGCGAACACGAGGTTGCTGCGCCGGTAGGGGTATCGCTGGGTGAGGCTGCCCAGCAGCGGACCACAGGGCAGTGAGGCAAGCACGTAGAGCGTGAACAGCGCGCTGGCCTGGGCGGGTTCGCGCCCTTCGCCGCTGATGAGATACGGGAAGCCCCACATCATCGCGAACACCATGGGGGAGAAGCTCGTCGAGAAGTGCGTCCAAAGACCCAGGCGGGTGCCGGGAGTGCGCCAGGTGGCCACCACGAGGTCGACGATCCGATCCGGGTCGGTGCCGGCATCGATGGGCGCAGCTCCCGGCGGGGCGTTGCGGACCACCCCCAACGCCAGTACCAACGCGGTCGCCGCCACCGCCGCCGCCCCCAGGAAAGCGGTGCGCCACCCGTACGCCTCCAGGACATAGGCGAACGGAACGGCCGAGGCGATCTGACCGCTCTGCCCGAGCAACCCGGTCAGCTGCGTCAACAACGGAACCCGTTTGGCGGGGAACCACGCCGGGACCAACCGGATGACACTGCCGAAGGTCATCGCGTCACCTGCGCCGACAAGCACCCGAGCTATCAACCCCTCGGGGATCGAATCGGCCGAGGCCATCAGGATCTGCCCCATGAACATCGTCGCCGCGCCCACACTGACCAGGGTTCGAGTACCGAACCGGTCCAGGAGCACCCCGACCGGCACCTGCAAACCCGCGTAGACCACGAGTTGCAGCACGACGAACAGCCCGATCAGTCCGGCAGAGGCTCCGAACCGGTCCACAGCCTGCACCCCAGCCACCCCGAAGCTGGTGCGCTGCAGTACGGCTGAGGCGTAAACGACGACACCGGAGAAGAGCACGATCCACGCGCGAGGGCTACCCACTGCTTCATTGTGGGCCAGCTCTGGGCACAGACAGAATGCGCGACCGAGCGCACCGGCTCGCTGGCGCCTGTAGTCGGCGGTGCCAAGCCGCAGTTGCGCTTGAGCTTGGGGAGGCCGCCGTCCCGGAATGCCTCGTCATCCGCGCCGGTGCCTCAGCAGTAAACAGCGAGCCGCCCGGAACCTCTCGTCCACAGCGGTGGCGTCGCGTTGTTCCACACCAGGCTCGGCGTCGGCGGTGACCTCAGGTGGATGTGGATCCGCGGTCATGCGGTGCGGTGAACGAGCAGCTCCGCCTCGGCAGGCCGAGGCGGCCGCGTTCTCGGCGTGGGGACCGCAGGCTCACCCCACGATGCGGGGCAGCCAGGGGATGAGCACGAGCAGGATGGGGATCGAACAGAAGGTGCTGAGCACCACCGCGCTGGCCACCGTGTCGCTGTCGGCACCGTATTCGCGCGCCAGCATGAAGGTGTTGACGGCCACCGGCATCACGCACGCGAGCAGCAGACTGGCAAGGCCCAACCCGTCCAAGCCCACCAGTACCCCCGCCAGGCAGCCCAGAGCGGGGATGAGCACGGCCCGCAGCGCCACGGTGGCTAGCACCGGGCCGGTTCGGTGAATCCGCCCGCTGCCCCCGATCTGGACCCCGAGCTGCAGCAGCACCAACGGGATCGCGGCGTCGGCCAGCAGGTCGATGCCGCTCATCAGCCCCCCGGCGACCTCGACCCCGGCCACCCGCAACATGCCCGCAACCACCAACGCCCAGGTGACCGGAAGCCGCGCCACGACGAGCAACCCGCCGCGGATGCCACCGCTGGAGCCCAGCAGCATCGGACCGATGGTGAACATGACGACCAGCGAAGTGACGAAGATGACGACGGCGGCGTCCAGGCCCTCGGTCCCGAGGGCCAGCAAAGCGATGGGCAGCCCGAAGTTGCCGTTGTTGCCGATGACCGTGCAGGCCGTCACCGAGCGTCGGGTCGGCACCGACCAGCCTCTGGTCACCAACCAGGACAGCGCCGCCCCCACCGCCGTCACGAGCAGGTAGCCCCCGACCAGGCGTAGCCCGACATCGGGGCTGATCTGGCTGGTCATGGTGCTGCGGAAGGCCAGTGCGGGAGTGAGCCCGTGCAGGCTGATCTTGCCCAAGGTGTCGACGTCGATCGTGAATCGGCGGGCCAGTACCACGCCGACCAGGGCGACGATCAGCACCGGCAGCAGAACATCCATGAGCGCAATGAGCACGAGAGGCAGCCTACGGTCGGGTTCCGCCGACTCGATCAGCGCTGCTCAGCGGCTTCGCCCACCCCCGGATTGGACGAGATAGGGGGGGAGGTTGGTATTCTTCCCAGGCGCACCACGGCAGGTTGCCCGAGCGGCCAATGGGAGCGGACTGTAAATCCGTCGCGAAAGCTACCAAGGTTCGAATCCTTGACCTGCCACCAGCGCCACGATGGCCCTCACCTCACGGTGGGGGCCATCGTCGTATCGCCGTCCCGGGTGAGACGCCTCCGTTAGTGTCAAGACGAGGCGCCGCCGACGGCAGTGGGCGGCCGCCGCGAAACGTGTGGAAAAACGCAACAGTCAAGAACCCCAGAAACATCAGCCGTTAAGGAGAGCCCATGGCCGACAGCTCGTTCGACATCGTCAGCAAGGTCGACCACCAGGAAGTGGCCAACGCCGTCAACCAGGCCGCCAAGGAGATCTCGCAGCGCTACGACTTCAAGGGCGTGGAAGCGAGCGTGGAACTGGCTGGGGAGTCGGTGACCATCAAGGCCAACAGCGAGGAGCGCTGCCTAGCGGTGCTGGATGTGCTGCAGACCAAACTCATCAAGCGTGGCGTGTCGTTGAAGTCGCTGGACACCGGGGACGGTACTCCCAAGCTGTCGGGAAAGATCTACCGCCTGGACGGTGCCCTCAAAGACGGCATCACCCAGGAGAACGCGAAGAAGATCAGCAAACTGATCCGGGACGAGTTCGGCAAGACCGTCAAGCCCACCATCCAGGGCGATGAACTGCGCGTCAGCAGCAAGAACAAGGACGACCTGCAGGCTGTGCAGCAGATGCTCAAGGGCGCGGACCTCGACGTGGCCCTGCAGTACACGAACTACCGCTGAGCCGCGATGGGCGCCCTCGCCGCTCAGCGTTCGGCGCAGGGTGGACCCGTGCCTGCTGGCCCAGGTGACGGCCTGGCCGGGGAATCGCCCGCGGCAGTGGCCAGCGGGTGTTCATTCGTGGTTGTACCGCGCTAGGGCACCCCGCCGCAGTATGCGGTGGTGGTGCCCTCAGCGTTTCTACTCCTGATCGGCGGGGGCGGAGGGGGCCTGGGTGACCGGCGTGGCAGCCGCCGTGGGCTGCTGCGCGGCATCGGAGGGTGCGGTGGGCCCTCCTGGGCGTAGCGCGTGCGTCTGGATGTAGCCCGTCGACAGGTCGCTCAGACGCACCTCGATGAGCCCGTTCGCGTCCACCAGGTATTCCTCGCGCACCTCGGGACCGCCAGGGCGTCGCTCTACCGGGACACCGTTGAGGTCGGCGCACCCCTGCAGTTCGGGATCGAAGGGGAAGAGCACCTCAGCGAAGGGGACAAGTTCCCCGCGCGGTTGCCCGCGCTCATCCAGTCCGCTGTATTCCACGAATCGAAACCGGCCCAGGTTGTGCGCGGCCCGATACTGGCGTTGCACCACCACTCGCTGATCCTGCTCCGGGATCGCTTCGTCCCGTCCGATGATCGGGTCGAACTCGAGGGTGTTGCCATCCCAGCCCTCACGGAACACACCGAAACCGCGAGAGAGCTGATCGGTCAGGGTGTATCCGGCTTCGGTGTCGGCGGCGATGGCCAACCCGATGGCCGTCGAGGCTGCGGGGTAGGGGGAGCGGTGCACCCGGCGACCGAAACGTTCTCGTAGCAGCCGCGGGACCAGGGGCAGGCCACTGGCGCCGCCGACCAGGTAGATACCGGCCACGTCCACCAACGCATCGGCGTCGTCCAGGTTGCCGACCAGTGGGCTCATCGCCTCGATGCTCGCCTCGACCAGCGGGCCCGCGGCAGCGTAGAAGTCAGCGACGGAGACGATGACCGGCTCGCCGCGCACCTCCACCAACATCCGCCGGGTCTGCGGGGACAGCCGTTCCTTGGCCTCCCGGCATTCTTCGCGCAGGTCAGCCAGTTCGCGGGCGTTCAGGTCGCCGACCCCGAGTCCGGCCTCGCGCAACGCGCACTCCAGCAGCACGGCGTCGAAGTCGTCACCACCGAGGCTGTTGATGCCCAAGGAGTCCAGAACCTCGTGGAAGCGGCCGTCGACCTTGACCAACGAAGCGTCGAAGGTGCCGCCGCCCAGGTCGTAGACCAGCACCCGGGTGCGGCGTGAACTCAATGTGCGGCTCTGCCGATGGGTGTATTCATATCCGGCGGCCGAGGGTTCGTTGATCATCGCAGTGACCTCGAAGCCGGCGCGACGGAAAGCTTCCAGGGTCAGGTAACGCTGCGCGCCGTGCGCGTGGGCGGGGACAGCGACCACGGTGCAGGAGGGTTCCTGCACCCCGTTCAGACTGGAGGTGTCTCGGAGCGCCTCGTTCAGCGCTCGCAGGTAACCGCTGAGCACGTCCAGCACCGGGAAGGCCTGACCGCCCAGGCGCAGGACGGTCCGTGTCGAGACATCCGGGAAGGCGAGCAGCCGTTTGAAGGAGCGCGCCAGCGGGGCGGCTTGGTCTCGGGCGGCGCGCAACGCATCGAAGCCGTAGACCAAACCCTGCGGTGTCAGCGCGGCCACGGAGGGGAAGAACTCGTGCGCGTCCCCGTCGGCGTCCCGGAAGCTGACGACCGGATAGTTACCGCGATCAACGGCGGCGACGATCGTTCGAGTGGTTCCAAAGTCGACGCCCAGACGCATACCGGGAGCCTAGCAACGTCGGATTGTGTGCCGCCGTGGCTGTCCGCGGTGGGCACCAGGACGACGCCGAACTGCGATCGCGTCCCACCCCCGAGGCAGAGCCGCTCGCAGTGTCGCCGCCGGGTGCTCCGGTGTTGCTACGGCGTCAGGACAGGCGCCGAACACGGGGCGCCCGCCCCGCAGATACGGGACGGGCGCCTAGCGGACTTCACGAACGGTGGAGGGGTCCTCGCGGACCGGTCATCAGGACCGGCCGATGAAACGCTGCGAGATGTTCTTGCGCGGGCCCCACGCTGCCTTGGTGCTGGCGCCGCGACCGAGCTCCCAAGCAACCACGTAGGAACCGCCCGGGCGGGCAGTGCGCAAGGTGGCGCTGGTGCGAATGTCACCGACCGTGGTGGCTGCGTTGATTGCCTTCATCAACTGGGCAGTGCTGGCCTTGGCCGGAACACGGACGGTGACGAACTCCCACCGGTTCGCACCCCACAGCCCGCGGTCCTCGCGGTACCGGAGCAGACGGTCGTCATCCAGACGAGCCACTAGGCGGGCCTGCGCCCGGGTGCGTGGCATGTAGCGATCTACCTGGAAGGTCCGGGTGACCAGTGCCGGGCGGTTGGGTCGGGTCTGACCGGGAGCGGTCGGCTTGGCGGGCTTGACAGGCTTCGCCGGGGTGCTGGGCGCCGGCTTGATCGGAGACGGTTTCACCGGCGTGTTGGGCGCCGGGGTGCCAGGCGTCGGTGCCGGGGTGCCAGGCGTTGGTGCCGGGGTGCCAGGTGTTGGTGCCGGGGTGCCAGGTGTTGGTGCCGGGGTGCTGGGCTCCGTTGGCTTCGGTGTCGGTGTGGAGCATCCGGCGAGTTCGGCGGGGGTGGCCGGACGAGTGGTCGTCTGGCTGGTGCGCACCGGCTCGGTCGGGACCCAGCGTCCGCTACGCGGATCGAAGATGTGACGGGTGGTGGTCGTCACGGTCGTCACCGGTACCGTTGCGCTCACGCAGTCGCGGGTACCTTCCGTCGTCGTGGTTTCGACGATGGCCGGGGGAGCTCCATCGGCACACACGCTCGAGGTGCCGACCAGAGTCTCATCGACGACCATGGCAGCCCCAGAGCCATCAGGCTTGGCGCTCAGGGTCACACTCACCGACGACCAGGCCGGCATCCGTTCCACCGTGAGGGTGAAGGACTTCCCGTCCGGAGAAAGCACCGCCTGGCCGACCCCGATCGCCGCCTCGTCGTACTTCTTACCCGCGGCGTTCTCGAACCGCAGCGCACCTCCACCAGGTGTGGCGGTGGAGGGGCCGCTGCCGAAGGTCATTCCCTGCGACGCCTTCGCGGTAAAGGTCACATCGCGCAGTTCGATGTCCGTCGCAGCGTAAACGCGCCAGTAGCGCACACCGTTCACGGTCCAGGAATCGGCGTTAGCGCCACCCCAGGAGTCGGCGTTGGTCTCCCCGGGGAGGGTGGAATCCTTGATGCGGGCGTCGACGTCGCGCGAGGTGAGCCCGCGGATGGTCCGGCCCATGAGCGCGATCTCGCAGTCATCGGTGCTCGGTGCGGGTGGCGCCGGCGGCGTCGTGACGGCGCAGGTCGGCGCGTCGCCTTGAACGTATCGGCCGGTGAGCGTCGCGGTGGCGGTGAAGGACTCGTGGGTGCGACCGGGGTCGATGAGACCCGTGAGCTGCAAGATGATCCCGGTGTCCTTCTTCAGGTGCCCGATGTCAACAGTGACGGTGTTACCCGAGACGGTGATGCCATCGGTCGGTGCGAAGGCGTAGCCACCGTCGGCCGTGCCTTTCCATCGGTTGATCCACGTGGCCAGGCTCTGAGTGCTGTCAGCCGTGTAGTCGATCCCCTCCGGCAGCGTCAGCGTCAGCTTGGCGTCGAGCATGTCGTGACGGGTGCCCACCGGAACGCGCCAGTTCAGGGTCGGTTTCGCGCCGCCGCCGATCCAGTGCTGGATCTCCATGTAACCCGGGTCCTTGAAAACGACATCGTTGACTTCCCGGACGAAGCCTGAATTGGAGTATTGGTATTCGTTGTTCGCGGTGTAGTGACGCAGACCCTGCGGCATGTCCGCCTCGTCGAGGTCCTGAAGACTCTCGGCCTGCCACTGCACATCGCAGTTGGAGCTCAGGTTGCCTCGTTCGGTCCCCTCATTGGTCGCCTGCGCCACGATCGGCGCGTAGGCGAGCCCGAGAAGTGTCACGCACGCGGCGGCGCTCGAGCGTTGAATGGTATTACGAAGCGACATGGTTTCCCCCCATGGTCAGCGAAATCCCCAGGACGAACTGAAACCCAGCTCATCAGTCGTCGAGCTCCCCAACTCGAACGCCGGTTACCGGCAAGTGACTAAGTCGACTGTATAGCGACCATCGGGGTGGGGGCCTGGAACATGCATACAACTGAGTTGAAGATGAGCGGTGTGCGTTGTAAAAGCGAAATGTCGCTATCGTCCCGCTTTCGTCCGTTACTCAGAGAACCCCGAGCGTCCCGCCTGTAGTCGGCCGACGATGAGCAGCACCACCATCAAGCTGCCGGTCGCGAGCAGCTGACCACGGATCGTGGGCACGGTCATCCCCAATGCGACGATGCCGAGCACAGCGGCCAACGTCAGATAGGACAGATACGGGAAAGCCCACATCGGTAGCGGAAGACGGACACCCGCTTGCTCGGCCCTACGCCGCAAGACGATATGCGAGCAGATCGTGACGATCCAGGTGACGATGATCGTCGAGCCGACGACGTTGAGCAGAATGCCCAGGACTTCCTCGGCCCACACGTAATTGAGGAAGACCGCCACAAAACCGAAGGCGACCGAGGCGAAGACCGCGCGGCGGGGCACCCCACGCTTGTCCAGGGGGGTAAGAGCGTGCGGGGCCAGGCCTCGCTGGGCTAGGGAGTAGATCATCCGCGAGGCGCCGTAGAGGTTGGCGTTGAGGGCGCTGAGCAGCGCCAACACCACGATCGCGCCCATGGCGACCGCGGCATAGCGCCAGCCGACCTGCTCCAGTACCGCCACGAAGGGGGAGGCGTTCAAACCTTTGGCGTTCCACGGCAGTACCGCCACCATGATGGCCACCGACCCCATGTAGAACACCAGGATCCGCCACACCACGGTGCGAATGGCGCGGTCCACGTTGTGCGCCGGGTTCTCTGTCTCTGCGGCGGCTACCGCGAGAATCTCGATGCCGCCGAAGGCGAACACGACAACCAGGAGCCCGGCTGCGATCCCGTGCCATCCCAGCGGGACGAAGCCGCCGTGCGCGGTGAGGTTACTCAGGCCGGGGGAGGGCGCGGGCAGGAAATCGGCCAGGTAGACCAGTCCCACGACCAGGAAGGCGATCACCGCGGCCACCTTCATTAACGCGAACCAGAATTCGATCTCGCCGAAGTGCTGCACACCGATGAGATTGACGGCCGTCAAGGCCACCATGAACACCAGAGCCAACACCCACTGCGGAGCGAAATCCCACATTCCGACGAGGATTTGTGCGGCGGCGGTGGCTTCGGCGGCGATGACCACGACGAGCTGGATCCACCACAACCACCCCATCGCAAAGCCCGCGGCAGGTCCCAGCGCACGCCCGGCGTAGACCGAGAATGCCCCGCTGTCCGGTGAAGCCGCCACCATCTCACCGAGCATGCGCATGATCGCCACGACGATCAGCCCGGCCACGATGTAGGAGATGAGTACCGCAGGTCCGGCCGCGGCGATCCCGGCGCCTGAGCCGACGAAGAGCCCGGCGCCGATTGCGCTGCCCAGGCTCATCATGACCAGGTGGCGGCCCTTCATGCCTGAGCGCAGGGCTTGCTGCTCCGGCTGTGCCGCGTTCTGCGTGCTACTGGCCACGATGAGACTCCTATCTCGGCAACCTCATTGCGGCGCCGTCAGATTCGAGGGTGGCACAGCGTAAGGGGTCAGCGTGCGTGCGCGATACGGCGAGTTTGCCCGGACGCAAGGCGCGCAGCGGCCCCGGCCGAGGCGGTGGTTGGCAGACTGTGGCCATGGCTGTACTGCCCGACGACCTGCAAACCCCCATCGAGCTTCCGGAGCTGGTCACGCGCGTGGTCTCACTGGTGCCCTCGCTGACTGAGGCTCTGGCGCTGTCCTGCCCGGGTGTCCTGGTCGGAGCCACCCAATGGTGTACCCACCCGGGCGAACTGGACGTGCCCCGGTTCGGTGGCACCAAGAACCCTGACCTACCCGGCATCATCGGGCTGCGCCCCGATCTGGTGGTGGTCAACGAAGAGGAGAACAAACCCGAACATGTGCAGCGGTTGCGGGCAGCGGGGGTATCGGTCTGGGTCACCGACATCCGAACGGTCCAGGGTGCGTTGGACTCGATGGGGCGCCTGCTAGAGGCACTCCGGGCGCCGCAGCGGGACTGGCTGCAGGCAGCTTGCCGCGCCTGGGAGCAGGCGTGCCCGGTCTTGACGACCAATGCCACGCAGCTCGAACCGAGTGAGGCTGGTGGCCGGCGGATACGCGCGGCCATCCCGATCTGGCGCCGCCCGTGGATGTACGTCGGTTCCGACACCTACGCCGGGGATGTGCTCGCCCGTCTGGGAGTCGACAACGTCCTCGCGCAGCACCCGCAGCGCTACCCGCGCATCGCCCTGGCCGACCTCCCGCCGCTGGACCTGGCCATCCTGCCGGACGAGCCGTATGCCTTCTCCGCCGACGACGGCCCGGAAGCCTTCGATGCTCCGGCGGCGCTGGTCAGCGGTCGGCACTTGACCTGGTACGGACCTGCCATGGTGCAGGCACCGACCGTGCTGTCAACCCAGATCCGCGCCGCCATCCCCCCCGAGGAGTGACCATGAAACCCACTACTGACGAACTGCTCGTGCATCGCCGCGAAGGGGTCGTCGAAATCACCTTCAACCGGCCGCACCGGCACAACGCCTTCACCACGGCGATGTACATCGGCCTGCTGGAGTTGTTCGCCCAGTTGGACCAGGACCCAGACACTCGGGTCCTCGTCCTGCGCGGCGCCGGGTCGGTCGCGTTTGCGGCCGGTAACGACATCTCGGAGTTCGCCGGGATGACCTCCGGCGCGCAAGCGGTGGAATACGAGGCCCGGGTCCGCAAGATGCTCGACGCCCTGCTCCGATTGCCACAAGTGAGCATCGCCGCGGTGGACGGGTTGTGCGTAGGAGGGGGCCTCGGCGTGGCCACCTACTGTGACCTGCGGCTGGTCACCGGCGCCTCGCGGTTCGGGTACCCGATCGCGCGCACCCTCGGCAACGCGCTCTCGCGGCCGCTGCTGGAGCGCTGCGTCCACATCTTCGGTGAGGCGCTGACCCGCGAAATGCTGCTGGCTTCGCGGCTGATCGACGCCGAGCGCGCCTACGCGGTAGGTGCGGTGCTGCCGGTATGCCCCACCGCCGAGCAACTGGAACGTGAACTCGAAGCGCTCATCGAGGGGGTGCTGCAGGCTGCGCCGATGACGCTGCGGGCGACCAAGCAACAACTCCTGGCTATCACCGAATCCGGTGTAGACCCGAGCACCGATGAGCGTCTGCTCGAACACGTCTACTCCAGTGCAGGATTCCGTGAGGGGGTCCGCGCCTTTCTAGCCAAGGAGAAGCCACGCTTCGGTGAGGTGGATAAGAACGAGCGAGCCTGAGCCCGACCGGCCACCGACCCGACTGAGGGGTCGACGCCTGAGGTCATTGCGGTCAGGTGCGCAGCCGACCGGGCCCGATCCGAGCGGCCGGTAGCTTCTGCGCACCTGCGGAAGGAGCCACTCCCAGGCACAATTACCTCGGCGCCCTTGCCATGGGCGGCGAGCAGGTTTAGGACTACGCACACCTCAGGGAATCAACCGACCATCCCAAGGAGCGCTCGTGAGTCATCCAGCCCCGGAACCGTCCGGGCTTTCCAGGTCGCAACGCCTCGATGAACTGCCCGCCACCCGCGCTCATGGCCGCCTCCTGGTCGGGGCCGGTGTCGGCTGGGCTCTGGACGCCATGGACGTCGGCCTCATCTCCTTCGTCATGGTGGCGCTCAGTAAACAGTGGGGGTTGGGCGAGGGCACGTTGTCGATCCTCGCCTCGATCGGCTTCGTCGGGATGGCCATCGGGGCCAGCGTGGGCGGCCTCCTGGCCGACCGCATCGGGCGCCGACAGGTATTCGCGCTGACCCTGCTCATCTACGGGATCGCCACCGGCGCCTCGGCCTTGGCCGGTTCGGTAGCGGCGTTGATCGCCCTGCGCTTCGTCGTGGGGTTAGGCCTGGGCGCCGAGTTGCCGGTCGCCTCGACCTTGGTCAGTGAGTATTCACCGCGGGCCATTCGCGGGCGGATGGTCGTGGCGTTGGAGTCGTTCTGGGCGCTCGGCTGGATCCTCGCGGCGCTGATCGGTTACTTCGTTGTGCCCTCCGGGCCTAACGGTTGGCGGTGGGCCCTGGCCGTCGGCATCGTGCCGACCCTGTACGCCGTCGTGGTTCGGTACGGACTGCCGGAGTCGGTACGGTTCTTGGAGAGCAAGGGACGCCTGGTCGAGGCCGAGGCTGCGGTGCGCATCTTCGAGAGCAGCGCGGGGGTGGCAGCCCCGGACGACCCCGACGGGCTGCGAGTAGCTGAAGTTACGCAGCCGCCCGTTGCCCAGCATTCGCCCGGGATCTGGTCGCGGCTCTACCGCCGTCGCACGGCCGCACTGTGGACGGTGTGGTTCATGGTCAACCTGTCCTACTACGGCGCCTTCATCTGGATGCCCACGCTCATCTACCTGCAGGGCTACGGGCTGGTCAAGACGTTCGAGTACACCCTCATCATCACCCTCGCCCAGCTTCCGGGTTACGCACTGGCGGCCTACCTGATCGAGAAGTGGGGCCGGCGCGCCACCCTGGCCAGTTTCCTGCTCGGCTCGGCCTGTGCTGCGGCGGCCTTCGGGATGGTCGCGGGCGTCACCATGATCCTCGTCGCCGGGTGCGCGCTGTCCTTCTTCAATCTCGGAGCCTGGGGGGCGCTCTATGCGGTCTCGCCCGAGATCTATCCAACCTCGATCCGGGGCACCGGCTCCGGATCGGCCGCGGCGTTCGGCCGCATCGCCTCCATCCTGGCGCCACTGCTGGTGCCGGTGCTCTCCGGCTGGGGGGGACAGACGTTGACGTTCAGCGTGTTCGGGGTGGCGTTCCTGATCGCTGCCGCGGCTGCACTCTTCCTGCCCGAGCAACGCGACCGCGCTCTGGAATGAGGGTGGCCCGCCACCACCGGTGGGCGGTCCCGGGCCCGACCCGCCCGCCACGGGCCACGTGCGGTGCTGCCGGGAGCGCCATCATGGGGGTATGACTTCTCGCCCCCTCGTGGCCGTGCTCAACGGCCCGAACCTGAATCTGCTCGGCACCCGCCAACCGGAGATCTACGGCAGGACGACGCTGGCCGATATCGAACGGCGTTGCCGCGTGGTCGCCCAGGAATTGGGGCTCGACATCGAGTTCCGGCAGTCCAACCACGAGGGCGTCCTGGTCGAACACATCCAGGAACTGCGCGGCGCGGCGGCGGGGTTCGTTGTCAACGCGGCCGCGTACACGCACACCTCGGTGGCGGTGCGGGATGCGCTCGCGGCATGCGATGCTCCGCTCGTCGAGGTGCATCTGTCGAACGTGTACGCCCGGGAGCCCTTCCGGCACCACTCCTATCTCTCGGACATCGCGCTCGCCGTCATCACCGGATGCGGGCCGCTGGGCTATGAGTTCGCCCTGAGCGCGCTGGCCCACCGGCTGGTTCCCGCACCGACACTCAGCTGAGCGTCTCGGTCCCGAACGCGGCCAGGGAACGCAGAGGCGGGGCCGGCCGCAATGGCCGACCCCGCCCCGACAGTTGCTGATGGTTACAGCGCGCGCAGGATGTCCTCGACGCGATCCTTGGCGTCGCCGAAGAGCATCTGGGTGTTCTCCTTGAAGAACAGCGGGTTCTGCACACCGGCATAACCGGTGTTCATGGAGCGCTTGAAGACGATGACGTCGCTGGCGTGCCACACCTCCAGGACCGGCATACCCGCGATGGGCGATCCCGGGTCATCCTGGGCCGCCGGGTTCACGGTGTCGTTGGCTCCGATGACCAGGACGACGTCGGTGGCCGCGAAGTCATCGTTGACCTCGTCCATCTCCAAGACGATGTCGTAGGGAACCTTGGCTTCGGCCAACAACACGTTCATGTGGCCGGGCAGGCGACCTGCGACAGGGTGGATACCGAAACGGACGTTGACGCCACGCTCACGCAGGCGGCGGGTCAGGTCGGCGACAGGGTATTGCGCCTGCGCCACAGCCATGCCGTAGCCGGGGGTGATGATGACCGAGCTGGCATTGCGCAGCAGTTCGGCGCAGTCCTCAGCGGTGATCTCACGGTGCTCGCCATAGTCGACGGCTTCACCGACCACGGCGCCGTCCGAGCCGAACCCGCCGGCAATGACGCTGAGGAACGAGCGGTTCATGCCCTTGCACATGACATAGGACAGGAACGCACCCGAGGAACCCACCAGGGCGCCGGTGATGATGAGCAGGTCGTTGTTCAGCAGGAAGCCCGCTGCGGCAGCGGCCCAACCCGAGTAGCTGTTCAGCATCGAGACGACTACCGGCATGTCGCCGCCGCCGATCGAGGCCACCAGGTGCCAGCCCAGGAACAGCGCAACCAGCGTCATCAGGCCCAGCAGCAGCTGGCGCAGGACCATGTGGTCGTGCCCCAGCATCGTGTACAGCGCCGTCATGAGGACGAACGCGGCGATGACACCGAGGTTGATGAGGTTGTGTTTGGGCAGCATGAGCGGGGCGGACTTGATCTTGCCGCTCAGCTTCAGGAACGCCACGATCGAGCCCGTGAAGGTCACCGCGCCGATGAAGACGCCGACGAAAACCTCCACGTCATGCACGCCCGGGTTGACCAGGACGCGCTCGTAGGAGCTGTTCCAGCCGACGAGTACGGCCGCCAGACCGACGAAGCTGTGCAGCAGCGCGATGAGCTCGGGCATGCCGGTCATCTCGACGCTGCGAGCGCGCCAGATTCCGATGGCGGCGCCGATGGCCATAGCCACAAAGATCAGGCCGAACCCGAGGACGCCCGAGCCGGCGCGGTCGTTCTCGACCCCGGCGGCGTCCACGCCGCCGACCGCCGCGAGGATGGTGATGACCAGGGCGATCAGCATGCCGATGACGCCGTACCGGTTACCGGCGGGCGCCGTCTCGTGCTTGGAGAGCCCGGCGAGGCTGAGGATGAAAAGTAGTCCCGCGATGATGTAGGCGCCCTGGACGAGGGTCAGTGAGGTGGCCATCAGGCGTCGTCCTTCCGGAACATGTCGAGCATTCGAGCGGTGACGGTGAACCCGCCGAAGACGTTGATGCTCGCCACGAGGATGCCGATGAATGCCAGGAAGGAAACCCAGGCTCGACCCGGATGCCCCACTTGCAATAGCGCACCCACGATGATGATGCCGCTGATGGCGTTGGTGACGGACATCAACGGGGTATGCAGAGCGTGGTGCACGTTGCCGATGACGTAGAACCCGATGACCACGGACAGCATGAACACCATGAAGTGCCCGAGGAACGGTTCGGGGGAGACGGCAGCCAGCGCCAGGAAGGCGATCGCTGCCACGCCGATCATCGCCATCTTGACCGCAGGGGTCATCGGCTTCTTGGGCTCCGGGGCCGCCTTAGCGGCAGTGGCTGCCGTGGCGCCGACTGGACTCTGCGCCGGGGCAGCCGAGACCTGGACCGGTGGCGGGGGCCACATGAGCTCGCCGTCCAGGACGACGGTCATGCCGCGCTGGACGACATCCTCCATGTCCAGCACGAGCCGGCCGTCCTTGCCTGGGGTGAGCAGCTTGAGCAGGTTCACCAGGTTGGTGCCGTACAGCTGGCTCGCCTGAGTGGGAAGCCGTCCCGCGAGGTCGGTGTAGCCCAGGATTGTCACGTGGTTGTCGGTGACGATCTTTTGTCCGGCAACCGTCCCCTCCACGTTGCCGCCGTTGGCGGCGGCCATGTCGACGATGACCGTTCCGGGCTTCATCGAGGCCACCATCTCGGCGGTGATCAACCGAGGCGCCGGACGGCCGGGGATGAGCGCGGTCGTAATGATGATGTCGACGTCAGGGGCTTGCCTGGCGTATAGCTCAGCAGCCTTGCGGTTGTAGTCCTCGCCGGTCTCCTTGGCGTAACCATCGGTGGAGACGACCTTCTCGGCCTCCACGTCCAAGAACTCAGCGCCCATCGACTGCACCTGCTCCGCGACCTCAGGGCGCGGGTCGGTCGCGCGCACGATGGCGCCCAGACTTCCTGCGGCTCCGATCGCGGCCAAACCTGCGACGCCGGCACCGACGACGAGGACTTTGGCCGGTGGCACCTTGCCGGCGGCAGTCACCTGTCCGGTGAAGAACCGACCGAACTCGTTGGCGGCCTCGATCACTGCCCGGTATCCAGCGATGTTGGCCATCGAGCTGAGGACATCGATGGACTGGGCACGTGAGATGCGGGGCACCGCGTCCATCGCCAGCACGGTGATGTTGCGCGCGGCGAGCATCTCCACGCGCTCTGGGTTGAGGGCGGGGCTGATGAGCGCGGCGAGCATTGTGCCGTCGCGCATCCGGGCAACCTCGTCGTCTTCGGGTGCATTCACCTTGAAGACGATGTCGGCGTTCCAGACGTCGTCGGTCGCTGCGATCTGGGCACCTGCAGCCGCGTAGCCCGCGTCATCCAGCGAGGCGAGTAATCCCGCCCCGGACTCGATGACGACGTCGTATCCGAGCTTGATGATCTGGGCGACCGTTGCGGGGGTGGCCGCCACCCGGGTCTCTCCCGGTAGCCTTTCCCGGGGAATGCCGATGAGCACGGGAACTCCTTCTCGTCGCTGGCCGTGGGCGCCCTGGGCGGAACCCGGTCCGTTTGCGCGAGACTATCGCGAAGTGGCCACGGTCCTGCTGCGCCGGTGTCAGGTTGCCAGTTCAGCTCAGCCAGATCCGAGTCTTTGGTCCCGTACCCTCCGTGTTGAACCCCTGCGCGGACTCGACCTGCGGCAGAATTCGGGGTTAGGTAGTCCTAAGTCGCCTCCCGCTAGCCGTGAGTTGCGATCCGCCTTCCTCGGCATCGATGCCGAACCCCCCGCTCAATTCAGGAGTGAAACCGTGCCCTCGACCACCTCTGCCACCGCAGCGACGCAGTCTCCGCAGAATTCGTCCGGGCGACTAGCCGCCCGGGATCTGGCGCTCATCGCTTCGATGGCGGCTCTTCTTGTCGTGCTCGGCATCCCCGGTGCGCTGTACCCGTTCGGGCAGGCGGTCCCGATCACCCTGCAATCGATGGGCGTCATGCTCATCGGGGCTCTCCTGGGGTGGAAACGAGGCGCCCTTTCCGTGCTGCTCGTCCTGGCGCTCGCTGCCATCGGTTTCCCGTTCCTCGCCGGCGGCCGCGGCGGGCTGGCCGTCTTCGTCGGGCCTACCTCAGGCTTCCTGCTCGGCTGGCTGCTCGGAGCGATGGTCGTCGGCGCCATGGTGCAGTCCGCAGCGAAGCGCTTGACGACCGCCCGGATCGCGCTGGCGGTCATCGTCGGTGGTATCGGCGTGATCCACCTGTGCGGGATACCGGTGATGATGTGGCGCGCCGGCCTGTCGCTGAACGCCGCCCTGGTTGCCGATCTCGTATTCATCCCCGGTGACCTCATCAAGGCTGTCATCGCCACCGTGGTTGCCGCTGCCGTTCACCGGGCCATGCCGACCTTGCTGCCCTCCACCTGGGCCGGTCGCGCAAGCCGGTGAGGAGTCTTCCGGCGCAGGCCTTCTCCCAGTGATCACCTTCGAGGGAGTCCATCACTCCTACGGCGAGCGCGCTGTCCTACGTGACATCAACCTCGCCCTGGACGAGCCTCGGGTGGGCATCATCGGCGCCAACGGCTCGGGCAAGTCGACGCTGGTGCGGATGATCAACGGGCTTGTCACTCCGAGCGCTGGAACGGTCATCGTCGACGGGCTCGACGTGGCCCGAGACGGGCGTGGGGTCCGTCGCAACGTCGGCTTCGTCTTTCCCGACCCCGAGGCTCAGATCGTCATGCCGACCGTCGTGGAGGACATCGCCTTCTCCCTGCGGCGTTTCAAATTGGGGCGCGCTGCTGAGGACCGGCGCATAGAGGCGGCGCTGAGCCGGTTCGGTCTGGCCCAACATCGGGACCATCCGGCCCATCTGCTCAGTAGCGGCCAGAAACAACTGTTGGCCTTGGCGTCAGTGACGGCTACCGAGCCGCGCGTGCTGGTGGCTGACGAGCCGACCACCCTGTTGGATCGGCGGCATACCCGCGCAGTGATGCGCCACCTGGACTCACTGGATCAGCAACTCATCCTGGTCACCCACGACCTCGATCTGCTCAAAGATTGGGAACGGGTCCTCGTCATCGACGAGGGGCAGGTTGTGGCAGACGGCCCGGGC
The DNA here is from genome assembly GCF_012277275.1 of Gephyromycinifex aptenodytis. Taxonomy (GTDB): domain Bacteria; phylum Actinomycetota; class Actinomycetes; order Actinomycetales; family Dermatophilaceae; genus Gephyromycinifex; species Gephyromycinifex aptenodytis. The sequence continues at coordinate 1,269,974 of NZ_CP051155.1, read as the reverse complement.
TCGAGCAGCATCAGGACCTATTGCGACCTGATGGATGCCACGTGAGTCCCGCGCAGGGTGATGGAGGTCGAACCAAGCGTCGGCGGCGGTTGCCGCCGGGAGCAGGCGTGCTGAGCTCCACTTATCAGTCGGGCGACTCCTTCCTGCACCGCGCGAGCGCAGCGACGAAACTTGTCGGGCTCTTGGCGGTCACCACGGTCCTGGTGCTCATCGCCTCGCCCTGGACGGTGCTCGCGGGTGCCACGGTCGTCGTGGTTCTGGGAGTCGCCGCCGGCCTGCGGGTGCGGGGTCTGGTGGGTCTGGTGTGGCCGCTGCGCTGGATCATCTTGCTGTTGACGCCGGTTCAGGTGTGGACGGCGGGGTGGCGAAGTGCGTTGATCGTGGTGGGCGGCCTCGTGGTGGCCATGTCGGCTGCGGGGCTGGTCACGCTGACGACGCGCGTGGCCGACATGATGGACACCGTGACCGCCGGTCTGCGGCCTCTAGGGCGTTTCGGGGTAGACGCGGACCGCGTGGGGTTGGTGATGGGCCTGGCGATCCGCGCGGTGCCCGTCGTGGCGCGCACCCTGACCGAATGCGGGCAGGCGCGGCGAGCTCGTGGGCTCGAACGCAGTCCTCGGGCGCTGCTCGTGCCGTTCGTCGTACGCACGGTGCGGCACGCGGAGCGGGTCGGGGAAGCCCTGGTTGCGCGCGGCATCGACGACTGAGCGGCCTGCCGTGCGCGGCCTGTCTGTCCGGGCTCGCCGGGGTCTGAAAAAGAACGTTTCTGGCAGCGTCGACACCCGATTTCGTACCCAGCCACTGAAACGTGTATCGTCATCCAGGCGTTGCCGCGCGGACGTTCTTTGAACGTTCTGCGTAGCGTCGCCACCGAGGTTGCCTCGGGTGCCCCGATAGCTCAGTCGGCAGAGCGTCTCCATGGTAAGGAGAAGGTCTAGGGTTCGATTCCCTATCGGGGCTCAGGTCTGGCCAACCGGCTGATCACCAACGTGGTCAGCTTAGGCCGCCCTTGGCGGGGTAGCTCAGGTGGTTAGAGCACACGACTCATAATCGTGGTGTCGCGGGTTCGAGTCCCGCCCTCGCTACCAGCGCGATGAGGGCTTTCGGGCCATCATCGCGTAATCTGGTAAGTCGTTGTGTCCGCTGCCTCGCGCGCGGCCGCCAGCAGCAAACCCCGACGCGAAAGACAGGTAGTGCCGTGGCCAGCAAGACCACCGACGTCCGCCCCAAGATCACCCTGGCGTGCGCGGACTGCAAGGACCGCAACTACATCACGAAGAAGAACCGGCGGAACAACCCCGACCGCATCGAGCTGTCGAAGTTCTGCCCCAAGTGCGGCAAGCACACCGCCCACAAGGAAACTCGTTGATCTTCTTCGCATAACTGCGCAGTCGAAGCGGCCTCACCGATCCTGTCGGTGGGGCCGCTTCGCGTTGCGTGATCGGCCGATCAGCCGACGGCGGTGAGCTGCGGGTGGGATCGGCGACTGGAAGCCGCCTACCGGTCGTGGCCGCTGATGCTCAGGCGCGGCGGGGTGAGCGATGTCGCTGCCCTGGCATAGGGTTTCGCCCATGCCGGTCAACGCCACCTTTGAAGGTCGCAGCTACCCCCCGTGTGAGTCTTTTGCGGTCGGGCGAGAGCATGTCCGCGATTTTGCCCGGGCGGTCGGTGCCACCGACCCCGTGCATTTCGACGTAGCAGCCGCGCGGCAAGCCGGGTACGCCGACGTGATCGCGCCGCCGACCTTCGCCGTGGTCATTGCCCAGCGCGCTGAGGCGCAACTCATGCTGGACCCAGAAGCTGGCATCGACTTCAGCCGGGTGGTGCACGGCGAGGAGAAGTTCCTCCACCATGCTCCCCTCGTCGCAGGCGAGGAGATCGTGGCCAGGCTGCACGTTGATCGGGTGCGCGAGGTGGCTGGTAACGCCCTGGTCGGCACCCGCGTCGAACTGGCTACCTCCGAGGGAGCGCCTCGCTCGACGGTCACCTCCAGCCTCGTCGTCAGAGGGGAAGAGTCATGAGCGGGTCCACATCCGAAGCCCGGACGGTGCCGCCGTCGGCGAGTTCGGTCCAGGTCGGCCACGAATTGCCGGGGGCAACGATTCGCGTCTCGCGTGAGCGCCTGGTGGAGTACGCCGCGGCGAGCGGGGACCGCAACCCGATTCACTGGAACGAGTCCTTTGCCACCTCAGTGGGGCTGCCGGGTGTTATCGCGCACGGGATGTTCACGATGGGGGTAGCCATCGAGGTCGTCTCTGCCTGGGCGGGGGCTGCTGCAGTGCGCGAATACGGCTGCAAGTTCGTTGCGCCGGTGCCGGTGGGCGACGAGGGTGCCGTCATCGAAGTGGCGGGGCGAGTGACGAAGGTGGACGTAGACGAGCGGCGTGCGGTGGTAGACCTCACGGTCACCCACGCGGGGGTCAAAGTGCTCGGGCGAGCCCGGGCGACCGTGGAACTGGGCTGAGAGGTGGACGTGTCAGAGCATTCTGTAGCGCTAGCGACGTGCACGACGATGCGGGTCGGCGGGCTGGCTGAGCGTTTCGTTCGGGCGGAGAGCACCGATGAGGTGGTCGACGTCGTACGGGAGGTCGATGACGCTTCAGAGCCGTTGATGGTCTTCTCGGGCGGCTCCAACCTCGTCGTCGCTGACGAGGGTGTGCCCGGCACCACAGTGCAGGTCGCCTCGCGCGGGATCCGTTCCGACACCGCCGACCTGTGCGGGGGAGTACTCGTCGATGTCGCGGCCGGAGAGCCGTGGGACGACTTCGTCGCCTACACCGTTTCCCAAGGCTGGGCCGGTGTGGAAGCGCTGTCAGGGATCCCTGGATGCGTCGGCTCCACCCCGGTTCAGAATGTCGGCGCGTACGGCCAGGAGGTGGCGCACAGCATCGCTCGGGTGCGCACCTGGGACCGCGCGCGCGGGCAGGTTCGCACGTTCAGCAATGCCGAATGCGACTTCTCCTACCGGCATTCCCGCTTTAAGAGAGCGGTGATGCCGGGCGCGCCGGGGTGGCTGGGTACGGCCAGTCCGCGCTTCGTCGTGCTGGAGGTGCAATTCCATCTCGAGATCGCCGATCTGTCGCGCCCCATCGCCTACGCCGACCTGGCCCGAGGGTTGGATGTGGAGCTCGGCGCGCGAGTTCCCCTGGCCGAGGCTCGAGAAGCCGTGCTGGCGCAGCGTCGCCGCCGGGGAATGGTCCTGGACGAGCAGGATCATGACTCCTGGAGTTGCGGATCGTTCTTCACCAACCCCATTCTCGATCAGCAGCAGTTCGCGCAGCTGCGCGACCGGGTTGCCCAACGGCTCGGCAGCCAGGTGGAGCCGCCGCAATACGCAGTAGAGGGCGCCCCCGGCCAGCTCAAGACCAGCGCAGCCTGGCTGATCGATCGGGCCGGCTTCACCAAGGGATACGGAATGCCGGGCACAGCTGCACTGTCGAGTAAACATGCTCTGGCGGTGACGAACCGGGGCGGTGCCACGGCGCAGGAGGTCGTCGCCCTGGCCCGGGAGATTCGCGACGGCGTGCAGGCGGCCTTCGGCATCCGCTTGGTCAACGAGCCGGTGTTGGTTGGGTTGGAGTTGTAGACGCAGCGGACTGCACGCGGCGGCGTGGTATTTCCGCGACCGTTGGTGGCTGCCTGCTCCTTGCCTGCTCGTTCTGCGGGATTGTCGCCGCTTACGCCTGGCCGTCGTCGGCTGCCAGCCAGGAGTCGATGCCGGCGCGTGCTGCGCGTTTGATGGCCGGGGTAGCCCGGCTCCCGGTGATGGAGGCGCGGGCCAGCCCGGCCAGCGCCGCATCGTCCAGCGCGTGCTCGTTGCGGGCCGACTCGTACTGGGCGCCGAGGCGGGAACCGAACAGCAGCGGATCATCGGCCCCCAGTGCAACCTGTACGCCGGACTCGATGAGCTGGGGGATCGGCACCTCTTCCAGGCGCTCGTAGACGCCGAGGCCCACGTTGCTGCCGGGGCAAACCTCCAAGGTGACACCGCGCTGCGCCAATTCGTGCAACAGCGCTGGGTCCTCGACACTGCGCACCCCATGCCCGATCCGGTCGGGATGGATGCTGTCCAGAGTCGCGCGTACGGCTTCGGGGCCCAGCAACTCACCGCCGTGCGGCACCAGGGCCAGCCCCGCTTTGCGCGCGATGCGGAAAGCGTGCGCGAAGTCCTCGACATGCCCGCGGCGTTCGTCGTTGCTCAGCCCGAAACCGACGACGCTGCCGGGCTCGTCGCCTGCGTAACGAGCGGCCAGGCGGGCGAGTGTCCGGGCGTCCAGGGGATGGCGGGTGCGGCTGGCGGCGACGATGATTCCGACCCCGATTCCCTCCTCAGCAGAGGCAACCTTCGCCTCGTCCAACACAATCTCCAGCGCCGGGATCAGTCCCCCGACGTGCGGCGCGTAGCTGGTGGGGTCGACTTGCATCTCCAGCCAGGCGGAGCCTTCGGCAGCGTCGTCCTGCGCGGCCTCCCGCACGATCCGGCGCATGTCCTGCTCGGAGCGCACGCAGGAGCGGGCGGCGTCGTAGAGGCGCTGGAAACGAAACCATCCGCGTTCATCCCGCCCGCTCAGGGTCGGGGGCCAGTCATCCACCAGGGCCCGCGGGAGGCGCACTCCATGGAGGTCAGCGAGTTCAAGCAGGGTGATGAACCGCATCGACCCGGTGAAGTGCAGGTGGAGATGCGCTTTGGGGAGACGGTGCACGGGCCTGCTCATGCACTCCAGTGTCGCCTGTCGGCGAGCAGCTCCTGACCGCGCCCCGTTGCCTACCCCAGGCACACGAGCGGGCGGGTTCGTGCCACGGCTGAGCGAGGGTGCTGGATGGGGCGGTTGGCCTTGGGTGGCGCCCCTGCCGTATGCTCTTCGTCTGGGTGCTCGTTCAGCGCGATCCGTCGCGCTCGCCGTCACCCGTAGGGCAGTGGCTCAATTGGTAGAGCACCGGTCTCCAAAACCGGCGGTTGGGGGTTCGAGTCCCTCCTGCCCTGCGCGTACATGTTCGTCAGAAGGAAGGACCCGAGGCCACAGCACTCAGCTCGAACGCCGTGGCATGACGGGCGGAATGAGAAGAGGCACTGTGAGCAGCAACGGCTCCACGACGGCACGCCAGGCCATGCCTGCGCCTGCACGCCGGAACCGAGACGGCAACGTGGTGTCTCGCTTCTTCGGCGCGATCGGGCTGTTCATCAGTCAGGTCCTGGACGAGATGCGCAAGGTCGTTCGACCGACGCGCAAAGAACTGACTACGTACACAACGGTCGTCATCGTTTTCGTCGTGGTCATCATGCTTTTCGTTCTCGGACTCGACACCCTGTTCACGAAGCTGGTCTTCTGGGTGTTCGCAGGGTCCTGATGCCCGCAGGCCGACCAGGCCTCGCCAGCAACCCGTAGCCTCGTAGGCTCTGGGACGACCACACCGACGAAGAGCAGGAAGTGAGTGCGCACGTGAGTGATCAGCCGGAGTTCGCGGACGGCCAGGAATCCGAGGCCGCCTCGGTTGAGCCCACGCCAGATGAGTCGACGTCGGAGGCTGACCGGATCAGCGCCGATGCTGCAGGCGTGGAAGCAAGCACCGAGATCGCCGTGGATGAGGCGACGGTCAGCGCCGATGAGGGTGAATCGGGGCAGACCTCGCAGTCGCGCGATCTCGCCGAAGACTCGCCCGACGCCAGCGCCGAGACCGATGCAGAGCTCGATGAGCCCACCGAAGCCGCTCCCGAGGGTGGCGAGGACGAGCCCGATGCAGACCCTGCCGAGGTCGAAGCCGACCCTGATGCTGACCCCGCGGGTGAACTCACCGACGGCGAGGATGCCGAGGTTGAGGAAGACCCGGTCGAGGCGCTGCGCAACGAACTTCGTTTCCAGGCGGGGGAGTGGTACGTCATTCACTCCTACGCCGGGTACGAGAACCGCGTGAAGCAGAACCTGGAGCAGCGCGCCACCTCGCTGAACATGGAGGAGTACATCTTCCAGGCCGAGGTGCCGATGGAGCAGGTCACCGAGATCAAGAACGGCCAGAAAAAGGTCGTGCGGCGGGTGCGGATGCCCGGGTACGTCCTGGTGCGGTTGGACCTGACCGACGAGAGTTGGGGAGCGGTCCGGCACACCCCGGGTGTCACCGGCTTCGTCGGCAACGCCCACCAGCCGGTGCCGTTGAGCCTTGACGAGGTCGTCTCGATGTTGGCCCCGCAGGTGGAACAGGCCAAAGCCGCAGAAGCCAACGCTGCCGCCTCAGACCGCCCGGCCAAGTCGACTTCGGCTGACATGCTCGTCGACTTCGAGATCGGCGAGTCCGTCACCGTCATGGAGGGCCCGTTCGAGACGCTGCCGGCCACCATCTCCGAGATCCTGCCCGAGTCCCAGAAACTCAAGGTTCTCGTTTCGATCTTCGGCCGGGAGACCCCGGTCGAGCTGTCGTTCAATCAGGTCGCCAAGATCTGAGGCTCGACATCCTTGCCGCCGCCATCCGGTGGCGGCACTGCAACCGGGTCATCGCCCACGGCGTGGGCCCACGACGAAAGTAAGGACGGCTCATGCCTCCCAAGAAGAAGAAGGTCTCCGGATACATCAAGCTCCAGATCCAGGCAGGCGCGGCCACTCCGGCTCCGCCCGTGGGTCCGGCACTTGGTCAGCACGGCGTCAACATCATGGAGTTCGTCAAGGCGTACAACGCCGCGACGGAGTCCCAGCGTGGAAACGTCATCCCGGTCGAGATCACGGTTTACGAAGACCGCTCGTTCACCTTCATCACCAAGACCCCGCCGGCCGCCGAGCTCATCAAGAAGGCTGCCGGTGTGCCCAAGGGTTCGGGCGAACCGCACAAGACCAAGGTCGCGTCCTTGACGCAGGACCAGGTCCGCGAGATCGCTGAGCAGAAGATGCAGGACCTCAACGCGCACGACGTCGAGCAGGCGATGAAGATCATCTCCGGCACCGCGCGCTCCATGGGCGTCGACATCAAGTGAGTTGATGCCGGGCTCTGCGGAGTCCGGCCCCGATTCTTTCGGCCGCCGTACCTTCGGGTGCGGCGGCCGAAGTCGTCCAGGCGATTCCTGCTTGACGCGACATTCGCGATAGCATCACCGTTGGTGCCCGTCTGGGCGCCGGTGGGAGGGCCAGCGCTGGCCCGAACGACCACACCTGCATCAACATCCAGGAGACTCCATGAAGCGCAGCAAGGCCTACCGCGCCGCGGCTGAGAAGATCAACCACGAGAAGTTCTACTCGCCGCTGGCGGCGGTTCGACTGGCCAAAGAGACCTCGACGACCAAGTACGACGCGACCGTTGAGGTGGCATTCCGCCTCAGCGTCGACCCCCGCAAGGCTGACCAGATGGTGCGCGGCACCGTCAACCTGCCGCACGGCACCGGTAAGACCGCCCGCGTGCTGGTGTTCGCGACCGGTGCCAACGCCGAAGCGGCCACCGCTGCCGGCGCTGACTTCGTCGGCTCCGACGACATGCTGGAGAAGGTCCAGGGCGGCTGGCTCGACTTCGACGCTGTCGTTGCGACCCCGGACATGATGGGCAAGGTCGGTCGCCTGGGTAAGGTGCTGGGTCCGCGTGGCCTCATGCCCAACCCCAAGACCGGCACGGTGACGATGGATGTCGCCAAGGCCGTCACCGACATCAAGGGCGGCAAGATCGAGTTCCGCGTGGACAAGCACGCCAACCTGCACTTCATCATCGGTAAGACCTCGTTCAGCGAGCAGGCACTGGTGGAGAACTACGGCGCTGCGCTGGATGAAATCCTTCGTCTCAAGCCGTCGGCGAGCAAGGGCCGCTACATCAGCAAGGCCACGATGTCCACGACGATGGGCCCGGGCATCCCGCTGGACCAGAACCGCACGCGCAACCTGATGACCGAGGATGAGGACTGATTCCCCCTCCTCATCGTGATGTGAGCCGGGCCGACACACCATGGTGTGTCGGCCCGGCCGCGTCTTATCGGGCCGTCGGTAAGCGGCTCGGCGTCAGGTAATGAGCGCAGCCACCGATTTGGGTTCCTCCGGCTTGTGCGCGTAGAATGCTCGATGACCCATGACCGCCGGTTGCCGCGAAGATCTCTCTTCGGGGCCGAAGGTTCCCAAGCAGGGGCGTCCAGCGCAGGCCATCGTGATCAGACTGAAGCGAAAGCTTCGAGCCGCTCCCGTTGCCCTGCGCTCGGGAGCTTTTTTCATGCTCGGGAGCCAGGGGTGCCGGCATCACTTTAAGGAGGCCCCATGGCAACGCCCGCAAAGCAGGCAGCCATCGCCGACCTCACGGAGAAATTCCGTGAGTCGGGTGCGGCCGTGCTGACGGAGTACCGCGGTCTGACCGTGTCGCAACTGTCCGAACTGCGCACCTCGCTGCGCGCGAACGGTTCGTACGCCGTCGTGAAGAACACGCTCACCGAGCTTGCCGCCAAGGAGGCCGGAGTCACGGCCTTCGACGGCCAACTCGTTGGTCCTACGGCCATCGCCTTCATTACCGGTGACCCGGTTGAAGCGGCCAAGACGCTGCGTGACTTCGCCAAGGCCAACCCCCTCCTCGTGATCAAGAGCGGACTGCTTGACGGCAAGCCGCTCAGCGCCGAGGAAATCACCAAGCTCGCCGACCTTGAGTCGCGCGAGGTGCTGCTGGCGAAGGCTGCCGGCGCGATGAAGGCCAAGCTCAGCCAGGCCGTGTACATGTTCGCCGCGCCGCTGTCACAGACAGTGCGTCTGGTGGACGCGCTGCGCGCGAAGGCCGAGCAGAACGGCGGGGCCGACCCGGTCGCCGCCGACGCCCCCGCGCAGGCGGAGGCCGCAGACGTCGCCGAGGGTGGCGACGAGTCCTGACGCGTCTGACGCTTCAGGTCGACCCAGTAACCAAGCCACTCACGGCACAGATCGGAAGGAAGCCATCATGGCGAAGATGAGCACCGAAGAGCTCCTCGGCGTTTTCGAGGAGATGACCCTGATCGAGCTCTCCGAGTTCGTTAAGGCGTTCGAGGACAAGTTCGAGGTCACCGCTGCCGCGCCCGTCGCGGTTGCCGGCGCTACCGCTCCGGCAGGCGACGCCGCCCCGGCCGAGGAGGAGAAGGACGAGTTCGACGTCATCCTCGAGGCTGCTGGCGACAAGAAGATCCAGGTCATCAAGGAGGTCCGCGCCCTCACGAGCCTGGGTCTCAAGGAGGCCAAGGACCTCGTTGACGGCGCCCCCAAGCCCGTCCTCGAAGGTGCCAAGAAGGAAGACGCGGAGAAGGCCAAGGCTGCCCTTGAGGGCGCCGGCGCCACCGTCACCCTCAAGTGACGTACCGCTGATCCTCATCGGCGCGGCGACTCGTTCACCGCGTCCGTGAATTCGACCGTGCCCGGTCGGCCGATTCGGCCGACCGGGCACGGTCTTTTGCTTGTCTGGATGGTGGCGTTGGGGCGCGGCCCCGCAGCCACTTCGGTGTTCGGCGGCGGCCCGGGTCGGCCGCGTGCTTCATATGACCAAGGCACGAAGGCTCGTCGGCCATGCCGCGAATTATCGTCGGCAGCCCGTAGCCCCGGCTTGTGGTCATCGTCCCTGACGAGCGTCGAGTTAGCCTGAGGCGGTGGCTCCTCCGCAGGTCGCCGGCCGGCTGAGGGGGAGCCCCCTGCCGCCCCGATGCAGGCAGCTGTCGACAATGCCTGAGCGGGGCGCGACCCAGGGTCCTTGACCTGGCACGATAGGGGCGTCATCCTCGAGGAGTACGGCGCATGGCGCCGGGGTGGAAGAACACCTGTGATCGGGGTGAATCCGCCCGTTCAACCCTTCCGGGGGAAGCGCTCTGCGGGGCGTCGAAGTCGTGGCTGGATCGCGGCAGCATGCACCCGGTTGGACAAGCATTGAGCGGGTGGGTAGGCTATGCCTTTGCGCTGCCTATGTTTCCCACCCGGACGTCTTACCCCGCGTTTAACGCGGTGACACAAGTCGATGAATGCCGCTCCTCACCAGGGGAGATCCGTGTTCCTCGGCGCCGGGGCGAGCAGGCAGTGACGACTTGCCGCTCACCAGGCCTTAAGGAAGGACCCTCCTTGGCTGCCTCGCGTACCGCGACCCCGAAGATGTCCAGCGCGATCACGGCTTCCGGCCGTGTGTCCTTTGCGAAGATCCGTGAACCCCTCGAAGTTCCAGATCTTCTCGCCCTGCAGACCGAGAGCTTTGACTGGCTCCTCGGCAACGAGCGGTGGCAGGACCGCGTGGCCGACGCCCTCGAAGCCGGCCGAAACGATGTCCCGACCCGTTCGGGGCTGGAGGAGATCTTCGAGGAGATCTCACCAATTGAGGACTTCTCCGGCTCGATGAGCCTGAGCTTCCGGGACCACCGGTTCGAGGAGCAGAAGTACTCGATCGAAGAGTGCAAAGAACGCGACATGACCTACAGCGCTCCGCTGTTCGTCACCGCCGAGTTCATGAACAACAACACTGGCGAGATCAAGAGCCAGACGGTGTTCATGGGCGACTTCCCGCTGATGACTCAGCGGGGCACGTTCATCATCAACGGCACCGAGCGTGTCGTGGTGTCTCAGCTCGTGCGTTCTCCCGGTGTCTACTTCGAGCGCACCCCCGACAAGACCTCCGACAAGGACGTCTACTCGACCAAGGTGATCCCCAGCCGTGGAGCATGGCTGGAGTTCGAGATCGACAAGCGCGACATGGTCGGCGTTCGCGTGGACCGCAAGCGGAAGCAGTCGGTCACCGTCCTGCTCAAGGCTCTCGGCTGGACCGATTCCCAGATCTTGGAAGAGTTCGGTGAGTTCGACTCGATGCGCGCGACGCTCGAGAAGGACAGCACCACCGGCCAGGACGACGCGCTGCTGGACATCTACCGCAAGCTGCGCCCGGGCGAACCCCCCACCAAGGAAGCCGCGCAGGCTCTGCTCGACAACCTCTACTTCAACCCCAAGCGTTATGACCTGGCCAAGGTCGGACGCTACAAGGTGAACAAGAAGCTGGGTATCGAGACGCCGCTGGAGACCTCCACGCTGACGGTGGACGACATCGTCGCCACCATCAAGTACCTCGTTGCGCTGCACGCCGGCGTGCACTCGATGCCGGGCAAGCGCCAAGGCGAAGACGTCGAGATCCGCGTGGAGACCGACGACATCGACCACTTCGGCAACCGCCGTCTGCGTAACGTCGGCGAGCTCATCCAGAACCAGGTCCGTACGGGTCTGTCCCGGATGGAGCGCGTCGTTCGCGAGCGGATGACGACCCAGGACGTCGAGGCCATCACGCCCCAGACGCTGATCAACATCCGGCCGGTCGTCGCCTCCATCAAGGAGTTCTTCGGCACCAGCCAGCTCTCGCAGTTCATGGACCAGAACAACCCGCTCGCGGGCCTGACGCACAAGCGGCGTCTGTCGGCCCTGGGCCCGGGTGGTCTTTCCCGTGACCGCGCCGGCATGGAAGTTCGTGACGTCCACCCCAGCCACTACGGTCGTATGTGCCCGATCGAGACCCCAGAAGGACCGAACATCGGTCTGATCGGCTCGCTCGCCAGCTACGGACGGATCAACCCCTTCGGGTTCGTGGAGACGCCTTACCGCAAGGTCGAATCCGGTCGCGTCACCGACGAGGTGCACTACCTGTCCGCAGACGAGGAAGACGACTTCGTCATCGCGCAGGCCAACGCCCCGATCGGCGTGGACGGCACCTTCGTCGAAGAGCGCGTCCTGGTTCGCTCCAAGGGCGGCGAGGTCGAGTACATCCCCGGTGAAGACGTCGATTACATGGACGTCTCTGCTCGCCAGATGGTCTCGGCTGCCACCGCGCTGATCCCCTTCCTGGAGCACGACGACGCCAACCGTGCGCTCATGGGCGCCAACATGCAGCGTCAGGCGGTTCCGCTGGTTCGTAGCGAGGCGCCGTTCGTGGGCACCGGCATGGAATACCGGGCGGCGCTGGACTCCGGTGACGTCGTTCGCGCCGAGAAGGCGGGCGTCGTGGAGTCGGTCTCGGCCGACGTGGTCACGGTTGCCAACGACGACGGAACGCACCAGTCCTACCGGATCGCCAAGTTCATGCGCTCCAACCAGGGCACCAGCTACAACCAGACCGTCCTGGTCGAAGAAGGCCAGCGCCTCGAGGTCGGCGGCGTAATCGCCGACGGCCCCGCGACCAAGGACGGAGAGATGAGCCTGGGTCGTAACCTGCTCGTGGCCTTCATGCCATGGGAGGGCTACAACTACGAGGACGCGATCATCCTGTCCCAGCGCATCGTGCAGGACGACGTCCTGTCCTCGATTCACATCGAGGAGCACGAGGTCGACGCGCGCGACACCAAGCTGGGCCCGGAGGAGATCACGCGGGACATCCCCAACGTCTCCGAAGAGGTCCTGGCCGACCTGGACGAGCGCGGCATCATCCGCATCGGTGCCGAGGTTCGCGATGGCGACCTACTCGTGGGCAAGGTCACCCCCAAGGGTGAGACCGAGCTGACCCCCGAAGAGCGCCTGCTGCGCGCCATCTTCGGTGAGAAGGCTCGCGAGGTCCGCGACACCTCCCTGAAGGTCCCGCACGGCGAGACCGGCACCGTCATCGGGGTCAAGGTCTTCGACCGCGAAGAGGGCGACGAGCTTCCCCCCGGGGTCAACCAGCTCGTTCGGGTCTATGTGGCTAACCGCCGCAAGATCACCGACGGTGACAAGCTCGCTGGGCGTCACGGCAACAAGGGCGTCATCTCCAAGATCCTGCCGATCGAGGACATGCCCTTCCTGGAAGACGGCACCCCGGTAGACATCGTGCTCAACCCGCTTGGTGTCCCCGGCCGTATGAACATCGGTCAGGTGCTCGAACTCCACCTCGGCTGGGTCGCCAGCCGCGGTTGGCAGATCGATGGAGACCCCGAGTGGGCCTCGATGATCCCCGACGACGCTCGTACTGCGCCGGCCGGCACTCGGGTCGCCTCACCGGTCTTCGACGGTGCGTTGGAGCAGGAGATCACCGGTCTGCTGGACTCGACGAACCCGACGCGCGACGGTGACCGGCTCATCGGCTCTTCCGGCAAGGCCCGGCTGTTCGACGGCCGCTCTGGTGAGCCCTACCCGGAGCCGATCTCGGTCGGCTACATGTACATGCTCAAGCTGCACCACCTTGTCGATGACAAGATCCACGCCCGTAGCACCGGCCCGTACTCGATGATCACGCAGCAGCCGCTGGGTGGTAAGGCGCAGTTCGGTGGTCAGCGTTTCGGCGAGATGGAGGTCTGGGCCCTGGAGGCCTACGGCGCCGCCTACGCCCTGCAGGAACTCCTGACGATCAAGTCCGATGACGTCACCGGCCGCGTGAAGGTTTACGAGGCCATCGTCAAGGGCGAGAACATCCCGGAACCGGGCATCCCTGAGTCCTTCAAGGTACTCATCAAGGAGATGCAATCCCTCTGCCTCAACGTAGAGGTGCTCTCCTCCGACGGGTCCTCCATCGACCTGCGGGAGCCCGACCAGGAGGTCTTCCGGGCCGCTGAGGAGCTCGGTATCGACCTGAGTCGTCGCGAGCCCAGCAGCGTCGAGGAAGTCTGACGCACTGGCGCGTGCGGCGGGTTAATCCCGCCGCACGGCGCCCACCCAACGTGCTGACCTGAGTTTTGTAGAGCGAGAGAGAGACACACGTGCTCGACGTCAACTTCTTCGACGAGTTGCGCATCGGACTGGCCAGTGCGGACGACATCCGCACCTGGAGTCACGGCGAGGTCAAGAAGCCGGAGACGATCAACTACCGCACGCTCAAGCCCGAGAAGGACGGCCTGTTCTGCGAGAAGATCTTCGGTCCCACTCGGGACTGGGAGTGCTACTGCGGTAAGTACAAGCGAGTCCGCTTCAAGGGCATCATCTGTGAGCGCTGCGGGGTCGAGGTCACTCGATCCGGCGTTCGTCGCGAGCGGATGGGGCACATCGAACTGGCCGCCCCCGTTACCCACATCTGGTACTTCAAGGGTGTTCCCAGCCGACTGGGCTACCTGCTCGACCTGGCCCCGAAGGACCTGGAAAAGGTCATCTACTTCGCGGCCTACATGATCACCTCGGTCGACACCGACGCGCGCCACCGCGACCTGCCCTCCTTGGAGGCCCAGATCGATGTGGAGCGCAAGGGCATCGAGAACGGTCGCGACGCGGCCATCGAAGCTCGCGCCAAGAAGCTCGAGACGGACCTGGCCCAGCTCGAGGCCGAGGGCGCCAAGGGCGACGTGCGCCGCAAGGTGCGCGAGGGTGCCGAGCGTGAGATGAACTCCATCCGCAAGAAGGCCGACCAGCAGATCGAGCGCCTCACCCAGGTGTGGGACCGGTTCAAGAACCTCAAGGTTCAGGACCTCGAGGGCGACGAGATGCTCTACCGCGAGATGCGTGACCGTTTCGGCATGTACTTCGAGGGCGGCATGGGTGCGGCGGCGCTGCAGAAGCGCTTGGAGACCTTCGACCTGGCTGCCGAATCGGAGTACCTGCGCGAGGTCATCGCCACGGGTAAGGGTCAGAAGAAGACCCGCGCCCTGAAGCGGCTCCGCGTCGTCACGGCCTTCCAGACCACGACGAACAACCCGATGGGCATGGTTCTGGACTGCGTGCCGGTCATCCCGCCGGACCTGCGCCCGATGGTGCAGCTCGACGGTGGCCGCTTCGCGACCTCGGACCTGAACGACCTGTACCGCCGTGTCATCAACCGGAACAACCGCCTCAAGCGACTGCTCGATCTCGGCGCGCCCGAGATCATCGTGAACAACGAGAAGCGGATGCTGCAGGAGGCCGTTGACGCGCTGTTCGACAACGGTCGCCGCGGCCGGCCTGTCACGGGCCCGGGTAACCGCCCGCTGAAGTCGCTGTCCGACATGCTCAAGGGCAAGCAGGGTCGCTTCCGTCAGAACTTGCTCGGTAAGCGCGTCGACTACTCCGGGCGTAGCGTCATCGTCGTCGGCCCGACGCTGAAGCTGCACCAATGCGGTCTGCCCAAGCAGATGGCTCTGGAGCTGTTCAAGCCGTTCGTGATGAAGCGACTGGTCGACCTCGACCACGCGCAGAACATCAAGTCGGCCAAGCGCATGGTCGAGCGGGCTCGTCCGCAGGTGTGGGACGTGCTCGAAGAGGTCATCACCGAGCACCCGGTGCTGCTCAACCGCGCACCGACGCTGCACCGACTCGGTATTCAGGCGTTCGAGCCGCAGCTTGTCGAGGGCAAGGCCATCCAGCTCCACCCGCTCGTGTGCGGCGCGTTCAACGCCGACTTCGACGGTGACCAGATGGCCGTGCACGTTCCGCTGAGCGCGGAGGCGCAGGCCGAGGCCCGCATCCTCATGCTCTCCAGCAACAACATCCTCAAGCCGGCTGACGGTCGCCCGGTGACCATGCCCAGCCAGGACATGATCATCGGTCTGTTCCACCTCACCTGTGAGGTCGAAGACGGACCGGGGCAGGGGCGGGCGTTCAGCACGGTTGCCGAAGCCCGAATGGCCTTCGACGCCGGTCAGATCGCGCTGGGATCCAAGATCCACCTGCGGCTGCATGATGTGGTGCCCAACTCCGACATGGAGGTGCCCGAGGGCACCCAGATCCGTGAAGACGGGACCGTGGAGGCGCTTGCGTTCACCACGACCCTGGGTCGGGCGATCTTCAACACCACGCTCCCGATGGACTACCCCTTCGTGGACGTCCCGGTGGACAAGAAGCAGTTGTCCCTGATCGTCAACGACCTCGCCGAGCGGTACAGCAAGGTGCAGGTCGCGGCGAGCTTGGACGCGCTGAAGGAGACGGGTTACTACTGGGCCACCCGGTCCGGCACGACCGTGGCTATCTCCGACGTGGTCACCCCACCCCGCAAGGCCGAGATCCTTGAGGGTTACGAGGCCAAGGCCGAGAAGGTCCAGGTCCAGTACGAACGCGGTCTCATCACCGACGACGAGCGCCGTCAGGAGCTCATCGAGATCTGGACCCAGGGCAGCAATGAGGTCGCCAAGGAGATGGAGGCGTTCTTCCCACGGACGAACCCCATCTACCGCATGGTTTCCTCGGGTGCTCGTGGTAACTGGTTCCAGTTGCGCCAGATCGCGGGTATGCGTGGCCTCATGGCCAACCCGAAGGGCGAGATCATCCCGCGCCCGATCAAGGCGAACTTCCGCGAAGGCCTGTCCGTGCTGGAGTTCTTCATCTCCACGCACGGTGCCCGTAAGGGTCTGGCAGACACCGCGTTGCGTACGGCCGACTCGGGTTACCTGACCCGTCGTCTGGTCGACGTCAGCCAGGACGTCATCATTCGCGAATGGGACTGCGGCACCGACCGTGGCCTGACGATGCCGATCGCGACCCGCCGTACCGATGGCAGCCTCATGCTGCATGACGACGTCGAGTCGGCTGTCTACGCTCGCACGTTGGCTCAGGATGTCGTTGTCGACGGCAAGACCATCCTGGAAGCCGGCATCGACCTCGGGGATGTGGCCATCGCCTCGCTGGTCGCGGCCGGCCTGGAGGAGGTCAAGGTGCGCTCGGTGCTCACCTGTGACAGCCACGTGGGCACCTGCGCCAAGTGCTACGGGCGCAGCCTGGCCACCGGTCTGCTCGTGGACATCGGCGAGGCTGTCGGCATCATCGCCGCGCAGTCCATCGGTGAGCCCGGCACCCAGCTGACGATGCGTACCTTCCACACCGGTGGTGTGGCCGGTGACGACATCACGCAGGGTCTGCCGCGTGTTGTCGAGCTTTTCGAGGCCCGTACCCCCAAGGGTGTGGCGCCGATCGCCGAGGCCGCTGGCCGGGTGGAGATCGAAGAGACCGACAAGGCTCGTCGCATCCTGCTCACCCCGGACGACGGCAGCGAGGAGCACGCCTACCCGGTGAGCAAGCGTTCGCGCTTGCTGGTCGCCGATGGTGAGCACGTCGAGGTCGGCACCAAGATGATTCAGGGCGCGATCGACCCCAAGCAGGTCCTTCGCATCCTCGGCCCGCGTGCGGTCCAGATGCACCTGGTTGAGGAAGTCCAGAAGGTCTACCGCCAGCAGGGCGTCTCGATCCACGACAAGCACATCGAGGTCATCGTGCGCCAGATGCTGCGCCGGGTGACCATCATCGAGGCGGGCGACGCCGATCTGCTGCCCGGTTCGATGGCGGTGCGCGGTCACTTCGAGACCGAGAACCGTCGGGTCGTCTCCGAGGGTGGCAAGCCGGCTTCGGGTCGCCCCGAGCTGATGGGTATCACCAAGGCGTCTTTGGCCACGGACAGCTGGTTGTCGGCTGCTTCGTTCCAGGAGACGACTCGGGTGCTCACGGACGCGGCTATCCACGCCAAGTCCGACCCGCTGCTCGGCCTCAAGGAGAACGTCATCCTCGGAAAGCTCATCCCGGCGGGTACGGGCTTGCCCCGCTACCGCAATGTGCGGGTGGAGCCCACCGAAGAGGCCAAGGCGGCCATGTACGCCATGCCCGACTACCAGCAGTTCGACTACCCGACCTTCGGTCCGGGTTCGGGCGAGGCAGTTCGGCTGGACGACGCTGCGCTGGGCCTGGACACCTGATCGGTGCCCACGCCCGCCGCGGGGCGCCCGAGCTACCAAGCTCGGGCGCCCCGCGGTTTTGCTGGCAAAGAGAGGGAGCCGGTCCAGTTCGCAGGTTGTCCCGGCAGCACCGCGGCCCGATGCGGAAGCAGAGGTCGTTGGCCCCGATTTGGTGCTGCAGAAAGCCTGCCGGTAGGCTGATGGGGCATGTTCTGGGCCCCGTGGGGTGCCTGTGTGCCTAGCACTCGACGGGGAACCGTCATCGTGTCGGGGGAGTGAGTGGGTCGTAACGACCCGCAACCTCCTGTCGGCCGATGAAGCGGGAAGCCAAGGATGCCGGTTCTCACTCCAGACATGTCCCCTCGCCGGGTAGCTCGCAGGGTGTGTGCGTAACTGCGCACGCTGCGGGAAATACAGGTGGGGGCCTCTGGGTGCGGGCAGGTGATGCCGGCGCCGGGAGGTATGACCAAGGAGGACGGTCGAGAGTAGACCGCCCGGATCACACACGACGTACGGAGATTACGTGCCCACGATCAACCAGCTCGTCCGTAAGGGGCGCAAGGATAAGGCCACCAAGGCCAAAACCCCTGCGCTCAAGGGGAGCCCGCAGCGACGCGGTGTTTGCACCCGCGTCTACACCACGACCCCCAAGAAGCCGAACTCGGCTCTGCGTAAGGTCGCGCGTGTCAAGCTCACCAGTCAGATTGAGGTCACGGCCTACATCCCCGGTGTGGGTCACAACCTGCAGGAACACTCCATCGTGCTCGTGCGCGGTGGCCGTGTGAAGGACCTCCCCGGCGTGCGGTACAAGATCGTCCGCGGTTCGCTGGACACCCAGGGTGTCAAGAACCGCCAGCAGGCACGGTCCCGTTACGGCGCGAAGAGGGAGAAGAAGTAATGCCTCGTAAGGGCCCCGCCCCGAAGCGGCCGCTCGTCGTCGACCCGGTATACGGGTCGCCGCTGGTGACCCAGCTGGTGAACAAGATTCTGCTCGATGGCAAGAAGTCGATCGCTGAGCGCACTGTCTACGGTGCACTCGAAGGCTGCCGCCAGAAGACGGGCACCGACCCGGTGGTCACGCTCAAGCGTGCGCTGGACAACGTGAAGCCGACTCTTGAGGTTCGTAGCCGCCGTGTTGGTGGCGCCACGTACCAGGTGCCGGTTGAGGTGCGCCCGGGCCGTTCGACCACCCTGGCTCTGCGTTGGTTGGTTGGCTACAGCCGCCAGCGTCGTGAGAAGACCATGACCGAGCGACTCATGAACGAGATCCTCGATGCCAGCAATGGCCTCGGTGCCGCTGTCAAGCGTCGCGAGGACACCCACAAGATGGCCGAGTCCAACAAGGCCTTCGCTCACTACCGCTGGTAAACCCATCCCCGTTCCGGGAGCGGCGCACTGTTGCTCCCGGAACACCGCGGGCGGTCCGGTTCAACCGGCCAACGCTAGGCAACCGACGACCACCACGAATGAGAGCTGAGAGCTAGTGGCACTCGATGTCCTGACCGACCTGAGCAAGGTCCGCAACATCGGCATCATGGCGCACATCGACGCCGGCAAGACCACCGTGACCGAGCGGATCCTGTTCTATACCGGTATTAACTACAAGATCGGTGAGACGCACGACGGCGCCTCCACGATGGACTGGATGGAACAGGAAGCCGAGCGCGGCATCACCATCACGTCCGCCGCGACGACCTGCTTCTGGAAAGACAGCCAGGTCAACATCATCGACACGCCCGGTCACGTCGACTTCACCGTCGAGGTGGAGCGTTCGCTGCGCGTACTCGATGGCGCGGTCGCCGTCTTCGACGGTAAAGAGGGCGTCGAGCCGCAGTCGGAGACTGTGTGGCGCCAAGCCGACAAGTACAACGTCCCGCGTATCTGCTTCGTCAACAAGATGGACAAGCTGGGCGCTGACTTCTACTACACCGTCAAGACGATCATTGATCGTCTGGGCGCGACGCCGCTGGTCATGCAGCTGCCCATCGGGGCAGAGAGCGAATTCCGCGGCGTAGTCGACCTGCTGACGATGAAGGCCTTCGTCTGGCATGGCGACGTCCAAAAGGGCGACGACTACGACATCGAAGAGATCCCCGAAGACCTACAGGCCAAGGCCGTGGAGTACCGGGCGCAGCTCATCGAGAAGGTCGCCGAGGCGGACGACGCGCTCATGGAGAAGTACCTGGAGGGCGAAGAGCTCACGCAGGCCGAGATCAAGGCGGGTATCCGCAAGCTCACCTGCAACAGCGACATCTACCCGGTCTTCTGTGGCTCGGCCTTCAAGAACAAGGGCGTACAGCCGGTTCTCGATGCTGTCATCGACTACCTGCCCAGCCCGCTGGACGTGCCCGCTATTCAGGGACACGACCCCAAGGACGAGACCAAGATCATCGAGCGTCACGCGGACTTCTCGGAGCCGTTCTCGGCGCTGGCCTTCAAGGTCGTCAGCCACCCGTTCTTCGGGCGTCTGACCTACGTGCGCGTCTACTCGGGGCACATCGAGTCCGGGCAGCCGTGTTACAACTCGACCAAGCAGAAGAAGGAGCGCATCGGGAAGCTCTTCCAGATGCACGCCAACAAGGAGAACCCTGTCGACTCGGTTTCCGCCGGCCACATCTACGCGATGATCGGGCTGAAGGACACCACGACCGGCGACACCTTGTGCGACCTCAACGACCATGTCGTGCTTGAGTCGATGTCCTTCCCCGAGCCGGTCATCAGCGTGGCCATCGAGCCCAAGACCAAGGGTGACCAGGAGAAGCTGGGAACAGCTATCCAGAAGCTTGCCGAGGAAGACCCGACCTTCCAGGTCGAGCTGGACCAGGAGACTGGCCAGACGATCATCAAGGGAATGGGCGAGTTGCACCTGGACATCCTCGTGGACCGTATGCGTCGCGAGTTCAAGGTCGAGGCGAATGTCGGTAAGCCTCAGGTTGCCTACCGCGAGACGATTCGTCGCACCGTGGAGAAGTTCGACTACACCCACAAGAAGCAGACCGGTGGCTCCGGGCAGTACGCGAAGGTGCAGCTCTCCTTCGAGCCCCTGGACACCGCCGAGGGTGAGATGTACGAGTTCTCGAACAAGGTCACGGGTGGCCGTATCCCTCGCGAGTACATCCCCAGTGTCGACGCCGGCATCAAGGACGCCCTGCAGGTCGGTATTCTTGCCGGCTACCCACTCGTGGGCATCAAGGCGACCCTGCTTGACGGCGCCTACCACGACGTCGACTCTTCGGAGATGGCGTTCAAGATCGCCGGTTCGATGGCAGCCAAGGAAGCCCTTCGCAAGGCCGACCCGGTGCTTCTCGAGCCGATGATGGCTGTCGAGGTTCGTACCCCCGAGGACTACATGGGTGACGTTATCGGCGACATCAACTCCCGCCGTGGCCAGATGCAGGCCATGGAGGACATCAGCGGCGCCAAGATCATTCGTGCCCTTGTGCCGCTGTCCGAGATGTTCGGGTACGTTGGCGACCTGCGAAGCAAGACTCAGGGTCGCGCCAACTACACGATGCAATTCGACTCGTACGCTGAGGTTCCCCGGAACGTCTCGGACGAGATCGTCAAGAAGATGCGAGGCGAGTGAGGCGGGTACACTCACCCGTCAAGCCTCTTCGTGATCACACCGCAATAAATATCCACAACGCGCCACACCCCTCTCGGGCATGCGGCGTTACACACCAAGTCCACCAGGAGGACAACAGTGGCGAAGGCGAAGTTCGAGCGGACCAAGCCGCACGTCAACATCGGCACCATTGGTCACATTGACCACGGTAAGACGACGCTGACAGCTGCGATCTCCAAGGTCCTGCACGACAAGTACCCGGACCTTAACCCCTTCACGCCTTTCGACGAGATCGACAAGGCACCCGAGGAGAAGCAGCGCGGTATCACCATCTCGATCTCGCACATCGAGTACCAGACGGAAGAGCGTCACTACGCTCACGTCGACTGCCCCGGACACGCCGACTACGTGAAGAACATGATCACGGGTGCGGCGCAGATGGACGGTGCGATTCTCGTGGTGGCGGCTACGGATGGCCCGATGCCGCAGACGAAGGAGCACGTCCTCCTGGCTCGCCAGGTTGGCGTTCCCGCCATCGTCGTTGCGCTCAACAAGACCGACATGGTCGACGACGAGGAAATCCTCGAACTCGTCGAGATGGAGGTTCGTGAGCTTCTCTCGAGCTACGAGTTCCCCGGCGACGACCTTCCGGTCGTCAAGGTCTCGGCGCTGAAGGCTCTTGAGGGTGACGAGAAGTGGGCCGAGAGCATTATCGAGCTCATGAACGCCGTCGACGAAGCGATTCCGCAGCCGGAGCGCGACATCGACAAGCCGTTCCTTATGCCCGTTGAGGACGTCTTCACGATCACCGGTCGTGGCACGGTCGTCACCGGCCGTATCGAGCGCGGCATCCTCAAGGTCAACGAGGAGATCGAGATCGTCGGTATCCGCGAGGGTTCGTCCAAGACGACCGTCACGGGCATCGAGATGTTCCGCAAGCTCCTCGATGAGGGTCGCGCTGGCGAGAACGTCGGTCTGCTGCTTCGTGGCACCAAGCGCGAGGACGTCGAGCGCGGGCAGGTCATCTGCAAGCCGGGCTCGATCACCCCGCACACCGAGTTCGAGGGCCAGGTCTACATCCTGTCCAAGGACGAGGGTGGCCGTCACACGCCGTTCTACGACAACTACCGCCCGCAGTTCTACTTCCGTACCACGGACGTGACGGGCGTTGTGCAGTTGCCCGAGGGCACCGAGATGGTCATGCCCGGTGACAACACCGACATGAAGGTCGACCTCATTCAGCCCATCGCGATGGAAGAGGGCCTCAAGTTCGCTATCCGTGAGGGTGGACGCACTGTGGGCGCCGGCCGGGTCACCAAGATCATCAAGTGACCCATTGCTAGACGACTCACGCGCTGCCGCTTAGCGGCAGAACGTGACCGGGTGGGGGTTCGAGCCGATACGGCTCGAACCCCCACTGTCATGTCTGGGAGGTGCCAGGTAGGGGGTGCCCCGGACTCGCGGGTCCCGCTCATGGACCTGCCGGGGGGAGGGAAGCGTGAGAGGCCGGACGTCTGGTCCAGGTTCACCCGGGCGGACTGGGCAGCGAATCTGCAGGGAGTGTTCAGGCAGTGAGCAGGTGGGAATCGGAGTATGCGGGGGTGAGGGTGGGTCAGCGCGGTATGCGGATCGGTATTGCTTTCGCTCTGCTGGCTGCGGGGCTGACCGGCTGTGATGTCGAGCCGGGCTCGGTTCCGAGCCTGTCCGGGTCACCACATGGCGGTCCTGACAGCTCCAGCGGCCCGCCCAAGGGGAGCGTCGAGGTCACCGCGGCGGGGGAGAGCCCAGTGGCTACCGCGGCGGGGGAGAGTAGCTTCGCAGCGGCTCCGAACGACGTGCTGGTGGCAGAGGCGCGGTGGGTGCAGCGGGAGGGCGTTCGGGCGCTGGTGGTCACCCCCTCGCAAGCCCTTCGCGACTCCCGGGAGAAGCCGGTGCACGAGGAGGCTTGGCGCCGGGTACTGGCCTCGGTTCCCGAAGCGGACACTCCGGGTATGCGCGATCAGTTCCTGTGTCACGCGGCCTTCGCTTTCCTGAAAAAGGGGTGGTACCTGGAGCCGGAGCGCCCTGCGGTGGGGTACCCACAGACTGTGTTTGCCGGCTGCAACCCTGGAGACGTCCTGGATGTGGGCTAGCCGGGCCGCTAGGGCGCTCACCACCTGGTGTGCTGCTTTCCTGAGCTACGGCGGCCGGCCCAGGCACTAGGTGGCAGTCGCCTTTCTAAGCCGGCACGGGCAAGTCCGTCTAACGTGGGGCGTGGACTGGGCGCCCACGATTGCGAGCAAGGAGAACCCATGGAATTCGGCAGCTACGAGACTCTGCTGGTCGAGCAGGAGGACCAGGCTCTGATCGTCACCATCAACCGTCCGGAGGTGCTCAACGCGCTTGCCGGCGCCGTGGTGGAGGATCTGTGGGCGCTGACGGACAAACTGGCCACGATGGGCCAGGACGGCAACTGGCCGGTGCGCGCGCTCATCATCACCGGCGCCGGGGAGAAGGCTTTCGTCGCGGGGGCCGACATCGTGGAGATGAACGGGATGGAGGCAGCCCAGGGGGAGGCCTACAGCCGCCGCATGCAGGAAGTCACCCTGCGCCTCGAAGCGCTGCCGGTGCCGGTCATCGCGGCGGTCAACGGCTTTGCCCTCGGTGGTGGGTGCGAGTTGGCGATGGCCTGCGACATGATCTACGCCAGCAAGAACGCCAAGTTCGGCCAACCTGAGGTCAACCTCGGGTTGGTGCCTGGTTTCGGCGGCTCGGTACGCCTCACCCAGCGGGTGGGGATCGGGATGGCTCGCGAGCTCATCTACACCGGGCGCGCGATCAAGGCCGAGGAGGCCTACCGCATCGGTTTGGTGAACGCGCTCTTCGACGACCCCGCAGCGCTCCTGGCGGGGGCGAAGGCCCTGGCGGCGGAGTTGGCCGGCAAGTCGCCGGTAGCGATCGCCTCGTGCAAGCGGCTTCTGGACGCCTCGGCAACCATGACCACAGCCCAGGGCTGCGACCTGGAAGCCACGGCTTTCCACGATGCATTCGAGACCGCTGACAAGGCTGAGGGCGTGCGGGCCTTCATCGCTAAGGAGAAGCCCACTTTTCCCGGACGCTGATTCTGCACCGCCGCTGGGCCGCCACCTCGGGTGGCGGCCCAGCGGCGTCCCGGGGCGTCACCCTCTGGTTCGTTATGAGCCGAGAGGGTGAATGAGGTGTCCGCCGTCGGGCCATCCGGGGTCGTTGAGGTGGCGATTTGGTTCTAGTGCCGAGCCTCTGGCACTATGGACAGGTTGCTTGACGGCGACGTGCTCCATTGCGTGTGCACGCTGTCGTCCCTCGCGAGAGGTGACTAGCACGTGGATCCGTCCACGAACTGGGGCACCCTCGTAAGCCAAAGGACCAGCTCCGGTTCACACCGGGCGACCAAACCCCGATCCGGGGCGCAGGGGATATCTCTGTGCCTGGATCACCGCGACGGGCGCGACACACCCGACCGCGGGGGTCGGCGCCTCAACCGGATCCGTAGTGGAACGACCAGGAAGAGAGTCTGACGAAGCGATGGCGGGACAGAAGATCCGCATCCGGCTTAAGTCGTACGACCACGAGGTCATCGACAGCTCGGCGCGCAAAATTGTCGACACGGTAGAGCGCGCAGGCGCGACCGTGGTCGGTCCGGTGCCGCTGCCGACGGAGAAGAACGTCTTCGTCGTCATCCGGTCGCCCCACAAGTACAAGGACAGCCGCGAACACTTCGAGATGCGCACGCACAAGCGCCTCATCGACATCGTGGACCCGACGCCGAAGGCTGTTGACTCGCTCATGCGACTCGACCTGCCGGCGGACGTCAACATCGAGATCAAGCTTTGAGGGCAGGGTCGGACATGACTAGCACTCCATCCACCACCGAGCGCGCCATCACCGGTGTGCTGGGCGAGAAGCTCGGCATGACCCAGGTATGGGACGCCGATAATCGCCTCGTTCCGGTGACCGTCATCAAGGCGGGTCCGTGCGTTGTTACGCAGGTCCGCGATGCGGCTACTGACGGCTACAACGCGATCCAGATCGCCTTCGGCGCGATTGACCCGCGTAAGGTCAACCAGCCGATGAGCGGGCACTTCGAGAAGGCCGGCGTCACGCCGCGCCGTCACCTCGTCGAACTGCGTACCTCCGAGGCCGCCAACTTCGCCCCGGGGCAAGAAATCACGGCTGAGCTGTTCGAGGCCGGAACGCGCGTCGACGTCGTCGGACGCACCAAGGGCAAGGGCTTCGCCGGTGTTATGAAGCGTCACGGCTTCCACGGCGTCGGCGCCTCGCACGGTGCGCACCGCAACCACCGCAAGCCGGGTTCGATCGGCGCTTGCGCCACGCCTGGCCGCGTTTTCAAGGGTCACCGCATGGCCGGCCGCATGGGCGGCGTGCGTCAGACGACCCAGAACCTGCTCATTCACGCGGTCGACGCGGAAAAGGGTCTGCTGCTCATCAAGGGTGCCGTTCCCGGCCCCCGCGGCGCAGTCGTCCTCGTTCGCACCGCGCTCAAGGGAGCGTGACCCACATGACGACGATCGACATCATCGACGCCACGGGCTCCGCCGCCGGCCGTCAGGCCGAGCTCCCCGCGGAGATCTTCGACGTCCAGACCAACGTGCCCCTGATCCACCAGGTGGTTGTCGCGCAGCTCGCGGCGGCACGCCAGGGCACGCACTCCACCAAGACCCGCGCCGACGTGCGTGGCGGTGGCCGCAAGCCTTACCGCCAGAAGGGCACCGGTCGCGCCCGTCAGGGTTCGATCCGCGCGCCTCAGTTCGCAGGTGGTGGCATCGTCCACGGCCCGCAGCCGCGCGACTACAGCCAGCGCACCCCCAAGAAGATGAAGGCGGCCGCTCTGCGCGGCGCTCTGTCCGATCGGGCGCGTCACAACCGGGTGCACATCATCACTGGGGTAACCCAGGGGGATGTCCCCTCGGCCAAGGCCGCGGCGGTCCTGCTCGGCTCGCTCACCCAGCGTCGCAACCTCTTGGTCGTGACTGAGCGGGACGACACGGTGACGGAGCGCTCTGTGCGCAACATCGCCAACGTGCACGTGCTGTGGGCTGACCAGCTCAACACCTACGACGTTCTCTGCGCCGACGACATCGTCTTCACCGAGGGTGCCTTCGCGGCCTTCCTCGCTGGCGGCAAGGCCGGCGTGACCGTCGACAACGCGCAGGAGGTGGCCAAGTGAGCGCCCCCGGTAAGGACCCCCGCGACGTGATCTTCGCGCCGGTGGTCTCTGAGAAGTCCTACACCCTGATGGACGAGGGGAAGTACACCTTCCTCGTTGACCCGCGAGCCAACAAGACCGAGATCAAGATCGCGGTCGAGACGGTTTTCGGCGTCAAGGTCCAGTCCATCAACACGATGAACCGCGTCGGCAAAACCCGTCGGACTCGGTTCGGCACTGGTAAGCGCAAGGACACCAAGCGCGCCATCGTCACCCTCAAGGAAGGCTCGATCGACGTGTTCGGCGGAACGGCCTGAGGCCGGCGCTGATCATCGATCGAATCGACAGGGAACCGAGGAACTAGAGCATGGGTATCCGCAAATACAAGCCGACGACGCCGGGACGTCGCGGGTCGAGCGTGGCGGACTTCGTTGAAGTCACGCGCTCCGAGCCCGAGAAGTCCCTGGTGCGTCCGCTCGCCAAGTCGGGTGGACGAAACAACCAGGGTCGTATCACGACCCGCCACATCGGTGGTGGCCACAAGCGCGCCTACCGAGTCATCGACTTCCGTCGTAATGACAAGGACGGCATCCCGGCCAAGGTCGCTCACATCGAGTACGACCCCAACCGCACCGCCCGGATCGCGCTTCTGCACTACGCCGATGGCGAGAAGCGTTACATCATCGCGCCGAACCGCCTCAAGCAGGGCGACCGGATCGAGAACGGCCCCAGCGCCGACATCAAGCCCGGTAACAACCTGCCGATGCGCAACATCCCGGTGGGTACGGTCATCCACGCGATCGAGCTTCGGCCCGGTGGCGGCGCGAAGATCGCCCGCAGTGCCGGTGCGCGTGTGCAGTTGGTCGCCAAGGAAGGCCGCTACGCCCAGTTGCGTATGCCCTCCGGTGAGATTCGCAACGTCGACGTTCGCTGCCGCGCCACCATCGGTGAGGTCGGTAACGCCGAGCAGAGCAACATCAACTGGGGCAAGGCCGGCCGTATGCGCTGGAAGGGTAAGCGCCCCACGGTCCGCGGTGTCGTTATGAACCCGGTCGACCACCCGCACGGTGGTGGTGAAGGGCGCACGTCTGGTGGCCGGCACCCGGTTAGCCCCTGGGGTCAGCCTGAGGGCCGTACCCGGCACCCGAACAAGGAGAGCGACAAGCTCATTGTGCGTCGCCGTCGTACTGGCAAGAAGCGCTGATAGGAGCCCTACGAGATGCCACGCAGCCTGAAAAAGGGTCCCTTCATCGACGGCCACCTGCAGAAAAAGGTGGACGCCCAAAACGAAGCGGGCAGCAAGAACGTCATCAAGACCTGGTCACGTCGTTCGGTCATTGCACCGGACTTCCTCGGCCACACTTTCGCCGTACATGACGGTCGCAAGCACGTCCCGGTGTTCGTCACCGAAGCGATGGTCGGGCACAAGCTCGGCGAATTCGCCCCGACGCGCACATTCAAGGGGCACATCAAGGATGACAAGAAGGGGCGTCGTCGCTGATGTCCACCGAGAAGGGAAACGTGATGGAAGCCAAGGCGCAGGCGCGCGGAGTTCGCGTCACGCCCATGAAGGCGCGCCGCGTCGTGAACCTCATCCGTGGCAAGCAGGCGAGTGAAGCCCTTGCTGTTCTGCAGTTCGCGCCGCAGTCGGCCAGTGACCCCGTGTACAAGGTTCTGGCTAGTGCCATCGCCAACGCACGGGTCAAGGCCGACAAGGAGTCGCTGCCGTTCGATGAGCGTCAGCTCGTCGTCAGTGAGGCCTACGTCGACGAGGGACCGACCATGAAGCGGTTCCAGCCGCGTGCACAGGGTCGGGCTTACAAGATCCTGAAGCGCACGAGCCACATCACGGTCCACGTCGCTCAGCCGTCGACGTCCAGCAAGGGAGGCACCCGCTAATGGGTCAGAAGGTCAACCCGCACGGGTTTCGCCTCGGTATCACCACCGAGCACAAGAGCCGCTGGTTCGCCGACAGCACCAAGGTCGGCCAGCGCTACCGCGACTACGTCAAGGAAGACGTGGCGATCCGCCGCCTCATGTCCACGGGCATGGAGCGGGCTGGCATCAGCCGCGTCGAAATCGAGCGCACGCGTGATCGCGTTCGTGTCGACATCCACACCGCGCGTCCGGGCATCGTCATCGGTCGCCGCGGCGCCGAGGCAGACCGTATCCGCGGCGAGCTGGAGAAGCTCACGGGCAAGCAGGTGCAGCTGAACATCCTCGAGGTCAAGAACCCCGAGATGGACGCGCAGCTTGTGGCCCAGGGCATCGCCGAGCAGCTCAGCG
Organism: Gephyromycinifex aptenodytis; assembly: GCF_012277275.1. Lineage (GTDB taxonomy): Bacteria > Actinomycetota > Actinomycetes > Actinomycetales > Dermatophilaceae > Gephyromycinifex > Gephyromycinifex aptenodytis. The sequence goes on along the minus strand of NZ_CP051155.1, from coordinate 1,241,480 downwards.
CTCGTGTCTCCTTCCGTCGTGCGATGCGCAAGGGCATGCAGTCCTCGTTGCGCGCCGGCGCCAAGGGCATCCGAGTGCAGTGTTCGGGTCGTCTCGGCGGCGCCGAGATGAGCCGCTCGGAGTTCTACCGCGAAGGGCGCGTGCCGCTGCACACCCTGCGTGCGCAGATCGACTACGGCTTCTACGAGGCCCGCACCACCTTCGGCCGCATCGGCGTGAAGGTTTGGATCTACAAGGGCGACATGACCGCGAAGGAACTGGCAGCCCAGCAGGCTGCAGCTCCGAGCCGTCCCGCTCGCGGTCCCCGCGCTGACCGGGGCGACCGCCCCGCCCGTGGCCGTCGGCCCGGTACCGAGCGCGCTACCCGCGGCGGTCGTGACGCAGGTGCCGCCCCCGCAGGTGCACCCGCAACGGCCGGTGCGCCCGCGAACACCGACGGAGGAGCGTCCTGATGCTGATTCCTCGCCGAGTCAAGCACCGTAAGCAGCACCACCCGACCCGCCGCGGTATGGCCAAGGGCGGCACCCAGATCGCATTCGGGGACTACGGTCTCCAGGCGATCACGCCGGCCTACGTCACCAACCGGCAGATCGAGTCGGCGCGTATCGCTATGACCCGTTACATCAAGCGTGGCGGAAAGGTGTGGATCAACATCTACCCGGACCGTCCGCTGACCAAGAAGCCTGCTGAAACCCGCATGGGTTCCGGTAAGGGTTCCCCCGAGTGGTGGGTCGCAAACGTGAAGCCCGGACGCATCATGTTCGAGCTGTCCGGCGTTTCCGAAGAGGTCGCCCGTGAAGCAATGCGGCTGGCGACCCACAAACTCCCGATGAAGTGCCGCTTCGTGGCGCGTGAGGGTGGTGACAACTGATGGCGGTCGGTAGCAAGGACATGGCCCCTGACAACCTGCGTGAGCTGTCCGACGACAAACTCGTCGACGAGCTGCGCAAGGCCAAGGGCGAGCTGTTCAACCTGCGTTTCCAGTCGGCCACCGGTCAGCTCGAGAACCACGGACGGCTTCGCGCCGTTCGCAAGGACATCGCGCGGATTTACACGATCATGCGTGAGCGCGAGCTCAACATCGGTGACCCGAAGGCGGCGAATTGACAGTGACCACGACCCCGGAGGAGAACACCGTGGCGGATGCCACTGCCGAGCGCGCGCACCGCAAGACTGCTCGCGGCTACGTCGTCAGCGACAAGATGGATAAAACCGTCGTTGTCGAGGTCGAGGACCGCGTCAAGCACGCCTTGTATGGCAAGGTCATGCGGCGCACGAGCCGACTGAAGGTGCACGACGAGAACAATGAGGCGGGTGTCGGTGACCGCGTTCTCCTTATGGAGACTCGACCGCTGTCCGCGACCAAGCGCTGGCGAATCGTGGAGATCCTCGAGCGCGCCAAGTAAGAAGCCTTTCGAGACCGGCGGCGGGGGAGACCTCCCGCCCCGGCTCGGACGACCCACAGATCCGTTCCGCAAGGCTCATCCCGTTTAGGCGGGCAGAGAACCAGCGCGACGACAGGAGTGAGAAGTGATCCAGCAGGAGTCGCGACTTCGCGTCGCCGACAACACGGGCGCCAAGGAGATCCTCTGCATCCGTGTGCTCGGTGGCTCCGGTCGGCGCTACGCCGGCATCGGTGACGTCATCGTCGCCGCAGTCAAGGACGCCATCCCCGGCGGCAACGTCAAGAAGGGCGACGTCGTCAAGGCGGTCATCGTCCGTACCAAGAAGGAACGCCGTCGTCCCGACGGTTCCTATATCCGCTTCGACGAGAACGCGGCCGTCATCCTCAAGGGCGACGGCGACCCGCGTGGCACGCGCATCTTCGGCCCAGTGGGCCGGGAACTGCGTGACAAGAAGTTCATGAAGATCATCTCGCTGGCCCCGGAGGTGCTGTAACCCATGGCCAAGATGAAAATCAAGAAGGGTGACCTGGTTCAGGTCATTTCTGGCCGTAAGCAAGACAAGGGCGGCGACCGAGGCAAGCAGGGCAAGGTCATCGAGGTTTACCCCGAGGCCAACCGGGTCCTGGTTGAGGGCATCAACCGCATCACGAAGCACACCCGCGCCGGTCAGAGCTCTCGCGGCTCGCGTACGGGTGGCATCGTGACGATGGAAGCCCCGATTCACGTCAGCAATGTCGCGATCGTCGACCCCGAGACGAAGAAGCCGACCCGGGTTCGCACCCGGGTGGAGACCGTCGAGCGTGACGGCCGCATGAAGACTCAGCGTGTTCGTGTTGCTGTGCGTTCCGGGAAGGACCTGGCATGACCGAAACCACGACGCAGCCGGCTGTGAAGCCGCGCCTGCGGGTCAAGTACGACGAGCAGATCAAGTCGGCAATGGCCAAGGAGTTCGGCTACGGCAACGTCATGCAGATTCCTGGCGTCGTCAAGGTCGTTGTCAACATGGGTGTCGGCGAAGCAGCCAAGGACAGCAAGCGCATCGAGGGCGCAGTGCGCGACCTCACGGCGATCACCGGTCAGAAGCCGGTGGTCACCAAGGCGCGCAAGTCCATCGCGCAGTTCAAGCTGCGTGAGGGCATGCCGATCGGTTGTCACGCCACCCTGCGGGGCGACCGAATGTGGGAGTTCCTGGACCGTCTGGTCTCGGTTGCACTCCCGCGGATCCGTGACTTCCGTGGTCTGTCGGCCAACCAGTTCGACGGCCGTGGCAACTACACGTTCGGCCTCAACGAGCAGTCCATGTTCTACGAGATCGACCAGGACCGGATCGACCACGTTCGGGGTATGGACATCACGGTCGTCACCACGGCGACCAACGACGACGAGGGCCGGGCGCTGTTGCGTCACCTCGGATTCCCGTTCAAGGAGAACTGACCGTGGCCAAGACTGCGCTGATCAACAAGGCCAATGCCAAGCCCAAGTTCAAGGTGCGCGGCTATACCCGCTGCCAGCGGTGCGGGCGTCCGCACTCGGTGTACCGCAAGTTCGGTCTCTGCCGGGTGTGCCTGCGCGAAATGGCTCACCGCGGTGAGCTGCCCGGCGTCACCAAGAGCAGCTGGTAACAGCTCGTCCAACGACAACGCTTCTACACCGAAGGTCCCCGGCGCATCCTGTGCCGGTGCGAAACCGCGGTGAGGAAGGGCGGAGAAGCCCAAAATGACGATGACAGACCCCATCGCGGACATGCTCACGCGCGTTCGGAACGCCAACTCGGCGCACCACGACGCAGTGTCCATGCCGTTTTCAAAGCTCAAGGCCAACATCGCCGAGATTCTCACTTCTGAGGGTTACATCGGTAGTTGGCGTGTGGAAGACGCTGAGGTGGGCAAGACGCTCATCATCGAGCTGAAGTACGGCCCCAACCGGGAGCGTTCGATCTCTGGCGTTCGGCGGGTGTCCAAGCCTGGACTCCGTGTGTACGCGAAGTCGACGAACCTGCCCAAGGTCCTCGGAGGCCTCGGCGTGGCGATCATCTCCACGTCCTCTGGTCTGCTGACCGACAAGCAAGCTGCAAACAAGGGCGTAGGTGGGGAAGTCCTCGCCTACGTCTGGTAACCCGACGAGTAGGAGAGGAGACCGGATATGTCCCGTATTGGACGACTCCCCGTCACCGTGCCGTCGGGTGTGGACGTGACCATCGACGGCCAGGCCGTTACGGTCAAGGGCCCGAAGGGTGAACTGGCGCTTACAGTCAGTGACCCCATTCGTGTCACCCGCGGAGACGAAGGCGCCATCGAGGTTTCACGCCCCGATGACCACCGCGATTCTCGGTCGCTGCACGGCCTGACCCGTTCGCTCATCGCGAACATGGTCCAGGGCGTCACGACCGGGTACCAGAAGAAGATGGAAATCTTCGGCACCGGCTACCGCGTGGTGAACAAGGGCGGCAACCTCGAGTTCGCGCTCGGGTACAGCCACCCCATCAGCGTGACCGCGCCCGAGGGCATCACGTTCACCGTCGAAAGCCCCACCAAATTCATGGTCGAGGGAATCGACAAGCAGCTCGTCGGCGAGGTCGCCGCGAACATCCGCAAGCTCCGTCAGCCTGACCCGTACAAGGGCAAGGGTGTTCGGTACGCGGGCGAGCAGATCCGCCGCAAGGTCGGAAAGGCTGGTAAGTAAGCCATGGCTATTACCGTCAAGCGCGGCAAGAGCAAGACGGCTGCCCGCAGCCGTCGTCACATCCGCGTCCGCAAGCGGGTTACGGGCACGTCGGAACGTCCCCGTCTCGTCGTGACGCGTTCAGCACGCCACGTGTTCGTCCAGGTCGTCGATGACACGGTGGGCCGTACGGTCGCATCGGCCTCGACGATGGAGGCGGACCTCCGCTCGTTCGAGGGCGACAAGACCGCCAAGGCGCGCAAGGTCGGCGAGCTCGTGGCCGCCCGCGCCAAGGAGGCCGGTGTCGAGGCCGTCGTGTTCGACCGTGGCGGCAGCCAGTACCACGGGCGCATCTCGGCTATTGCCGACGGCGCGCGAGAGGGCGGGCTGTCCCTGTGAACACGACACGCAACCCAGAGAAGAGGAACGTCTGATGCCAGGACCTCAGCGCCGCGGCGCCGGCGCCGGTGTCGCCACCGGTGCTAGCGCAGGCGGGAATGACCGCAATGACCGTCGGGACCGCAAGGACCGCGACAACCGCCGGGGGCGTGACGAAGACCGCAACCAGTTCATGGAGCGCGTCGTCACCATCAACCGCGTCTCCAAGGTCGTCAAGGGTGGTCGTCGCTTCAGCTTCACCGCGCTGGTCGTGGTGGGCGACGGTGACGGCACCGTCGGTGTCGGCTACGGCAAGGCCAAGGAAGTTCCTGCGGCCATCGCCAAGGGCGTGGAAGAGGCCAAGAAGAACTTCTTCCGCGTGCCTCGCATCCAGGGCACCATCCCTCACCCCGTTCAGGGTGAGGCTGCTGCCGGGGTCGTGCTGCTGCGCCCGGCTTCGCCTGGTACCGGTGTGATCGCCGGTGGGCCGGTGCGCGCCGTACTGGAGTGCGCCGGTATCCGGGACGTCCTGAGCAAGTCGCTCGGTTCGCAGAACGCCATCAACATCGTCCACGCGACGGTGCAGGCGTTGCGCGATCTGGAGCAGCCGGAGGCAGTCGCGGCGCGCCGTGGCCTGCCCCTGGAGGATGTCGCTCCGGCGGCCATGCTCCGCGCCCGCGCTGCGGGGGCTGGTGCGTGATGGCACAGCTCAAGGTGACCCAGACCCGTTCGGAGATCGGCGGCAAGCAGAATCAACGCGACACGCTGCGTTCGCTTGGTCTCAAGCGCATTGGCGACGTCGTCGTCAAGGAGGATCGCCCGGAGATCCGGGGCATGATCCGCACGGTGACTCATCTTGTCGCCGTCGAGGAGGTTGACTGACATGGCCGATACGACCGAACCAACCCCGCAGGATGGTGGGCGCACGCACGCGCTGAAGGTCCACCACCTTCGTCCCGCTCCCGGAGCCAAGACCGCGCGTACCCGCGTCGGTCGCGGTGAAGCGAGCAAGGGCAAGACCGCTGGCCGCGGAACCAAGGGCACGAGGGCACGCAACCAGGTGTCCTTGGGCTTCGAGGGTGGCCAGATGCCGTTGCACATGCGGCTTCCGAAGCTGCGCGGGTTCACCAACCCGTTCCGCACCGAGTACCAGGTTGTCAACCTGGACAAGCTCTCGGCCCTGTACCCGCAGGGTGGAGAGGTCACCGTCGCGGACCTCGTCGAAAAGGGTGCTGTCCGCAAGGGCCACCTCGTCAAGGTGCTCGGCGATGGCGACCTCTCGGTTGCAGTCACTGTTTCGGCTCATCGGTTCTCGGCCTCTGCCAAGCAGAAGATCGAGGCCGCGGGAGGAACCGCGAACCAGCTCTGAGGCTGGGTCCCCACCAGGACTCTCTTCATGAGTGCATCAGCACGTCGATAACACCCCGCGTGCCGGATCACCCGGCGGCGGGGTGTTATCGTTTTGTGTTGGGGACCTGTGTCCCATTTTGTTTGTGTCAGCACGCTATTGGGCGATTCCCCCGGTCTGACGGGGGATGCGCGCCCCTGGGAGGGTTCAGTGCTCACCGCGTTTGTCCGTGCCTTCAAGACGCCGGACCTGCGTCGGAAGATTCTTTTCACGCTTACCGTGATGGCGATCTTCCGGCTTGGCTCGTTCGTACCCACCCCCGGGGTCAGTTACGTCGAGATTCAAAAATGTCGCCCAACTGGTGGGCAAACCAACCAGTTCCTCGGGCTGGCGAACCTCTTCAGCGGTGGGGCACTGCTGCAGCTGTCGATCTTCGCGCTGGGGATCATGCCGTACATCACGGCCAGCATCATCATCCAGCTGCTGACGGTTGTCATCCCCCGCTTCGAGGCCCTCAAGCAAGAGGGACAGACCGGGCAAGCCAAGATGACTCAGTACACCCGGTACTTGACGATCGGGCTGGCGATTCTGCAGAGCTCGACGTTCGTCACCTTTGCGCGTAACCCGGAGCAACTCTTCGGGCCGAGTTGTACCAACATCCTCACCAACGAGTCGCCGGTGACGCTGATCATCATGGTGCTGACGATGACGGCAGGTACCGGCCTGATCATGTGGCTGGGGGAGCTCATCACCGAGCGTGGCGTCGGTAACGGTATGTCCCTGCTGATCTTCACCTCCATCGCGGCCGGCTTCCCCGGTTCGCTGTGGGCGATCAAGCAGCGTGACGGCCGGTGGGACACCTTCATCCTCGTCATCCTCATCGGATTCGCGATCATCACCGCTGTGGTCTTCGTCGAGCAGTGTCAACGGCGGATCCCGGTGCAGTACGCCAAGCGCATGGTCGGTCGCCGCATGTACGGCGGCACCTCGACGTACATCCCGCTCAAGGTGAACCAAGCCGGCGTGATCCCGGTGATCTTCGCCAGCTCGATGCTGGCGATCCCGGGGCTGCTGGTGCAGTTCCAGCAGAGCAACCCCAACCCCCCGGGGTGGGTGGCGTGGATCGCCGCGAACATGCTCAACCACGGCAGTCCGTGGTACATGGCGACCTACATCCTGCTGATCCTCTTCTTCACGTTCTTCTACGTTTCGATTTCGTTCAATCCAGTCGAGGTCGCAGACAACATGAAGAAGTACGGTGGGTTCATCCCGGGCATCCGCGCGGGACGGCCTACGGCCGAATACCTCAGCTACGTTCTCAATCGCATCACTGTGGTGGGGGCGCTGTACCTCGCGTTGGTGTCCCTCATCCCGCTCATCGCCTTCGTTGTGATCAACGCCGATCAGAACTTCCCCTTCGGCGGTACCTCGATCCTCATCATCGTGGGCGTTGGCCTGGAAACGGTGAAGCAGATCGAGTCGCAGCTGCAGCAGCGACACTACGAAGGGTTCCTCCGCTGATGCGACTGATCATCCTGGGCCCGCCGGGGGCCGGTAAAGGGACACAATCGGCGCGGCTGTCCGAGACATTGGACATCCCCGCCATCTCCACCGGCGACATCTTCCGCGCGAACATCAAAGAGGGTACGGAGCTGGGCCAGCAAGTGCAGGAGCTGCTGGCAGCCGGCAAGTTCGTACCCGACGACGTGACGAATGCCATCGTGGCGGACCGGTTGTCCCATGACGATGCCGCCGGCGGCTATCTCCTGGACGGCTACCCGCGCACCCTTGCCCAGGTGGAGGCTCTGGACGCCCTGTTGGCCGAACAGGGTCATGCCCTGGACGCGGTGTTGGAACTGACGGTCGACACCGAGGAGGTCGTCGCCCGACTGTTGAAGCGTGCCGAGATCGAGGGTCGCGCCGATGACACCGAAGAGGTCATCCGGGAACGGATGAGCATCTACGTCCAGCAGACCGAGCCGCTGTCCACGCTCTACCGCGAGCGCGGGTTGCTGCGTGAAGTGGATGGTATGAGCGAGGTCGACGTAGTTTTCGCCCGCTTGATGGCAGCGTTGGGCCGCTGACCCGCGTGTTTGGTGCTAACCGGCTGACAGCCCGCCCTCCGCACGACATCCTCGCCATGCGGAAGGCGGGCCTGGTCGTTGCCCGTGCATTGCAATTGGTCCAAGAGTCCTGCGTCGAGGGGACCGCGACGCTCGCCCTGGACCGACTGGCTGAAGACATGATCCGTAGTGAGGGTGCCATCCCGTCCTTTCCGGGGGTTCCCGGCTATCGCCATACCTTGTGCGTCAGCGTCAACAACGAGGTCGTGCACGGCATCCCCGGTAGCAAACGGGTTGTCCCAGGGGACCTGGTGTCGGTGGACTGTGGCGCCAGCGTGGACGGGTGGCACGGCGACGCGGCCGTTTCGTTCATCGTCGGTGGCGAGGAAGCCGCACGTCCCGAAGATCTAGCCCTCATCGAGGCGACCCGGGGTGCGTTGTGGGCCGGCATCGCCGCGTTCAGCGTCGGGGGCCGGCTGCACGACATCGGGGCGGCGGTTGAAGACCACCTCGAACAGGTGCAACAAAGCCTGCCCGGCGGTCCCTATACGTTCGGCATCGTGGACGGCTACGAGGGCCACGCCATCGGCCGCGAAATGCACCTGTCCCCGGGGGTGCCGAACTTCCGTGTTCGATCCCGCGGCCCGGCGATCCCAGCGGGCGCGACCGTGGCTATCGAACCCATGGTCACCCTGGGTACAGACCAGACGCGCGAACTCGAGGATGGCTGGACGGTGGTCACCCTTGACGGCACGCGGGCAGCCCATATCGAGCACACCGTGGCGGCTACACCCACCGGGCCCTTCGTGCTGACGGCGCTGGATGGGGGAGCGGCCGAACTGTCTCGGCTCGGGCTCTCCTGCGGCGCTACCCCACATGAATGAGGCAGCCCGCCGCGCCGCGTGCGGTGCGAGGGTGGCCCGATTAGCGTTACGCCCCCTGGATCACTAGACTTCACAGTCGGCCCCGTTTGTCCTGCCCTCGCGCAGCGACGTGCGGAGCCACACCGGCGCGATCTATTCAGCGCGCCGGACAGTACGCCGGGCTCGCCCGGAAGGACACCGCCCTAGGGCGGCTCAACGGATTGCGGAGGACATGGCCAAGAAGGACGGCGTCATCGAGATCGAGGGCACGATCGTCGAAGCCCTGCCTAACGCGATGTTCCGTGTGGAGCTGAGCAACGGCCATAAGGTCCTTGCTCACATCTCGGGCAAAATGCGTCAGCACTACATCCGAATCCTCCCTGAGGACCGGGTCGTTGTTGAACTCAGCCCGTATGACCTCTCCCGCGGTCGCATCGTTTTCCGCTACCGCTGAGGCACCCCCGGTCCGCCTGCACCCGTAGGCGGACGACACGACCCGCTCCGTGGCGCGGTACGCCTCGACACGGAGCCGATCTGAAGACGGCAGGCAGATGAAGGTTCAGCCGAGCGTCAAGAAGATCTGCGACAAGTGCAAGGTGATTCGCCGCAATGGGCGCGTCATGGTGATCTGCGAAAACCTGCGCCACAAGCAGCGTCAAGGCTGATCACACGCACGTCGCCGGTTCTCAATAGGACGCGACATGCAGAGCGCAGTACCCGGCCCTGGGCGGCAACGCCCGGACGTCACCCCCGGCGCGGAGGCCGGGGACCGCAGTCGGCCCTCGAGGGCGACAGTGGAACGGTGCTGCTTCAGACCTCCGTATGACATCAGGAGAACCACACAAGATGGCACGTCTTGTCGGAGTCGACCTCCCGCGCGAAAAGCGCGTCGAGATCGCTCTCACCTACATCTACGGCGTGGGTCGCACCCGCGCCAAGGAAGCGGTCGCCGCTGCCGGTGTCGACCCCTCTACTCGGGTCCGCGACCTTGACGAGCAGGCGCTCGTCAAGCTGCGTGACTTCCTCGAGGGCAACTACAAGCTCGAGGGTGACCTCCGCCGCGAGGTCGCGGCCGACATTCGACGCAAGGTCGAGATCGGTAGCTACCAGGGGCTGCGTCACCGCCGCGGCCTGCCCGTGCACGGCCAGCGCACCAAGACGAACGCGCGTACCCGCAAGGGTCCCAAGCGCACCGTTGCGGGCAAGAAGAAGGCCGGCAAGTAAGCAGGCGCGATTGCGGTCGTCCGCAACTGAGTTCACCAGGAGCCAGACCGCCCCGCTGCAGCCAGTTCACCGGCTGCCACAGGCAGTCAGGCCACTCGGACTCGGAACCGGTCGCCGCGACGCATCACCGCAGAGGGCACACACACAGCTTTCGCGTTACACGCGCAGATGTAGGAGAGAATCAGAGAAATGCCTCCCAAGAGTAGGACGGCTGCGGGCGCCAAGAAGGTGCGCCGCAAAGAGAAGAAAAACGTCTCCCATGGGCATGCCCACATCAAGAGCACGTTCAACAACACGATCGTGACGATCACCGACCCCGCAGGCGCCGTGATCTCATGGGCCTCCGCTGGCCAGGTCGGCTTCAAGGGCTCCCGTAAGTCCACCCCGTTCGCCGCGCAGATGGCCGCCGAGGCCGCTGCTCGTCGCGCCATGGAACACGGCATGCGCAAGGTCGACGTGTTCGTCAAGGGCCCGGGTTCCGGTCGTGAGACCGCCATCCGTTCGCTCACCGCTACCGGCCTCGAGGTCGGCGCCATCAGCGACGTTACGCCCATGCCGCACAACGGCGTCCGCCCGCCCAAGCGCCGCCGCGTCTGAGCGAACGAGAGGACTGAGACACTATGGCTCGTTACACCGGCCCCATCACGAAGAAGTCCCGTCGTCTCAAGACCGACCTCGTCGGTGGCGACAAGAACTTCGAGAACCGCCCATTCCCTCCCGGACAGCACGGCCGCGGCCGTATCCAGGAGAAGGAATACCTCCACCAGTTGCAGGAGAAGCAGAAGGCTCGCTTCACCTACGGCGTCATGGAGAAGCAGTTCCACAACTACTACGAAGAAGCGGTGCGCCGCCCCGGCAAGACTGGTGAGGTTCTGCTGCAGATCCTCGAGTCGCGCCTGGACAACGTGGTTTACCGCGCCGGTCTGGCTCGTACCCGTCGCGCCTCGCGCCAGCTGGTGACCCACGGTCACTTCCTGGTCAACGGCAAGCGGGTTGACGTACCCAGCTACCGCGTCAGCCAGTTCGACATCATCGACGTTCGGCCGCAGAGCCGCGAGACGTTCCCGTTCGAGCTGGCTCGCCAGACGTACGGCGAACGCCCGGTCCCGGCCTGGATGAAGGTTGTTCCCGGCACGCTGCAGATCCTCATTCACCAGCTCCCGGTGCGTGACCAGATCGACACCGTGCTCACCGAGCAGCTCATCGTCGAGCTCTACTCCAAGAACTGACATCCGACCCAGGTCGGTTCCGGTGCATACCGGCGCCGACCTGGGTCCGTCGGTCCCCAGGGTCGACGCCGTGGACAGAGACGGCGTTGGCCGCCGGCCGTCATGGGCCGGTATCACGAGCTTCATATAGCGGGGGTTCGTGGGAAGGAAAGAACAACGTGCTGATCGCTCAGCGTCCCGTCCTCACCGAGGATGTCATTTCGCCAGCGCGCTCGCGGTTCGTCATCGAGCCGCTCGAGCCTGGCTTCGGCTACACCCTGGGGAACAGTCTGCGTCGTACGCTGCTGTCCAGCATCCCGGGTGCGGCAGTGACGAGCATTCGCATCGACGGTGTGCTTCACGAGTTCTCGACGATCCCCGGTGTCAAGGAAGACGTCACCGAAATGATCCTGAACATCAAGGGTCTGGTCGTCTCCAGCGAGCACGACGAGCCGGTAGTCATGTACCTGCGCAAGCAGGGCCCCGGCCCGGTCACCGCCGCTGACATCGCCCCGCCTGCCGGTGTCGAGGTACACAACCCCGACCTGCACCTGGCGACGCTCAACGACAAGGGCAAGATCGAGATGGAGCTGACGGTCGAGCGTGGCCGCGGTTACGTCTCCGCCCAGCAGAACAAGAGTGGCGACGCCGAGATCGGCCGGGTCCCGGTCGACTCGATCTACTCCCCGGTCTTGGCCGTGACCTACAAGGTCGAAGCCACCCGTGTGGAGCAGCGCACCGACTTCGACAAGCTCATCGTCGATGTCGAGACCAAGAACTCGATGGCTCCCCGGGACGCTCTTGCCTCCGCCGGCAAGACGCTCGTCGAACTGTTCGGGCTGGCCCGTGAACTCAATGTCGAAGCCGAAGGCATCGACATGGGTCCCTCGCCGACCGACGCGGCGTTGGCTGCAGACCTGGCCCTGCCCATCGAGGACCTCGACTTGACGGTCCGCTCGTATAACTGCCTCAAGCGCGAGGGCATTCACACCGTTGGAGAGCTGGTGGGTCGCAGCGAGGCCGACCTGCTCGACATTCGTAACTTCGGGGCCAAGTCCATCGACGAGGTCAAGGCGAAGCTGGTCGGCATGGGTCTGTCCCTGAAGGACAGCCCGCCCGGGTTCGACCCGAGCGCCATCGCGGACCGCTACGACGAGGACGAGGACGCGGCCTTCGTCGAAGACGAGCAGTACTGACCGACCAGTGACTGGCCCGCCCCGGCGACGCAGGCGCGGATCGGTCGTAACCATCAGGAGATCGCATGCCTACCCCCAGCAAGGGACCCCGCCTCGGCGGTGGACCCGCCCACGAGCGGCTCATCCTCGCGAACCTCGCGACGTCGCTGTTCGAGCACGACCGCATCACCACGACCGAGTCGAAGGCCAAGCGTCTGCGCCCCTTCGCCGAGCGTCTCATCACCTTCGCCAAGCGCGGCGACCTGCACGCTCGGCGTCGGGTCCTCACGGTTGTGCGTGACAAGAGCGTCGTTCACAAGTTGTTCACCGAGATCGCCCCGCTCATGGCGGAGCGTCCCGGCGGCTACACCCGCATCACCAAGGTCGGTAACCGCAAGGGCGACAACGCCCCGATGGCAGTTATCGAGCTCGTGCGCGAGCCGTTCTCGCCCAAGCAGGCAACGGTGAAGGAAGCCGAGGCCGCTACGCGCCGCGCTTCTGCTCCGGCGCCCGCCGACGAGGTCGTCATCGAGGCACCGGATGCTCCGGCACCGCAGGAGTCCGAGGTCGTGGAGGCACCTGCCGGTGCTGAGGTTCCCGCGGCCGACGGCGATGTCGCCGAGGCGCAGAAGTCCGACCAGGCCTGAGTCCTGACTCACCTGTAGCTAAGGCCCCACCCGGTTTAGGGTGGGGCCTTAGCTGTACCCCCCGGCGGAGGTCGGGCCGACGGGGTGGGCAGTTAGTCTGGCCACGCACACGAAATTTGTGCACAGTACGTATTTGGCAAAGCTCGTCAGGGAAGGGATCGGTCATGGCTCACCGCGTGTCCTTACCCAGCCCTGGAATCGGGCGTTCTTTGCTTTGCGCGGCGCTGAGCCTGGGGATGCTGTGCTCACCTGCCAACGCCAGCGCGGCCGCCCCGCTCGGTCACGCTTCGACAGCGGCCACCCCGGCGAGCCTTTCCGGCAGACCGAGCCTGGGGGACCCGGTGAGCCCGCTGCAGAAGGAGCAGATCGAGAAGATCCTCGGATCACGCCGCGATGACGTGGCCGTTTCAGTGCACGATCGCCGCACCGGTTCGGTCTTCACCTACAACGGAGCGCTGGAGAACGCCACCGGCAGCATCGTCAAGGTGATGGTGCTGGTCGCGCTCATCGAAAGGCGCCGTGAGAGCGGGCGAGGGCTCAGCGAACGGCAGCAGGCTCAAGCCGAGCAGATGATCCGCTTCAGCGACAACGACGCAACCAACTCGCTGATCCGGGCGGCAGGGGGTTCCTCGGCTATCACCAAGTTAGCCAAGAAGCTCAACATGAAGAGCACCCAAGGCCGTGGTGCGTGGGGGCGCACCTCGACCACGGCCACGGACCAACGGATGTTGATCGATGCGATCGTCTCCGGCAAGGTGCTCTCCTCGGCTGATCGCCAGTACGTCCTGGGCCTGATGCGCCAGGTGACGCCTGAGCAGCGTTGGGGGGTGGGGACCGTGCCCAAGGGGGCGGTCGCCGAGGTCAAGAACGGCTGGGTGCCGTTGGAGCCGCGCGGATGGCGAGTGAACAGCATCGGGCATGTCACGGGCAAGGGCCGCGATTACACCGTCGCGATGCTCTCCTATGACAACCCTTCGATGGAAGCGGGAACATCCATGCTCGATGAGCTGTCGGGCTACATCTACCGCACCATGGGGCAGCGCCCTAACGCGGCCGCCGCGGCGCTGCAGGGCTCGTTCGACGGGGTGGTGCCGAGCTCTGATCTCGGCGCTGGGATCCCGTCCTGGATTCGCTCGCCTGGTGCGGCGTACCCGCCGCGGTTGTGGTGGTGAGCCCAGGTCTACGGCTGCGTCTGGATTTCGCCTACGACGGAACCGACTTCTCCGGCTGGGCAGCGCAGCCTGGGCGCAGGAGCGTGGAGGAAGAACTTTCAACGGGGCTGACTCGCATCCTGCGCGCCACGGAACCTATCCGTCTGACCGTGGCAGGACGCACCGACGCCGGCGTTCATGCGCGCGGGGCGGTGTGTCATGCCGACGTCGAGCGGCAGGCGTGGGAGCGACTTCCTGGTCGCGGCGATGCTCCGCCTGAGGTTGCCTGTGTGCGTCGGCTGCGGGGGGTCCTGCCACCGGACATCGTGGTGCGGGCGGTAACTCAGGCTCCGCCTGGTTTCGATGCCCGATTCTCGGCGACGTATCGGCGATACAGCTACCGGCTATGTGACGTCCCGCATCTGCTGGACCCGCTACGACGCCGCGATGTCGTACTGACCCGCACCGCCCTCGACGTCGCGGCGATGGATGATGCCGCCCGCCGGCTGGTCGGTCTTCGCGACTTCGCCGCGTTCTGCAAGAAGCGCGAGGGTGCCACAACGGTACGCACTCTGCTCGGCTACTCGTGGCGCCGTGAGAACGAGCTCATCGTCGGCAGCGTGATTGCGGATGCTTTCTGTCATTCGATGGTGCGGGCGCTGGTCGGGGCCGTCGTGCCGGTGGGGGAGGGACGCAGGCTCCCGACCTGGCCCGCGGAGGTGCAGCAGCGCGCCGTGCGCGACTCAGGTGTCACGGTCATGCCTGCCCACGGCCTTTGTCTGGAGGAGGTCGGTTACCCCGCAGATGCAGACCTGGCCGAGCGGGCGGTGCAAGCGCGAGCGACCCGGAGTTTGTCCGAGGTTGAGTCTGCCGTGAATCCAGTTCCGGACAGTGGACTCTCCCGCTAGGACGAAACTGGTTGGCGAAAGTCGAACGATCGACTCATACGGTCGTCCGTGTGGACGATAGGGCAGTGTCGGCGCCCGGGGCGCGCCGGCGGTCCGCAAGAGTGGGTCGACACGCTAGGGGGGCGTCATGGGACGCACAGGTGAGAAGAAGACGACGACACGGGAATGCTTGCAACTGCGCAGGGGCCTGCAGCACGGGCCGCGGGCCCAGGTCACGCGCACAGGGGGAGAAGTGAGTCGCTGAGCGCGACCCGGCAGCAGCGGGTGGGCCAGGAGTCCCGCCCGCTGCTGCGTTTCCTGGATGTGGTTTCGGGGCCCTACGGTGCAATCTCGGTACGTCGGCGCGGGGGATCGACGGGGATGGGGCAGGTATAGAAAGTGACGCGTTTGGCTTGGGGGTTTCCGGCGCCCACGCGGCGATAGCGATCGAGGACCTCGGCCACATCAGCGCGCAGAGACGCTAACTGCTCGGCGGTGACGAGCACGAGATGGTCGTCCAGGCCGCAGGTTTCCTGCCATGGCAACGGCCAATCGGGCTGCTCGGTGAGCCAGCCTTGGGCTTTGGTGGAGAAGTGGGCGATGTAGTCGCGGGCCAGCCAGTCCAAGGCGGCCTCATCGTTGTCATCGTCGGGGGCATCGAGCGTGCGGTCGCTGGAGTCGGCCTCCCAGAGTCGGCGCCGCCCATGCACGCCGACCTCGCGTACCAGTCCCGCCTCGCTGAGGCGCCGCAGGTGGTAGCTGGTTGCTCCGGAGTTGGTCTCCAGGGCGTGGGCCAGATCAGTGGCGGTTGCGGTGCCCACGCTGCGTAGCTCGGCCAGGATCCGGGAGCGCAGCGGGTGGGCCAGGACGCGCAGTGCGGAGCGGTCGACGGGGAACGCGGCCGGGGTCTCCTCGGTCGCCATAGGCCCTCCTCAGGACTGGATGTATGCACAGAAGCTTTGCATAAAACGTTGGCATCGAATAGTCATCCGTGGAGGACGTAGAGTATTTGTGCAGGTCAGGAGCCTTTCGGCGCCAGTTTCGCCGATTTTTGGCTTCGCTGCACCCCGAGTACAGTAGGTAATTGTTGTGCGCAGCGGTCCCCCTATGTGGATCGCAAACCACCGCGGCCCTAGATCGTGGCTGTAGCGGAGCACGCATGACCATCTGGCCGCAGTACCACCGAGAAGAGCAAGGCTGATACCCGTGCGTACCTACACCCCTAAGCCGGGCGACATCGAGCGCAAGTGGCACGTCATTGACGCCACCGACGTCGTGCTCGGTCGTCTCGCCTCGCAAACCGCGCAGTTGCTGCGCGGTAAGCACAAGCCGACATTCGCCCCCCACGTGGACATGGGCGACTTCGTCATCATCATCAACGCCGACAAGGTGGCCCTCACCGGCGCCAAGCTCGAGCAGAAGAAGGCTTACCACCACTCGGGATTCCCGGGTGGGTTGCGGGCCACCTCCTACACCGAGCTCATGGCCAAGGACCCCGCTCGCGCGGTCGAGAAGGCTGTGCGCGGCATGCTGCCCAAGAACTCCCTGGCCCGCCAGCAGCTCTCCAAGCTCAAGGTGTACGCCGGCGACACCCACCCGCACCAGGCTCAGCAGCCGGCGCCCTTCGAGATCTCGCAGGTGGCCCAGTAAGCGCTTCGCGCTACGGGTCGATGACGAAAGCCCACGAGGAGAACAGTGACTGACCACACCCCCGACACCGAGCTCGAGGTCGACGAGCCCGTGCTGTCTGAATACACCACCGAGTCGTCTGCGCCGGTGGACGGCGAGGCCGCGCGTCGGCCGTCCGCGTCCGCGCCCGGTGCCGCGACTGGCCGCCGCAAGCAGGCCATCGCCCGCGTTCGCATCGTGCCTGGCACGGGCGAGTGGAAGATCAACGGCCGCACCCTGGAGGAGTACTTCCCCAACAAGGTGCATCAGCAGATCGTCAACGAGCCCCTGAAGGTGCTCGAGCTCGACGGCGCGTACGACGTGCTCGTGCGTGTGCACGGCGGTGGCCCCTCGGGTCAGGCCGGCGCTGTTCGGCTCGGCGTGGCGCGCTCCCTGAACGGGGTCGACGAGGAGCTGAACCGTCCTGTCCTGAAGAAGGCAGGGTTCCTCACCCGCGACTCCCGCGTTCCTGAGCGCAAGAAGGCGGGTCTCAAGAAGGCCCGTAAGGCGCCTCAGTACTCCAAGCGCTGATTGTTCACCGAGCCGTCTTCGTGCGGCTCGGTGGGCTGTCGCGTTCCGCACCGGAAACCCGTCGGTGGTGTGGACGCACCTACGCGCAGCAAGCCGGTCGACGACCGGTGCGATGGCCTCCGTCTTCAACAGAAGCGGAGGCCGTCGTCGTCCCGGCGGGTAAAACTTCACGAAAGGCAACTCGCATGGGTCGACTCTTCGGCACGGACGGTGTCCGCGGTCTCGCCAACCGGGACCTCACCGCAGAACTCACGATGGACTTGTCCGTCGCAGCCGCGCACACCCTTCGCTCTGAGGGGGAGTTCGCTGGTCACCGGCCTCGCGCCATCGTCGGGCGGGACCCGCGCGCCTCGGGTGAGTTTCTCTCCTGCGCGACCATCGCGGGGCTGGCTTCGGCTGGCGTCGACGTCTACGACGCGGGGGTCCTACCTACCCCCGCGATCGCCTTCCTCGTCTCCGACTACGGGGTAGATCTGGGCGCGATGCTCTCGGCCTCCCACAACGCGATGCCCGACAACGGCATCAAGTTCTTCGCACGCGGCGGTCACAAGCTTGGCGATGCGCTGGAAGACGACATCGAAAAGCGTCTCGGCACCCCGTGGGAGCGGCCGGTGGGTGAGGCGGTCGGACGGGTTCGGCGTCTCACCGACGGGGCGGAGCGGTACCTGAACCATCTCGTCGAGGCCCTGCCCAACCGCCTGGATGGTCTGCACGTGGTCCTGGACACCGCTCACGGTGCGGCCAGTGAGGTTGCGCCAGAAGCTTTCCGCCGGGCTGGTGCCCGGGTGACCCAGATCGGTGGCGAGCCCGATGGGCTCAACATCAACGAAGGCTACGGGTCGACCCACCTGGACAAGATCCAGGCGGCGGTCGTTGAAGAGGGCGCCGACCTGGGTATTGCCGTTGACGGCGACGCAGACCGCTGCCTGGCGGTCGACGCCAGCGGGCTGATCGTCGACGGTGACAAGATCATGACCATCCTGACCTTGGCGATGCGTGAGCGCCATGCGCTCGTCGGGAACACCGTAGTCGTGACGGTCATGAGCAACCTGGGGATGCTGCAGGCGCTGGAGCGCGAAGGCATCTCTTATGTGCAAACCGCCGTAGGCGACCGCTACGTCCTGGAGGAGATGAAGCGCGGTGGCTACGCCATCGGTGGCGAGCAGTCGGGCCACGTCATCCTCAGTGACCACGGCACCACCGGCGACGGCACGTTGACCGGCCTGATGTTGGCCGCACGTGTGGCCCAGACCGCGACCACCCTCTCCGAACTGGCGTCGGCCATGACGGAACTGCCGCAGGTCCTGATCAACGTCAAGAACGTGGACAAGGACCGTGTCGCTCAGGACGAAGGTCTGCAGGCTGCGGTGGCTCAGGTGGAAGCCGAATTGGGCGCAGAGGGTCGGGTTCTGCTGCGCAAATCGGGCACCGAACCTTTGGTGCGGGTGATGGTCGAGGCCAACACCTTGGAGCGGGCCACGCAGTGCGCTGAGCGCCTGGCCGACGTGGTTCGGGACCGTCTCGCGTTGTGAGCGTGACGCGTCGGTGAGCTAGGCGCACAGCAGAGGGAGGCCGTGGCTAGACGCCACGGCCTCCCTCTTTGAGTGCTCAGGCAGAGGCAGCCAGCGGTTCGCCGATGTCGCCGATCGCTTCGACCACCGAGGCGCGGCCATCGGCCAGGGCGTAGGTCAGGCCCACGATGGCGCAACGCCCTTCGTCGACGGCTCGATGGATCATTTGCGAGCGTTCGTGGATCAGGTGGATGGTTTGGCGCACGTGCTCGGCCTCCACCTCATCGGTGCCGGTCGCCCCAGCCCGATGCGCAGCGATGACGCTGGGTGTGACCCGCTCGACGATGTCGCGGATGTAACCCTTGGGCATCGAGGCGTCCAGGTAGTGCTGAATGGCGGCCTTGACCGCCCCGCAGGAGTCGTGGCCGAGGACGACGATAAGCGGCACACCCAGGATCTCGGTCGCGAACTCCAGGGATCCCATGACGCCCTCTGCTACGACATGGCCCGCGGTGCGCACCACGAACAGGTCCCCTAAGCCCTGATCGAAGATCACCTCAGCGGCGACCCGCGAGTCACCGCAGCCGAAGAAGGCGGCGAACGGCGCCTGACCTCCCGCCAGTTCGTGCCGGCGGGCGGCGCCTTGGTTGGGGTGCATGGGGCTGTCGGCGACGAATCGCTCGTTGCCCGCACGCAGGGCAGCCCAGGCCTGCGCCGGTGTTGAGGGGAGTGCGGTCTCACTCATGGGGAGCTCCTTGCACCGGGCCGGCGTCCACGTCCTGCTGGGCGTCGTCCAGCCCGGGGCGGGTGGGGATGGTGCTTTGAACGGCTTTGGGACCGACAGTAGCGAAAAAGTCGTTCCCCTTGTCGTCCACGACGATGAAGGCGGGGAAGTCGACGACCTCGATCTTCCACACGGCTTCCATCCCGAGTTCGGGGTACTCCAGGACCTCGACGTGCTTGATGCAGTCCTGGGCCAGCCGTGCTGCCGG
Source organism: Gephyromycinifex aptenodytis (assembly GCF_012277275.1). Lineage (GTDB taxonomy): Bacteria > Actinomycetota > Actinomycetes > Actinomycetales > Dermatophilaceae > Gephyromycinifex > Gephyromycinifex aptenodytis. Next base: position 1,221,767 of record NZ_CP051155.1, on the reverse strand, counting down.
GCCGCCGATGGAGCCGAGGTAGAAACCGCCGTGCTTGGCGCAGGCGTCGGTGACCTGCTGGCTGCGGTTTCCCTTGGCCAACATGACCATGGAGCCGCCAGCGGCCTGGAAAGCGTCTACATAGGAGTCCATGCGGCCGGCCGTCGTCGGACCGAACGACCCCGAAGCCATGCCGTCGGGGGTCTTGGCCGGTCCGGCGTAATAGACCGGGTGGTCCTTCATGTATTGGGGCATCTCTTCACCTGCATCCAGACGTTCCCTGATCTTGGCGTGCGCGATGTCGCGTGCCACAACAAGGGTGCCGGTCAGCGAAACCCGGGTCTTGATCGGATGCCGGCTCAGCTCGGCCCGGATCTGCTCCATGGGACGCGACAGGTCGATGTTCACGACCTCTTCGACGGGTGCGTCTTCGCCGAGGTCGCTCTCGGTGACCTCGGGTAGGTACTGGCCCGGGTCGAACTCGAGCTGCTCGATGAAGACCCCTTCGGGGGTGATCTTGCCCTTGCACTGACGGTCTGCCGAGCAGGAGACGGCAATAGCTACCGGGAGCGAGGCGCCGTGGCGGGGGAGGCGAACTACGCGCACGTCGTGGCAGAAGTACTTGCCGCCGAACTGGGCGCCGATCCCGAGCTCACGGGTGATCTGCAGGACCCGCTCTTCCCACTCCAGGTCGCGGAATCCGTGGCCGGTGGCCGGGTCACCTGAGGTGGGGAGCTCATCGAGATACTTCGCCGAGGCGTACTTGGCCGTCTTGAGTGCGAATTCGGCCGAGGTGCCGCCGATGACGATGGCTAGGTGGTACGGCGGGCAGGCCGCGGTGCCCAGGGAGGCGATCTTCTCGCGCAGGAACTCCGGCAACGTCTTCTCGTTCAGGATCGCTTTGGTCTCCTGGAACAGGTAGGACTTGTTGGCGCTGCCGCCACCCTTGGCCATGAACAGGAACTTGTAGGTGTTCTCGTGGCCGGGAAGGGTATCGGCGTACAGCTCGATCTGAGCCGGAAGGTTGGAGCCGGTGTTCTTCTCCTCGAACATGGTCACCGGAGCGTTCTGGCTATACCTGAGGTTGAGGGTCGTGTAGGCGTCGTAGATGCCCTCGGACAGCGGCTTCTCATCGGTGCCCTCGGTCAGAACCCGCTGGCCCCGCTTACCCATGACGATCGCCGTCCCGGTGTCCTGACACATGGGCAGCACGCCACCGGCAGAGATGTTCGCGTTCTTCAGCAGATCCAGGGCGACGAACTTGTCGTTGTCGCTGGCTTCAGGGTCTTGCAGGATCGTGCGCAGCTGCGACAAGTGCCCGGGTCGCAGGTAGTGCGCAATGTCGTGCATCGCCGTCTCCGACAACAGTCGCAACGCCTCGGGCGAAACCTTGAGGAAAGGCACCCCGTCCGGGCCGTCGAGGACCTGCACGCCTTCGCAGGTGAGGAGGCGGTAGGGCGTCGGGTCATCGCCCAGGGGGAGCAGGTCCTCGTATGCGAACTCGGCCATCGGTACGGCTCCTTTGTCAGTGTCACGGACCGTGTGCCTGAAGCCGGGCGCGCTGCGCCGACTGCGCACTCGATCGATGCGCGATGCGATGGCCCAAGCCTAGTTCGTTGAGGTCACAGCGGGCGGCGGGGTGTCCACATTGGCTGCCGGGTGCGGCAGTCATGCCGGCGCCGACCTCAGCGGCGCCGATTGGTATGACTTGTCGGCACTCGACTATTGGCGAGTGTCTAGGCACCCGCCGGGGTTAAAGAAGTGTTAGACAACAAGTTGGCCGTTGTTAACGAGTTCGCGCTCGATGGTGCGTGCCCATCGGTCGAGTGAGACGAAGGAGTCGTGGTGCCACAACGAAGGACCAAGAGGTCGATCGCCGGGATAGCGGCGATCTGCATAACGGCTGCCGGTGCGCTCGCAGCCTGCGGAGGCGATGACACCTCGGGGTCTGCTAAGGCCCTGACGTGGTACATCAACCCTGACTCGGGCGGTAACGACCCGAACAAGAAGGGGCAGACCCACCTGGCGAAGGTCTGCACCGATCAGGCCAAGGGTGCCTACACCATCTCCACCCAGGTGCTGCCCAACAGTGCCAGCGATCAGCGTCAGCAACTGCTGCGTCGCCTCGCCGCCTCCGACAAGGGCGTCGACATCATGTCGATCGACCCCGTCAACGTGGCCGAATATGCCGAAGCAGGATTCCTGGCCGAGGTGCCGGCCGACAAACAGGAGGCGCTCAAGGAAGACGCGGTCAAACCCATCGTCGAATCGGCGATGTGGAAGGACAAGATGTTCGCGGCGCCGATGTGGGCCAATACCCAGCTGCTGTGGTACCGCAAGTCGGCAGCTGCGGAAGCCGGCCTGGACATGAGCAAGCCGGTCACCTGGGATCAACTCATCGAAGCCGCCAAAAAGCTCGATTCGAGCATCGGTGTCCAGGCCAAACCGTATGAGGGTTACACGGTGTGGATCAACGCACTCGTGGAGTCGGCGGGTGGACACATCATCGCCAATGAGGGTGCGGGCGCCGACGAGCTCCAGCTCGGTCTGGACTCGGCAGAGAGTAAGAAGGCTGCCGCCATCATCGGCGAGATCGCTCGCAGCGGGATCGGCGGTCCTGCGATGGGTTCCTCCGATGAGACCGCCTCGCTGGACCTGTTCGCAGGTGGCGGCGCGTTTCTCGTCAACTGGCCCTACACCTGGGCGGCGCTACCCGAGAAGGGCGTCGACGTGAAGGACATCGGCTTCGCGCGCTATCCGCAGGCAGTTCAGGGCAAGGAGTCTGCGCCCCCCTTGGGTGGGATCGAGCTCGGCGTGAACGCGGCGAGCGCCAACCAGGCGGCGGCCTGGGATGCCATCGCCTGCATCACCAGCCAGGAGAACCAGAAGACCTACATGTTGGGCACGGGTAACCCTGCGGCCCGCAAGGCGGTCTACGACGACCCGGAGATCAAGAAGGAGTTCCCGATGGCATCGCTCATCCGCGAATCCCTCGATGCGGGTGGGCCTCGTCCTGCGACGCAGTACTACGGCGACCTGTCGACCGCGTTGTTCAAGAAGTTCAGCCCGCCGGACCAGGTGAACGAAGGCACTCCCGCCGAGGCCGCCAACTTCATTCTTGAAGTCCTGAAGGGGGAGGCCCTGCTGTGAGCACTGTCGCCACCGCGCCGAGCACGACTCGGCAACCTAAGCCAGGCCTGACCGACCGCGCCAAGGGCGAACGGGCGCTGGGTTGGAAGCTGGCTGGCCCGGCGTTCGTCGTGATGCTCCTCGTCACGGCGTACCCGATCTTCCAGGCGATCTGGAACTCCCTGTTCAGCTTCCGGTTGACCGACCCTGCTTCGCGCAAGTTCGTGTTCCTGGGCAACTACGTCACGATCGTCACCGACCCGTTGTTCTGGTTGGCGGTCGGCAACACCCTGTTCATCACCGTCGTGACGGTGGTCGTCGAACTCGTCATCGGCATGGCGCTTGCCATGCTCATGAACAAGGTCATCTGGCCGCGTAAGACACTGCGCACCGTCGTCTTGGTCCCGTATTCGATCATCACTGTGGTCTCGGCGTTCGCGTGGTTCTACGGCGTGCAGATCTCGACCGGGTTCCTCAACCACTGGCTGGAAGCGCTGACCTTCGGTGCCTGGGATGTGAACTTCAACTGGTTCGGTCACTGGTGGAGCTCGATGCTGGTCATCTGTATGTCGGAGATCTGGAAGACGACGCCTTTCATGTCGTTGCTCCTGCTCTCCGGTCTGGCCCAGATCGACGGAGCGATGGAGGAAGCCGCCAAGGTCGACGGCGCGACTTTCTGGCAGCGCATGTTCAAGGTCGTCCTGCCGAACATGAAGGCCGCCATCATGGTCGCGGTTCTCTTCCGCACCTTGGATGCGTTCCGCATCTTCGACAACGTGTTCATCATGACCCAGGGCGCCCAGAACACGACGACGTTCTCGCTGCTGGCCTACGACCAGACGATCAACCGGGTGGAGATCGGCATGGGTTCGGCGATCTCGGTTCTGCTGTTCCTCTCGGTCCTGCTCATCGCGGCGATCTTCGTCCGTGGTTTCAAGGTCGACCTCACCGGCGGAAGGAACTGATTCGCCATGGCCAAGAATTCTGCCGACAACGGCCGGACCTTCATGGGGATCGCATCCCTGTTCATCATCCTGTTCACGATCATCCCGCTGCTGTGGATCTTCTCGTTGTCGGTGAAGAGCACCGAGGCGCAGCTGGATCCGTCGCTGAACGTATTCGGGAACTTCTTCCCGAAGCCGAGCGAGATGACGTTCAAGAACTACGAACTCATCCTCACCGGCGGTGCCAGCGAACTGTTCGTACCAGCGCTGATCAACTCCCTGGTCGTGTGCCTGCTCGCCACGGTCATCGCCGTGGTGCTGGCGATGTTCTGCGCGTACGCAATTGCGCGGCTGGACTTCCCGGGTAAGAAGATCATCCTGGTCACCGCCCTGGCGGTGTCGTTCTTCCCGGTGATCTCATTGGTCACGCCGCTGTTCAACGTGTGGAGCAAGATCGGTCTGTTCGACACCCGCATCGGTTTGATCATTCCCTACCTGTCCCTGACCCTGCCGCTGGCGATCTGGACCCTGTCCGCTTTCTTCCAGCAGATCCCGTGGGAGATGGAGCAGGCAGCGCAGGTCGACGGCGCGACGAGTTGGCAGGCCTTCCGCAAGGTCATCGTGCCGCTGGCCAGCCCGGGCGTGTTCACCACGGCGATCATCACGTTCTTCACCGCGTGGAACGACTTCGTCTTCGCGATCTCGCTGACCTCGGACAAGGCGCGGACCGTTCCGGCGGCGCTCGCCTTCTTCACCGGCGCCTCGCAGTTCGAGCAGCCCTTCGGGGCGATCTCGGCTGCAGCCGTCATCGTGACGATCCCGGTCGTCATCCTCGTGCTGCTCTTCCAGCAGCGCATCGTGTCCGGCCTCACCTCGGGCGCGGTCAAGGGCTGAGCCCTGGCCTCGAGCTTTTGACAAGGAGTCACCACTCACATGTCCCAGATCAAACTCACAAATCTCGTCAAGAAGTACGGTGACGGGTTTCCCGCGGTGAACGATGTTTCGCTGGACATCGCGGACGGCGAATTCATGATCTTCGTCGGCCCCTCGGGTTGCGGAAAGTCGACGCTACTGCGGATGATCGTCGGCCTGGAGGACATCACCTCCGGAGAGCTGCTCATCGGCGATCGTCGCGTCAACGACCTCGCGCCGCGGGACCGCAACCTGGCCATGGTTTTCCAGAACTACGCCTTGTACCCGCACCTGACGGTCTTCGAGAACATCGCGTTCCCGTTGCGACTGCAGAAGGGTAAGCACTCCGAGGAGGAGATCCAGGCCAAGGTGCGCAAGGCCTCGGCCATGCTTGAGCTCGACGAGAACCTGGAGCGCAAGCCCGGCAACCTCTCCGGTGGTCAACGTCAACGGGTGGCAATGGGGCGGGCCATCGTGCGCGAGGCCGACGCCTTCCTCTTCGACGAGCCGCTGTCCAACCTGGATGCCAAGTTGCGCGGTCAGATGCGCACCGAAATCGCCCGAATGCAGCGCCGGATGGGCATCACGACCGTCTACGTCACCCACGACCAGACCGAGGCGATGACCCTCGGAGACCGGGTGACCGTGCTGAAGAAGGGCGTCATCCAGCAGTGCGCCAGCCCGCGCGAACTGTACGAACAGCCGCTCAACCTCTTCGTCGCGGGATTCATCGGCACCCCGCCGATGAACTTCCTGCCGGCTCGAGTGCAGAACGACACGCTCTCGCTGCCGTTCGTCGACGTCCCGGTCTCGGGTGATCTTGCCGAGAAGGTGCGGGGTAAAGAGCTCGTCATCGTCGGTATCCGCCCCGAGTACCTCAAGGACGCCAGCCTCGGCGATGCTCAGGCACAAGGCGCGGTCTCCTTCCACGCACCTGTGGACCAGACAGAGTGGCTGGGCAACGAGCAGTACGCCTACATCCCCTACCACGCCGATGATGCGGTCCAGCACAAGCTGGACGAGCTCGACCGCGAGCTGGACGGTGAGGGTTCGCGTACGGTCATGGTCGTCAACCTCGACGGACGCTCACGGATCCGGGAGGGCGAAGAAGCGGAACTGTACTTCGACCCGGCCCTCATGCACGTCTTCGACCCCGAAACGGGCGCTTGCCTGACGCGCAACGAGGAACGTGCTGCGCAGATCGCTCGCGAGAGCGAGGAAGACCGCAAGCGGGCCCTGCAGCGCGCACACGACCGCGACCACCAGGAGGCCGAAGCCAGCGTCTGAGACCACTGATGCCCCGGGTAGCTGCGGCTGCCCGGGGCATCAGCGTGTGCGCAAGTAACGGCGGATCAGCGACAATGGCGTCATGAGTTCCGTGCCGCCCCAGGACGCCGACGCTCCCACGCCCCCCGCGGAGACGCGCCCTACGGAATCTGCCAGCCAAACCGGCCCGGTAGGCCCTGCTCCCGCGGCGGCGCCGGCAGGAGTGCCTCGCAAGCGTCACACGATGGGCACGTGGCGCAGCCTGGTGATCTCGATGCTCGTCATGTTGGGGTTCGTCTGGTTGTGGCTCGCGCTCAGCCCACGAGCCAGCCACTTGGAGCAGCGCGAGGTCGATGTCATGTCGGTTGCCCGACAGGTGAATCGGGAAGCCGGGTTAAAAGTATCGGTGCCCCAACTCCAGGCCCCATGGACGGCTACCAGCGCCCGGTATGCCCGCTCGGCTGAGGGCTTGATGACCTGGTACGCGGGCTATCACGTAACGGGCGACGACTCCGTCTTCGTGGGCCTGCGTCAGACCGCCAGCGATGCCGACCCGCGCGCCAAAGACAGTTGGCTGGCGGAGGCGACCCGGGATGGCCGCGAAATGGGGACCGTCGACATCGGGGGGCGGACGTGGACCCGACACGAAACCGGCGGCGAGCCGGTCCGCCGGTCCCTGGTGTCAGAAGAAGGCGGGTTGCTCACTGTCGTGGAGGGGTTGGGCCCGCAGGAACGCCTCACCGAGTTCGCGGGCTCCTTACGCCCATACAAACCCTGAGGGTCGCCGGACGGCTCCTTGTTGCTCAGTGGCGTGCGGCCGTAGCTGCGGCGCACCGACTTCGCGCTTTCCCTGCACCCGAGCACACCAGGGGGCTTGCCCTGGCGGCTCAAGACCAGGGAGATCAGCGACTTCCCGGTGAGTATTGGTGACCCGCGGCCGGCTACTCCTGGTCGGCGTGGTGGGCGGCCGCGTCGAGGCGCGCGGTGGCGCGGTCCAGCAGCCCAGTGCAGTGTGCGGCGAGGGCCTCGCCGCGTTCCCACAGGTTGACGCTCTGCTCCAGGTCGGCTTGGCCGCGTTCAAGCGCGGAGACGACGTCGACGAGTTCATCGCGGGCGGCCTCGTAACTCAGCGCCGCGATGTCGGGGAATCGGCCGGGCGCGGCAGGCACGTCCGCTTTGGAGGCTCTGGCCTTGGCTGTGTTCTCGCTGGAGCTTTCTCCGTCTGCGGGGGCCTTGGATTGCTCGTCGCTCATGCGTCGGCGTCCTTTCGTCGGGAACGTGCTGGTTTGCTGACGGGGCGCACACCGAAGTCGCCGCGGGCCACCCGCACCCGCAACAGCTCGTTCGCTTCGACCTCGGTGCGGTCCATGACCACTCGCCCGTCTCGATGCAGCACGATCGCGTACCCGCGCTCCAGCGTGGACTGCGGCGAGAGCGCCCTTAGCGATGCAGCGCTGCGTTGGATGTCGGCATTGGCCCGCATCAGGCGGGTGCGAAGCACCGAGCGGGCGCGTTCACGGGCGGCGTCGATGTGCAGCCGGTGGGGGGTGAGCGTGGCGCGGGGGTCAGCCAGCACCGGTCGGCTGCGCAGCACCTGCACCTGGCGGTGCTCGGTGGCGAGTCTGGACGCAAGGGCGCGGCGCGCTCGTTCGCGTGCCTGTTCTAGGCGCTCTCGCTCAGCGGCCATGTCGGGCACGATGCGTTTAGCAGCGTCAGTGGGGGTGGAAGCGCGCAGGTCAGCGACGAAGTCGAGCAGGGGAGTGTCGACCTCGTGCCCGATCGCACTGACCAGCGGTGTGCGGATGGCGGCTACCGCACGGATGAGGGCTTCGTTGCTGAACGGGAGCAAATCCTCGAAGGAGCCACCACCGCGGGTGACGACGATGACATCGACCTGCGGGTCCTTATCGAGCTCGACCACCGCCGCGCTGACTGCGGCGACCGCGTCATTACCTTGCACGGGCACTTCACGGACCTCGAACCGGACTCCTGGCCAGCGCCGTCGCGAGTTCTCCACGACGTCACGCATGGCGGCGCTACCGCGCCCACAGACCAGGCCGATCGTGTTGGGTAGGAACGGCAGCGGGCGCTTGCGCGCCGGATCGAACAGGCCTTCGCTTCGCAGGAGCTGCTTGAGGTGCTCTAGGCGCGCCAGCAGCTCGCCTTCGCCCACGGGCCGCAGATCGCGTCCTTCGAGCTGCAACGTTCCGCGTTTGGGCCAGAAGCTCGGTTTGGCGTGCACGACGACCCGAGCGCCGTCCTGCAACGGGACCGGCAACCGGTCTAGAACCGGTACCGGCATGGTCACAGTGAGTGACATGTCGACGTCGGCGTCGCGCAGGGTGAGGAAGAATGACCGGGCCCCGGGTCGCCGGTTGACCTGCACGACCTGCCCCTCGACCCATACCGGGGACATCCGGTCGACGTAATCGGAGATTTTCATCGAGAGCAGGCGAAGCGGCCACGGGGATTCCGCGGTGGTGTCGGCGGCCTTCTCCGGCAGTGACGGGCTCACCGGCGCAAGTATGCCGCAGGCCAGCGGCGATACCCGGTAGCGCCGACCCGCCAGGCAGGACGGATATCGGGCGCGATCACAGGGGCCACAGCGGCGCGCATGGTCGGGCCGAATCAACGCGCCCGGACTGTACTCAGCCTTGGTTCGTAGGATGGGCGTGTGACTGGAGCCAAGAAGGTCTTGCTGGCCGCGCCGCGCGGGTACTGCGCGGGCGTGGATCGTGCCGTGGTGACGGTGGAAAAGGCCCTGGAGCTCTACGGGCCGCCGATCTACGTGCGCAAACAAATCGTGCACAACAAGCATGTCGTCGCCACCTTGGAGCGGCGTGGCGCCATTTTCGTGGAAGAGACCGACGAGGTGCCCGAAGGGGCGACTGTCGTGTTCTCTGCTCACGGGGTGGCCCCGGTGGTGCATGAGGAAGCCAAACAGCTCAACCTCACCTCTATCGACGCCACCTGCCCGCTGGTCACCAAAGTGCACCGTGAGGCGGTGCGCTTCGCCAACGCCGACTTCGACATCCTGCTCATCGGGCACGAAGGGCACGAGGAAGTGGTGGGCACTTCCGGGGAGGCGCCAGAGCACATCACGATCGTCAACGGCCCGGACGACGTCGACAACGTGCAGGTGCGGGACCCGGAGAAGGTCGTATGGCTGTCTCAAACGACGCTGTCAGTGGACGAGACCATGGAGACCGTGCGGAGGCTGCGCAATCGCTTCCCCGCGATTCAGGATCCGCCTAGCGACGACATCTGTTACGCCACCCAGAACCGTCAGCTCGCGGTGCGCCAGATGGCCGCGCAGTGCGACTTGATGATCGTCGTCGGTTCCCAGAACTCCTCCAACTCGGTGCGCCTGGTCGAAGTTGCCCTCGAATACGGTTGCGCCGCTGGGTACCTGGTCGATTACGCCGATGAGATCGACGACTCGTGGCTGTCGGGTGTCTCTACGGTCGGTGTCACCAGTGGTGCTTCGGTGCCCGAGCTTCTGGTTCGCGACGTGCTGGACTACCTGGCCCGGCACGGGTACGAGGATGTCGAGCCGGTCGTGGCAGCCGAAGAAAGTCTGTTGTTCGCGCTGCCGAACGAGATCCGTCGCGAACTCAAGCGACGAGGTAAGGGCGACTCGGCGAAGCTGCGACACGACGCCTCCACCCATCTGCATTAACCCGCTCGGGCAGATCAATCATTGACGAAGGCGCGGGCGCCTCACGCGCTCTGCTCCTCTGAGCGGACCTCGGGGGCGGCGTCGCGCTGTTCATATTCACGGTCACGTCGCTGCGCGCCGTCCTCGACGGCCTCGAGCAACTCCACTGCGGTCAACGGACGCGGCGTGCTTTCCAACGGCTGCAGGGGCGGCAGCGGCTCCGCCAGGTCGAGTTCGGCCATCTTCCGTGCGGTGACCAAGACCCGCGACTCCATCGCGCCAACGGTGGCGTTGTAGGCCTCGACGCTGCGCCTCAGCGAGGACCCCAATCGGGCGACGTGCGAACCGAGGCTGCCCAGTCGGGCGTGTAGCTCGCTGCCGAGGGCAAGCAGTTCCCGGGCGTTGTCGGACAGGCTGTGCTGCTGCCAGGTGAAGGCGACCGTGCGCAGTAGCGCCAGCAGGGTGGAGGGGGAGGCGAGGACGACTCGCTGCGCCTGTGCGTGATCGAACAGGCTCGGGTCTGCGGCCAGAGCAGCCGCCAAGATCGAGTCGCTGGGCACGAAGCACACGACCATCTCGGGTGTGGTGGCGAAGGCCGTCCAGTAGGACTTGGCCGCGAGGGCATCGACGTGCCCACGCATCACCTTGCCGTGTGCGGCGAGGGCCGCTTGGCGTTCTTTGTCGTCCAGACCGTCTCGGTGCGCGGCCATGAAGGCGCTCATCGGGGCTTTGGCGTCGATGACGAGCACTTTGCCCTCGGGCAGGCGCACCAGGACATCAGGGCGGATGCGGGCGTCGTGGGCGGTGACGGCGCTGACTTGTTCGTCGAAGTCGCAGCGCGCGAGCATGCCGGCGTGCTCCAGAACGCGGCGCAGCTGGGTCTCGCCCCAGGTGCCGCGCACGGTTGAGGCGTTCAACGAGCCGACCAGGCTCGCCGTCGATGCCCGCAGAGCTGAGGTGGAGGAGGTCACTTCGGCCAACCGTTCGCCGATCTCGCCGAACTGCTCCAGCCGGTCCCGCTCCAGTAGCCCTACCTGACGCTCTACCCGCACCAGGGTCTCCCGCAGCGGGGCCAGCGCCGTATTGGCGTCCAGCGCCGCGGTGTCGGCGGCTTGCAGCGCCTCAATCCGTTCGCGCAGCAACTCGTTCTCGGTTCGGGCAGCCACGAGATGGTCGCGGTGGCCGGCGAGCAGAAACGATCGGGCGATGAGCAGACCCAGTCCGACCCCAAGGACGAGCCCCACTAAAAGAGCGAGCAGCAGCGCGGTGTCCATGAGTTCACTGTGCCAGCAGCCACCGACAGCCCTTCGCCGCGCACGTTCTGCGCATCGCCCGCGCTCACGGCGGCAGACCCCGCCCGGGCTGGCTTGGGTATGCAGGTACAAGGACACCCTTGCGATCCGTATCCTGCCCTGGATGAGGGGGAGAGCCGATGACTGATCGACAGGGGCCGCTATTGACGTGGCCGGTGCGAGTGGTGGCTGCCGCAGCATCGATCCTGCTGTTGCTCACCGCAGGGATGGCTGCGCTGGTGCAAGCGATGATCGTGGAGAGCTATATCGGTCTTTCCCGCGACCCGTTCGCGTTCGCCCTGGCTGCCGGGCGGGCAACCGCCGGTCCCCTGCTGGGGTGCCTGGCGTTGGGGACGTGCGCGGTATGGGGGCTGTTGGTGGCGATCCGGCCGGGGGCCCGGCTGAGGGCTAGCGGGTGGCTGGCCGCTGCGGTGGCGACAGTGGCCACGACCGGCGTGGCGGGGGTTCTCGTGCATGAAGTGTGGCTGTACGGGATGGGTGCAGGCCGGGCGACGCACCTGGTTGGGCGGGCGCCGGTGCCGGTAGGGGTCCTAGTACTGGTGGCGCTGGGGGCGTGGTTCTGGCTGCTCAGGATGGGCGGCGCCGAGGAAGCTAAGTCGCCTAGGCGCGGACGCTGAACTCACCCGGGGCGCGCGGGCGCTAAACTCCTGACCCCGTGGCACTCACTATTGGAATCGTCGGTCTCCCCAACGTCGGCAAGTCGAGCATGTTCAACGCGCTGACGAAGAACAACGTGCTCGCCGCGAACTATCCGTTCGCGACGATCGAGCCGAATGTGGGTGTGGTGCCGCTGCCTGATCCCCGGCTGAACGAGCTGGCGAAAGTGTTCGGCAGCGAGAAGATCATCCCGGCCACCGTCTCCTTCGTCGACATCGCCGGCATCGTGCGTGGCGCCTCCGAGGGGGAGGGTCTGGGCAACAAGTTCTTGGCCAACATTCGTGAAGCGGACGCGATCTGCCAGGTCATCCGGGCCTTCGAGGACGACGACGTCACCCACGTGGACGGCAAGGTCGACCCGCGTTCAGACATCGAGACGATCAACACCGAACTGATCCTGGCCGACCTGCAGACTCTGGAGAAGGCCGTGCCGCGGCTGGAGAAAGAGGTCAAGGGTAAGAAAGTCGACAAGGCTGTCTACGAGGCGGCGGTGCAGGCGCAGAAGTACCTGGAGGCCGGGGACACCCTGTTCGCGCGCCAGGGCGATGTCGACCTGTCGTTGCTGCGTGAGCTCGGGCTGATGACGACCAAGCCGTTCTTGTACGTGTTCAACGTCGATGAGGATCAGCTCGTCGACGAGGAGGCGAAGAAGGCGCTCGCGGCCTTGGTCGCGCCGGTAGAGGCGGTCTTCCTCAACGCCAAGCTGGAGATGGACCTGGCGGAGTTGGAGCCCGAAGAGGCGCAGGAACTGCTGGAGTCGGTGGGGGTGGACGAGCCGGGCCTGCACAAGCTGGCCCACACCGGGTTCCGCACCCTGGGGTTGCAGACCTACTTGACCGCCGGCCCCAAGGAGGCTCGGGCCTGGACGATCCGACAGGGCTGGACCGCCCCTCAAGCCGCAGGCGTCATCCACACCGACTTCCAGCGCGGCTTCATCAAGGCCGAAATCGTCTCCTACGAAGACCTCATCGCCGCCGGATCTATGGCCGAGGCCAAAGCCGCAGGCAAGGTCCGTATGGAGGGCAAGGAATACGTCATGACCGACGGCGACGTCGTCGAGTTCCGGTTTAACGTCTAGCGTCGGCAGGGAGCAGCAGGCCGCGGATACGATCTTCCTGCGAACGGCGACGTGCCGCAGGGTTCGACCACGACGAGCCCGAGGCCAGCCCCGCGTTATCGACCAGGTTCACGCTGCGCCACGGGGACCGCGACCGCAGTTGCGAGTCCGTGCGTACCGCGCCGGAGAGGCTCGCGACATGAACTTGTTGAGCGCTGGCGGCCGGGCTGTTCGTGCGCCAGCCTTGTTCCTAGGGTGGGGGCATGGATACTCGCAACGAGACCGACAGCATGGGCACCGTGGAGGTGCCTGCCGACCACTATTGGGGCGCGCAGACCCAGCGCAGCATTGAGAACTTTCCCATCGGGCGTGACACGTTCGTGTGGGGACATTCGATGATTCGTGCGCTGGGGCACCTCAAGCTCGGTGCGGCCCGCGCCAACCGCGAACTGGGGGAGCTCTCCGCCCTCGACGAGACCGCCCTCGATGCGCTGGAGCAGGCCGCGCGTGAGGTCGTCGCCGGCGACCTCGACGAGCAGTTCCCGCTGGTCGTGTTCCAGACCGGTAGCGGCACGCAGTCCAACATGAACTCCAACGAGGTCATCTCCAACCGCGCCATCGAGATCGCGGGCGGGCAGATGGGCAGCAAGTCCCCGGTCCACCCCAACGACCATGTCAACCGCGGACAGAGCAGCAACGACACCTTCCCGACGGCCATGCATATCGCCGTCGTCCTCGACCTGCATGAGTACCTGTACGACCAGGTCACGCGCCTGCGCGACGTGCTCGCCGACAAGTCGAGCGAGTTCGCCGACGTGGTCAAGGTCGGCCGCACGCACCTGCAGGACGCCACGCCCATCACTCTCGGCCAGGAGATCGGCGGCTGGGTCGCCCAACTCGACTTCGCCCTGGGCAGCGTGCGGCACGCGGAGACCGGCGTACTCGACCTCGCCATCGGTGGTACTGCCGTGGGCACCGGGCTCAACGCACACCCGCAGTTCGGGCAGCTCGCCGCCGCCAAGATCGCCGAGCAGACCGGACACCCCTTCCGGCAGGCCGACAACCTGTTCGCCTCCCTGTCGGCGCACGACGCGCTGGTGATGCTGAGCTCATCGCTACGCGGCCTCGCCATGGCACTGATGAAGATCGCGAACGACGTCCGCTGGCTCGCCTCCGGCCCCCGCAACGGCATCGGCGAGATCCGTATCCCCGAGAACGAGCCGGGCAGCAGCATCATGCCGGGCAAGGTCAACCCCACCCAGTGCGAGGCCATGACGATGGTCGCCACCCGCGTGTTCGGCAACGACGCCACCGTCGGATTTGCCGGCAGCCAGGGCAACTTCCAGCTCAATGTGTACAAACCGGTCATGGCGCATGCTGTGCTGGAAAGCATTCGCCTGCTTGGCGACTCCTGCGCCGCGTTCACCGACCACTGCGCCGTCGGCATCGAGCCCGACCGCGAACGCATCGCCGCCGAGCTGGCCAGCAACCTCATGCAGGTCACCGCCCTCAACCCGCACATCGGGTACGACAAGGCCGCGCAGATCGCCAAGAAGGCGCACAAGGACGGCACGACCCTCAAGGCAGCCGCCCTCGAACTGGGGCATGTCACCGAGGACGAATTCGACGCCTGGGTCATTCCGTTCGACATGACCCACCCCCGCACAGTGGAGGGCTGAGCCATGACGACCTTTTCCGCACGACTCCGCGAGAGCTGCACCGCCGAGTGGGACGCAGCGGTCGGACACCGCTTCGTCGACGAACTGCTCGCCGGCACTGTGGCTGACGACGTGCTGCGCCACTACCTCGTGCAGGACTATCAATTCTGCGACGCGTTCACGGCGTTGCTCGGGCAGGCCTGCGCCTCGGCGCCCGACCTGGCCGCGCGGCTGCCCTTGGCGCGCCAGTTGGGCTTCTTCGCCGCCGACGAGAACACGTACTTCGTGGACTCCTTCGACGCGCTGGATGTCCCCGAATCCGACCGCGTCGCACCAGAGTTGACAGCCGCGACGCGCGCCTTTGAGGCGGTCATGCGGGAGGCGGTGACGTCACGCTCGTACGCAGGTGCGCTGGCTGTGCTCGTCGTAGCTGAGTGGCTCTACCTCGATTGGGCGACGCGGCCCGAGGCCACGGAGCTCGCCGCCACCCGGCCCGAGCACGTCGGTTGGATCGACCTGCACCGCGGTGAGGCGTTCGAGTCGTGGGTGGGCTGGCTGCGTGGTCAGCTCGATGCCCACGAGCCGGCGGAGCAGGCAGAGCGTGCTCGCGTCGAGGACCTCTTCACCCGCGCCGTGCAGTGTGAGCGGGACTTCTTCGACGCGGCCTACGACGTCTGAGCCCTACCTGACGTCCGCAGCGGAGCCAGCTCGCGGCGCGGCCTCGACGCCAGTAGGTCGCTGCGTCAAGCAGGCCCCGGATCGCACCCTGCCTCGGTGCGCAGGTAGGCACGCAACGTGGAGGCGGACTCGGCCTCGGCGACCACCCACACGATGGCGCCGGGGCCGACGGTCTTCAGGTGTGGCGCGCGGCGGCCGACGAGTTCGCCTGTCAGTGCGCCCTGCCCGATGCAGGACCACCAGGTGACGTCGACGTCAGCGGGGGATCCCGGACTGCCGGTCTCGTCGTGGTCGTAACCAGTTGGCTCCTCGCGACGGCGAAGGGCTCGCATCCTAGGGATGCGAGGCCCCCCAGCCTCAGACGCCGATGGACCAGTCGTCGACGATCCCGCGCACGTAGGCGGCCTGACCGACGTGGGTGACGGCGTCGTTGACCATGCTCAGGATCCGCGTGGCGCGCGTCACCGGCGGGGTGTAAGAGGCGTCGATCACCTCGCCCAGATCAGGTGCGGTGCGTAGGTAGGCGACGAGCGCCTCGACGCAGGCGCCCAGGTACTCGCCCAAAGCGGCCACGTCGCTGACCTGAAGTGCGCTGACATCATCGGGGGAGTCGCCCATACCGAAGTCGTCCTCGTCCCGGTGGACACCGAGGCGCTGTGCCCAGTCGCCGCTGCGCCACACTGACTCCCCGCCGGACAGAGCCAGAAGCTGCACATCCATCTGCCGCGCCGCGTGCCATAGCAGCCAGGCGATCGAGTTGCCCCCCGATGGCATGGCGTGCGCGGCCTTCTGACTCAGGTCGCGAAGAACGACGTGGGCGGACGCGGCAGGTCGGCCTGCGGCGTCGATCAAAATATCGATGCTGTTCATGCCGCCAGGCTAGAGACCCGTACTTGCCGGTGTCGGCCCCGGGGTTCCCGGTGCAGCGAACCCGCCCGACGCCAGCCACGCGATGACCCTGGCAGGGGAATGGAACGGTGGACTCCGTCGGAGCTCAGCAGAACTGCGCCGCCGACGGGTTCGGCGGGCGATTCGGATGCACCGAAAAACGAGGGACGAGCCCCTTGTGAGCCGCACTCGTGCAACTTAGTATCCCCTTAGTTAGTAGGTACAACTAAGGGAGGCGAGCGGTGAACATCGGGGGTAGGCCTCCTCAGATCACCAGTGCGGACATCGAGCGTGCCGGGCGCGCCATCGGACTGCGGCGGCTGAGCTTGAATGCCGTGGCTCAGGAACTCGGGGTCACGGCAACAGCGCTGTACCGCCATGTCGAGAACCGCATGGGTCTGGAGAGGTTGGTCGGAGAGAGCATCCTGGCCGAGCTGGAACTACTCGACGACCCAGCCCTGGACGACAAACACCACCTGTTGGCGCAGGGGTTGAGGCTGTACGAGTTCACCCTCGCGCACCCTGGCCTCGCCTCCTACATGCAGACACTCTTCCCGCGTGGGGAGGGGGGACGTCGCCTCCTCGCCGACGCCACCCGTGCGCTGCACCGGCGCGGTTACGACCCCGCGGTGGCCATGGTGCTCTCCTCCGCGGTGGCCATCTTGGCCATCGGTTATGCCGCTGCTGCGGATGAGCGCCGCGTGCGGGCCGATGTCATCGAACAGGAGTTGGAGGTTGTCACCGTGGACAACCTCGCCGACGAAGGGATCGGGCAGGTGCTGCGCGTGCTGCCGCAGGTAGAGGACGCAGAGTACGTCCGACTGTGGCTGGGGGCGGCCATCAACGGGTTTCTCCAAGCCGCGCAACCGGGCCAAGGCGTCACCGATCTCCTTCACCTCATGCGCGCCGACGTCGCGCGTCCCCATGACGATCCCGCATCGGTGCCGCCTGGCCCGTCCTCCCGGCCGGAGGACACCTCAACACCCGGCCTCAGCGAACTGTCCTAGGCCAGCCACCCGCGCTCCCAGGGGCGCCCAACGACCTCAAACCTGACCATAAACCGCCAAGGAGCGACCATGGGCAAGGGATTCCAAGGCGCAGTGCTGCGCGGGCTGGGCGCCCAAGAGCATTGCGTCACCGTGACGGGCACCCAGAAGCTCGCCGATCACTTCATCCGAGTGCACTGCCACTCCGAGACGCTACTGAACACGCAGGGTGAAGCTCCGGCCAACTGGATTCGTGCGTGGTTCCCCGACCCCGACGGTGGCTCACGCCAGCACCAGCGGGGCTACACGATCGTGGATCCCGACCCGCAGACCGGCCGGTTCGCCATGGATTTCGTGATCCACCACCCGATGGGGCCCGCCTCCTACTGGGCTGCGAACTGCGATGAAGGCCAGCAGATCGTGGCGATGCGCTACGGCGAGCACCCCTTCGCCCTTCCCACGCCGGCTCCCGAGGGTTACCTGCTGATGGGCGACCTGGCTGGGTATCCGGCCATCCGGGCGCTGGCCGAGGCCATCCCCAAGGACCAACCGGTGGTCGTCTACCTCGAACGCCACACCGAACTGGACAACCAGCTGCCGTTACCTCAGGGGCCCAACATCACCGCGGCCTGGGTGGACGAACTGCCTGATGGGCAGGCCCTGGTCCAGGCGCTCGCAGGCCGGGATTGGACCGGTTGGTACGCCTGGGTGACCGGTGAGAGCACCTCCACCCGGCACGCCAAGACCCTGCTCCAGCGAGAGTACGGCTTGAACCGAGCGACCCTGCACGCCCAGGCGTACTGGATCCGGGGGCGCGCGATGGGCAAATCCGAGACCCTGGATACCCTGAACGCCGCTGCCGAGCACGAGGGGCGAGCCGTCGCGGAACAAGCCGCTCCTGCGGCGACGCCGGCCGGCTCAACGCCCGAGGAGCCGGCCAGGCAGCCCGCTGCCGGTGTGCTCGCCGCGGCCAAGATCCCCCTCATCGCGGCGGGCGTCGCCCAAGCGCTCATCTCGATCCTGCAACTGGTGCCGTTCGTCTTGTTCGCGGAGTTGGCGCGATCCTTCCTGACCGGCGCTCAGCGCGAGGAATATGTCAGCACCGCCGTGACCGCCGCGGTCGTCATGGGGCTCACCACGGCTGCAGCATCCCTGCTCGTCTTGGTACTGCACTTCTACGACGCGTCCTTCTCGGCGGCCCTACGCCGACGGCTGATGAGCAAACTCAGTGTGTTGCCGCTGGGCTGGTTCGGTGACCGGCGTCCGGGCGAGGTGAAGAAACTCGTCAGCGATGACGTGGGAGCTTTGCATTACCTCATCACCCACACCGTGCCCGACGTCGTCGGGGGAGTGGTCACGCCGCTGGCCACCCTGATCTACCTGTTCACTGTGCAATGGCGCCTGGGCCTGGTGCTGTTGGTGCCGTTGGCTGCCTACCTGATGATCATGTCCGGGATCGCCCGCGCCGATCGCGAGCGGATGGTGCGCTCGCAGCGCTACCTGGCCCTGGCTGCCGGGCAGGCGCAGACGTTCATCATGACCCGCGACGTGGCAGCGGTGTACGGGCCGCAAGCGGTGGTAGATCTGCCCGCCACGCTGGGCGAGGTCGGAGACTTCATCGCGGACTGGCAACGCGACACCGGCCCGCGCAAGATCCTGGCCTCGATGAGCAACCGACCCACCACTGTGCTGGGGATCCTGCTGGTCGCCGGCTACCTGTTCATCATGCCGGGGTGGATCGAGCCGCTGGACCTCCTGCCGTTCCTGGTGTTGGGAACGGCGATGGGAGGTCAACTGATCTCCCTGGCTCTCAACCTGGGGGCGTTGATCGCTGCCCTGAACTCTCGCAGCGGTATCGAACTGTTCCTTGCGACGCCGGAACTGGCTCCCCCCGCTGACCGCAGCGCCCCGGCCGGTCATGTCCGATTCGAAGACGTCAGCTTCGCCTACGGCACCGGTCGAACCGTCCTTGAAGGGCTGTCGCTGGAGTTGCAACGCGGAACGGTGACCGCCCTGGTAGGACCCTCGGGGGCAGGGAAATCCACCGTGGCAGCGCTGCTCGCACGGCTGTGGGATGTCGAGCGCGGCACCGTCAGCATCGACGGCACCGATGTACGCGACCTGACCCACGAGCAGTTGTACGCGCGCGTCTCGATCTTGTTGCAGGATGTGCAACTCATCCACGGCAGTGTGCGAGACAACATTGCCCTGACCCGGCCCGAGGCGAGCCAGGAGGAGATTCACAAGGCAGCCCAAGCTGCCCACCTGGACGCAGTCGTCGCCGACCTGCCCCAGGGCTACGACACGATCATCTCCACCGACCGGCTCTCCGGCGGGGAGAGGCAACGCGTCGGGATTGCTCGCGCGCTGCTGGCAGACACACCGATCGTCGTCCTCGACGAGGCCACGGCTGCGGCCGACGCCGAGTCCGAGTGGGCCATCCGCAAGGGCTTCGAGCACCTGCTGGCGGGTCGCACGGTGCTGATGATCGCCCACCGTCTGCACACCATCACCAACGCCGACCAGATCGTCGTGATGGACGCCGGACAGGTGGTGCAGACCGGGACCCACGCAGAACTGAGCAGCGTCGATGGGCTGTATCGACGGCTCTGGGACGCCGGCGAGTCGTCATTTCTCGAACGCGAGGAGGTGCACTGATGCTGCGGGCCATTCATGTCATCAGCGGTGGGGGGCGTCCATTCTGGGGCTTCCTCGGGGCGGTGTTGGTGTCGGCGACGTTGCAGGCCGGCGCTGTTCTGACGCTGTACCCATTGCTGGCCAGGCTCTTCGGGCCGAATCCTGCCTCTGCCGGCTGGTGGGTGCTGGTCCTGATCGGGTTGGTCGCCGTGGCCTGGGTGATGGACGTCCTCGCCGCCCGTCTGGGCCTGCAGCTGGGGATCGGCGTGATGAGAGCGATCCACCAGCATGCACCGCAGGCTGTCCTGTCCTGGCCGGCCTCCAAACTCACCCCTGCTCGAGCGAGCCGATTGCGCTCGCTGGTCTCAGGTCGCGCCACCGAAGCCACCTCGGCCGTCATCCTCATCGTCGGGCCGGTGATTACAGCGGTAGCACTGCTCTTCGCCCTGAGTTTCGGGCTGGTGTGGATCTCACCCCTGCTGGCCGTCGTGACACTGGTCGGTGGATTGCTGTGCCTTGCGGCGATGTGGGGGGCGATGCGCCTGCAAGCGCGCGCGACGTCCACGTTCACCCGAGCCAACGAAGAACTCGACGACCGGCTCTTCGAGTTCGCCTGGGCTCAGCCCTCGCTGCGGACGGCCCGCCGCGTGGCAGACGGCCGGGCGCGGGTGGACTCCGCCATTGAAGCGACGCGGTGTCGTATGCGCGGTTTGCTGGTCTGGCAGCTTCCCGGCGAGGTGCTGTTCAGCCTGGCGCTACAGGTGGTGTTGCTCGGCTTCGGCGTCGTGATCTGGCGCTCCTACGACGCCGGCTCACTCTCAGCGGCCGGTGCGGCGGCTTCCGTCGTGGTGTTGTTGCGGGTGGTGGAGCAGGCCACCATGCTCAGTAGCTCTGCCGACGCGCTGGACTCCACCCGGCGGACCCTGGCGGAGGTACGAGAGATCGTCGAGACGACCGCCATCGTTCCCAGCGCCCCTTCCCCGGACGCGCCACAGGTGAGGTTGCGGGACGTGGGCGTGCAGTTCGCCGATGGGTTGAACGCGCTCAGCAACGTCGACCTCGACCTGGCGCCCGGCACGGTCACGGTGGTGGTGGGGCCTTCCGGGTCAGGCAAGTCCACCCTGCTGCGGGTCCTGGCCGGGTTGACCGAACCGACCTGCGGAGAAGTCGAACTGGATGGTGTCCCGGCGAGCGCGGCGGATCTGCGCGGTAACGCCGCGGTCGTCTTCCAGGACTCTTTACTGCACGCCGGTACCGTGCGCGAAAATCTGAGAGCCGTCAATCCCGGACTCACCGCCGGCGACCAGGACCGCATCGCCAGGTTGAGTGGCCTGGATCGGGTGCTGGAGGCACTGCCTCACGGGTGGGACACCCCCGTCGGTGAACTCGGAGGCAAGGTTTCCGGTGGTGAACGCCAGCGCGTCGGCGTTGCTCGCGCCCTGGCAAAGTCCGCCCGCCTGCTGCTGGTGGACGAGGCGACCTCCGCGCTGGACAACCGCAACGAACGCACCGTCGTGGATGCCCTGGCGCAGATTCGTCCCGAGTACACCACCGTCGTGGTGGCGCACCGCCCGGCGATGCTCGACATCGCCGACAACGTGATCGTCCTGGACGGCGGCCGGATCGTGGAGACCGGGACCGTTTCGCAGCTGAAGGCGGCCGGTGGCGTGTTCGCACTGATGACGGCCCGCTGGCGAGAGTCGGCCCAGTGGCGACTGTGAATCCGGCGGTGCACTCGCGCCACCTGCAGGCCCAGGTATGGCCCGGCCCTGGCAGAGACGCTGCCGCGGGACTGTCCGACGGCCTTCCCCCTGCTCGAGGTGTCCGTGGGGCGTCCGCAGAAGACACAGCTTCCATCGCAGGTCTGTATCGCCGGCATCGCCGATGCCGTCACGGCGGGATCGCCCGACCTGCAGGCGGCCCAGACCTCATCCGGCCGCGCTGGCGTTGCGGCTCAGCGGGTACCCACCAGCGCGACCAAGCCGAGCTGCAGAACACGAACGAG